>JAEWQP010000039.1 GCA_023399155.1 Verrucomicrobiota bacterium | reverse complement strand
AACGCCGCCATGGAGAGCTTCTTCTCGCTGTTGCAGAAGAACGTCCTGGACCGCCGCTCCTGGACCACGCGCGAGGAACTCCGCATTGCGATCGTCACCTGGATCGAGCGCACCTACCACCGCCGGCACCGGCAGGACCGCCTGGGCCGGTTGACCCCCATCGAGTACGAGATCATCATGACCGCACCGGCCGCCCAGGCCGCGTGACTAGCCGCTGTCACCTATCCGTGCAGCAGACCCGTGAACCAACGCCGTGACGTGGCTCAGGATGCGCTTCCAGTGCGGTCTTGTACGCGTCGCGTATGTGGTCCTCGGGGCGGCTCTCGAGAAGGGCCGCCTCATTGGCAAGCGCGAGCAGGTCAGGCATCCTCGCGCCGTCCGACGCCTCGACTTCCATCCAGGCGGTCGCCGCTCGACGTACCTCCCGGTCGAGCGTGGTGAGTGCCTGGGCGACGTGACCGGCGTCGGGCCAGGGCGCTAGGAAGGCGACGCTTGCAGTGCCGTCGGGTCCTGGAGCAACGTTCAGGTCCTGGTCGACGAGCGTTGACCACGTCCGCTCGCGAAGAAACGTCGTGGCAGCATCCGGAGCCGTGGCCGGCAACGAGAGCGGACTCACGATGCACTCGAGGCTGCGCGGGCCAACTCGTAGACGAACCTTCGCGCCATCGACGTGAAGAACTCGGTGGTCTCGCGGTCCTTGAAGACGCGGGCGATGAGGTCGGCGTTGGCGTCGTGGCGGTCGAGAACCATGCCTTCGAAGTCCTTGTCGAAGACGTAGCCGAAGTTCTCCTCGGTGTTGGCCTTTGCGGCCTGGCGGATGTGGGGTTGCTCGGCGGCGTACTCGAAGGCCTGCTGGACCCAGACCTTGTCGGCGTCGGTGAGGTTGCCCCCGAGGCGCTCGTTGATGGCGGCGATGATCTGGTCCAGGGGTGCGAGCTCGGGTGGGTTCTGGACGCCGCGCCCCCCGCCGGTGAACCCCGGGAGAACCTGCTCTCCGTCGCCCGTTCCGAGCGAGACGTCGGCGGCACCGCTCTTGACGATACGCAGGTGTGAGAGGTCCACGGTGCCGATGTCGACGCCGGCGTCGTGGCTGCGCGGGAGGCGCTGGAGCAGGGCCTTGCCGTACAGGTGCAGCCGCTCGAGGTCGGCGTCGTGGAAGGGGATGACCTGGGCGAGGAAGGCGTACGCGCGGGTGTAGTTGCGCAGCGCGGAGCGGAACTCCTCAGCCTGGGCGCGGTCCTCGGCGAGCAGGTCGACGTACCGGTCGCGGGCGGGGTCGGTGAACCGGTAGAGCTTCGCGTGGGTGACGAGGTCCGCGCCGGCGGACAGGAACGCCTCAGTGAAGGCATCCATCTCGGACTCAACCAGCAGCCCGTAGCTCATGACCTCCGTCTGGGAGGCGTAGAGCAGGTTCGGGTCGGTGGGCTCAGCGATCGTCGTCTCGTAGAAGGGGCGGAAGGCCGCGGCGATGTCGTCGGCCTCGTTAGCGAAGTCGAGAACGAAGACGTCGTCCTGAGACTTGAGCGGGGGGTAGATCCGGTTGAGACGCGAGAGCGTCTGCACGGCCTTGACACCGTCGAGCTTCTTGTCCACGTACATCGTCGTGAGCCGCTTCTGGTCGAAGCCGGTCTGGTACTTCTCGGCCACCACGAGGACGTGATACTCACGGTCTTGCTGGGCCTCGACCGTGCCAGCGCCGGGGTCGTCGGCCGCTGTGTAGGCGAAGCGCTCGGGCAGGGCGGCCTCGCTGAAGCCGTTGACCATCGGTTCGGTGTAGGCGACGCCGTCGTCGTCGACGGTGCCGGAGAACGCGACGAGCGTGTGCAGGCCGCGGTAGCCCTTGGCGGCGATGTACTCCTGGATGGCCCGGTGGGTGCGCACAGCGTGCAGCCGCGAACGGGTGACGACCATCGCCTTGGCGCGCCCGCCCAGGCGCCCGGCGGTGTGGGCGCGGAAGTGCTCGACGATGATCTCGGCACGCTGTGCCATGTTCGACGGGTGCAGGGACGCGAACCGGGCGAGCTCGGCAGCGGCCTTGCGCTTGTCGACGTCGCGGTCGGAGGCATCGGCCGACGACGTCGCCCCGCTCGGGTGGGTGCGAGTGAGCCGGTAGTAGGTCGCGTAGGTCACGTAGTTGCGCAGCACGTCGAGGATGAACCCCTCCTCGATCGCCTGCCGCATCGAGTACACGTGGAACGGCCGGTACTTGCCGTCGGCACCGAGATCACCGAACAGCTCGAGCGTCTTCGCCTTCGGCGTTGCGGTGAACGCGAAGAACGACAGATTCGCGTGCCGGCCCCGCGCCACCGCGGAGGACACCAGCGGATCGGACGCGTCCTCGGCCGCCTCGGCGATCCGGTCGGCGACCTCGGCCGCGACCAGGAGCGCGTCGCCGTCGGCGGTCACGGCGGCGTCGGCTCCCTCGCCGAGCACCTGCTTGAGGGCCTTAGCGGTCTCCCCGGTCTGGGAGGAGTGCGCCTCGTCGACGATGACCGCGAACCGTGTCCCTGCGAGCTTGCCCACCGACTCCAGTACGTACGGGAACTTCTGCAGGGTCGTGATGATGACCTGCGCGGTCTCACCCGACAGTGCCTCGCCGAGCTGGGCGGAGGTCTTGTCGATCTTCTGCACGACGCCAGTGACGTGGTCGAACTGGAAGATCGTGTCCTGCAGCTGCCGGTCCAGCACGACGCGGTCGGTGATGACGATGACCTTGTGGAACACCTTGGTGTTCGCGGCGTGGTGCAGCGACGAGAGCCGGTGCGCGAGCCAGGCGATGGTGTTCGACTTGCCCGACCCGGCCGAGTGCTGCACCAGGTAGTTATGCCCCGCGCCGTTCTCAGCGGCGTGCGCGGCAAGGGCGAGGACGGCGTCCCACTGGTGCAGACGCGGGAAGATCAGCGTCCGAGCGTGCCAGGGCTTCTTGCCGACCGGCTTGCCCTTGCCGGGCGCCGGCGGATCCTCCACGTGCAGGAACCGGCGCAGGAGGTCCAACCACGCCGCCGGCTCCCACACCCGCTCCCACAGGTACGCGGTGCGGTAGCCGGTGCCCGACGGCGGGTTCCCGGCCCCGCCCTCGTTCCCCGGTCCGCCGGTGCCTTGGTTGAACGGCAGGAAGCGGGTGGCCTTGCCGGCCAGGCGCGTGGTGAGGAAGACCAGGTCGGGGTCGACGGCGAAGTGCACGAGCGCCCGACGGGCGAACAGCAGCTCGCGCGGGGACCGATCCTCGCGGTACTGGCGCTTGGCGTGCTCGACGTCCTGGCCTGTCAGGGGGTTCTTGAGCTCCGCGGTGGCAGTTGGGATGCCATTGACGAAGAGAGTGAGGTCTAGTTCGTCGGCGGTCGTGGCGGAGTAGCGGAGCTGCCGGGTGACGCTCAGCCGATTGGCTGCATGAAGGGCGACCAGGTCGACCGACAGCATCGACGCGGGTGCAAAGAACGCGAGCGCGATCTGAACGCCGTGGTCCTTCAGGCCGTGCCGCAGGACGTCGAGCGGGCCCCGCTGGTCGATGGCGGCGGCGAGGTTCTTGGCGAACGCGGTGCGCGCGGCGATCTCGTCGGCGCCGTAGTAGCCGAGCACGCGCGCCCAAGGCTTGGCCTGGGTGGCGTGGATGAACGCGAAGAGCTGCTCGACGTCGAGCCCGAGCTCGGCGCGGTAGTCGTGCGTGGAACCCTTGAGCCACCCGGCGGCTAGCATCGACGCCTCGATCGCGGCCTCAAACCGCTCCTCCACGTGCACGCCCGTCATCGGATGCCTCTCCGCTGGCCTGTGTTTCGGCTCGACCCTAGAGCGCGGGGACTCGCGCGTGTGGGTTTAGGCGCGTCCACCTGGCACCACGTCCCGCCCTTCCTCGAGGGGGTGAGCACCTACAACGGGATCCGACCGGTGAGCACCGCGGCAGCAACCTCGACCGTGACGTCTCTCCCCGCGGCGAGGAAGCCGTCCCTGAGCGCCCTCAGTCGGCTCTGCTTGGGCGAGCCCTCGGCGGCATTGTCGATAGCTGTGCTGAGAGCGGCGAGCAGGCGGTCGGCCGCGAGCTCGGGGGACGGCCAGGCACCGGTCGCCCGAAGCGCATCACTGGTGTAGTTCACGGCGACGAAGTCGTGGCTGCCAAGACTTGCCCAGTCAGCGACTTCGAGATAGTCGGTAGCGAGGTTGCGGAGCGCCTTCTGGACCTCGGCTTCGGGCAGGCCGGTGAGTTCCGCGATCTCGCCTGCCTGGCGAGGCAACCCCGGATGCTCCTCCAGAAGGCGCACGGTGGCAACGAGTACCGGAAGGTCCCGGGTTGCCCAAACGTCGTCAAGAAGCTGGTCCATGTTCCACCTCTCCTGCAGGCTTGTCGCTCGATCTACTTCGGGTGCGCACGCGGGACGCCCGAGTCCCATCCAGTTGGGCCGGTCGCTCTGCCGGCTCCGGGCCCATGATCTGCCCTACTCCGTAGCGCCGTCAGGCGTAAACCCCGACCGTGGCGACGTTCAGCTGACCCGTCACGGCCGCGGTGATCAGCGCCTGGCGGCGCTCGAGAAGCCGCGTGCGTTGGACGGCGATCGCTTCGATAAGTGCAGCCTGGCGGGAGGTCAGCGAGTCCAGTGTCTCGATGATGGCCGCCTGCCGGGGAAGCGGAAGCATCGGGATGGGCAGTTCACCGAGGGTCCCGACGTTGAAGTGGGACTGGATGGTGCCGACGGAGAACTCGTCCACGAACCGGCGCGTGCGTTCGGAGTTGATGATGTGCTCGACGTAGCGCGGCAGAAGGTCCCGACCGGGCCGGATGATCAGGAGGTCGATCGCATTCGCGCCGACCAGCGACTCCGGAACCGCGCAGGCTGCACCAGCCTTGCCGGTCCGTACGACAAGCACATCGCCTGTACGAAGGCGGGACTTGGGGTGCGCCCGATCACCTTCGGCGCTGATCTGAACGAGGTCGTCGATCCTGATCGAGCCCGGGGACACGTCGGTCCCGCGGACCGCGGGTACGCCGCCCTCATCGACGTACCAGGCCGCTGGCGTGACGACGATCCCCACGGTGATCCTCGCACCTGTGTGTTTGAGCCGAACGACCTCGTCGTCACGGTGCGAGTCATCGAGAAGGCTACCGACGACTGCGTCATGCCTGACGCTCAGCGCTGCCTCCTGGGCGCTTCGCAGTTCGAGGAGGTGGTCGAGGTGGGCGGTCTCGGCGTCGAGGAAGTCGGCGATGCGCCTCTGTTCATCGAGCGGAGGGAGCAGCACCGGCAGCACGTGGAAGTCGTCCTTGCCGACTGACCTGTCGAACGTGGTGATGCCCCTAGTAGCGAGGCGGTACTGGTCCAGGTATGGCTGACTGCGCAGGAGATGGTGGAGGTAGCGTCCGTGAACTCCGGCCCGGGTCCGGTAGACCCGGTATGCGGGGCTGACGGCTCCATGCGAGCTGCTCTGTGCCACGCCTCCCTCGACGACCCACATGGGGTTCACCACGATGTCGCCGGGGTGGACGACCCAGTAGTTGTCGAGCGACTCCGATGGGGCTTGGCGCGCGGTTCCGTCGCTTTCGCGGTTCTCGATGCCCCGTGCGGCGCTAAGGGACAGCAAGGGAATATCGCGGCTCCCTCGTCGCTCGGTCCGAAGAGCAGCGATGGACTTGAACCGCGCGGTCGTCCAGCCGCTCGGCGGATTGGCAGTTGCAGGTGCGAGGGCCAGATGGCTCACGACGTGACCTCGCCGAGGAGGCGCTGGATCTCGGCTTCCAAGGCCTTGAGCTCGGCGTCGATCTCCGCGAGCGGCCTGGGCGGCGTGTAGACGTAGAAGTGGCGGGTGAACGGGATCTCGAAGCCGACCTTGGTCTTGGTGTGGTCGATCCACGCGTCCGGTACGTGTGGGAGGACCTCGCGCTCGAGGTACTCCTCGACGTCGTCGCCGAGGGGGACGTTCTCGTTGTCGCGCAGGTCCGGGTCGGGCAGCGGGTGGCCCTTGCGGTCGGTCTGCAGCTCACCGTCGGGGTCGGGCACCGAGACCGCCGCCCAGATCGCCTTGAGCAAGGGGGCGCCGGGGGCGACGTCGTGAGCCCTCAGCGCCCTCGTCAGTGAGCGCTCGAACGTAGCCCGGGTGGCGCCGTCGGCGTCGCGCAGGGAGTCCAGGGCCGTGACCAGGCGGGCGGCGTCCTCGGAGGGGAGTGCGCGGAAGGGCTTGCTCGCGCGGATGGCGGCGAGGGCGTCGTCGGATACCTCGAAGCGCAGCCGCTGCGGGCGCTCGACGGTGATGCGCTGGTAGCCGAACGCGGTCGTCGGGAAGACCTTCACGCGGGTCGGTCCGTCGTCGCCGGGCGCCTGGGCGAGCTCAAGGGCGTCCGCGTACCACTGGGTGATCTGGGTGATCTGCCCGGGCGAGATCTCCTTGCGCTTGTCGCCTAGCGACTTGCGCATCTTGATCCACTGGTCGCGCGCGTCGAGCAGCACGACCTTGCCGCGCAGCTCCGGGCGCTTGCGGTTGGACAGGATCCAGAAGTAGGTGGAGATGCCGGTGTTGTAGAAGAGCTGGTCGGGCAGGGCGACGATGCCCTCGAGCCAGTCGTTCTCCAGGATCCAGCGGCGGATCTCCGACTCCCCCGAGCCGGCTGCGCCCGTGAACAGCGGGGAGCCGTTGAAGACGATCGCCAGGCGGGAGCCGCCCTCGGAGAGCGGCTTCATCTTCGAGAGCATGTGCTGCAGGAACAGCAGCGACCCGTCATTGATGCGCGGGGTCCCGGCACCGAACCGGCCAGCGTGCCCGCGTGCGGCCTCCGCCTCGACGACCGCCTGGACCTTCTTCCACTCCACCCCGAACGGCGGGTTCGCGAGCATGTAGTCGAACGTGCGACCGGCGTGGGCGTCCTGGGAGAACGAGTTGCCGAACGCGATGTTCGTCGCGTCGTGGCCCTTGAGCATCATGTCCGAGCGGCAGATCGCATACGTCTCGCCGTTGAGCTCCTGCCCGAACAGCTCCAGGCGCGCAGCGTCGTTGTGCTCGCGCACCCACTCCTCAGCCGTGGAGAGCATCCCGCCCGTGCCGCACGCCGGGTCGTAGAGGGTCTTGACAATGCCGGGCGTCGCGAGGGTGTCGGACTCGTCGCCCAGCAGCAGGTTCACCATCAGGCGGATGACCTCGCGCGGGGTGAAATGCTCACCGGCGGTCTCGTTGCCGGCCTCGGAGAACTTCCGGATCAGTTCCTCGAAGACGTAGCCCATCTCCACGTTCGTGAGGTTCGCTGGGTGCAGGTCGATGTCCGCGAACCGGGCCACCACCTGATAGAGCAAGCCCGCCTCATCGAGCCGGGTGATCTGTGCGTCGAACCCGTACTTCTCGAGCACCTCCACCGCGCCCGGGGAGAACGCGTCGATGTACAGGCGCAGTGAGCGGGCGATGTGGTCCGGGTCCGCGAGCAGGCCGCGGAAGTCCAGCGGCGAGACGTTGTAGAACGGCTGGCGGGCCGCGCGGCGCAGCATCGGCTCGACGTTGCCGGCGCCAGAGGTCTTGAGCTCCTCGACCTTGGCTAGGACTGCCGGCTTCGTGGGCTCAAGGACACAGTCCAGGCGGCGCAGCACCGTCAGCGGGAGGATGACCTTTCCATACTCGGACTGCTTGTAGTCACCGCGCAGCAGGTCGGCCACCGACCAGATGAACCCGACCATGTCCCTGAAGCCGTTCACGCGATCCGTCTCCCTGCTCTGATGCGGCTGAATGCGCCGCTGGCAGTCTGCCCCATCCGCGCGACAGACAGAGGCCCTCCTCCTCACTGCCCGACGCGCGACGAGAGCGCCGCTCGGTGTCAGTCCGTTGCGCGCGTGGCGGCCCTCGCCCGCTCTTCCGCCCACCACTCGTCGCGCACGGAACCGATGTCGCCAGATACGTATCCGTCCCAGACCTCGCGGTAGAGCTGCTCCGTGATCGTGTCGAAGCCGGAACCGACCACGCCGGGCCCAATCACTGCGAGCGCCTCGTCCCAGGTGAGGCACCGCGTTGGGGAGTCGAGGAGGGCGCGAGCGAGACGGAGCAGCGGCACCCAGTGGACGCGAATGAGCATGAGGGCGTCCGCCTCACAGGCGCACGGCCACGCGAACGGGTGCACCTGCGCGATGTCCGGCTGGGCGTGCAGCGACCCAATCCAGCCCCGCATCGGGCTTTCGACGAGGCGCGCGGCCAGCTCGCCTTCGGCTACACCGCCGGCCAACGACATGATCGATCCGGCTCGCGGGTCGTCAATCACCGCACCCACGAACGGGGGGTGGGACTTCCCTTCGTGGTCCGAGAACATCTGCAAGTCACCGCCGATGAGGTCGAAGACCGCTCGCAGCAGGTGGTGGGCGGCTTCGTGGATGGCCGTGAGCACCACCTCGGGTGGGCACTCGAGGTCCTGCATCTCGTAGACGTCGTCGATGTAGGGGCCGAGGTACTCCATCGCGGCGGCGTCGGGGATGAACATGAGCGCGACGTTAGGGCCGCGTGGACCGCGCTCTCATGGGCCGTTGGCCCGCCGCAGCGGGTGAACCGTGCCTTAAGCCGTACCAGCG
Organism: Verrucomicrobiota bacterium; assembly: GCA_023399155.1. GTDB lineage: Bacteria > Verrucomicrobiota > Verrucomicrobiia > Opitutales > Opitutaceae > JAEWQP01. The sequence goes on along the minus strand of JAEWQP010000039.1, from coordinate 8,481 downwards.
CCCGGCCGGCCCGCTGGGCGCCCGCCCCCAAGACCCACTGCACGCGGGTGCCGGCTGTCGCGCCGCCCTCTGCCAGCCGCGTCGATGCTCGCCCCCGTCCACCGGCCTGCGGTTGACTACACCGACAGATGCCGACCGACCGAGGGGGAGCTGTGGGTGACCGGAGCCATGACCTCGCCCAGCGGCTACTCGACGCCGGTCGGGGACTGGGTGCCGAGCGGGCGGTCGACCTTGTCCTCAACGTCCTCTTCGTACGGTGGATGACCCTCCACGCCCGTGACCGTGTGCTTGGTGATACCACCTGGGAGTCGATGCTCGCCGCTGAGTCCGACCGTGAACTGGCAAGCGAGTACACGCGACTTGCGGTCTTCCGCGATCCGGACTTCGGCATCGACGCCAGCGCACGTCTCGATGCGACTGCACTGCGCCGCATCGTTCATCTCGTCGATAGTGCGATTGCTCGCCAGGGGGCAGGCCCCTCCAGAGCACTGGCCGCGACCTTCGAGGCCGTACTCGCTGGCCTGGCGAAGCTCGGCAAGCAAGCTGGCGAGGCAGAGACGCCCCCCGAGGTCGCCCGTCTGATGTCCGCTCTCACCGTTCGCCGGGGGGACCGAGTTCTTGACCCTGCGTGCGGAAACGGCACGGCACTGCTCATGGCGGCACAACGCCAGCATGCCGGCAGTGTCTCCGGCTTCGAGATCAACCACCGCACGCAGCGCCGGGCCGCGATGCGCCTGATGATCCACGACATCGAGACGGGTTCGGGGTTCGGCGCATCGCCCGGCGACGCCTTCCTGGAGTACGAGCCTGGCGGCGCCGACGCTGTGCTCACACAGCCGCCGTGGGGCTCAACCCTGTTGCCGGACCAGGAGTTGGTGGCCTCCGGCTTGGCCGCGCGGTGGCCGGTGCCATCGAGCCGACGGCTGAACGGGGACGCGGCGTGGCTGCTCCTCACGCTCGATGCAATGGCCATCGGCCGCGGCCGCGGTGCCATCGCGCTTCCCGCTTCGTCTTGCGGCCCGCGGCTCCGGAGCCTGTGGGACCACCTCGTGCGTCACGGCTTCATCGAAGCCTTGGTTGCCCTTCCGGCGGGCATCTTCGCCAACACCGGAGTCGCGAGCGTCCTGTGGGTGCTCCGCCGCCCCACGGCCAACGTGTCCGTCCGTGATGTGCTGATGGTCGACGCGTCGTCGCTTGCACAGCCATCCGGCCCCAGCTCTCGCGTGGCCCTCAGTGAGGACGCCGCGGACCTCATCGCGGGTCTTCTGAACAGGTGGCGAAGCGGAACACCACTCGAGGCCCCGACACACCTGGCACGTGCGGTTCCTCTCGCCGAGCTCGAGGGCAGCCAGGACCTCAGCCCGCAACGATTCCTCCGGGCCGCCCCGCAGGAGCCGATAGTCCACCCCTCGCCGGAGCACCGGCTCCTCACTGAGGTGGGGCTGACCCGGTTCAAGGCATTCGGCGATTCGACCGCGCTGCCGCTCGCACCGCTCACGTTCTTGTACGGCCCTAACTCGGCAGGCAAGTCGAGCGTCATACAGGCGCTACTGCTTCTGAAGCAGTCGCGGGAGGGCGCTCGACTGATCACCCAGGGACCACTGGCCAACGTCGGGAGCTTCCGCGGTGTCGTGCATGGACACGCGGACACGGACGTCGAGATCTCCCTGAGCTACGGCGCCCTGCCCCACTGGATTGCGGCGACAGGGACGCCGGACCCGAGCCTTCCGCGATCGGTGCGATGGGCATTTGCCGCCGATCCGTCGGGCCAGGCGTGGCCCCGGCGGGCGACCTGGTCGTTTGGAGACTACGAGCTAGGACTCACGAAGACCGAACCCTCAGCCGACGGGTTCGCCATCGAGCCGAACCAGGCGTCTACGGTCTTCCGAGGGCTAGCCACGGGCCGTCTGCTCTACCCGTTCGACGAACGCCTAGACGCCCTCGACGAGGAGAGCGCCGCGCGACGGGAACGGCAGCAGCAGAGCAACGCCAGGCGGGCACTCGTCGGGTTGGACCGCGCCGGCGTGACGGCCCTTGAGTTGCGCGCCCGGGGCTTGATGCCATCCTCCGAACGCCTCAGCGACCTGCCGGCCGCGCAGCCGGGCGATCGCGAGAAATGGTTCGCGAACTCCTTCGCTCAACGGACGGCCGCGCTCGTCGGCGGCGTCTCCGCAGAGGTCGACCAGCTGCTCGAGGAGCTTGTCTGGCTCGGGCCGTTGCGATCGGCACCGCAACGCGTCTACGACCGAGCCACCATCACTCGCGGTTCCGGCGACGGTGCCGACGTGGCCCTCTACCTGTTCGACCACGCCTCCGTCGTCGAACAGGTCAACGACTGGCTGACCCGCCTGGAAGTGCCGTACACACTCGAGGTCGTACCGATCGCGACGGGTGAAGCGGCCAACCTCGTCGGCGATCTCGTCGCGATCTCGCTGACCGACACACGTACCGGTGTGGTCGTCACCCCAGCGGACGTCGGCTACGGCATCAGCCAGGCACTGCCCATCGTGGTCGAGTTGCTCTCCAGGCGCGACAGCGTCGTGGCCATCGAGCAGCCCGAGACCCACCTGCACCCCCGACTCCAAGCGCGCATGGCCGATCTCTTCATCGACAGCGCTCAAGCCGGCGGCAGGGGCAACCAACTCATCGTCGAGACCCACAGCGAACACATGATGCTTCGGGTCCAGCGGCGCATCCGCGAGGGCGTTCTGGACGCCGGGGACGTTTCGGTGCTCTACGTCGACCGGGCGCCGACGGGACCTGCCACGGTCAAGCAACTCCGGTTGACCGACGACGGCGAGTTCCGCGACCAGTGGCCTGGCGGTTTCTTCGACGATCGCCTCGATGAGTTGTTTGCAGGCATCTGATGCGAGCACGAGTAGCCGTTGCCTCAAATGCGCTCAGCTGCGACGATCTGTCGCTGGCGGCCGCGAATCTCACACATTGCGTGCTGCTCGATGAGATCAACGCTCACGCCAATCTCGTCTTTGGCGACAACGCCGATCTCGCGGCCTTCCTCCACGCGGTCCGGTCGGAAGCTTCGCTTCCGCAGGGCGCGAAGACGAGGTGGACCGAAACGCTCGTGCGGCTCAAGAAGCAGGGCCGCATCAGGGTCACGGACGATCATGCGATGCCCCTGGCGACCGTCAGCGAGTTGCCGGAACTGCGCGTGGCCTGGGCGAAGCACGCCGAGGTGGCGGTGATCGCCAACTCGGCTTGTCCGACTCTCCATGTGCCCGATACCGGGTTGCGCATCGACCCCGGAGCGAAGCCCGACGTCGCCACCGCCACGGCCGCCACCCAGGCGCCAGATTTGCGCCGGATCCAGGACCTCGAAGCCGAACCATTTGTCGCCAACGGAACGCCGCGTGAGGGGTTCTGGCGCGACGTGCTCGCGCCAGTCGCGAGCGGAGCGACGTCCGCGACGGTGCTCGATCGTTACCTCTTCCAGTCCGCGCTGGACCTTGCCGCAGGTCAACCATGGACACGTGGGTGGAGGGGTGAGCAGCTCGGCTGGCTTCTCAAGCACCTTGACGATGTCATGGCCCCAGGGGCCGAGGTCCGCCTCGTGGGACAAAGCCCTACCCGGTACGGGGCCCTCGACGCCGACGAAACGGCGGAGGCGGTCTACGACGCATGGCAGCCGTCACCGTCGGGGCGGCTTGCCGCTGTCGAACTCGTCCTCGCTCCAGCAACCTCGGGTTCCGCGTTCCCGCACGACCGGCACATCCGCTTCAGCAGCGGCGCAGCGGTGGGCATCACCGCCGGCTTCGATCGGTTGCGAGCGGAGGCGATCTTGGACGACGACGGAATGGCATGGTCCTACTGGTGGCACCCGAACACGCTGCAGGCCCTTGAGGTGAAGGAAGCCCGAGCGGCGTCGCTCGCGAACACCCCTCCCGCCCTCGTCCTACGCCGGTGAGTCATGACGCTCGGAGGCGGCCTGTCGGGCCTCGCTGCGGACTCCCGGGTAGAGAACCCCTGGCCCGGCTGATTCACGTTAAGCAGAAGTCCCGCTCGTCAACGCTGAGCCACCTCTTCGCACAGGGCGTGGTCTCGGCCACCGCACTACTCGGTGATGGCGGCTTCCGCGAGAGGGTGCGTAAGAAGATCCGCGAGGTCGGCGGAGACGGCGAAAGTTGGGACGTCGTGGTGCCGGGCGCTGATCGCAGACCCGACCGGACTGCCTACACCGTGAGCTACGTGGTCATCACGAACTCGACAAAGACGGACCACACCTGGCTGCCATTCTTCAGCCGCCTGAACCTCATGCTTCAGGCCCGGACACTGGAGAACCTAGGCGTGAGCTACACCCTCGATCGCGTCCCCATCGACGCCGCGCCATAGGCACCCACCCCGTCGCCTCACCTGTACGCCCGAGAGCCAGCCACGAGGGCGGGCGGCGCCGGTGGATGCGCTGGACGACCTCCACGGTCGTCAACGCGCGCGTTCTGGAAGCAGCCGATGTCCGTTTCGAGGGCGAGCGTATGCCAGCCCGCTGAACTGGGAGAGCGGAGTTTCTGACAGGTCCCCAGGCGCAGTCGGCCCGAGGGCCTCCTCCACGACAGCCAGGGTACCGGCGTCACGGCCGCTCGTCGGTCAGGCAGAAGCGGCGTCCGTCGGGGGCCAGCAGCACCGTCCAGTCCGCGCCCTCGCCGACAAGCGTCGCCCCGAGGCCCACGTGCCGCGCCGTCTCCGCGGCCCGGTCCGTGCACGCCAGGTCGAGGTGGCCGCGCACCGGCCCGGTCCAATTCCCCCGCGGGTGCAGCAGCACCCGCAACGGCAGTGTCGCCGGCACGTCGAGCGGCACCGGCCCGCCGTCGTCCCGCTCCGACGCAGCACCCGCTGCCCACCCCGTCAGCCCTGCCCAGAACGCGACCTCCGCCGGCCAGTGCTCCGCGGGCACGTCGATGACCACCGCATCCACCCGGCTCCGGTGCACGACGCCGTCCGCCCGCGTCCACGCCGTCGCCCCCGACAGTCGCGACTCCCCCTCGTCCGCCACGAAGCAGAACGGGAACCCGCCGGGCGAGGCCATGACCACGTGCTCCGACGCCGCCACCTCCACGGCCCCCAGCGCCGCCCCCGCGTCCGCAGCCGCCCGCACGCCCGGCACGTGCAGGTCCAGGTGGACGCGCGGGCCGCCGTCGTGCAGCCGCTGCACCCGCAGGTACCCGTCGCCGTCCGGCGGGACCAGCGTCTGGAAGTCGCCACGCTCGCCCCGCGCCGCTGACAGCCCGTACCCGGTCACGCCCGTCCAGAAGTCGCGCGAGGCGTCCCAGGCGTCCGCGGGCGAGTCGAGGAAGGCCGTGAGCCACGTGATCATCGCGCCACGGTAGGGTGCCGGCCGCGCGCCCGGCACCCCGATTCCGCGCTCCTGCGCGGCATCAGTCCGGCAGCACGGTGAACTGCTGGATCGACACCTCGCGCGCCTGGGCGAGCGCCTCCGGCGACGCCGTCCCGGAGGACTCCACCACCGCCGTCCAGCGGTCGATCGAGCCCTTGTTGAACTCGATGACCTCGGGGCTGTTCGCGGCCTCGACCGGGTCGCCGATGACGTCGCCGCGCAGGTACAGGCCCAGCCCCATGACAGCACCGTCCCAGCCGGGCCCGACGTAGAGCGCGCCCGCGCCGCCGCCGGCCATCGCTGTCGGGACCGCGTGGCCCAGCTCGAGAGTCGTCCGCGCGCCCTCGGCGGTCAGGCGCAGGTCGAGGATGCTCTCCGGCCCACCGAACGTCACGCTCAGCCACGCGGGAGGGTCGCACACGAGGATCTCCCCGCCCGCGTTGCCCTGGATCTGGTAGCCCCCGCCGACGCGGAGGTCGCCGGTCACCGGCGAGAACCAGCGCGGCAGCCGCTCGGGGTTGGTCAGCGCGTCCCAGACGTCGTCGGCGTCGGCATCGTAGGTGCGGGTGAGCGACACCGCCACGGTGTCGCCCTCCCCAGGCCCGACGGCGCGGCGGGTGGCGTCCAGCTCGGCGAGCATGTCGAAGATCAGCGTCATCTCTCGGTCCTCCCAGGTGGATCGGTCTCTCCGGCGTCGCGAGCCCGCTCCCGGCGGCCTCGCGCGAGCTCCGTGCCGAGGGCGTCGAGCCGCTGGGTCCAGAACGCCCGGAAGGGCTCCAGCCACCCGTCGACCTCCTGGAGCGGGGCAGCCTCGACTGCGTACAGCCGCCGGGTGCCCTCGGGGCGCACGCGCGCGAAGCCGCCGTCACGCAGCACCCGCAGGTGCTGGGAGACCGCCGGCTGGCTGATGCCGAACTCCTCGCGGACGACGGCGGTCAGCTCGCCCGCCGAGCGCTCCCCGTCCGCCATCAGCTCCAGGAGCCGACGCCGGACCGGGTCGCCGAGGACGTCGAACGCGTGCATGGGCGCAACTGTATACGCCGTCGCTTATATAAGTCCATCCTTGTACTCGCCGAGAGGGGACGCGGGCGCGGGAGACGGCCCGCCGTCAGGTCGACTTCACCGCCGCCGCGAGCAGCACCTCGGCGAGCGCCCGCGCGTCGTGCGCCGCCTGCGGGGACCTCTCCCGCAGGCCGGCCACGCTGGCGCCGTCGTAGAGCATCAGCAGGCGCCGGGCGAGGGAGCCGTCGTCGTCGGCGTAGCCGTTCGCGGCGAGCAGCTCGGCGAAGAACGCGCGCTGGTCGTCCTTCTGCGCGACGGCCTCGCGGTGCGCGGGCTCGGCCGGGTCGGGGATCTCCACCAGGGTGTTGAGGAACGCGCAGCCGCGGTAGCGGGTCTCCTCCAGCCGCTCCGCGAGCACGTCGAACGCGTCCAGCGGATGCCCGCCCCGCTCGCGGACCCGCGGCACGGTGACCGTCGCCCAGCGCTCCCGCCGCCGGCGCAGCACCGCCACGACCAGCTCGTCCTTGCTCGCGAAGTGCCGGTAGAACGACGCCCGCCCGACGCCGCTGACCTGCAGGATCTGCTCGATGCCCGTGGCGCGCACGCCGCGGGCGTAGAACAGCTCCTCGGCGGTGTCGAGGAGGCGCTCGCGGGCGTTGGTGGCCATCGCGTCAGCGTACGACCCCCTTGCGCACGACGGAACCGATCGGTACCGTCGCAGATGGAACCGATCGGTTCCGTTTCAGCCGGGCGGCAGGTCGACGCCTCCCCCGCGACGACGACGACGCCCCGCCGCCCACGAGGAGATCGGACTCATCGTGCGCATCGGCATCAACGGCTTCGGACGCATCGGGCGCAGCTTCGTGCGCGCCGCCCTCCAGCGCGGCAGCGACCTCGAGATCGTGGCGGTCAACGACCTCACGGACGCCGCCACCCTGGCCCACCTGCTCCGCTACGACACCGCCTTCGGCACCCTGCCCGCCGACGTCGCGGTCGACGGCGACGCGATCGTCGTCGGCGACCGGCGCATCGAGGTGCTCTCCGAGCGCGACCCCGCCGCCCTGGCCTGGGGCGAGCGCGGCGTGGAGCTCGTCGTGGAGTCGACGGGGCGGTTCACCTCGCGCGACGGCGCCGCGGGGCACCTGGCCGCGGGCGCCCGCACGGTGCTGGTCAGCGCCCCGGCCAAGGGCGACGACCTGACGATCGTCATGGGGGTCAACGACCACCTCTACGACCCGGCCGCGCACACCGTCGTCTCCAACGCGTCGTGCACGACGAACTGCCTCGCGCCGCTCGCGAAGGTGCTCAACGACGCCGTCGGCATCGAGTCCGGCGTGATGACCACCGTGCACGCCTACACCGCCGACCAGAACCTCCAGGACGGCCCGCACCGTGACCTGCGCCGGGCGCGTGCGGCCGCGCAGAACATCGTCCCGACGTCGTCCGGCGCCGCCACCGCGATCGGGCGCGTGCTGCCGGAGCTCGACGGGAAGCTGTCCGGGTTCGCGCTGCGGGTGCCGGTCATCACCGGGTCCATCACGGACCTCAGCGTGACCGTCTCGCGCGACGTCACCGTCGAGGAGGTCGACGCCGCGTACCGGGCCGCCGCCGCGTCCGGGCCGCTCGCGGGCGTGCTGGCGTACTCGAGCGACCCGATCGTCTCCAGCGACATCGTCGGCAACCCGGCGTCGTGCGTGTACGACGCGCCGCTCACCACTGTCCGGGGCCGCACCGTCAAGGTGCTCGGCTGGTACGACAACGAGTGGGGCTTCACGAACCGGCTGCTCGACACCGCCGAGCTCATCGCCCGCGCCGGCTGAGCAGGACCGTCCGGGGCGAGGGTCGGTGGGTGGGGGCGCGTGAGGGGCCGGGGGCGGGCCGGGCATGGAAGGATTCGGGACCACCGCATGACGGCGTCCGGCTCCTGAGGACACAGGCAGGGCACGTCGCACCCGCACGCGGCGACCCCGCCCCCGAGGAGCACGATGAACGCCCCCCGCCTGCTGCGCCGGCGCGCGCGGGCGCACGCCGGGCTCCTGGCGCTGGTGCTGCTCCAGGTCGCGCTCACCACCGCCGCCGTCGCCGGGGCGACGGGCTACGTCTCCTTCGCCGAGCGGGCCGGCCTCGCGGAC
>JAEWQP010000004.1 GCA_023399155.1 Verrucomicrobiota bacterium | reverse complement strand
CCCCGGGCCCCACGCCGCCCCGCGGCTCGGCCAGCGGCCGCGCCCGACCGACTCTGCGCCCCCCGCTGATTTCCTCCTCGCGCCTTAGCGCCCCCACTCCCTCACTCCCTTTCTTTCCGCCATGTCGATGACTCCACTCCAGGAACTGCGCCACTCGTGCTCGCACGTGCTGGCCACGGCCCTCCTCCGCGTTTTCCCCGACGCCCAGCTCGACATCGGACCGCCCACGGACACCGGCTTCTATTACGACATCGACCTCGACCATAAGCTCACGGCCGAGGACCTCGTCCGCATCGAGGACGAGATGCGCAAGGTCGCCGCCGAGAAGCAGGCCTTCGTCCGCCGCGAGGTGCCGCGCGCCGAGGCGCTCGAGATCATCACGAAGTTTGGCCAAACGCGTTACAAGCCCGGCCGGCTCGACGACATCCCCGAAGGCGAGGCGATCTCGTTCTACCAAAACGGCGAGTTCGTCGACCTGTGCGCCGGCACGCATGTGAAAACGACGGCCGATACCGGTGCCTTCAAGCTCCTCTACATCGCCGGCTCCTACCATCGCGGCGACGAGCGCAACAAGCAGCTCCAGCGCATCTACGGCACGGCCTTCCCGACTCCGGCGGAACTCGCGACACACCTCGAGCAGGTCGAGCAGGCGAAACAGCGCGATCACCGCAAGCTCGGCAGGGAGTTGAAACTCTTCCACATCGACGACACCGTCGGCCAGGGACTCATCCTCTGGACGCCCGCGGGTTCGATCGTGCGCCAGGAGTTGCAGACGTTCATCGCCGCGGAGCTGCAAAAGCAGGGCTATTTTCAGGTCTTCACGCCGCACATCGGCCGGCTTGAACTCTACAAGACGTCGGGACATTTCCCCTACTACCGCGAGAGCCAGTACCCGCCGCTCATCGAGCGCGAACAGCTCGACGTGCTGGCGAAGGAGGGCTGCACCTGCGCCCAGCTTTCAAACCGGCTGAACGCGGGCGAGATCGACGGCTACCTGCTCAGGCCGATGAACTGCCCGCACCACATCAAAATCTTCGCCTCGCAGCCGCATTCCTACCGCGACCTGCCCGTGCGCCTCGCGGAGTTCGGCACCGTTTATCGCTGGGAGCAGTCGGGCGAACTCAATGGCATGACGCGCGTGCGCGGCTTCACGCAGGACGACGCGCACCTTTTCTGCACCGAGGAGCAGGTGGATGCCGAGGTCATGGGCTGCCTGTCGCTCGTCAAGGTCATCCTCAGCACGCTGGGGATGTCCGACTACCGTGTCCGCATCGGCCTGCGCGATCCCGACTCGACCAAATACACGGGCGACCCGGCGAACTGGGACAAGGCGGAGAACGCCTGCCGCGCCGCGGCCAGGCAGCTCGGCGTGCCCTATTCGGAGGAGGCGGGCGAGGCCGCCTTCTATGGGCCGAAAATCGACTTTGTCGTGCGCGACGTGATCGGCCGCGAGTGGCAGCTGGGCACGGTGCAGGTCGACTACAACCTCCCCATCCGCTTCGACCTCTCCTATGTCGGGCCGGACAATCAACCGCACCGGCCGGTGATGATCCACCGCGCGCCGTTCGGCTCGATGGAGCGCTTCACCGGCCTGCTCATCGAGCACTTCGGCGGCGATTTTCCGCTCTGGCTCGCACCCGAGCAGGTGCGCCTGCTCCCCGTCAGCGACAAGTTCTCGGCCTACACGGACGAGGTCTTTGCCGCGCTCAAACAGGCGGGCGTACGCGTCACGGTGGATACACACCCGGACAAGCTCGGCGCGAAGATCCGTCGCGCCGAGGTGGAGAAGGCGACCTACGCCCTGGTGATCGGCGGCAAGGACATGGATGCCCGCACGGTGTCCGTGCGCTCGCGCTTCACCGGCGACGAGGGCGCCATCCCGCTCGACACCTTCGTGGCGCGCGTCCGGGAGGAGATCGCCACGCGCAAGTTGATGCTGCGCCGGAAGTGATGTGCCGCGCAGCCGCCGGCGGCCGTGATGCCGCCGGTGGCGGCCGGACGACCACGACGCTTACGCGGCGCCGATACGAGAGCGCAGCGTATCCACCGCCTGCGCCGAATCCTGGATGAAACGCGCCACTGCCGAGTTGATGGCTATGGCCAGCGAGGCCTCCTGCATCGCGCGGTTGAACTCGTTGCGATCCATGAAGAACTCGATGTTGTCGGCCGCCTCGCCCAGGCGCGACCGGGCGAACTCGGGCACATGGACGAACTTCGAATTCGTCCGGCAGCAGGTGATTGCCTGCTGGAGGAAGTCGAGAAGTTGCGGCAGCGGGATGTCTTCCATGGTTCGGTCCCTCCTTTATCGACCGCCGTCGCCAAAGCCGTAGGCCGCCCGCCATCCGAATTTGCACGATCGGGGAGGAACCCTCCGGGATGGTCTGTATCGGCGCATCGGCGACGACCCCAACCCTACCGTCGAGGCCGGGGGGAATGCCCCAGGTGCGAGCCCCGTGCCATCCGGCGCACCACGCGGCATCCCTGCGCACGCGCGCGTCCGCTTGCTCCCACGGGGAAAAGGGACGACTGAACCGCCATGATTCCCGCTGGCATGCACCGCGTCCGCGGACGCTTCGGCAAATGCTTCGTCCTGGTGGACGAGGAACGGCGCGTCGTGATCATCGACACAGGGCTGATTGGTTACGCCGGGAAATTCCGCCGGCTGTTTGCCGACCTCGGCCTCCGCCCCGACAGCGTCGATGCCATCCTGCTCACCCACGGCCACCTCGATCACACCGGAAACCTGGCGTGGCTGAAGGCCTGGACGGGCGCCCCGGTCCACGCCCACCCGGATGAGCAGACGCATATCGACGGCCGTTATCCCTATCGCGGCCTGGCGCGCGTGTGCGGCGGCCTGGAGGCGCTGGGTCGTGCCGTTCTCCGCTACCACAGCGCCGCGATCGACCGGTCCTTCATCGACGGTGACCTGCTGCCCTACTGGGGCGGGCTGCGCGTCGTTCACCTGCCCGGCCACACGCTCGGGCACTGCGGATTCTGGAGCGAACGGCATCGGCTGCTGTTCTCCGGCGACCTTATCGCGATCTGGCGCACGTGGACGCAGATCCCGCCGCGTATCCTGAATGTGGATCGATCGCTCATCCCCGCGAGCATCCGCAAGGCGGCCAGGCTGCAGCCGCGGCTCGTTTGCCCCAATCATTGTTCCAACCGGCTCTCGCTCGAGGACATGGCCGCCCGCCTGTGCGCCAAGGCGCGGTGACAGCAGCGCACCCCGCCCCGCCCCGTCTGCCGCGGGAGAATGTAAATCATTGATTGACATTCTCCCACGGCCAGGAAAGGCGCGCCGTGACGGGCCTGTCGCGACGGACGGTGAGAGATCTGTAATGACCATCAGGATACAACGCGCGCATCCGGTGTGCTTACGCCGCGCATGCGCGTTTGTCCCGATCCCGCGGACCGGCGTCGCTATCCGAGACCGAGGTCCAGCTGGTCGCCCAGGTTCGCGCCGGCGCGGGGCTTTTCCGCCGGCTCCTCGGCGGTGGGCGGTTCGAGGCATGCCGGGTCGTCGAACTTGATGTTGTTGACCCGTGCATTCACGGCCCGCCCAAGCATCCGCATGGCAGGAAACGGCACGAGCACCCGCGCGAGCGCACCGGTGTCGGAAAGCAGTGGATTCAGCCAGTCTTCATACAGCAGGGGTTCGACGATCACGGGCATGCGATCGTGGTGGGGGGCCAGGATCTCGTTGGCCGCGGTCGTGACGATCACGAAGGTCTCGATCGCTTCGCTGGCCGGAGCGCCAGGCGGATGCCAGCTGTCCCAGAGCCCGGCCATGGCGAAGGGTTCGCCCTGGTCCACGGTGAAGTAATACGGCTGTTTCTGCGGCCCGCGTCGCGACCATTCGAAAAAGCCATCGGCGACGACGAGGCAGCGGCGGCGCTTGAACGACTCGCGGAACGCTCCCTTTGACGCGAGCGTCTCGGCGCGCGCGTTGATCAGAAGCGGCAGCGAGGACTTCTCCTTGGTCCACGACGGGATCAGCCCCCAGCGCAGCAGAGCCGCCGTGCGCGTCGCCGGAGCATCACCCGGCCGCACCACGAGTCCGTCCTGCGTGGGACCGAGATTGTAGCGCGGATGGAGTTCGGGCACGTCGTCGACGTCAAACCGCTCCTGGATCTTCCGGCGATGGGTCTTGAGCGTGTAACGGCCGCACATCGGTGGTGTCGCACAGTAGCCGGAACCGTCCGGCTCGCCAGTGAAACCCGGCAACCGGCTTGTCTCGCTGCGCCGTGCGCGACAGCCTCGGCGCGTGAACTCCGCCTTCGAGCCCCTGTTGCCCATCCTGTTTGGCGTCCTGTTTGTCAGCGTGATCGGCCTGATCATCTGGGCCGGCGCCGTCCAGACCCGCAAGGCCCGCGCCAATCTCCAGGCGATCGCCGATCGGCTCGGGCTCAGCGTGCAGGAACCGGCCAAGAAAAGCATCTTTGCCGGATCCAACACCCGGGTGGTGGGAACCTTCCGCGGGCGGCCCGTACAACTCTACACCTACACGACCGGCTCGGGGAAGAACCGCACGACGTGGTGCGCGCTGTCGTTGCAGGCCGGGATGCCGCGGGATTTCTCCCTGAAGATTTCCGGCGAGAATCTGTTCACCAAGGCCGGACGCATGCTCGGCATCGACGATGTCACCCTGGGCGATCCTGCTTTCGACGAGAAACTCTACGTGAAGACCAAGCAGCCCGACTTTGTGCGCGCGGCGCTCATCCCCGAGGTCCGCATGCGCATGGTCGATGCGTGGAAGAAGCATCGCGGGCTCGGTGCATTCACCGTCGAAGGCGGCGAGGTGAAATACGCGGAGATGGGCAACTTTGCGAATGCGAAGGTGTGCGACCGCTTCCCCGACATGCTGGAGATCGCGGTCGACCTCGCCGAGATCGCCGCAGCATGGCGCGAATGAAAAACGGAGGGCAGAGGTCGGACGACAGAAGTCAGAGGACAGCCGCGCCACCGACCGTACCCGCATCCATCGACGGTTGATCCGGATCTTCCCGCCAATTCCCGCTTCCTAATCGCTCGAGTCCTTCCGTCCTTCGTCCGCCGTCCAGCATGCCCCAGTCACCCAAACTCCTGCTCACCGGGGCCTCCGGTCTCGTCGGATCGAACGTGGCCGCCGTGGCGCAGCGCCGCGGGTTTGATGTCGTGGCGGTGGTGGGGCGCCATGCCGGGACGATCCCCGGAGCCGCGCGTATCCGTTCGATGGATCTCACCGACATCGCGGCCGTGCAGCAGTTCGCGCTCGAGCTTTTCCCCGACGCGATTGTCAATGCCGCGGCCATCTCCGAACCGTCGCATTGCGATGCGGATCCGGCCCGTTCACAGCAGCTCAACGTCGAGCTTCCCTCTACGCTGGCGCAGCTCAGCCATCATCTGGGTGCGCGGCTCGTCCACCTCTCGAGCGAACAGGTCTTCGACGGGCTTAACGCCCCCTACCGGCGGGGCGATCCGGTCTCGCCTCCCACGCTGTATGCGCGGCAGAAGGTCGAGTCCGAGCAGCGCGTCGCGCGCTTCGCACCCGAGACGGCCGCGACGATCCGGCTCCCGCTGCTGGGCGGCAACAGCCTCAGCGGCCGCCGCAGCCTGCACGAGCGGCTCTTCATGACCTGGGCGGCGGGGAAGCGCGCGCGTCTCTATCGCGACGAGATCCGCCAGCCCTGCTCGGCCGAGAACGTGGCGGAAATGATCGTCGAACTGTGCGAACGCCGCGACGCGCAGACCTGCGGGTTGTTCCACTGGGCCGGCTCCGACCCGATCTCACGCGCGGAAATGGGCCGGCGCGTCGCGCGGCAGTTCAACCTTCCGGCAGACGATCTGATCGACGAGGCATCGCAGGCCGACGACGCCACACCCGGGCGGCCGCGCCGGCAGCCCGACCTGTCGCTCGACAGCGCTCCGCTCGCGGGGCTCCTGAAGACCCGCCTGGAGTCGTTCGACGCGATGCTCGAGCGCCTGGCCGTGCCGCCGGAGTGCCGCGATTGGTACTTCCGTCGCACCTGAGCGGCGGGCTTTCGTAACCACTTTCAGGTTACAAAAAGCACGCCGCCCGGACGGGCGGCGTGCGAAAACCAACGTGCGGCAGGCGGGTGTCGCCTACACGACGATCTTCTTGAACTTCGGCACGAGCACGTGCATGAGCGCCCAGGCCGCCAGGTAGGCGGAGCCGCAGACGACGAACAGGATGCCGTAGCCCATCTCCACCTTTCCCTGCTCGGTGAAGTGCGCCAGCAGCAGGCCGGCGGCCCGCGCGATGAGGATGCCGCCCACCGCGCCCGCCATGCCGCCGATGCCGGTCACGGAGGCGACCGTCTTCTTCGGGAACATGTCGGACACTGTCGTGAAGATGTTGGCCGACCATGCCTGGTGGGCGGCGCAGGCGATCGCGATCACCAGCACCGCGAGCCATGTATTGATCGCGCCAAGACGCGAGGCGAGCAGCACGGTGAGCGGAAAGAGCGCGAAGATGAACATCGAGAGCTTGCGCGCCTTGTTCGCGTCCATCCCCGAGTTGATGAACTTCTTCGGCAGCCAGCCGCCGAAGATCGAGCCGAAGGTTGAAACCGTGTAGACCACCGCCAGTGCGAGCGGCCAGCTGATGATGCCCGGAATGGCGGACGGATCGCCGGTGAAGTCAGGATGGGCCACCATGTAGTCCTGCACCTTGCGGGCGTTCTCGCCGGACAGGAAGGCGGGGAGCCAGAAAAGGAAGAACCACCAAATCGGATCGGTCAGGAACTTGCCGACCACGAACGCCCAGGTCTGGCGGAAACCCAGAAGCCGGAACCAGGAAATCTTCTCCTTCGCCTCCTCGGCCTTTTCCGCCTCCTGCTCATCCACGTCGCTGTGGATGTAGTCGTATTCGGACTGCTTGAGGTGGCCTGATGTCAGCTTGTTGGCGGGGCTCTCGTATATCTTGTACCAGAACGCGATCCAGAGCAGGCCGACGACACCTGTGAGGATGAAGGCCCACTCCCAGCCCCAGGCCATGGCGATGTAAGGTACCGTGAGCGGTGCCAGGATGGCGCCCACGTTGGCGCCCGAATTATAGAGGCCAGTGGCGAAGGCGCGCTCCTTCTTCGGGAACCATTCGGCGATGGTCTTGTTGGCGGCTGGGAAGTTGCCCGCCTCGGTGACGCCGAGAGCCGCGCGCCAGAAACCAAAGCTCCAGGTGTGATGACCGAACGCGTGACCGATCGCCGCGATGCTCCATCCGATCAACGAGTAGGCGTAGCCGCGCTTGGTGCCCACCCAGTCGATGAACTTGCCGGCTGCCAGCATGCCCAGCGCGTAGGCGATCTGAAAGCAGATCACCACCGTCGAGTAGTTGATTTCCTGATCCGCTTTGCTCGCTCCGAAGACGCCGTCGTTGGAGAGCGTCTCCTTGAGCAGCCCAAGGACCATGCGGTCCAGGTAGTTGATCGTGGTCGCGGCAAAGACGAGAGCGCAGATCGTCCAGCGATAACGGCCGATCTGTTCGTTGACTTTGGTGAAGGACATGGCGCCGTACTTGGGAGTTTCAGGTCGGGGAGTGAAGGGGAACCGCCTCGCCTGCAGGGCGGCAGACGGTGCCGGGCAGGCATCCGCCGGCATGGCCCCGACATCTTTCGGACACGTGTGCCAATGCCCAGCCTGAAATTCGAAAATGCGCAGCGAGCGACACCCCGAGTCGACCCCAGGGCCGCGCATGACAGGATGAACCCCAGCGGTTCCCGACGCCGTGTCCCTGGAGCGGCGCGTGCGAGCAGACGGGTATTCCTGAAGCCGGCCGGGTGGCAGGGACGCACGTCCCTCCAGTCCGACCCCGACGGCCACTCGCCACGCCCTGTGCCTTCAGCGCGGTTGGAGGCGCCCTCACCCTCGGCACGGGGTACGACGCAGCCGCAGTGGAGCTTTCTCGGCACTCGATGGGCTTGGAGCCAATTCCCTTGGCGAGTCCGCTACATCCGGCACCATGCCGCGGCGTGAGCGCGCCTACTTCCCATCTGATTCCGCCGCCGCAATCCCTGCGCCTGACCGCCGGATCGATCGCTCTGGCAAGTATTGGACGCATCATTCTGGACAACAAACTGCCCGAGGCAGCCCACGACACGGCGCGCTCGCTGGCCGCGACCCTGGCCGGCCCACTGGGTCACTTGCCGGAGATAGGGCGTGGTTCGAAAGCGGTCGCGGGCGCGGCCTTCCTCACCCCCGCGCGGCTCCCGAGCCTGGAGGCCTATCGGCTGGCGATCGGTCCCGACGGCGTCGTGATCACCGGCGGCGGCCCGGCCGGTTTCTACTACGCGGTCCAGACGTTCGCCCAGATTGTCGCCCAGGCGGTGGGCGGTCGCATCCCCGCGCTCACGATCTCCGACGCGCCCGATTTTGCCGTGCGCGGCGTCTATCACGACATCTCGCGCGGCAAGGTGCCGACGCGCGACACGCTGCTCGAGCTCATCCGCAAGCTCGCGCACTACAAGATCAACCACCTCCAGCTCTACCTCGAGCACACCTTCGCCTTCGCGCGCCACCCCGACATCTGGGCCGGAGCGGATCCGCTCACCGCGGACGACATCCGGGTGATCGACGAGAACGCCGCGCGGCACCACATCGAGCTGGTGCCGTCGCTGAGCACGTTCGGGCATTTCTACACCGCGCTCGTCAGCCCGCGGAAACACCACCTGAACGAGTTGCCGATCGATGCCTCTCAACTCGCGTTCTCGTGGTGGGACCGCATGGGCCACTACACGCTCGATGCGCGCCAGGAGGGGTCGCTCGCGCTGGTGCGCGAGATGATCCTCGAGCTGCGCCCGCTCTTCCGCTCGAGACTGTTCAACCTCTGCTGCGACGAGACCTTCGACCTGGGCAAGGGCCGCAACGCCGCCGAGGCCGCGCGGCGCGGCACCGGCCGGCTCTACCTCGGCTTTCTCAAGAAACTCATCCGCGTCGTGCGCGAGGCGGACGCCACCCCGATGTTCTGGGGCGACATCGTGGGCAATCATCCCGAACTCGTGCGCGAGCTGCCGCGCGAGGTGGTCGCGCTCGACTGGGACTATTCCGCCGACCTGCACGACACGAAGTCGCGACTCTTCCGCAAGGCGGGCGTGCCGTTCTACGCCTGTCCCGGCGTATGCGGCTGGGACCGCTGGATCAACGATCTGGATACGGCGACGGAAAACATCCTGGGCTTTGCGCGCCGCGGCCGACGCGATGGCGCCACCGGCCTGCTCAACACTGACTGGGGCGACCGCGGCCACATCAACAGCCTCGGCAACAGCGCGCATGGCATGCTCCTCGGTGCGTCCGCGGCGTGGAACACGCGCGGCACCGAGCCCGCGTCGTTTGATGCCGCGTTCGCGCAGCTCGAACTCGGCGATCCGACAGGCCGAAGCACCGCGCTGATCCGCGAGGCCGGGCGGCTCAACGTCGTTTCCTGGCGCCTGTTCACCCTCTGGCTCGACCCGACGCCACACCGCCCCGCCGCCTGGTGGGATGAGCGCACCGGTCTGCCCGCAGACCTCCTCGCGATCGAGCCGGGGCACGCACGGGCCGCGGCGAAACGGCTCGATGCGATCGCCCGCGCTTTCGCCCGGCTGGTGCCGGAGACCGCGCCTCGTGACCCGCTTGCGCGCCGCGAACTGATGCTGGGTTTCCGCGGTGCTGCGCTCATGAACCGCCTCGGCGCTGCGCTCGTCACGCTGGCACGCGGACGCACCGGACTTCGCAATTTGCAATCCATGCTCGCCCTGACTCAGGACCTTCGCCGTTTCGAGGCGGACTTCTCCAGCGTCTGGCACGCCCGCAACCGTCCTTCCGAGTATTGGCGCCTGCGCACCGCACTGCTCGAGATCGCCCGCCGCGCGGACCTCGCGGCGGTAGGCGGCATCTGGATCAAGACGCCGCGCCCTCAACCGGCTCCCGCGATCGACCCAAACTAGCCCGCCCCCGCCGTCTTCGCCCCTTCCCCCTTCCCCCTCTTCCTCGTTCTCGTTCTCTTTCTCTTCCTCTTTCTCCCCGCCCGACTCCCCCGCCCGACCCGCGGTCCGCGTGCATGTTGCACGCCTTTGACGCTGTTGCCACGCAACTGGCACAAAAGCCGCTTAACGTAAGGTCGGATCAACCGATTCCCCGTGTATCATGAACAGCCGGCACCCCAGCGAAATCCGCCTCCGATTCCCGCGCCTGCGGGGATCCCGGATCGCACGCGCGGCTCACAGTCCGAAACCCCAAGGCAAGTCCCGCCGCTAGCCAGCCCGCCTCGCGATCCCGTTGGATCTGCAGCCGGGTGACACCCGCGGCAGCATCATCATGCGTCGTCTCATCAAGAAGATCGTTCCAGCCTTTCAGTCGTTCAACGCCTCCCTCCATGCCACGCAGCGACCGCGCTTCGCCTGTCGCGAGAAGGCCCGCTCCGCCAACCTCGAGGTCTTCGTACCCGGGGTCGCGGCGGAGGCCGTGGAACTCGCCGTCAGCCATGACGAACTCGTCGTGACCGCGCGCAAGGCCACGCACGTGCGGCAAAACTTCCGGGCCGCCCACATCGAAGCGATGCAGCCGGACTACCAGCTGCGCGTGCAACTCGGCCAGCAGGTGGACCCGAAAAGCATCTGGGGCGCACTGCGTGACGGGGTGCTCACGATCCACCTGAAGAAGACGTCGTCCACCACCCTGCGCCTGTCCGTCGCCTGAGAGCGACACGTTGAATCGGTCCGAGCTTGCGCGGCCTGCCCGTGCGTTCCGGCCCGGGCGAAAACCCGACGGCGCCGGGCTGTCGTTTTTCCTCGTGCGACGCTCAGGCCGCGCCTTTCCTCGGCGGCATCCCGCACCATGCCGTTTCCCGCGTATCCTGAGCACCTGCAGCGGCGCGACCTGCGCAGCGCCGCGCCCGCCCCGACCGAGACCGATCTGCTCACGTGCTACAGCTGGATGCATCTGTCGCGCACCGCCGACAACCGCTTCCTCGAGCTGTTTCGCCAGGGTTTGATCAAGGGCACCGTCACCGGGGGCCAGGGAAACGAGGGCTTGTGTGTGCCGATCGCCCTGCTCCTCGACAAGACAACGGACGTGGTCTCGTGGACGCACCGCGACCTGGGCGGGCACCTGCTGTGGAGCCGTCACCTCGGCGAGATCGCGTGCCAGTACTTCGCCAACGCCGGCAGCCCCACGCGCGCCCGCGAGGGCAACATCCATCACGGCGATCCGGCGAACCGGAGCCTGCCGATGATCAGTCACCTCGGCGCGATGCTCTCCAACGTGCTCGGGGCGACCGACTCGCAGCGACGTCGCGACGTGCCGGCCATCGGCGTCGCCTTCTTCGGCGACGGCGGCAGCAGCACGGGCGACGTCCACGAATCGCTCAACATCGCCAGTCTGCTCAACCTGCCCGTCGTATTTGTCATCGAGAACAACTGCTACGCCTACTCCACGCCGACCTGCGAGCAGTTCGCGGGCGACTCGCTCGCGTCGCGCGCCGTCGGCTATGGCATGGAAGGCCTGGTGCTCGACACGCGCGACACGGCGCAGACGCTGCGAACGCTGCACGAGGTTTTCGAGAAGGTCCGCCGCACCCGCCGGCCGATGCTGGTCGAGGCGAAGACCCTGCGGCTGCGCGGTCACGCCGCCTACGACACGGGTGACTATCTGCCGCCCGGGCAGACCGAGACGTGGACCCGGCAGGACGCGCTCGTGCTCCTGCGCACCCAGCTCGCCGACAGCGGCCATGCCGCGCGGCTCGAGGAGCTCGAGCGGGCCAACGCGGCATTCGTCGAGACGATCCTGCAGCAGGCGATGGCGTTTCCACCTCCTTCGCCGGAGGGCATGGCCGAAGACGTGTATGCGCCGGGTCGCGCCGAGATCGCCTGGCACCCGGCCTCCGCTGCACCCGAGACGCTCACGATGGCGCAGGCGCTGCAGCGTGCGCACCACAAGATCCTGGGCGAGCGTCCCGAGTCGCTTGTCATGGGCCAGGACATCGCGACCTACGGCGGCCCGTTCAAGGTCACCGAGCATCTCTATGCCGAGTTCGGCCGCAGCCGCGTGCTCAACACGCCGCTCGCGGAGTCGGCCACCACGGGCTATGCCATCGGCCTCGCGCTGGGCGGTCACCGCCCGATCGTGGAATACCAGTTCGCGGATTTCGCGACCGAGGCGACGACCCAGATCCTGCTCAACGCCGGCACGTTTCATTTCCGGTCCGGAGCGAAGGTGCCGCTGGTGCTGCGCCTGCCCTGCGGCGGCGGCCTGACCTTCGGCTCGTTCCACTCGCAGGACCTCGAGGCGATGTACGCGCACACGCCCGGGCTCAAGGTGCTCTACCCGAGTACGCCGCAGGACGCCTACAACGCGCTGCTCGCCGCCTACGAGGACGACAACCCCGTGCTCCTCTTCGAGCACAAGCGCCTTTACCGCGGCATCAAGGGCCCGGTGGCGTTTGATCCGGACTACCGTTCCGTCTGGTCGCCGCGCCGCGTGCGCGAGGGCACACGGGCCACGGTGGTCGCCTATGGCGAGATGCTCCACCTGGTCGCCGAGGCCGCGGAGTATCTAGCGAACGAATACGATCACGGCCTCGACGTGTGGGACCTGCGCGCGCTCGCGCCCCTGCAGCTCGACGAGATCAAGGCGTCGCTCGCCCGCACGCACCGGCTGGCCGTGGTGCACGAGGGCCGGCGCACCTGCGGCTTCGGCGCGGAGTTGATCGCGCGGCTCACGTCCGAACATTTCTTCGACCTCGAGGCGCCGCCGCTGCGCATCGCCTCGCTCGACACGCCCGTGCCGTTCGCGCCGGAGCTCGAGGCCGTCTATCGCCCCTCGCGCGACGGCATCATCGATTCACTCATCCGCTGGCTCGAATGAAATCCGCGCCCGGGCCGTCGCGCAGTTGAGCCCGTCTTCCGCTCGGACCCGCCTCCTCATGCCCCACCTCCCTTCCAAGCCGCAGATCGCCGCCTCCCGCTGGGCCCGCATCAAGCTCTTCGCCATGGACGTGGATGGCATCCTCACCGATGGCACCGTCCTCGTGTCCTCCGACGGTTCCGAGGCGAAGGCGTTTTCCGTCATCGACGGCCTCGGTCTCGCACGGCTGCGCGACCACGGCGTGGTCCTCGCGTGGATATCGGGGCGACTGAGCGGCGCTTCCACCAAGCGCGCGGAGGAGTTGCGCATCGCGCACCTCATCCAGGGCCGCCACGACAAGGCCACGGCGCTGAAGGAACTCACAACCGGCCTGGGCCTGGCCCGCGATGAGTTCTGCTACATGGGCGATGACGACATCGACGTGGGCGCGATGCTGCTCTCGGGCATCGGCATCTCGGTGCCGACGGGCATGCCCGCCGCCCAGGCCGCCGCGGATTACATCACGTCCCTGCCCGCGGGGCGCGGCGCAGTCCGCGAGGTGTGCAACCTCATCCTGCAGGCACAAGGCGTGATCCCCGCCCACACCACACCGGCGCCCGGCCGCGGGTGAAACGTTTGTCGTCGCCGCCGCGTCCTGTGCCTTCATGCTCCCGTTCATGAATACCCGGCGCCTTCCTGCCGCCCTGGTGGTCGCCACGACCGCCCTGCTGCTCACGGGCGCCACGCCGCCGGTGATCCCCACGGCGCCGATCATCGATTTTCGCCTGCCGGTCTTCAACGAGGAGGGCTACCGCATCTGGGAATTGCGCGGCAGTGAGGCCATCTACGAACCGCAGGCGCAGCGCGCCGATATCAAGGGCCTGCGGCTCAAGGTTTTTTCCGGTGACGATCGCGAACTGGTGGAAAACACCGTGGAAAGCCCGCTCGCCATCGTGCTCGTGAAGGAGCGCTCGATCTCCGGCCCGGGCATGATCCACCTCGTGGGCGCCGAACGCGGTCGCGAGTTCGACGTGCGCGGCGAGGACTGGACCTATCAGGAAACCCTGCCCGGCCCGGATCAGCCGCAGAAGACCAAGACCGTCGTGATCCGCAAGAACGTGGTCGTCACCTTTTCCGAAGACATCGGAAACATCCTTCGATGAAACTCCGCCGCTTGTTGTTCCTCCTCGCCGCACCGGCGCTCGCACTCGCCCCGCGCGTCCACGCGCAGACGGCGGATGATCCCGCACTGATGACGCCGCAGAACACGATCGTGACGGCCGACCGCCTGGAGATGAAAAATACGGGCGTGGAATCGCACCTCGTGTTCATCGGCAACGTCCACCTCACCGGGACGAATCTGACCGTGACGTGCGACCGGGTGGAAATCTACGCCGAGCAGATCCCCGATATCCGCGACCCGGAGAAGAAGGCGACGATTGGCAAGATCGGCGCACTCACGCGCATCCTCGCCCTCGGTCGCGTGCGCATCAGCCAGGAGGGCCGCACCGCCACGGCCGGCCGCGCCGAGGTCATGCCGATCGAGGACAAGATCATCCTCACCGAGGAGCCCGTCGTGACCGATACCGAGACGCAGGTGACGGTCTCCGGCTCGCGCATGACGTTCTTCCGCGGCGACCGCTACGGACAGGTGGAAAACCCGCAGGTCGTCGGCCCCGCCATCCCGAATCTGGGCTTCCCCCGCGATGCGAAGGCGGCCGATCCCGCCGCGGAGAATCCCACGGCCGCACCGGCCCCCGGCACGGCGCCCGCCGCCGAGCCGGCGACGCAACCCGCGGCAACGACGCCGGCGAGGGGCGCGACCGCCAAACCCAGGCCGTGAGCATGGTCACCCCGCTTCCATCGAGCGCGCCGGGCGAGAGCACCGCGCGCGAGACGATCCGCACCGAGGGCCTGGCCAAGGTCTACGGCAGCCGCCGCGTCGTCAAAGGCGTGAATCTCAACGTCTCCGCCGGCGAGATCGTCGGCCTGCTCGGGCCCAACGGCGCCGGCAAGACCACCACGTTCTACATGATCGTCGGCCTGGTGCCCGCGACCGAGGGGGAGGTCATCCTCGGGGGTCGATCTGTCACCACACTTCGGATGCACGAGCGCGCCCGGCTCGGCCTCGGTTACCTTCCGCAGGAGGCGAGCACGTTCCGCAAGCTCACCGTCGAGGAAAATGTCCGCGCGGTGGCCGAGACGCTCGACCTCTCGCGCCAGGAGCGCAACGAGACGATCGCGCGCCATCTGGAGGAGCTCGGCCTCGCGCACCTCGCGAAGCAAAAGGCGTTCACCCTCTCCGGCGGCGAGCGCCGCCGCCTCGAGATCGCCCGCTCACTCGTCACGCGGCCGAAGTTTCTCCTCATGGACGAGCCCTTCGCGGCGATCGACCCGATCTCGGTCGCCGAGGTGCAGCGCATCATGCTGGCCCTGCGCGACCGCGGCATCGGCATCATCGTCACCGACCACAACGTGCGCGAAACCCTGCGCATCGTGAATCGCGCCTACCTCATCCACGACGGCAGCGTGCTCGCTGAAGGCTCCGCCGACTTCCTCATCAGCGACGAGAAGAGCCGCAAGTTCTACCTCGGCGAAAACTTCAACATGTGAGGCGGAAGGCCGAAGGGACGGAAAGGGAAGAGGAGGACGGGGAGGCGAAAGAGAACGAGTCAGGGAAAGAGCAGGAGCAGGAGAAAAGACTCCACAACCCCCTTCATCCTCTCAGGATTCACCATTCGGCATTCTGCATTCAGCATTCAGAGTTCTCCATTCCCCGCTCGCCCGCCCCATGCCCACCCTGAACAAGCCCCGTCAGCCCTCCGGCATCACCGTCCGCCACTTCTACGAGACGTACAAGGAGAAGCTGAGGTTCGAACTCATGGCGGGCGCGAAGGGGCTGGACCGCATCATCCGCGAGGGCTCGATCAACCGGCCGTCCCTCGCGCTCAGCGGATTCTTCCGCTACTTCGCGAACAAGCGCGTGCAGGTGCTTGGCGCCGCGGAGATGACCTACCTCAAGACCGTGCCGCCCGACCAGCAGCGCGCGACCTTCGAGGAGCTCGCGCGCCGCCACGTGCCGTGCATCGTGCTGGCGCGCAACTATCAGCCGACCCGCCCGATGCGCGAGGTGGCGGAGCAGCGCCGTCTGCCCGTGTTCCGCACGCAGCTGATCACGATGAATTTCATCAACCTGGCGACGCTCTGCATCGACAACGAGTTCGCCCCGATCACCTCCGAGCACGGCACGATGATGGACATCAAGGGCATGGGCGTGCTCATTCGCGGTGACAGCGGCGTGGGCAAGAGCGAGTGCGCCCTCGCGCTCATCGAGCGCGGCCATTCGCTCGTGGCCGACGACATCACGCGCATCAAGCTGCTCGACGAACGCGAGCTCATGGCCTCGGGCCTCGAGCTCAACCGCGGCCATATGGAATGCCGCGGCATCGGCATCATCAACATCGCCGAGATGTTCGGCGTGCGCGCGGTGCGCACGCAGAAGCGTATCGACATGGTGGTGACATTGCGCGAGTTCACGCCCGAGGTGGAGGAGGAGCGCACCGGCCTCGAGCAGGGCGAGTTCGAGATCCTCGGCCTGAAGGTGCCGCACATCGAGTTCTACGTGCGCCCCGGCCGCGACATCGCCCGCCTGGTCGAGGTCGCCGCCATGGTGCAGGCGCTCAAGAAGATGGGCCACGACCCGGCGAAGGAATTCAACGACCGGCTCATCGCCTTCATGGCCGGCCAGGCCGAACCCCTCTGACCGCGAACGCGGCCGACGGGAGACGGAAGAGCGCCTTCACCCCGCTCGCGACCGCGCGCTCGCGCGATCCCCACGCCACGCCCTGCGGGGCCCGGCGAGATGTATTCAATAATCCACGTCACCGCCGATCGCAGCCCGGTCAATCACCGTCCTTCTCCGATTTTCCGCTGCGTCCAGCGCGGGCCGGACGAAATTTCTCGTGAAACTTTTTCCTGGCACTGGCGTACGCTGTGCTGAAAAACGCCCGATGCGAGGGCACGCGACCGGCCCTGCGATGGTGCTTTCAGAGGAGAAAACCGCGGCCCGCGACCATCGCGTTTCTGGCAACAAAAAAACCCGCGGAGTTGTGCGCAGGGGGTTGTTAACAAGTTGAGGAAAAGTTGGCCTTGAAATGCCCCGTCGCATGATCGTTACTCGCTCCTCTTTCGCTCTTCACCGGCCCGTGCGGTGAGACGTTCTTTGCCGCTCTCTGGCCTCCCCTCGCCAACCCGCCCCGGCCCACTCATCATCTACCTCTCCGTCAGGTG
This sequence comes from Verrucomicrobiota bacterium, assembly GCA_023399155.1. Lineage (GTDB taxonomy): Bacteria > Verrucomicrobiota > Verrucomicrobiia > Opitutales > Opitutaceae > JAEWQP01. Next base: position 208,212 of record JAEWQP010000004.1, on the reverse strand, counting down.
CTTCCGCGGTTAATCGTAAAACCGAGCCATACACCTGCCGTCGTCACTCTTTTTCGCCCCGAACCGGAGCACCGGCGCCGCCGAGACCAGCAGCGACAAGCGTCACACCCTCGTCACTTGTGAATAAGCGAAGGACTTCCCGTCTTCGCAATGCCCGCAACAGCCGCCACTCCTCATCTTTGGGACAGCGTCAAAGCCGAGCTCGCCTCGGCCCTGCCGCCCGACATCTTTCAGATGTGGTTCACACCGATCACCTGCCTGAAGGTGGATGGCGATGCGATCACGCTGGCAGTCCCGACGGATTTCGCGGCGATCTGGATCAACGACAACTATCTCGACCTGATCGCCCAGAAACTGCGCGTGACGACGGGGCGCGTGTTCAAGGTCTTCCTTGAGTCGGCCGGACGGGCGGAAACCGTCAAACCCGTCACCGAATGCACCAAGGTGGTCCGCCACGGCGCCCGCCGCAACGGTGCGGTGCGCAGCGAGGAGCGCGCGCTTTCGCAGTCGCAGCTCAATCCGCGCAACACGTTCGATACGTTCGTCATCGGCCCGACGAGCCAGCTCGCGCACGCCGCCGCGCTCGCCGTGGCCCAGGCGCCGGCCCAAGCCTACAACCCGCTGTTCCTCTATGGCGAGACCGGGCTGGGCAAGACCCACCTGATGCACGCCGTGGGGCATCACATCCTGCGCACCAATGCCGACGCGCGCATCGCCTACCTTTCGTCGGAGAAGTTCACCAACGAGTTCATCCAGGCGATCCAGGAAAACACGCTCACCCGCTTCCGCCAGCGTTACCGCCATGTCGACGTGCTGTTGCTCGACGACGTGCAGTTCCTCGGCGGCAAGGAGCGGATCCAGGAGGAGTTTTTCCACACCTTCAACGACCTCTTCGAGTCGGGGAAGCAGATCTTCCTTTCCTCCGACCGCCCGGCCAGCGAGATCGCCAAGCTCGAGAGCCGCCTCGTCTCCCGCTTCCAGTGGGGCCTCATGGCGGACATCCAGCCGCCGCAGTTTGAGACCCGCCTCGCCATCCTGCGCTCGAAGGCGGTCTCGATGCGGTTCAACCTTCCGGACGATGTGCTCTCGTTCATCGCGCAACACATCGTGCGCAATATCCGCCGCCTCGAGGGCGCGCTGATCAAGGTCGCGAGCTACGCCTCGCTGACCGGCCGTTCCGTGACCGTGAGCGACGCCGAGCGCCTGCTCGCCGACGTGCTCGCCGAGGAGGCCCAGCGCCAGATCACCATCGAGGCGATTCAGAAGCGCGTCGCCGACCACTTTCAGCTGCGGCTTGCCGACATGGTCAGCCGCCGCCGTCCCGCCAACATCGCCAATGCCCGCCAGGTCGCGATGTACCTCAGCCGCCTGCTCACGCGCCATTCCCTGCAGGAAATCGGCGAGGCCTTCGGCGGACGCGATCACGGCACGGTGATCCATGCCTGCCGCACGGTGGAAAATTTGATGGAGCAGGAGGACTCGGTCCGCAGCAACGTCGAGTACCTCAAAGCGCAGCTCTCGCGCTGACTGGAACCCAAACCCCGCCTTCGCCTCCCGCCGGCCGTTTCTCCCGACCTCGCCGGCGCGGGGGCGAATGGCGTGTGGCCCCGCCCCGCCTCCCTGCGCGATCAGACAGTCGTTCTCTGTCTCGTTCACTTTCTCCCCACGGCGAGACTGATCCTGAATTCCCCACGTGGATCGGGTCACCGAGGTCACCCGCCTGCGCCGAGGCGTCGCCCTGTCGGGCAGAGGACGATCATGGAGATCACTGAAGCGGTTTGTGCCGAACCAGGATCACGCGTTCAGCGATTCACGAATCCTCGGCAACGCTCTGTGCGGGCTCTACGAACGGAGAGAACGAGTAAGAGAACGAGAACGAGAACGAGAATGATTCGGAGGCAGAGGGGGTCGTGGCAGCGGAGGACGGCATGCCAGCACTGCACTTGACGCACCACCCACCCGGCGAGACAGTGCGCGCTTCTCTTTCCCCTTGGACCCACGCACGCCATGAAACTCGCTCCCGAACAGGCAAACGCCGTCAAATCGTGGATCAACGCCGGAGCCTCGATCGCCGAGGTGCAGAAGCGTCTTCAGGACGAGTTCCAGCTCGCACTCACCTACCGCGACACGCGCTTCCTTATCGACGACCTCGGGCTGGACATCCAGGCGCCGCCTGCGCCGAAGACCGCCGCGCCGACCCCCGCCGTGAATCCGCCACCTGCTGGGGCGGACCGGGGCGCGCCGCCGCCCGTGCCCGGTGCTGATGCTGAACTCGTCGACGACGGTGCCGACTACGACGACCTCGGCGACGATCCCGAAGGCGCCGCCGCCTCGCTCAATCCCGAGGCCGCGGGAGCAGGCGGGACAGGGAGCGTGACGGTCGAGGTCGATCGCGTGATGCGCCCTGGAACGGTCGTCAGCGGTTCCGTCACCTTCGGCGACGGCAAATCCGGCAAATGGGCGCTCGACCAGTACGGTCGACTGATGTTCGAAGGCAACCCGCCCGGCTATCGGCCCAGCGCCGGAGACCTCCAGGCCTTTCAGCGCGAACTCAGTTCCGTGCTGCAGCGCCAGGGTTACTAGGGCGTCTTTTCGAACCCGCGGTCTGGTTCAGAAGGATCGACCAGCCCCTGGAATGGAGGGCTGGGCTCCTGCCCGACCGCGATCGTCTCTAGAACGTGTCACGATCTGCGCTGCGCGGTGTCTCGTAGGTAGCGCGGGTTCTGCAAACCCGCCGCGAGTGCGAATCGGGCTTGTCGGCGCGCTCGGTTCGAGGCCGCGCCTGCGGCCGACTAGACCGGTCGTGCCGCGAACCGGACCAAGCGTGCCCGACCTGCGGGGTCGTCTTCGCGGGTGCATGACACGTTCTAGGCAACCGCCCACCGTTGCGGATGCGCGGCGCAGCGGGAATTTCACCCCTCAGGGGGCCGGTCAGAGGGTTCGAAAACGCGCCAGAGAGCCGTTTCAAAAGCGGAAGCCACGAAGAACGATCCGATCGACGACGCTCGGGCCCGGTTTCGCCGTCTCGAATGGCTACGACCTCTCTGGGGCGCTACCGAGGAGGTCATGCGCAACCTGCCGCCGGTCCATTCCCGACCATGACGATGGCATGACTTTCGTCATGTTCCCTTCCGTCGCCTGTTGTGCTAGTCGATGGCGGTGCACGAAGCGAAATCCAGCGATGCGCGCGTCGCCGCCGTGTTTTCGGTGGCGTGGATCGGTGTCGTGGCTGCGGCCTACGCCGGATTCCTGGGCGATCGGGGTCGCTCGATGCCTGCGTGGGCACTGGCCATCTGCTTCGCCTGCGGAGTGTTGTTTGCCGCGGCGAGCCTGCTCGGATGCTATTTCAAGATCGAGTCATCGCCAGCCCGCATGGTGGTCTTCTATGTCCTCGCGAGCGCGACTGTCGTGGTCGCGCTCCTGACTTCCGGTCTGCCTGGGTCGTTCGGCATCCTCGCACTCCCCTTGGTGAGCCAGGCGACGTTTCACCTGCGCTGGCCCGGTGTCGCGCTCGTCACCGCCGGGCTCTATGGCGCCACGCTCGGCGCGTATCAGATCATCTACGGACACGTCAGCCTCTCGAACACGGCCCTGCCCTATGGATCGGCGTTTCTTTTCACGGTGCTCCTCTCCATCGCTGGCCGGCATGCATTCGCGGCGCGCGCCCAGGCGGAGCAGCTGTCGCAGGAGCTGACCGAGGCCAATGCGCGCCTGCGCGACCAGGCCGATCATGCGGACGAACTGGCCACCACACGCGAGCGCAATCGCCTCGCGCGCGAGATCCACGACGGCCTCGGCCACTACCTCACGGTCATCAAGGTGCAGCTCGATGCCGCCTCCGCCACCCTGCACGACCAGCCGGACATCGCCCGCCGGTCGCTCGACACCGCCGCGCGCCTCGCTGCCGAGGCGCTCGATGATGTGCGCCGATCGGTCGGCACCCTGCGCAGCGAAACGACACGGGCACCCCTGCAGTCGACGCTGCAAAATCTCGCGGACCAGGCGCACCCCGTCGCAGCGGTCCGGATCGAGGGGCTCCCCCGGACGTTGTCGCCCGCTGTCGAACATGCGCTCTTTCGCGCTGCACAGGAGGGCCTGACCAACGTGAGCAAACATGCCCGCGCCACGCACGCCGTCCTCCGGCTCGACTTTCGCACACCCGGACAGGTGCGCCTCGAGATCGAGGATGATGGCCGGGGCACGGAGAGCACGACCGCGACCGTGGGCGGCGCGCCGGGAGGTTTCGGGATCGCCGGGTTGCGCGAGCGTTTTGCGCCGCTCGGAGGCCGGATCGACCTGCGCACCCGGCCCGACGGCGGTTGCGTGCTCACGGCGGAGGTGCCGGCGTGAGCACGAGCGCGCCGCGACTGAGGTTGCTCCTCGTCGACGACCAGGCGCTGTTTCGCGAAGCGCTGCATACGCTCCTGCGGCTGCAGCCGGACTTCGACATCGTCGGCGAAGCATCGCAGGGCGCCGAGGCGGTGATGCTGGCCGAGCGACTCCATCCCGACGTGATCCTCATGGATCTGCGCATGCCCGTGCTCGATGGCGTGGAGGCGACGCGGCGTATCTGCGCGCGCCTTCCTGCCTCGCGGGTGCTGGTGCTCACGACCTTTGACGAGGACGACCTCGTGTTCGAGGCTCTCCGTGCCGGTGCGAAGGGCTACCTGCTCAAGGCGTGCAACGCCGACGTGCTCTACGACGCGGTGCGTCGGGCCGCCCGCGGGGAATCGACACTCGATCCGGGCGTGGCGGCGAAGGTGGTGGCGGAGTTCAACCGCCTCTCAACCCTCGCCGGACGCAGGGTCGAGCAGCCGCTCGCCGAGCCGCTCTCGGCGCGGGAGTTTTCCGTCCTCCGGCTCCTCGCTGAGGGCCGCAGTAACAAGGAGATCGGCGTCGCGCTCAACATCACCGAAGGCACGGTGAAGAACCACATGACGGGCGTGCTCGGAAAACTCGGCGTCATGGACCGCACGCAGGCCGCACTCCGCGCGCGCGACCTCGGGCTGATCTAGAGCCGTTTCAGAAGAGGTGCAGCCGCGCGGGATGGTTGCTCGACGAGGTGTCGCGCCAGGTCCCGCCTGTCTGGAACAGCCACGACATTTCTGAAGCGGCTGTAGACACGCTCCGGGAGCCGGACTTTTCGTCGGGCGAGCTCTCCGGCTGCGCTCTATAGACGAGCCGCGGCTCGGAGCGGGTGGTTCGAAGCGTCGGCGCGGTCACACGATCCGTGACCTCGAGCATGACTTCCGCGCGATGCGTGAGACGCGTCCGCCCGCTAGGATGCAAGGGTCGAGTCAACCACCTCCACCATGTCCACGCTCCTGGTCGAACTCCGCTCCGCTCTCGTTCATCTGCGCCGCTCGCCAGGGTTTGCCGCCTTCGCGGTCGGGTTGCTCGCGCTGGGCATCGCTGCCGCCGCCGTGATCCTGTCCGTTCTGCAGTCGCTCGTGTTGCAGGATCTTCCCTACCCGGACGCGAGGCAGCTCGTGGGACTTCGCTCCACGAACGCCGGCAAGGGCCTCAGCACGCCGGCCCTCTCGGCCGCGGATCTCCGCGATGTGCATCAGGCCGCCGGTTCGTTCTCCAGTCTCGCCGGGTGCCGGCCCGACTTCGCGACCTGGACCTCCGCCGATGCGGATCCCGTGCCGCTGGTCGTCGGGCTCGTCACCGAGCAGTTCTTCACCGTGTTCGATGTGCAGCCCGTGCTCGGGCGTGCCTTTGCTCCGGACGAGTTCCGCGGCGCAGCTGGGCGCACCGTTGTTCTGAGCGAGGCGTGCTGGCGCACGAGGTTTGGTGGGCGTCCAGAGGTCCTCGGCTCCGTCATCACGCTCAACGATCGGGCCACGACGATCATCGGGGTCATGCCAGCGAGTTTTCGCGAACCGCAGTTTGTCGACGCTTGGTTGCCGTTCCCTGCCGAGGCGCCCGAGTACTTGGTGCGCGACTCGCGTTTCTGGACCACCGTGGGCCGCCTGCCCGCCGGTGGCTCCGCGGCCGGCGCGCACGCGGAACTGGCGACGATCGCCGCCAACCTCGCACAGCAGTATCCATCCACCAATGACGGATGGCGCCTCGAAGTCCTGCCCCTGCGCGACATGCGGGTGGACGCCTCCACCCGGCAGGGCCTCTGGCTTCTGGCAGCATCCGTGGCGCTCGTGCTCCTCGTCGGCTCGGTCAACCTCGCCAATCTCCTTCTCTCGCGCGGCCTGCGCCGCATGCCCGAGTTCGGCGTGCGTCTCTCCCTCGGGGCCACCCCGCTCTCCCTCGGCCGCGCGGTGCTGATGGAGAGCCTGCTTCTCGCACTCGCCGGTGGGCTTCTGGGGACGCTCATGGCCGCCGCCGCCCTGCCGGCGCTCGCCGCGCAGCTCCCCGACACGCTCATCCCGCGCGCCCATGAGATCGCGCTGCGGGGACCCGTCGTGCTCGCCGCGATCGGCGTCGCGCTCGCCACGGGGATCCTCTGCGGCCTGCTGCCGGCTGCGCAGGTGGCCCGGGCCGACGTCTCGGTCCTGGTCAAAGCCGCAGGCACGCGGGCGATGTCCGGTCGGTTCGCCACCCGCATGCAACGCGTACTGCTCGCGGGGCAGGTGGCGCTGACCCTCGCCGTCCTCACCGGGGCCGCGCTCCTCGGTCGCAGTTTTGCGCAGCTCCAGCGGGCGGATCCCGGTTTCCGCGCCCGCGACGTGCTCGTGCTCCGGCTCTCGCCGCCGCTGTCGCGTTTCCGCAACTTCTTCGAGATCGGCCGCCACTACGAGCGCCTCCACGCGGCCGTGCGGCGCGTTCCCGGGGTCGAGTCGGCTGCAGTTGACTGCAGCGCACCATTCTGTGGCGTGGCACTCAACTACCCGCTTTCGGTCGAGGGTCGGGTCAGCGATCCCGGCCAGGCCGACGAAGCCGTCTTTCACTCGGTCGGCTCCGACTATTTCGACACGATCGGCCTGCGCCTCGTCGCCGGCCGCCTTCCCGGCCCCGGCCTGAGCGAACAGGATCCCGCCGTCGTCGTGATCAACGAAACGCTGGCCCGGCGGCTCTTCCCGGGCTCGGACCCGCTCGGGCGTCGCCTCAAGACACTGCCCTGGCTGTTCGACGGCTGGCGCGAAATCATCGGCGTGGTCGCCGACGCCCGCCAGACCAGCCACGCGCTTCCGGCTCCGCCCGCGCTCTACGTGCCGCAGCAGCAATCGCCGTGGTTTTTCACCACGATGTTGATCCGCACGCGGCCGGGCGGCGCGGGTGCTCAGTCGATCCAGGCCGCGCTGCGCGAGGTGGATCCCACGCTCGCGATCGACCTGCGCGCGCTGCGCGAAAACATCGCGTTGTCGGCGATCGAGTCGCGCCTGCAGGCGACCGTGTTTGCCGTTTTTGGCGTCGTCGCCATCGCGCTGTCGGGGTTCGGGATCTTTGCCAGCACGAGTTTCGCCATGGGCATGCGTCGGCGGGAAGTCGGCCTGCGCATGGCCCTCGGCGCCTCGCCCGCGCGGGTCTGCCGCTGGATCCTCGACGACGCGGCCCGCCCCACCCTCCTCGGCGTGGTCATCGGCATTCCCCTCGCACTCGCAGCCGCCGGGCTGCTGCGCGGCCTGCTCTACGGCGTCGGGCCGTTCGATCCCCTCGCCCTCGGCGCCGTGATTGTCCTCGTCGTCGCCGTGACGCTCCTCGCCGCGCTTGCGCCCGCCCTGCAGGCGGCGCGCCTCAACCCCTCCCAAGCGCTGCAGCGCGACTGATTCCTTCTGTCACCATGAAAACACAACAAAGTTGTATCGAAAAGTTCATCACGCGGCTGCTGGCGGCGACCACGTTCGCCTTGGCCTCGTTTCTCCCCACGGTCTCGGCCGAGGGCGAGCCGCCGCTAGCCCGCGCCGCCGCCGCCTTCGAGCAGGGCGATCTCGCGGCCGCCGAGTCACTGCTGGCCCCGCTGGCCGAAGCCGGTCAAAACGACCCGGGTGCGCTGGGCCTGCTTGCGCAGGTGCGCCTGCGCCAGCAACGCCCCGGCGATGCCGCCACGCTGCTCGAGCGCGCCCTCGCGGTGGACGGCGGAAATGCACGCCTGCACGCCGCGCTCGGCCAGGCGCTCTCGCTCCAGCTTCCAAACGCCTCGCTCGAAGAGCAGCCCTCGCTTGCGATGCGGATGCTCCAGGCCTTCCAGACCGCAGTCGGCATTGATCCCGACCTGATCGAGGCGCGCGTCGGTCTTGCGCGCTACTACACGCAGGCTCCGGAGATCGCCGGCGGCAGCCGCACACGCGCCGAGGAACAGGCGCGGTTCATCCTGCAGCGCGTGCCGTGGCTGGGCGAAGCAGAGCTCGGTCAGATCGCGCTGCACTTCGATGAACCTGCCAGGGCGCGCGACCACCTCGCCCGCGCCGATGCGCTGCGTCCCGGCCAAGCCTGGCTGGTGGAGCTGCGCGGCCATGCCGCCGCACGGCTCGGGGATTTCGCCGAAGCCCGCACCCACTACGAGGGCGCCCTCGCGCTCGACCCCGCCGCCGCCAGCGTTCGCCGGGCGCTGCAGCGGCTGCCGGCTGCGGAGCCCGACGATTCTCGAAATCTGTGACGAACAACCAGGCGTGACAGTCAGCGAAACTGGCGAGTCTCAATCGTCGTTCGCCGGAGTCACTCCGCAGGCACCGCGCCGTACCAGCTCCGCGAAGGCAGGCTTCCACGTCGACCAAGTGTGTCCGCCCGAAATCACGACCACGCGCTCCGCGGGCACAAGGCTCGAAAGGAGCGCGTCGCCTTCCGCAAATCCGTCGCTCGAGCCCCAGGCGAGAAACACGGGCACCCGTGCAAGTCCGCCGCTCTTGATCCACGCCCATAGCTCGCGCTGCCAATCATCCGGTGCGATCGCCCCAGGGTTCCAGCTCGCGATTCCTCCAGCGGCGACGATTTCGCGAATCAGGTCCTTGTCTCCGACAAATGGTGCGAGAAGCACGAGGCCCTGGGCCTCACCCGGATGCTCTTTTTCATACAACAACGCGCCCAGTCCTCCCATCGAGATCCCAACGACCCACGGTTTTCGAGGAAAGCGGGGTGCGATCACGTCCTCGTGGAGCCGAGCGATCGCTATGCGCTTGAGGTAGTATTGCAGATGAGCATCGGCAGCGACGATCTCGCCCGGGAATCCCGCTGTCGTCAGCACCCGTGGGAAACCCGCGCGCTCATAATCGCCGGGACGATCGCCGCGGCCAGGAAGCAGGAGCACGTAGGCTGACTCGCTGCCGTCTTCCGCCGCGAACACCTCCGTCACGAGAGGCGTCGGGGTGGAACGCCACCATGCACAGCCCGCGAGAAGCAAACCGGCAACGGCCGAGCCGGCGAAATGGCGTGGCTGCGTCATCCCCAGCACCCGTCCCGCCCAGAATCGTGCCATCAAGGACATGACGGCGCTCAGCCCGGGCCGCCGAGCATGGCGAGGAACTGCGGCTCGGTGAGGACCGTCACCCCGAGTTTCTGCGCCTTCTCCAGCTTCGAACCGGCCTCGGCGCCGGCCACGACGTAGCTCGTCTTCTTGCTCACACTGCCGCTGACCTTGCCGCCAGCAGCCTCGATGCGCGCGGCGGCCTCCTCACGCGTCATGGTCTCGAGTGTGCCGGTCAGCACGAAGGTCTTGCCGACGAATTCCGCCGCGCCCGCCGCCTGGGCCGGCGGCGTCGGATCGACCCCGAGATCGCGCAGCTCGTCGACGAGGATCTGGTTCGCCGGCTCATTGAAGAACGCGCGTATGGCGCGCGCCGTCTTCTCGCCCACGCCCTCGAGCGCGAGCAGGTCCTGCTCCTTGGCGGCGACGAGGGCCGCGATGCTGCGAAAGTGTCGCGCGAGATCCTTCGCCGAGGACGACCCCACGCCCGGGATGCCCAGACCGTGGATCAGCCGCCAGAGGTCGGCGCGTTTCGATGCCTCGATGGCTCCCGCGAGGTTGTGGGCCGATTTTTCGCCGAACTTGTCGAGCGTCTCCAGATTCTCCCGACGCAGACGGTAGATATCGGACAGGGTGCGCGCCAGTCCGCGCGTGACGAGCTGGTCCACCACGGCCTCGCCGAGGCCCTCGATGTCCATGCACTGCTTGGAGGCGAAGTGCTCGATGCGCCGCCGCACCTGTGCGGGGCAGGTCAGGTTCGGGCAGCGCCAGGCGACCTCGCCCGGCAGCTTCACCACCGGCGTGGCACATTCGGGGCAGTTTTCGGGAAAGTGATAAGGCTCGCTGTCCGGCGCGCGGCGCGCGGCGTTGACCCCGATGACCGCCGGGATGACCTCGCCGGCCTTCTCGACCAGCACGTAGTCTCCCACGCGGATGTCCTTGCGCGTGATCTCGTCCTCGTTGTGGAGCGTGGCCCGCGCGACCGTCGTGCCGGCGAGCGGGACGGGCTCGAGCTCGGCCACGGGCGTCAGCACGCCGGTGCGCCCGACCTGCACGGTGATGGCCCGGAGGCGCGTCTCGGCGCGCTCGGGCGCGTACTTGTAGGCGATCGCCCAGCGCGGCGCCTTGGAGGTGGCCCCGGCCTCGCGCTGGCGCGCGAAGTGATCCAGTTTCACCACCGCGCCGTCGGTGGCGTAGGCAAAACCCCGGCGCGCTGTATCCAGGTCCTGGATCGCCTTCCATGCGTCGTCGATCCCCTCGGCCGGCCAGAGACGCTCGACTGTCGGCACCTTCCATGCCTTGAGCAGGCCATGAAAGGCGCTCTGCGAGGGAGCGATGTCGGCCGAACAGTAGCCCAGCCCGTAGAGCACGATGTCGAGCGGCCGCTTCGCGACCTCGGCCGGGTCGAGCAGCTTGATCGTGCCGGCGGCGAGATTGCGCGGGTTGGCAAAGGTCTCGAGGCCCGCCTCCTCGCGCTGCGCGTTGATGCGTCGGAAAACCTCCAGGGACATGTAGATCTCGCCGCGGATCTCGACCACCTCGGGATGCCCGTCGCCCGAGAGCGCATCAGGGAGGTGGCGGATCGTGCGGACGTTGGCCGTGACGTCGTCGCCTTCCACGCCGTTGCCCCGCGTGACGGCGCGGACGAGGCGGCCCTTCTCAAACGTGAGGCTGACGGCCACCCCGTCGATCTTCGGCTCGACGACGTAGGCGAGCGGAGTCCCGGCCGGCGTGCCGAGCAGCTTGCGCAGGCGCTGATCGAAGGTGCGCAGCTCCGACTCCGAGTAGGTATTGTCCAGGCTCTGCATCGGCGACCGATGCCGGCGGACCTGGAATCCCTCCGTGCGGTCGTCGCCCACGCGCCCGGTCGGCGAATCGGACGCGGCGACGTCCGGATGGGCCGCCTCGATCCCGGCGAGTTCGCGCTTGAGCGCGTCGTACTCGGTGTCGGTGATCTCGGTGCGACCCGCGCGATAGTAGAGTTCATCGTGGCGGGCGATGGTGGCGCGCAGTTGCGCGGCCCGCTGGCGGAGTGCCTCGCTGGTCATGAGTGTGGGTCCGTTTCGATCGCAAGGCCGGTGGCCGGCGGCTCCGGGACGCTGCGGCGTCGTCCGCGACGTCGGAGCGGCTGGTCGAGCAACTGCCGGTAGGCCGGCCACGCGGCGTAGAGCACCACCGCCATTGTGGCGCCTGCCGTGTCCGCCAGCCAGTCGGCAAATTCCACATCGCGGCCCGGCGTAAAACTCTGATGGTATTCATCCACCGCGCCGTAGATCGAGGTGATCGCCACGGCGAAAAGGCCGGCGCGGACCAGCGGCCGTCCGCCGGTCGCCAAGGCCCGCATCCAGAGGGTGGCCAGCAGGCCGAAGGCGCCGAAGTGCGCCAGCTTGTCGAAGTACGGGATGCCCTCCGGCCCGGGCAGATGCTTCTGGCCCGAGCCGATGAAGATCGCGAGCATCCATCCAATCGGAATCGCGAATCGCAGCCAGGCAGTGCGTGGCGGCGCGGCGGCAGGTGTCGGTTTCACGGTCGCCACGACCGAACGGGTTCGGAACGTTGCAGGCGACAAAAATCCACCCTGGATGCCTTCTGCGCGCGAAGCCGGGGAGGTTGCTCCAACGCTCGTGAGTCCCCGTCGCTGCCCGAAGGCCCTTCGCAGCGCCGGAGCAGACGCACCCCGGGGGAAGCGTGTACCTGTGTGGACGATACACGTGCTCTCCCCCGGAGGCGTCGCGAACGGACCCGGGCCCTCAGCGCCTGGCGCGACCGGAACCGGCGCCAGCCATCTCGCGGCAGGCGTCGGCGCAGCGACGGCAGGCCTCGGCACACTTCTGGCAGTGGTCGTGCTTGTGCTTCGCGCACTCTTCGCCGCATGCATCGCAGATCTCGGCGCAGAGCTGGCAGACTCGCTCGGCAAACGCCGAGCCGCGGGACATCTCGCGCACGGCGAGTGAGCAGATGTCGGCGCAGCTGCGGTCGAGTTCGATACAGCGGGCTATCATCTTCACATCATCCTCGTGCAGGCACGCAGTCGCGCAATGTTCGCAGGCGACGACGCATTCCTGACAGGCGTGGATACAATCCTGATAGTTTTCGTGGGACATGGTTTCTTCGTGTTGTGGCGCGCGAAAGCACGCCGGGGTGTGTCTTGGGTTGCAGGGACGCCTGCCCCACCGGCGAAACTCTCGCCGCCGATGAACGCACCGACCCCCGATCGCCCTGAATCTAGAACGCGCAGCGGCGCCTCGAAATGGGGTCCACCGACCAATGGCCGCCCGGGATGGACTCTGGGGTCGCAGCGCGCCGGGGCCCCGCGGGGCCGTAGGGATTCGCGAGCTATTCGACTGCAGACACGGCGCCAGGAAGGGCCACCGGCCGCTCGTTGTTGCGCGCAGCCGCCCGACGCGAGAGCGCGGTGAGCGCGGAACGCGTCAGGGGCGATTCATTCGCGTGGCCGGGCCGGACCTCCGCACCGGCGTCGGCGTCCGTCGCGCCGGGTAAGAGCCGATTGGCGACGGCGGCGACTGCCGCGGACATCCCGGGGAGCAGCTCATTGAGTGCGATGGCCGCTCCTGTTGGGAGGCCCAGCAGAAGTCGCGCGGAGCCTCGCCGGCAGGCTGCCACGATCGCATGGGCGGCCCGACGCGCGTCGACCGAGAGCACGGGGAGCGAGTCGGCCAGGGCAAACCAGGCAAACTCCCGCCGATGCCGTCCCTTGAAGTACGCGTTGCGGTGCGACCCTGTGCGCATCGGCCCGGGGCAGACGGTGGTCACGTAGATGCCCTCCCGCCGGAGTTCCGCCCGCAAGCCATCGGACAAGCCGACGAGCGCAAACTTGCTCGCCGTGTACGGCAGCATGTGGGGCACCGCGACTTTGCCGCCGATCGAGGCGATGTTCACGATGCGCCCGCCGCCTGCCCGACGAAGGTGGGGCAGCACAGCGAGCGTCATGGCGAGCGCACCGAAGCAATGCAGCGCCATCGCGTCCTCGAAATCCTCGAACGTGAGGTGTGGCAACGGCGCCACCAGCATCGCGCCGGCGTTGTTGATCAACACGTCGATGCGGCCGAAGCGCGCGACCACGTGACGGACGGCACGCTCGACCTGCCCACGCTTCCGGACGTCACAGGGCACGGCCAGCACGCGCGCGCCCCGCGCCTCAAGTTCCTGGCGCGCACGCACGAGCGAATCCGAGTCGCGGGCCAGCAGGGCGAGCGTGGCGCCTTCCGCGGCGAATGCCCGCGCCATTTCCAACCCCAATCCGCGTGAGCCGCCGGTGATCACGACCGTGCGACGGCGAAACGAGTACGCCCGGCGCCTCGCCTTTGCCGCCGCACCGGCGTAGCCCAGCGCCATCGCGAGGCAGCCGGCTGCGATCACGCTCGTTGTCCGCATGGTCAGCAGGGACGCCCCGCGGGAGCCGGATGCGGGTCCGCGCTACTCGACGATGGCGACATAGCCGAGCTGCTTGATGGCCGCGGTGAGTTCCCCGGCGTCGGCCTCGTCGTGCTCGACGATGGCCTCATGGGCCTCGGGATCGATGCGGACCGCGTGCACGCGAGGCACGGATTCGAGGGCTTTTTCGAGATGCTCGACATCGGTGGCGTCATCGAGCTTGGCGATCTTCAGGTGTGTGGTGGTCATGGTGAAATGTCGGTTGTGGTGACGTGCCCGGCTCGTACCGGACGCGCCCGAAGGGTAGCCAGTCGGGGAGGATTCGATACCGGTCCGGGTACCCATAGGGTCATGGGGATCGTCGGCGGAGCTGCCGGCCCGAACCTTCCCCGCTCCGGCGGGTCAGAGACGCCGTGAAAACCGTGCGCATGGCGGAAGTGATCAAGCACGCCGGCGCCTCCAGGCAGCATCTCACCTGGAGGGCGCCCTCGCGCGATCCCGAGCTGCGGCGCGCGATCGAGCAACACCGGCTCATCTCGCTCCACCAGCACACGCGCGGCTCGCACAAGGATTTCGGCGAGATCGGCTTCACCTCCGGTCGCGGCGTGCAGTACCTCATTTTTCCGCGATCGGTTCAGCACTTTGCCGGTCGGCGCGTCATCGCGATCCGCTACGAGGAGCTTGGCCAGGCTCTCTCCGTCGGCCCGGCGCCCGCGGCCCGGACACGGCGCAAGAAGCCGTCCTCCTCGGCCACGCCCGGGAAACGGCGCGGCGGAGGCGACAATATGGTCCCATTTCCCACCCCTGCGGCCAGGACCCGCAGCGCCACGGCCGCACCTGCGGCGCAGAAACCCCCCGCACCCCCGCCCGCGCCTCGTCCTGCCGCGGACCCGCTCGTGGACGAACTCCGCGCCGCGCTGGACGAATTGCGCGCGGGGCACGACGCGCGGGCACGGGCCCGCCTCGAGCGGCTCCTGCGCAGCCGCGAGAAGGCCGCGCGCTGAGCCGGCTCATCGGTGCCGTCTCCTACGCGGTTTCCCTGTCGTTGACCGCAGGGGCGAGGCGCGGAGGTATGTTACATTCGGGTGGCTCAACGCCACCACCATGCGCCCCATCTGGAAAGGCTCCATCAGCTTCGGCCTCGTCACCATTCCCGTCGCACTCGTCAGCGCGAGCCGCCAGGAGGAACTCAAGTTCCGCCTCCTCCGAAACCCGGACCTCAGCCCCGTGAACTACAAGCGCGTGGCCGCCGTCGATGGCAAGGAGGTGCCCTGGGACCAGATCGTGAAGGGCTACGAGTACGAGAAGGGAAAGTTCGTCGTGCTCAAGGAGGACGACTTCAAGCGCGTCGACCTCGAGGCCACCGACACGATCGAGATCATGGACTTCGTCGACGTGGACCAGATCAACCCTGTGTATTTCTACAAGCCCTACTACATCGAGGTGCAGAAGGGCGGCAGCCCGGCCTACAAATTGTTGCGCGAAGTGCTCGCCAAGACCAACCGCGTGGGCGTGGCCAAGATCGTGATCCGCACGCGCCAGCATCTCGCGGCGGTCAAGGCCAACGGCGACCTGCTCGTGCTCGACCTGATGCGTTTCCAGGACGAGCTTGTCTCAAGCGAGGAAGTCAAGGTTCCCGAGGGCAAGCAGCTCGGCGAGCGCGAGGTGAAGATGGCGACAACGCTCGTCGACCAGATGACCGAGGAGTGGGACCCAGCCCGCTACACCGACGACTACCGGTCGGCGATGATGAAGCTGATCGAGGCCAAGGTGAAAAGCGGCGGCCGGGAACTCCCGGAAAAGGGCAAGCCCAAGAAGGCCACCAACGTCGTGGATCTGCTCGCGGTCCTGCAGGAGAGCCTCGAGGGCAGCGGCGGCGGCAAGGCGAAGCGCAAGGCCGCGAAACCCGCGCGACGTCGGAAGACCGCGAAGGCGGCGTGACACGCAACCTCTACGTGGCTATTGTGGCCGCTGGAGGGGCTCACCACGACGCCCCCACCCACCCCACGCGCATCTCGGACGTGTCACCGATGGCGATCAAACGCATGCTGGACAATGGTTGCAGGGCCATGGACCGAACGCTCACCCCCGAAATCCTCGACGTTCTCCCCGTCAACGACTCCCGTGCGATCCAGAGCCGCCGGGACTTGCGGCGCATCAACCGCTTGATGGGGAACATCCGCTGGTGGCAGCGCACGGTTGCGCGCGCCGTCCGGCCGGACGAACGGGTGCTCGAGATTGGTGCGGGCGACGCGGCGTTTTCGCCGCTTCCCAATCGCATGGTGGACGCGCTGGACCGCATGCCCCGGCCGGCCCACTGGCCGCGGCGCGCGCGCTGGCATCGCGTATCCGCACAGTCCTTCACCGCCTGGTCCGACTACGATGCCGTGATCGGCAACCTCGTGTTCCATCACTTCGGCGGCCGCGAGTTGCGCGACCTCGGGGCTTGCATGGCCGAACGCTGCCGCGTGATCGCGGCTTGCGAACCGCGGCGCGCGCGGCGCTTTCAAGTCGCATTCGCGGCGCTCGCCGAATGGGTCCTCACCAGCGACGTCACCCGGCACGACGGGATGGCGAGCATCGCCGCCGGCTTCCGCGACGACGAACTGCCGCGCGCCCTCGGGCTCGACAAAAACCTCTGGAGCATCCGCATCGACCAGACGCTCCGCGGTGCCTACCGCATGCTCGCGGTGCGCCGGAACTGATGTGGCGCGTCGACATCGCGGGAGGCGGCATCGCCGGTCTGGCCCTGGGCGCGGGCCTGCTGCACCGCGGCGTGCCCGTGACCGTGTATGAGGCCGGCGACTACCCGCGCCACCGCACGTGCGGCGAGTTCATCAACGGGCTTTCCCCCGCCGCGCTCGAAGCCCTCGGACTCACCGAGGTGCTGCGCGACGCCCCACGCCGACGCTTCGTCAGCTGGACTCACGGCGACGCGCCCGCGCAGCATTGGGAGCTGACGCATCCCGCCCTGGCCATGAGCCGCGGCGAACTCGACGCGCGCCTGGCCGATGTTTTCTCCCGCGCCGGAGGAGAACTCGTCGTGCGCTCGTCGTCAGCGCTCGAGCCCGGGCCCGGCCATGTATTCGCCACGGGACGACGCCCGGATCCGGCCTCGCCGTGGTTCGGTCTCAAGACGCACCTCGAGAATTTTCCGATCGAGGGCGACCTCGAGTTTCACGTGGGCCGCGGCGCCTACGCCGGCATCTGCCGGCTCGAGGGCGGCCGGGCCAACCTCTGCGGCCTCTTTCACCGGCACCCGCGCGGCGCCCCGGGCACGGCGAACAGCCTGGCAGGCCAGCTGCGTGCAGCCGGCATGAACGCTCTCGCCGCGCGCGTGGATTCGGCCACGATCGTGCCGGGCGTGACATGCGCGGTGGCCGGCCTCCGCTTCGGGCTGCAGCCGACCATCCACGGAGCGCCCGCCGTGGGCGACGCGTTCGCCTTCGTGCCGCCGTTCACCGGACGCGGCATGGCTTCCGCCTTCGCGAGCGCGGCGAGCGCCGTCGCCCCGCTCGCCGCGTGGTCGCGCGGGGAACGCACCTGGGACGAGACGGTGCGCGTGATCCACGCCAGGCAGATGCGGCTCGCACGGCGCAGCCTCTGGCGCGCGGCGCTCGTGCATCCCTTTCTTCTGCGGCCGCGCGCCGCGCACCTCGCGTCGCTTCTGCTCCGCTCCGGTACCCTGCCGTTGCGCCGGCTCAGCGATTTTCTCGCCCCGTCCCCGCCCGCCGCATGTTTCTCCACGCCCTGAATACATCCGTTCCCGAACTGGCGCTCAGCCAGAAGGAATGCGCCGAACTCGTCCAGCGCTCCCGGCTGCGGGAACGCCTGAAACGCCGCTCGCTGCTGACGCTGCTCGCAATCCTGCGCGGCGAAAGCGGCATCGCGAAACGACACTTTGCGTTGTCCGAGGTCGAGCGGCTGTTCGACTACTCGGCCGATGAGCTCAACGCCGCGTTCCGCCGCGAGGCTCCCGTGCTCGCCGGGCGCGCGCTGCGCGCCGCGCTGGACTCCGCCGGCCTGGTCCCGCGCGACCTCGACGCGCTCCTCGTGTGTACATGCACCGGATACCTCTGCCCCGGCGTCAGCAGCTACGTGTCCGAGCAGTTCGGCATGCGCGACAACGCGCTGCTCCAGGACCTCGTCGGGCTCGGCTGCGGCGCAGCCGTCCCGATGCTGCGCAGTGCCGACGCGCTCCTCGCGCGCCACCCTGGCGCCACGATCGCGACCGTGGCGGTGGAGATCTGCTCCGCCGCCTTCTACATCGACGACGACCCGGGCGTGCTGATCAGCGCATGTCTCTTTGGCGACGGCGCTGCGGCCGCGATCTGGAAATCGACCCCGCCCGCAGACGGGCCCGCGTTGCGCTGCCGCGCGTTCAACACCCTGCACCAGCCGGAGCACCGCGACCGCATCCGCTTCGAACAACGCGACGGCAGGCTGCGCAACCTGCTCGACCTTAAGCTGCCGGGATTCGCAGCCACCGCGGTCGATCGCCTCTGGAACGAGGCCACCGCGAGGGGCCCTGAACCCGCGCGCGTGATTTCGCACGGCGGCGGACGCGACGTGCTCGATGCGCTCCAGCAGGTCCTGCCGCGTCACGATCTCGGAGCCTCCCGAAAGACGCTGCGCGACTACGGCAACATGAGCAGCCCGTCCGTGTTGTTCACGCTGGAGGAGGCGCTGCGCGAGGGCGCACCTCAACCGGGGACGGACTGGTGGCTGGTCTCCTTCGGCGCCGGCTTCAGCGTCCACGACTGTCGCTTCGGCAGCACCGACGCCCTGTGACGCGCGCGCCGTCGCGCGCCGCGCCCGGTCAACGTCTGCACGCCGGAGGCGTTGACACCTGCCGCCGGCCGGATCGGAGTGCCGCCGTTTCCCTCCCGGCGCAAGCGCCCCCCGCCTGCGCCCCGCCTCCCCACGTCCCATGCGCCGACTCGCCCTGTTTTTCTCGATACTCATCTCACTCTGCCCGTTGCTTTCCGCCGGGCAGGAAACCGACTCCGGAGCCTGGGTGGCCACCTGGGTTTCCGCCCAGCAGCTCACCGAGCCGCACAATCTCCCGCCCAAGCCCGGCCTGCTGGGGAATACATTGCGCCAGGTGATCCAGCCCACGCTGGATGGCACGCGGGCGCGGGCGGTGTTTTCCAATGCCTATGGGGACGGGCCGCTCACGATCGCGGGTGCGCGGATCGCGCCGTCGCTCGACGGAGCCCGCATCGATGCGTCGCACGAACGTGTGCTGACGTTCAACAACGGCGCCGCCGGTGCGGTCGTGCAGCCCGGCTGCGTCGTGTATTCAGATCCTGTTGACATGAAGGTCGAGGCGTTCGCGAACCTGGCCGTGACCGTGCACACGCCCACCGTGCCCGCACGCGTCACCGGACACCCCGGATCGCGCACGACGTCGTATCTGATGCCCGGCGATGCCCTCGGCGCGGCCGACATGCCCCAGGCGGTCGGCACGGATCACTGGTACCTGCTCGGCTCGATCGAGGTATGGGCGCAACCGGGCTCGGCGGCGATCGTCGTGCTCGGCGACTCGATCACGGACGGACGCGGATCGACGACGAACAAGAACGACCGCTGGCCCAATCTCCTCGCGCGCCGCCTCCAGGCTGCGCCGGCCACCCGGAACATCGCGGTCCTCAACCAGGGCGCGGGTGGCGGCCGCATCCTCCGCGACGGGCTGGGCACGGCGGCGCTCGCGCGATTTGATCGCGACGTGCTCACGCCGCCCGGCGTGCAATGGCTCGTCGTCTTCATCGGGGTGAACGATATCGGCACGGCCGCCGCCCCGCGCCGGGGCGGCCAGCCGGACGTGACCGCTGAGGATATCATCAACGCCTTCCACCAGATGATCATTCGCGCCCATGCCCATGGCATCCGCGTCATTGGCGCGACCATCATGCCGTTCCAGGGATTTTCGAGCTACGACACACCCGAGCGCGAGGCCCAGCGTCAGGAAGTGAACGCGTGGATACGCTCCAGCGGCGCGTTCGACGGGGTGATCGACTTCGACGCCATTGCCAGGGATCCGCAGGCGCCCTCAAGGCTCTCGGCCGCCATCGACGGCGGCGACCACCTGCACCCGTCCGCGGAAGGCTACAGGATCATGGCCGAGGCGATCGACCTCAGCCTGTTCCTACGCTGAATGCACCCGCGTCGCCCCGGGAATCCCGATGGCGCGCGGGTGAGAATTGTCAGCTCAACAGGTGGCGGACGACATCCGCCGCCGAGTAGGTCTCGGCGTTTTCCGGCAGAAAACGCGCCACCCGCGCCACTTCGTCGCCCGCGGTGATGATGGCCGGCTCCGGTCCCGATCCCGGGCGCACCTGGCCGAGGCCCACGGTCGCGAGCAGGCCGTTGCAGAGGCACTTGCGGCCGGCGAGTTCGGAGGCCGCACCACCCTTGCGCTCGAAATCCGCGCCGGGTTCGGCGGCACAACGGTAGCCGAGCGAGCCGTCCGGTTTGACGTAGGCCTGCCGCAGGTAACCGAGGTCACACACGCGCTCGCGTGCCGTGTACTCCGCGGCTTCGGAGAGGGTGCCTTCCATCTGCAGGACCTTGAAAGGGAACCCCGTGGGCGATGCGAGTGGGTCCGTGAATACAGAGGCACGTCCCTCGCGGGCCATGCGGAGGACCTCGCGCTTGATGTGGGGCTCGATGCCCGACTCCTCGCAAAAAGCAAAAGCCGTCCCGACCTGGATGCCGGCAGCTCCGAGCCGCCGTGCCTCGGCGAGTCCTTCGGGATCGGCGCGCGAGCCCGCCAGCCAGAAAGGCAGGCCCAGCTCCGCTATCTTCGCGAGGTCGGGCACGTCGCGCGGGCCGTAGACGGGCTCGCCCGACGTGCTGAGCTGCAGCGGACCGCGCGGCGGCGCGTTGTGGCCTCCCGCGAGTTCGCTCTCGATGACGAACCCATCCACGCGCCCGTTGGACTTGCGCGCGAGGGTCATCGCGAGCGTGGCCGACGAGACGATGGCGAGGAAACGGGGCCGCTCCAGCTTGGGGGCGCTCCCGAATTCCGAAAAGAACGCCTGCGGGTCGAATCGCGACACCGTGGCTTCGGCGGGGGCGGCGCCCTCGACGTCCACCTTGAGTTCCGCCGCCTCGCCCGCCGCGAAGTGGTCAAGCGCGCCGGGGATGAAACGCGGAATGCCCGCGCCCATGATGACATACCCGACTCCCGCCAGCATGGCGCCGAAAAGCGAAGCCAGCGTCGCCACCTGGATCTTCTCCAGAAGGTTGATACCCACGGGACGATCGTGTCCCTCGCGCGCGAGAAACACCTCGGCAAAGCCGCCCACCACATTCAGCTCGGTCCACGCCGCCGAGGGGGTGACTCCGGGCATCGGGATGCCCTTGAACGGGGCGTCCGCGGCCTTGCCGTCGGCCACAAAAAACGAGCGAAGCACGCGTTCCGCCATGGCGGGAATCGGGAAATGCGCGAGCGCGCGCTGCACATGGCCGCCGGGATCGCCCTGCTGCAGACGGCGGGCGCAAACCACGCCAATGATTGTGCCCGACACGACGCCGAGTTGACCGAGTTGCGAGACGGCGCGAGCGAGTCGCCAGTTGGACACGGCGACGCCCATGCCGCCTTGAATGATGGTGGGGAGAGACACTGCGGAATTCCTGGTAGGTGAGCCGACACACGAATCGGACGACGTGCCCGATCCGGACCAGGCCTTGGTGGCAAGGCGAAGCCGAATCGTCACCTCGACGACCCGTGAAGGACGATTGAAGCCTCCAATAAGCGCCGACTCGTCGCAAAGCTGCAACTGCCAATCGACATTTCCGGCCCGCCAGTCGCCAGAAACCTGCAAACCGGGGCTGGAACGGGCCAGATGCTTCTACCGCTGGGAAGCGAAGAATCGGGAGTGATAAGACTCTCTTTGAACTCCAACCGTCGAAAGTGGTGGCGGGACCCGGAATCGAACCGGGGACACAAGGATTTTCAGTCCTCTGCTCTACCAGCTGAGCTATCCCGCCATGTTCTTCACGCCGAGGTGCTTGTGGGGACCGCGGGGAAGAGATCGCTCGCTCCGATGTTCTTTCCGCGGCCGGCAAAGAAAAGCCGAAAACGGAAGAACTTCTGGACCAGCAGATCGCCCGTGCGACCCGGAAGCTCCGGCATAAAGGGGCTCCTACTACGGTGGCTTTCGTGACTCCGGCAAGAGGAAACTCGGCTCGCGTCCAATAAAGTCGCACGGTCCCACCTCGCTCGCGCCCCGGGGCCCGCGGGCACCCGTCTGCGGGACACGCCACCGACAACTGCCAGGGCATCGTTGCTGCGCGACGGCGCTCCGTGACATCCGCGCGCGGAATGCGTCTGCGCCATCGCCCCACTGCCGTCCTTCCAGACTCAGGTTGCACGCATCGTCCGCGGCGCAAGATCCCGAGCGCGGGAGCCTCGTTCTGTACCCTCAGTCGCACGACCGCGCATCGCCGCCGAGCACGGCATCACCAAAGATTCATTCCGAATCACAAGACGCCACCGCCGTCCGATGCCTACGATAAGTCCAGCTATGAGTGACACTCACCCACTGACCCTCGCCATCACCGCCGGGCGTCGCAAGGACGTGCCCGCGCTGGTGAAAGATTGCCTCGCCGCCGGCGAAACCGCCGCCTCGATCGTGGAACACCGCCTGGTGCCCGGCATGATGATCGTGGGCGAGCGCTTCAAACGAAACGAAATCTTCGTGCCCGAGATGCTCGTCGCCGCCCGCGCCATGAAGGAGGCGCTGAAGGAACTCGAGCCATTGCTTGTTGCCGCCGGCGTGAAGCCCGAGTTCTCCGCCGTCATCGGCACAGTCGAGGGCGACCTCCACGACATCGGCAAGAACCTCGTCGCGATGATGTGGAAGGGCGCCAACATCGACGTGATCGACATCGGCGTGAACGTCTCGACGGCGAAGTTCGTTGACGCTGTCCAGAAGCACAAGCCATCGCTCGTCGGCCTCTCCTCGCTCCTCACCACCACGATGCCGGCGATGCGTGACACCGTGAAGGCGATCCGCGCCAGCGGCGTGCCGGTGAAGATCGTGGTCGGCGGCGCGCCAATCACCCGTGAGTTCGCACGCGAAATCGGCGCGGACGGCTACTCGATCGATGCCGGCAGCGCGGTCGACGAGGCGATGAGCCTCCTCCGGGGCTGAGCCCGTCATGGAACGCCGCTACTATCTCGACCTCGCGGCAGCCGGGCTGCGCATGCCGATCGGCACGCACCTCGTGCTGCACGAGCAGCCCGACCCGGACGCTGTCGTGCTCGACGGGAAGCGGCTCGGCGCAGTCGTCGCCGAGACGGCGCGGCGCTTCCGCGTGCCGATCGCACTGCCGCTGATGGATCTCAAGCTGGAGAAGGAGGCGATGCTGCTCGCGCGCGGTGTCCCGGCCGGCGAGGTCGACACCTTCCATTTCGCCGAGACGCCGGGAGACTCGGCCGCATTCCGCCTGACACCTCGCATGGCGGCCGCCTGCGAGGCGATCCGCACGGTCGCGCGCGAGACCGATCTCCTGCCCGTCGGCATGGCCATCGGTCCGTTCTCGCTCATGACCAAGCTGATCGCCGACCCGATCGCGCCGGTCTTCATGGCCGGCACGGGCGCGACCGCCGAGGACGATCCCGAGATCGGACTCGTCGAGCGGTTGCTGGACATGTCTTTCGCGACAATCACCGCCTACCTTGAGGCGCAGATGGACGCCGGCGCGAAGGCGCTGGTCCTCTGCGAACCCGCGGCCAATGGCGTGTATTTCTCGCCGAATCAACTCGCGGCCAGCTACGATGTCTTTGAGCGCTATGTGATGCGCTATTGCCGCGCCCTGCGAGACCAGCTCGAGTCACGCGGCGTGGACCTGATCTTTCACGACTGCGGCGAGTTGCAGGACGGGATGGTCACGCGCTTCGCCAGCCTTGACCCGGCGATCCTCAGCCTGGGCAGCTCCCGCGAGCTCTGGCACGACGCCGCGCTCGTGCCACGATCGACCGTGCTCTACGGCAATCTGCCGACGAAGCAGTTCTACTCCGACGAGTTGATGAGCGTGGACCGCGTCCGCGACCTCGCCGCCGGTCTCGCCGCGCGGATGCGCGCGTGCGGTCATCCGTTCATCCTCGGCAGCGAGTGTGATGTATTGAGTGTTTCAGGACGCGAGGCGGCGATCCAGGCTAAGGTGGCGGCGTTTCTGGAGGCGTGAACCGCACCGCCCGCGCGCCGCGAGGCGACGACGCGAACCCAGCCGGGCTCATGCCGCAGCGCAGGTGGATCGCGATTGGTCCGGTTCGCTGCGCGACCGGTCTTGCCGGCCGCCGCGCGGCCTCGGAACGGGGCGCGCTTCCCGCTCTCGCACCACCAGCAACCCGCACGCTCCCCGGGCCCGGCAGCGTTCGGCGGTCCGGGGGGCCCGCCCTATCGCCCCGACAGCGGGCCGCAGCGGAACTGCCGCGGCGTGACGCCCTTCACGTCCTGGAAGACGCGCGTGAAATAGCTCTGGTCGCAGAAGCCGCAGGCGCCCGCGATCTCGGTCAGCGTCATCTCGCTCCCGAGAAGCAGATCACACGCGAGGTCGACGCGGCACTGGCGCAGCAGCTCCGTGAACGAGCGACCGGTGCGCTCCTTGAGCAACCGAGAAAAGTGGCTGGGCGAGATGCCCGCGTGCCTCGCCGTCTCATCGCGCGTGATGTCGCGGTGAAGGTTCTCGCGCATGAACGCGAGCGCGCGCGTGATCAGGAGCGGCGGGGTGAAGTCCTCCTGCCGCTCGATGGTGGAGAACACGTGCTCGAGCGTCTTGCGCAGCCAGGCGGCGAGGTCCTCGTCGTCGTGGATCTCCGCAAGCTCGGTGAGAAAGCGGAAGTTGAGCCCGAGCACCTCCGATTGCGACGCCCCGGCCTCGACCGCCGCACGCGAGATCATGACCACGAGTTCGAGCAACAGGCCTTTGAGCAGGTCGCTCCGCTCCTCGCCCGCCGAGTAGATCTGCACGAGGACGTGGTTGATGATGCGCCGCGCCTCGCCGCGGTCGCCGCGCCGGATGGCCGCAAGCAGCATCGGCTCCTCGAGCAGGTAGAGCTCGCGGATGCGGTCATAGGGACGAAGCTCCAGCAGCGCGATGGCTGGAAAGTCGTTGGTCCGCGCCGGAAGCGTCGGCGTTTTCATGGGCGCTCTTCCCCCGATGCCGGCCTGGCGCCAACAATGGTGTCGTCAGCGACATGATACACTTCAAGACCGGGCTCCACGCGCAGGAACCGGTGCTCCGTCCAGCGCCCCCAGAGCAGGTCGCGCAGGAGCGCCGGGTCGCCGCGCAGGTGCTCGAAGCTCCAGCCCAGCGAGGCGGCGCAGGACCGCGCGTACTCGGCCTCGGTCGTGGCGTCGGCGGTGCCGAGATCGAGGAAGGTGGCCCGGTCATGGAGCAGCCACTGCGCCTGCTCCGTTTCGATCAGAAACTCGACGTCATCGGGCTCGAAGCGTTCGGAAAACCCGGCGCGCAGCTGCCCGAGCCGGTCCGGCCCCGGCACGCGACGCGCGCGGTTCCATCCCGGCGTGTAGTAGTAGCACGTGGGGCAGCGCCGCTGATGCGCGGCATAGGCCTCCTTGCTGCCCATGAAAAGCGTGACGCAATCATGGGCCCGCGGAAGGACGAGCGGATGCCGGCTCGATCGCAGACCGGCCGTACCGCGTCCGCACAACCCGTACGCGAGCACGATCGCGTCGATCCCGTCGCGCGTATCCAGGATGTTGAGTTCCGCCTGCAGCGTCGCGCGGAGACGATCGGGCTGGTCGTGAAGGCCGACCTCAAACCAACGCATCTCGACGATGTGGCGGGCGCCGGCCGCAACCACCTCGAACTCGCGCTCAAAGACCGAGCAGGCAAGCACGGCCAGGCGCGGGGGCGGCGGTGAGGCATCGCCCTGGGCCTGCACACCGCAGCCTCGCGAACCGGCCTGAGCGCCTGTCGGGCCCGAGGCGTTCACAGCTCGAGCCGGGGCTCGCCCGCGCCGCTGGCGAGTCGCTCGGCGTTCCAGGCCAGAAACGCGGCACGCAGGCTCTCCAGCGACTGGAGCGCGGACGCGCGGTCGCCCTGCTGCGATCGTTCGTAGACGGCGCGGCAGGGCGCCACCATCGGCTCCATGCGCAGGGCGAAGATCGTGTTCTTGAGGTAATGGGCGCGATCGGCCGCGTGGACGGTGTCGCCGGAGTCGAGCGATCTTCCGATCTCGTCGAGCAGGCCCGGGATCTCCTCGACAGCCTGTTTCACGACGTCCGAGTCGCCGTTGGCGGACAGGTCCGGCATCCAGCTCATGACCCCCGGGGGCGGCTCATGAACGGCCTCGTCTCCGCCGCCGAACTCGTCGGGGAGCTCGTCGGCCGGTGTCATGGAATCATGGATATCGGGTTCGAGCCGGTCGACCGAGGGCGGCCCATCCCCGTCGGTTCCGGTCCGCAACGGCGCGAACATCGGGCTGGCCTGGATGGCCTCGACGAGGCTCTGCACGAAGAACGGCTTGCCGAGAAAATCATTCATGCCCGCGAGCATCGCGCGCTGGATCTCGGATTCCGAGAGCGTGGCCGAGACGCCGATGATCCACGGATGGCTGTCCTTGCCGGAGGCGGCGCGGATGCGCGAGGCAGCGGTGACGCCATCCATGCCGGGCATGCGCAGGTCCATGATCATCAAGTCGGCCTCCTGCCAGTGCTCCACCGCCTCCGCGCCGTTGGTGAGGGCGCGCGGCTGGTAGCCGATCGAGCGGAGGTACTCGACCATGAGGCGGCGGATGAACGGGTTGTCCTCGACGACCAGCACACGCAGCGGAAGGATCGCCCCGAGGTTGGCGATGGCCGCGGGCTGTGCGCCCTGCGGTGCGGGCAGGTCGCCCGCGCCGACCGCCGCCTCCGATTCCACCGGTTGGAACGGAATGGATACAGTGAAGCGCGTTCCCTTGCCCCATTCACTCTCGAGCTGGATCGTGCCGCCCATCAGCTGGCACAGGCGCTTGGCGATGGCCAGGCCCAGGCCGGCGCCCTCCTTCGGCGTCGCCTCGGCATAGGAGAGACGCGTGAACGGCGCGAAAAGCCGGCGCACATCCGCCTGGCGGATGCCCATGCCGGTGTCGCTGACGAGGAACCTCACGCGTTGGCGCAGGTGCTCGCCGTGGCGCTCCTGGCCGTCGCAGGCGACATCGATCTGCACGCTTCCGACGTCGGTGAACTTCACGGCGTTGCCGGCGAGGTTGAGCAGGATCTGCTCGATGCGGACGGCGTCGCCCACGATCACCTCGGGCACATCGTTGGCGATGGTCAGCTCGAAGCGCAGCGACTTGCGCGCGGCCAGCGGCCGGAGCGTCTCGTAGGCGGTCTCGACCAGGCGATGAAGGAACACGCGCTCGGCCTTCAGCGTGTAGCTGGATTTGCGAAGGATGGAGAAATCCAGGATGTCCTGGACGATGCGCAACAGCGTGCGGCCCTGGCTGCGGATCGCGTCGAGGTACCCGCTTTGCGACGCGCTCAGGGGTGTGCGCGCCATCAGCTCGCCATAGCCGAGCACGCTCTGCATCGGCGTGCGGATCTCGTGGCTCATCACGGCCAGAAACTCATCCTTGGCACGGTCGGCGGCTTCCGCGCTTTCCTTGGCCACGAGGAGTTCGGCCTCGTGTTCGCGCAACATCTGGTGCGCGAAGAAGAACACGATGAGCGAGGAGAACAGACCGACGAGTGCGATGGTCTGGAGCCGCGCCCCCGCCTGCGCCGCGAGCCATTCGCGGGCGGTGAAATCCAGTCCGATCCAGGCCGCGGCGGTGAGCGCATCGGCCGCAAGGATCGGCGCGGTGGCGATGATGACCGACTCGCCCTTGGAGCCGACCGGGCCCAGAAGCTGGCGCCCCCGCAGCCGGTTGATGGCATCGCCGCCGACCTTGACGATTGCCGGCTCGATCGAGGCCGCGCCGGCGATCCATTCGCGCGGCGGCGCCACGCGCCCGCCGTCGACCTTCCAGACATACACGCGTTCGACGAGGTCGCTCGCACCGAGCAAGCCGCGAAGCTGTTGGCTGATGCGAAACGCCGACTCGCTCGCCACATCGACCGTGCCCCCGCTCCAGGCTTCGCGAACCATCGCGGGATCGACCGCCAGGGCGGCCATGCTCACCTGATTGAGATAGGCGCGCTCGATCTCCTGGCGGGCGCGGTTGGAACTCCCGTTGACCAGAAAATACCCGAACACCAGCGTGGCGATGATCACGACGGGAAGCACAGCCGCCGCGAGCGGCGAGTAGATCTCCGGGTGGGCAGCCGACATCGCGCGCCGGCGCCGCACGCCATGCAACCAGAGCCCGAGGCCCGCGACCCACGCGAGTACGCAGGCACAGATCGCCGTTTCGATGCCCTCGCCGGTGATGAACAGGCCGTAGAGCCCGTCGATCGTCACCCCACCCTGCTGGCGCAGGATCTCGATCGGGCCGAGCAACAGGAGGGCGGCCGCCGTGGCCAGCAGCGTGCGCGAGCCCGCGCCCACGGTGGCGATGATGACAACGGCCGCGGAAACACCTGCAAGCGAACCGACGATCACCTCGGGCACCGGCGCGGCCGATGGCCAGAGGAGCAGAATCGCCTGCGCCACCACGACGAGCGCGGCGGGGATCCACGGCGACACGCGCGCCCACTTCAACTGGGCCGCCGTGCGCCGCGAGAGTTCGAGCAACAGACCGTAACCCGCGAGGCGGAACACCGCTTCAAATCCGGGCGACGAGATCTCCGGCGTGACCATGCGCGCGAGGTCCAGCGCACCGTCGACCGCGGCAAAAAGACAGAAGGTGGCGAAGATTTTCCACGGGATGATCCTCGAACCCGCGCCGCCACCGGCATTTCCCCACGCGATCAGCCCGGTCGTGATCCACCCGAGCACAGCCAGGAACGTGAGGTAATCCTGCTGGTAGATCCAGCCGCTGGCATCGTGACTGAATGTGTTCACTCCGGAAAAGAGAAAGTCGGCGGTGGAAACCGCGAACCGACACTACGGCTGGAAACCGACGCTGGTTCAAGTCCCGCGTGCGGCCGCTCCCCCGGCGAAGCGGTTGCGCAGGGCCGCAATCCGCCGGCGCGCCGCTTCGAAGGCTCCCGCCTCCGCGAGCTGCTCGATCTCCCGACAGACCGCGAGCCCCTCCTCGAATCCCGTCACCATGCAGCCGTTGGCCAGATAATGCGCCTCGGCTCCGAGCCTCGGGCCCTGCTCCTCCAGGCACGATTGTTCGAGGCGGTCGAACATCGGCTCGAGTTCGGCGAAGAATGCCGCGCGCTGGTCGGCCGTCGCACCGCGGGTCGACGCAGCCACGGTGCCCGCCTCGGGGGGTATTTTCGCCGCCGCGGGGCTCATGCGGATCGTCTCCGCCAAGCCCGCCATGGAAACAGGCTTGAGCATGAAATCGTTTACTCCCCGTTCCAGCGTGGCCTGGATCTCGGCATCGGAAACGCCCGCGGAGATCGCGACGATCCATGGATCGGTGGGCGAACGCGCCAGCGCCCGAAGTCGGCCGGCAAGGTCCGCGCCCGCGAAGTCGGGCAGGCGCAGGTCGAGCAGGATGATGTCGTGGGCCGCTTGCGCGCATGCGGCGAGCCCGGAAGTGCCATCGGCCCGCGCGGTGACCTCCGCGCCGAGCTTGCGAAGGAAATCGCGCAGCAGCTCGCGCACATACGGATTGTCGTCGATGAGCAGCACAGACAGTCCGGCGAGCGACGGGACCTGCGCCGGGACCGTGGCGGGATCCATCGTGTCCGCGAGCGACTTCGGCACCGACGCGACCGGCAGGCTCAGCCTGAGCCGGAATGCCGTGCCCTCGCCGTCGCTGCTCTCGACCGCGATCGTGCCCTTGAGCAGCTCGATGATCTGCCGGCAGATCGCCAGACCCAGACCCACGCCGCCGCCGCCCGGCGTGTCGTCGTCGCGCATCTTGCGAAACGGCTCAAAAAGCCGGCGCATCTGGACGGCGCTGATGCCGGGTCCGGTGTCGGAGACGAGGATTTCGATCGCGGCGCAGTCATCGGACACCCCGTTGCAGCCAACGGCGATGCGGACGCCGCCGCGGTCCGTGAACTTCACCGCATTGACAGCGAGGTTGAGCAGGACCTGCGTGAGTCGCACGCGGTCGACCGTCACCCAGGGCGGCACGCTGTCCTCGATCTCGGTGGAAAACACGATGCCCTTGGCCTGCGCGCGCGCCGTCATGCCGCGTTGCACGTCGTCGAGAAGTTCGCGCAGTGACACGACCTCGGGATTGAGCGTGAGCGCGCCGCCGCGCATGGCGCTGAAATCGAGGATGTCCTGCACGATCCGGAGCAGGATGGCGCCCTGGGTGCGGATGGCACGAACGTGGCGCGCGGCCGAGTCCGGCAGACCCGTGCTCTCGGCGAGTTCCGCATACCCGAGGACGCTCTGCAGCGGTGTGCGGATCTCGTGGGAAATCATCGCGAGGAACGCATTGCGGGCGTTGTTCTCGGCCTCCGCGCCTTCCTTGAGAAGACGGAGCTCTGCCTCGTTCAGGCTGCGAATCGTGTAGGCTACGGCCACCGCGACGACCACGACCCCGAGGCCGAAGATCGCGAGCGCCTGCAACCGGTGTGCGGCGACCAGCCCGGCAAGATCGCGGCCGTCGACGGCGAGGCTGAGGTGCCACCGCCGCCGGCCCTGCGACCCAACCGGGGCGTAGACGACGGCCTGTTCAAACGCCGTCGCACCATGCACCCAGCGCAGGCCACCGTCATGGCGCACCTCAGCGAGCGCCTCGCGCGACGGGAGCAGCGCCGCCGCGTCGAAGGGGGCCGGCGTGCCTTCCCGCGTCACCGCGGCCTGCAGGACGACGTCGCCGGAGCCCGTCTCGGTCCAGGCGGCGGCCGCCAGGAAGCCGCCGGACCCGCGCACGATGCGCTCGAGGTGGCGCCGCATGACCTGCGGTTCGGGGTCCGGTCGTTCGCCCAACGTCTGCACGATCGTCGCCACCTCGGCGCGCAAGCGTCGCGCCGCGTAGTCCTCCGCCTGTTGACTCGAGAAGATGAACCAGCTGCTTCCGCACGCGAGCACCGCGGCCTCGAGCACCGGCAGCATCGCCACCGGTCGGAGGCCGAACAAGCCCCGCCGCTCCCGGATGGCCAGAAGCGTACGTGTCTCGAGATACCTGCGCCAGATCACGCCAAACGCGAGCAGCGCCGCCAGCGCCATCACTGCGCCGTGCCACGCCAGGATCGGATCGGACGGTTCCGCGACCGGCCCGGTATGATTCCAGGCGAGCGGCACGGACCCTCGGAAGCTGAACGCGATCCCCAGTCCCACGAGCATGGCGCCCAAGGCCGCGCAGGCTGCGGCCGAGGCTCCGCCCCGCTCGGGGAGCCTGCGCATGCGCCACGTGGTGCCAAGCAGCACCAGACTGCCCACACCGGCCCACGCGCCTGGCGCCCACGCGGGAAGAACACCCGGCAGCGCAACGCCCAGGCTCACGGCCGCGGCACCGATCGCCGCCGCGCCCAGCACCCAGGCGCGACGCGTGTGCCATCCGCTCGCCTGCGGCAGGACGGCCAGGCTCAGCCAGACCGCTGCCGCCAGGCCGGCATGTGCGACCCCGTGCAGCCACGCCGTCGTTTGGAACAATCCCCCGAAATAGCCAAAAAGCCTGGCTACGCAGACGAGCGCGGTGGAGAGAAACGCCGCTGCGACCGTCAACCAGAACCCGCGATCCGCGAGATTCGCCGCGGAACGATCGCGAGGAACCAGAAAAAAGAGGGCGAGACCGACGTTCACCCCCCAGCCGGCCGAAGCCAGGAAATAGAGAAAATCGGCGTCAAGCAGGCGCGCGGCTTGGAGCGTGGCGGGGTTCATCCTAAGCTCCGAAGTTGGACACTGAGATCGCAGCGGGGGCTCCCGAGGGGCCCGAGTGATGTCGCACAACTCGGAAATCTCGCGGCCTCACCTCTTGGGGTGTCGGCGAACGCTCCGGTCCGGTTCGCGCGCGACCGGTTTTGTCGGCCGCAGGTGCGGCCTCGGAACCGAGCGCGCCGAGCAGACCGAGTCCCACTCGCGGCGGGTTCGGAAAACCCGCGCTACCTATGAGACATCGCGCCGCGAAGTTCATGACTGGTTTAGGTTCATCCGTCCGGGAGCGGGAACAGCCTGCCCCCATGGTGCAGATCCGCCGTGACAGCGTCAACGGATGAGCCCGCAAACCGCGGGTGAAGCGCTCATCCGCCGTCGCGTTTGCCGATTCCGGCGGGCGTGCGCTGTGGGTTCGGACACCTTGGAGCTGGAACGGGTTAGGTCCCGTCGCAGGTCAGGTGTGGATCCCACCGGGCGGAAACCGGGTCGCAAGGTTCCGCGAGGAGAGAAAGAGAACGAATACGAGCACGAGAAAGATGGCAGCGCAGGTCAGGTGCAGCGCTGGACCCACATCGTCGCTTCACGGACCAGGGCGGGGGCATGTTCGAGGCCGAGCTTGTTCTTGATGTTTTCCCGGTGTGTCTCGACCGTTTTGATACCGATCCCGAGGCGCTCCGCGATCTGACGGGTGGAGTGCCCGAGGCCGATGAACTGGAAGACCTGGAACTCGCGGTCCGAGAGCGAGGCGATGCCGACGCGATCGCCTGTCGGGCGCTGCACGCGGTTGAGCACGGTCATGGCCGCCCGGGCGCTCAGGTGAAGCTCACCGCGAGCCACCCGGCGCAGGCCCGTGAGGAGCGTTTCGTTCGGCTCCGTCTTCATGGCATACCCGAGCGCGCCCGCCTGCAGGCAGCGCTCGGCATACGCCTGCTCATCACGCACCGAGAGTACGAGGACGCGCACCTGCGGATTCTCGTCGCGAATGCGACGAATCACATCGAACGCATCCACTCCCCCGAGCATGAGATCCAGGCAAACGACACCGGGCTGGAGTTCGTGCACGGCTTGCACCGCCTCCTCGGGCGTGGTGGCCTCGCCACAAAGTTCCAGGTCCGGGGTGCCGGCGAGGAGCGCGCGCATGCCCTGGCGGACCATGGGATGATCCTCCACCAGCAGGACGCGAATCCGTCCGCTCGGTGCCGCGACTGTTGTGGTTGTGACGCCCGCAGGGTTCATGGCGATCGGGCAAGGATTGTCGCGTCAGCACGCACAATCAAGACCGCTCCCACTCGAACGTTTCAGCCGGGGCGAACGTGTCCGCACCGGAAGGCGGCGATCGGCCGAAAACCGATCAGTTTCCCGGCGCGAGATGCTTTTGCAGGAATGCGACGATGCGACTGTGCAACTCGACCCTCTGGTCAAACCACCCCCAGCGTTCCGCCGCACCGCTGTCCGACATCACCTCCACCTCCACGCCGGCCTTTTTCAGCGCGTCGATGAGCCGTTTCGATTGGCTCACGACCGCGGGGGGCTCGTCCTTGTCATAGGCGACGAACACGGGAATCCGCGCCTGCGCGGCATGCTGGACCGGCGAAATCGACTGGTAGACCTCCACCTTCTCCTTGGGTGAACCCAGCCAGCGCACCAGCGTGCCGTATTCGGGATCGTCGAGACGCCGCACCCACTGTTCCTGGACCCAGTCGGCCCAATCGTAGGTACCGGACACCGCCACCGCGCAGCGATACAGCCCGGGATCAAATGCCGCGCCCGACGCGGCCAGGGTGCCGCCAAAATTCCAGCCAACGATGGCGATGCGTGCCGGATCGATGATACCGGTCTTCAGCACCGCGCGCGTCGCCGCCGACACGTCCTCGTGCATCTTGCGGTAGGCCCACTGGTCGG
This sequence comes from Verrucomicrobiota bacterium, assembly GCA_023399155.1. Taxonomy (GTDB): domain Bacteria; phylum Verrucomicrobiota; class Verrucomicrobiia; order Opitutales; family Opitutaceae; genus JAEWQP01. Next base: position 174,701 of record JAEWQP010000004.1, on the reverse strand, counting down.
CGTTCGGAAACATCCACATGCTGCCGGCCGAGCCCCGGAAGTTGGGCTGCAACACCGCGAAACCGCGGCTCGCCAGGAGTTGCACGGTCGGGTTGAAGCCCCAGGTGTCGCGCCCCGACACCGAAGAGCGCGGCAGCACGACCATCGGAACCGGCTTCTCCTTCGAAGCGCCCGCCGGCAGGGTGACATAGGCGTCGAGGCGGGCGCCATCCGCGGTCCTGAACTTCATCATGCTCGTCGCCCGCATCCGGTCAGGATCGATCCACGGAGCCGAGTTCTTGATCAGCGCGAGGGTCTTCTTCTCGAGGTTGGCCAGATAGTAGATCGCGGGCTGCCGGTCGGAGAAGACCTGCAGGAAAATCAGGTTGCCGGATGTATCCGCAGGCCAGGCACGCACGACCTTGTTTGGGAAATTTCCCTCGAGGAACTTCTGCACCGACTGATACTGCTCCGAGAACCACACGCTGGCCGGGGTGGCGCGGTCGAGCCAGAGGCCGAGGATGGCGCGGGTACGCGGATCGCGCACGATCCGGCCGTTGAAGTCATACCCCGGGTCCTCAAAGATCACATCGCCCAGCGTTCCGCTCGGGGCGTCCATGAACTGCAGCGCGCGCGGCTTTCCCTCGCGGCGCGGCCCCAGCACGATCACTTCGCCCGGCCGATCGCCGTAGGAAACGACCTCGATGTCGTCGAGGTTGACCGGCGATCCCTTCCAGGCGCCCTTCTCAAGGACGCTCAGTCTGTCCACGCCGCCGTCGCTGGTGAATCCGAAGGCGAGTTCGCCCTTCCGATCTGGTAGGTAGCGCGTCTCGAGCACGGGTCCGAGATCGGGGTACGTCGTGACGATGCGCCGATCGTTGCGCAGGCGCCGGGCGCTCCAGTCGGACCCCGCCAGGCCCGGATCGCCGGTGGCGGAGAGGTCGATGGAGGTGTTGACCTCGACGACGTGTCCTTTGCGACCCTGGCCGTCGGTGATGTCCCAGCGCATCATGAGCAGCGGCCGCTCCTTGCGCTCGATGGGCACGCCGACCAGCTCGATACCCGCTCCCTCGATCGCGGCATAGTTGGCCAGGCCGCGCGAGACGAGACCGACGTTGTTGGAGATGACCCGTCGTTCCTCCATGATCCGGAACAGCACCCGGTCGTCCGTGATCCACTGAAAGTCGTCCACCTTGTATTCACGCGGCAGGGCCATCGCCAGCGGCTTGGAATCGGGCGAGACCAGGTCCACGACGACCAGGCCGGCTTTCTCCGGGGTCACGGGCACGATCGCCGCGAGGTGGGTACCCGATTCGTTCGGTTCCGGACGCTGAAAGAGCGCGGGCCGCACGAAATCGAACACCGGAACCGGCTCATCCGCCGCGACAGGGGTGAGGCGCGAAAAGTCGTTCTTGTCAGCAGCAAGGCACGAGGCGCCGGCAAACGCCAGCACCCCAATGGAGGAGACGAGGATACGATGGGGCATTTCGGCTGGAGCTTGGCTGGTTTGCCCCGAGGTGAGCACTCAAAAAGCGCTCTAACGCGACACCTACGGTATCGCCGATCCGGAGCCTGCGCGGGCGCCCGGGCCGTCAATCGATCGGACAAATCGGTCGATAATGCCGTCGAATGAGCCGTTGCTGAAGAACACCACGAGCTGCGGAGCGGAAGTCTTGGCGGCGGATGCGACCTGCTGCAGCCGCTCGAACGCCTCGGCAGCCGAGGCGCAGGCATGCGCCTCGCGGCCCCGCCCCAGCAGCGATGCGGCCACCTCGCCGGTGTCGAAACGCTGTTCCGCCGCGAGCTTGTCCGCGCGGTTGACCGCACCAAGCACGATGCGATCAGCCTCCGCCAGCGCATCAAGGAAGTCCGCCTGAAGCACGTTGGTGCGGGCCGTGTTGCTGCGCGGTTCGAAAGCCGCGGTGATCGCACGCCCGGGGAAACGCGCACGCAACGATTGGAGGGTTTCGCGGATCGCCGTCGGATGGTGGCCAAAGTCCTCGATCACGATCAGTTCCGGTCGGTCGACCCGGAGCTCCTGCCGGCGCTTGACGCCGCGGAAGTGCGCGAGCGCGGAGAGATCGAGTCGCGTCGGATCATCCGGGAAAAGCGCGAGACCAGCCGCCGTCGCCGCCATCGCCGCATTGCGCGCATTGAACCGGCCCGGCAGCGACCAGCTGATCTGCGCCCACGGACGTCCCTGCCACGTGAGACGAAACTGCGCGCCGCCCGGTCCCTCGCGGAAGTCATCCAAACGCGTGCCGACATCGGCACGGGTGGGATCGGCGCTCACCGCAACGGTGCGCGTCCATGAGACTGGCATGAGCGCGGCGAGATTGGTGTCGTCGGCATTCCACACCACACACCCGTTGCGCGGCACGATGCGCAGAAGGTGCGAGAAAGTGCGCTGGATGTCCGGCAGGTCGCGAAATATGTCCGCGTGGTCGAACTCCAGGTTATTCAACACCGCGACATGCGGTGCGTAGTGGATGAACTTGCTCCGCTTGTCGAAGAACGCGCTGTCATACTCGTCCCCCTCGATCACGAACGGGTCGGTCGCCGCGCCCAGATGAGTCCCCGTCGGCGGATCGAGCGGCACGCCACCAATGAGAAATCCCGGATCGCGTCCATTCGCGCGCAGCAAGAACGCCGCGAGCGAGGTCGTGGTCGTCTTCCCGTGCGTGCCCGCCACGACGATGTTGCGGCGCTGCGCAAGCACGAGCTCCTGCAGGATGGCCGGGAGTGAGCGAAACGGGATCGCTCGCGACTCGAGCAGCCACTCGACCTCTGGATTGCCGCGCGACATGGCGTTGCCGATCACGACGAGGTCGGGTGCGTGCGCCCGGAGGCGTGCCGCATCATAGCCCTCGAAGAACGCGATGCCGGCCCGCGCGAGCACGTCGCTCATCGGCGGATACACCCCCTGGTCGGTCCCGGAAACGTCGTGACCAGCCGCACGCAGGAGCAGGGCGGCATTGCCCATGGCCGTACCAGCAATCCCGAGAAAGTAGATCCGCATGATTGAAACCTTTGTCGGTCGCCGCGCCGGGGGAAACTCGATAATGCCTCCCCGCTCTTACTCTTTCTCTTTCTCGTTCTCTTTCTCCCCCATTGGTCGTGCTCCTTCTCTCCCTCCCGCCGATCATCCGCCGCGCACCTCGAGAATCACACACGCGGGAGACCGGAAATGAGAGAACGAAAAAGAGAACGAGAACGAGAATGAGAAGACGGGCGATCAATCCGGCCCGGCCGTCGCCCGCTCCAGCGCGGCGATGACCGCCTGGAAATCCTCCGGAAGCGGCGCTTCGACTTCCAGGCGCTCCCCGGTGATCGGGTGGTCGAAGGCGATGCGCGCCGCGTGCAGCATCACGCGGGGCGGCGTGCAGGACATGCGCTCGTCCTTGCGCCAGCCGTAGGTCGTGTCGCCCAGCACGGGATGACCCAGCGCCTTCATGTGGACGCGGATCTGGTGCGTCCTTCCTGTGTGGATACGACACCGGATCAGCGACGCGAGCCGCCCGAAGGCGCGCTCGCGCTCCCATTCCGTGTGCGCCTCGCGTCCTGCCCCTTCCACCGCGACGGTCATGCGGTGGCGATGCACGGCGTGACGCGCGATCGGCTTGAGGATCGTGCCACTCAGCAATCCGGGCACGCCGGCGACGAGCGTGCGGTATTCCTTCTCGAGATCGCGGTTGGCAAACGAGGCCGAGAGTTTCCGGTGCGCCTTGTCGCTCTTCGCCGCGACGATCACCCCCGTGGTTTCCCGGTCGATACGATGAACGATGCCCGGACGCTCCACGCCGCCGATGCCGCTGAGCTTTCCCGCGCAGTGCGCGAGCAGCGCGTGCACCAGCGTGTCGCCCCCGGTGCCTGCGCCGGGGTGCACGACCATGCCGGAGGGCTTGTTGATCGCGATGAGGTCGTCGTCCTCGAACAACACGTCGAGCGTGATGGCGTTCGGTGTGAGGTCCAGCGGCTTCACGTCCGGGAACGAATACTCGACCACGTCCCCGGTGGACACGCGGTGGTTCTTCGAGATCGGCCTCCCGTCCACAAGCACTCGATCGTCATCAAACGCCCGCTGCACGGCGGCCCGGCTGAGTTCGGGATGCGCGGCGGCAAGGATCTTGTCGGCACGTTCCTTGTGTACGCCTTCGGTGACAGTAAGTGAATTCATCGAGCGTGGAGCCTGGGTTTCGTCACAGAGGACACGGAGGAGACACCAAGGTCACGGAGAAAGGCAGTTTGCACAGGAGATGAAAGACCGACTCACAAAGAGGTGCCGGAGGAAAGGCCTGGAGGCGTGGCTCTTCAGGTTCCGCCAAGCTCCGTGGTATTCCGAGCGAACGAAAGATCGGTCACTCGAACACATGAATGCCTTTTTCGGCTCTGTGGCCTCTGTGCCCCCCTGTGACCTCTGTGGTCCTGCTCGATGGTCCTGCTCAGAGCGCCGCCTCGATCCGCGCCAGTTCCGCCAGCGCGGCCTGCTTCGCTTCCGCAGGCATGGTGGCGATCTCGAAACCGTTGCGCGCGATCTGGACCAGCTCGCGCCGGGAAAAACCCAGATCCATCGCGAGTGCGGCGTATTCCTCGCTGAGCGTATTGCCGAAGCTGAACGGGTCATCAGTGCTGATCGTGCAGCGCACACCGGCGTCGACCATGCGACGTATCGGGTGCTCGCCCATGTTGGAGGCAACCTTCAGCTTTACGTTGCTGATCGGGCAGACATCGCAGGTCGCGCCGCGCTCGACCAGCAGCTGGAGCACGGCCGGATCATCCGCAGCCTGCACGCCGTGCTGGACGCGCGCCACCCCGAGCAACTCGATCGCCTCGCGCACATTTGTGGAGCCGCCGAACTCCCCGGCATGCGCCTTTGTCTCCTTGCCCGCAGCGCGCACACGCTGCCATACCGAGCGGGTCCAGGGCTCGAGCGGGTAGACCTCGACGCCATGCAGGTCCACACCCGCGAGGTGCTCCCAGTCCGCCACGCCATCGATCACCGGGGCGAAATCCGGGGTGTAGTCGATTCGTCCCATGCCGCTGAATACGCGCACCGTCATGCCGGCCGGCGCTGCGGTGCGGATCGCGTCCACGATCTCGCGCCCGGGCACGCCGATGAACTTCTGCACGGGCAGGTGGAAACTCGTTTCCACGTAGCGGACGTTCTGCGCCTGCAAGCCGGCGAAGATCACCTTCGCCGCTTCATGGTAGTGCTCGGCCGAGTCGAACCAGAGCAGCGCGTGATCGAGCAGGATCTTCTCGAAGGCCGGGAAATCAGCGTAGCGGTATCCAGGCGCGAACCACGGCGGCAGGTCGCCATTGCGAAACATCGCGGGCGCGACCTTCTGCAGGAGTTCGAGGGGCAGCGCGCCCTCGATGTGCAGGTGCGTCTCGGTCTTGGGCAGCGACTGGATGAATGCCGCCAGCGCGGCGTCAGGCCGGTAGTGTTGCGCGTAAGGAAAGGCGGAGGAAGGCATTGTCACAGAAGTCACAGAGGAGACACAGAGATCACGGAGCGATCGAGGCTGGACGGAAAGGACAGGTGCAAACGGAAACGAAGAGTGAACGAGAGATTCTCCGGCTCTCTGAGAGGGGCAGCGAACCCATTCAAGTTCACAGGTGGAAAGGGAAAGAGCGGAGTTCGGTGCGGAGAGGAACGTCCTTCAGATCGAGCACGAGTTCCTTCGTTACCTCCTTGTGAGCGGATTTGCACAGGAGATCGCAGAGAAAGCAGAGATGAGATTCCGAGCACAGCCTTCCCTGCTCCTTTGCGGTCTTCGTAAACGGGTTCGGCAAGGCCTTGTCTCGGTGAATTCTTTGTCTCCTCTGTGTTCTCCGTGACCCAATCCCGTCGCCCGTCCCGCTCGCTTGAGTCGCATGAGCGCCCGCGAGCGGGCGGCCGACGCGTGGTCGAAAAAGCCTTTCTCTGTGACCTCTGTGCCTCCTCTGCGATCTCTGTGGTCCTTTCCCTTCGCCCTCGCTACTTGGATTTTCCGAGCAGGTAGTCGGGGTTGAGCTTCTGCAGCGCCTTCGGGACGAAGAGGCCGTCCTTGCGGATGAGCTTTCCGTCGAACCAGATCTCGCCGCCGCCGTATTCGGGACGCTGAATACAAACAATGTCCCAGTGCACCTGCGACTTGTTGCCGTTGCCGCCCTCCTCGTAGGCCTGGCCGGGCGTGAAGTGGAAGGAGCCCGCGATCTTCTCGTCGAAGAGAATGTCGCGCATCGGCTGAAGGATGTGCGGGTTGAAGCCCAGCGCGAACTCGCCGATGTAGCGCGCGCCCGCGTCGCTATCGAGGATCTCGTTCATCCGCTTCGTGTTGTTCGAGGTGGCCTCGACGATCCTGCCCTTCTTGAAGACGAGCCGCACGTTATCGAACGACGTGCCCTGATAGACGGTGGGCGTGTTGTACTGAAGGACCCCCTCGACGCTGTCCTTGACCGGACAGGAGAAGACCTCGCCGTCCGGGATGTTGCGCAGGCCACCGCACGGGACTGCGCCGATTCCCTTGATCGAGAAGCGCAGGTCCGTTCCCGGGCCCTTGATCTCGACGCGGTCGGTCTTGTTCATCAGGTCCACCAGCGCCTTCATCCCCGGCTGCATGCGCGCGTAGTCGAGCGTGCAGACATCGAAGTAGAACTTCTCGAAGGCCTCGGTGCTCATCATCGCCTGCTGGGCCATCGCAGACGAGGGCCAGCGCAGGACGACCCATTTCGTTTTCTGTACCCGCCAGTCCAGGACGGGGCGCATCAGGCCGTTGACCAGCTTCATCCGGTCGGCCGGCACGTCCGAGGTCTCGAAGATGTTGTGCGAGCCGCGCACGGCGATGTAGGCCTGCATCTTTTTCATGCGCGCAAGCTCGAGCTCGGCGGCGAGCGCGTACTGGTCCTCCACGCCCTCGCGCATGAGTTCGCGCGTGACCGGCGCGCGGTTGATCTGCACGTAGGGCAGCGCCCCGCGGCGGCGGGCGGCGCGTACGAGTTCGATCACCATCCCCTCGGGAATGTCGAACGCGTCGATGAGCACGCGTTCACCCTTTTTCAGGCTGGTGGAAAAGCCGGTGAGCACATCGGCCAGTTTCGCATAGCGCGGATCGTTCATGGCGCGATGCAATGCCTACACGTCGCACACGGCGAAACGAAAATGAGCCCGGCGGATCCGGTGGGGAAGGTAAGGCGAGACCTCTGGCCGAGCCGTCCAGTGTATTCAACGTGTGCGCGGCTCGGCCAGAGGACTCGCCCAACCCTCAACGCCTCGCCAGTCCCCTCAGTGCTCAGCGTTCAGCGCGTGCTTTCGGCTCTCAGCCCATCAGCCGTTCAGCCCTTCCCGCCCGCCGCGCACGGTCTCCGGGAAACAGATGCGCGCGACCGCCTCGTCGAAGTCGGCGGCGCCGCTGAGGATCTCGATCTCGAGGCGCAGGTAATAGATCGGGAGCGGGAAACGCCGGCCCTCCTCGATGCGCACGGCGTCCTTCTCGGTCGTGACGAGGAAGTCGAGTTTTGCATCCACGACCTGCGCACAGATCTTGTCGAGTTCGTCCTCGCTGAAGCGGTGGTGGTCGAGAAAACGGCGCGTGTAGATCAGATTGGCACCGTAGCGCCGGAGAAATCCCTCGAAACTCTCCGGCACCGCGATGCCGCTGAACGCCCCGACGCGTGCGCCTTTCAGATGCGACAAGTCGCGCCGCTCGCCCGTGACCAGATCCTGCAGGTACTTGGGCTGGTGCGCGCACTCGATGATGTCGGCCTGCGGCTTGTGGCGACGAATCAGCGCGTCGAGCTCGGGATCGAACCGTCCATTCGACTTGGTCAGGAAGATATAGGAGGCGCGTTTGATGTGCTTGATCGGCTCGCGCAGGATGCCGCGGGGCAGCAGGTAACCGTTGCCGAAGGGATTGGTGCTGTCGACGAGCAGGAGGTTGAGCCGGCCTTTCATCGGCAGGTACTGAAAGCCATCGTCGAGCACGAGCGTGTCGCATCCGAACTTGCGGATCGCGTAGTGGCCGGCCTTCACGCGGTTTTTGTCCACGAGCACGATCACGCCGGGCAGATTGCGCGCGAGCATGTAGGGCTCGTCGCCCGCGACATCCGAATCGAGCAGCACCTGGGTGCCGTCGCTGACCACGCGCGGCGGGGGCGGCTCGCCGCCCGTCACGATGGTGCGCCACCAGCGGCGCCAGAACGGCTCGGCCCGGCTCTTGTAGCCGCGGCTCAGGATCGCGACCCTCCGGCCGCGCTCCGCGAGCGAGCGGGCGAACTTCTCCACCACCGGAGTCTTCCCGGTGCCTCCGACGGTAAGGTTGCCCACCACGACCACGAGGCAACCGAGAGGGTGGTTGCGCAGGATGCGCTGTCGGTAGAGCCAGAGCCGAAGCTGCACGATGAGGCTGAACAGCTGCGACGCGCTCCACATGCAGGCGCGAAACACCGCCGCGCGCTTGCCATGCCGCCGGTCAAACACGACATCGACCGCGAACTGCTCGAACTCGTTGAGCGTCTCCTTCAGTCGGTTCGCGGCCATGGATCGGGTGCGTGATGAGTGCTGCCAAGCGTTACGGCATCAACTTCTTCCACCGTCCAAGCCGGCAAGACGAGACGAATCGAATCCGGCGCGCGCCTCGATCACGCCAGCGCAGAAACCCACCCCTACCGGCCGCCCTGCCGACCACAGCTGTGTAACGACCGTTACACGTGAACGGTCGGCTGGATGAATCGCATGGATCCCTCGATCTTACCCTGCCACCGCAGAAACCCGCCCCGCCCGCGCCCCACCGACCGCATCTGTGTAACGACCGTTACACGCGAACGGTCAGCGAGTCGAGCCGGGGATTGGTGCGCGGGGGTTCGCGGGGCGCATGTCGGGGCGCGGGTGCAGGCCCGCGCGGGCGATCCGGTCGCGGCAACATCATGCCTGGCCGCGCTCACGGGTTGACGCCGCACCACGCCGCGCCGTTTCATGCCCGTTCGCGGCGGCATCCGCCACCGCGCAACACGCGTTCCGTTCCACCATGTCCACCGCAAGCAAGTCCTACAAACTGTACATTCCGGGCCCGATCCAGGTCTCGGAAAAGACACTGCAGGCGATGACCACGCCCATGATTGGTCACCGCAGCACCGACTTCGCCGCGCTCTACTCGTCCATGCAGCCCCAGCTCCAGGCCCTGATGTACACGCAGGACCCGGTCTACCTGAGCACGAGCAGCGCCTGGGGCGTGATGGAGGGTTCCGTGCGCAATCTCACGAAGAAGAAGGTGCTGAACTGCATGAACGGCGCCTTCTCCGACAAGTGGAACGACGTCGCCCTGCGCCTCGGCCGCCAGGCCGGTGCGCTCAAGTTCGACTGGGGCAAACCCGTCGATCCCGAGGCCGTCCGCAAGGAACTGTCCTCGGGCCAGTACGACTCGATCACGCTCATTCACAATGAAACGTCGGCCGGCACGATGAGCGATCTCGCGGCGGTCATGAAGGTCGTGCGCGAGTTCCCCGAGGTGTTCTCGATTGTCGACAGCGTGAGCTCGTTCTCGGCCGTGCCGATCAAGAAGGACGAGCTCGGCATCGACGTCCTCCTCACCGGTTCGCAGAAGGCGCTCGCCCTGCCGCCGGGCCTCTCGCTCCTCTCCGTATCCAAACGGGCCCTCGAGCGCGCGAAAACCGTCGCGGACCGCGGCTACTATTTCGATTTCGTGGAGTTCCAGGCGAACCACGAGAAGAACAACACGCCGAGCACGCCGGTGCTGCCGCTGATCTATGCCCTCAAGTCCAAGCTCGAGGACATCCAGGCCGAGGGCCTGGAGAACCGCTACGCTCGTCACGCCCGCCTGAATACGATGGTGCGCGACTGGGGATTTGCGAAAGGCTTCAAGCTCCTGCCCGAGCCGCAGTTCGGCTCAATCACCCTCAACTGCTTCGTCAACACGCTCAACCTCGATCTCGCCGCGTTGAACAAGACGTTGAAGTCCAAGTACGCGATGGTGATCGACGGCGGCTACGGCAAACTCAAGGGCAAGACGTTCCGCATCTCCAACATGGGCGACGAGACGGAGGTCACGATGAAGGCCCTCCTCGACAATCTCGACGCCACCATCGCCGAGACGCCGAAGCTCGCGAGCTGAGCGGCCGCCAGGCTCGCGATGATCACGGGCGACGAAGTCACTCCCAGGAGCGACGCGACTTCGTCGCCCGTTTCGCGTACCGCGCCGATCCTTCCGCGCGTGATCGCGTGGGCCACCGTGCTCTTCGTGCTGTCGATGGTGGCCGTGCGCTGGGACGAGCGGACCGGCTTCACGTCGTTGCTGCGCTTCGGAGAGGAGTATCGCGACCGCCGGATCCCCGAGGTCGCCGCGCTGCCTTTGGCGGACAAGCCGAACCGCGGCTACGACGGGCAGTTCTACGGCCAGATGGCCGTGGCGGGGGATGTCACCGACCGATCCCTGCACGAAGCGCTCGACAATCCCGGCTATCGCCTGCGCCGCGTCCTGCTTCCGGCGCTCGCCCACCTCCTCGGCGGCGGCGACGCCTGGCGCACGCTGCATATCTACGCGGGGATCAACGTGCTGGCCTGGCTGCTCGCGTGCGGGTTGCTCTGGCGCATCATTGATCCAGTGGACTTGCGCGGCACGGCGGTGTGGCTCGGCTGCATGCTTGGCCTGGGTACACTCGACAGCGTTCGCATGGCCCTGACGGATCTTCCTGCGGTGTTGTTGACACTCGTCGCGATCGATCTCGCTCGACGACGGCGGCCGCGCACGGCGGCGGGGCTGCTCGCCGTCACGGCACTCGCGCGCGAGACCGCGGTGTTCTCCGTCGCCGCGCTCGATCTCCGTCCTTGGGGCGATCGTGCGAGTTGGAAGGCCCATGTCGTGCACGGCGTGATCGTCGCTACTCCGGTGTTTCTTCTGGCCGCCTGGCTCTACGGGCGCGTATCGGGAGTTGATCCTCTTGGTCGCGCCAACTTCGACTGGCCTGGCTTCGCCATCGCCGAGCATGGGATGCGCTGGGCCGGCGCGATCGCCGCCGGGGATCTCGACTCGCGGCACCTCTTTGGCCTGATCGCCATCGCCAGTTTCTCGTGGCAGTCGGTCTCGATTCTGCGTCAGTGGAACGCCCCGTCGCCGTGGGTGCGCATGGCGCTCCCGTTCGCCGTGCTGTTCTGGGTGCTCGGCGATGCCGTCTGGAACGGCTACTGGGCCGTGGCGCGGGCGTGCCTGCCATTGACGTTCGCCTACAACCTCACGCTCCCGCGCGACCGCTCCTTCGCCTGGCGATGGATCCTGGGCAACGTGTGTTTGCTCCATGCGATCTGGCGCTTTTTGCCCGAGTAGACGGAGCGGCGCGCGGCGCCGGATTTTCCGCGTTCCGTAGGAACGCGGATCGCTGGTGCAAAAGCCAAGAGGGTTGACAAGAGGCCGCCCAAGGACCTTTTCCCCGACCTTCACACCCGACCGGCGGGTTCGTGCCTTTCTCCGCACGCACCACGCCCCTCCTGCACTCCGTTGCCAATGAAGACACTCATCATCGCCGAAAAACCCAGCGTCGCCGCCGACCTCGCACGCGCGCTCGGGAAAGTGCCCAAGCACGGCGATGTCTATGAGAACGACGAGTATGTGATCTCCTCCGCCGTGGGCCACCTCGTGGAGCTCGAGATGCCGGAGGACATCGACAAGAAGAAATACGGCTTCTGGCGGCTCGAGACCCTGCCGATCATCCCGGACAAGTTCGGCCTCAAGCCGATCGACAGCTCGAAGGACCGCTTCGCGCTCCTGAAAAAGCTCCTCGCCCGCAAAGACATCAAGGACGTGATCAACGCCTGTGACGCCGGGCGCGAGGGCGAGTTGATTTTCACCTACATCTGTCAGCTCGCGAAGTGCAAGCTGCCGGTCAAGCGCGCCTGGATGCAGACGATGACGCCCGACGGCATCCGCGAGGCGTTCAAGAACCTGCGCGACGGCCAGCAGATGGCCGGCCTGGCCGACGCGGCCCGCTGCCGCAGCGAAAGCGACTGGCTCATCGGGATCAACGGCACGCGCGCGCTCACCAAGCGCATGTTCGGCTCGCGCGCCGGCAACGTCGCCTCGGTCGGCCGCGTGCAGACGCCCACCCTCGCGATCGTCTTCGCCCGCGAGCTGGAGATCCGCAACTTCAAGCCCCGCGGCTACTGGCGCGTCACTGCCACTTTCGAGGTCACAAAGGGCCGCTACGAGGGCGTGTATCAGCGTCCCCGATTCAAGAAGGCCGAGGGCGATGAGCACGACCGCGTCGACCGCCTCTGGGACAAGGCCGCAGCGGAAACCGTCCACAAGGCCTGCCAGGGCACACCCGCCGCCGCCGTGCGCGAGGAGAAGAAGGCCGCCACGCAGATCGCGCCGCGCCTCTACGACCTCACCACCCTGCAGCGCGAGGCCAACAACCGCTTCGGCCTCTCCGCGCGCCGCACGCTCCAGATCGCCCAGGCGCTCTACGAGCGGCACAAGATGATCACCTACCCGCGCACGGACTCGCGCGCGCTGCCGGAGGACTACATCCCCACCGTGCGACAGACGCTCCAGGCGTTGCAGGGCGATCTCGCAACCCACGCCGCCACGGTGCTCGACGCCGGCTGGGTGCGCCCGAACAAGCGCATCTTCAACAACGCCCAGATCTCCGACCACTTCGCCATCATCCCGACGCCGGTCGACGCCTCCCACCATCATCTCGATGAGATGGAGGCGAAGGTGTTCGACATGATCGCGCGCCGCTTCGTGGCCGCATTCCACCCGGCGGCGGAGTTCGACGTGACCACGCGCATCAGCACGGTCGCGGGTATTCACGAGTTCAAGACAGAGGGCAAGGTGCTCACCTCCCCCGGCTGGCTCGCCGTCTACGGCCGCACCGCGGTCGAGGACGACTCCGCAGGCGGCGACGGCAAGGACAAGCCGGACGGCAAGGACAAGGTGCTGCCCGCGCTTGTCCCGGAGGACAGGGCGTCCGCGAAAACCGTCGACGCCAGGCTCCACGAGGAGTCGACCAAGCCGCCGCCGCGCTACACGGAAGCGACGCTGCTCTCCGCCATGGAGGGCGCCGGCAAGCTGGTCGACGACGAGGAGCTCGCCGAGGCCATGAAGGAACGCGGCCTGGGCACCCCGGCCACGCGCGCCGACACCATCGACGGGCTGATCAACCAGAAATACATGGAGCGCCAGCAACGCGAGCTCGTGCCGACCGCCAAGGCCGAGCAGCTCCTGGAGTTTCTCGCCGCCGTGCAGGCGGAGGCGTTGACCAAGCCGAACATGACCGGCGAGTGGGAGTACAAGCTGCGCCAGATCGAGCACGGCAAATTCTCCCGCGAGCAGTTCATGGCGGAGATCGTCGACGTGACGAAGGGCATCGTCGACCGCACGAAGAACTTCGAGGAGGACGAGTCCAACTCGCGCGTCACCGACATCCTCTCGCCGACCGACGGCAAGCCGATGCTCGAGACGCTGCGCGCTTACAAGTCGCAGGACGGCGTCCTCGCCGTCTACAAGGTGATCACCGGCCGCAAGATGGACGAAAGCGAGATCCGCGAACTCGTCGACAAGGGTGAGATCGGTCCGCTCGACGGCTTCGTCTCGCCCCGCACGGGGAATCGCTTTCCCGCCAAGTTGCGCCTCATCCCGGATCCGAAGGACGAGGCGAAGAAGAAGGTCGAACTCGATTTCGGCAACAAGGTCGACGTCAACGAGCTCACGCCCTTCTGGACCGACCCGAAAACTGGCGCGGAGCTGTGCGAGGCGCCGACCAACTACATCCTGCGCGAGCGCGAGGGCGACGGCTGGAAGCAGACCTTCAGCGTCGGCCGGCTCATGTGCCAGAAACCGATCGAGCCGCAGCACGCGATCCAGCTCGTGGAGCAGGGCAAGACCGAGGTGATCAAGGGCTTCACTTCCAAGCGTGGCCGCCCGTTTGATGCCATGCTCCTGCGCAACGGTGCCAAGATCGGCTGGGAGTTTCCGCCGCGCGAGAAAAAGGAACCGAAGGAGGGCGGCAAGCAGCGCGCCCCGCGCAAGCAGGTCGACCTCACGAACGCCAAGCCCGTTGGCTCGAGCAAGGCGCACGACGGCGCCGAGTTGGTGATGACCGACGAAGGCTATTTCGTGCGCAAGCCCGAGGGCCGCGTGGTGTTCAAGATGGCGCGCGCGATCTGCCAGCTCGAGATCCCGCTCGGCGAAGTGCACAACCTCCTCGACCACGGCCGCACGAACCTGATCGAGGGCTTCGTCTCCAAGCGCGGCTCGAAGTTCAGTGCCTATCTCGTCCTGAGCGCCAACAAGGCGAAGGCCGATTTCGAGTTCCCGCCGCGGTAACGCGGCCGAACCGACCTCTGCGGGATCAGCATTGAACCACAGAGGACACAGAGGGCACAGAGACGACAGAGGTCGGGCGCGATCTCCGAACGCGCTGCGTCGACGAAAGATCTTCCGCCCTTCGCAGGATCTGCGACCCTCGGCGGCGGTTTCGGAGAAGCCGCCCTACCGGCCGCTCCGTGGACTCTGTGTCTCCTCGGTCCCCTCTGTGACCCAACTCAGCCTTTCTTGCGGTCCCCTCCCCTTTTCTTGCCGGGCCGGGTGCTGGCCTTGACACATCCGCGGCGCGCCGTGCATTAGTTGCCCTTTCCCATGATCGTCACCACGGCCCAGCTGTTCAAGCACGCCTACGGCAAGTACGCCATCGGCGCCTACAATATCAACAACGCCGAGCAGGCCATGGGCCTGTTCAAAGGCTGCATCCAGTCGAAGGCCCCCTTCATCATCCAGATCTCGAAGGGCGCCCGCAAATACACCGACAAGAAGATGCTCGAGGCGATCATCCGCGCCGCCGACGACATCTTCCCGGAAGCGGTGTTCGCCGTTCACCTCGACCACGGTGATGAGGAAACCTGCTACGACTGCATCAATTCCGGCTTCTACAGCTCGGTGATGATCGACGCTTCCCACGATCCGTTCGACAAGAACGTCGAGATCACGAAGCGCGTCGTCGAGGCCGCGCACAAGAAGGGTCTCTCCGTCGAGGCCGAGCTCGGTATGCTCGGCGGCGTCGAGGAGGACATCAAGGTCGAGGACGGTCACGCCACGCTCACCAACCCGGCTGAGGCCGAGGACTTCGTGAAGAAGACGGGCTGCGACTCCCTCGCCTGCGCGATCGGCACCTCGCACGGCGCGTTCAAGTTCAAGGGCAAGCAGTCCCTGCACTTCGATGTGCTCGAGAAGATCAAGTCCCGCATGCCCGGCTTCCCGCTCGTCATGCACGGCTCGTCCTCGGTTCCGAAGGAGGAGGTCGACCGCATCAACGCCGCGGGTGGCCAGATCAAGGACTCGATGGGCGTCGATGTGAACGAGTATCTCCCGGCCGCCAAGCTCGGCGTGACGAAGATCAACATCGACACCGACGGCCGCCTCGTCTGGACCCGCGTGCACCGCGAGTTCTTCCGCGACAAGCCGCAGGAGTTCGACTTCCGCCCGCCGGGCAAGATCTTCATCGACGAGTACGCGAAGTTCATCGCCTCGCGCAACCAGCTGCTCGGTTCCGCCGGCCAGCTCGATGACGTCCGCAAGGCCGTCTCCGCGAAGTAATCGACTCCGCATCGTCCTGCCTTTCACGGGCGCGATCTTCACGGGTCGCGCCCGTTTCGTTTACAGACGACGTCCGCCACGAACATGCTTGGGCTCGATACGCGGGACGCTCGCAAATCGCTCACGATGCACTTAGGATTCGCACCTCCGATATCGCGCTCGATTGACGTCCATTCCCTCCGATTAACACCTTGGCTGAGCCCCGACTCCATGAATACCCGACCGCCCCTGGTGAACCTTGGCTTCACGGAAGAGCGTTTCCCGGCCGGGGTGCACATTTGTCAGATTTTTTCTGACGACGACGAACGCCAGGAGGCTTTGCTCCAGTACCTGCTGAGCGGCATCAGCTCGGGTGAGCGGACAGCCTGCTTCTCAGACAAGGCCACGCCGTCCGACCTCGAGGGCTTTCTGGCCGGACGCGGGCATTCCTACGCTGATCTCTGCACGTCCGGTGCGCTCACGCATTCCGCCACGCGGCCGGTTTACTTCCGGGACGATTGTTTTGATCCTGACCGGATGGTGGAGGTACTGACCCACTATCACGAAGGCTCTGTGGAAAACGGCTATCCGGCAGCGCGGGTGATCGGAGAAATGTCGCCGGCCGTACGGCACATTTCCGGCGGTTCGCGCCTGCTCGAGTATGAGTCCAAGATCACCCTGTTGCTGCGCACCCACCCGGTCACCTGCGTGTGCCAATACGACGCGCGTTCTTTCGACGGCGGCATGATCATGGATGTGCTGAAGGTCCATCCGTTGATGGTGCTCCGGGGCGCGGTGGTGCGGAATCCGTTCTACATCCCGCCTGAAGAGTTTCTCGGCCGATGATGGCAGTCGGGTGGAACGCATGGACGAGCGGGACACACCACACCTGAGCGCAGCCGTGCTGGGGCAGCTTCTGCTCATGCAGAACGTGCTGTGCAGTCTTCCGGACAAGAACTCCATCTTCGATTTCGTCCGCCGTGGGCTGGTCGACGTGCCCGGCGTGGCCGAAGTGCATTACGCCGCCCCTGGGCAGGCCGCGGACGGCTCACGGGTCCGCTTCCCGCTGCGCGTGGGCGCATCCGATCACGGGGAGCTTCACCTATGCCTGTCCGACGCCAGCGCCTTCACGCCCTATGAGGCCTACGTCCGGAACTTCGCATTCATGGTGTCAGTCATTCTCGAGGAGCGACGCCAGCGGCTGATCAACGACGAGCACAAAGCCCATCTCGAGGCCCGGGTGCAGGAACGGACCCGGCAGCTGACGCAGGAGATCGGCGAACGACGCGTGATTGAGGAGGAGCTGCGCCGCAGCCGTAACATGCTGGCCCTTACGCTCGATTCCGTGCCTCAGGCGATCTTCTGGAAGGATCATCAGGGCGTCTATCTCGGCTGCAACCGCGTGTTCGCGCAGGCCGCCGGGTTCGAGGATCCTGAGCAGATCGTCGGCTTGACCGACTTCGACCTCCCCTGGCCGCGCGGCGAGGCGGAAGCCTACCGCGCCGATGATCGCGCCGTCATCGAGACAGGGCTTCCGAAACGCCACATTGTCGAGCCCCTGCAACAGTCGTCGGGCACGCGACTCTGGATCGATACGACGAAAGTGCCGCTGCGTGATCAGGACGGACGCATCCGCGGCGTGCTCGGAGTGTATGAGGACATCACCGAGCGCGTGGAGGCGGAGGCCGAACGCACGCGGTTGCAGGCGCAGCTCGTGCAGGCGCAGAAAATGGAATCCGTGGGGCGCCTGGCAGGCGGCGTCGCGCATGATTTCAACAACATGCTCCAGGCGATCATCGGCAGCGCGGAACTTGCCCTCCGACGCACGCCGGGTCCGCCCGAGACGTCCGAGGCCTTTCAGGAGATCCTGCACGCCGCGCGCCGCTCGGCCGATCTGACCCGTCAACTGCTTGCCTTTGCCCGCAAGCAAAGCGTCAGCCCCCGGGTCCTCGACCTGAACGACACCGTGGCCAGCATGATCAAGATGCTGCATCGCCTGATCCGCGAGGACATCCAGCTCGCGTGGATGCCGGGCCCCAATCTTTGGCCGGTGAAGATGGACCCGATGCAGATCGACCAGATGCTGGCCAATCTCACCGTCAACGCCCGCGATGCGATCCGCGGTCCAGGCCGGATCACGATCGAGACAGCCAACAAATCCCTCTCCCCGGAGGCCGGGGATCTCCCGCCAGGCTCCACCCCCGGCGATTACGTGACGCTCACGATCACGGATACGGGTTGCGGCATGGCTCCCGAAACGATCGCGCACATTTTCGAACCATTCTTCACGACAAAGCCCCCGGGCGAAGGCACGGGCCTCGGGCTGGCGACCGTCTACGGGATCGCGAAGCAAAACGATGGATACGTCACCTTCACCACCGAGGTCGGCAAGGGCACGGCATTCACCATCGGCCTGCCGCGCCATGCGCCTGTCGCGGCCGCGCCGACCCAGCCGGCACTCGGCGGGCAACCGAGTGGGTCCGAGACGATTCTCATCGTGGAAGACGAGGAGCAGATCCTCCGTCTGGCGCGCCGGATCCTCGAGCAACTGGGGTATGTGGTCCTCGCGCACGGGCGTCCCGACGAAGCTCTGCAGCACGTGAGCACCTTCGCCGGGCCCATCCATCTCGTCATTACGGACGTGGTGATGCCCGGCATGAATGGACGGGAGTTTCTGAACCGGGTGGCCGCGCTGCGGCCGGGAATCCGCGGGCTGTTCATCTCCGGGTACGCGGCCGACGTCCTTCCGACACGCGACACGCCCGCCGCCTCCGTCCCGTTTCTCCACAAGCCCTTTTCCATCGAGCAACTCGCGCAAAGTGTGCGGGCCATCCTGGATCAAGTCGCCAGCGCGCCCTGACGATTCAGGGCCGATCGATCATTCAGCCGGCCGGTTCGGCGTCGTCCGCACGCCTGTCTCCACGGCGTGATTACGCGCTTCGCGCCCACCCGCCTCAACGCCGCCGGTTCGCCGGTGGCTACTTGTTACCGTGCCGCCGCACCAGTTCTTCGACGATCGCCCGCACATGGGGGCTTTGCGGCGCATGCGCACAGGTCCCGCATGCACGGCTCAACGCCTCGAGCTTTTCCGTGTCGAGCGCGTGAAACCACGCGTAACGCTCGCGCATCGTGCGGTGCCGCTGGTCATGCAACGGACAGTCGGCCGGGTTGTCATGCGAATGTGGGCACTCCACCAGCACGCCGAGGAGTTGCGCATCGCGGGGCGAGAGCGTGGATGGAGGATCGAACATGGGCGTGCAGATACCATCGACGCGCCATCTCCCGGCTGAACGCTCAACTCCGCGGGAAATCCGAGGCATCTCGGGCGCTTACCGAGCCGACCCTACTGCCCCGACGGCCCGCCGCGCGCCGGAGATCGCAGCCGGTGACGAGGAGACGGAGCACGGTCTGCACGCGAACCTGCGACGTGAAAGCCTCCGCCCTCACGTCGAACGCCCGGCGACCGCGCCACAGCAGCTTCAGGAACCTCGAAGCCGTTCCTCACCGATCAAGCCCGCGCGGACTCCCTGGAGATCGAGCAGCTCCCGCAGCTCCGGCATCGTTGAAACGGCGCTATCCCTCGCTCCCGGGGATGCGGTAGATCGGACGCACCTCGATGCGGCCGAGCTTCGCGAGGGGAATGCCGGCGGCTACCTTCTCCGCCTGCGCCATGGAGCGCGCCTGGATAAGGACAAACCCGCCGAGTTGCTCGCGGGTCTCGGCGAACGGACCATCGGTGGCCGAGACGCGACCCCGGCGGACCTTCACCGTGCGAGCCTTCGCCGGCGAGTCGAGCGCCTGCGCGGCGAGGAGGATGCCGCGCTTGGTCAGTTTGCGATCATAGGCGAGCGAGTCGCGGTCGAGCTTGGCCTTCTCCTCTTTCGAGAGCGACTCGAGGTGGCGGCCCTCAAAGTAGACGAGACACAGGTACTTGGACAGGGATGTGTTTTTCATGCGAAGCGGTGGTGTTGGTTCACCCTGCTGGTCGAGCGGCACGAACCGATTTCGACAAAATGCTGACGGACCGCGCCAATTTTCTGCCGGGTTTCGCACGGCCGAGCCGACGCCACGGTGAAAAGCACCTGCCGTGTCGATCCGACGGGCCGAAGTTCGACTACGGGTGTGAACTCAACATCGCTTCCTCCACTGCCACACTTCCTCGAGGGTCGGTCGCCGACTCGCGACGCCATCGAACCCGTCCGCATCGCCGTACCCCAGGCGGAACTCGACGAACTCCACGCCCGGCTCCGACGCACGCGCTGGACCGGTGAACTGCCCGACACCGGGTGGGACTACGGTGTGCCGCTTGAGCGCGTGCGCCATCTCGTGGAGTTCTGGCTCACGCGCCACGCATGGCGTACGTGGGAGTCTCGATTCAATGCACACCCGCAGTTTGTCACGATGATCGACGGCCAGCGCCTGCACTTTCTGCACGTCCGCTCCGGCCGTCCCGAAGCCATTCCGCTTCTCCTCCTCCACGGGTGGCCGGGTTCTGTGGCGGAGTTCCTCGACATCATAGAACCCCTCACCGGTGCCGGGGACGGCGACGGCAGGACCGCCGGCGAAAGCGCGCCGGTATTCGACCTCGTGATACCGTCGCTTCCCGGATTCGGCTTTTCCGGGCCCACGCACGAGCGTGGCTGGAATGTGCCGCGCATCGCGCGGGCCTGCGCCGCCCTCATGGACCGCCTTGGATACGACAGCTACGGCGTCTTCGGCACGGACTGGGGATCGTACGTCGCGCCCGAGATCGGCCGCTGTGCCCCTCAGGCCGTGATCGGCGTCCATGTCACCCAGCTCTTCTCCGGGCCCATCGGCCAGGCCGGCGAACTCGAATTCCTATCTCCCGACGATGCCGCCGCCGTGGAGGCCAATCGCACGTGGGTCGAGGACATCGGCGGAGCCTACGCCGTGCTGCAGGCGCAGCAGCCCCAGACCCTCGCCCACGCGCTGGCCGATTCGCCGGCGGGACTGGTGGGCTGGCTGAGCCAGATCTTTCGCGATGCGGGCGACGAGGACTTCGTCGTCACGCAAGCCGCACTGCAGTGGCTGACCGGAACCGTCGCGTCGGGCATGCGCATCTATCGGGAGCATGCGCTCACCCCGCGGCCGACCGAACCCACGCGCGTGCCGCTCGCGCTGTCGCAGTTCCGCAACGACCACCGCACCGTGCGACGCTTTGCCGAGCGCGACCACGCGGCGATTGTCCAATGGCGCGTGCACGACTGCGGCGGCCATTTCGCTGCCCATCAGGAGCCCGACCGGCTCGCGCGCGACCTGCGCGACTTCTTCGGCGCACGGCGCGCAGCCACACCTCGATGAACCACGAATCCCGCAAGGTCATCGCCTGCCCGGCCGACTCATGCCGCCGGCGGAGGTGGCGCGCGACCACCGGGCGCGCTTCCGCTCTCGAACCGCGAACAAACCTGCCCGGGCTGCCGTGCTGTGGCCGCAGCATCCGAGGAGTTCGCGTTCACCTTCTGGTGATGGGTGACTCGTGCCGCGCAGGCCCGTCAAGCGCACGGGTCCGGCTCAGCGGGGAACAAGTTCCTGCCAGACGAGCGGCGAGCCTGCGGCGATGGCGGCGAGCTCCGCCTCCTCGGCGGAGGTGAACGGACGCCAGCGGGTTGTGCGAAGCTGGTGCTCGACGCCGGCGGAGCGCAGGAGGTCGACGGTCTCCTGAATGGACTCGGTGGATACAGGAACCCCGACGGCCTCCGCGTAGCACGCCCACGGCGCCTTGAGGTCGACTGCGACGAAGTCGAGCAGTCCGGCCTCGATCAGCGCGCGCACGACTCGCGGCTGGCTGCCGTTGGTGTCCAGTTTCGTCTGCAGGCCGAGGCTCCTCACCCTGGCCAGAAACTCCGGCAGGTCGCGCTGGAGCGTCGGTTCGCCGCCGGAGATGACCACGCCGTCGAGCCGCTGTCGCCGCGCCCCGAGGCGCGCCACGATAGCCGCCTCGTCGAGCGACACGGTGAACTGTTCCGGATAAACCAACGCCGGGTTGTGGCACCAGGGGCAGCGCCAGTTGCAGCCTTGCGTGAACACGACCGCGGCGAGGCGACCCGGGAAGTCGCTTAGGGAACAGGGGACGAAACCGCCGATGAACATGCTGGGTGTGCGGGAGTGACGAGGACCAAACGGGTGGTGAGCGAGGGGATCGAAGGGACGAGCCGCCGCCGACCGCTCGGACGCTTCGTCTTGCGAACCGCCGGTGAACTGCCCACGAGCCATCGCTGCACGCTGGGCAAAACCACGCGGCTCGCCGGGGACGTCTCGCCCTACCCTGCGACCTCCGCGGTGCGCACGGGGGCCGTAGCGGCCGTTTCGAACGGCACGGGCTGCTGGCCGGCTGCGGTCGGCTCGGCCGGGACGCGGTAGGCCCGGCGCAGGGCAAACTCGGCCTGCTTGCCCTCGTTCCACTGCTGGACTGGACGCAGGTAACCCACCACGCGCGAGTAGACCTCGCTCACCTTGCCGCACTGCGGGCAGCTGGCGTGCTCGCCTGCGATGTATCCGTGCTCCGGGCACACGCTGAACGTCGGCGTGAGCGAGAAATACGGCAGGCTGTAGCTCTCGGCGATGCGGCGGACGAGGCGGCGCACCGCCCTCGGGTCGGCGATGCGCTCGCCGAGGTAGAGGTGGATCACCGTGCCCCCGGTGTAGCGGGTCTGGAGCGGATCCTGGTGGTCGAGCGCCTCGAAGATGTCGTCCGTGGCGTGCACCGGCAGATGCGTGGAGTTGGTGTAGAAGGGCTTGGCCCCGCGCTGCACCTCCTCCTCGTTGGCGGCGAGGATTCCCGGGAATCGCTCGCGGTCCTTCTTGGCCAGGCGGTAGCTCGTGCCCTCGGCCGGCGTGGCCTCGAGGTTGTAGTGGTTGCCCGTCTCCGTCTGATAGGCGACCAGCCGCTCGCGCATGAAGTCGAGCGTGCGCACGGCGAAGGCATGCCCCTCGGGCGTGGCGATCGTGCCGAGGCCGAGGTTGACGCAGGCCTCGTTCATCCCGACCAGGCCGATCGTGCTGAAGTGATTTTTCCAATACGCCCCAAAGCGCTCGAACATGTGGCGCAGGTAGTGGCTCGTGTAGGGATAGAGCCCGGCGGCGGTGAGGCGCTCGAGGAACTTGCGCTTGGTCTCGAGGCTGTCGCGGGCGATGTCCATCAGCCGCACGAGGCGCGCGCGGAACGCCTCCTCGCGGGCCTCGAGCGGCGCGTCCGCGCCGGGCTCCGCCGGATGATCCTGCGCGGCGAGGTGGCCCAGGCGCGGCAGGTTGATCGTGACCACGCCGACCGAGCCGGTGAGCGGATGCGCGCCGAAGAGGCCGCCGCCGCGCTTCTCGAGCTGCGTGTTGTCGATGCGCAGCCGGCAGCACATGGAGCGGGCGTCCTCCGGCTTCATGTCGGAGTTGATGAAGTTGGAGAAGTACGGGATCCCGTAGCGGCCGGTCATCTCCCAGAGGCCGTCGAGGTTGGGGTTCTCCCAGTTAAAGTCCGGCGTGAGGTTGATCGTCGGTATCGGAAACGTGAGCACGCGTCCGCGGGCGTCGCCCTCCGCCATGACCTCGAAGAAGGCGCGGTTGAAAAGGTTCATCTCCTCCTGGAACTGCCCGTAGGTCTGCGCCTGCATCTCGCCGCCGCGCACCACGGGTTGATCTGCCATGTGGCGCGGGCAGACGAGGTCGAGCGTGACGTTCGTGAACGGCGTCTGGAAGCCGACGCGGGTGGGCACGTTGATGTTGAAGACAAACTCCTGCAGCGCCTGCTTCACCTGCGTGTAGCTGAGCCCATCGAAGCGGATGAACGGCGCGAGCAGCGTGTCGAAGCTCGAGAACGCCTGCGCGCCGGCCGCCTCGCCCTGAAGCGTGTAGAAAAAGTTGATGATCTGGCCGAGCGCGCTGCGCAGGTGTTTCGCGGGACGGGCCTCGATCTTGCCCGGCACGCCGCAGAAGCCCTGGCAGAGCAGGTCATAGAGATCCCAGCCCACGCAGTAGACGGAAAGTTGGTTGAGGTCGTGCAGGTGGAGGTCGCCGCCCTCGTGCGCGGCGCGGATCTCGGGCGGGTAGATGGCGTTGAGCCAGTACGTCTGGGACAACGACGAGGACAGGTAGTTGTTCAGGCCCTGCAGCGAGTAGCTCATGTTGCTGTTCTCGCGCACCTGCCAGTCGAGCTGCTTCAGGTAGCCGTCGATCAGCGCCACGTCCTGGCCGGCGGTGATCTCGCGCAGGCGCTTGTGCTGGTCGCGGTAGACGATAAGGGCGCGCGCGGTGCGGCGGAAGGGCGAGTCGAGCAGCACCTCCTCGACCATGTCCTGCACCTGCTCGACGGTCGGCACGGGGTCGGCCACCGTGCAGAGGAGGAGGTTGACGACGCGCACCGTCAGGCGGTGTGCCATGGCGGCATCATACTCGCCGGTCGAGGCACCGGCGCGGGCCAGCGCATGCGTGATGCGCGCCGTCTCGAACGGCACGAGGCGTCCATCGCGCTTGCGGATCTGGGTGGGGATGCCGGGCGTGCCCTTGATGAAAGCGGCGAGATCCTGGGCGGGCGTGGGGAGATGAAGAATGGACATGGGTAGGACGAGGCGTGTGGCTGGAAGGGACGGGGCGGATGAAAGGCTGGCGGAAACGCGTTCCGCGAGGCCGCGAGCTCCGGGGAGCGGCGGGCCTTGCGGCGGCGCGCGGTCGCTCCGGGTACGGGAGACCCGGATGTAGTTAATTTCCGGTTACGTCGCGCGGGGCAGCGCGCGGCCCTGGGGCGTGGCTCGAGCCGGGCGACGTGTCGCCCCGGCGGGGAAGGATGGGGAGGAGGACGGCTTCATTCGTGCGATGAACGCGTTCAGATGGACAAACGGCGCAGACAATTCTTCCAGCGGGATGTTCGGACTCCGGGCTCCGCGGCACCGCAGGTCCAGGATTGAACCGCGATTCCGCACCTCCGCTCCACCTTCACCGGCGGCATGACACCGCACGATTGGCCGTGACGCGGCGCGTGTTCTCGAAACGCGCCGCCTGGAGCTTCGTGACCCGTTACCGCAGCGCGACTGTGGCCGGTTCTCACGGCCTTCCCCGCGCTGGAAGCATGTTGAAAAGAACGCCGTGATTCATCCGCCCGAACGCCGGGTGAGTCTAGGTTCAAATCCCGGCGCAAACCGCGACGCGCGCATTCATTAGCGGCGATGCGGCGACGCGACACGGTGGCTTCTCGCTGAAGCGACAGTGGCGCTGCGGCGCGTGCCCTGCGCCCGCCGCGGCACGACGCGCAGCAGCGCGGCAAACCGGTGGTATCCACTTAGCGGACGCCAACCGGCGGCGTGCCGAGAGCCGCCTGAGTTTTCTTGGGCAGCTTCGCGAACACGAGGTCGTAGCTGCGCCGGATCCGCCGCTCGAGTTCGTCCGGCGCGAGAGCGAGAAAATCGCTCACGCGCACCCAGTGGCGCTTTGCGCAGTAGGGCGCCTGGTCAATCCCCTCGATCCCGGTCAGCCCATCAAACTCCTCGGGCGTACATTTGAACACCGCGCCGTCGAGGGTTCCGGCCTCAAGTGTCAGAATCAGGAACATCTTGTCCGCGACCTTGAAGACCAGACATTCACCCCACTGCTTCACGAAGCGGGTATGCGGGAGTGACAGGGCAAACTGGCGGAGAGCTTCCAAGCGCACGCCGCCAAGACTTAGGAAGGGCGTCTATCACGGCAAGCCGGGTGCGCGCCCGACCCATCGTCGCGCGCCGCGGCTCATGCGCGACCGCACCAGGTCGGTCCGGGTGAACTCCACCGGCAGGCTTCCAGGCTGCTCCGTCGGAACCTCGATCCTCCACCGCCCCGGCCTGGAGGGCTGCGGCCCGGCCGGGACGCGCGCACGGGTGAGTGTGTCGTGCCGATTCTGCGATTCCGGCAGGGCCGGATATGCCTAAAGAGGCAGCGCCGATCGCAGCGGCGGCCCTCGGGCAGGGCACCGGTGTCCCAAGCCTCCCTGGAGTCCTAGCTTGGCGCACGATCGAGCCCGATCCGACACCGGTGGATACGCCGCACGGGGATACGAAACCGCCAGTCGACCTATTAGCCCGACGACACAGGCCCTTAAGTTTGCGTTAACGGAAAAGGTGGCCTAGCTCGTCTACAGCGCAGTCCCCCCATGTTTTGTCCCCAAAACTCGCTCGATCGTTCGAGCGCTCTCCGCGCTTCCCTGTCGCTCGACGCGACGGCGCACATCGCCCCCTCCCGACGCGATCGTCAGGAAGCGTCGGGCCCGCGGTCGAAACTCGTGCCGAGCACCCGCCCTCCGCGGCTGGGTCCGGTGGGGTTCGACGCCGGGAGCGCGCGGGCCGAGGCGTCCTGGTAACCCGGCATCGGTCCAGTGTGGGGCGTGTCGACTTCGGTCCGAAAACGATGAACCCAAACGGCCAGTAACCAACCATAGCACGATGAATCGAAAACCCATAGTCAGCATTTGCGCCGCCCTTGCGGTCGGCGCTTTTCCGTCGTTCCTCGTGGCGCAGACCACGGCCCCCGGAGGAACGCGCGCAGCGGCCTCCGCCCCGGAAGAAGACGAGGAAGAAATGGTCACGCTTTCGCCGTTCGAAGTGACGGCACAGGCGGACTACGGTTATCAGGCAACCGAGACGCTCGCCGGAACCCGCATCCGCACGAACTTGCGCGACGTCGGTTCCGCCATCTCCGTCATCACGCCGGAATACATCCGTGACATCGGCGCGACGGACAACAGCACGCTCCTGCAGTACACGACCAACGCGGAAGTCGCCGGCACCCGCGGCACGTATGCCGGCCTGGGCAACGCGACGAGCCTCGACGAATCCGGTTCGCTTCGCGCGCCCGCCAGCGCCAATCGCGTGCGCGGTCTCGCCTCGGCGGACAACACCCGCGACTTCTTCGTCACGGACATCCCGTGGGACAGCTATAACGTCGATCGCATCGACATTCAGCGCGGTCCCAACTCGATCCTGTTCGGTCTCGGCAGCCCCGCCGGCATCGTGAATGCCTCGTTGCGCAACGCTGAGTTTCGCGACACCGGCAACGTGGAGTACCGCATCGGGTCCTACGGCAGCCAGCGTGCGAGCATCGACCTGAACAAGGAGATCGTCGAAGACGTCCTCGCCATTCGCGTGGCCGGACTGTGGGACGAGGAGAAGTTCAAGCAGGAGCCCGCCTTCGAGGACGACAAGCGCATCTACGGCATGATTCGCTTCGATCCCAAGCTGATCGAGGGCGGCCGTACCAGCCTGAAGGTGCGCTACGAGAACGGCGACATCGAGGCCAACCGTCCGCGCATCATCCCGCCCAACGATTCAATCACCCCTTGGTTCCGGCCGGTCGACATGACCAGCCTGCAGGGCGGCATGGGCAAGCTCGCGATCAACAACGGCTACGAGGTCGGCGCCGCACTCAGCTCGATCAATCCCTGGCTCAGCGGCGGTGGCATCGACCAGCAGCAGCCCGCCTGGTTTCTCGACGGCAACACCGGCGCGCTTGACCGCATCTACGGCGGCTACGTCAACACCGGCGCACGCACGTCGACCGGCGCGCTCCGGAGTTCGAGCGAGAACCTCATCGGCCAGCGTTATTCGCAGCCGTTCTTCGGTCTCACGAGCCTGAGCTCCTACGCGGGCATTGCGCGGCTGCCGAACTCGCAGTTCGGCCAGTACCGCACCGCGTCGCTGCTCGACGACACCGTGTTCGACTTCTATGAGAACCTGATCGACGGTCCCACGAAGTCGGAATTCGAGGCCTGGGATGCCTACAATGTCGATTTCTCCCAGACCGGCCTCAACGATCGCGTCGGCGTGCAGCTGACGTATGACCGCCAGAAATACGAACGTGGCGGCCAGGCGCTGCTCGGCAACAGTCCGACGCTCACGATCGACATCCTGCGCAACTTCCAGGATCGCCCCGACGTGGCGGCGACCGCCGCCCCGACCAACGCGAACTTCGGCCGGCCCTATGTGCTCGGCGGCCCGGGCACCGGCACCTCCTACGACAGCGATCGCGAGTATCGTCGCGCCTCGGTCTTCGGCGAACTGCGGGCGACCGACTACTTCGAACGCGACTCGCTCCTGGCTAGAATCCTCGGCCGGCACCGCCTCAATGGCGTCTATAGCGACGAGGAATACTCGGTCGAGACCCGCTCCTGGCAGATGTATGCCAACAATCGGGCGTGGGACTCTTACTGGACGCGGGTCGACGGCAACCTGAACGGCATCAACAACCGTCCGCCCGTCGCCGTCATCTACCTCGGGCCCTCGATCGCCAGCCGCGAGTCCGCCCTGGGAGCCGACATCCCGCGCATCTCGGCGCCGATCACCCTGAACGACGGCAACCTCTACTACTTCGACACCACCTGGAGAAATCCGACCGGCGTCAACTTCGGCGACCCGTGGACGGTGCCGGCCAACCTCTCGCCCATGTTCAACCCGAGCGCCCTGCCTGCGGGCCAGACGGAGTTCCTCCAGAATTCGAACCCGGCCAACTACGTGGGCTGGACGACGAACTACCAGATGAACCTGCTGCGCTACAACGACGGCGAGGACCTGAGCCTCCTCCGCAACTCGTCGAAGACCCGCCGCACGACCAAGTCATACGCCGGTTCGTGGCAGGCCTTCATGTGGAACGACGCGATCGTCCCCACCCTCGGCTGGCGCTATGATGAGGTCACGAATCGCGCCGTCACCGCGGCCTCCGTGGCGAGCAACCGCGCGATCCTCAACCTGAACACCTCGGGCGACGCCGCGAGCCGGCCCTACGCGCTGCCGAACGGGCCGTTCAACCTGAACAGCAACCAGTCGTACTCGGTCTACAAGGATCACTCCACGGCCGGCGGTGTGGTGGTGCACCTGAACCGTTTGCTCGAGGACGACCCGCTGCCGCTCAACGTCAGCCTGTCCTACAACAAGTCGAGCAACTTCCAGGTGACCAACACCCGCCGCGACATCTACGGCGCGGTCATCGGCAATCCATCCGGAAGCACCAAGGAATATGGCGTCCTGCTCTCCACCAAGGACGGCAAGTATTCGCTGCGCGCCCTCAAATACGAGACCAAGCTGGTCAACGCGGACACGCAGCTCGACGCCAGCGGCCTGACGAACACGATCAAGAACGGCCTGAACTGGCGTAACATCATGCTGTATCGCATGTCCGGGTACGCGTGGGCCACCCGCGAGACGGATAACATCCGTCACGACTGGATCCCGCATTACGTGAACGACTTCGGGCGCTCGGTCTGGTCGCAGGACAAGGTGAACGCCACCCCGTCCCAGCCGCCGCCCGCGGGTTCCCGGTTGCAGACCCCGGAGGAGTCGGTCGCGATGCGCGACGCTTCGATCCGCGCCTGGAACGACATCCAGCGGTTCCTCTCGGCCCGCGGATACTTCGAGGCCTGGAACTACGGCACGGGACCGACCACCGAGTCGGCTCTGACCGATCGCGCCACCTACGCGGCGAACCCGGCGGCGTTCATGCCCGACCCGGCGAGCGTGTATGACTACCGCAACAACCCGAGCCTGCAGGGCTTCGCCGTGACGGCCGACTCGGAATCGGAGGGCTACGAGTTCGAACTCACCGCGAATCCGCTGCCGAACTGGCGCATCGCCTTCAACGCCTCAAGGACCGAAGCGGTTCGCGTCAACGTCGGTGGTGAGAGGCTCGACGAACTCGTCGACTACCTCACCACGCAGATCGGTTCGGCCACGGTGCACGGTGCAGCCGGCGACATGGTCATGTTCAACGCTCACTTCGACGATCCGACGAACGTGATCTGGAACAACGGCGCCTGGACGAACTTCCGCTCGCAATACACGCTGATGAAGCTCCAGGAGAACGCATCCGCATCGGAGATCCGCAAGTGGCGCTTCAACCTCGTGACGAATTACTCGTTCACCGAGGGCGCACTGAAGGGCGTAGGCATCGGCGGCTCGTACCGCTGGCAGGACAAGGTCGTGATCGGCTACCCGGTGCTCCCGGGAGAAGGCGGCCTCGCGAGCTTCGATCTCTCCAGCCCGTACTATGGTCCGTCCGAGGATGCCGTCGACCTGTGGGTCAGCTATGAGCGCGCGCTCACCGACCGCGTCCGCTGGCGCATCCAGTTGAACGTGCGCAACGCGTTCGCCGATGACGACCTCATCCCGATCTCGGTGCAGCCGGACGGCCGCACCTGGGCGGCGGCGCGCATCGCTCCGGCACAGGAGTGGTTCGTAAGCAACACGTTCTCGTTCTAGCAGCGCGCTGCGCGAGTTCTCCCATCGCGGGCGTCCGGGTTCGTCCCGGACGCCCGCTTGCGTGTACACCCTGCGCCCCGCCGGCGCGCGGGCTCGCCAACCACGCGAACCCGAGACGTTCCCGTCAGCCGACGTGGCGCGGCTGTCGCGCGCCCTGTGGGACGCCCCGCGCGCCGACCGGGCCTGCGCCCACGAAACATCGAGTGCAGCCGCACGCGCGAGATCGATTTCTCGAAACCTGAACACCGACGGAAACCGCTGCGGTCACGCGGCGTCTCTGGCCTCGCGACTCGGGTCAAGGAACCGACGCGGCTCACGTTTCCTCTTTGGAAACGCCCCGGCCGCTTGCCACCTCGCAACTTCGCAAAACGCTCCATCCATGCGGACCTTCCCTCCGGACCGCTGGTTCTCCCGACACCGTGCGCCCTCGAGATTCGCACGTGTGCTCGCGCTGCTTTCCGGCGGGCTGGCTGCAGGCCTCGCCTGTACGGCGGCCTTCGCCGACATCGCCGCCGCGTCGTCCGCATGGCACCGAGGCGACTACGAGCAGGCGGCGAGCCTCGCCGCCCAAGCCCATCGCGAAGTCGACTCGATCTTCGCGGGACGCGACGACGCGGCAGCGCGCATCGAGGTTCAGGCGCTGCTCGCACTGGGTCGCTACGCCGACGCTCTTGCACGTGTCGACACCGCGCTCGAGGACGCGCCGCTCAGTCTCGACCTGCGGCGGCTCGGGCTCGAGGCGGCGCGCTTTTCCGGCGAGCCCGAACGTGCCACCGGCTTCATGGAGCAACTCCGCATCCTCGTCCTGGGCCGACAGCGTCGGGTCAGCAGCGAGGCCGAACTCGTCGCTCTCGGAGAAGCCGCCCTCCTGCTCGGTGCCGAACCGCGCCTCGTGCTCGAGAACTTCCTCAAGCCCGCGCAAACCAGCGCGCCACCCGTGCGGCGCGCCTTTCTCGCCGCCGGGCGGCTCGCGCTGGAGAAAGGCGACGATGCGCTCGCGGCCCGCACCTTCGAGGCGGGGCTTCGCGTGTTTCGCGACGATCCGGAAATGCACGCGGGACTCGCCGCCGCGTTTCTCGATGGTGATCGCACCCATCTGCTCGACCACGCGACGCGCGCCCTGGCGGTGAATCCCCACTTTGCCGCCGCGCGGCTCCTGCTCGCCGAGCACTGGATTGACGCCGAGCAGCTCGATGCCGCCACGGCCGAGATCGACGCCGTGCTCGCCGTGAATCCCCGCCATCCCGACGCCCACGCGTTGAGCGCCGTGGTCGCGCACCTGCGCAACGACATGCCCGCCGCGCATCGCGCACGCGAGGCGGCCCTGGGCAGCTGGGCGGAGAATCCCCGGGTCGACCATATCATCGGCACCAAGCTCGCCCAGCGCTACCGTTTCGCGGAATCGGCCGAGTCGCTGCGCCTCGCCGTCGCGCTCGACCCCGACTACTCGCCCGCACGCCTGGAGCTTGCGCAAAGCCTGCTCAGGCTCGGCCGCGACGAGGAAGGCTGGGCGCTGGCCCTGCAGGCGCAGGAACAGGACCGCTACAGCGTCACGGCGTTCAATCTCGCGCAGCTTCACGAACAGGTCTCGGGCATGACGGCGATGCGCACGCCGCGATTCACGGTGCGGATGGGTGCGGCGGAAGCGCCCGTTTACGGCGATCGCGCACTCGCACTGCTCGAACGTGCACATGACGAACTCACTCAGCGCTACGGCCTGCGGCTGGACCAGCCGACGACAGTCGAGATTTTTCCCGACCCGAAGGATTTTGCCGTGCGCACCTTCGGCATGCCCGGCGCGGGTGGGTTCCTCGGAGTGTGTTTCGGACATGTCGTCACGATCAACAGCCCGGCGTCGCGCCGCGCCAACTGGGAGGCGGTGCTTTGGCACGAGTACGCGCACGTCATCACGCTCGCGCTCACCCGCAACCGCATGCCGCGCTGGCTCAGCGAGGGCCTCTCCGTCTACGAGGAGACCCTTGCCGATCCGGCCTGGGGCCAGCGCATGTCCATCCCGTGGCACCGGCGCATCAGCGACGGCAGGCTGCGTCCGATCTCGGGCATGAGCGCCGCGTTTCTCGACGCACAGAGCGGCGAGGACACGCAGTTCGCCTACTACCAATCCTACCTCGTGGTGCGCTTCCTGGTGGAGAGCCACGGGTTCGAGCGCATGCGCTCGGTCCTGGCGATGCTGGGCGAAGGCACGGAGGCGAATCTCGCCCTCGCCGAGGTCTACGGTCCGCTGGAGGCGCTGGATGACGCATTTTCCAGGTACGCCGCCCAGGCGGCGGATGCATTTGCGGATGGGCTCACACTCGATGAGCCCGGGAACCCGGCGACACGTCTCATGGCTGCGCTCAATCCCAACCATTACGCGGCAATCCTCGACCGCGCCCGCACCGCCATGCTGGCGCGCGACTGGGCGGCGGCGCGCAGCGAGCTCGAGCGGCTCACTGCCGGCGACCGCCATTTCCCGGGAAACGAGTCGCCACATCGGCTCCTCGCGCGCGTGTATCGGGAACTTGGCGACGTCGAGGCGGAGCGCGCCGTCCTCGAGGACATCGTCGGCCACGAGGGCGATGCCCTCGATCCCGTCATCCGGCTGCACGAGTTGGCGGAGGCGCGCGGCGATCCCGCCGGCGTGATGGCCGCGGCGGAGCGCTGGCTCGCCATCCAGCCGCTTGCGGAGACGCCCTGGCGCAGCCTGCTTGCGGCCCACGAGTCCACGGGCGGACGCGCCGCCGCCGCGCGCGCCGGGACTTCGCTCCTCGCGCTCGAGCCTCCGGACCGCGCGGCGATCCATCACCGCATCGCGCGACAGCTCCGCGCTATCGACCCATCCACCGCACGACGCCACGTGCTCCTCGCGCTCGAGGAGGCGCCGCGCTTTCGCGCCGCGCACGAATTGCTGCTGGAACTTTCCCCAGGAGAAGAGACGCCGTGAACCCGGAACCCTTCAACGGCGGAGCAGGTGCTCCACCCTCCGGACCAGCTGTTTCGTGCCTACCCGGAGGGCCCGGCTTCAGCCGGGCCGGGCTTGTCGCAGGAGGTCCGCCACGCGTCGTCTTCACCCGGCTGGCGCGCCGCGCCAGCCGGGTAGCAACCCACCTCCTGCTTGCGGTGCTTCTTCTCCCCCTCTCGCTCGCCGCCCAGGTCATGACCACCGCGGCCGATCGCGCGGGCGTGCCGGAGTGGTCGGTGGATCCGGCATTCAAGCACGATGTCTTCACCTTTGCGCGCGTGCGCTACACGAGCTGGGCCGGTCGCGGCGGCTGGGATGGCTGGGGCGGCCGCGGCGGGGGCCGCTGGGCCACCGACTATCCCGATGCCGAACTCAACCTCGCCTTCCGTCTTCAGCAGATGACGAGCCTCAAGGTCAACCCCGACGCCGCGGTCGTGGACCTGGCGGAAGACGACCTTTCGCAGTATCCATTTCTCTATATCGTCGAGCCGGGGCGCCTCACGTTCTCACCGGCGGAAGTCCTCGCGCTGCGCCGACACCTGCTCAACGGCGGTTTCCTCATGGTCGACGATTTCTGGGGCGAGGACGAATGGGAAAACATGCGCGACGAGATGGCACGCGTGGTTCCCGGCCGCGAGCCAGTCGAACTCGATATCGACCATCCGATCTTTCACTGCGTCTTCGACCTGAAGGAAAAGCCGCAGGTGCCGAGCATTCACGCTGCGCTCTACAATCGAGGCACGGGCGTCACGTGGGAGCGGGACTATGATCCAACCACGCGCGAGGTCCACTACCGCGCCTACTTCGACGACAAGGGCCGCATGATCGCGATCCTCTGCCACAACACCGACCTGGGCGACGGCTGGGAGCGCGAGGGCGAGTCCGAGTGGTACTTCCAGGAGTTCGCCGAGAAGCGCGCCTACCCCATGGCCATCAATATCATCTTCTGGGCGATGACGCACTGAGGCGGAGAACCGAGGACAGAGTCCAGAAAACGCATACAACCAAACCCCGGGATCCGCAGCCACCCAGGCCACTCCGAACCTTCACAGTCTCTCCGCCCTCTGCGCCCGCACCCCTGTCCTCCGTCCACCGTCGTCCGCCCTCTCACGCACTCCGAACCTCGTTCTACCATGGCCTTCATCACCTCATCTCCACCGCCGGTCCCTTCGCATCCCGACCAGGCGGCGTTCGACAAGATCCAGACCGGCCGCGCACGCGTCGAGGCCGAGCTGGCCAAGGCGATCGTCGGCCAGCGCGACGTCATCGAGCAGCTGCTGCTCGCACTGCTCGCGGGCGGCCATTGCCTGGTCACGGGGGCGCCGGGACTCGCCAAGACGCTCCTGGTGAAATCCGTCGCACGCGTGTTCCAGCTGCACTTCCAGCGCATCCAGTTCACGCCCGATCTCATGCCGGCCGACATCACCGGCACGGAGATCCTCACCGAGGGGGAGCAGGGACGCCGGCTCACGTTCGTGCGCGGGCCTGTATTCGCGAACCTGATTCTGGCCGACGAGATCAACCGCACCCCGCCCAAGACCCAGGCGGCGCTTCTCGAGGCGATGCAGGAACACCAGATCACCGCCGCCGGCGTGCGCCATGCGCTCCCTGAGCCGTTCTTCGTCCTCGCGACGCAGAACCCGATCGAGATGGAAGGCACCTATCCCCTGCCCGAGGCCCAGCTCGATCGTTTTCTCTTCAATGTCCTGATCGACTACCTGCCCGAGGAGGACGAGATCGCGGTGATCAAGCAGACGACGGCCGCGGGCGCCGCGCCGATCGAGTCCGTTTTCACCGCCGAGGACGTCCTCGCCTTCCACGCGCTGGTCCGCGGGGTGCCCGTGGCCGACGATATCGTGCGCTACGCCGTCCGACTCGCCGCCGCATCCCGCCCCGGGCGCACCGGTACGCCGGATTTCATCAACCACTGGCTGAACTGGGGCGCAGGCACGCGCGCCGCCCAGAGCCTGGTGCTCGGCGCCAAGGCGCGCACGCTCTGGCGGGGGCGCACACATGTCACCATCGAAGACATACACGCCCTGGCCGCACCGGTCCTCCGGCACCGTCTCCTGCTCAACTACCGCGCCGAAGCCGAGGGCGTCACGGTCGAGCATGTGATTCACAAGCTCCTTGAGTCCGTGAAGGACGACGACGCCACCCGATGATCCTGCGCAACCCGGATCTCTTGGTAGGGCGAGGCCTCCGGCCGAGCCGCCCCTGCACGACCGAGCGACGCGCCTCGGCCAGAGGCCTCCCCCTACCACCCGTCACTCGTCACCCGTAACTCGTCACTCGTCACTTCCCATGGTCGCCCGCCAGGAACAACACCGCCCCCACACGGCCCGGGGTCTCGATCCGGAGACGCTCCTCGCGATCCGCGATCTCGAGCTGCGGGCGCGGGTGGTTGTCCAGGGACTCTGGTCGGGCCTGCATCGCTCGCCCTTCTCAGGCTTCTCGGTCGAGTTCACGGAGTACCGTCAGTATGTGCCCGGCGACGACCTGCGCTACATGGACTGGCGCGTGCTCGCGCGAACGGATCGCGAGTACGTCCGGAAGTTCGAGGACGAGACGAACCTGCGGTGCCACCTGCTCATCGACCACAGCCGCTCGATGACGTTCGGATCGCGCTCGGTGACCAAGGCCGAGTACGCGCGCACGCTCGCGGCCTGTCTCGGCTACTTCCTGCTCCAGCAGCGCGACATGGTCGGCCTCGCGCTTTTCGGCGCGGAC
Organism: Verrucomicrobiota bacterium; assembly: GCA_023399155.1. Classification (GTDB taxonomy): domain Bacteria; phylum Verrucomicrobiota; class Verrucomicrobiia; order Opitutales; family Opitutaceae; genus JAEWQP01. Next base: position 139,242 of record JAEWQP010000004.1, on the reverse strand, counting down.
CTCATCGATCACCTGCCGGCCCGCTGGCGTCCCGGCCACCTGCGCCGCCTCCTGGCCATGCTCGAACGGGAGCACCCCGCCGGTGAAACGCGCCTGGATCTCGCGCTCGAGCAGGCCGCGCGGCTGTGGCGGAAGCGCGCGGTCGTGGTGCTTGTATCCGATTTCCTCGGTCCGGTGGAAGCGTGGACCCGGCCGCTCGCGCGCCTCGTGGCCGCGGGTCACGATGTGCGCGCGATCCAGGTGCTCGACCCGGCCGAGATTTCGCTCGAGTTCGGCCGCGCCGCGGAATGGATGGACCTCGAGACGGGGCGGCGCCTCTTCCTCGATCCCGCCCAGGCCCGGACCGGTTATCAGTCGCGTTTCCAGGAGCACGCGCAGGCTTTGCGCGCCGCGCTCGACGCGGCCGCGGTGCCCCTGCACGTTGCGACGACCGACCACCCCATCGACCTGACGCTCCTGGAATGGTTGAAACGCAGCCAGCCACGCGGCGCGCGGGCGCGTCGCGGATCCTCGCTTCCTCGCCGATGAGCCTCCTTGCGCCACTGTTCCTGCTCGGTGCGCTCGCCGTCGCCGGTCCGATCGTCGCCCACCTGGTGCGCCGCAACACCCGCACGCGCGTGTGGTTCAGCGCCACGCACTTCCTGGAACCGTCCGCACCGCGCCTGGATCGGCGCAACCGCGTCCAGCACCCCGGCCTGCTGCTCCTGCGCTGTCTCGCCGTGCTCATCCTCGCCGCCGGTTTCGCCCGGCCGTTTCTGCGCGAAACGGCCGCACCGTCCGGCGGCCCGGCGACGGCACGGCATCGCGTGATCGTGCTCGACGAAAGCGCGAGCATGCAGCGGCAGGGCCTGTGGGAGGCCGCACTTGCCCGCGTGCGCACCGCTGCATCGGAGCTCGCACCGGCGGATGGACTCGCGCTCGTGCGCGCGGGCCGCTCGGTCGAGGTTGCGCTTTCGTCTGAGACATGGACGCGCACCGCCCCCGAGGATCGTCGGGCGCTTGTGAATACAGTGCTCGCCGAACGCCGTCCTGGCTGGGAGACGACGCATCTCGACTCGGCGGTCGAGCGCGCGCTGGAGGAACTCGCCGGCATGCGGGAGCGCGGCGCCGCTCCTGGCGAAGCCACGATCGTCATCGTCTCCGACTTCGCCGAGGGCACCCGTCTTTCCGGACTCGCCGGACGCGACTGGCCGGACGGGATTCATGTGAGGCTCGACTCGATCGCACGGCCGGCCGAACCCAATGCCGCCGTGCACTGGCTCGGCTGGACGGTCTCCCCCGAGGGCGACCGCAGCGCCCGCCTCCGCATCGCACACGACGCCTTCGATTCCCGCCCCTACCGGCTCACGTTCCGAACTGCAGGCGGCGAACGCGAGGCGGCCGAGCCGATCGACCTGGTGCTCGCGCCTCACGAAACACGCGCCCTCGCGATCCCGTATCCACTTGCGCAGACCGCGGCCATGCGCGTCGACCTGAACGGGGACGACGAGCCGTTCGACAACACCGTCTGGCTCGCGCCTCCGGCTCCGCAACAATCGACCCTCGCGTATTGGGGCAACGGCGACGCGGACGACGCCAACGACTCGTTGTTCTACGTCTCCCGTGCGGTGCGCGGGTGGCGCGAACCGGCGATGGAGATCCAGCCCGCCGCAGATGGTTCGCAGGGCGACGCCGCGCCACTCCATCTTGTCACGCGGGCGCTTGACCCGGCTGAGGTCGCGCGTCTGCGCTCACTCCTCGAGGCAGGTGCGATCGCCCTCGTGCTGGCGGGCGATGCGGCCATGGCGGCAACCGCGGGTGCCCTCGCCGGCGAGCCCGGGTGGACTGCCCGCGAGGCCATGATCCCAGGCGACGCCCTCTTTGGATACATCGCGTTTGCGCATCCCCTCTTCGCCCCGTTCGCCGACCCGCGCTACAGCGATTTCACCCGGGTGCGGTTCTGGCGGGCGCCGCACCTGGTGCCGCCGGCCGCGTCCGGGGCGGTCTCCGTGGCGCGGTTTGACTCGGGCGCACCGGCCGTGCTGGAGGCGCCGGTCGGGCGCGGAAGCGTCGTGGTCTGGGCGGGCGACTGGACGCCTGCATCCAGCCAATGGGTACTCTCGACCAAGTTCGTGCCGTGGTTCCAGGCGCTCGCCCGGCGCGCGGCCGGCGGCCCGCCTGCCGCCACGATGGCCGAGGTCGGCGACACCGCGGCGCTCGCCCTTCCCGATGACATCCGGCTGCCGGCCCGGCCCGGCGTGTTTACCGTGGGGTCCGGCGCGAATGCCCGGGTCGTGGCGCTGAATGTCCCGGCGATCGAGAGCCGCACGGCCGAGCTTCCGCTCGATACGTGGGAAAGCCTCGGCGTGCCCCTCGCGCCCCGTCGGGCGGCGGACGTCCGCGCTCCCGACCTCGCGCACGCCGGCACAGCCGTCGCGGCCCGGCTTGAATCGGAGCAGCGCCTCTGGCGCTGGCTGCTCCTCGCCGCCCTCGCCGTGCTCGCCGTCGAAAGCCTGCTCGCTTTCCGCATGTCCACCCGCCCGTCAACCGCAAGCGCCGTCTGACCATGTCCTCGCCACTTGAGCCCCGCCACATCGACAGCCGGCTCCGTGCGGAAACACGTCGCCTCGTGCGCCGCATCCAGGCCGCACGATTGCATGCACGTAGCGCGAAGGCGTGGTTCGCGTTCGCCGGGCTGGCGCTCACCGTGCTGGGCGTCGCGTGGCTCCTCGCCTGGCCGGCCATGCTGCCGGGTGCGGGGATCGCCGTCGCATTCGTCGCGTGCGCCTGGCTTGTGGCCCGCTGGTGGCAGGCGCCGGTCTCCGACTATCGCCGCGCCGCCGCGTTGATCGAACGAACGTATCCAGAACTCGGACATGCGTTGCGCACGGCGATGGAGCAGCGCCCGGACGACGCAGGCCGGTATTCCTTCCTGCAGAAGCGCCTCATCAACGAGGTGCTCGAGCACGCGCATCGCCACTTCTGGTCACGCAGCCCTGTTCCCGCGGCGCGTGGCGCCGCCCTGGCCCACGGCGCGGCCCTCGTCACGGCCTGCTGTCTCGCGGCTCTGGGGACCCGCTTTGTGCCGCCCGAGCGTCCTGCGCCACCCGCTTCGCCGGAGACGATGGCGGCCGGCCTGGAGATCCTGCCCGGCGATGCCGAGGTGGAGCGCGGCACCACGGTCGTCATCACGGCGCGCTTCGGAGACGACGTACCCGCCGAGGCACGGCTCCGCTGGACGGCGGCCGGAGGGGCGACCGCCACCGTGCCGATGGCCCGCAGCCTCGCGGACCCGGTTTTTGCCTCAACCCTCGCGCACGTCGAAAGCGACGTCGAATACTCGGTGGAGTTCGGGGGAGCGGCATCGCGTCCGCATCGCATCACCGTCTTCGATCTCCCGCGCATGGTCCGCGGCGACGCGGCGCTCGACTATCCGGCATTCACCGGCCTCCAGCCCACGACGATCGAGGACACCCGGCGCGTCAGCGCGGTGGAGGGCTCGAGGCTCGAGTACGCGGTGCAGGCCAACAAGCCCCTGCGCAATGCGCGCTTGCGCGGGAGCGACGGCACGGACCTCCCGCTCACCGCGCTCGATGACAGCCGCACGCGATTCGGCGTCACCATGCCGGTTGACCGCAGCGCTCGATACACCATCCACCTTGTCGACGATGCGGGGCGCGCGAACTCGAGCCCGCCCGAGCTTCGCATCGAGGCGCTGCCGAATCGACGGCCCGAGCTCAAGGTCGCATTCCCACGGGGCGACCAGCGGGTGTCGCCGCTGGAGGAGATCGCGCTGGAGGGCTCCGCCGCCGACGATTTCGGCCTGCTCGACTACGGCATCGCCTGGTCGGTCGCCGGAGCCGAGCCGGTGTATGTCTCCGGGCGTGACGCGGAGGACATGTCTGGAAGCGCCCCGCCGCCGGAGGGGTCCTTCCGACGGCTGCTCGCGCTCGAGTCGCTCGGCGTCGAGCCCTCACAGTTGATCACGTGGTTCGCGTGGGCGGACGACGTTGCCTCGGACGGCACGCGGCGGCGCACGCACGGTGACCTGTTCTTCGCGGAGATCCGCGACTTCGACGAGGTTTTCCGCGAGAGCGAAGGGGGATCCCGCCCGCAACAGGGCGCGGGCGCTTCGGGTGGCGCGGCCGCCGATCTTCTGGAGATGCAACGGGACATCTCGCTCGCGATCTGGAAGCTGCGCGACGCGTCCGCCGGGACCGATGGGTTCCATGAGAACGTCTCCATCGTCCTCGACTCGCAACGGGCGGCGCAGCGCCTCTTGTTTGAGACAGCCGCCGAGATGACCGATGCGACCCTGCGCGCCGCGGCCGGCGAGGCCGGGCGTCATATGCACCGAGCGGCCGAGCGTCTCGACGAGTCACGTGAGGAATCCTCCACCGGGCCGCTGCCAGATGCGTGGAGCTCCTCGCAGAATGCCTACCAGGCGCTGCTGCGCATGCAGCCTTCCGAATCACAGGTCGGCCGCGAGCGCAGTAATGCCGGCAATCCGCGTGGCGGACGAAACAGCCGGCGCCAGCTCGACCAGCTCCGTTTCAAGGACGACGCCGACCGCTACGAGATGGAAAGCGAGGCGCAGCTCTCCAGCACCCCGGAGCAGCGCGAGGAAATGCAGACGCTCGCGCGCTTGCGCGAACTGGCACGACGGCAGTCGGACCTGAACGATCGTCTCCAGGAACTCCAGACAGCGCTGGACGCCGCCGTCGACGAGAACGAACGCGACGAGGTGAGGCGCGAACTCCGGCGGCTCGAGGAGGAGCAGCAGCGCATGCTCGCCGAACTCGACGACCTTCGGCAGCGCATGGACCAGCAGGCCCCGGGCTCGCGCAGCGCCCGGTCGCGCGAGGAGGTCGAGCGCACGCGCGAGGACATGCGCCGCGCCGGCGAAGCGCTCCGCGAGGGCGAGGTCTCGCAGGCTCTGGCCTCGGGGACGCGCGCGGAGGAAAGCCTCGAGCAGGCGCGCGAGAGCCTGCGTGAGAGCAGCGCTGGCGAGTTCGCCGACGAGATGCGCGAACTCCGCCGTGAGGCACGCGACCTCGCGGAAGCCCAGGCAGGCACCGAGCGCGAGCTCGCCGATGCGTCGCGCCGGTCCGCGCCATCGCTGGACAACTCGGCGGAACGCGCCGGACTCACGGAGACTCTCGACGAGAACCGCGACGCGCTCGCGGAGCTCACGCGAAAGCTGCGCCATGTCACGGAGGAGTCCGAGGAGACCGAGCCCGCGCTCCACCGTCAGCTCTACGATTTGCTCCGCGACCAGGCTCAAGGCGGCGGCACGGAGGACCGCATGGCAACAGCCTCGGAACTGCTCAGGCGCGGCTTCACCGACCAAGCGCGCGATTTGCAGCCGCAGATCACGGAATCGCTCGACCGCCTCGCGCGCGGCGTGGAGCGAGCAGCTGAGTCCGTGCTGGGCGACGACGCCGAGACCATGCGCTTCGCGCAGGCAGAACTCGAAGACCTCGCGCGGTCCCTGCGCAACAGCACACCCGGCGAGGACGCGGACGTGTCCGACCGGGATGATGGCGCGTCATCCACCGCGTCGCAGTCCGCCGCGTCACCCGAATCCCGCACTGCCGAAAGGGGACGGCCCGGAGGCGAGGCGACTGATCCGCTCACCCGGGCGCTGGCGGAGCTCGGGCGTTCCGGCCTGGATGGCCGGCAACCCGGTGCCAGTCCGATCACCGGCGAGGGGTTCGCCGACTGGGAGGCGCGCATGCGAACGGTCGAGGCGCTGCTCGACGATCCGGGTGCGCGCGAGCGGGTGGCGCGGGCCCGCGAACTCGCCGCCGAATTGCGTCGCGAATACCGGCGGCACGGAGCCCCGCCCCTGCAGCCCACGATCGAGAGCGGAATTGTCGCCCCGCTGGGCGAGGTTCGCGCCTGGTTGCGCCAGGAACTCGCACGGCGCGACGATCCGGCCTCGCTGCAGCCGATCGACCGCGACCCCGTCCCGGAAGCTTATGCCGAGGCGGTGCGGCGCTACTACGAGGCGCTCGGCGAATGACGCGACGCCGGCCATCCTTGTCCCGAACCGCGGCACGCATCCAGCCGATGGATACGCCAGCGGCGGTTCCGTCATGACCGCCTCGCTGGCATTTTCCGGCCTGGACTGGTGGTGGCTGGCTCTGGCCGCGCTGGTGGTGCTCGTACCGCTTGCGTGGCTCGCGGTCGCGCCCGCGCGAGCGGCGCGCGACTCGCGCACACTGGCCGTCGCGCTCGCCCTGCGCACGCTCGGCGCCGGCCTCCTGCTCATCGCGCTCCTCGATCCGCAGTGGACCTCCCGGCGCGCCGTGCCGGGTGCGAATCAGTTCGCCGTGGTCGCAGACAACAGCCAGGGCCTGGCGGTGCGCGACCCGGGGGCGGCGCTCACCCGGGGCGAAATCATGCACGCGGCCCTCGTGCAGGCGGAAACCGGCTGGCTGGCGCGGCTCGCCGAGACCTTCCAGGTGCGCTCGTACCAATTCGACCGGAGCCTCCAGCGGGTGCGGGAATTCGCGACGCTGGATTTCACCGGCGACCGCTCCGCGCTTGGAGCCGCGTTGGGGCAGTTGCGCGACCGTTTCGCCGGCCAGCCTCTCGCAGGCGTACTGCTTCTGACCGACGGAAACGCGACCGACATTCCCGAGCCGGGGAGCCTGGATCTTTCCGGCCTGCCGCCCCTCTATCCGGTGCTCGTCGGCGAGGGACCCGTGGCCGACCTGCGCATCGACCGGGTGACCGTCCGCCAATCGGCGTTCGACGATGCGCCGGTCACCGTCCAGGTGGATGCGGCGAGCGAGGCCATCCGGGCGCGCGAGGCGGTTGTGTCCGTGCGGACGCTCAGCATGGACGGCTCGGCGCCCGCGGGAGCGGATCCGGAGGCACAGGTCGTGCAGCTCGAGAACGACGGGCGGGCGTCCTCGGCGACCTTTTCCTGGCGCCCGGCCGGCAGCGGCGTCCAGTTTCACGAAGTGACGGTGCATCCACAGCCTGGTGACACCTTGGACGAGGCCACGGAAGTGAACAACAGGCGCACCGTGATGACTGACCGCGGGCGCGAGAGCTTTCGTCTCCTCTACGTGGGCGGCCGTCCGGGATGGGATTTCAAATTCCTCAACCGCGCGTTGCTCGAGGACCCCCAGCTGCAGATGGTCGGCCTGCAGCGCGCGGCGCGCCGGGAGCCGAAGTTCGACTTCAAGGGACGGTCGGGCGAAGCCAGCAATCCGATGTTCCGCGGCTTCGGCGCGGATGCCTCCGAAGCGCCGCGTTACGACCAGCCGGTGCTCGTGCGCGTGAACACCCGCGACGAGGCCGAACTGCGCGGCGGCTTTCCCACCACCGAGGAGGAACTCTTTGCCTACGACGCCGTGATCCTCGACGACGTGGAAGCTGAGTTCTTCACCGGCGACCAGCTCGCACTGCTGCGACGGTTCACCGCCGACCGCGGCGGTGGACTCCTGATGCTCGGCGGAGCCGACTCACTCGAGTCGGGCGGCTACGCGGCGTCGCCGCTTGCCGCCGCCCTTCCGGTGTATCTCGACCGTGCCGCCCCGACCCTGCCCAGCGGAGGTCTGCGGTGGTCCCTCACGCGCGAGGGCTGGGTGCAGCCCTGGGTGCGTATCCGTCCGGAGGAGACGCTCGAGCGCGCCCGGGTGGCCGCCATGCCCCCGATGCTGGTCGCCCACGCCCTGCCCGCGACAAAACCCGGGGCGACAGTCCTCGCCGAGGTGGAGGACGACGAGGGCGCACGCTTCCCGGCCCTCGTCGCGCAGCGCCATGGCGCCGGACGCGTGGCATGCCTCACGCTCGGCGATCTCTGGCGGTGGGGCTTGAAGGGCGACCCGGAGCAGGCCGACCTGGCGCGTATGTGGCGCCAGATCGCGCGGTGGCTCGTCACCGACGCTCCCCCGCCGGTGGCGCTCGCGGTCGAGCCCGTTCCCGACCCAGACAGCGGCGGGGTGCGCCTGCGGGTGACCGTGCGCGACCGCAGTTTTCGGCCGGCCGACCTCGCGACCGTTCGGTTGACCGTGCGACGTATCCACTCCTCGACGACAGATGGCGGGCCGGCTGGCTTCCAGTCGGGCACGCTGCAGGTCGAGCCGGTCGCGGGCGCAGCCGGGCAGTTTGGCGCGGTTTTCGCGGGGCGCGATGCCGGCGCCTACCTGGCCGAGGCCGACGCTGTTTCCCCCGAAGGTGAATGGCTCGGGCGTGCCCAGGCCGGATGGGTGTCCGACCCTGCGGCCGAGGAGTTTCGCTCCCTCACCCCGAATCGCGCCCTCCTCGAGGAACTCGCGCGCCGCACGGGCGGCGCGATGGTGGCCGTGAACGAGATCGACGCCCTTGTCGCGCGGCTGCCCTCCCTGCCCGCCCCGGTGCATGAGCTCTCAAGCCGGCCAATCTGGCACACGCCGTGGGTGTTTGCCCTCGTGCTCGGCTGTCTCGTGACCGAATGGATCTGGCGACGCTGGAGGGGCCTGCCGTGAACCGCGAATGCACCTCGGACCCGAACCTAGGCGAGCGCACCCGACGACCTCGCCGCGCCCCCACCCCCCATCCTCGTTCTCTTACTCTTTCTCTTTCCCTTTCTTCCTCTCCTTCTCGATTCCTCCGAGCCCCGCTCATGTGCCTCTTCGCCGTCGCCTTTTGCACCGCGTTTTCCTCACCCGCGATAGCTCAGCCGATCGAGCCGCGGCACGAGGTGCTCGTCGTGGTGGGGGCAACCGGCTCGCCCGCCTTCGCGTCGGGGTTCGAGGCCGCCGCCGAGCGCTGGCGCGCCGCCTGCGATGCCGCCGGGGCCGCTTTCACGCTTGTGGGGATCGCAGGACCGGATGAGGCGCGGGCACCGGATTCCACGGCCGACCGCGATGCGATCAGCGCGTGGTTCTCACGGCTCGACCCGGCTTCGCCGCGGCCCGCGTGGTTCGTCTACCTTGGGCACGGCACGTGGGACGGTCGTGAGGCGAAATTCAATCTCCGTGGCGTCGATCTCGCCGGGAGTGAATTGAGCCTGCTCCTCGCGCGGCTGCGCGACCGGCCCGCCGTAATCATCCACGGCGGCTCCGCGAGCGGTCCGTTCGTCCCTCTGCTGGCCGGGCCACAACGTGTGATCGTCACGGCGACCTCAAGCGGCGACGAGGTCAACTACGCGCGCCTGGGGGAGCGACTGGCGGAGGTCATCGGGGCCCCGGCCGGCGCGGGCGACCTCGACATGGACGGCCAGGTCTCGGTGCTCGAGGCGTTCATCGCAGCCGCCCGGAGCGTGGAGCTGTTCTATGCCGGCGAAGGCCGCATGGCGACCGAGCACGCGCTGATCGAGGACAACGGCGACGGCCGCGGCACGCCGGCGGATTTTTTCCAGGGCGCCCGGCTGGTGCGACGTTCCAGCGACGGCACCGCGCCCGACGGGGCGCTCGCGCGGCGTATCGCGCTGGTGGAGACACAGGAGGAGCGCGCCCTCACGGCGGAGCAGCGGGCCCGGCGCGACCAGCTCGAGGCGGACCTCGAGGTGCTGCGGGCGGGCAAGGCCTCCATGCCCGAAGCGGACTACCTGGCCGCGCTGGAGCGGATCTTGCGCCAGCTCTCCGCCGTCTACCTGGGCGACACGCAGGATTCCTGAATCGCTGTTTCCGTGACAGTGCGCAGTGGTCATGCCAGAGCAAGTCCACCCCCTGCCCGAACCATGCGCATGCACCTGTGTCTTTTCCTCGCCTGTCTCGCCTCCGTTTCGGCGGCGCTTGCTGCCCCACGCCTCGTCGAGGTGGCCGCGCTCGATCGACCGCCCGAACGACTTGAAGCCCCGCGTCTCGTGCTTCCCCCCGCCGTGCGGTCGGCAAGCATGGAGGATACGGTCTCGATGGTGGCGGTCGTCGGGACCGATGGCCGTGTGATCCGCGTCGAGGAGGTAAAGGCCGCCTCTCCGCAGACGGCGAAGATAGCCTCAGAACACGTGCGCGCGTGGGTGTTCGGCCCGGCGGCATCGCGCGGCGCCCCGGTCTCGTATCGCCTCGCGGTGAACGTCGCAATCCGCCCCGGACAGGATGACGACAGTTCGGCGGATCACGGCGCCGCCATCGGCCGCGGTGTGGAACTGCAGACGGCCGAGCCGATCTACGAGACGATTCCCGAGTACCCGGCGGGGTTGAAAGCAGCGCCTGTCCAGGGTTTCGCCAAGGTCAATCTACTCGTGGGCGCCGAGGGGCGGCCAGAGGATCCGGTCGTCGAATACGCCTCCAGGCCCGAGTTCTCCGCACCCGCCGCGGCAGCTGTGCTCGACTGGAAATTCCAACCGACCCGGCGTGGCGGAGCCGCTGTCGCCACGCGCACGACCGTGTCGGTGGTATTCCCCCAGGAGAGCGCGGCCTGGGATGCCTCAGAACGCACCCATCAGGCGCAACTTGCGTATGCCCGGAGCTACGACACGGCCCCGCAGAACAAGACATCGAGCATCGTCGTCTATCCCTTTGACGCGCTCATGGAGGGCAGACAACTCGTCGTCACGCTCGCTGTTCTCGTTTCGACGGAAGGCCACGTGGTCCAGGTGAGCCCCGGCCCGGGTTCGGACACGGCTTTCGTCGGCGCCGCGCGCGCCAGTCTCGCCACATGGACGTTCTTCCCCGCAGAAAAGGCGGGATTGCCCGTCTACGGCCTGGTCGCGATGCAGTTCAGCTTTGACCCGCATCGGGAGAACTTCGAGTTCGACGAGACCAGCCACGCCCTGATCCAGGCGCTGCGCGAAAACACCGCCGCAATCTTGTCCCTCAGGGCGGTCGATCAGATGCCCAAGCCCCGCAAGCAGGTCGCACCGAAACTGCCGGCCGACCACGCAGGTGCAATGGAAGGCGAAGTCCTGATTGAATTCATCGTCGATGCGAATGGACGTCCACAGCTGCCACGCGTGGTGCGCGCGACCGATCCCGACCTCGGATGGACCGCCGCAACCGCCGTCGCGCAGTGGCGGTTCGAACCCGCCGTCAAGGACGGCAAACCGGTGGCATGCCGAGTGCGAGTGCCGGTGAAATTCACGCCACCCGACCCCGCCGGTTGACCCGGAACGCGGCCGTCGCGGGCGAGCCACCGTGCACCACGGACCGGTGGGACGATCGCCCCGACCGCCCGCACTCGTCCCTTTACAGGCTCGCGGGCAGGACGCAGCGTTTGCGGGTATGAGCCAGCCTGACTGGAAACCCGTCCGCGCCTACGAGGACATCCTCTATCACAAGTGGAACGGCATCGCGAAGATCACGATCAACCGCCCGCACAAGCGCAACGCCTTCCGGCCCAAGACCGTGTTCGAGATGTACGACGCGTTTGCCGACGCGCGCGAAGATACGTCGGTCGGCGTCGTCCTCCTGACCGGGGCCGGACCGCACACGGACGGCAAGTACGCCTTCTGTGCCGGCGGCGACCAGAGCGTGCGCGGCCACGCCGGCTATGTCGGTGAGGACGGCGTACCGCGGCTCAACGTCCTGGACCTGCAGCGGCTCATCCGCTCGATGCCCAAGGCGGTGATCGCGCTCGTCGCCGGCTACGCGATCGGCGGCGGGCACGTGCTGCACCTGATCTGCGACCTCACGATCGCTGCGGACAATGCCGTGCTCGGCCAGGTCGGCCCGGCCATGGGAAGTTTTGATGGCGGATTCGGCTCGGGCTACCTCGCCCGCATCGTGGGCCAGAAGAAGGCCCGCGAGATCTGGTATTTGTGCCGCCAATACTCGGCGCAGCAGGGGCTCGAGATGGGGCTGGTCAACACCGTCGTGCCCGTGGCGCAGCTCGAGACCGAGGGCGTCAGATGGGCGCTCGAGATCCTCGACAAGAGTCCGCTTGCCATCCGCTGCCTCAAGGCCGCGTTCAACGCCGATTGCGACGGCCAGGCCGGCATCCAGGAACTCGCCGGGAACGCCACGCTCCTCTACTACATGAGCGAGGAGGCGAAGGAGTTTCACGGGGCGCAGCGTGAAAAGCGCAAGCCCGACGCCCGCAAGTTTCCCTGGCTGCCCTGACCTCTCCGGCGGCTGCAGCCGCCGTGCCCCGCCCGCACCATGCCTGACCTTTCCCTGCCACCCGTCAACCCGCCGTCCAGTTCCACCCACGCCACGCCGGTGCGCGCGGCGCTCGTCGTCGGCGCGCTCGGTGTCGTGTTCGGCGATATCGGCACGAGCCCGCTCTATGCGCTGCGTGAGTGCCTCGCCCACCTGCCCGACGCGGTCACCCGCGAGGCGGGCATCCTCGGGGCGCTGTCCCTGATCTTCTGGGCGTTGATGTTCGAGGTCACGTTCAAGTACCTGACCTTCGTCACCCGCGCCAACAATCGCGGCGAAGGCGGCGTTTTCGCGTTGTTCGCCCTCGGCCACCGCGAGCGCCAGCCCGTGCGCCGCCGCGTGCTGGCGGGTGTCGTGCTCGTCGGCGCCGCGCTGCTCTACGGCGACGGCGTGATCACCCCGGCGATATCCGTGCTGGGTGCGGCGGAAGGACTGGAGAGCTTCAATCCGGAGTATTCCCGCCACATCCCGCTGATCGCCTGCGTCATTCTCGGCACGCTCTTCTTCGTGCAGCACAAGGGCACGCACGTGATCGCCCGCGTGTTCGGGCCGACCATGCTCGTGTGGTTCGCGGTGCTCGGGATCATCGGGGCGTGGCAGATTGTGCAGGCGCCCCAGGTGCTGCATGCGCTCAATCCGATCCACGGGATCCGGCTGCTCACGCTGTCGCCCGGCGTATCCGCCGCACTGCTCGGCGCCGTGGTGCTCGCCATCACCGGCGCGGAGGCACTCTACGCGGACATGGGGCATTTCGGGCGCAGCAACATCGCCCGCGCCTGGTACTTCGGTGCGCTGCCCGGGCTCGTGCTCAACTATTTCGGCCAGGGTGCGTGGGCGCTCAGCAACCCGATGGCGACGACGAGTCCGTTCTTCGCCCTCGTGCCCGCAGGCACCCCGCGGCTCGCGCTCACGGGATTGTCGGTCGTCGCCGCGATCATCGCCAGCCAGGCGATGATCTCCGGTACGTTCTCGCTCACCCGCCAGGCGATCCAGCTCGGCTATTTCCCGCGCCTGCTCGTGCGGCACACCAACCCGGACCAACGGGGCCAGATCTACCTGCCGCTGGTGAACTGGTCGCTCGGCCTCGGGTCGATCCTCACGGTCGCGCTCTTCCGCAACAGCTCCGACCTGGCGGGGGCGTATGGCGTGGCGGTGACCGGCACGATGGTGATCACGACCGTGTCGTTCTTCGTCGTGACGCGCAACCACTGGCGCTGGCCGCTGCTCGGGTCGCTCGCCCTGTGCACCGCGTTCATCATCTTCGACCTGGCCTTTTTTGGTTCAAACCTGATGAAGCTCGCCCAGGGCGGCTGGTTCCCGATCGCGATCGCCATCGGCATGGTCGCGGTGATGCACACCTGGAAGACCGGCAAGGCGGAGATCTTCCGCCGCGTCTACTCAAACGAGGTGACGGAGGAGGAACTCGTGGACATCGCCCGCAGCGAGCACATCAAGCGCGTTCGTGGCGGCGCGGTCTTCATGGCCGGCAGTGGCAAGGGCACGCCGCTCGTGCTCCTGCACCACCTCAAGGCAAACAAGGTGCTCCATGAGAAGGTGGTGCTGCTCACGATCATCACCGAGGAGATCCCCAGCATCCCCGACGACGAGCGCCTGACCGTGCGCGAGATCGGCGAGGGCATCTGGCGCGTGGTGGGCCGCTACGGATACATGGAATCGCCCGACGTGGAGGAACTCATGGAACGGGTCCGCGCCCAGGGGGTGCCGATCAAGACGAGCGGCGTGATCTACTACTTCAATCGCGAGATGATCATCTCGGGCGGCGACACGAAGATGTGGCGCTGGCAGAAGGCGCTCTACGGCTGGATGAGCCGCAACGCGCGCCCCGCCCGAGATTACTACCGCATCGAACCCTCGCAGATCATCGAGGTGGGCCTGCCGGTGGTGCTGTAGCCCCGCGAACATTCACTATTGCCGTGTCCGCCCGGGGTCGTGGAATGGCGCCATGCCCCGCCGTCTCCTCGCCGGCATCCGCGGCGCCGCGCTCGCCCTGCTCTGCGCCCTCGTGGCCACGTGGGCGCGGAATGCTTCCGCCGCCGAGCCGCGCGATGCGTTCAACGGCGTGCCGCATGCCCGCCTCCAGGAGGTCCTGGACAGCTGCTACAACCTGGAGGACGACGCCGACCAGCACATCGCGGCGCTCGATGCGGCCTACCCCGGGTCCCTGCTCCCGGAGTTCATCACGGTGGCACGATTGTATTGGATGCAATCCTACATGGAGGTCGACGTGGCACTCACGGAGACCTTCGAGACGGAGGCGCACGCCCTGCTCGACAAGACCCAGAAAGCCCTGCGGCGAAATCCCCGCGATCCCGACGTGGTCCTCCTCGCGGCCCTGAGTCACCTCACACTTGGCGGCTACTACGCCGAGCATCAGCGTTGGTGGAAGGCCTTCTGGCGCGTGCGCGCCGGCCGCACCCTCACGCTGCGCGTGCTCAAGGATCACCCCGATCACCCCGAGGCCATGATGCCCGCCGGCGTGCTGGAGTGCTACCTGGCGCGCACACCGCCGATGCTCAAGCCGCTCGCGCGCATGATGAATGCGACCGGGGATCTCCACCTCGGTTTCAAGTACCTGAACGAGGCGAGCACGCACGCGGTCCTCACAGCCAATGACGCCACGTTTTACCTGTGCATCCTGCAGATCGGCCTCGCTGATGATGCGGAAGCCGCCCGGGTCGCCATGGGACGCCTGGTCCATCGGTATCCGCGCAATCCCTACTTCCAGCGCCTGCTCGGCATGTGCGAGCTGCGCTCCGGACATCGCGAGCAGGGCCGCACGAGGCTGGCCGCGCTGCCGGACCTGCCGACGGCAGCGCTCGTGCCCGCGATCGCGAGCCGTGGACTGATGGATCTTTGCCGCGACTACATGGAGACCGGCGAGCTTGGCCGCGCCCTGGAGGCGGCCGACCGCGCCGGCAGGATCGCCTCGGGCGATGAACGCATGGTGCGGCACTGGATCGGCGCGCTTCTCGCCCAGGCCGAGGCCCTCAATGGTCTCGGCCGGCCCGAGGAGGCCATCGCGCGCCTCAAGGAGGTCCCGGACTCGCAGCCCGACGCCCATGAGCGCGCCCTGGAGCGGATTCGCGAGATCGAGACGGACCTGCGCCAGGCGGGCTAGGGCGTGTTCTCAAGCCCGTGGTCGGGCTCCAAACGATCGACCAGCCTCTGAAACTGACGGCAGGGCTCCTGCCTGGTCGCGATCAAGGCAAGCGCCCACCGTTGCGCATGCACGGCGGAGCGGGAGTTTCACCCTCCAGGGGCCTGTCAGAGCGTTTGAATACACGCCAAAGGCCGGTTGCACCGGCCGAAGACCGCAAGGACGATGGGGCCACAAACGGCACAGGGCAACGGTCCCCGCAGTTCGGTCACACCGTCACGGTCACATGCAGTCCGCAGAGTTCGAGGCGGCGCTTCATCGGCCGCAGCGCCTCGTAGTTGGTCGAACTCTGAATCATGATCGGCGCGACGCGCCAGTACTGATCCATCTGCTGCGCGCTGAAGAGCTTGGTCGCCGCCACGGCCTCGGTCACGGCCTCGCGCGAAAGGCCCCAGCGTGGCTCGGGCAGCAGCGTGAGCTTGAAGGGTTTTCCCAATCCGGCCCCATCGCCTCCACCGCGGAGCAGGCGGAACCCCACCCGATCGCTGGCCGCCCCGGTCAATGCGTCGATGCGCACGAGACGGTCGCTGCGGTCCATGCGCACGTGCCGGTCGCTCCAGCAGAAGCCGGCCGCCAGGGCAAAGTCGTCCGCCTTCGGTTCGCCACCGTTGCCGCCCTCGGCCAGCGGATCGCGCTGCAGGTAGCGTATCCAGCTCACATCGCCGATCTGGTCCTCGACCCAGACCGCGACGTTGCCGAGCGCATCCAGCACACCCCAGGGATTGGGCCAGGCCGCGTCCATCAAACGCGGCCCCGTGGCGCCGGTGTGCAGGGCGATACGCGCAACTTCATCCGCGTCGGCCGTGCCGAGGCGGATGTCGCGAAACCAGTTTGGCCGCTCCGCCACGCACAGGTGCCGCCATTCGTCGAATGAGGGCAGGCGATAGGTCAGCTGGTCGATCTGGTTGAGCGCGAGACAGAACGCCGCCACCTCCTTCGGCGACATGCCGGTGGCGGGAAGATTTGCATCCTCACCCGTCGCTCCACGCGCATCGCCCATCACGGTGCGCACCTGGCCGCGGGTGATCGGGAAGGCGCTCACGACGTAAGGACGGCCCGGCACAGGCACAAAACGAATGCCGGCCGTGCCCACGATCTCGCGCAGGCGCGCCTCCACGACCGCGCGCGCCGATCCGGTAATGGTGCGCGCCAGCCCGTCGAGCGTCTCCCTCTGGCGGATCATGCGGACCGCCGTCTCGCGCACGTCGTCGTCGGCATCCTGCGAGGCGATCTGAGCGAGCATCCAGTCCGACCGGATGGCGGCGAGCGCCGCAATGGGGAAGCGCCCGAGCCGCCGGCCCGCCTGCCAGCGCAGATCATCCGGCAGCCCGTCCCGACACAGCGTCTCCAGCACGTCGGTTGAAGTGATCGGCTGCACCGCAGCCAGCCGCACCTGCTCGTCGGCCGAGTGGCGCGCGACCTCGGCGCGCACGGTGTCGTCCGGCGCCTGCTGTAGTGCTGCCATCCTGACGCGCCGATCTGCATCCCGCACGGCGGCCTCGAGCAGCGTCCCCGACGACCTCGCGCGCTGCACGGCCGCGATGCGCACCTGCGGGTCCTGGTCGCCCAGGGCGACGCGGGCGATCGCCTCCTCGGACGCGAGTTGGGCCACGAGCGCACACCGCACCTTCGGCTCGCGCTCGTCGTCCATCATCGCAAACAGCGTCGATTCGTCCTGGATCCGACCGGCGAGAGCCTGACGCAGCTCGATGTCCTCTTCGCGATAAAAAAGCGCCTCGATCGAGGCCCCGTCGCGCAACGCGTTGGCTGCGGCGAGCCGGACCTCACGGCTCGTCTCGCGCTCGTAGATGGAGGTGAGCAGCGCATCGTCGGCCAGTCGCGGCACGAGCGCCAGCTTCAGCGCGACGGGCCATCCTCCCTCCCACAAGCGGGCGGCATTCGCGGTCTCGGGCATGGATTGCAGCGCGAAGGCGCGCATTGGCTCCGGTTCGCCCGGCCCGGCCAGGCGCATCCACGCATCGGGCGGCAGCGGCCGCAGGCCGGCTGCATGCTGCCGGAGGTCCAGCGGCAGCGCGCGATCGAACACACACGCCTCGACCGATGCCGGGTCGCGCAAGCCTGCCATCGCCTCGCGGCGCATCCGCTCACACCGACCCTCCCGTACGGCCCTCAGGCGGAGCGCATCGTCGGGCATGGCGCGCACCGCCGCGATGCGCACGTCCGCGACGTCGTCGCGCAGCGCGATATCGAGCAGGATCTCGCGATCGGTGATCTGCGCCACCGCCTGCTGCCGCACGCGCCAGTCGGCGTTCTTCCAGGGCGGGGTTTTCCACAACCGGCTGAGCATAGGGTACGAAGGTTGTTAGCGGCTCCGGTGGAGCGAAGTTTAACCCCGGACAAAGATCGAGCCGGAACAGCCTCGTCGTGCGCGATTCGCGCGGGCCCGGATCACTCGCCGCAGCGCGGCAAAAGAGGCGCGTAGGCCCCGCGTCCTTACGGAAATTTCACGACTGGCCGCCCACCTAGCCGAGCGTGGCGTCCGCCAGAGACAGACGGCGCGTACGATGCGTGCCTCGTGCGCGCGCAGGAGCGGAAGGCACAGCAGGACTCCCTGCGCACCGATCGCGCGTCAGCCGGCCGGCTGCAGCCTCGCCAGCAAATCCTTCGCCTCGACCGTGTCGCCGATGGCGACGTGCAGCTCGACCACGACGCCGTCGCAAGGCGCGTAGACGGTCGTCTGCATCTTCATCGCTTCCATCATTAGGAGCTTGTCGCCCTTGGCGACCCTGGCTCCGACCGAGGTGGTGAGACTCGCAACCAGGCCCGGGATGGGTGCGGGCACCTGGCTCGAATCGGCGAGGTCGGCCTTCGGACGCGCCTTGGCCCTGGGGGCGACACTCCGGTCGGCGATGAACGTCTCGCGCGCCATGCCGTTGAGTTCGTAGTTCACCAGGCGGCGTCCATCCTTGTCCGCGGCGCCCACGGAGATGAGCCGGATGATGAGGACCTTGCCCGGCTCGATCTCGGCCTGGATCTCCTCGCCGGGTCGCATGCCATAGAAGAACGTGGGCGTGGGCAGCACGCTGACATCCCCGAACGTGCGCTGATGCCTGAGAAACTCGTCATGGACCTGCGGGTACATCAGGTGCGAGAACAGCTCGTCGTCGGTCGGCTCGCGCCGGAGCCGGGCGGCGACGGCGGCCCGCGTCTCCTCGAGCGGCCGGGCGGATCGCTCCTTGCGCGCCGTCTCCGCGCCCGCACCGTCATCCTGCAGCGAGGCCTCGTAGCGGGCGCGCGCCTCGGCGTGGCGCTGTCCGCCGAGGACCGCCAGCGAAACCCGTTCGGGCCAGCCGCCCTCGGGCCACCCGAGACCGCCGGAGAGCATGTCGATCACGCTCTCCGGAAAGGGCACGGATCCCGGCGCGAGGTTGACCACGTCCGCGGGCTTGATGCCGCGGGCGAAGAGGAAGAGTGCCATGTCGCCGACCACCTTCGACGAGGGCGTGACCTTCACGATGTCGCCCAGGACGCGGTTGACCTCGGCATACGTGCGGGCGATCTCCGGCCAGCGGTGACCCATGCCCAGCGCCGCGGCCTGTTCCTTCAGGTTCGTGTACTGGCCGCCGGGCATCTCGTGCAGGTAGACCTCGGCACTGCCCGTGCGCGGCGCGGTGTCAAACGGCGCGTAATACGCGCGCACCTGCTCCCAGTAGTCGGAGAGCTCATCGAGCGTCGCCAGGTCGAACCCCGTGTCGCGCGAGGTGTGCTGCAGCGCGGCGACGACGGAATTGAGGTTCGGCTGCGAGGTGCTTCCGCTCATCGAGGCGATGGCGAGGTCCACGATGTCGACGCCTGCCCCGGCCGCGCGCAGGACCGAGGCGGCATTGATCCCGCTGGTGTCGTGCGTGTGGAAGTGGACGGGAAGCCCGACCTCCTCCTTCAGCGCCTTCACCAGGCGGTGCGCGGCGTCGGGCCGGCAGAGCCCCGCCATGTCCTTGACCGCGAGGATGTGCGCGCCCATGCGCTCAAGTTCGCGGGCCAGCCGGATGTAATACTTGATCGGGTACTTATCCCGGCGTGCGTCGAGGATGTCTCCCGTATAGCACACCGCGGCCTCGCAGACCGCGTGCGTCTCCTGGACGGCTTCCATGGATACGCGCAGGTTCGGCAGGTAGTTGAGCGAGTCGAAGATGCGGAAGATATCCATGCCGCTGGCGGCGGCGTGCCGGACGAAACCCGCGACGACGTGGTCCGGGTAGTTGGTGTAGCCGACCGCGTTGGCGCCGCGCAGCAGCATCTGGAAGCAGATGTTCGGGATCCGCGCCCGGAGGGATCGCAGGCGCTCCCACGGATCCTCGCGCAGGAACCGCATGGCCGTGTCGAAGGTCGCGCCGCCCCACATCTCGAGTGAGAAGAGCCCGGGGAGGCGGTGCGCGACTGCGCCGGCGCAGGCGAGCATGTCGAAGGTGCGCACGCGCGTCGCGAGCAGCGACTGGTGGGCGTCGCGGAACGTGGTGTCGGTGACGAGGAGTCGCTCCTGCTCCGCGACCCATTTGGCAAAACCGCGCGGACCGAGCTCGAGCAGGCGCTGGCGCGTGCCCGCCGGCGGCGCCGCGCGGTGGTCGTGGGAGGGCGCGGCGGCGGATGAGAACGGCGAGGCGGGGCGGTATCCCTTGGCGTGGGGATTGCCGTTGACCACCACGTCGCCGATGAAGCTCAGCAGCCGTGTCGCGCGGTCGCGGCGCGGCTTGAAGCGGAACAGCTCGGGCGTGGTGTCGATGAGCGTCGTCGTGGCCCCGCCCGCGCGGAAGATGGGGTGCGCGATCACGTTCTCAAGGAAGGGGATGTTCGTCTTCACGCCCCGGATACGAAACTCCGACAGCGCCCGGTGCGTGCGGTGCAGCGCGGCCTCGTAGGTCTGGGCGCTGGAGATGAGCTTCACCAGCATGGAATCGTAGAACGGGGTGATCACAGCGCCGGCGAACCCCATGCCGCCGTCGAGCCGGATGCCGAGGCCGCCGGGCGACCGGTAGGCGAGCAGGCGGCCGTAGTCGGGGACGAACTTGTTCTCCGGGTCCTCCGTGGTGATGCGGCACTGGATGGCGTAGCCGTTGCGCGGCACCTCCGGCTGGCGCGGCATGCCCACCTCCGACGAGTGCAGCGCGTGGCCCTGGGCGATCAGGATCTGCGCGCGCACCAGGTCGAGCCCGGTGATCACCTCGGTCACCGTATGCTCCACCTGGATACGCGGGTTCATCTCGATGAAGTACCAGCCGTGCCGGTCCAGGTCGTAGAGAAACTCGATCGTGCCCGCGTTGTCGTAGCGGACCTCGCGCGCCATGCGCGCGGCGGCCTCGCAGAGTTCGCCCACCACGGAGGCGGGAAGCCCGTGGCTGGGCGCCACCTCGATCACCTTCTGGTGGCGGCGCTGGACCGAGCAGTCCCGCTCGTGCAGGTGAATGACGTTGCCGTGCCGGTCGCCGAGCACCTGCACCTCGATGTGCTTGGCCCGCGCGATGTATTTCTCGAGGAAAACCGCGGGGTTGCCGAAGGCGCGCCCGGCCTCGCCCTGGGCCTCGTCGAGGAGGTTGGCCAGATCGGCCTCCTTGTGCACCACGCGCATGCCACGGCCGCCGCCGCCGAAAGCGGCCTTGATGATGAGGGGAAACCCGATCTCCCGCGCGATCCGGAGCGCCGCCTCGCGGTCGGAAACCGGTTCCTCGGTGCCCGGAAGCACCGGCACCTGGATGCGTCGGGCCAGTGCGCGCGCCGCCGTCTTGTCGCCCATCGTCTCGAGCATTTCGGGTCGCGGGCCGACCCAGATGATCCCTGCCTCCTCGCAGGCGCGGGCGAAGGCGGCGTTTTCCGAGAGAAAACCGTAGCCCGGATGAATCGCGTCGACGCCGCGCTCACGGGCCACGCCGAGGATCGAATCGATGTCGAGGTAGGCCGCGACGGGTCCCCGGCCCGGGCCGACCGGGTAGGATTCATCCGCCTTGAAACGATGGATACAAAACCGGTCCTCCTGCGCGAAGACCGCCACGGTGCGCAAGCCGAGTTCCGCGCCGGCGCGAAAGATGCGCACGGCGATCTCGGAGCGGTTGGCCGCCATCAGCGTGCGGATGGGTCGGTGCGGGATCGGGGATGGCGCGCCGGGGCCCGGCGCGTCCGAGGCGGGGGAAGGGGACGCGGACATGAGGTTGGAGATCGATGGGCGCGGGGCGGCGGGAAGCGAACGTGGGGATGCCAGGGACCTGGAGCCGCGCCTAACGCGCGGAGCAGCCGCCCTTTACCGCCGCCACCTTGTGTCGAAAACACTCCTCTGCAACCCGCCGAACGCATCCGTCCGGTTGCGCTTGCCGCGCAAATCGAGGAACCATGTGGCTGCGCTTGTGTATCGCACGAATCTGCCCGATGAACCGCCCTCCATGCCGTTGAACGAACCACCGCCACCCCCGCATCACGTGCGCACGCGCCGCCTGAAGCGGCTGCTGCGCTATGTGCCGCGCCGGGCCGTGTTTCACCGGTATCCTGTGGTGGGGCGATTCGCCGACCGCGCGCGGCGGCGGGGCTATCTCTGGTCGCTCAAGCCCCGACACGTTCGACCGGCCCTCTACCTGGGCAGCATCCTCGCGCTCCTGCCGGCGATGGGATTCCAGCTGCCGCTCGCTTTCCTCCTCGCGCTCTTCACGCGAACCAACCTCATGATAGCCGGTGGTCTTCAGTTGATCACCAACCCGCTCACGGCCGCGCCGATCTACTACTCGACTTACCGGATCGGCCGGAAACTCCTCGATTTCGTGGGCGGTTCGGGGACGGCGGCGGACGCCTCTGGAAGCGAAGACCCGCTGGCCGGCGAGGCTATCCGGGTCGGCTTGGACCCGCTGGAGGCGCTGGAGTCGACCACGCACTGGTCGGCCAGTCTTGGCACCACGGTGGCCGCCCTCCTCATCGGCGGCACGATATGCGGTCTGGCGCTCGGGCTTCTCCTCGATCTTTCTTACCGCCAGTGGTTTGCCTACCGGCTGCGCCATCCAAAACCCACCGCCTCCTGAAACGCCCCTGGGCGATCAACCGGGCGGCTCGCCACCCCCGGCGCTGTCGATCTCGGCCCGCAGCTGGGCGGCCGCTTCCTCGGAGATCCCGTGGCTGACGCGCACCTGGAGTTGCCGTTGCAGAAATTCATCGAACTGCATCCAGCGCCCCTCTGATCGGATGCGCTTGGTCCAGGCGCAGATGACCTGGATGTCGTTGCGCAAGGCACTGACGCGCGCAAGCGACGCCTCGAGTTCCGCGACGGTCCCGGCGAGCTGCTGATTCAGCGCGTTTCGACGGTCGCGGTCCCGGCGGATGCGGTCGGTCACGCCCGCCAGCGCAGCAAACGCCACCAAGCGGATTCCAGCGTTCCAGAAACCAATCCAGGACTCTGCATAGCGCTGGCCGTCCCATGTATCGACGACGAACCAGAGTCCCGCTCCCGCTAAGGCCATGACCGACCCCCACCCTCGTCCGCCGTACCAGGAGGCGAGCGCCACCGGTCCGAAATAGAACACGAAAAAGCCGATCTCCGCTCCCGTGACACCGTCCAAAACGGCCACAATCGGCAGGAGGACGACGGCGAGACTGAGATACGCACGACGAACCATGCCCGCACGGTGTGGAGATCGGCCCGTCGCGCAACGGGTCCCGGATCGAGGGCCTCAAGCACCCTTCCCCGCTGCCACCCACACCGGGCCCGGAGATGCCGGCGCCAATCGTGCAGACGGCCAACCCACAGCGGGTTGCATGCGCCTGCGGTCGGCAGCGCGACGGTTGCGGGAGTACGCGCCGCCGTCGCCCGGGGCGCCGGGCCGCCGGCCCTGCTCCATTAATAGACTGATCAGCGGCTCCGGAGCACGGCCATAAGCTGCACGCTATCCCAATTCATGTCCGACAAGCCTATCATCACCCACCTTTATACCGCAGACCCGTCCGCCCACGTTTTCGAAGGGAAGATCTACATCTACCCGTCGCATGACCGGGAAACCGACATCCCGGATAACGACAACGGGGACCAGTACGACATGGTCGATTACCATGTCTTCTCGCTCGACGCGATCGGTGGGCCGGTGACCGACCACGGGATCGCGCTCGCGCTGGAGAACGTTCCCTGGGCGAGCAAACAGCTTTGGGCGCCGGATGCGGCGTTCAAGGACGGCACCTATTACCTGTATTTTCCGGCCCGTGACAAGGAGGGCGTGTTTCGCGTCGGCGTGGCCTCGAGCAAACGCCCCGAGGGCCCGTTCACGGCCGAGCCGCAGCCGATCGCCGGGACCTACAGCATCGATCCCTGCAGCTTCGTCGACGACGACGGCCAGGCGTATCTCTACTTCGGTGGGATCTGGGGCGGCCAGTTGCAGAAGTGGCGCACCGGAAAGTTCGACCCGAACGGCACCGAGCCCGCCAACCACGAGCCGGCTATCGGTCCGCGTGTGGCAAAGCTCAGTGCCGATATGAAGTCGCTCGACGGCGAGGTCCGCGAGGTCTCGATCGTCGACGCCTCCGGCAAGCCGCTGCTGGCCGGCGACCATGACCGTCGTTTCTTCGAGGCGCCCTGGCTGCACAAGCGCGGCGACACCTACTACTTCTCCTACTCGACCGGCAACACGCACTACCTGTGCTACGCCACGAGCAAGAGCCCGATGGGGCCGTTCACCTACCGCGGCCGGCTTCTCGAGCCGGTCCTCGGCTGGACGACGCACCAGTCGATCGTGGAGTTCAAGGGCAAGACGTATTTGTTCCACCACGACGCCTCGCTTTCGGGCGGCAAGAACCACCTGCGCAGCGTGAAGGTGAAGGAGATCGTCTACGACGCCGACGGACTCATGCGCGTGGTCTGATCGCACACTGCCTGCCAGCCCGAGACACCGAGGCCCCGCGGGACCGAGTTCCCCGGGGCCTCGTCGCGTACGGTCGAAACTCCCCCCATTTCGCCCCGCGGCCCCGAATCAACCCGCCCCGCCACGCGCCACCCGATTCGTCATTCGTCATTCTGCATTCGCCCTTCCCCCACGGCGCCGCTGCGGGGCTGCGCCCTCGCACCTGCGGTGCGCCCCATCTCCGGGCCACGCCACGCGACCCTCCGTCAAACCCGTCCGGGTTCGCTTCCCGTCAGCCTCCCCACCGTACCTTCGCATTCGTCATTCTACATTCTACACTCGTCATTCCCCCTGGCGCCCCCGCCGGGAATGGCTGCGCGGCCTTCGCCGCTCCGGGGCTTTGCCCTCGCACCTGCGGTGCGCCCCTTCTCCGGGCCGCGCCACGCGGCCCTCCGTCAAACCCGCCCGGGTTCGCTTCCCGTCAGCCACCGCGCCGTCCCTGCGCATTCGCCATTCTACATTCGCCATTCGTCATTCTACATTCTACATTCGTCATTCTCCCCTGGCGCCCCCGCCGGGAATCGAACCCGGATCAACGGTTTAGGAAACCGCTGTTCTATCCATTGAACTACGGGGACGTATGGGCCGCGAAAGGCGGGTCAGGAGAGCCTATGCGCCGGGACGTTTCAAGTCCGCAGCTGAATCGGATCGCGGCGCAGCGCCTTTCTCCCCGTTGACGTCGATGAGGTGACGGAATCGCTGGTAGGAGAAACCCACGATCAACAGCAGGATTCCCAGGACGACAAAGGCGGCGATGCGGTATTGGGTCGATTCGATGTCGTGGGTGAACACGCGTGGGATGCAGGCTCCCAGCGCGACCAGTCCGGCGAGGCGGTGCGAACGCGCGCGGAAGCGCAGGCCGATCAAAAACAGGCCGATACCGCCGAGCGCCCAGACGACACTCCCGTAGGCCGACCAGGCCGCATACCCAACCGTCGCAAGGACGACAAATCCCGCGATCGCAGCGATCGCGTGCCCTACCCGCCACAGCCGTTCAAGCGGGGGCCGCAGCCCGGCACCGCGGCGTGCCTGCACCAGAGGCGCCATGCCCAGGGCCGCCAGAAGGAGAAAAACCGGCACGAGCGCCGTCCAGGCATCGGGACCGCGCGCCCATCCGTGCGTATCCACCAAAAACCTCCATGCACCGGTCAAAAGGAGCGCCGAGGCCGCCAGCGAGGACGCGGTGCACGCACGCCACCGACTGATCCACAGGTAGGTCGCCGCCGCAAGGACGAGGCTCCAAGCCAGCCCGGTCGTCTCCCAGGTTTCGCCGGCAGCCGCCCAGACGAGGATCACGCCCGCCGCAGCGGCGAAAAAGCGCAGCGCGGCGCCTGACGCGTTCGACAGCGCATCGGTGCGCGGTACGGCGAGCGCGGCCGGGACCGCGGCCGCCGCGACCCAGAGCCACGCCGGATCGCCCGCCCCCGACGGCCCGAACTGATGCGCGACGTGCAGCGCCCAGATGACGGGGAATCCGGCCAGCCCCGCCCCACGGAGGTCTTCGCGGCCCAGATGTGCCCCGGCCAGAACGACGCCCAGGGCGAGCAGCGAACCACACGCCAGCGCCGGACGAAGGTCGATCGATTGCATCAACGCTCCGGATACAGCCGCGAGCGCCAGCATCACGAGGATGCCACCGGCAAGCCTCCACAGTGCGATCGCGCCGTCGCGGCGGGCGCCCGCATGCCAGCCCAGGAACACCGACCGCAGCGCGACCAGGCCCGCCCCGACCCACAGCCAGGCGCGACCCGCCGTGGTTTCATCGAATACCTGCACCAGCGCATGGGCCGCCAGCATGGCGACCACGCCGCCGACCATTGGCGCTGCGGTGCGAAGGACCCGCGCCACGACAAGTTGCACCACGGAGAAGGTCACGCAGGCGACGATCAGCCACGGTTCGCGCGAAGCGACCGAGACGGCCATGAGGACAGGGAGCGCTGCCGCACCGCCGAGCATCCATGTCAGCCCATTGTGTTCCGGCTTCGCCGCGTCGCTGGCCCGCAGCCAGCGATCGATCCCGCCGAGCAACGCCCCACTGCCGACGAGGTAGAGCCCGACTGCGATCCCGCTGCCGGAAACGAAGCGGCCTGCCAGCAACTCCACATCCTCGCCGAAGAACAGCAACGAGACCAGCCACGCGACGACGGACGCGGCCGCCAGGGAGACACGCTGCGTGCGCACGGCCGCGGCCATGATCACCGCCGCCTGCACGGCGAGGGCGACCCACCGGGTGCGAGCATCCCACTCCACGATCACGCCGAGCGCGACGAGTGAGGCCGCCTTGACGGCGAACATCCCGAACACACCGTCGCGCGGCACCGCCCGCCAGGCCCAGCTGGCGGCTCCCAGCAGGACCGCGCCCGCACCGAAGAAATACCATGAGAGCCGGTCTCGTGGGACCACCTCCAGCGCGACCGCGAAACCCGCCATCACGGCGAGCGGCGTATTCACAGCCTGGAGCCAGCGTTGCACGGTCGCGATGCGTCCGTCTTCGCCGGCACCCTCCAGGACGGCGGACAGGAAATGCAGACCCCACGCCGCCAAGACCACCGCGAAGGCAACCACCGCGCCCCGGTGGCCCATCTCGGTGGACCAGACCTCCACCGCGATGATCGCGATGAGCACGTGCACGAGTGCGCCGGAAACCAGCACGGGGGCGCCCCATCGCTCGCGATGGCGAAAGAACACAGCCATCGCGCTCAGTCCCAGTCCGGCCGCGACGGCGAAATCGTCGAATCCGGCGGAGAGCGAAAAGAAGGCCGAGGTGAATCCCAGGAGCACGGCCATCGTTCCGACCGTCGAGGCGCGCCGCCACAGGGCCACGCCTCCGATTCCAACGACCGCGGCAGCCTGCAGCAGGGCGGCGACGCCGACGGACTCCACGACCTTGACGGGCGGCACCGCATAGGCCGCAAATGTCGTGAAATAGCAGAGCGCGAGGCCGGCTCCCATCACCACCGACCCGAGGCGCTCCAGGCGCCGTTCGATCCAGAGCCCGCCCAGGGTGACGCCGCCGGCGATCACCGCGAGTTCCAGCAACCGCACCCACGGCGGCGTGGAAAGCGAGACGTAGACGCCGAAGAAGACGATGCCGATCACCAGGATCAACGCACCGATGCGCGTCGCCCACCAGGCGCCGATGCCCGCCTCGCCAGCCGCCTGCCCGGAGGGTGGGAGCAACTGCACGGCTGCCAGCAAGTCGCGCAGCGACGATGCGGGCGCCTGATCGGTCGCAGCCGCCGCAGCACCCGGTTGCACGGACGCCGGCACGGCAGGCGCGGGCTCCGGCGACTGCATGGACGCAGCGGCGGGCGCGGAGACGGGGCTCGCCCCGGCCGCGGGGGCAGCGTGAACCGGCACCGGCGAAACCGGCCCGGCGGCGGATGCGGAAGGCGTCGGAATGGGTGGCGATACTGCTGGGGTGTTCTGGGGTGCAGCAGTGGTGACGGGGGCGGAAGCCGCCGGGGTCGACTCCAGCGGAGGCACGTCGAGCGGCACGGTCTGCAGCGGCTGCACATCGAGCCGGGTGGGAGAATCGCCCGCGGCCTCACGGCCCTCGAGCGCGGCGACGCGCTGACGCAGGGCGCGCAGCTCGCCCTCCAGGTCGCTGACACGCCGTGCGAGAAAATTGGATTCGTCGAGGTTCATCGTCATTGGTGTCCGGCTTCGTGCATCGGGTTTCTCCGCCTCGGTCGCCGGCGGCGCGGCCGCGGCGTCGCCACAATTCAACTACCTTCAGTGCCCGCGGGCACGCGGGATGAGGCGTCCGGCTTCCTGACCTCGGGGAACGTGGCCGGGCCCCACCGGCGCACCGCGCGGGCGAGCGTTCCGAATCCCCCGGGGAACTCGCGCTCGAGTGCGTGGATGTCGCGCGCCAGCCGGCGCGCCTCCTCCTCCGCGCGGCGCACTTCGAGCGGCAGCGACGGCCGCATGGTGCCATAGACGCGAAGCTTGAGCTCCCGGCGCGTGTAGCGCGGGACGCCGCGTTCGCGCGCCCGCCACCAGGCCGCCTCGCCCACGTCGGGATCGCGTCCGCACAGGTACCACGCCTCGACGGCCGGGACCGCGAGCCCCGCCGCCACGTGCAGGGGCGCGCGGCCGGGCGGGAGAGTCCAGCGCTTGCGCGCACGGCGCATGGTCATCTCCAGCTGGCAGATGCGGCAAAGCGGATGGAACTTGTCCGGATCCGCATGATCCGCCTCGTGGAGCCGGGTATCGTCCGAATCGACGACGACAACGAGTCCGAATGCATCGGTCTGGAACTGCAGGTGGTGCATCACCGCCGGCAGGACTTGCATGACATTCGGCCAGCCCCGTGCCCGCAGCGGCGGCTGCACGATCTCGATCGACGTGCCGGTGACAGCCGCGAGGAGAATGCGCAGCGCCGCCTCGTCCGCGGGTGATTCGCTGAGGATTCCGAGTTTCATGCCAAGCTTCGCGCTCTCGGCGTTCAGCTTTCAGCGATCAGCTTCGGCATGGTTCACGGATTCCCTCCGAAGATGCCGGAGTACCAGAGATCGCCGAGGCGACCGTCGCGCACCAGCTCGTTCACCTCCGGGACCTCGCTGAGTCGTTTGAAACTCGCGCCTTCCGCCTCACCGCGTCTCGTGGCCAGGATAACCTCCTCCGGCGTGTCGGCGAACAGGTCCAGGATGTACGGGGAATGCGTCGTCGTGATGACCTGCACGGCCGGTGCGGTGTCGCCGCAGTCCTCCGGAAAACTCATGCGATAAAGGAGATCGCGCACGTCGCGCAACAGGCGGGGGTGAATACCGCGCTCGATCTCCTCGAGGCAGAGCACGGCGGGCCGCTCCGGTGCGAAGACCAACGCCAGCAGCGCGAGGATCACGAGCGTGCCCTGGGAGAGATTGCGCGCCGGGAGATTGCGCCCGCGCACGTCGGTCACGGAAAACGCCACCACCCCGTCAACGGTCGGGCCGGCGATGATGTCGGCCAGATCCGGCAGCATGCGCCGAAACTCCGCCACCAACTCGCCCCAGCGGCGTCCGTCGCCGCGCCGCATGGAGCCGAGCACCGCGGCCAATCCGGCACCATCCGGGCCAAGCACCGCCGGCGCGTCCCGCACGGCCGACCGGGCGAGGGCCGACGGGTCGAGCACATAGCCGCGCACACCCGCCTCGAGCCAGGTCGTCAGCGACGCGCCCATACCGACCGGGGACCCGGTGAAGGTCGCGCTCGGATGCCCGCTGGCGTCGAAGGTCACGACAGCCCGCGCACCGTCCAGCGCCCCGCCACAGCGGAATTCGGCGGTGGCACCGGCCAGGTCCGGCTGTACAAGCGGTTCGCGCCCGATGCGGCGGGCCGCCGCGATGTCTCCGAGCGCGAGCACGGCGTTGACTGCAGTGGTCTTTCCACTTCCGTTGGGCCCCAGCAGGAGATTGAAGGGGCCGAGCTGCAGGTCCGCCTTCTCGATGACGCGAAAGTCCTGAAAGTGAATCGAGGTGATCACGGGGCGTGGGTCCGGGAGCGATCATGCGCGGCGTGCGAGGATCCCGCCACACGAAACTCTCGCCTGCCCGCGATTCCCAGGCGACGGCGGGGACGCTCCGTTTCGGAACGCGCCTGGGCCGGCGTTTCCTCCGGACCGGCCCGTCTCCGCGCGAAGTGCACTCAGGTGATCGTGACCAGGCGCATCGCCGTCGTGCGCTTGGCGTCCGAATCGAACTCAATCAACGCGCCTGAAAGCCGCACATCGCCCTTGGCGACCTCGAAGCGGCGCGGCAGGCCGTCGAGGAACTTGTGCAGCACCGGCTGCACCTCGCGCCCCAGGACCGAATCGTACGGTCCGGTCATGCCAACGTCGGTGATGTACCCCGTGCCCGCGGGAAGAATACTCGCATCCGCCGTCGGCACGTGGGTGTGCGTGCCGACCACCGCCGTGACGCGCCCGTCAAGATAGCGTCCGAAGGCGATCTTCTCGGACGTGGCCTCGGCGTGGATTTCCGCGAGGACCGCATGCGCGGTGTCGCCGATTTCGCCGAGCACGCGATCCGCGGCGAGAAACGGGCAGTCCCGTGGCGGCATGAAATGACGCCCCAGAACTGTGAATACAGCCAACCGCAGCCCGTCGCGTTCCACCATGAGCCAGGCGCGGCCCGGCGCGGCGACCGGAAGGTTGGCGGGCCGGCACACGCGCTCGAGCGTCCCGATATCAGCGTCGAAACCGCGCTGGTCCCAGACGTGATCGCCGAGCGTGACCGCGTCGATCCCGGCGTCGGAGAACTGCTTCACGATTGAACTCGTGATCCCCGCCCCGGCCGCGGCGTTTTCACCATTGGCCACGATGAAGGAGAGCCCGAGCTCGGTCCGCAGCGCCGCGGCTTTCGCGCACAGGATGTCGCGACCCGGGCGCCCCACGACGTCACCGACGAACAGGATGCGGATCATGGGCGTGGAGTAAGAGGCGGGCGGCGGAACGCGGGAAGCGAGAAGTTGGGACCTTTGGCCCGCGACAGAGGTCGCGGTCCGAGGTCGGATGCCTCGACCCCGGCCTTCCGGTTTTGGACATCTCATCAGGCACCCGGGATCGTGAGGCCGGGGTGGGAAAGCTGGCGTCGGGACGCCCGGCAGTATCGGGACCCAAGACGGTCCCCCGAAACCAGGTGCCCTTCGATCCTCCAGCCATCCTCCGACGCCGGATGATAGGTTCTCCGAACCAGTGCCGGTCCGTCGCCTTCAGTCCTCATCCCCGGCTCGAATCCGGCCTTGCCTCCCAAACGGTCGTTTTCATCCTAGGCCGCCTCTACGTCCACACACGGTCCCTCCCCCTAGCCTTCCATGAAATCCAGTACCACGGTTGCGTCGTTTCCCAAGCCAGAGATCGGTCCGGAGATGAAAGGAGCGGACATCGTCGTCGAGGCGCTCGTGCGCGAGGGCGTGGACACGATCTTCGCGTATCCGGGCGGCGCCTCGATGGAGCTGCATCAGGCGCTGACGCGGACCACGAAGATCCGCACCATCCTGCCGCGGCACGAGCAGGGAGGCGCCTTCGCGGCGGAAGCCTACTCGCGCGCAACGGGGCGGCCGGGCGTCTGCATGGCCACCAGCGGACCGGGAGCAACTAACCTGGTCACCGGCATCGCAGATGCGTTCATGGACTCCATCCCGCTGATCGCGATCACGGGGCAGGTATTCCAGAAGTTCATCGGCAAGGCTGCGTTTCAGGAGACGGATTTCTACGGGATGACGCTCCCGATCGTGAAGCACTCCTACCTGGTGCTCGATGTCGCGGACCTGCCGCGTGTCATCAAGGAGGCGTTTCTCGTCGCCACCTCCGGCCGCCCGGGCCCGGTCGTGATCGATATCCCGAAAGACGTGCAACAGGCCAGGGTCCAGCCTGTCTGGCCCGCCTCGGTGGAACTCCGTTCCTCCAAGCAGCCCCGCCACGCGACCGACGAGCAGCTCAAGACCGTGCTCGGCCTCATCGCGAAGGCGAAACAACCGGTCCTCTACGTGGGTGGCGGCATCATTTCCTCCGGCGCACACCCGGAGTTGCTCGCGTTCGCCGAGCGCGCGAACATCCCGGTCGCCACCACGCTGATGGGCGTGGGCGCGTTTCCCGAGAGTCACCGGCTCTCGCTCAAGTGGTTCGGCATGCATGGCACGGTCTACGGCAACTGGGCCGTGCACCATTCCGACCTCCTCATCACGCTGGGGGCGCGCTTCGACGACCGCATCACGGGCGAGGTGACGAAGTTCGCCCCGCATGCGACGATCGTGCACATCGATGTCGACGCCTCGGAGCACAACAAGAACAAGGTCGTCAAGTATCCGATTGTTTCCGACGTGAAGTTCGCGCTCGGGCGCCTCAACGAGCTGGCCGAGGCGAACCGCTTCCAGGCGCCCGAGCTTCCCGCCTGGCACGAGAAGATCGCGGAATGGAAGCGCGACTACCCGCTGTCCTGGGAGCCGAACAAGCACATCACCTCGCAGGAGGCCGTGCGCACGCTCTACGAACTCACAAAGGGCGACGCGATCATCGTCACCGGCGTGGGTCAGCACCAGATGTGGGCGGCGCAATTCTACGATTACGATAAACCCCGCACCTTCATTTCCTCGCTCGGGCTCGGCGCCATGGGCTTCGGCTACCCCGCCGCGCTGGGCGCGAAGGTGGCCTGCCCGGACAAGCAGGTGATCGATATCGACGGCGACGGCTCCTTCCTCATGAACGTGCAGGAACTCGCCACGGCGAAGATCGAGAAGATCGCCGCAAAGGCGCTCGTGTTGAACAACCAGCACCTCGGCATGGTCATGCAGTGGGAGGACCGTTTCTACAGCAGCGTGCGCGGCCACACCATCCTGGGCGACCCGACAAACATCGGCTCACCCGACAATCTCAGCGGGATCTATCCCGACTACGTCACGATCGCGCAGGGGTTTGGCGTGAAGGCGCGCCGCGTGGTCAAGCGCGAGGAACTCCGCGAGGCCATGCAGGAGATGCTCGACCACGACGGGCCCTACCTGCTCGACGTGATCGTCCCCTACACCGAGCACGTGCTCCCGATGATCCCCGGCGGCAAGACGGTCGCCGACATGATCATCAAGTGAGCCGGTCGCCGGCGGTCGCCGCACTACCGTCACAAACAACCGGATACACTGACCGGCCCGGCCGCCGACGGCCGGGCCTGCGTCCTGCGCGGAACCGGTTGTTCCGTGTCGCCTGTCCAGCCTCGCGCCCCGGCGCCTCGAGGGCTGCTGCGGCCGGGGCCTGCGTTTTTCCGAGGCGCCGCGCGTCAGCGCGCCGGGGCGCGCGTCTTCGTGGCGATACGCATCAGCCTGTCGTCCGCGGTCACATAGAGCGTGGAGCCGTCCGGGCCGCCGAAGCAGCAGTTGGCGGTGGCGCGGCCGGTGAGGAGCGAGCCGACGTGCCGGCCCTCGGGCGTGAGGATCACGACGCCACCGGGTCCGCTGGCCCAGAGATTGCCGCGCTCGTCGACGGCGAATCCGTCGAACATGCCGGAGCGCTTGGTGCGGGCGATCAGGCCGGTGCCATCGAAGAAGACGCGGCCCGGACCGGCGGCGCCGTCGGCGTCCAGGTCAAAAGCCATGATGATCGGGCGGGCGCCGTCGGAGTTGGCCACGTAGAGCGTCCGTTCATCCGGCGAGAGTCCGATGCCGTTGGGGCGTGAGAGTTCGCGGCTGACGAGCGCCACCGTGCCGTCGGTGCCAAGTCGATACACGCCCGAGAACTCGATCTCCGGCTTCTGCGCCTTGCCCAGACCGTAGGGCGGGTCGGTGAAGAAGATGTTGCCGCGCCGGTCGAGGCAGAGGTCATTGGGACTGCTGAAGCGCTTGCCCTCGTAGCGCTCGACGAGCGAGGTGAAGGTGCGGCCGTCGTCGTTGAGCCGCGCAAGGCGGCGGTCACCGTGTTGTGCGAGGAGGAGGCGTCCCTGGGCATCGAGCGCGAGACCGTTGGAGCCCGGCTCACGCGATCCCTCGTCGGGAAGGGTGAGTCCGCTCGGCTGCAGGATCACATCCACGCCCTGCCCTTCGCGCCAGCGGTAGGCGATGTTTTCCGGAACATCGCTGAAGAGGAGCTGGTTCTCCCGCGGCATCCACACCGGGCCTTCGGACCAATTGAAACCGGTGGCGAGGATCTCCAGCTCGGCGCCCGGCGCGACGAGGCGATCCATGGCCGGATCGAGGCGCTCGACCGAGTCGCCGAGGCGCTCCGGCGTGGCCAGCGAGACAATCGTCGAGGCGGCGCCGGCGCCGGAAAAGGCAGAAGCGTTCATGATCAGTGCAGCGAGGAGGGATGACAGGCGTGGTGAACGGACACGGGGGGTGGCAGTCATGGTGACGCAAGCCAAGCGCCCCCGGCGAGCGGCGTCAGCCCCGAACGCACTCCAACGGTTGCGCAGTCGCGCCCCGCGGAGGTCCCGGTGCGCACCGAAGGCCCGGCCGCTGCTCACGGTTTGCGCGCGACCACGAACACGGACAACCCCGCCGGCAGCCGCCCGCCGCGCGCCGTCCATTGAAACTCGAGCCAGGCCAGCGCGCTGAAACAGGTCTCGATCGGCGCAGGCAACAGCGCCACGTCGCTCGTCGGGCGCCGGGGCGGGAAGAGCTTCCGGCGCACGATCGCGGCCGGCAGTAGAAAGCTGTTGGCGTAGGAGGCGTAGACGATCTCGAGCCCGGCTCCGCGGCAGTGCCCGACCAGTTCGCGACGGGTGAAGCGGCGCACACTGTGCACGGCGCGGTCGTGATGCGACCAGAGCCACATGTAGGCCGGCGCGTTGATCTGGACCACGCCGCCTGATCGCAGGCAGCGCGCAAACTCGCGCACCGCGAGCGCGGGATCGTCGACCTGGCAGACCACATCGGCCGAGACAATCCCGTCATAGGCGCCGCTGCCCACCGGCATTGCCGTGACCGACCCTTCCGTGATCGTGGCGGCGGTTCGCGTCCGTGCCAGGGCACAGGCGATCGGCGAATAGTCGAGCCCATCGACCGTCCACTCCCGGTTCGCCTGGCGAAGCGCGTTGATCGTGCCTCCCGTGCCGCAGCCCGCATCAAGCAGGCGGGCCGGCCCCCGGGGAAGCGTGCGGGAGAACCAACGCACAAAACGCCGCTGGTACGCGCGAAAAAACCACATCCGCTCCTCGAGATCCGCAAGCTTGTGGTATTCCTCCGGACGCATGCGCCTGCCAATGTCCCGTTCGTTGCCGCCTTTGCGATGCGAAACGAGGCGTGCCGTCCAGGCGCCGCGCATCCGAACGTTGCCTTGGCCGGTGTCACGGCACTCCGCACGGTCTCCGCACGCAGTCGGAAAACCGGCGGCTTCGCTACTCGTCGAGCGCCTGATAAAGAAGCACCTTGAAGCGCTGGTTGAGGTCGAGCCCGCCCGTGGGCATAAGCTGCGCCATGAAGAAAGCGACCATGCGCTCCTGGGGATCGACGAGATACTGCGGGTAGTAGGCGCTGCCCCAGCCGTAGGCGCCGCGGCTGCCGAGTTCGCCGTAGGCGCCGAGGTCGCCAATCACCCAGAATCCCAGGCCGAAGCCGTCGGTATCCCGGCGATATTTGTCGCCGGTGGCGTTGGTGCGCATGAGTTCGACGGATTTGCGCGAGAGGATGCGCGTGCCGTCGAGCGATCCGCCATTGAGCAGCATCTGCAGGAAACGCCCGTAATCGTGCACGGTCGACAGGAGGCCGGCGCCTCCCGAGAAGCACCGCCGGGGACCGTGGATGTAGTCGGTCTTCGACGCATCCTCCGTCTTCACCAGCCTGCCCTCCACGTATCCATAGACCGGAGCCAGGCGCGCGGCCTTCTCGACGGGCAGGAAGAAGCAGGTGTCGGTCAAACCAAGCGGCCGCGCGACGCGCTCCTCGATGAAGCGGTCGAGGGGCATGCCCGAAGCCACCTCGATCACGCGACCGAGCACGTCGGTGGAAAATCCATACTGCCAGGCCTCGCCCGGTTGTCCGTGCAGCGGAAGCGTGGCGAGCCGGTCGACCGCCTCGCCGATCGTCTCATCCTTGTTGGCGAAGTACCAACCGTGCAGGCCGGCTTTCTTGTAGTCGTCGACAGCCGGTCCATCGCCATAGGTGAGGCCGGCGGTGTGCGTGAGGAGATCGTGGATGGTGACCGGCCGGCGCGCCGGGACGGTGCTGTAGCGCGTGCCCGCCGGCGCATCCGCGGCGGGCGCGACGGCGACGACGCTGTTCTTGAACCCGGGAATGAAATTTCCGACCGGGTCGTGCAGGCGGAACCTGCCCTCCTCATACAGGATCATGGCGGCGACCGTCGTGACCGCCTTGCTCATCGACGCGATGCGGAAGATCGCATCCTCGCGCATGGCCACACCCGCCTCGCGATCCTGCATGCCGTAGGCTTTTTGGTAGGCCGTCTTCCCGTCGCGAGCCACGTAGATGATCCCGCCCGCAAGCCGACCGTCGGCGATCGTCGACTCCACGGCGGCGTCGAGACGCTTGAGACGCTCGGGTGAAAACCCGTGATCCTCGGGCGCGGCGATCGAGTGCGCGCTCGCGAAAGCAATGCACGCAGCGAGAGCCAGCGTCCGCATGCGTGCGTTGCAGAAATGGAGGGGTGACGGATACGAAATGACGGGGCGAAACATGAGTACTGATCGTGGACGCGAGACGCCCGCGAGCCAAACGGATAGCGCGGGGCCTTCGGCGCGACGGTTGCCCCGCAGCCTCCCACAAAACGTCGGGGAGAGATCCCTCGCCGAGGCGCAGGCCAGAATCGTGGGGGGAACGGCACTCGCGCGGAGATCCCGGCGAAGCTTCCGACCGCCTATCCCATTGGTGACGCCGGGGCGGAGTTCCCGCAGCCTGCCGGGCAGGCCCGACGCAATCACCCGGACCGCCGGGAGTGGCCCGTTCTATCCACGGACCCGATCGCGGCGCCGAGCAGCAAACCGGCCGCAAAGCCGGTCGCGTGTGCCACGACGTCGGTGCGCATGCCGCCGGCGCCGTAGAGCGCGAGAAGGCTCCCGCCGGCGAGCGACGGCAGGAGGAGTGCCCGCAGCGAAAAGCGGCGGATGAGGAAAGCCTCGCGAACCGCGGCCCCCGTCAGCAGCCCGAGGCCCGCGAACACCGCGGTGGATGCACCGAGGGATCCGTATCCGGACCATGGATGCAACGCTGCGGCGGCACCGTTGCCAAGGACGGCCGCGACGGCGAGCGCCACCGCTCCCCGGAGCGGTCCGAACGCGGCGAGGACCAGGCCGAACAGGAACATGCCGGCGCCGAGGTTTGCCACGAGGTGGCCGATATCAGCATGCAAAAACAGCGCCGTCGCCGGCCGCCACCATTCTCCCGCGCCAAAGAGCGCATCCGCGCGCAGCGCACCGAAACGCTCCAGGCGCTCCGGCCACGCCTGCTGGAGCCGGAACACGATGATCGTCGCCGCCGCCCATCCGAGCGGGCCGGGCCAGTTGAAGCGCAGCCGCGCGAGGGCACGCAGCCGCGGCGGCCAGCCGGGGCTCTCGCGGTCGAACAGCGCGATCTGGTGGCGCACGGCATCGGCCGACCCCGCGGCAACGCGAAGGCTGAATCCATCCTGCACGGGTTCCACCCAGTAGCCCAGCCGCATGGCGAGCACCACGAGCCCGCGGTCGACCGCGTCACGTTCCGTCGCATAGCGACCGACCTCGGCCAGTCCGGGCGGAATTGGCGGATCGGCCGGCAGAGGCAACAGGTCTGGATGGGGTTCGGGCACGCACGTCCACGAAACACCGCTTCGCGACCAGCGCGAGTGCGCGAGCCAAAAGGTCGGGCGAGGTCTCTGGCCGAGCCGCGCGCACCGTCGTGCGTACGATCACGGCTCGGCCGGAGGCCTCGCCCTACCTCGAACCGCTGAGATCGCGTCTGGCCTTCAGCTTAAAGCCTGAAGCTTTAAGCTCTCAGCGTTCGGCGTTCGCGCGGCCAGGCGGCCGCGCGCCGCTTAGGTATTGAACCGGAACAGCGCGACGTCGCCGTCGCGGAAGACGTATTCCTTGCCCTCGAGGCGGTACTTGCCGGCTTCGCGCGCGGCCGCGACAGAGCCGAGGCGGGCGAGGTCGTCGTAGGAGACGATCTCCGCCTTGATGAAGCCTTTCTCGAAATCGGTGTGGATCACGCCCGCGGCCTGCGGGGCCTTCCATCCCTTGAGAATCGTCCAGGCGCGCACTTCCTTTTCGCCGGCCGTGAAGTAAGTCATCAGGCCGAGCAGGTCGTACGTGCTGCGGATCAGCGCAGAGACGCCGGAGTCGGTCACGCCGTACTCCTTGAGGTAGTCCTTCGCCTCGTCCGGGCCGAGGTCGACGAGATCGGATTCGAGCTTGGCACAGATCACGGTGCTGCCCGCATCGTGGTGCTCGCGCGCGAACTGCGCGACCTTGGCGACAAACGGATTCTTCGACGGATCCGCGATGTCGCCTTCCGCGACGTTGCAGGCGTAGAGCACCGGCTTCGCGCTTAGGAGAAAGAAACTTTTCAGGATCGCGCGCTCGAGTTCGTCGAGTTGGAGGATGTTGGCGGGCTTGCCTGCGTTGAGGTGCGGGATCACCTTGTCGAGCAGTGCGACCTCGGCAATGCCCTCCTTGTCCTGGCCGCGGGCCTTCTTCTGCGCCTTTTCCAGGCGTTTCTGGCAGGCGTCGAGGTCGGCAAGGATCAACTCGGTGTTGATGACCTCGATATCTCGCACCGGGTCGACGCTTCCCATGTTGTGGATGACGTCCTCGTCGACGAAGCAGCGGACCACGTGGATGATCGCGTCGACCTCGCGGATGTTGGCCAGGAACTGGTTCCCCAACCCCTCGCCTTTCGACGCACCGGCGACCAGGCCCGCGATATCGACGACCTCGACGGCGGCGGGAATCACGACTGAAGTCTTGGCGATCTTCTGGAGCACCTGGAGGCGCTCATCCGGCACCACGACCACGCCGACATTCGGCTCGATCGTGCAAAACGGGTAGTTGGCCGCCTCCGCCTTCCGGGAACGGGTGATGGCGTTGAAGAGCGTGGACTTGCCTACATTCGGTAGGCCGACGATACCGGCGCGGAGCATGGCGTGAGAAAAGGGGCGGAACTTCGGGCCCGGTTAAGGGGCTTGACAAGAGCAATCTTCACCGGACGATCACCGGTTTTTCGTCAGAAACCTCCTTTCCGAGAGAACCGCACCAAGACCATGGCTCTGAAAATCAAACTGTCCCGCGTCGGCGCCACGCACACGCCCGCCTACCGTGTTGTCGTTTCCGAAGCGCGCTACCGTCGCGACGGCGCCGCGGTCGAACAGATCGGCACGTACCAGCCGAAATCCCGCGAACTTCCGCTCAAGATCGACGTCGAGCGTGCGGACTACTGGGTCAGCAAGGGTGCCGTTCCGACCGACACCGTGCGCAGCCTGATCAAGAAGGCGAAGGCCACGGCCGCCGCGACCGCGCAGTAAGCCAACCGTCGAGGCGGTCCCTGCGATCGCCCGGTTCGCCGAAGCGTTCACGTTCGTCCCCGAGGTCCGGCCCCGCGCCGGGCCTCTTTGTTTTTCCGGCTAACGACCGTCGAAAGAAGAAGACAGGACCACAGAGGGCACAAAGAAGGCACCGAGGTCACGGAGTTCGAACCCAAGCATCTGATCTTCACAGGAGATCGCAGAGGACGCAGCGTCGATATCTATGGTCCTGTCTTTCTCCGCGGCCTCTGCGATCTCCTGTGCCCTGCCTTTCCACTGTGAACTCTGTGTCCTGACCCTTGCCCCAAAATCGCGATGAAGATCGATGTCCTCACCCTTTTCCCGGCCATGCTCGATGGCCTGCTGGGCGAGAGCATCATCGGCAAGGCCCGCGAGTCCGGCCGGGTCGATCTGCGGATCCACAACCTGCGCGACTGGTCGACCGACAAGCACAAGACGGCCGACGACCGCCCTTTCGGCGGCGGCGCCGGCATGGTGCTCAAGCCCGAGCCCGTCTTCGCCGCCATCGAACAGCTGCGCACACCCGGCTGCCGCGTGATCTACCTGTCGCCGGACGGCACCACGCTCAGCCCCGCCGTTGGCCAGCGGCTCGCCGGCGAGCAACACCTGATTTTCCTCAGCGGACATTACGAGGGAATCGACCAGCGCATCCGCGACAACATCATCGACAAGGAGATCAGCATCGGCGATTACGTGCTGACCAACGGCACGATTGCCGCAGCCGTCGTGATCGATGTGCTCGCGCGATTCGTGCCTGGTGTGCTCGGTGAAGAAAACTCGTTGACGCACGAGAGCTTCACCCGCAATTTGCTCGACTTCCCTCAATACACGAGGCCCGCCGATTTCCGGGGGTGGAAGGTTCCTGAGGTCCTGCTCTCCGGCAATCACGCGCTCATCGAGCGCTGGAGGCTCGAGCAGTCCCTCGAGAAAACCCGCCGTCTCCGACCCGATTTACTACAAGGACATCATCATGAACCACTTCATCCACGAGATCACCAAGCACCAGCTCAAGGCTGACCTCCCCGCCTTCAAGGTGGGTGACGGCGTCCGCGTGCACACCAAGGTGCGCGAAGGTGAAAAGGAGCGCGTCCAGGTTTTCGCCGGGATCGTCATCGCCCGCAAGGGTTACGGCATCGCCGAGACATTCACCGTGCGCCGCATTTCCTACGGCGAGGGCGTGGAGAAGGTGTTCCCGGTGAACAGCCCGAACATCGACAAGATCGAGATCGACCGCACGTCCGAGGTGATGCGCGCCCGCCTCTACTACCTGCGCGACCGCGTCGGCAAGAAGGCCGTGCAGGTGAAGGAAAAGCGCATGGAGCAGTCCGCGGCCCACGCCTGAGGCGCTCCAGTAGGTCCGCCCCTCCGGCGGATGTCCTAAATCGAGGACGGTCTAATACTGGACCGTCCTTTTTATTTCCCTTCGCGCGCGCCATGCGCTTGCGTTCGCGATTCCCGGACACGACACGCGTCCCCAATCCCACACCCACCCTTTCCCACGAAAAGCCATGGCATTGAATACTGACATCCTCGCCAAAGCCTGCGCCCAGGCGCGCGGTCTCGCCATCGACGCCGTCCACAAGGCCGGCATCGGCCACCTCGGCCTCCCGCTCGGCGCCGCCGAGATCGGCGCGGTGCTTTACGGCGCCGCCCTCCAGCACAACCCCGACGATCCCCGCTGGCTCAATCGCGACCGCTTCGTCCTCTCCGCCGGCCACGGCTCGATGTTCCTCTACGCGTGGCTGCACCTGAGCGGCTACGCCGTGTCGATGGATGACATCAAGGCGTTCCGCCAGCTCCATTCCAAGACGCCAGGGCACCCCGAGTTTCACGAGACGCCCGGTGTGGAGTGCACGACCGGCCCGCTCGGTCAGGGCGTGGGCAACGCGGTCGGCATGGCCGTCGCCGGCAAGATGGCCGAGGCGCGCTTCAACACGGCCGAGCACAAGATCTTCGACAACCACGTGATCTGCCTCGCCGGTGACGGTTGCATGCAGGAAGGCGTGGCGATGGAGGCGATGTCCTTCGCCGGCCACCAGGGCCTGGACAATCTGATCCTCATCTACGACGCCAACGACGTCACGCTCGACGCGATGGCCGACAAGACGCAAAGCGAGGACTCGGCCAAGCGCTTCAAGGCGATGGGCTGGGATGTGATCCTGCTCCCCGACGGCCACGACATGGCGGCGATCCTCGGCGCGATCAATCGCGCGAAGCGTGCCTCCTCCGGCCGCCCGCAGGCGATCATCGCCAAGACGATCATCGCGAAGGGCATCGCCGAGGTGCAGGGCACGAACAAGGGTCACGGCGAAGGCGGCGCGAAGTTCGGCGACGCCGCGCGC
This sequence comes from Verrucomicrobiota bacterium, assembly GCA_023399155.1. Classification (GTDB taxonomy): domain Bacteria; phylum Verrucomicrobiota; class Verrucomicrobiia; order Opitutales; family Opitutaceae; genus JAEWQP01. Next base: position 97,888 of record JAEWQP010000004.1, on the reverse strand, counting down.
GCCGGCCTGGGCCTGCCCGCCGACCAGCACTTCTACGTCAGCGACGATGTCACCGCCTATTTCGCCGAGCATAAGGCGAAGTTGCAGCGCAACTACAAGAAGTGGACGAAGCTCTACTCGGCCTGGCGCACGGTCAACCCGCAGCTCGCGGAGCTCCTCAACCAGCGCACGGTGCAGCCCTCGGCCGTCAAGCTGCTGGAAAAGATCCCGGAATTCCCGACCGACGCCAAGCTCGCCACGCGCGCCGCCGGCCGCGAGGTGCTCCAGCCGATCGCCGCCGAGCTGCCGCTCCTCATGTCGGGCAGCGCCGACCTCTACGGCTCGACGTTCAACTACATCGCGGCGGCCCCGGATTTCGACAAGGCCAACCGCGGCGGCCGCAACATCCGCTACGGCATCCGCGAGCACGCCATGGCGGCGATCAGCAATGGCATCGCCTACGACGGCATCTTCCGCCCGTCCTGCGCGACGTTCCTGGTCTTCGCCGACTACTCGCGCCCCTCCATGCGCCTCGCCGCGCTGGCCCGCCTTCCTGTTGTCTACATCTACACGCACGACTCCGTCGGCGTGGGCGAGGACGGCCCGACGCACCAGCCGGTCGAGACCATCTCGTCGGTGCGCCTCATCCCGAACATGGACGTGATCCGCCCGGGCGACCCCGAGGAGACCGCCGGCGCCTTCGCCGCCGCCCTCGAGAACACCGAGGGACCGACGATGCTCGCCCTCACCCGCCAGGCGCTCCCGAATCAGAACGACATCCCCGTGCAGACGCGCCGTGAAGGCGTGCTCAAGGGCGCTTACATCGCCGTGAAGGAGAGCGCGCCGTTGTCGCTCATCCTCATCGCCACGGGCTCGGAGCTGCAGCACGTGATCGCCGCCGCCAAACAGCTCGGCGCGGGCACCCGCGTGATCTCGATGCCGTCCATGGCCCGCTTCGACAAGCAGCCGCAGGAGTATCGCGACAGCGTGCTCCCGCCGGCCTGCCGCAAGCGCATCGCCATCGAGGCGGGCGTGTCCGCGCTCTGGCACAAGTACGTCGGCCCGGAGGGGAAGATCATCGCGATCGACCGCTTCGGCATGTCCGCGCCATTCCCGGTCGTGATGAAGGAACTCGGCATGACGCCCGAGACCGTCGTCGCCGCGACTGCCCAGCTCGGCTGAGTCAACGGACGCCATCCGCGAAAGGACTTCCGAGAGCCGCCCGACGACCGGGCGGCTCTCGTCGTCTGGGACCGGCGCGAGGGACGGGCCGTGCGATACTGCATGGACCCTTCTTCTTCAGATCGCCCTCTGGGGAACATAGCGTTCTCCAACGCGGGCCGGGGTTTCGCCGCGGCCGGACCTCCGATGCACGGACCGCCGTTCAGGACCAGAACGGTCCTGATGATCTCACAAACACGATTTGCCGCTGGCGACCGTCCACTCGCCTATCGACTTTCGATGCCATGCCGTGCTTTCATGGCACCGCATTCACGATTCCCTCCCCATGAAATCACTCCTCTACTGCTCGATCATTTCCCTCGCCGCGCTGCTCGCAGGCGCGTGCTCGGCGCCTTCCGGAGGCGGCGAAGGCCAGGGCCGTTCCGCCCCGTCCGGCAAACCTGCCGGCCAGGACCGCCGCAGCGCCATGAAGAAGTTGGAGAAGGGCATGAGCGCGGAGGGTGTGCGCGCACTGCTCGGCGAACCCGACCGGATCACCGTCCTCGAAGCTCCGGCCGGGCCGGGGGAGGCCTGGCTCTACAGGTCCGTCTATCCGAGCGGATCGCGGCACATCCCCACCGGGTCGACGAGCTACTCACGCGAAAACCCGCTTACCGGGCAGATGGAAACGATCACGGAGCCGGTTTACTCCGTGGAAACCCTCTATGCGACGACCGAGAGCACGCTGATCCTGCGCGACGGCACGCTCGTCGAGTGGCGGCACGAGACCCTGGGGTCGCGGAAGGTGAACTGAGCGCCCTCGGGCTGTTCCACGAGTGCCGTAGTCGCTGCCGGGATCCCCATCCGGCCCTTTGCCGTCTCCGCAGGTCGGAGCCGCGCGGAGATGGTTGAAGCCCCTGCAGCGGCCAAGCTTGCGGTGTAGGGCACGCAAGCCCGCGGAATCCACGCGCCCGGGCCCGTTCGCGGGCTGGGAGCCCGCCTCGCGCCTGGGTGGCGATTCCACGCGGGACACGCTCGGGTGTTCACCCGACAGCCGACGCGTGCGGATGTATTCCAGCGCGGTCCGCATGATCCGATAAAAAGATTATCAAGCGCCCCCGCTCTCCTCACTTGATCGTCGTCCTCCCACACCACTCCATCCGACTCATTACCCGAAGGATTCCGTGGCCCGTGGTCATTTTGGCTTGGGCATGCGCGATCACGTCCCTCGCGTCCGGTCAGACCCCCGCCGTCTCACCTTCCGCGGCCGCTCAGGCCAAGTCGCCGATCCTCCGCACGCTACGGCAGATCAACGAACTGCCTGGGGGAGCGGGTCAGGAGTCCGTCGCGGTGCAGATCGATCTGCAGGTGACCTACTTCGATCCGCACTGGAAGATCCTCTGGGGCTCGGATGCTGGCGGAGCCTCGTACGTCCCATTAGGCAACGCGATTCCCGACATACGCACCGGCGACCTGATCCGCATCGAGGGAAGCTACGTCCCCCAATCCGGCTTCAAACTGTCGGACTTTGCCGTGAGCGTGCTGGCGAAGGCGCAGCCGTTCTCCGCCGTGACTGTCTTTGATGACCCGGGCGATACGGCCCGCGTCAATAACAGCCTGGTTCAAATCGAGGCGCTGGTCGAGGCGCAGACCGATACCGATCCCACCCACCAGGAACTGCGCCTCATCGTGGAGGGACGGGCCCTGCTCGGACGTCTTCTGGTCAATCGCGAGGAACCCGTTCCCCACCTGACCGGACGCATCATCACGGCTGACGGCGTCTTCAGCCTCGAGACCGATCCCCAATCCCCGGTGCTCGCCCAGTTCTGGATCGGTCGCCCCGACCAGATTCGCTCGCATCGCCCCATCGCGGACCACGACCGCTTCACGCGACCAGTCACCCTTTCGAGCAGCGTCGAGACGGCGCCTGCAGCGCAGCCGTTGCGCATGCGGGGCCAGGCTTCCGAAGTCATGCCGGGCCTGGGCTTCATGCTCAGTGATCCCCCGGGGCCCGGGATCCGTGTCGCCACGGCACAACGCCTGGGTATCGAGAGCGGGAGCACGGTGGAGGTCTCCGGCCACCCGGTCTGGGCCCGCGGCCACTGGACCCTGGAGCGCGCCATGGTGCGCACGCTCGCGGAGAAGGAAACCGCGCGTTCACCACGGCAGACAACCGTCCGGCCGGAGGATCTGCCCCTTCTGGATACCATGGCGGCCTACTACAGCGTGGACGCCATCCACAAGGAAATGCTGCACCGGTTCAGTATCCAGCTGCACATTACCTATTTCGATGCGGAATGGAGCCTCCTCTGGTACGAGAACGCCGGCGCCGTGGGATTCCTCAATGTCGATCGCAGGGATATCGCGCTCTCGACCGGACAGGTTGTCACAATCGAGGGCCTGATCCGTCCCTCGGAAACGATGGCGATGAGCTCGGTGCAGCGCGTCACGACGGTATCGGCCTACGAGCCGATCGAGCCGGTCGATCTCACCCGGGATTTCGCCCGGATCGGCGACTACGATGCGCGCACCGTCCGGGTGACCGGCCTGGTGGAGCGGCAGGAGGAGATCGATCCCTCCCACATCGGCCTCACCCTGCTCGTGGACGGCCACCGCGTGGAGGCACGGGCGCGTCTCACCAGCAACGACGCGTTCCTCGACCTCACCGGCCACCTGATCACGGTGGAGGGCGTCGCCATCCTGCGCGACATGGAGAGCCGGCTCAAGACGGTGGACCTCTGGATCGGCCGGATGGGTACGGTCCGTTCCTCGGGCCGCCTTGAGGCCGACCCCGCGTTCAACATGGATGCGATCCCGATCGAGCAACTCGCCGAGGCGCCCGGGGACCGCATGGTCAAGGCAGCCGGCGTGATCCATTCCTTGGATACGCGTAGCGGCAAGGTGATCGTGAGGGATGCCTCCGGCCAGCTCCGACTCGCGACAAAGCAGTTCCGGGACATCGAGAACGGCAGGAGCGTCGAGATCCGCGGCTACCCGGTCCGCGATGGTGCCGACTGGACGCTTGCCCGTCCCCTCATCCGGGCCGCCGAGGGACGCCCGAGCCAGGCGAGCGATGCATCGCAGTCCGCCCTCATCTACCGCCTTGCGGACCAGGTGATACGGCTCTCGCGCGCCGAGGTCGACGAGGGCCCGCGCGTCCGGCTCAATGGCGTGGTCACATGGTCAAACCCCGCGCATCCATCCTTCTTCGTACGCGACGCTTCCGGCGGTATCGAGGTTTTAAGGACGGACCTCACCGCCGTTCCGGCTCCCAAGGGAGCCCTGGTGGAGATCCATGGACAAGTTCGTTTCGGAGCCTTCGCCCCGGTCGTCGTGCCTGAGATCGTGCGGCTCAATGGCAGCGCCGACCTCGCGCCTGCACCGCGGGTGACCCTGGAGCAGGCGCTCACGGGCGTGGAGGAGGCTCAACGCGTCCAACTGACGGGCTACGTGCGATCCGTGAGCCGCGATGGCACGTGGAGCGTGCTCGAAGCCTTCACGTCGGGCGGCGAGTTCCAGGCCTACCTGCCGCACGATCCCGCGCTCGATCGTTTCGTGGGCGCCCTGGTGGAAATGTCCGGCATCTGTGCGGCAGAAGCCAACGAGCGACGGCAGCTCACCGGGGTGCGCATCTGGCTCAACGACGCGAGCGAGGTGTATGAGGCCGAGCCCGCGCCGCGCGAACCGTTCGCGGTCGAGTTGCGCGAGATCGGCACGTTGCGGCAGTTTCGCGGACGCGTCTCGATGGGCCAGCGCATCCGGGTTCGCGGCCCGCTGCTCTGGCAGGCGCCGGGGCGAGAAATCGTGGTGAACGACGGCTCCGGCGGGATCGTCGCCTACACAAGAGCCCGCACGCCGCTCGAGATCGGAACGGAGGTCGAGGTCGCGGGGCTTCCGGGCTTCGACGGCCCGCGCACCGTGCTGCGCGAGGCTGTCTATCGCGCCGTCGGCCCGGCAGCACCGCCGCCCGTGATCGAGCTGGATCCCGCCGAGCTGCTCCCCGAGGATCTCGATGGCACGCTGGTGCGCGTCGCGGGCCTGGTGCTTGGTGCGACGCGTGCGGATCGCACGTTGATCATCAACCTGACCCACGGCGGCACGACGTTCGAGGCACTGCTCGAGGAGACGAGCGCATCGTCGGGCGAACCTCTCCCGCGCACCGGTTCACGCGTGCGTCTCACGGGTGTCTACCGTGTCGTCTACGATGAGCGTCATCGCGTGGATCGTTTCAGCCTGCAGCTTCGCTCGCACGCGGACATCGAAGTGCTGGATCAACCTTCATGGTTCACCGTGACCCACGCCAAATGGCTCGCCGGCGGTCTGGCGGTGGTGGTGGGCCTGGCCTCGGCGTGGGGCTATTCTCTGCGCCGCCGCGTCCAGCACCAGACAGGCCAGATCCGGGAGCAGTTGATCAAGGAGGCGCGCCTGGAGGATCGCCAGCGCAACATCATCGAGAAGGCGAGCGACTTCATCTTCATGCACGATCTCGCCGGCCGCTTCACGCTCGCGAATCCCGCGGGCGAGGCGATCACCGGCTATGCGGCGGAGGAATTCGCCGGGCTGACCGTTTTCGACCTGATCCCGGAGGCCGAGCATTCGCGTGTGCATCAGGCCATGGAACAGGCGCAGCCGGGCGGGGAGATCCAGCCGTTCCAGACACAGTTTCGCCGCAAGGACGGCCGGGCCGTGTGGGTCGAGGTGGCCGCGCGCTTCCTCGCCGAAGACGAACGCGTCACGGGCGTGCTGTGCGTGGCCCGCGACATCACCGAGCGCAAGCGGGTGGAGGAGGAACTCGAGCGCGCCCGCGACGCCGCCGAGGCGAACACCAAGGCGAAGAGCGCGTTCCTCGCGAACATGAGCCATGAAATCCGCACGCCCATGAACGGCGTGATCGGCATGAGCAATCTGCTCCTGGACACGAGCCTGGATCACGACCAGCGCGATTTCGCCCTCACCATCCGCAACAGCGCCGAGGCCCTGCTCACCGTCCTCAACGACATCCTGGACTTCTCCAAGATCGAGGCCGGCAAGCTCCAGTTCGAGACCGTCGACTTCGACCTCGCGGAAACGGTCGACGGCTCGCTCGACATACTCGCCGCCCGTGCGGCCGCGAAGCGCCTCGAACTCGCCGCCATCGTGCCGGCTTCGCTGCCGCAGCGTCTGCGGGGCGATCCCAGCCGTCTCCGCCAGGTTCTCCTCAACCTCGTGGGCAACGCGATCAAGTTCACCGAGACCGGCCACGTCTCCGTGATCGTCAGCCAGGAGCGCGCCACCGCCTCGAGCGTCACTCTTCGTATCGAAATCAGAGATACCGGCATCGGGATGACGCCCACGGAGCAGCAGAAGCTCTTCGCCGCCTTCAGCCAGGCGGACACCTCGACGACGCGGAAGTACGGCGGCACCGGCCTGGGACTCGCCATCTGCCGGCAGATCGTCGACCAGATGGGCGGGACGATCGGCGTGCGGAGCGCCCCCGGCGAGGGCTCGACGTTCTGGTTCGTCGTCGAGTTCGCCCGGGCGAGCGAGACGCCTCACGAGACGGCTCCCGAATCGCTGCAGGGCCTGCGCGTGCTCGGGGTGGACGATAGCGAGGTGAGTCGCTCCGTGCTTCAGCACTACCTCGAGCCGTACGGCGTGCGACTCGACCTCGCCGCAAGCGCAGAGGAGGCCCTTCTCAAGCTCAATGGTGCCGAACAGATCGGGGACCCGTACGGGCTGGCCCTGCTCGACCTGCACATGCCCGGCCGCGACGGCATCGCCCTCGCCCGCGCGATCCGCGGCGACACGCGCTTTGCGAAGGTGCCGCTCGTCCTGCTCACCTCGGTCGACCGACGCTTCAACCCGAGTGCTCTCGCGAAGATGGGGGTCGCGGCCTCGATGCCAAAACCGATCCGACAGCGTGACCTGCTGCAGAGCATCCAGCGAGCTCGCGGCGGCGACAAGGCGGTTGAGCCCGCTGCGCACCGGCATCCCGCGCCATCCGAACCGATGCCGCCCCTGCGGGTGCTGGTGGCGGAGGACAACCCGGTGAACCAGCGGCTCACCCGCATGCAGCTCAGAAAACTCGGCTACGAGGCCGACCTGGCCTGCAACGGCATCGAAGTGCTCGAGGCCTTCGAACGCGTGCCGTACGATGTCATTTTCATGGATTGCCAGATGCCGGAACTCGACGGCTACGACACGACCCGCCGGCTCGGCGAGCATCCAAGGCGCCACGAGGTGCGGATCATCGCCATGACTGCAAATGCCATGCAAGGCGATCGAGACAAATGCATCGAGGCCGGCATGAACGACTACCTGAGCAAACCGACGCGACCCGAGGCACTGGCTGCGGCCCTGCGTCGCGCAGCCGAGTCGAAGGCCACGGGCCACGATGATTCCGCCCGGTTCGAGGCTCCCGATGGAGCTGCGGAGCCGCTGAAGACCTCCGCTTCCTGACGGCTGGGCAACGCGCCGCCGCGCCGCGCGGCATGACCGTATTGGCTGGCCGGATGCACGTGGCGCCGGCTCACCATCGCCACGCAGCTCCGGCCATGGTTCGCGTCCACCGAGCCCGCACCGGTCCGATCCACGCCGCGCGACCTTCACCCCATCCCGCGATCGGTGCGGGCCGTCTGGTCCGTACGGCCCCACCCGTCCGGTCACTGTCCAGCGAAGCCACCAACACGGTAGACTCGTCCCTTCATCGATCCATCACCCTCCTATGAATACATCACGATCCCTCCTCGTGACCGGAGCCGCCATCGCGCTCGCCCTCTGCGGGCTGGTCGCGCTCGCGGACTCCGTTGGCTCCAGCAAGCCGCCCACCCCCGGGCCCCATTCTGCCCAGGTGAAGCGCGGCGAGTACCTCGTCCATGGCGTCGGGCTCTGCATCGACTGCCACTCGCCCCGCGCCCGCGACGGTTCCTTCCTTGAAGGCCGCCACCTCACCGGCTCCCCGATCCCGTTCGCGCCCACCGCGCCGATGCCGGCCTGGGCGAACTCGGCCCCGGCAATCGCCGGATTGCCCCCGGGCTGGGATGACGCAGCCATGGTCCGTTATCTCACCACCGGGGAACGGCCCAACAACATGCCGCCCACCCGGCCGCCGATGCCGCCCTACCGCATGAGCCGCGCCGATGCGGAAGCCGTGACCGCCTACATCCGCTCGCTCGGCCAGCCCGCGCCCTGAGCGCGAGCGTCGCACCCGAAGGGCGGGGCGGCCTCCGGCCCCGGCGGGCCGGGGGCCGCCGGTCCGCGCGTTCAGCTCCGGGGAATCGCGATGTCAGGCACCACGATCTGCCACTCTCCGCGGTACTGGCTGAGTTCGCCGGTCACCGTGAGCGTGTCGCCGGGCGTGTAGCGCCCAAAGAACGCACTGCGCACCGCGGAGTCGCGGACCCACAGGACGATCTCGCCCCCGGTCGAGCCGTTCACCGCGAGTCGGAACGGCTTCGTCGATATCACCTTGCCGGATACGCGAAAGAGCCTGCCGGCGTTTTCCGCGGTGCGGAACTCGCGATCGCGCGGCAGCGCGGCGACGTCGACGGCCGAATCCAGCGGCAGGGGCGCCGGCACGGCCTCCGCGGGCCCGGTCGCCGTCCGGCTGGGATTCGTCGGCAGCGACCATTCGTCGCGGCGTCCGTCCTCGACCGTGCGGAACATGGCGAAGACGGGAAAATGATCGGAAAAACCCCCACCGTCGCCGGCGAACCTCCAGCGGACCGGCCGGCGCGACTGCTCGTCGGCATTGAGCCCAGGGAAGGCGCCGACGGCGAATGTGTTATCAAGATATTGGATACCGTTGAAATCGTAGAGACCGCGTGTGACAAGGATCTGCATGAGCGTGCCCCACTCGTCCTTGAACACGTCGCTGCCGCGGCGCTCGTTCGGAAGCTCGAACCAGAGGTTATAGAGATCCGGCCCCCCGGGATGGAGCAGCGCGAGCTCATCGCCCTGCGAGCGGAGCACGTCGTTGATCGCGGTGCGCGGCATCTGCGGGTAGCGCTGCTTCTGGTTGTACTGCGAGTTGAAGTCGCCGCCGATGATCACATCGACGTTCGGATCGGCGTGGAGGAGCTCGTCGAGGCGCTCGCGCAGCACGCGGGCGTTGCCCAGTCGCACGGGCTCGGTGGCCGGATCGCTCGCACCGGACTTCCAGTGATTGTTGAACACGTGCAGCCGGTGCCCGTCGACCTCGAGGACGACCTCGAGGATGCCGCGCGCGCCGTCCGTGTCGTGCGTGCGCTCCTCGACGATCGGGAAACGCGTGAGCACGACGTTCGTTTGCGCCACGACGTGTCCGGTTGGATCCGCACGCCAGCGACCGACCGCGACACGATAGGGCGAGAGCCGGTCGTCGCGCAGCTGTTTGAGCAGCCACACATGGGCGGGAATGCCCGCCAGTTCAGGCGTCAGGCGGTCCTTGGCCGTGAGCAAGGTCCTCGCCTTGGTACGCGCGTGCTTCTTCAGGAAGGCGTCGACGTCCGCGACGGTCGTTTCCGGCGTCTGGTCCGCCTCGATCTCACAGAGGAGAACGATGTCCGGGCCGTCGCCGCCGTTGAATCGCTGGAGCACCTTTGAGGTGTTCTCGAGTTTGCGGGCGAGCTGCTGGGGACCGTAGCGGTCAGGCGCATAATCCTCAAAGAGGCTCACCCCATCGACGTCGAAGAGGTTTTCGACGTTGTAGACGGCGACCGTGAAGGTCCGCGCCGGGGCGACACGCACCAGCGCGCAGAGAAGGAAACCGAGGACGATCCAGGAGCGAACACGCATGGAAGGAGGAACGGGCAGGAGAGACGTTCAGCTAGCCGCGCCGGCGCCGCCGCCTCAACGCTTTTGCAGATCGGCCCGGCGGGCGCAGCGCGAGAAACCGCGCCAGGTCGGCCACGGCGTCGCGCGTGACGTGCCCCCGTCGCACGCTGCGCGTGATCACGCGCAGCCGTCGCGCCGCCCGGTCCGCTCGCGGCTCAACATGGCCGACAATCTCCCCGCGCGAGAGGACGGGCAGTGCGTAATAGCCGCGCACGCGCCTGTCCGGCGGCGTGTAGACTTCCCAAGTGTAATCAAAATCCCAGACGCGTCGCGCCACCTCGCGGTCGTAGATCAGCGGATCGAGCGGCGCGAGCAGGCGCACGGTCAGATCCGCTTCGGGCTGATCGCCCGCCGACTGGGCAGTCTCGAGCGCCGGCAAGTCCTCGCGCAGCACCTGGAGTTCAGCGCCACTGCCGAGACGGACGAGATGGATGAGATCGGGCACACAGGCGCGTTGCGCACGCGGCAGCGCAACGAGTCGCCGCTGGCGCAGCGTGGCCAGCGCCAGCGCGCGCTGGATCTCATCGCTCCCCGGGAGTGGCCGTGCACGTATGTCCTCAGGAATCACGCGCTCGGGAAGGTCGTAGATGCGCCGGAATTCGCGACGTCCGGCGATCAAGACCTCCCCGCGATGAAACATCGCCTCGAGCACGTGCTTCACCAGCCGGCCGGGAGTGCCCCACGCCGTCATCGCCCGACCTTCGTGTTCGATATCATCCGAGGTGAGCGGACCGCGCTCCTGAAGTTCGCGCAGGATGAGCTCCCCGACCTTCCCCTCCGCGGCGGACAGGCGCCTCGGCGGCCCGAGATCACTTCCGCGGCCGCGGCGGGCTGCCGTGATCGCCGCAACCACGGGCCAGAACGCGATCGGGAACGTGACCAGAATACCCCGGCCGGGCAGGTAATGCTCGAATCCGGGCCGGCTCGCGCGATCTCCCGGATGCACATAGCGCAACAGGTCCCCTTCGCGATAGCCCGCGACACGGTTGCGCAGGATCAAATCGTGCATTCTGCCACACACGTTGATCGGATCGAGTTGCACAAAGCTCAGATCTGTCAGCGCAGCAGCGACATCCGGGTAGGCCTGCGCGAGGCCGAGGCGTCCCAGCATGAAACGACGGGCCTGCAGGATCGTGATCGGAATCGGGGTCATCGTGGGCGGGGCCGAAGAGGCGAATCACGACGCGAAAGATTCACGCAGGGAAGCCGATTTGAACGTTGCCGTGTGCGACGCTGCCGCGAAGCTTCAGACCGCTTTTTTCGATGAGGAGACACCCCCCACATCGCGCCCCCGGGATCTGGCCCGAGCCCTGCTTTTCTTCTTGCGGCCTGAAATCCTGCTCATGAACATCTGCCCTTACGCCAGAAGTAGATCGTCGGTTTCGATCTGCTTCCACGTCCCCATCCGCCTCGTGCGGGTGGCCAACGGCAGAACCGGCTTCGGCTGGCTCTGCGGCTCCGCTGGTGCGGGGCCGGGGATGGTGCAGTAACCAAAACACCGAAACATGTCAGAAATCGTTAATAAACAGGAAGTAATCAGCAAGTACAAGGTCAACGAGAAGGACACCGGATCCTGCGAAGTGCAGGTCGCGCTCCTCTCCGCTCGCATCAGTCACCTGACCGAACACCTTCGTGTTCACCGCAAGGATTTCCACTCCCGCCGCGGCCTGCTCGCCCTCGCGAGCCGTCGCCGCAAGCTGCTGGATTACCTGAAGCGGACCGACCTCGCCCGTTATAACGAACTCCTGCAGCGCCTCGGGCTGCGCAGGTAGGTCAGTTCACGAGACGGCGATCGCGCGCCAACCGCCCCGGGCGCTGGCGCGCCTCGCGCAGATTCGTCCATGGCACGCCCGACCGCGTGCGGCAAGAGCTTGGCGTCGTTTCCCGCGCTGCCAGCCTCGCCCGCAGGTCGGGCGCGTGATTCTTGCGGATTCTGCCCCGACAGCGCACTTTCGGCGCGACGCCGACGTGGTTTATCCGTTTCCTCGCTGTCGTTCGTATCGAAATGTAAACCCTCGCTCGCCAGCCCGAGTCCAGGCTGAGACATTTCCGATTGCCCCCGCCCCGCCATCGTGCAGCAGCGAAGCCCAGGCCGGAGGCAGCCGGAAATCTCTCATCCGATGGGTCTGGTTGGCGCGCCTTATTCCAACTAGATCGTAATGAATCAGAAGTACTCACTCGCGGTCCCGAGCGCCGGGATCACGTTCAGCACAGGTTCCTTGGCCGCGTTGGCCAACGGTTCCGTCACCGTCCAGATCGGCGAGACCATCGTGTTTGTCGCCGTCGCCGCTGCCGAAAAGGTCAAGGCCGGCCAGACCTGGTTTCCGCTCACCGTCGAATACCGGGAGAAGTTCTCCGCCGCGGGTCGTTTCCCCGGCGGCTACTTCAAGCGCGAGGGTCGTCCCTCCGAGAAGGAAATCCTCACCATGCGGCTGTGCGATCGCCCCTGCCGCCCGCTCTTCCCGAAGGGATTCCTCAACGAGGTGCAGATCATCGGCCTGCTCCTCGCCACCGATCAGACCAACGAGCCCGATATCGCGATGGTCAACGGCGCCAGCGCCGCCCTCGCCATGTCGGACATTCCGTGGAACGGACCCGCCGCCTGCGTGCGCGTGGGCGAGATCGACGGCAAGTTCGTCGTGAACCCCACGATCGAGCAGATGTATTCATCGAGCCTCGACCTGATCTACGTCGGCACGGAAAAGGAGATGCTGATGATCGAGGGCTCGGGCGACCAGATCCCCGAGGACCGGTTTGTCGCCGCCCTCGAGTTCGCCCATCAGGCTGTCCAGCCGATCATCGCGGCGATCAAGCAGCTCGCGGCCGAACACGGCAAGGCCAAGCGCGAGTTCCAGCTCCACACCTGTGAGCCCAAAGTTTTCGAGATCATCGAACGGGTCGCACGCGCCAAGGTGACCGAGGGCGTGAAGGCCAAGAGCAAGCAGGACCGCAACAACGCGGTCGGCGCCGCCAAGGAGGAAGCCGAGGCCGCGCTCACGGCCGAACTCGGCGAGGGCAACTTCGATCCCTTCCACGTCGAACTCGCCTTTGAGGAGCTGCAGGAGGACGCCTACCGCGGCCTCATCCTCAACACTGGTTACCGCTCCGGCGGCCGCGGCACCAACGAGCTGCGCGAACTCAAGTCCGAGGTCGGCGTGCTCCCCCGCGTGCATGGCTCCGCCATCTTCCAACGCGGCGAGACCCAGGCGCTCGTGATCGCCACGCTCGGCGCCCAGACCGAGGCGCAGGATCTCGACGGCCTCACCGGCGGCCCGAAGAGCAAGTCGTTTGTTCTCCACTACAACTTCCCGCCCTTCTCCACCGGCGAGACCGGCCGCTTCGGCGGCACGAGCCGTCGCGAGATCGGCCACGGCGCCCTCGCCGAGCGTTCGCTCCTCCCGGTGGTCCCGACCGAGGATGTGTTCCCCTACACGATCCGCATCGTGTCCGAGATCATGGCCTCCAACGGCTCGACCTCGATGGCCTCGATCTGCGGTGGCTGCCTCTCGCTCATGGACGCGGGCGTGCCCATCATCGCGCCCGTCGCCGGCATCTCCGTCGGCCTGGTAACGGAGAAGAACGAGGCCGGTGAGATCACGAAGTTCATCACGCTCACCGACATTCTCGGCGAGGAGGATCACTTCGGTGACATGGACTTCAAGATCGCCGGAACCACCGAGGGCATCACCGGCTTCCAGCTCGATCTCAAGATCAGCGGCCTGCCGTTCAACATCGTGCGCGAGGCCGTGGCCCGCTCGCGTGAGGCGCGCCTGAAGATCCTCGAGAACATGACCGCCACGATCGGCACGCCGCGCAAGGAGCTCAGCCCGCACGCGCCGCGCATCGAGACGGTCCAGATCGATCCCGAAAAGATCGGCGCCCTCATCGGCCCGGGCGGCAAGAATATCCGGCGCATCGTCGAGATCACCGGCGCCCAGATCGACATCGACGAGGACAACTCCGGCAAGGTCTACATCTACTCCAACAACATGGACGCGATGCGCCGCGCCGTGGCCGAGGTCTCCGCCGTCGGGGCGAAGATCGAGGAAGGCAGGATCTACCGCGGCGTCGTCCGCGGCATCAAGGAGTTCGGCTGCTTCGTGGAAGTGCTCCCCGGCCAGGAAGGCCTGGTGCACATTTCGGAACTCGCCGACTTCCGCGTGCGCCGCACGGAGGACGTCTGCAAGATGGGCGACGAGATGGTGGTCAAGTGCGTCGGCATCGACGAGAAGGGCCGCGTGCGCCTGAGCCGCAAGGCCGCCCTCGCCGAGATCGAGGCACAGGAAAAGTCCAAGGCCGCGGCCGCGGCTCCCGCAGTCCAGGAGGCCCCCGCTGCCCCCGCCGCTGCCGGCGACGACGTGACCACGCCCGGCGCCTGATCAACGCATTCAGTCATTGAATACAAAGCCCGCGGCCGAAAAGCCGCGGGCTTTTTTCTGCTGCCGTCTGACGAAGGGCGCCGACGGTTTAACGCAAGCTCGACGCCGATGCCTTTGCTCCCGGTTGAATGCGTGGCGCCGGCTGCGTCGCCCGCCCGCGAGTAGACAACCCGCACCGCGCCATCGCGAGTCCGAGCAGCGCCACGCCGAGGCAACCCGCCGCCGGCAATGACTCCGGCACCGCCTGGACGGGCGGCGTGGCCAGCCCGCGCGCGGTCACGCGGAAATCGTCGATCGCAAGGCCGTCGTCGGCACCCGCCGCATCCAGGTCGACCCAGCGCAACCAGAGCGACGCACCGTTGTCCAGCCCGAGTCCGGTGAGCGAGGCCGCAAGCGCGACCTGGTTTGCGGCATTGTTTCCGTCGAGCGCGCCGGTCGTGCCCGCGGTGACGGGGCTGACGAAATCCAGGGCATCAAGGTCCATCCACAGTCCGCTGATCAGCGAACTGGCGTTGAGACTGTACTGAACGTCCAAGCGGTCGACGCGCGAGGCCGTCCCGAGGCGCCATTGCTCCCCGGTGTAGGCCAGCGCGAGCGAGTCGATCACGCTGCCCGTGGCGTTGACCAGCTGGACGCCGAACAGCGGCACGAGGCTGCCGCTGCGCAGGCTGCCCAACGCCCGGTCGGCCGAACCTGCAGCGCCAAAACTGTAGGTGTTTCCGGTCGATCCGGAACCCGTGCCGGCCGCGTAGGTGGTGTTGGCTGCCGTGCCCGATTCGGAAAAGAACCAGCCGCTCGGCAGGATGTCGGCGCTGCCCGCGATCGCGAGCGAGTCAAACGTCTCGACCTGAGGCGATCCGAGTTCCGTGATGGTAAGGGCTGAAGCGCTGGGCAAGCCGGCGGCACAGGCCGCCGCGAGGACGATACACCGTCGTGGGTTCATGGTCTTCGTGGGTTGGGGTTTCGGTTGTCTGAATCAGGCGATTAGAGCCGTCTCAGAAAAGACGTAGCCGCGGGGGATGGTTGATGTACGAGGCGTTCGGATGGGTTTCGCCTGCCTGAAACGGCGACGACATTTCTGAAGCCGCTGTCGCGACCGCGCGGGCTCCGGCAGACAGCACGCCGAAGGTGGAAAGTCCCCCGGCACCGATGGCCCGGAGACTCTCCACCGCACGAGATGCGATCTGTCCGTGAATTCATGGCGTGGCCAGAAGGCGCAGCAGCTCCGCCTCGTCGATCACGGGCACGCCAAGTTCGCGGGCACGCGCGAGTTTTCCACCCGCGTGTGTGCCTGCGACGACGCAATCGGTCCGGCGGCTCACGCTTGCCGCCACGCGACCACCGGCCGCACGTATCCGATCGGTGGCATCGTCGCGTGTGAGTTGTTCAAATCGACCCGTGAGAACAAACGTCTTTCCCGCGATCGCGGTGCGGACGGCACCCTCGTCGGGCAAAGCGTTCTGTCCGACACCCTGGCCTGCGAGATCGCGGACGAGTTCCCGATGGCGCTCGTCCGAGAACCATGCCACCAACGCCTCACGGGTGGCACGCCCGAGGTCGAGCGTCGCCGCGCGACCGCCAGGTGCAAAATCCGCCGCCTCCAACCCCGCGAAGCCTGCCAGGTCCGGAAAAACCTCGGCCAGATCGCGCGCCGTCATCTCCCCCACGCGCGGGATGCCCAGCCCGTGGATCACGCGCCAAAGCTCGGCCGACTTGCTCCGCTCCAGCGCGGCGAGCAGGGCGTCCGTCGACGCGGCCACGTCGCTGCCGAGGTCGAGCAGTTGCTCACGCCGCAACCGGTAAAGGTCGGCCGGATCATCGATCCAGCCGCGGCTGACCAGCGCGTCAACCATCGCCGGGCCAAGGCCTTCGACATTCACCGCGGCCACCGAGGCGAAATGCTCGAGCCGCCGCCGGATCTGGGCGGGACAGGCTTCGTTCGGACAACGCACCATCGCCCCAGCCGTATCCACCGGCGTCGCGCACGATGGGCAGGTCTCCGGAAAGACGAATGCCGCCGCGCCAGCAGGGCGCTGCGTCAGGTCCACCCCGACGATGGCGGGCACGATCTCGCCGGATTTCTCCACAAAAACGAGGTCGCCCACGCGCACGTCCCGCCGAGCCAGGGCCTCCCGATTGTGGAGCGAGGCACATCCGACGGTGCTGCCCTGGAGGGAAACCGGATCGAACTCCGCGACCGGCGTAAGCACGCCCGTGCGCCCGACCTGGACCGTGATGGCCCGCACCCGGGTGCTCGCGCGCGCCGGGGCGAACTTGCAGGCGACCGCCCAGCGCGGCGCCTGCGGGCCCTCCCCGATCCCCGTGCACAAGGCCAGGTCGTCCACCTTCACGACGACTCCATCGGTCGGATACGCCAGGCCGGAGCGTGCCGCGTTGAGATCCGAGACTGCGCACCAGAGCGCGTCGGGGCCCTGCGCGACGCCGACGCGCTCGACCGTGGGCAAACCCCACGCTCGCAACTGTGCCAGCAACGCCTGCTGCGAGGCAGGTTGCACCGCGGCCGGTTCACACGCGCCGAGACCGTAGAACACGATGGAAAGGCCGCGCGCGGCAACCGCCGCTGGATCCGTGAGTTTCGCCGTGCCGGCTGCGGCATTGCGCGGATTTGCGAAGAGCGGCAGGCCGGCGGCCTCACGGTCGCGATTCACGCGGGCGAATGCCTCGAAGGTCAGGAACACCTCGCCCCGGACCTCGATCACTTCCGGCACGACAGCGCCTTGCCCGGCTGCCAGCTCGCCCGGAAGTTCGTCGATCGTGCGCAGGTTGTCCGTGATGTCATCACCCTGGTTTCCATCGCCCCGCGTGACCGCGCGCACGAGCCGTCCATGCTCGTAGGTCACGGAGATCGCGATGCCGTCGACCTTTGGCTCGATGACGTAAGCCACATCGTCCCGACCCGCGTGCCGCGCCACCCGCGCATGAAACGCACGCAGCGCCGCCTCGTCGTGGACCTTGTCGAGGCTCGCCATCGGCGCACGATGCCGCGCGGTCGGGAACCGCCCGCTGCGATCGTCCGAACTGACAGCACGGGAAGGTGCATCGCTCGCGAGCGCAGGATTGGACGCCAGCAGCGCCGCCAGCTCCTCTGCCAGCCGGTCGTACTCGGCGTCGCTGATTTCGGGCGCAGCCTGCCTGAAGTAGCGTTCGTCGTGATACGCGATCGCGGCACGCAACGCCGCGACGCGGTCCGCGGGACCCGCATCGCCTTCCACGGCCCGCCCGGCCGGGACGCACGTCGCGGTCGACACAAGGCAGGCGCACGCAATCAGCCAAAGGCGATACAGCTTCGCCATGGATTTCCTCCAGCAGGTTCTCGGGGTTGGGGTTGAGCCGCGCGACGCCAGGCATCACAGGGCGACCGCGACAACACTCGAACGTGTCGACCGTGTCAACGCTTCCCCGCCGTCGCTGGGCCAACCGGCCCACGCCCGCCAGCCGGTCGCCGCTCACCCTGAGCCGGGGCGCAGGCGGACCGCACGACCGCAGGACAGGCCGAAGGTGACGGCGCAGGTGACGCTGCGGATCGATTGCAGTGCCGGGAGGGGAGGGTTCGCCGCGCCGGGCCGCGTTCGCTCGACGGCCTGCTGCGGGGAGGCGCGTCCGCCTGCGCCCCCTGAATCGTCTCGGCTCAGGTCTCGCGCAACGACGCGGCGATCGGGGCTCGGGCGGCGCGGACCGCCGGCAGCAGCCCGCCGATGAACCCCACGAGCGTCGCCAGAATCATGGCCGCGATCAGCAACTGCGGCGTGACCTGGAAGGTGAACGCCACCTGGCTCCAGGATTGGAAGTTCATCGTCGACGCCGTGTAACCGTCAAACGCGAGGTAGGCACCGGCCGCACCGACCGCGCCGGCCACGATGGCGAGCAGGAGTGACTCGAGCAGCACGGACACCACGACTGAGCCGCCGCCGAATCCGAGCGCCCGCAGTGTCGCGATCTCGCGGGTACGGGATGCCACGGCGTTGTACATCGTGTTGACTGCGCCGAGGATCGCGCCCACGGCCATCATGATCGCCACGCCCCAGCCGATGAACTCGATGAACGCCGCGGTGATGTTCGACTGGTCCGCGAGGTACTCGCGCTGCGACACCACCTGCACATTCAGCCGGGGATCAACGGAGAGTGAATCCTTGAACTCCTGCAGTGCGCCCGGCGAGGTCAGCGCGGCATAGACCGCCTGGTAGGACTCCCCGCGCTGGTAGGATTGCTGCAGCACGGGCGCGTCGGTCCAGAGTTCCGACTCGGCGATGCCGCCCCCGCTGCGGAAGAGGCCCACGACATGCCATTCCGTCCGCCCAAGGCGCACCACGCCGCCGACCTCCAGCCCCGCGAACTCCCGCGCGGCGGACACACCCGCGATCAGCTCATTCCTGCCGGGTTCGAACATGCGTCCGGCCACGATGGCGAAATCGTCGCGCACCGCATCCGCTGCACCGCCGACGCCGCGAAACGGCACGTTTGCCCCCAAGCCGGTCGCCCGCTTCTCCACCTCGATGATCACCAGCAACTCCGCCGAGACGACGGCGCTTCCCTCCGACGAGCGCGCCAGGCCGGGCGCGTCGCCGATCAGGCGCACATCCTCGCGGCCGAGCACGCTCGACATCTCATTGGGCGCGGACTTGCGGGTGACGATGGCGACGTCATCGCGCCCGGCTCCCACCACGGCCCGACGAAAACCCTGGGCGATCGAGAGCACGCCGACGAGGACGGCGACGACCCCGGCGATGCCGACCGCGGCCGCGAGGACCGAACCCTTGCGCTGCGGAATCGTCCGCAGGCCGAACAACGTGATCGATCCGATCTGGGAAAACTTGTGGCTCATGGCTCAGCGTAGCGAACTTGTGGTTACGTTTCCTTCCTGTCACGCGTCGCGGCGCAGCGCGTCGGCCACGCGCAGCCGCATCGCCTGCAGGCTCGGCAGAAGGCCCGAGATGATTCCAAGCACCAGTGCCAGCACGACGCCCAGGATGAGATCGCCGGAACGCAGGGTGAAGAGCGGAAAGTACTGCCGCATCATCGGCGTCTCGGAAACACCGGTGACGAACAACCAGCCCACGGCGAGCCCGGCGAGGCCGCCGAGGAGGCCGATCGTGATCGCCTCCCCCAGCACGACGCCGAGGACCAGCTCGTTGGTGAACCCCATGGCCTTGAGCACGCCGAGTTCCTGGGTGCGTTCGCGCACGGACTGCGCCATCGTATTCGCGGCGACGAGAAGGATGGTGAAGAACACCGCCCCCAGGATCGCCGTGACGATCTTTCCTATGTCGCCGATCTGGGCGATGAATCCCTGGAACATCGCCGCCTCCGACTCCGACTTGGTCTCGGCGGCCGAGTTCGCGAACTCATTGTCGATCGCGGCTGCGACCTCGGCGGCCGCCTTCGGGTCCGCCAGCCGCACCTGATACCAGCCGACCTGCCCCTCACCGTAGAGCCGCGCCTCGTCGAAGTAGTCGAAGCGGAAGAAGAAACTCGTCTGGTCCACGCCCTTCTTCGTCGCCTCGTAGATCCCGACCACGTCGAACTCCCAGGCGCCTCCCGACTTGTTCGGCCAGATCGTCGAGATCAGCGGCACACGCTGGCCGATTTTCCAGTCGAACTTCAGCGCGAGCTCCCGCCCGATCACGGCGCCGGTGCGCGTCCGCGCCCAGGCCTCCATCTGGTCGGCCGCGATCGTGTACTCGGGATTCATCGCGAGGAACGTCGCCGGATCGACCGCGATCGTTGCGAACTGGACCTTCTGCTCCCCGAAAATGCCGCCGAACCAGGTCTGATGGGCGACGGTCTCCACACCGGGGATACGGGCAATCCGCGCCATGTAGGCATGCGGCAGGAGCTGCAGGAACGACACGCGGTGGCGCACGATCAGGCGGTTGTTGTCCGCGATGCTGTCCACCCCGGTGAGCGCGACCCGCATCGCGCTGAGGACGCCGAACATGAGAAAGGCGACGAGGATCGACAGGAACGTCAGCGCCGTGCGCAGCTTGCGCCGCCCGAGGTTGCGATAGACGAGGTGGAAGAACTTCATGGGACCTCCGGGGTTCGGTCTGGCCGGAGCCTCACTCCGGCGGCTGCGCGAAGAGCTGGCCCTTGTTGAGGTAGACGATCCGGCTGGCGCGCAGGGAGGCGTGCGGGTCATGCGTGACCATGATGATGGTCTTGCCCTGGTCGCGGTTGAGCGCCTGCAGGAGGGCGAGGATCTCGTCGCCGGACTTGCGGTCGAGATCGCCGGTCGGCTCGTCGCAGAGCAGGATCGTGGGATCGGTGACGATGGCGCGGGCGATGCCGACGCGCTGCTGTTCGCCGCCGGAGAGCGTGCGCGGGAAGGCCTTCGCGCGATGGGTCAGGCCGACCACCTGCAGGACTGTCTCCACATGCTTGCGACGCTCGGCCTTGGACAGGTGGGTCAGGAGCAGCGGCAGCTCGACATTGCGCTCGGCCGAGAGCACGGGCAGCAGGTTGTAGAACTGGAAGACGAAACCGATGTGCCGCGCGCGCCAGCCGGCGAGCTGACGGTCGGACATCTGGTCGACGCGGTCGCCACCGATCTCGACCGTGCCGCGGGTCGCGCGGTCGAGGCCGCCGATCAGGTTGAGCAGCGTGGACTTGCCCGAGCCGGACGGCCCCATGAGGGCGAGAAACTCGCCGGGTTTCACCTCGAGATCGAGGCCGGTCAGCACGTGGATCTCCTCGGACCCGCGGCGGAAGGTCTTGTCGACACCCTGGATGCGGACCAGGGAGTCCGTGGTGGTGGCAGTGCTCATGATTCGGTGACGCGGACGCCGTCCGCGATGGTATCCGGCGCTTGGATAACGACTTTCTCGCCGCCGCTCAACCCGGCCGCGACCGTCACTTCGTCGCCGTGCCGGGCGGCGACGTTGACCGCACGGCGCTCCACGCGCCCGTCGCGCACGATCCAGACGACATCGCGATCGCCGGAGCGGCGCACCGCGCCCGCGGGCACGACGACGGCGCTTCGCGCGACGCCGGTCGGAGCCGACCGGGTTTCGGTCTCCTGGAAGGCGACCTTGAGTCCCATGTCGGGCAGGATCCGCGGATCGAGCTGCTCAAAGCCGACGCGCACGCGCACCGTCGCCTTCTGGCGGTCAGCCGTGGGAATGATAGCGATGACCCTGGCGGCGATGCGCCAGTCCGGATAGGCATCGAGCGTGACCGCGACCGGCTGGTCGGGTTGCACGCGGTTGATGTAGCTCTCGTTGACGTCCACCTCGACCTCGAGGGACGACATGTCCACGAGCGTGCAGATGCCGGTGCGCGTGAATCCGCCGCCGGCGGAAATGGGCGAGATCATCTCGCCGGGCTGTGCATTCTTCGAGGTGACCACGCCGGCAAAGGGGGCGCGAATGATCGTATCATCGACCTGCTGCTGCCAGGTCGCGACCTGCTGTTCGGCAACGAGGATCTCCGAGCGCTGGCGCGCGAGCCGGGCCTGCAAGGCCGCACGCTCCGCGACGGCGCGGTCGAGGTCCGACACGCTGACCACGTTGGCCTCGGAGAGCGCCGACGAGCGCTCATAGTTCTTTTCCGCCAGCGCCAGATTGGCTTCCACCTCGCCCAGCGCCACGCGAGCGGCCTCCAGCTGGGCCTCGGCCAGGCGCAGGTTGACGGTGACATTGGATGCGTCGAGGTGAGACAACACCTGGCCTTCCTCGACCTTCATGCCCTCCTCCACCAGCACATCGATGACGCGGCCCGTGACTTTGGAGGAAACCGTCGCCGCGCGGCGCGCAGTGACGTAGCCGGACGCGTTGAGCAGCGTCCGGGCGCTCCCGCCGTTTTCCATCGCGACCGCGCGAGCCATGGCGGTGCGGACCGCGATCGCCTTCGGACGCATCAGCCACCAAGCGACGAGGCCGACCACCAGCAGCGCGATGATGGTCGCAATCAGCCAGGGTGTCCGCGAACGAGCCGCTGCGGCAGGGCGATGGATTTTCAGGGCATCGAGGGTGTGCTTGTCCGAAGCCATGGGAAAGGGGCCGACCGGGAACGGTAGGTCGAAAGCTGTAGGAGGAGATGAAGGTTTCCCTGATCGCGTTCAATCACCGATCGCACGGGCGGACCAGAAGCGTGCCGACAATGCCTCCCGGAACTCCCGGTGACTCCACCGGAAGCAGCGTCCGGGCGGGCTCCGCGCGTCGGCGCCGCGCCGCGTGGTTTCTCAGGCGGGAAATTCCGCCGCGACCGATTCCATGCGCCCGAGGAACCGCTGTGCCGACGCATCCTCGACCATGTTCCAGTCCTTCTCGCTCGTGAGCCACTCGATGAGCGAACGGCGCGGTTGGTCTCCCGTGATCGGATCGCGGGCCGTCCGGCGCGCGATCATCTCCATCACGGATTTTGTGAGGTAGTGGTTGATGCGAAGCCGCTCGCGCGCCGGTGTGGCCGAGGTGGGTGTCGTGACCGGGCGGTTCAGCTGGTCCACGATCGTGTATCCGGGGACGCACTCCGCGAGGTGGCCGAGGACCAGGGTCCGTGTGACCCGCTCCGGCCGGACGATACATTTGTGGTGCTGATCGATTTCCGCGCGGCGACGCACGAAGCGCCGCACGACGTAATCCGGCTCCTCGTAGATCCGGCCGGACGTGCCGTAGAGATACCATGAGACCGCCAGGCCGCCGACGTCGGGATAGGCGCGGAGGACCTCCCCCAGCGGCTCGCCGCGGCTGTCGAAAAGGAACTCATCGTCGTCCAGCAGGGCGAGCCATGTGGCGTGCCCGCGGGCGCGCCTGATGCAGTCATCAAACGCCGGCCCCTGCTGCAGCGCGCCGGGCCAGTCGATCACCTCGGCGAGGCCGCGTCGCACCCAAGGCTCGACCACCGCCGCGAAATCGTCGTCGGAGTCGTTGTTGTACAGGTAGAACCTGTCAACGCCGGCGGCGGTGTGGAACAGCAACCATTCGCGCAGGTATTTGCCGGCATTGCGGAAGAAGACGCCGATCGCGACGGTGCCGGACGCGTTCGTTGCAGGATCGCTCATGGTATTCTCGGGAAGGATGCGCCGGTGTGCGCCGCACATGCGGCCGGCGGCCGGAGTCGGCGGCGGTGGGGATTACCGACGCAGTCCGGGGCCTTGCGATCCAAAACCACACCTCGGGCCGGCCTGCCGACCGCTAGTCGCCGGCATCCCCCTCGAGGACCAGCCGGAGCGAATCGAGCCTGAGCCGCGACTGCCCGATGGCCTCGCGCGTGCGTTCGAGCCGTTCGCGCGCGAGGTCGATCTCCTCCGCCCGCACGAGATCGTTGATCCGCTGCAGCGCCACGAGGCGCTCGAGGGCGGGCGCGAGGACGCTCTCCGCCCGTTCCACTGCGCGAAGTCGGATCGGATCGAGCCGACCGGCGGCGGCACGCTCCGCCGCCGCCGCGAGCGCCCGGACCATGTCGGCGCGGAAACTTGGACGCTCGAGGAAACGCGCAAGGTCGCCGTCCTCGACGTCCGCCGCAAACTCGTCCGCTGGATGCTCATCGGTGATGTCGCGTCCGCGCACGTCCACGAGTACGCGCACCGGCATGGGCGCGAGAAACTCATCGACGTGCCAGCGCGCATCGGCGATGGCCTCGAGCACGAAAACCGCCTCCAGCAGGAGGTTGGGTTTGCCCGAGGCGATGACGCCGAACGACGTCGTCCCCCGCGGCGAATTGAGCAGCAAGTCGAGTGCGTCCCGCACCAGCGGATGATCCCCCGAGATGAACCGGATGTCCTCGCGTGCGATGGCGCGGCGCCGATCGTAGGTCGCGAGCATGCCCTCGCGCGGGATGGACGGAAAGCCCTCGATGTAGGCGTGACTCGGGTCGAGCGAGAGATCGCCGCCCTCGTGCTCGATCATGCGCACGCCGAAATGGTCGAGCAGGTCGGCCATGAAGGTGCGGAGCGTTGGATCGGCGTCGGCCTCCCGGATTCGTGCGATCACGCCATCAGCCACGCCGCGGTCGAAGGAATTGATCTCAAGGAGACGGTCACGGCCCTTGGCGAGCTTCTGCAGCAGTGCCTTGCGGAATGCCGCGGTCTCGGCGACAAGGGCCGCGAATTCGCGGGCGGCGTCGGCCGCGCGGGCACCGCCGAGCGCGGTCGCAGCGGCGAGCACGAGCAGCCGTTCCCGGAAATGGTCGACGAACTCCGTCCCTCCGTGCAGCGGCGTTTCGAACGCGTCCAGCCCCTCATCGTACCAGCGGGCGACGAGTACGTCGGCGCTTCCCGCCAGGAAGGGGACGTGCACGCGGATCGTCTCCGTCTGCCCGATACGGTCGAGCCGGCCGATGCGCTGCTCGACCAGGCCCGGATTGAGCGGGAGGTCGAAAAGCACCAGATGGTGCGCGAACTGGAAATTGCGCCCCTCGCTGCCGATCTCCGAGCAGATCAGCAGCTGCGCGCCATCCGGTTCGGCGAACCACGCGGCGTTGCGATCGCGCTGGACGAGCGGGAGCCCCTCATGGAAGAGGCCGACCTTGAGCTTCACGCGATCCTGCAGGGCGGACTCGATCGCGGCGACCTTGCGCTGGGAGCGGCAGATGAGGAGGACCTTGGCCTTCCGGTGATCCTTGAGGAATTTCGCGAGCCACTCCACGCGAGGGTCGTCGCGAAACGAATACCGGATGCCCGACTCGTTGCCCGTCTCCTCGGCCTCGAGTTCCCGGGCCACCCGCGCCAGCAGTGGCGGGCTGTCGCTCTCGAGCCTCGCGGGGCAGTACCTCCGCTTCGGGAATCCGCTCATGGCGGCGCGGGTGTTGCGGAAGATCACACGCCCGGTGCCATGCTGGTCGAGCAGGGCACGGATGAGCCGGTCGTGCGCGCCCGGCGCGCCCGCGGCAAGCTCATCGAGGTGGCGCTGGAGCCCCTCGGCATCGCGCGTGAAGATCCGTTTGAGCGCGGCGTGATCCTTCGGCTTGAGCGGCTTCCCCTCCAGGATGCGCCCGGCAATCTCCGCCACGGCAGTATAGCCTTCGGATTCGGCGACAAACGTCTGGAGATCGGCGTAGCGATCGGGGTCGAGGAGGCGAAGCCGCGCGAAATGCCCTTCAATCCCGAGTTGCGTCGGCGTGGCGGTCAACAGCAGCAGCCCGGGCGAGCGACGCGCCAGCTGTTCCACGAGGGCGTATTCACGACTCACCGACTGCGGTGACCACGCGAGATGGTGCGCTTCGTCCACCACGACCATGTCCCACCCCGCCGCGATCGCCTGGGCGGCACGGTCGGGGTCGCCCGCCAGAAACGACACGCTCGCGAGTGCCAGCTGTTCGCCGAGGAAAGGGTTCCCGGTCGGGTCGCCGGCTGCCCCGGCCTCACAGCGCGCCGCATCGAAGATGGAAAACCACAGGTTGAAGCGGCGCAGCAGCTCAACAAACCACTGGTGCACGAGCGTCTCGGGCACGAGCACGAGCACGCGCGTCGCACGCCCGGTCACGAGCAACCGCTGAACGATGAGGCACGCCTCGATGGTCTTCCCCAGGCCCACTTCGTCGGCGAGGAGGACGCGCGGGATCTGCCGCGACGCGACCTCGTGAAGGATGTAGAACTGATGTGGAATCAGTTCCAGCCGGCCACCGAGAAAACCGCGCACCGCCGACTGGCGCACGCGCGCCTGCACGTCCAGCGCGCGGAGACGTAGGCCAAAGACCTCGCCGTCGTCGGCCTGACCGGCGAGCAGGCGTTCCTGGGGATTCGCCACGTTGGTGACATCTGAGATCTCATCCTCCCGCGCGCTCACGCCTCCGCCGCGGTACATGAACAGGCCGTCCTGCTCCTCGGAGGTTTCCACGGTGAAGGTGCGGCCATCTCTTCGGGCGATGGTTTCGCCGACGCGAAAGGTCACGCGCCGGACCACGGGGGAGCCGGCCGCATAGATCCGCTCCTCCCCAGTGGCCGGAAACCGGATCGCCATGCGCGAGCGATCGAGGCTCGCGACCACACCGAGTCCGAGTTCGGGCTCCCGCTCGCTCATACAGCGCTGTCCCACCGTGTCCAAAGGCATGGGCTGGATCACGGGCGATTCGGCAGCGGCACGAAAGCCCAAAAAGGTTGGCCTGATCGACCGTTTAATCCTCGCGTCGGAATCCGGAAGCTTGTCGCAGACGCTTTGGGTGAAATTTCCCCAGTCGAGGCGTGTACCGCGGCCGCGGTTTATCGCTCAATCAGTCCTCTCCTGATCCCGCAAATCGCCTGATGCCAGTAGTTTGTAAATCACGTACCGCAGCTTGAGACAACCGTCCAAACACCCCAGAACGTCTTAGTGGATTCACCTACCATGCGAGCCGCCCGGGCCCGATTGGATGGGGTGCTCCCCTCTGCTACGCTGTCTGCTCCAACGACTGCCGCCCTCCCCGTTAGGTCCACACGATGCTCAAGAATCGACAAGAAGGTCTCACCACGCTCCACGCGATCTGGGTGGCGATTATTCTGGCGAGCTTGTTTCTGGCCTACTCGCGAGCCGTCCAGGCGCACGAATGGTTGCCCAAGCTCCAGCAGACGCACCTCAAGATCTATTTCGTCGCCATCCTCGGCGGCATTGTGATCAGCCTGCGGCCCTATCACCGCTGGGCTCCGAAGCTCGCCTCGCTCAACTGGGTCCAGGCCATCCACCTGACCAAGCAGCAGATGGTCCGCCTCTCGCTCGTGCTGCTGGCCTTCGTGTTCGCCTACGATAAAGAGACCCACGGCGTGACGCGCATGTATCTGGGCGTGTTTCTCGGGATCGCAGCCTCCGCGTTGCTTCTCTGCAACCGCTACCTGCCCCACCTGATCTGCCAGGCGGTCTTTCGCGCCAAGACGATGCCCACGCTGCTCATTGGCAGTCCGGCCGCAATCGCCCGCCTGCACCGTTGGATCGAGTCCAAGTCAAATCTCGGCGTCGACGTCCTGGGATACCTGAGCGACGACGGCAGCATGGCCACCGCCGAGCGTTGTCCGGCCCGTTTCCTCGGAACGGTCTCGCAGCTCGATCGCATCCTCAAGCGGCAGTTTGTCGGCCAGATCATCATCCTGCAAAACTACCTCGACCGCGTGCAGACCGAGCAGGTCATCACGCTGGCCCAGAAGGTCGGCTGCCGCCTGCACGTGTTCAACAACTGGGCCGAGGAGTTCAACCACCCCATCGTCGTCGACCACGAAGGCGACTACACGTTCTTCACCCTCGACGACGAGCCGCTGGAGAATCCGGTGAACCGGTTCATGAAGCGCGTGTTCGACATCGCGGTGGCGCTTCCGGTGGTGGCCTTCGTGATCCCGCCGTTGACGCTGGCGGTGTGGTATTTCCAGCGCAAGCAGGCGCCCGGTCCGGTCTTCTACACGCAACCCCGCACCGGCATGACCCGGCGGCCGTTCAAGATCATCAAGTACCGGACCATGTACGTGCGTCCGCCGGGCGACGAGGCCAAGCAGGCCACCGCCGACGACGACCGGATCTACAAGTTCGGGAAGTTCCTGCGCCGAACCAGCCTCGATGAGATCCCGCAGTTCATCAACGTGCTGGTCGGCGAGATGAGCGTGGCCGGCCCCCGCCCGCATCTCATGAAGCACGACGAGGAATTCAGCCGCGTGCTCAAGGCCTACTACACGCGGCACTTCGTCAAACCCGGCATCACGGGACTCGCGCAGTGCAAGGGATTCCGCGGCGAGATCTCCGAGGTCTCACTGCTCGAGCGCCGCGTCCGCTACGACATTTTCTATATCAACAACTGGTCGATCCTGATGGACGTGGAAATCCTGCTCCGCACCGCGCAGCAAGTGATCTTCCCGCCGAAATCGGCCTACTAGCCTTTCAGCGACGGTTGATGTTCCCGGCCGCCGGCGCGTCTTCGGACCGCCGGCGGCTTGCTTTTTGGTGCGGCGCCGAGTCCCGGCAGGCACCCGCTCGTTCTGAATGCTCGAGAGGCCCCGGCCAGCGCCGTCGGCGGCGCCGGGGACCCCGGGTCCGAGCCAGGCCGCCCCGCCCGCCGTCGGCGCCCGCCCGCCCGCGCGTCCCGAGGGTTGTTCCCAGTGACGGCTCCACCCGGGTGAATCGACCGCAACGTATTTCCCCTCACGCCCCTTAAGCATTAGCCAGGGAATACCCTTGAGCTGCGTAAAAACAGTCTTGCTTCGAACGCGAGCCTTGCCACGCTGCAGCGGTCTGAACTCACCCCACGCAGAACGTTACCCCACGTTGGATGCCTCGGTTCGGAAGAAGCTCCAAGCCTGGTGCGCCATCTCCGCCCTGATTCTCGGGTCGGTGGTGCTGGCCGGTTTCGATCTCCTCCACCTGTTCTGAGCGCATCCACGACCCGCACCGCGCCCCGTCCACGGATCGGGCGCGAGGTTCTTGTCGGCGCGTCCCGACGGTGACCGCGGGCTTGGCCCACGACCCAAGCTGGGCGTCGGCATCCGGGAACGCGTCGCGAAACAGGGGCACGCTTCGCCTCTATCGACGCAAGATCCGGTCGTTGCCGGGGAGGACGCCACGACTCCGACGGGAGATCTCGTCGATTCTTTGGCAATCACACCCCTGACCTCTGACGGACTCCTGGTATTCCGTGATCCTCGTGGCCGGGAGGACTGGGGAATCCCAGGCTGAATCGCTCCGGGGATCAGACCTTGCGCAGGAGCTTGTACTCCACCGAATCGCGGATGGCCTGCCAGCTCGCGTCGATGATGTTGTCACTCATCCCGACCGTGCCCCAGGTGGTCTTGCCGTCGCCGGATTCGATGAGCACGCGTGTGCGGGCGTTGGCGCCCGTGTTGCTCTCGAGAATGCGCACCTTATAATCGCGCAACTGCACGTCGCGCACTTCCGGGAAGCTGCGCTCGATCGCCAGGCGCAGGGCCTTGTCCAGCGCCCCGATCGGGCCGGTGCACTCCGCGACC
This sequence comes from Verrucomicrobiota bacterium, assembly GCA_023399155.1. Classification (GTDB taxonomy): domain Bacteria; phylum Verrucomicrobiota; class Verrucomicrobiia; order Opitutales; family Opitutaceae; genus JAEWQP01. The sequence goes on along the minus strand of JAEWQP010000004.1, from coordinate 68,704 downwards.
GTGTGGACGGACTCGCCGTTGATGCGCAGCTTAACCGTCGCCTCGGCCGTGAGTGAATTCTCCTTGGCGCGTCGCTCGACGATGACGCGATAGCTCTCGAATTCGAAATGGTCCTCCGCCTGACCCAGGCTCTTGGCCAGAAGCAGCCGCAACGATCCGTCGGCCGCCTCGAACTCGAATCCCTGAAATTCCAGTTCCTTGACCTGGTCGATCACCTTGCGCGCCGCATCGGAGTCGCGGTCGACCTCCACGCCGAGTTCCCTGGCCTTCATCAGCAGGCTGCTTCGTCCCGCCATGTCGGATACGATCACGCGCTGGGTGTTGCCGACGAGGGCCGGGTCGATGTGCTGGTAGCTGTGCGCGACCTTCTTGGTGGCGTCGGCGTGCGTGCCGCCCTTGTGCGTGAAGGCGGAACGCCCGACAAAGGGCGCCTTCGGGTCGGGACGTAGGTTCGCCAACTCGTCGACAAACAGCGAAAGCTCGCGCAGTTCGGCGAGGTTGGCCCTGCAAACCGCGTCACGGCCCATCTTCAGGAAGGCATTCGGCAGGATGGTGGTGAGACTGGCGTTGCCCACGCGTTCGCCGTAGCCGTTGATCGTGCCCTGGATGAGGACCGCCCCGGCCGCGACTGCGGCGAGCGAGACCGCCACACCGAGGCCCGAGTCGTTGTGGGCATGGATGCCGACCGGCACGTTCGGGAAGCGCGCGCACACCGCAGCCGTCGCGTCGCGCACCTCGTCGGGCAACCGGCCCCCGTTGGTGTCGCAAAGCGTGACGTTGACCGCCCCGCCCTCGACCGCCGCCGCCAGAGTCTGCAGCGCGTACTCGGGATTGTCGCGATAGCCGTCGAAGAAGTGCTCGGCGTCGTAGATGACCTCGCGGCCATGGGCGGTAAGGAACCGCACCGAGTCGCGAATCATGGCCAGGTTCTCCTCCGCCGTGGTCCGGATCACCTCGGTGACGTGGAGCAGCCAGGTCTTGCCGAAGATCGTCACCACCGGCGTCTCCGCCTCGAGCAGGAGACGGAGCTGGCCGTCATCGTCGGCGTTGATGCCGGCGCGGCGCGTCGAACCAAAGGCGGCGATGCGCGCATGCCGAAGCTTTGAAGCGCGGATGCCCTGAAAAAACGCCATGTCGCGCGGGTTCGACCCCGGCCAGCCGCCCTCGATGTAATCCACGCCGAACTCGTCAAGCCGCTCCGCGATACGAATCTTGTCCGCCACCGAAAAGGAAATGCCTTCACCTTGGGTGCCATCGCGGAGCGTCGTATCGTAGATTTTGAGCATGGTTTTGGGAGGGAATGGGTTGCCGACAGCGGCTTCAGGAATGTCGTTGCCGTATTCCGGGCACGGGCCCAGACCAAGCCCCCCGACGGCGGGCGGCTTCGTGGCGACGACTTTCGTGAAACGGCTCTAGCACAGGGGCCTTGGGCCAACCAGCGCAAATTCCCGAACGACCGATTGAGGCCGCCCGGCAAGGGGAAAACCCGGAGGCTCACGGCGAGCACAGAGCCGGCGGCGCCCATCCCTGACTCGGGCAGGTGTGCGGAGATGGGACACGGCTTCGCGCAGGAATCGCCCACCCTATCGCTTGGCTCCATTCTCAACGTTCCGGGGCCACCCTCCGACCCCGGACCGTTCGAGTAACCCTGTGGCCTCTGGGCTCCTCCGTGGACTCTGCGACCCCGGCCCCTTCGCCGGCGCTTTCGGCCGGGAGTCCCGCCTGAGTCGCTACCGCGAACGCGCACTCACGAAGTCGCGGATTGCATCGGGGCTGGCCTCGATATCGTGCCGCACGATCGGCAGGGATTGGAGGGCGTCGAGCGTCGGGTGCGTCGCGGCGACACCGATCATCTCGGAGACGGTCTCGGGAAACTTCGCGGGGCTCGCCGTGGCAAGAATCACCTGCGGGGTACCCGGGGCGCGCGCAGCAAACCCGCAGGCCGTGTGCGGGTCGGCCACATAGCCAAACTCCTGGTGCACGCGCGCGATCGTTGCCTTGATGCCCGCATCGTCGAGCCGCACGGACCGAACCGGCCCGAGCACTGGCTTGGCGATGGCGAACCCGCGACCGGCCGAGAGGCCGCGCATGGCCTCGCGCACGCGCTCGGTGTCCTGGTTTTCCAGGAAATAAAGGTAGCGCTCGAAATTGGAGGCGACCTGGATGTCCATCGACGGGGCCAGGCTGGGCTCGACGGTGCCGGCCTCGTAGCGCCCCGCGGTGAAGAAGCGATGGAGGATGTCGTTGCGGTTGGTCGCGACGCAGAACTTCAACCCGGGCACGCCCATCCGCGTGAGCAGCCAGCCCGAGAGCACGTTGCCGAAATTCCCCGTCGGCACGACGAACTCGACCTCGCCCGCGCCGGCGGTGTCGAGCTGCAGACGCGCCCACAGGTAATACACGCTTTGCGCGAGGATGCGCGCGAGGTTGATGGAATTGATCGCGGAGAGGCCCACCTCGGCCACGAAGGCACGATCGCCAAAAAGCGCCTTCACGATCCGCTGCGCATCGTCGAACGATCCCGGGATCGCGATCGGGAACACGTTGTGTGCGCCGGTGCACGCCATCTGCCGCTCCTGCAGCGGCGCGACGCGACCGCGTGGATACAGGATGAAGATGCGTACGCCCGGCTTGCCGAGCAGACCGTGGATCGCCGCCGAGCCGGTGTCGCCGGAAGTGGCGCCGAGGACCGTGATCGGCCGCCCGCTCAGCCGCACCTGGCGCTCGTAGAGGCGCCCGAGCAACTGCAGCGCGAAATCCTTGAATGCGAGGGTCGGGCCATGAAACAGCTCCAGCACCCACAGGTCGGGAGCGAGCTGCACCAGCGGCGCCCGCTGCGCATGGTCGAACCCGGCGTAGGCGCCATGCACGATCGCCCGGAGTTCGTCCGACGGGATGTCGTCCGCGAAGAGCCGAAGAAATTCGAAAGCCAGGTCCTCGTATCCAAGCTTTCGCCACGCGCTCAGGCGGCCGGCGATGTCCGGCAGTGTCTCCGGCACGAACAACCCGCCGTCGGGCGCGAGGCCCGCCGCCACCGCGGCGCTGAATCCGAGCGGCTCGGCCTGGCCGCGGGTGCTGATGTAGCGCATCGAGGACATGGACGGATCAGAGAGGGGTCACAGAGGGCACGGAGGAGACACAGAGTTCACAGAGGCAGAAGTCCAAACTTGCACAGGAGGTCGCAGAGGAAGCAGAGGACCGAAGAGAGAGGGCCTGGGCTGGAGGCTCTCCGGGGTTTCGCGATGAGATCCCAAAGGAGCCTTCCACGACGGGGCAGGCAAGCCAGGGAATCGGCGAGCGCTACACGGCGCCACGCAACCACGTTCCGAGTTCTGCCTTCCCTGTTTCCTCTAAGATCTCCTGCAGCCGCCTTTTTCCGTGAATTCTGTGTCTCCTCTGTGCTCTCTGTGGTCCAAGCCTTGTGGCCGGGAGTCAGGCCCCGAGTTTGAAGGCGGCGTGCACGGCGCGCGCAGCGGCGTCGGCCTTCTCGAGTTCGATCGCGACCGAGATGTTGATCTCGGAGGTGCTGATCAGCTCGATGTTGGCGCCGACCTCCGCCAGCGTGGTGAAGAGCGTCGCAGCCACGCCGGAATGGGTGCGCATGCCGACGCCGACGACCGACAGCTTCGCGATGCCGTCGAACATCTGCACCTTGCCGCCGCCGAGTTCCGCCAGCACCCCGGCCACCGTCTTCTCCGAGCGTCCGGCATCATCGCGCGGCACGGTGAAGGTGAGGTTGGCCACGCCATTGCGGCCGATGTTTTGAATGATCATGTCGACGATCACGCCAGCCTTGGCCAGCGCCTGAAACACGCGCGCGGCCGATCCCGGCTTGTCCGGGATGTTGCTGACGACGATCTTCGTCTGGTTCTTGTCCACGGCCACGCCGCGGACAACCACGTCTTCCATCGAGGCGACTTCTTCCTTCACGAGTGTTCCCGGTTTGTCGTTAAAACTGGAGCGGACTTCAAAAACCACGCCGAACTTCTTGGCAAATTCCACGGAGCGCGTCTGCATGACCTTGGAGCCGAGGCTCGCGAGTTCAAGCATCTCGTCGTAGCTGATCTCCTCGATCTTGCGTGCCTCCGGCACGACGCGCGGGTCGGCGGTGTAAACGCCCTCCACATCGGTGAAGATCTGGCAGACATCCGCCTTGGTGGCGGCAGCGAGCGCGATGGCGGTGAGATCCGAGCCGCCGCGGCCCAAGGTCGTGATCTGCCCGGCTGAGTCGATGCCCTGGAAGCCGGCGACGATGACCACGCTGCCTTTCCGGAGCTCCTCCTCGATGTTGACTGGAGCGATGCTCACAATCCGCGCGCGCGTGTGCATCGATTCGGTCACGATCCCCGCCTGCTGGCCCGTGTAGGAGATCGCCGGCACACCGATCGCGTGCAGAGCCATCGCCGTGAGCGCGATCGTCTCCTGCTCGCCGATGGCGAGGAGCATGTCGAGCTCGCGATCGTTGGGCTGGGCGTTGATCGACTTCGCGCGGGCGATGAGTTCGTTGGTCACGCCCGAGCGGGCTGAGACGACGACGACAACCTCGTTGCCGGCGGCACGGGTGGCGGCGACACGTGCCGCGACGCGCTTGATGCGCTCGATGTCACCCACCGAGGTGCCTCCGTATTTCTGGACGATGCGGGCCATGGGGAAGAAGAAAGTCTGAAGGACTGAAGGGCTGAAAGGCTGAAGGAACGGGGACTACGCGAGGGGTGGGCTCTGGGATAGATGCAACTTCAGTTGCGATGCGGAGAGATGCCGAAGGCCGGACGAATGGCAGCTGAAGCTGCTCCTGTGGCGAGCCTGAAGATCATCGGGTGTATCTCGATTGGACCGGTGTGGCTTTTCCGCTGTTCAATGGTTCAGCCATTCAGCCTTTTCCCTCAGTCCGAGTATTCCGCGATGCGCAGCAGCACGGGTTCGGCGAGGACGCTGGGCGTGCTCTTCAAGCCGAGCACGGTCTGCTGGATCGCCTGTTCGTTGGTGTCGTGGGTGGTGAGGATGAGCGAGGCCGTCTTGTCGGCCGCGCTCTCGCGCTGCAGCACGCTGGCGATGCTCACGTGGTTGGTGGCCATGACCGTGGCGATCTGCGCGAGCACGCCGGGCTGGTCGCGCACGGCCAGCCGGATGTAGTAACGGCCGGCCACGCTGCGCGGCGGCGCGATCTTGATTTCGCCACCGCCACCGAGGATCGACGGCGCCTCATCGGCGATGAGCGGGCGGCGCGTACCGGAGATCACGCCGGCGGCGTCGACGATGTCGCTGATCACCGCGCTCGCGGTCGCGTCCTGGCCGGCACCGCGGCCGATGTAGGTGGTGGTGCCGACGACGTCGCCGATCACGCACACGCCGTTGTAGACTTCATTGACGTTCGCCATGACCAGGCGCGACGGCACGAGCGTGGGTTGCACGCTCACGCTCAGGTCGTTCGTGTCAAAATTCCGGTCGATCTGCGCGAGCAGCTTGATCCGGTAATCGAACGCCTTGGCAAAGCTGATGTCCTCCTGGGTGAGGCGGCGGATGCCGGCCACGCGCATCTCGCCGAGCTTGACCCAGCGTCCATGCGCGAGGAACGCGAGCACCGAGGCCTTGTGCGCGGAGTCCCAGCCGTCGACGTCGAGCGACTCGTCGGCCTCGGCGTACCCCAAACGCTTGGCGTCGTCGACGATCGCCTCGTAGGTCGCGCCCTCGCGCTCCATGCGCGTGAGGATGTAATTGCAGGTGCCGTTGAGGATGCCGTAGATGCGGTTGAAGCGGTTCGCCACCAGGCCCTCGCGGACGGCCTTGATGATCGGAATGCCGCCGGCGACGCTGGCTTCGAAGAAGACGTGTCCCCCGCCCGAACGCGCCGCGGCAAACACCTCGGCGCCGTGCTCGCAAAGCAGCGCCTTGTTTGCCGTCACGACGATCTTGCCGCGCGACAACGCGGCCAGGACGATCTCCCGGGCATGCGTGGTGCCGCCCATGAGCTCGATCACGATCTGGATCGAGGGGTCCGTCGCGACCGCGAGCGGATCATCGGTGATCTTGGACGCCGCGATGGCGACATCGCGCTTCTTGGAAGGGTCGCGCACGGCGACCATCGCGACATCGAGGGTCACACCGAGGCGCGACGTGAGATCGTCCGCGCGGGCCTGGAGGTGTTTGACCACACCCTGCCCGACCACGCCGAAGCCGCAGAGGCCGATCCTGATCGAGGGTTTTGGAGGCTGCTTGGACATCACGATTTCTGGTTCCCGGGAGCCTCGGTCGCCGGGGCGTCCGAAGCGGTTTTCTTCACGAAGCGGTTCTCGGTTCCCCGGAGCAGGCGGCCGACGTTCGCGCGATGCCGGATGACGACAAACAGCGCGAGCAGGACGGCGAACCCAAACAACTCCGACAATCCGTTCAGGAAGAAAACGGCCACCGGGAGCGTCGCGGCAAGGCCGATGGACGCAAGAGACACGTAGCGGGTCGAATAAAACAGCACCACCCACACCACCACGCTGATCAGCGCCGCGATCGGCATCAGCGCGATCGCGCCGCCGAGTGTCGTGGCGACGCCCTTGCCGCCGCGGAAGCGGATGAAGCACGAATAGCTGTGGCCGAGGATCGCCGCGGTGAGCCCGATCAGCCCGAGCCACGCGCCGTGCGCGGGATCGGCGGGAAGCAGGCGCACCCAGAGCGCGGCGGCGGCGCCCTTGAGGAAGTCGAGGGCGAAGACCAGGTTTCCCGCGCCCCTGCCGATGGAGCGCTTGACGTTCGTCGCCCCGGGATTGCCGCTGCCGACCTTGAAGATGTCGACCCCGTGCCAGCGCGCGACCATCACGCCGAACGGCAGCGCACCGAGCAGATAGCCAACGATCGCGGCGGCGATGAAGGGCAGGGATTGGCTGAAGGTCACAGAGGGCACGGAGGTGGCACAGAGATCACAGACATGTCCTCATCGCTTCGCGTGGCCGACGAAAGGACGAAAGGTGAAGGGGGAGATGGACATGTGGGCCCGAGATTCTCCTCTGTGAACTCAGTGTCTCCTCCGTGAGCTCTGTGACCCGGGCTCGATGGCTCGATTTCTCAGACGTGCACGAGCACCGCGCGGCGGATGGCGCCGGGGGCCTGGAGTTCGCGCAGCGCCTCGGCCGACGGGGCGGTGTCGAGGTTGAGCGCGGTGAGCGCCGTGCCGCCCTGCTCGTTGCGGCCGAGCGACATGGAGGCGATGTTGACGCCGTGCTTTCCAAGGATCGTCCCGACCAGTCCGACCATGCCCGGGGTGTCGCGATGCTCGAGCAGTAGCAGCGGCCCGGATACGCTAAACTCGATGTCGCGGTTGTTCACCGAGACCACGCGCGGGATGTGGGCCTTGCCGATGAGCGTGCCCGCGGCCGAGGACACCGTGCCGTCCGGCGCAAACGCCTCGACCTGCACGAGCTCGGTGTAGTCACATTCTCCCGACGACTTCACCACCTCGACCTGCACGCCGAGCCGCTGGAGCAGCACCGGCGCGTTGACGAAATTCACCTCGTCGCCGCTGATCCGCTGCAGGTAGCCGCGCTCGATGGCGCGCGTGAGCGAGTTGGCGTCGAGGTCGACGACCTTGCCGAAATACGTGAGTTTGAGCTTCTCGATCTGCTGCGGCGCGATCTGCTGGACGAGCGCGCCGAGCCGGGTGCCGAGATCCATGTAGGGACGGACCGCCGCCATCATCGCGGCGTCGACGGAGGGAAGATTCACGGCGTTGCGGACAACACCGCCGGCGAGCACCTCGGCCACCGCCTCGGCGATCTCCAGGCCCACGCTCTCCTGGGCCTCCTTGGTCGAGGCACCCAGGTGCGGCGTGAGCGTGACCTGCGGGAGCGTGCGCAGCTCGGAGTCCTCCGGCAGCGGCTCGGCCTCGAACACGTCGAGGCCGGCGGCGGCGACCTTGCCGCCCTTGATCGCCGCGATCAACGCCGACTCCTTGATGATGCCGCCGCGCGCGCAATTGAAGATGCGCACGCCCTTCTTCATTTTCTCGAACGCCCCCTCATCGACCATGTACTGCGTCTGCTCGGTGAGCGGCATGTGCACGGTGATGTAGTCGGACTCGGCGAAAAGCTGGTCGAGCGCGACGACCTCGATCTGCATCGCCTTCGCGCGGCTCGGCGAAAGGTAGGGATCGAAGGCGATCACGCGCATGCCAAACGCCTGGGCGCGGCGGGCGACCTCGCTGCCGATGCGGCCGAGGCCGATGACGCCGAGGGTCTTCCGCAGAAGTTCGATGCCAGAGAAACTCTTGCGGTCCCACTTGCCCGACTTCATCGACGCGGCCGCCTGCGGAACGGGACGGGCCCCGCAGAGCATGTGGGTGAACGTGAGTTCCGCGGTCGCGATCGTGTTGCCACTGGGCGTGTTCATCACGACCACGCCGCGCTCGGTGGCGGCGTCGACGTCGATGTTGTCCACGCCCACGCCGGCGCGGCCCACGACCTTGAGCTTGGGCGCCGCGGCGATCACATCGGCGGTAATCTGGGTCTCACTACGGACGACGATCGCGGACACGTCGCCCACGAGTTCCTTCACCTTGTCGGGCGATGCTCCGTACGCTTCGATGACTTCCAGGCCGGGACGGCCGCGAAGGTAAGCGACACCACTGGGCGAGATGCGATCGGCGACGAGGACTTTCATGGGCGCAAAAGCCCGGAGAATCAGAGCGGAGTCGCCAATTGCAATGCCGAATCCGAGACGGTCCGCCGGAGATGGAGGACGCGGCTGGTCGGCACGGAGCGGGCCGGCTGGGACGGACCGGGACGAGCCGCGAACGTTGCGGCCGGCCTACGACGACGACGCCACGGTGGCCGCCAACTCATCCAGGGCACGCCAGTAGGCGTCACCAGCGGTCGCGATCACATTGTTGTGCCCCGCTCCCTCGACCCACAGATGCTGCGCCCCCGCAGGAGCCGCCGCCAGCAGACGCTGCCCGTGGTTGAATGGGACGGTCTGGTCCTGCGTACCATGGATGACGAGCACGGGGCACTGCACCTTCGGGAGTGATTCGAGGTTTCGAAAACGATCCCAAGGCAGGAGCCTGACCCGGGTGACCACGCGAAAGGCGCTGGTGAACGCCCCATCCAGCACGAGGCCGCCGACCCGCTCGCGCGCGGCCAGCACGACACCCGGTCCGGCGCCGAGGGAGCGCCCGTAGAGGATCACCTGGTGAGCCGCAACAGCCTCGACGGCACACAGATGACGGAGGGCGGCAGCCGCATCGGCGATCACAACGCGCTCCGACGGCGCTCCGGGCGAGGTGCCATAACCGCGGTAGTCAAAACCGAGCACGGAATAGCCATGCCGCTGCAGTTCCTCGAGCCGCGGCAACACGTCCCCGAGGTCCTCGGCATTGCCATGGAGAAACAGGATCGTACCGCGCCGCGCCTCGGCCCGCAGGTGCAGCGCCGAAAGCAGGACCCCGTCGTCCGCGCGCACCTTGGTGATGCGCGCACCATCGCGGTAGGTGGGACGTCGCGACCGAAAGATCATCCGGTCCGCCGACCGCAGGGCGAACAGGACGAAAAACGCATAGGCACTCGCTGCGATCGCGGCTGCTTCGATCAGCGGATGCATGGAGGTCGCAGCGGCCCGCGCGCGATCGCGTGGGCGCGGGTCGAGGTCAGTGTCCGAGCAACTCCCGCACGGCGAGCACGAGTTGGTGCGCCGGCACCTCGGTTTCCTTCCCCTCGCCCAGATCGCGAATCTTCACGACGCCGCGCGCCACCTCGCTCTCGCCATAGATCAGCGCGAGCTTCGCACCCGAGTCGCCGGCGGCCTTGAACTGCTTGCCAAACGCCGTCTGCTTCAGCGGGTAGTCCACGCGAAGCGCAGCCTGGCGTAATTCGTTGATGTGAGCGAGCGCGACGCGGCGCTCGGCGGCGCCGCCGATGACGGCGTAGACATCGGGCGCCTGCACGATTCTCGGCAACAAGCCGCGGGCCTCGAGCAGCAGTTGGAAGGTCATATCGCCGATGGCGAAGCCGACCGCGGGCAACTCCGGGCCACCGTACTTGGCCACGAGATCGTTGTAGCGGCCGCCGCCGGCGAGCGCCCGCAGGTCGCCTTTGCGGTCGAAAGCCTCGAAGACAAAGCCCGTGTAGTAGGAAAGTCCCCGCACCACGCCCAGGTCCACGCTGACAAACGCGCCCACGCCCATGGCCTCGAGACCGCCGAGCAGCGCGCGCCAGTCGGCGAGACGCGCGGTGAGTTTCTCGCCGCCGGTCTGCGCGACCACGGCCTCGAGGGCGTCGACGCCCTTCACCGCCAGCAGCGCGAGAATCTTCGCCTTGCGGGCGTCGTCCATCGCGCCGTGCGCCTCGGTGTAGCTGGCAAACGCGGCGTCACCGATCTTCTCATACTTGTCGATCACGCCGAGCACGGCCCGCGATTGCGCCTCGTCGAAACCGAGCGCCTCGAGGTAGTGCAGCCAGAGGTTGCGGTCGCTCAGCCGGATATAGAAATCCTCGGCCGTGAGCCCGAACGCGCGCAGGCACTGCACGAGCAGCGCGATCAGCTCCACTTCCGCCTCGGGACCCGCCTCGCCGAAAATGTCGGCGTTGAACTGAAAGAAACAGCGACCACGGCCCTTCTGCATCCGCTCGTAGCGGTAGAACTCCGCGATGCTGAACCACTTGATGGGGCGTTTCAGGGCGTTGGCCTTCGCACCCACGAGACGGCACACCGTCGGCGTCATCTCCGGCCGAAGCGAGACTTCGCGGCCGCCCTTGTCCGTGAAGGAAAAGAGCTGCGCCTCGATCTCGTCGCCGGATTTGCGCGTGTAGAGTTCGAGCGGCTCGAGCACCGGACCGTCATACTCCTGGAACCCAAAAACATGCGCGCTCTGTCGCCATACCCGGAAAATGTGCGAACGGACCGCCATCGCTTCCGGATAAAACTCCCGGAAGCCAGGAAGAGTCTGGGGAAGAGCCATGGGTTAAGACCAGCGACGAGTCTCGCGATCGAGGCTCGACAGGGAGGGCGCGGTCACTGACCGCGCCGCGTTGACGCCTCGACCATCCAGGCGCAGTCGGAGACTGCGCCCTACCGGCGCCGGCGCGTTCAGGCGAAACAGCATGATGCGCCGGAGCTTCGCGTCAGGACGCCGGCGAAGTCGAGCCCTCTTCGTCGCCCTCGTCGTCGTCGTCCGCGGAAAGCGGCGGCTGCGAAGCCTTCTCGGCCTGGAGCTTTTCGAGATCGAGCTGCTTGATCTGCGCCTTCAACACCTTGCCCGCCTTGAACTTCACCACCGCGCGGGTGGGAATGATCACGTCGGTCTCAGGCTTGTTCGGGTTGCGGCCGATGCGCGCCTTGCGGACCTGCACTTCGAAGACGCCGAAGTTGCGCAACTCCACATTCCGCCCCGCCGCAAGGGCGTTGAGGATGATGTCCAGCGACATCTGCACGGTCTGCTGGACCTGCTTTTGCGGAAACCCGGTTTTCTCGTAGATTTCTAGAACGATCTCCCGTTTGGTGAGGTTGTTGGCCATAGGGCGGAAGGTGGGTTGGCGCGTTTCGCGTTGAGAACGAGGCAGATATTGCAGCCAGCTCCCGATTTACGTCAACAGCAATCCCTTCGCAACTCTCTCGGCATGAGCGATAAAGACGAACCGAAGAACCCGGTAGAAGAATTCCAGCGGCATCTCCAGCAGATGATGCGGTCCGGAAACATCCCGTTTTTCACACCGCAGAGCGGATTTTCGACGCCCCAGGCGACCCAAAAGGAGCCCGGAACCACCCCCGAGGAGGACAAGCACGAGACGGCTTTGCACCGTATCCGGGAGTTCAATCTGAAGCCCCGCGAGATCCGCGATTACCTCGATCGTTTCGTCATCCGGCAGGACGAGGCGAAGAAGGTGATCTCCGTGGCGATCTGCGACCACTATAACCACGTGCGCCAGTGCCTGGAAAAGCCCGAGTTGCGGGAGAAGGATTACGCCAAGCAAAACGTGCTCCTCCTCGGCCCCACCGGCGTGGGCAAGACCTACCTGATGCGCACGATCGCCCGGCTGATCGGCGTGCCGTTCGTGAAGGCCGATGCCACGAAGTTCTCCGAGACCGGCTACGTCGGCGGCGACGTCGAGGATCTGGTGCGCGATCTCGTACGCACCGCCGAAGGCGATGTCGACCTCGCCCAGTACGGCATCATTTACATCGACGAGATCGACAAGATCTCCGGCGGTCAGGGCATGCAGGGAGCGCGCGATGTCTCCGGCCGCGGCGTGCAGACGAACCTGCTCAAGCTGCTCGAAGAGACGGATGTGAACCTGCACAGCCAGACCGACCTGCTCGGCCAGATGCAGGCCGCGATGGAAATGCAGCGCGGCGGGCGTCCGCGCCCGCGCACGATCAACACGCGGCACATCCTCTTCATCGTCAGCGGCGCCTTCGACAAGCTGGCCGAACAGGTCCGCCGGCGCGTGGAGCAAACCCAGGTCGGCTTTGCGCACCCGGGCCGCCGGCTTGAGGACGACACCGAGGCGCTCGCCCTCGTGCAGACCAAGGACTTCATCCAGTACGGGTTTGAGCCGGAATTTGTCGGCCGCCTGCCGGTGCGCGTCGCCTGCCACTCGCTCAAACCCGACGACCTCGAGAAAATCCTGCTCACCTCGGAGGGCAGCGTGCTCACCCAGTACCGCTCGGACTTCGCAGGCTACGGGATCGATTTTACCCTCGAGCCGGCCGCGCTGCGCAAGGTGGCCGAGACCGCCTACACCGAGGGCACGGGCGCACGCGGCCTCATGACCGTGCTCGAACGGCTCTTCCGCGATTTCAAGTTCGAGCTGCCGTCGACCGCGATCCGCGCCTTCACGGTCACGACCGGGACCCTCGAGGACCCGCGCTCCGAGGTGAAGAAACTCCTTCGCGCCAACAGCGAGGCCCAGCGCGATGTGCTGCGCGCCGAAGTGGCCGAGTTCGTGCGCCGCTTTCAGCGCGAGCACGGCTTCGAACTCGATTTCGCGGACGACGCGCTCACGGCGCTGGTCGATGAAAGCCTTTCGCGCGACAAGACGATCCGCGGCCTGTGCGAGGAGAAGTTCCGCGACTTCCATCACGGCCTGAAGCTCGTCTCGCGCAACGGCGGCTCGATGAAGTTCACCATCACGGCGGCTGTGATCCAGGACCCGGAGAAGGAACTCTCGCGCTGGGTGGTCGCGAGTTATCGACCGGACGAACCGGCAGCATCGACACCTCAGTAATCGGAGGTCATCTCCGTTCGGAGATTCGGATTTGGACCACAGAGGACACAGAGCGCACAGAGGTAACGGCGGGCGAGGCCTCCCACCTTCGCCATGGCTTCGGCGGGCAGGCTGGCCGAGCCGGGGTGGCCGCAAAGAGGCGCAAAAGACGCAAGAAACCTGATTCCTGTTCTGCGCCTTGTGCGCCTTCATGCGGCTAGTCCCCCGTCTTTCTCTGTGCCCGCTGTGACCTCTGCGTTTTCGCCGCTCGGCGAAAAGCGCGATGTGGTTCACTTCATTCGTGTCCCATGGTTTAGTTCAGGATTGCGCGAACCGGCCAAGCTCGCGCTCTTCGTCCGACATCCATGCCTGATCCCGTCGCCGTTAATGCCATGTTCGGCCGCATCGCCGGACGCTACGATCTGGCCAACCGCTTGTTGAGCGGCGGGCTCGACGTGCTCTGGCGACGACGCCTCGTACGCGAGGTGAACCAGGCCGCGCCGTCCGAGGTGCTCGACCTCGCCACCGGAAGCGGCGACGTCGTATTCGCGCTGCGCGAGCGGCTCGCCGCGTCAACGCGCATCACCGGCATGGACTTCTGCCTGCCAATGCTGGATGAGGCGCGGCGCAAGGCGGCGGCGCGCGGCAATCCGATCAACGTGTCCTTCGTTCCGGGCGATTTGCTCGAACTCCCGGTCGAGGAAAACACGTACGATGCAATCACGATCTCGTTTGGCTTGCGAAATGCAGCCGACCGCGGGCGGGCTCTCCGCGAAATGCATCGTGTGCTGGAGAAACCGCATGGGCAGCTCTTCGTGCTGGAATTCTCCCAACCCTACCGCTGGTTCGCGCCCATCTACTTCGCCTACCTGCGGCATGTCCTGCCGCGCGTCGCCGCCTGGTGCACCGGCGACCGCTCGGCCTACGAGTACCTCTGCGGCTCGATCGAGGCGTATCCAGATCGTCATGCCATCGCCTCCGAGATCCGCGCCGCGGGGTTCAGCGAGGTGCGCGCCATCCCGCTGACCTTCGGCACGGTGGCGCTCCACATCGCGCGGGTGTAGCTGTTTCCCGCGTGCCGCGGGAGTCGCCCGCGGGTCCGGAGCGCGGCCCGCGCGTCAGAACACGAGGACGATCGCGCCGGCCACGCCGAACGCGGCGATCAGGACAGCCGAGTAGCCGACCGAGAGAAGCAGCGTTTTCATCACCGTGCGTGGCCAGGAATCCCGGAAGAGATGCCGCAACATGAGCGGTGGATACGCGACGAGCCAGAGGTTGCCCACCCAGTCCACGACGCTCTCGACGCCCCACCCGGGGAGGGCAGCCACCCAGCCCAGCGCCGCCACGACAAGCGTCCACAGGTAGATGAAGGTGTGATAATGCAGCGCCAGCACCAGGTGCTTGAGGTAGACCCACTCCGGGGCGCGGCGATAGAGCAGACGCGTGAGCAGGGCAAAGACGGGAAGACACACGAGCATGACCTTCGGGATGCTGCTCAGAAACCGCTCCCCCAGCCGACGGCGCTCCTCGGGATCAGACGCACGCGCAGCCAGATCCTGCGCCCAGGGCGGCGCATCCTCGAGTTCGACACGAACGGCAGAGCCCGCGGGCACGCCAGCCCCCGCCGCGCCGGCCGCGACGCTTGCATCGGGCTCCGCCGGGCTCGCGATGCCCGACATCTCGACTTCGACCCCGTCGATGCCGACCACGTGCATCACCAGGAAGAAGACAAACGCCACGAATACATAGAGGCGGAACGGCGGCATTTGCGCGGCTCGCTTGCCTGCATGAAACCGCTCGGTGAGGCGCCCCGGTTTGAAAAGCAGGGTCAGCGTCGACCGGAAAAACGAGCCGTCGAAGTGAAAGAACGACTCGAGCGCCTCGAGCGCGACGTGCCGGAATGACCGGTGAAACTCAAAATCATGCTGGCCGCAGGCGTGGCACCAGGGGCCGTGCAGCGCCGCGCCGCAGTTCTCGCAATGCGTGTGGTGCGGTCGCTCGTGCCCGCCAGCATCCGCAGCCTGGACGCACGGCGCCTCTGCAACCGCGATCGCGTCCACCGCGCCGTCCGCGATGGGAGCAGCAGGCGTGGGCCGGGGCTCGGAGGGTATGGACACGCACCTGGGAAAATCAGGTCGCCCCGACCCAGGCAAGCGCAGGCCGCGCGCGATCGCGGGGATGCGCGCTCAGTTGAACGACTTGCCGCAGCCGCAGGTGCTTTGGGCGTTGGGATTGCGGATCTCGAATCCCTTGCCGTGCAGCCCGTCGTCAAAATGGATCTCCGCGCCGTCGAGGTACGCGAGGCTCGTGGGATCGATGAAAAACTCGACGCCCTCCGAACTCATCCGCTGATCCCCGTCCTTCATCTCATCAAAGGACATCCCGTACTGGAACCCCGAGCAGCCGCCGGACTCCACGAAGATACGCAGCCGCTTCGTCTCGTCGGCGATGTCGTTCTGAAGCGTTCGCACCTGCTGGGCGGCGCGAGGTGTAAGGGAGATCATGCGCGCACGGTAGGTCATGAGCCGGGCCTGTCAACGAGCCCGCCGCCGTGCATTTTCACCGGCGCCCGCCACTCGCCAATATTAGCGGAAGCATAAAGTATGCTAGAGCCGAGCCTCCGTTCTTGCATCCGAGCGCCGCGCGCGGTTCGCTCGCCCCGTGCCAGCGCTCGTTTCCCACCTCCCGAACCGGCCTCTGCACGCCGCTCGCCCGCGGCCGGGCGCGCTTGCTCCCGTGACTGGGTCCCTGCAGGGAAGTTCCACCCCGTCTCGGAGGGTGTGGCCATGAGTGCCGCGTTCAACCAGGAGCTCCGGCAGCGTCAGACGCAGTCGCTCGTCCTCGCGCCCCAGCTACGCCAGTCGCTGAAGATCCTCCAGGTCGCGGCGCTGGACCTGCGCACCACGATCCAGGAGGAACTCCAGGCCAATCCCGCGCTCGAAGAGCTCCCGCTCGAAGGCATCAGCCTCGACCGCCAGGCCCCGGACGGCGACGCCGGCACGGACGGCGCGGAGTTTCCCGGGGACGGTGCCGAGTCGCGCGAGGAGATGCAGTTCGAGCGCAACTTCGAGATCCTGGGCAAGCTCGACCAGGACTGGCGCGACTACATGGCGTCGGCCGGCGGCAATAACACCTACACCGCCGAGGACGCCGAGCGCCGGCAGCACTTTTTCGACTCGCTGGTCGGGGAGACGTCACTGCAGGAACACCTGCTTGATCAGGCTCACCTGTCCGACATCACGCCCGAACAGGGCGCGGCCATGCGCTACCTGATCGGAAGCCTCGATAACAACGGGTTTCTCACCTCGTCGCTCAATGACGTCGCGCTGCTTGCCAACCTGCCGCTCAAGACCGTCCAGGAGGCGCATGCGGTGCTCAAGTCTTTCGATCCGCCCGGCATCGGCGCCCTCAACCTCCAGGATTGTCTGCTGCAGCAGCTGATCCTGCGCGGGAAGGGCAAGTCGATCCCCGCGCGCATCATCAAGGACCACTTCCTCCTGCTCACGCGCCGCCGCATCCCGGAGATCGCGCGCAAGTTGAACATGGACCTCGACGACGTGCAGGCCGCGATCGAGGAGATTTCCGCCCTGGATCCCGCGCCCGGGCGGCGCTTCGGCGAGGATACGAACCGCTCCGTCGCCCCCGACGTGACTGTCGAGAAGGTCGGCGGCGAATGGGCGATCACGCTCAACAGCGACTACATCCCGCGTCTCCGCATCAGCAATACGTACAAGGATCTCCTCGCCAAGGGCACGCTCTCCCGGGAGGAGAAGGACTACCTGCAGGAGAAGATGCGGTCCGGGAAATTCCTCATCAGTTCGATCGAGCAGCGCCAGCAGACGATCGAGAAGATCACGCGCGAGATCCTGCGCCGCCAGGTCGATTTCTTCGAGGAAGGGGTGTCCAAGCTGCGCCCGCTCACGATGACGCAGGTGGCCGAGGTGGTCGGCGTGCACGAGACCACGGTGAGCCGCGCGATCGCGAACAAGTACATCAAGACGCCCCACGGTGTCTTTGACATGAAGTATTTCTTCACGCCCGGCTACCAATCGGCCGAGGGCGAGTCGGTGTCGAACACGAGCGTGAAGGACATGATCGCCAACCTGATCGCGGCGGAGGATCCCGCCACGCCGCTGAGCGACCAGGAGATCGTCGGCAAGCTCGCCGAGAAGAGCATCACGATCGCGCGCCGCACCGTCGCAAAATACCGCGAGGAGCTCGGCATCCTCCCGAGCAACCTGCGCCGCGAGTACTCGTAGGCCGCCCGCTGGCGCCAGCCGCCGGGGAACGATCCGGGCCACGGAGGGCACGGAGGCGGCACAGAGACTCGATCCAAGTTGGCCGCAAAGAGGCGCAAGAAGGCGGGGTTCGTGTCCTTGGGCACCTGGGCCTCTCTGCGTTCATGCTCGGCCTTCCTCTGTGGTCTCCGTGTCTCCTCTGTGCCCTCTGTGACCTTCCCCGGCGTGCGTATCCCGGTGACGAGATTGCTGCGGAATTCGGCGGACGACAGCCTGCACGCGGCTGTGGTAGAGTGATGGCGTGCGGATGACCGATGCCCAGATGTATGCGCGCGTGCTGGCGAGCGACGCCGAGTACGACGGCCGTTTCTTCACCGGCGTGCTCACAACGGGCATCTACTGCCTGCCCTCGTGCAAGGCGCGCAAGCCGAAGGCCGGCAACGTCAGGTTCTTTCCCACCGCCGAGGCGGCGCGCGCCTACGGCTTGAGGCCGTGCCGCAAATGCCATCCCGATGATTTCGCCCGCGGCGCCGATCCTGTGCTCGAGGCGATCGAGGCGCTCGTCGGCGAGATCCGCGCCGAGCCCGCGCGATTCGCAGACGCCCGCGCGATCGTCCGGCGCTCCGGTTTCGGGACCACGCGCTGCTTCGAGCTGTTCCGGCGGCACTATCACTCCACGCCCGCCGAGATGCTCACACGAGCGCGCATCGCCTCGGCGCAGCGCGCGCTGCTCGAGACCGGGGGCGCTGTCAGCGACGTCGCACTCGCCGCCGGCTTCGAGACGCTCTCCGCTTTCCATGACAACTTCCGGCGACTCACCGGGCTCACGCCCGCTGCGTATCGATATCTTCGCGACGCATCGGGTTTCGAGCTCGCGCTGCCGGACGACTACGCCCTGCCCTACCTGCGCCACGCGCTCGCGCGCGATCCGGAGAGCCGCGATGTGCGCGTCGACGGCGACACCGCCACCGTCGTGCTCCGCCTGCAATCACAAGCCGAACAACGCCAGCATGCGCTGGCGGGTCCCGGGCACTCCGGCACCCCGGCCCTCCTGCACCTCACGCTTTCGCCCTCGAGTATCGCCGTGGCATGTCCCCCCGGGACCGGGATCGAAGCCCACCGGGTCGTCGTGGCCCTGCTGGGCCTCGACCAGGATGCCGCCGGATTCGCACGTTTGGCGCGCCGCCTCGGCTTCGCGCGACTCGTGGCACATGCGCCAAGCCTGCGTATCAGCATCACGCCGACAGCCTTCGACGGCCTGCTCTGGGCGATCATCGGGCAGCAGATCAATTTCGCATTCGCCTGCCGGCTCAAGCGCAGGCTTCTGGAACTCTGCGGCACGCCGCTTCCGCAGGGGATGATCGCCCCGCCCACGGCCGCGGATGTGGCCCGGCTCGCACCGGAGGATCTCCTGCCGCTTCAGTTCTCGCGCCAGAAGGCGGACTATCTCATCTCAGTCGCCCGCATGATCGCGGAAGGCAGGCTCGACCTCGAGTCGCTGCGGCAGGCATCCGCGACGCGAGCCGAACGCACCCTGCTCGCCGTGCGCGGCTTGGGTGCATGGTCTGTCAACTATCTCATGATGCGCTCCCTCGGCTTCGGCGACTGCGTCCCGCTCGGCGACACCGGCGTGACCAGCGGACTCCTCCGCCTCATGCACCTCGAGGAGCGTCCTGATGCCGACGCCACGCGCCGGCTGATGTCGGTGTTTTCTCCCTACAGAAGCCTCGCGACCGCACATCTCTGGATGCTCAACCGCACGGTGCCATGAGACCTGCCAGGAAACGTCCCGCAAAGGCGCGCCTCAGCGAACGCAAAACACCGTCGTCCACGATCATGACCTTCCCCTTGTTCGCCTCGTCGTTCGAAACTAAGCTCGGCCGCTTCTCCATCGCGGTCGACGAAGCCGGCGCCGTCGTCGCGACCGCGTTCGGCGATCTCGCGGCGCTCCGCGGCCGCTGTCCCGGAGAAGTCGCATTGATCCCTGATGACGCCGCGACCGCGAACGCCCGCCGCCAGGTCACCGAGTATCTCGCCGGCGAGCGCCGCGACTTCGACCTGCCGCTCGCCGCGCGCGGTTCGGCCTTTCAGCGGCGCGTGTGGCAGGCGCTGGTCGCCATCCCGCGCGGCGAAACCCGCAGTTACGGGGCGATGGCACACTCCCTCCAAAGCTCGGCGCGCGCGGTCGGACGGGCGAACGCCACAAACCCGGTCTGCCTCATCGTGCCCTGCCACCGGGTGATCGGCGCCGACGGGGCGCTCACAGGCTTCGCCTTCGGCGAGCCGATCAAGCGCCGGCTGCTTGCACTCGAGGGCGTGGCGGTGGGATAGCCTGGGTTTCGGGCGAAGGGGCCTCGCAAGGTCGCACGCGGCTCGGCCGGAGGCCTCGCCCTGCCTCGATCGTGCGGCCCCGACCCGCTCGATGCTCATGCACCTGCGCCGAGGGGCACGTGCTCGACGATCTCGAGCCCGAAACCCTCGAGCGCGACCACGCGCCGCTTGCGGCTGGTGAGGAGTCGAATCTGCTTCAGCCCAAGCTCCGCCAGGATCTGGGCGCCGATGCCGTACTCGCGCAGCCCGCGGCTGACCGAGCCGCCCGGTGCCCTGCTGGGCGTGCCATCGGCCGCGAGTTCGACCGGCACGCGCATGTCGGAATCCTGGAGATACACGAGCACCCCGCGGCCCGCATCGCGAATCTGACACAGCGCGGCGTTGAGCGAGGCATACCCCTCCTCGCCGGAGGCATGGAACACATCCGACAACACGTTCTCCACCTGCACGCGGACAAGCGTGGGCGAGGCGTCAAGCCGCCCGTGCGTAAGGACGGTATGGACACGCTGGTCGAAACGGCTGCGGAACTTGTGGGCAGTGAACTCACCGTACTCGGACGAGAAGGGACGCGATTCGATCCGCTCGACCAGGCGCTCCGCGGCGAGCCGGTGCTGGATCAGCTGAGCGATCGAGATCATCGGAATCTCGAAACGCTGTCGGAACTCCCGGAGTTCCGGCAGGCGCGCCATCGAGCCGTCCTCGTTGAGGATCTCGCAGATCACGGCGCACGGCGCGAGGCCCGCGAGCGATACGAGATCCACCGCGCCCTCGGTGTGGCCCGCGCGCTCGAGCACGCCACCGGGCCGGGCGCGCAGCGGAAAGACGTGGCCGGGCTGCACGAGGTCGTTGGCGGTGCTCGCCGGGTCCGCCAACACCCGCACCGTGCGCGCGCGATCGTGGGCGCTGATGCCGGTGGAAACACCTGTGGCCGCGTCGACCGAAACGGTGAACGCCGTCCGGAACGACTCGCGGTTGGCCGGGGACATGTCGCCGATCCCGAGGTGTTTCAGGCCGTGTTCGGTCATGGGCACGCAGAGCAGGCCGCGCGCGTGTCGGATCATGATGTTGACCGTCTCCGGTGTCGCGAGCGAGGCGGCCATGACGAGGTCGCCCTCGTTCTCGCGATCCGCATCATCGGTCATGATCACGAGCCTGCCGGCTGCAATCGCATCGATCGCGGTCGTGATGGAGTCGAATGTATCCTCGGCGTTGGCACTCATGGCTGTCTTGAAGCCGCGACCATCGCGCCGGCGCGCGGCGTGGTCAATCCCTTCGCCTGCGCAGTGAGCTGCGGACCGACGGGAAACAGACTCAACTCGTGCACAACCCGTCTCATTCCCGCGCGGTTCGGTTCACGGTAGCCTCGGCTCCCGTCTCCGCTCGCAAGGACGCTCGCCGCCCCGCATCACCCAGACCGCGGCGGCCGCGCACCGTTCGACCACGTTTCCCTTTCCCTTTGTCCCTCCCTTCGCTTGAATCCCAGTAAACCCATGAAGCTCACGATCGTCGGACCTGCGATCCCCAATATCCCCTGGCAGGCCAAGCCGGCCGGCAACCCCGACCTGGTGTGGCGCTACGATGCCAATCCGGTGATCGGGCGCCGTCCGCTTCCGCGCGTGACCGGCATCTACAACAGCGCGGTGGTGCCATGGCAGGGCGGATTCATCGGCGTGTTCCGCACCGAGGGCATGGACCGCGTGCCACACCTGCACGTCGGCCGCAGCCCCGACGGGTTCAAATTCACGTTCGAGCCCAAGCCGATCGACTTCACCTGCGACGATCCCGAGGTCCGGCGGCATGAGTACGCCTACGACCCGCGCGTGACGGCCATCGACGGCACCCACTACATCACGTGGTGCAACGGCTATCACGGACCGACCATCGGCGTGGCGCGCACGACCGACTTCGTGAAGTTCGAGCAGCTCGAGAACGCCTTCCTGCCGTTCAACCGCAACGGCGTGCTCTTCCCGCGCAAGGTCAACGGCAAGTACCTGATGCTCTCCCGCCCGAGCGACACCGGCCACACGCCGTTCGGCGACATCTTCGTCTCCGAATCGCCCGACCTGGTCTACTGGGGCAAACACCGGCACATCATGGGCCGCGGCTGGCCGTGGTTTCAGGGCACGAAGATCGGCGCCGGTCCCTCGCCCATCGAGACGAGTGAAGGCTGGCTGCTCTTCTACCACGCGGTGACCGGCACGTGCAACGGCTTCGTCTACTCGATGAGCGCCGTGCTCCTCGACCTCGAGCAGCCGTGGAAGGTGATCGCCCGCTGCAAGGAGGCGCTCCTCTGCCCGGAGGCGCCGTATGAACTCGCTGGATTCGTCCCCGGCGTGTGCTTCCCCGTCGGCGCGCTCTGCGATTCCGCGACAGGTCGGATCGCCATCTACTACGGTGCCGCCGACACGTTCTCCGCGCTCTGCTTCTGCAATGCGGAGGAGATCATCGAGTTCGTGAAGGCAAACGATCTCAAGCTCTAGAGCTTTTCATGAACTTCGCTGCGCGGTGTCTCCCGGGTAGGGCAGGTTCTCCGAACCCGCCGCGCGTGCGAATCGGCCTACTTGACGCGCTCGGTTCCGAGGCCGCGCCTGCGGCCGACGAGACCGGTCGCGCCGCGAACCGGACCAAGCGCGCCCTGCCTGCGAATTCGTCTTCGCGAGTGCATCACACGTTCTAGGCCGCGGGCGAGCCGCGGCCAGCCGATCCCCACACGGTCTTCCGCCGCCTCCAGTCCCTCAGCATTCCCATGCGCGTCCTTCCCCTTGCTTCAGCGTCGTGGGAATTTCGCGACGCCACGCGCCGCTCGCCGTGGCGGGCCGCCGTCGTTCCCGGCTGCGTGCATCGCGACCTCCTGCGGCACGCCCTGATCCCGGATCCATTCTGGGGCACCAACGAAGAGCAGCTGCAGTGGATCGAGGAGCGCGCGTGGGAGTACCGCGCGCGCTTCACCATCGCCGCCGCCACGCTGGAGGAGGAGTTCGTCGAACTCGTCGCCGACGGACTCGACACCGTCGCGACAGTGACGCTGAACGGCCGTCGCGTCGCGCGCACCGAGAACATGTTTCTCGGTCATCGCTGGAATGTGGCGCGTCACCTGCGCAAGGGACGCAACGAGATCTCGATCCGATTCGAGAGCGCGATGGACTACATCCGGACCACCCGCCGCGAGCACCAGCCGCGCGAGTTCAACGATCCCGTCGGGCGCTGCACGGTGATCCGCAAGCAGCAGTGCCAGTTCGGCTGGGACTGGGGTCCGCGCTTCGTCACGGCCGGCATCTGCGGCGACATCCGCCTGGAGGCCTGGTCGGCAAACCGCCTCGAAGGCGTGCGCGTCGCGCAGGACCACCGCGCCGACGGCCCGGTCGTGTTGCGCCTCACGCCCGAACTCGCCCGACCGGAGGCCGCACCGACGATTCGCTGGCAGCTCACGCTCAACGGCGCCTGCGCAGCCACGGGCCAGGGTGCCGAGATCATCGTCCCGCATCCGCAGCTCTGGTGGCCCAACGGGCAGGGCGAGCAGCCCCTCTATCGGCTGGAGGTGGAGGTGAGCGCGGCCGACGGCGCGCTCATCGGGCACTGGTCGCGCCGCATCGGCCTGCGCACGGTCGCGCTCGACCGGCAGCCCGATGCGTGGGGCGAGTCGTTCCGGTTTGTCGTCAACGGCCGTCCGATCTTCGCCAAGGGCGCGAACTGGATCCCCGCCCACGCCTTCGCCGCGGGATTGACGCGCGAGGACTATGCGCGCGACCTGCGCCACGCCGCCACCGCGCACATGAACATGATCCGCGTCTGGGGTGGCGGGATCTACGAGAGCGAGGATTTCTACGATCTCTGCGACGAACTCGGCCTGCTCGTGTGGCAGGATTTCATGTTCGCCTGCACGCTCTGCCCCGGCGACCAGGCGTTTCTCGCCAGTTCGCGGGCCGAGGCCGGCTACCAGGTCCGGCGCCTGCGCCATCGCGCCTGCCTTGCGCTCTGGTGCGGCAACAACGAGATCTTCGGGCTCAATCATCAGGAACTCCTCGACCCGGCGAAAAAGCACCTGCTTGCCGGCTACGAGGCCCTCTTCCACCGGGCGTTGCCGGAGGTCGTGCAGAGGCACGACGGCATCACCGCCTACTGGCCGAGTTCACCCTGGCGCGGCGACTTCGCGACCGATCACGCCGCCGGTGAGCAACGCGGCGACACGCACTACTGGGACGTCTGGCACGGCCGGCACCCGGTAAAGGACTACGAGAAGTACCCCTTCCGCTTTGTATCCGAGTTCGGGATGCAGAGTTTCCCCTCGCCCGAGTCGATGGCCGCCTTCTGCCCGCCGGGTGACACCAACATCTTCGGTGTCACCATGAAGAACCACCAGAAGAACCGCGGCGGCAACCAGGTGATCCTCGACTATGTCTCGCGCCGCTACCGCTTCCCGAACAGCCAGGAGTCGCTCATCTACCTTTCGCAGCTCAACCAGGCGGACTGCATGCAGACCGGAGTCGAGCACTGGCGCCGGAACATGCCGCGGTGCATGGGCGCCTTGTATTGGCAGCTCAACGACTGCTGGCCCGTCGCCTCGTGGAGTTCCATCGAGTTCAACGGCCGGTGGCGCGCGGTGCACCATTTCGCACGGCGCTTCTTCGCCCCGGCACTGGTGAGCGCCCACGTCCCCGGCGACGAGTACGACATCCTGGGAAACTACCGGCGCTCGAGCGTGCGTGAGGTGCACCTCCACACCTGCTACGACGCGCCGGCGCCGGCGCGCGGCACCCTCCGCTGGGACCTCTTTCACATCGATGGCCGGCGCTTTTCCGGCGGAAGCAAGGCCGTCGCGCTTCGCCCCGGCGAAAGCGTTCGCCAGAAGACTCTCGACCTCGCGCGCCCGCTGGCGGTCCACGGGCGCGACTCGCTCTACCTGCGCATCGCGCTCGATCTCGTGCCGGGCTCCGGCCGGGGTGAGGCACGGCGCGTCAGCGAGGAGACCGTCTTTCTCGCCCCGCCACGCTACATCAGCCTGCCGCACGCGGACACCGAGGTCGCGATCGCCCTGCGAACCCCCACGCTGGCCGCGGTCACGTTCACGTCCTCCGCCCTGCAGCACCGGTTCGTCTTTGAACTGCGTGGCATCGACCACGAGGCCAGCGACAACTACTTCGAACTCTACCCGGGCGAACCCAGGGTCATCGAAGTCGCGCTCGCCCGGCCGGCCCGGCCCGTGGAACTGAAGCGGGCGCTCCGCCACCGTTCCCTCGTCGACAGCTACTGAACGATCGCTCAAGGATGGGCGGCGCGTGCATTTCCTCCCCGCAACCGTGTCCCCGGCCTCGGCCGCGACTCCGCGATTGACCCCCGCTTCCGCCGACCCCACGTTGATTTAACGACAAATCAGCCCTGACCCGCAACTACCCCATACATTCATGAGCGAGACCGCGAGCGCACCCGGCCGAGGCACGGATATTTTGCATGGCCCGCATGTGGCCAGGGAGGACAAGGTCCCCCTGTATCAGAAGTTAGGCTACGGCCTCGGCACCATCCACGACATGTGGGGCCACTGGCTGTATCCGGGACTCGCCTACCTCGTCTTCAACATCTACTTCGGGATGAAGCCGGAGTGGATCGGCCGGGCGATGCTGTTCAAGCTCCTCTTCGAGGCGATCTGGGACTCGGTCTTTGGGTGGCTTTCCGACAACACGCGCACGCGCTTTGGCCGGCGGCGTCCGTTCATGCTCATCGGCGGCATGCTGGCAGGGCTGTGCCTGCCCATCCTGTTCCTCGCATCGCCCGACTGGAAGGGGGAGGTGGCCCTCGGCGTGCCGGTCTACTTCTGGTTCATGGTCGGCACCCTGGCGTTCTACGTGCCGATCATCAGCTGCTTCAACATGCCCTTCCAGAGTCTCGGCGCCGAGCTCACCCCGGACTATCACGAGCGCACCAGCGTGTTCTCCATCAAGAGCGCGATGCAGAAGGTGCCGGAGGTCGCGATGTTCGCCGCCGGCGCCTTTGCCACCGCCGGTGTGTGGGTGGGGGCCAGCTGGAGCGATGCCGGTTCGCGGCTGGGCCGGCTCTTCGGGCAGACCGTGCAATGGTTCGTGGACGTATTTTCGTCGCTCTTCACGCTGAACTTCGGGCGTCTGGCCGAGGTCATCAACCCGATCTTCGGGTGGACCGCCGCCCCCGAGGGCGCGGCGCCGAACACGGCGATCGGCGCGCAGGTCTACTGCGCCCTTCTGGGCGTGATCATGATCGGCGCGGCGATCGTCATGTTCCTGGTCGTGCGCGAACGTTACTACGAGCGGCTCGTGGTGGGTCGAAACCAGGCGAAGGTCTCGATCAAGGAGACGCTCTGGCAGACGCTCCAGTGCCGCCCCTTCCGGGCCAATCTGGCGATGGCGCTGTCCTACGGCATCGGCACGAGCATGGTGGGCACGCTCGGCTATTACGCGACGTTCTACTACGTCTGCAGGGGCGATGTCGCGGCGGGCAGTGTATGGAATTTCTGGATGGGCCTCTCCGGGATGGTGTTCGGGCTGTTGGGCATCCCCGTCTACGCCTGGGTGGCCCGGCGCTTTGGCAAGCGCATCGCCATGGGCGCGGTGCAGCTCTCGGCCATCCTGGTCTTCATCTCCACGTGGTGGCTCTACACGCCCAGCATTCCGTGGATACAGATCTTCGCCTCGGGCATGATCGCGTTCACGGGAGCGGGATTCTGGATGCTCTTCGGGTCGATCGGCGCGGACATCGTCGACTACGATGAGCGCGACACGGGCAAGCGCCGCGAGGGGGCCTTTTCCGCCTGCAGTTCGTGGATCATGAAGGCCGGCATGGCGTTCGGCGCCTGGGGCTCGGGCGAGATCCTCGGCAAGACCGGCTTCGACGCCGCCCTGGGCGGGAACCAGACCCCGCAGGCGATCTTCTGGATCCGGTTCCTCCTCGCCGCCATCCCGATCGCCGGCCTCACCGTCGCCTTCCTCGCGTTGACACGGTTCGGTCTTTCCGAGGCCGGCGTCGCCGAGGTTCGCCGCGACCTTGAATCCACCCGTGGGAAGGTCTGAGGACGGCCAGGAAAACTCCCGTGGACTCCGGATCCGGGTACTCGGCGCTCATCTCAGCGACCTCGGTGTCCAACTGGGCAGTCTTGAACGTGCCATGCACTCGCGAAGACGATCTCGCAGGCGGGGCGCGCTTGGTCCGGTTCGCGGCGCGACCGTTCTTGTCGGCCGCAGGCGCGGCCCCGGAACCGAGCGCGCCGAGTAGGCCCATCCGCACTCGCGGCAGGTTCGGAGCACCCGCCCGTCCGAGGAGACACCGTGCCGCGAAGTTCATGACAGCTGCTGGCGTGAAAGCCCGACGGGCCAGTCGACGCATCGCGCGAGCGGCGGGGAACGGACTCGCGGCGCAAGCGGTTGGACACGCCTGGAGCACCCCCGCAACGTCCCCCCCGTGAGACCGCAGGTGCTTCTCGTATTCATGACGCGCTTCGAGGAATGCAACTCGATGCTGCAGGGCATTGCCCACTACGAGCGCTCGCACAGCCCATGGGCGGCGTTTCTCGATGACGAGGCGCGTTCGGAACACGATCCGCGCTGGCTGCGCAGCAACAAGTGGCACGGAGTGATCAGTCGCCACACCACGCCCGGGCTTGTCCAGACTTGTGCCGATCTCGGTCTCCCGCTGGTCGATGTGAACGACACACCGATATTCGCCGGCGTGCCGAAGATCCGGCCGGACAACGTCGCGGTCGGCCACCTCGGGGCGGAGCACTTCATCGAGCGTGGCTATCGCCATTTCGCCTTCTGCGGCTTCACCAACGACGGGTGGGCCTGCGAGCGGCGCGATGGTTTTGTCGAAGGGCTGCGGCTCGCCAACCAAACCTGCGACGTGTTCGACGTGGAGTACCCCGGCGACCTGACGCCGTTCTGGGACGCGAAGCAGACGACGACGCTCAGCAGCTGGCTGCAGGGCCTGCCCAAACCGGTGGCTGTGATGGCCTGCAACGACCTGCGCGCACTCCAGGTGATCGCCGCCGCCCAAGCTGCCGGGCTCCTCGTGCCCGAAGAGGTGGCGGTGCTCGGCGCCAACAACGACACCAATCGCTGCGACCTCGCCTATCCCCCGTTGTCGAGCGTCGCGACGCATTCCTTCCAGTCCGGTTACCGGGCCGCCGAAACCCTCTCGCTGCTCATGGCCGGCGGGACGGTCGTTGAGGTCGACGCGCGGATCGATCCGGTCGGCGTCGTGACACGCCACTCGACCGACATCCTGGCGATCGACGACAAGAACGTGGCGGCTGCGCTCAGTTTCATCCGCGAGCACGCCTGCCGCGGGATCTCGGTCGACCAGGTGCTGCGCCACGCCTACGCCTCGCGCTCGCAGCTGGAGAAAAAGTTCCGCCGCTACCTCGGGCGTTCCCCGCAGGCGGAGATCCGCCGCGTGCAGGTCGCCAAGATCCGCCAGCTTCTCTTCGAGACGGATTTCCCGCTCAAGAAGATCGCGGAGCTTACTGGTTTCGAACATGTTGAGTACATGTGCGTCGTGTTCAAGCGACTGACCGGTGAGTCGCCGGGCGGCTACCGCAAAAAGACGCAGGTTCACTCCGCCTCCTGAGCGGGCGGGAGCGTTGCGCGCCACCCGGTCCACGGTGCGCCCCGCACTGCGTCTTCGGGGAGCGGGCTGAGTCGAAAGGTGTCGGGTCTGCCCGCGGGTGGACGTGACGGCCATCGGCAACTGGCCTCAATTTAACGACAAATGTCCTCATTTTAATGCCCGGGGCCGACGTGTATATTCGGCGTTAAACCGGAGAATCGCACGGGCTGCACTCTCCCCGGCCCTCTCCCTCCTCCGTCAGGCCCCCGACACGACCTCCCCCAGTCTACGTTTCCCGGCACGACTTCATCCGCCAGGACCCTTTCGTCGCCGTCCTTCCACTCCCGTGGAAGCGGCGCGAGATCGACAGATACAGCACCCAATACCTCTAAGCCTCATGAAAAGACCGACGCTAGCTGAGTTGCTGCGCGCACCGTTGTGCTGCACAGCCCTCTGGTTCTCGTTCGCGGCCGTCCCGGCCGGAGCGCAGACCACGACCACCGGCTCGGGCGCTCCCGCCGCCGGATCCCCCGCCGCCAGCACAGCCACGCCGCAGGAGGATGACGATGAAGTTGTCATCCTCGACCCGTTCGTGGTCTCGGCCGAGGAAGACGTGGGCTCCTATCGGGCCACCGCCACCCTCGCCGGCAGCCGCATCCGCACCGATCTCAAGGACGTCGGGTCCGCGGTGAGCGTCGTCACGGCCGAGTTCCTCAAGGACACAGGCGCGACGAACAACGAGACGCTGCTCCAGTACACGACCAGCACCGAAGTGGCCGGCATCAGCGGCAACTTCGCCGGTCTGGGCAATGGCAACGTGCTCGACGACACGAACCAGCGCATGGCTCCGCACGAGTCGACGCGCGTTCGCGGTCTCGCCTCCGCCGACAATACCCGGGACTTCTTCCTCACGGACGTTCCGTGGGATTCCTACAACGTGGGCCGCGTCGACCTGCAGCGCGGGCCCAACGCGATCCTCTTCGGCTTCGGCAGCCCGGCGGGTATCATCAACGCCTCGGTCAACACCGCCTCCTTCAAGACAGCGGGCAACGTCGAGGTCCGCGTCGGCAGCTACGGCTCGGTGCGTGGCTCGATCGACGCGAACGTGGCGATCATCCCGGATGAGCTCGCCGTGCGCGTCGCCGTGCTCGACGACGAGACGAAGTACCGCCAGGACCCGTCCTTCAATCACGACAAGCGTATCTTCGGTGCCTTGCGCTACGATCCGGAGTTCCTCCGCTTTGAGGGCGCGCGCACCCAGATCAACGTGAAGTATGAGAAGGGTGAGATCGACGCCAACCGTCCGCGCATCCTGCCGCCGGGTGACTTGATCACGCCGTGGTGGAGCCGTCCGGACCTTAACGCCATCCGCGTGGGCGGCGGCCTCAACCCGCTGACGCTCGGCCTCAACGATGGCCCGACCATCGCCGCCCTGCGCGCCGCGGGCGACCTCGGCGCCGGCGTCCGTGGTGACAACTCCAACTGGTACAACAAAAAGATCGGCTCGTTCGGGCGCAACTACGGCGGTGTCCTCGCGGTCTTCCCCGACTCGCGCAGTGGTTCCAGCTACCTGCAGTATGCGGAACTCTCCAAGGACGTGACCTCGGTGGTGAAGGCGCTGCCCTGGACCATCATGTCCGGCGTGACGCCGCGCAGCGTGCTCGAAGGTACCGTGGGCGAAGTGCCCAACGGCGACTTCTACAAGGACGAGCGTCTCGCGGACCGGTCGATCTTCGACTTCTACAACCAGCTGCTCGACGGACCGAACAAGCGCGAGTGGTCGAACTTCGATGTCTTCAACGTCGCCCTGTCGCAGACGTTCATGGATAACAAGTTCGGTTTCGAGCTGGTGTACGACAAGCAGATCTACGATCGCGGCCAGACCAACCTCACCTCCGAGTTCGGCCAGGCCATCACGATCGACATGAACAACCACCTGGTTGACGGCTCGATCAATCCGAACTTCGGCCGCGCGGTGATTGTCTCGGACCAGTATGCCAACAACCTCTACAAGTCCTGGCGCGATGCCAAGCGCGCCACGGCCTTCGTTGATCTGAATGCCGAGGACTATCTCGGTGACAACTTCATCGGCAAGCTGCTCGGTCGCTCGGTCATCACCGGTCTGCTCAGCGAGGAGGAGTCGAAGATCGAGACCCGCAACTGGTTCCGCTACGCCGCGGACCTGCAGTACGGCCTCGAGGTCATGGACGACCCGGTGCTGCGCAACCGCGCGGTGAATACGGCCAACTACCTTTCGGAATCGCTGGCGGGTCGCGCCACGATCTCCGGTGCCGAGATCCAGCGTATCCAGGCCAAGCAGATTGCCAGGGGCGGCGCGCTTCCGAGCTTCAGCATGGACTGGACGAACAATGCGGTGAATCCGGGCGACGCCTGGGTAAACCAGTACGGCCAGACGGTCACGCAAGTCGAGAACCCGGCCAACTACCGGGGCTGGGCCGGCCCGGACTACCAGCTGAACATCCTCAGCGACGCCGAGGGCGACCGCGATTGGCTCACCACCGGTGCCGGCCTGAACAAGGCCATCACCGACTCGTATGCGGCGAACTGACAGATGTACATGTGGGACGGGATCTTCGTGCCGAGCTTCGGCTTCCGCGTGGACAAGCAGAAGTACTATGCGATGTCCTCCGCGCCCCTGTTCGCCGACAGCGAGACGGTCATCCTCGACCGCGAGGTGTTCCGCCTTCCCGACGATCCCAGCTTCCGCAGTTCGAGCCGTTCGAACAGCTGGAGCTTCGTGCTGCACACGCCGCGGTCGATCCGTGACCGCATGCCCTGGCGCACAAACGTGTCGCTCTACTACAACCGCTCCAGCAACGTCGAGCCGGCCGCCGGCCGCGTGGATGTCTACGGCGACCCGATCGGTTCGCCCGACGGCAAGACCAAGGACTACGGCTTCGCCATCAACACGCTCGACGACAAGGTCAGCCTGAAGGTGACCTGGTACGAGACGACGGTGAAGAACGCCGCCCTCGACAACTTCGGTGGCACCTACATGATCTGGGGCGCCGAGGCCTGGGCGCAGTCCTTCGCCTGGGCCAACCTCCAGCGCGGTCGTTCCGGCGGCTGGGCCGACTACACCAACGGCTACGACCCCACGGGTATCGTAGCGATGGATACGCCCGAGGGCGGCTGGACCGACGAGCAGACCGCCTACGCCCAGGCCGTGGGTGACGCGATCTCCCAGGCGTACTTCGACACCGCCTTGCCGGCCTCGTGGTACCAGCTCTGGAACATCAACGTCGCCTCGCTGCAGAACGTCGAGCCCGGCGCCAGCACGCCGTTCCTCACCGGCACCCAGCCCCCGGGCCTGACGATCACGGGCGACACCCTCTCGAAGGGCGTGGAGTTCGAGCTCGCCGCCCAGCCGATCCGCGGCCTGAACATCGCGATCAACGCCGCCAAGACCGACGCCACGCGCCTCAACATGGCGCAGTCGCTGGTCGACTGGGTCGAGTCCCGCTGGGCCGTCTACAACACCCCGGTCACCTACCAGGGCCAGCAGGTCGGCGTGATCGGCGACGTGCGGTTCTGGAACGGCGGATACAGCCCGGGCGAGTCGCTCCGCGGCAAGTTCGGCCGTGAGTTCATGGGACCGTACTGGCTCTACCGCATCCAGGAGAACTCGAACGTTCCCGAACTGCGTCCGTGGCGCTTCAACCTCGTGGCGAACTACTCGTTCAACGAGGGCATGCTCCGCGGCTTCAACATCGGCGGCAGCTACCGCTGGCAGGACAAGCAGATCATCGGCTACCCGGTTCTCCCGGGCGCCACGATCAACGACCCGCGCGCGTTTGACCTCACCGATCCCTACATGGGACCGAGCGAGCGCAACATCGACATGTGGGTCGGCTACAGCCGCAAGCTGACCGAGAAGGTCGACTGGCGCATCCAGCTCAACGTCCGCAATCTCTTCGCGGACGAGGGCTTGATCCCGGTCACAGTCCAGCCGGACGGCTCGCCTGCGGTGTCGCGCATCCCCGACCTCACGTCGTGGACGCTCACCAACACGTTCTCGTTCTAATTGGTACTGGGTAGTAGGTCGCGAATTCCTGTCCCGACCATCTCACCCTCACGGGGCGCCGGATCGGTTCCGGCGCCCCTTTTTTCTTCGCCGTTGCCGGCGGCTTTGCTGTCGCCACCCCGCGGGCGTTCGCGCATGCTCACCCACGCTAAGATCCGGCACCGGGCTCCCGGCCCGCGTATGATCAGAATGTATACATGATGCTCCGCCCGATCCGTCGACACGTTGTAAGGCTGTTCCTTCCCGCCGTCGCCACACTCGCGTTCGCCCTCACGGCGTGCGATCCCGCGCCCCAGCGCCGCTCTGCCGCCGGCGCATCCACACGGCACGTGCGCCACGCCCCCGTGGAAAACACCGGCTACCTTCGCGCCGAGCAGGTCGGCGCTCCGCTCGCCGCGCCACCCTGGATCGCGCACCTCACACCGGTGGACCTCGATCGCGACGGCCTGCTCGACCTCATCGGCTGCGAGTCCCAGGAGAATCGGATCTTCTGGCTGCGCCAGGTCCAGCGCGGCAGGTTCGAGGAAATCACCATCGCCACCGACCAGCTCGCGCCTGTCCACGTCGAGGCCGCCGACATGGATGCGGACGGCGACGACGACCTCCTCGTGTCGCTCATGGGCTACGTGTTTCCCAACAACGACAAGATCGGCTCCGTCGTCATCCTTGAGAACGACGGTCGCCAGGCTTTCACGCCGCACGTCGTGCTCGACCACACCTCCCGCGTCACCGATGTGCGCGCCGACGATTTCAACGGTGACGGCCGGATCGACCTCGCCGTGGGACAATTTGGATACGATCAGGGGGAGATCCGCTGGCTCGAGCGCACCGGTCCGTGGACGTTTGCCGAACACGTGCTCCTCGAACTTTCCGGCGCGATCAACGTGCTCGTCGACGACTTCAACGGCGACCGGCGGCCCGACATCGTCGCGCTCGTTTCCCAGCAGTGGGAGGAGATCTATTACTTCGAAAACACCGGGGGTGCGTTCGCGACGAAGCGCATCTGGGGCTCGACCAACGAGGACTACGGCAGCAGCGGCATCTTCCTGACCGATCTCAACAGCGACGGGCGCCCCGACATTCTCTACACCAACGGCGACGGCTTCGGCCCCGCCGCCCTGCCCGGACCGCGCCCCTGGCACGGCGTGCAGTGGCTGGAAAACACCGGCGGCGGCTTCTTCCGCTACCATCGCATCGGCGACCTTCCCGGCGCCTACAGCCCCGTGAGCGTCGATCTCGACCGGGACGGCCACATGGACGTCGTCGCCGTCTCGGCCTACTCGGACTGGGACAAGAAAAACCCGCGCGTCGTATCCATGATGTGGTTTCGCAATGACGGCCGGTTCAACTTCGAGCCCAACATCCTCGCCTATGGGCCCAAGGACCAGGTCACGCTGGCCGCGGGTGACTTCGATGGCGACGGCGCCCCCGTTCTCGCCACCGGGGGCTTCTACATCTTCGCCCCTCACGTCAACATTGGGCGCATCACCCTCTGGCGCCGCTGAGCACCCCGACGCGCACGATGACCCGCAAACACATCCTGATCCTCGCCGCTGCGGCGGCCTCGGCGGTCGTGGTCGTCGGCGCGATTCTCGGCTGGCGGGCGCACCAGCGCAGCGTCGTGCTGGCGGATTCGGTGCCGGCGCGCCCCGACCTGGCGACGTGGCCGGCGGAGCTGCCCGCACGCATCGCCTCCTGCGAGGAGCGCATCACCGCCGGACGCTCACCCGTCGCCGCGCTTGGGGAATTGAGCCGTCTCTACCACGCCAATGGTTTCCTGCCCGAGGCAGCGACCTGTTACGTCGGGCTCGAGTGGCTCGCGCCCGAGGAGGGACGCTGGGCCTACCGCCATGCCCTGATCCTATCCGGGTACGGCGAGAACGAACCCGCCGTGGAGCGGCTGCGCCACGTCGCGGATCTTCCCGGGGACTACGTGCCGGCGCGACTCCGGCTCGGCGAGACGCTCCTCAAGCTCGGCGAAACCGCGGCCTCCGCCGACGTCTATGCGGCGACCTGGCAGGCGCATCCAGACGAGCCCTACGCGCTGCTCGGCCTCGCCCGTTGCGACATCGAGCGCGAACTCTGGGAGGAGGCACGGGCGAAGCTGGAACGCCTGGTAGCCATGACGAACTACGCGCTCGGCTACGACCTGATCGTCTCGGTCTACGAGCGACTCGGCGAAAACGAACGCGCCGCCGCGATCCGCGGCCAGATGCGCGCCTGGGGGGCGTTTCGCGACATGACCGATCCGTGGATGGAGGAGTTGCTCGACGACAGCTACGACGCCTATCAGCTCTCCCTCGCCGCGGGGGCGGCCGAGCGGCGTCCCGACCTGCCGCTGGCCGTGCGCCGCATGGAGCGCGCCGTCGCGCTCGCGACGGACTCGGCCATGCTGCATTTCCAGCTCGGGATGCTCTACCTGCAGGGCCGCGAGTACACGAAATCGCGCGAACAGCTGGAGCGCTGCACGCGGCTCGCCCCGGATTTCGCCGACGGCTGGGCCCACCTGAGCGGGGTCCTTGGCATCGTGGGCGACCGCGCTGGTTCCGACCGCGCCATCGAGGAGGGACTGCGGCGATGCCCCGACTCGCCCGGGCTGCATCTGATGCAGGCCGCGCGGTTCAAGAAGGCCGGCCGCCTCGAGGATGCGATCGCTGAGTTCAGACGCTCCATCGAGCTGCGCCCCACCGAGGCGGATGCGTACATCCAGCTCGGCGTCACCTTGATGGGCGCGGGACGGACGGACGAAGGCATCGCCGTGCTCGAGTCGGCGCTCGTCGCAGAACCCCAGCATCCCTTTGTGCTCTACACCCTTGCGCTCCACGCAATGGAGACGCGCGACGAGCCGGCCGCGCGTCGCTGGATGGAGCAGGCTCGCCGACAACCCCGGCTCAAGGCCGAGGACCTCCAGCACCTCATCCGTCAGTTCTCGACGACCTTCGGCCAGCCGGCGCCCTGATCGACGGAACCGTCGCGGCCCGGTTCTTTGTTTCTTGGCGGACACTGCGCCGGCATTCACACTGGCCGGTCGACATGGTGTTGCCCCATTCACGTTGGTTGCCGGTTTGCGCCGGATTGTTCGCCGCGCTTCTCACCCTGTCTGGCTGCGACCGCCCCGCGCGATCCCGGCCGGCTCCGCTCGCGGCACGGACCCAACTCGTCGACAACACCGGCCTGTTCCGTCCGGAGCCGATCGGCGCGGCCATGACCGAACACCCCTGGATCGGGCACGTCACGACCTGCGATCTCGACCAGGACGGGCTGATCGACGTGCTCATGACGGAATCGGGCGAGAACAAGGTGTGCTGGATCCGGCAGGTCGAGCGCGGCCGCTTCGAGGAGATCGTGGTCGGCCACGACATGCGCGCCCCTGTGCACGTGGAGCCCGCGGACATGGACGGCGACGGCGACCTCGACCTCCTCGTCTCGAGCATGGGGTTCGTCCTGCCCAACAACGACCGGATCGGCACGGTCATCATTCTGGAGAACGACGGCGCCCAGAACTTCACGCCCCACTTCATCCTCGAGAACACCGCGCGCGTCGTCGACATCCGCGCCGCCGATATCAATGGCGACGGCCGGATGGACCTCGTGGTCGGCCAGTTCGGCTACGACCAGGGCGAGATCCGCTGGATGGAACGCACGGGCCCCTGGGAGTTCAAGAGCCACATGCTGCTTGAGCTGTCCGGCACGATCAACGTCTGCGTCGCCGACCTCACCGGCGACCGCAACCTCGACATCGTGGCCCTCGTCTCGCAGCAGTGGGAGGAGATCTACCTCTTCGAGGGCGACGGCCGGGGCAACTTCAAGAGCAAGGTGATCTTCGGTTCGACCAACGAGGACTACGGCAGCAGCGGCATGTCCCTTGCCGATCTCAATGGCGACGGTCGCCTCGACATCCTCTACACCAACGGAGACGGCTTCGGCCCGGCCGCGACACCCGGCCCGCGCCCCTGGCATGGCGTGCAGTGGCTGGAGAACAATGGCGGCGGGTTCTTCCGCTACCATCGCGTAGGCGACCTGCCTGGGGCCTACAGCCCCGTGGGTGTGGATGTCGACCGCGACGGGCACATGGACATCGTGGCCGTCTCCGCCTACTCGGACTGGGACAAGAAGAATCCGCGCGTCGTATCCATGATGTGGTTTCGCAATGACGGCCGCATGAACTTTGCTCCGCGGGTGCTCGCCTACGCCCCGAAGGACCTCATCACGCTCGCCGTGGACGATCTCGACGGCAACGGGGTGCCCGTGCTCGTCACCGGCGGCTTCTACGTCTTTCCACCCTACTCCGGCCTCAGCCGCATCATGCTGTGGCGCCTCACACGATGAAACGCTGGATCATCCTCGCCGTCATCGTCGCGGTGCTCGCGGGTGCGGGCGTGGGGGCGCGCCATCTCTGGCAGTCCCGGATGCGAGCCGAGGCCGTGCGCGAGGGCGTCCCCCCGCGTCCATCCCTGGACGGCTGGCCGGCGGAGTTTGCCGCGCGCGTGGAGTCCTGCGAGCAGCGGATTGCGGGCAACCAGGATGCGCTCCGCGCGCTCGGCGAGTTGGGCCAGCTCTACCACGCCAATGGCTTTTATGCCGAGGCGAGCACGTGTTACCACGCGCTGTTGCAGGCGGACCCGAAAAACGCCCGCTGGCCGCACGCCTTCGCCAGCATCCTCGCCGGTTATGGCAAGCTCGAGGAGGCGGCCGTGCTCTGGCGCCAGGCCGTCGCGCTCGCACCGACCTACATGCCCGCGCGCCTTCGGCTTGGCGACGTGCTCCTGAAGGACAACAAGCTCGACGAGGCGGCCGCAGTCTATGCCGAGGCACTGCGCCAGGATCCACGCCAGCCCTACGCGCTCCTGGGCATGGGCCGGGTTCATTTCGCCCGGAGCGAGTGGGCTCAGGCCCGCGGGCCGCTGGAGCAGGCCGCCGCCCTGACGAACCAGAAACTCGCCTACGACCTGATTCCCACCGTCTACGAGCGCCTCGGTGAAAACGCCCGCGCCGCCGCGATGCGCGGACGGGCCAAGGCGTTCGGGTCGTACGCGGACACGCCGGATCCCTGGCTCGACGAGATGCTCCTGGCGTGCTTCGACACCTACCGGCTCGCCGTGGCCAGCGGTGCCGCCAAGCACGGCGGCGATCGGCGCCTCGCCATGCAGATGCTCGATCGGGCCCTCGCCCTTTCCCCGAACAGCGCACCCGTGCACTTCCAGCTCGGTCTCAATTATCTGGAGACAAAGGAATACTCGAAGGCGCGCCATCACCTCGAGCGGTGCACGCAGCTCGCGCCCGACATGGGGGACGGCTGGATCCATCTCAGCATCCTTCTCGCCACCGTGGGCGATCGCGCGGCCTCCGAACGCATCCTCGCCGAGGGCCTTGCCCGCAATCCTGCCTCACCCGGGCTCAACCTGGAGCGCGCCAAGCGCCTCGCCGCTGCGGGGAAGCACGAGGAAGCCATCGCCGCGTACCGCGAATCGTTCCGGCTGCGGCCCGACGAGGCCGCGCCGCTGATCTCCGTGGCCACGATCCTGATCAACCTCGGGCGTGAGGATGAGGCGATCGCCGAACTCCGCCGCGCCGTCGAAGCCGAACCGGATTTTCCGCCCGCGCTCTCAATCCTCGCGTTCCATGCCATCTCGGTCGGCGACCGCGCCGAGGCCGACGTCTGGCTCGGCCGCATCGATCTCCAGCCGCGCGTGACCGCGCCGGAACGCGAGCGGTTGGTGGCGGCGTATCGCGCCAAGTTCGGCACGGCCCCGTGAGGAAACGGTCGCGTCTTCACGCGTACCCATGCCACTGCGACGACACAGTCCCGGACCCGGGATCTTCCGTCTGCTGACCGGAATTGCCCTCGTGCTTTCCGCCGGATTGTCCGGCCGGGCCGAACCGCTGACGTTCACGTTCCCGGTCGCGGATCGCGCCGACGCGGAGTCGCCGTTTGCGCGCGAGATCTTCGCCGAGGTGGTCACGCCGTCGGGGACCCTGGTCCGTCTGCCGGCTTTTCCCGAGACGCACGATCGCTGGGCAATCCGCGCCCGCGGCGACGAGCCAGGTGAGTACCGCCTTGGGCGGGTCGTCGAGCAACTCGGGGCGGAGGAACGGGAACTCCGCGGCGCGGACCCGGGCGGGAAATCACATCGCGTCACGGCACCCGCCGCGCGGCCGTCCGTGCGACGCGATCCGCACGATTCGAGGCGCTTCCTCGCCAGCGACGGCTCCCCCTACGTTCCGATCGGCGCAAACCTCGCATGGGCGGACGGACCGCGCGTCGCCTGGCACCTGGAGGCGTTCCGCCAGTTCGAAGCCAATGCCCTGAACTGGACGCGCATCTGGATGGCCCACTGGGGCGGCACCAATCTCGACTGGCTGCCCGACGACATGGGACGCCCGCCGCGACCCGGCTGGCTTGACCCGCGCATCGCAGCCAACTGGGACCGCATCCTCGAAGCTGCCGAGGAACGCGGCGTCTACGTGCAGCTGGTGCTCCAGCACCACGGCCAGTACACGACAGGCGCAAACAGCAACTGGGCGATCAATCCGTGGAATGCGGCCCACCCCGGCGGTTTCCTCGAGCATCCGACGGAGTTCTTCACGTCGCCGCGAGCCATCGCCCTGACGAAGCAGAAATATCGCTACATCGTCGCGCGCTGGGCCCACTCGCCCGCGATCCTCGCCTGGGAGCTCTTCAACGAGGTGCACTGGACAAATGGATACGTGGAGAACGAGCCTGCCGTCGCCGCCTGGCACCGCCAGATGGCCGAGTACCTGCGTTCGATCGATCCGTACGATCACCTCGTCACGACGAGCCTCGATGACCTCAACAGCCCCATCTACGAGGCGATGGACTACTATCAACCACACCTCTACGCCATCAACATGCTCACGGCGGTGCGGGCGTTTGAAAAACCCCTCGGCGAGATCGACCGTCCGATTTTCTGGGGCGAGATCGGCGACGACAAGATGCCGGTGACCGACGAGGAGAAGGCCGGCGGCAGCCAGCTCGTGCCACAGGTCTGGGCCAGCCTCATGGGTGCCGGGCCGCTGCCGGGACAGAGCTGGCTGGGCGAGGTCTTCGTCCGCACCGGACGGGTATCCGAGCTTGGCGCAGTCGCGCGGTTCCTGAGCACCACCGGGCTGGCTCTCCGGCCCGACCTGGAGCCGTTCTCGGCCGCCATGAGTTCGGCTGAAACGATGCCCACGAAGTGGATTCCCGGATACGACTGGGCGCGCCACCGCGCCGCGCGGGTCGCGATCAAGCTCGATGGCAGCGATGATATCCACGCCGCCCAGATCCCCGCGATCCTTGTGGGCAACCCGCGCAGCGTGACCGAAGGCTACCTCGCCGAGTTCACCGTCACCCTGGAGGTCCCTCGCGCCACCGCCGCGCAGGTCCGGTTCGCCCATGCCGGCCCGGAGGGAGCCACCGTGGAGGTGCTCGTCGACGATTCCGCCACCGGATCATACGTCTGGCCCGCGCTCGCGGCCGCCGACTCCGGCCCTGCGCCCCGACGCCCCGCGGTCGTGGAGGCCCCGCTCGAACCGGGCCTGCGCCGCCTGACGCTTCGCAACACTGGCGGACGCGACTGGGTGCGCCTGGAGGACATCACGTTCGAACTGCCCACACCTATGCTTGCGGCGGCCGGAAAACGCGGTGCGGACTTCGTCGCGCTCTACGTCTGGAATCGCCGAGGCGTCCACGCCCTCGCGGGTGAAACGCGGCCGACTGCCACTGTCCATCTTGCTGATCTGCCAGCGGGGCGATGGACCATCACTTGGTGGGACGTCGACCAGGGGAAACCGGGCACGTCGTCCGAGGTCGACCATGCCGGTGGCACGCTCGACCTCAACACGCCGCCGATCGCGCGCCACGCAGCGGTCGTCCTCACGCGTTGATCCCGAAAGGAACCGTTTGGTGTTCCCGGAACCGCCTACGGCGCGTTTTCAAACTCTCGGACAGGCCCCCTGGAGGACGGAGCGTCCGCTCCACCGCGCATACATGCGCAACGGCGGGCGCTTGCCTCGAGACGATCGCGGCCGGGCAGGAGCCCAGCCCTTCATCTCAGAGGCTGTCGATCATCTTGAACCAGACCACGGGTTCGAACCCACGCCTTAGCGACGGTGTTTCGCGCGCTCGCGCCCCGGACTCACTCCGTAGGCGGCGCGGAAGGCGCGGCAGAAGTTCGTCGCACTGGTGAAGCCGCTGGCGGTCGCGACCTGCGCAATAGAGAGTTCGGTGGCGAGGAGCATGGTCCTCGCATGCTCCAGCCGCAGTCCACGCAGCATCGCGCCCGGCGTCTCGCGGAAGCGTTCGCTGAAGGCGCGGATGAAGTGCTCGCGCGTGACACCGCACTGGCGCGCCACGGTCTTGAGGTTGATTGCGCCGCGAAAGCGCGCGCGCAGCAGATGCCGCCCAAACTCGATCGGGTCCTCATCGCGCGTGCCGTGCACCTGTTCGCGATAGAGCGCGACAAAAAGCCGGTAGATCAGCTCCGATTCCTGATAGCGGTCGACAAAGTCCGCGGTGCGTATTCGACGATAGATTTCCTCGAAGAGCGCTCCCGCCTCTCCATCCGGAGCCATGCGCACGACGCTCCCGAAGTCGGCGCGAATAGTGCGGAAAACGCCAACCACGCTCGTGCCGGGTGAAAAGGAAAGGTAGCGCAGCCGGTACGGCTCCGTCGCCTCGGGCGGATAACCGTAGCGCGAGGCTTCGCGGTGCGTGAACAGCATGGCCCAGCCCGCCGGAACGAGGCGCCGCCCGCGTTCGTCCTCGTAAACGCCCGCCCCTGCAAGGGTGCGCTGGACGATCATCCGGTTCGCGTCGCTGCGACGCGCGTTGTCCCAGCGATAATCCGGGCCGGAGCGCAGTTCCTCGGCGCCGCCGTCCACGAGCGCAAACACGTCCGACTGCATGCGTGCGATCTTCACGTGCGCTGCTTGAGCGGCAACGAGGAAGCCTCGCAAGAAGCCGGCCCCAGCCGGATCATGCAGTTGTCTTGGACTCCTTGCATGAGTCCAGCACCGACGGTGGAACCCGACCTCATCTGCCGCCGCGGCCATCCCTCGCGCGGCGAGGTCACCGTGCCGTCGGCGTCAGGCGCAGAAGGACCACATCGTGCGCAGCCAGCCTGCGGGTCAGCGTAGGTCCCTTCGCTCCGAGATCCTCGGCTGCCCAGACATCGCGGATTGTCGCCTCCTTCGGCAGGAACCACATGTGGTCCCAGTCGATCGTCAGGTCAGCGGGGGCCGCGCCGACGTTGAGCATGCACACAGCCCACTCGCTGCCGGCGAGTTCGCGCACCCAGATCTCCTTGGTGGAACTCGCATGGTAGCGCCAGCCCTGCTTGCCGAGCGAGTCCTGGTCGATTGCGATCGCTTCGCGGTTGGTGAGCAGGGCGGTGATCTCGGGCGTCATCTGGCGCACGTCGTTGCCCGCCATCAGGGGTGCGGCGATCATGCACCACAGGCTGAAGTGCGCGCGCGACTCCTCGAACGTGAGCCCGGCGTTGCCCACCTCGAGCATGTCGGGGTCGTTCCACCCGCCCGGTCCCGCGTACTTGCCGATGCCATCGCCCTGACCAGTGTGCGGCTGCACCTGGCTGACCTGCAGATCGAGGATGACCTTCCATCCCTGTTCCCAACGCTGCACGCAGTCGTAGCAATCCGTGATGTCGCCCGTCGTGCGCCACAGGTGGCCGACCTCGGCGCCCCACTCCCAGGGCTTGTTCTGGCCCCATTCGCAGATGCTGAGCACGATCGGCCGTCCGGCTGCGCGCAAGGCCGCGCTCATGCGGCGGTAGGCATCCGGCGCGTTGGCGGTGCCGCTGTTGCACCAATCGTATTTCAGATAATCGACGCCCCAGGCCGCGTAGTTGCGCGCATCCTGGAACTCATGGCCCCAGCCGCCCGGGTAACCCGCGCAGGTCTTCGTGCCGGCGCAATTGTAGATGCCGAACTTGAATCCGCGCTCGTGCAGGTAATCGCCCAACGCCTTCATCCCGCTGGGAAACTTTTCCGGATGCGCGACGAGGTTGCCCTGCGCGTCGCGCTCCATCGCGCTCCAGGTGTCGTCGAGGACGATGTAGACATAACCGGCATCACGCATGCCGTTCGCGACCATCACATCGGCAGTGTCGCGGATCAGCGCCTCGTTGATGTTCGAGGCGAAGGTGTTCCAGGTGTTCCAGCCCATGGGTGGTGTCTGGGCGAGCTCGGTGAACTTCTGCGCCGGGGCCTTGGATGCAGTGATCATGGTGGCGATCGCGATCGCAGCGAGAGCCGCGACGGAGTGGAGGTGACGGGGCTTGCTCATGGCGTGCAGCCAGCACAGGTCGGCGCCCATCCGCGGTCAAACGCGCCCCCTGCCCGGATCACATTTTGCACATCGGGGATCACTTTCAGAGCGAAACGGGGCTCCGCAGGAGTTTCTCGCCAAGCCCGGAGGCCCGCACCACGCTTCCGGCGTGGCGGACAAGAAGTTCAGTCGCCAGGTCGAGAATCTCATCGCGGACTTCCGCGGGCTACCGCCTGACCCCAGCCGGTCGAGGCTGCGGGAGACACGCGGCGTCAGCGACCTGATGGAGCAGATCCTGCGCAAGTACCGCATCGGCATGGCGACGCCCGAGGATGCGATCCGCCAGGCTTGGACTGAGATCGTCGGCGCGGCCAACGCGACCTTCTCCCATCCGCTGCGCATCGACCGCGAGCGCACGCTCGTGATCGGCGTGAGCAATCCCGTGGTCCGGCAGGAACTGCTCTTCCACAAGGCCACGATCCTCCAGCGGATCCGCGCCATCCCCGCCGCGCAACACATCAGCGACGTCGCGATCCGCACCGGCTGACCCAGCGCACACGCCCTTTCTCGCCGTGGCTTTTCCCGAGGTCGCCTTCGTCATCCCTGTTTTCAACCGCCTGGATCTCACGCGCTCATTCGTCGCGCAACTCCCGGCGACTCTTCCGGACGACCTGCTCTGGCACGCGATCCTCGTCGACGACGCGAGCACCGACGGCACGGCCGGGTTTCTCGCCACGCTGAAGCCGCCCTTTCACATCGTGAGTCAGCCGGCCAACGGCGGCTTCGCCCGCGCGGTCAATGCCGGGGTCGCCGCCGCGCCGTCGTCCGCGACGGTGATCGGTTTGCTCAACAACGACCTGATCCTGCCTCGCGGTTGGCTCGAGCCGATGCTCCATCTGCTGGACCACGCGCCCCAGGCGGCCGCTGTCGGCAATGTCCAAATCAACCCGGCGACCGGCCTCGTCGACCACGCCGGGGTTTTCTTTGACCTCGAGGGTATGCCGACGCACGCGCACAAGCACCGTGCGCGGCCGCCGCGCGGCCCGTGGCGCGAACGCAACGCGGCCACGGCCGCCTGCCTGCTCGTGCGCCGCGCAGCGTGGCAGGCGCTGGGCGGTTTTTTCGAGGGCTACCGAAATGGCATGGAGGACATCGATCTCTGCGTGCGCCTGCGCCGCGAGGGCCACCGCATCTACGTCAGTCACGAGAGCGTCGTGCACCACCTCGTCAGCAGTTCGCCCGGCCGGCATGAGAACAATGTCCACAACTCCGAGCTCTTCCGCCAGCGCTGCGCCCGCAGCGCCGCGCGGTGGGGGCGCCACGAGTGGGCGCACGAGTATTTCCGCCGCTACGCGCGCCGCTGGTGGCGCATGAATCCCGCGAAGGCGTGGCTCGCGCTGCGGCTCACGTTGGGTTTTCCCGTTCCGGCACGGTACCAGCTTCCGCCGGAAAAGCCGGTTGCCTAGCTCCGTGCCGCCCGTGATGCTGCCCGGCTCTTCGTTTCCATGAAACTCCCGTTCTCCCGCCGTGTGGCCAAACCGATCGTCGAGCGCTGCTCGTCGGACATGTCGACCAAGCTGCGCCGCCGCTACGATCCCTGGTACTTCACGTTCGAGCGGCAGCAGGGATCACGCGTGTGGCATCAGGGCCGGGAGTACGTGATGCTTTCGAGCAATGACTACCTCGGCCTGTCGTTTCATCCGAAGGTGATCGAGGCCGGCCAGCGTGCCCTCGCCGAATGGGGCAGCAGCACGACCGGCGCCCGGCTCGCCAACGGTTCACGCCGCTACCACGCGGAGCTTGAGGAGACGATCGCGAGCTTCCTCGGCAAGGAGGCCTGCCACGTCACGGCCGCCGGCTACCTCTCCTGCGCCTCGAGTGTCGCAGCCTTCACCCAGCGCGGCGATGTCATCCTCGTGGACAAGAACGTCCACTCCTCGATCTGGGATGGCATCCGGCTCTCCGGCGCGACGGTGGAGCGCTTTTCG
Source organism: Verrucomicrobiota bacterium (assembly GCA_023399155.1). Taxonomy (GTDB): domain Bacteria; phylum Verrucomicrobiota; class Verrucomicrobiia; order Opitutales; family Opitutaceae; genus JAEWQP01. The sequence continues at coordinate 24,065 of JAEWQP010000004.1, read as the reverse complement.
CACAACAGCCCCGACAGCCTGCGCGAGGTGCTTGCCGCGCTCGATCCGAAGACCCCCAAGATCGTCGTGATCGAAGGCGTGTATTCAATGGAAGGACACATCGCGCCCGTAGCCCAGTTCGCGGAGATCGCGGCCGAGCACGGGTGCACGCTCGTCATCGACGACGCCCACGGATTCGGCGTGCTCGGCGAGGGCGGCCGCGGCACGGCCAGTCACTTTGGCGTGGCGGGCGAGGTGGACGTCATCGGCGGCTCGCTCTCGAAGTCGCTTTCAAGCACCGGCGGATTCGTCGCAGCCTCGCGCGACATGATCGAGTACCTGCGCACGCATTCGAAGCAGACGATCTTCAGCGCCGCACTCAGTCCCGCGCAGGCGGCCTGCGCCCAGGCCGCCCTCCAGGTGCTCCAGAACGAGCCCGAGCACCTCGAGCGCCTCTGGGCCAACACGCGTCGCTTTCGCGAACTCCTGCTCTCGCTTGGTCTCGACATCTGGGAGAGCGAGACGCCGGCGATCCCGATCGTCCTCGGTACGAAGGAACGCGCCTACTTTTTCTGGAAACACCTGCTCGATCAGGGCGTGTTCTCCGTGATGTCGATCGCCCCAGCCGTCCCCGTGGGCAAGGACCTCGTGCGCACGGCGATGTCCGCGCGGCATTCCGACGACGACTTCGCCATCATCGAGAAGGCCCTGCGCTACGCGCTGAAGAAGCTGTAGCGCCGGCCGTCCTGGAACCCCTCTGAAACCGGGGACGGATCCTTGCTAGGATCCCATCCAAAGACAGAAAACGTCCGGCCGCGTACATAAAGAGCTTCCTTTCGGGCGGGTTCCGGCCGCCGTCTGGCTGTAGAGGTTGTTGGCCATCAGGTATCTCGACGCCGCCTCCCTCACGGCGGCACGACTCAGGCGTTCATGGTGGCACGCCATGAAAACCAGATGTCATCACCTTCACCTACTCGCGATTGCGGCCGGGGCTCTCCTTCTGGCCGTCCCGACCCAGGCCGCCGGCACGCTCACGCCCGTCGGTGCTACCCATCTGCCCGTGCAGATCCGCGACCACCAGGTCGCCGTCGTGATCAACAACGGCTTCGCCCGCACCGAGGTGCAGCAGTCGTTCTTCAATCCAAATGCCCAGGACGTCGAGGCTGTATACGCATTTCCGATACCCAGGAGCGCCAGTCTTTCCGAGGTGACGATCTGGGCTGGCGAACGCGAACTGAACGGCGAGGTGCTCCCCAAGGAGGAGGCCCGTCAGGTCTACGAGGAGGAGAAGGCCGCCGGCAATGACACCGGCCTCGCGTCGCAAGGCGGCTACCAGCAGTACGAGTTTCGCGTCCATCCCGTTCGGGCGATGAGCGAGACACGCATGCGGGTCGTCTATTACCAGCCGCTCACGATCGACACGGGGATCGGCCGCTACGTGTATCCACTCGAGGATGGCGGCACCGACGATGCCGGCGCCTCGTTCTGGACCGCGCATGCGAAGGTCGAGGGGCAGCTCTCGATATCGCTCGAACTGAAAAGCGCAGTCCCCGTCGCCGATGTCCGTGTCCCGGGCTTCGAAGCCGCGACCACCGTCGAGAAGATCGACGCGGGTCACGTCCGTGTGCGGCTGGCGCGACTCGATGCCTCGCTCGACCAGGACTTTGTCTTCTATTACCGGCTCGCCGACGACCAGCCCGGGAGCATCGAGCTGATACCCTATCGCGCCGACCCCGCCAAGCCCGGCACGTTCATGATGGTGGTCACGCCGGGCGTGGATCTGCAACCGCTCACGCAGGGCGCGGACTACGTGTATGTGCTCGATGTTTCGGGCAGCATGGAAGGCAAGCTCTCGACGCTTGCCCGGGGCGTCGCCCGCGCGCTTGGCGAGATGCGCCCGGAGGACCGGTTCCGCATCGTCACGTTCAGCGACCGCGCCAGCGAAGTGGTGCCCTGGACCACGGCCACCCCTGAACATGTACAGCGCGCGGTGGATACAGTCCACGCCCTCCGTCCCAACGGCAGCACAAATCTCTATGACGGGATCGCCGAGGGACTCCGCCGCCTCGATTCCGACCGCGCCACCAGCCTGGTGCTCGTGACCGACGGCGTGACAAACACGGGCGTCGTTGATCCGAAGGCATTCGCCGCGCTCCTGCGCCGGCAGGACCTTCGTTTCTTCGGATTCCTCCTCGGCAACAACGCCAACTGGCCGCTCATGCAGGTCGCGGCCGAAGCGAGCGGCGGCTTCTACGCCGGCGTGTCGAACGCCGACGACATCCTCGGCCAGATTCTGCTCGCGAAGTCGAAGATCACGACCGAGGCGATGCACGACGCGAAGCTGACGATCACCGGCGTTCGCGTGACCGAGACGACCGGCGATTACCCGGGAAAGCTCTACCGCGGCCAGCAGCTCGTCGTCTTCGGCCGTTATGAAACGGCGGGACCGGCGCGCGTGGCGTTGAGGGCGCGCATCACCGGCGAAGACAGGGTGTATGCGACGGATTTCACCTTCCCGGAAACGGCGACCGACAATCCCGAGATCGAACGTCTGTGGGCCATGAGTCTCGTCGAACAAGTGCAGACCGCGCGCGACATGGGGGAGATCGTGCCGTCCGAGGCCGACGAAGTCGTGCGCGACCTCGGTGTGACCTACTCCATCGTCAACGACCAGACCTCGATGGTCCTGCTCACCGACGAACGCTTCGCGCAGCGCGGTATCGAACGTCGCAACCAGCAGCGCGTGGCGGTCGAGCGCCAGGCGCAATCCGTGCGGGCCCAGCAGCCGGTCCAGAACCACCGCGTGGATACACAGCAGCCGGCCTTCGCACACAAGGCGCCGCGCCTCCGAAGCGGCGGCGGTGGCGGTGGCGGCGGTGCGCTTGATCCGATCACCGTGCTCGTGATGGCCGCTGCGGCCGGCGTGCCGCTCGTGCGCTCGATTGTCTCCAAGAAACGGCACAGCTGATCGTCTACCCTTGTGCCGCGGAGGCGCGGATCTCCGGAGTCGCAACCCCTGCTGTTCCGCGCCCTCCCCTCCACGCCTCCGCGGCATCCATCGCCAGCCATGACATCCCGGCGCCTGACCCGCCACCTGCCCAGGGAGTTTCCGGTCCTCAGCATCGGACTCGCCACGCTCGCTCTGACTTTGTCGATCGTGCCCGGCGCGGCCGAGGCCCTTCAGTTCGACCGCACGGCGATCGGCGCAGGGGCATGGTGGCGTCTGATCTCGGGGCATTTCGTCCATTGGACGGGCGACCATCTGGCCTGGGACCTCGCGGCCTTCCTGCTGATCGGCTCGCTGATGGAACGCGTCTCGCGGCGATTGCTGCTCGCGACCCTCGCGCTCGCCACGGTCATCATCTCGACGCAGGTCTGGTTCCTCGAGCCGGCATTCGTGACCTATCGCGGTCTCTCCGGACTGGATTCGGCGCTGTTCATGGCGCTCGTCGTCGACCAGGTCGCGGTCGCAGCGCGGCGGCGTGCCTGGACTATGGCTGTCGGACCGATCATCGCTTTCGCCGGACTGTCGGCGAAGTTCGCCTTCGAGGCGGTGACGGGCCAGGCGGTGTTCGTGGCTTCCGGTGCGGCCTTCGTGCCTGTTCCATCGGCGCACGTCGCCGGCGCCCTCGCCGGGGCGATCGCGGCCCTCGTCGGAGTCGCGCGTTCGTCCGTCCAGAACCGCGGGCGGACTACTCCAGCGCGAGCCCGGCAATCTTCAGCGTGAAGGTGTGCGCACAGGGCCGTTCGGCCGGCATCTTCACCTTCAGTCCGCTGCCATCCTGTGAAAACTCCAGCGGCGCGCTGTGGCCGAGAAGATAGACCTTGCTGGGCTTGCCGGCGGGACCGCCTGCGGGCAGCGAGGTGATCACGGCTTCGTCGCCCGGCCAGGCCATGAGAATGGCATAGAGCCGGTCGGCGCGTCGCGTGAAGCGGATATCGCGGCCGGAGTAGTTCTGTCCCTGGGCCAGCGTGAGCGCCCCTTCACCCGCGATCGTCCACGGCCGCGTGCCGCGAATCGCCTCGCCGTTCACATCCATCCATCCCGCGATCGACTGCAGCACCTGTTTCTGCTCGTAGGGCAGCGCCCCGTCGGCGCGGGGCGATACCACGAGCAGGAACGTGCCATTGCGGCAGGTGTTTTCCACCAGGCGCCGCACCATCACGCAGGCAGGGCTTGTCTTGGTGCCGGTCACGTATCCAAATCTTTCAGTCAGCGGATCCGCGACCTGCCAGAAATCCCCCACCAGATCCTTTGGCGCGCGGGCCTGTCGCTCATACTCGTGCAGAGCACCGGCGGGAAAGGCAGGTCCGTCCGCCCCGACGGTGGAAAAGAGCACCGCCTCGCGCCCCGCCTCGGCCGCACGATTGTAGAAATAGGCGGCGGCGCGGGCCTTGAGCGGGTCGAGATGCCGCGCGTTGAGCGTGCTGTCGAAGCTGAGCGTGTCGGGCTGGTACTTGTCGATGAGTTCCTGGAGACGGGCGAGCCACTCCTCGCGAAACGCGGCGCTCGGCTCCGTGCCCGGCGGCTGCGGAGGGCCATAGAACGCAGCGTTGGCCGGATCGAAGAGGTCGTGCTTCAGCTGCACCAGCCGCGGGTACATGAACGACCAGTGCGCCATGCGCATGTAGGAGAGCCCGAACTTCATCCCGCGCGCCCGCGCCGCCTGCGCCAGCTCGCCCAGCAGATCGCGCCGCGGCCCCATGTCGGCCGCGTCCCACCGGGTCAGCGCGCTGTCGTAGAGCGCAAACCCGTCGCGGAACTCCGCCAGGCCGACCACGTAGCCCGCGCCGGCACGGGCGAAAAGATCCGCCATGCGCGCGGGATCGTAGCGCTCGGCCGTGAATTTCGGGATGAAGTCCTTGTAGCCAAACGTTGCCTGCGGGCCGAAGGTCGCGGCATGCCACGCAGCCTCGGCCTCGTGCGTGTACATCTTCCGCGGATACCAATCGCTGCCGTGGTCCGGCACGTTGAACAGGCCCCAAAAGACGAGCATACCAAACTTTGCGTCCTGCAGCCAGCCCGGTGCCCTGCCCTGCGCCGCGAGCGATTGCCAGTCGGCCGAGGCCGGCCCCGCGGGCAGTGGCTTCGCGCCGTCCGGGAGATCCAGCGTCACGCGCGGCGGCCCGGGAGGCAGCTCGATCGCCACGGCAGCCGGGGTTTCCACCGCACCCGACTGCGCATGCATGGCACCCGCCAGCGCCAGGCCGGCCAGGCCGAGGAGCATGGCAGGGCGTAAACGCGAACGATTAGCGGCTGGGAAGTCGGGAGACACCGACGCTAATGACGCGACCGGACGAGGCGACGTTTCGGAAAAGATCACGAGGGGGAGCGGCGACGCGAATCGCCACCCGGAAACAGATCCAGCTGCGGCTCCTTCAGCAAATCGTAATTCTTCAGAAGGCGCATGATCTGCAGGGTATCAGACTTGCGGTAGTTGCGGTTCACCTCGATGTGACTGATCAACTCGTGAAGCATGGTGCGGAACGAGATGATGCCGTCCACGCCGCGCTCCTTGAGCATCGCGACGCTCTGGCTGCGAAACGGTTCCTGGGTGGGGAGCCCCGGCACCACAAGGATCTTGAGCACGTCATCGCCGGCACCCGGCTCCCCGGGATCGAGTGCGAGCTGGCGGTTGGCTTCCCGCTGCACGTTTTCCTCAAGGAAGCGGAAGATATCCGGACTGTTGCGTAGCGTGGCGGCGGAGAAGACGTTGGTGTGCCATCCTTTCACCGAAAGCATCGCCCGATGCACGTAGGGAAGCTCGGAGGTGAAGAGGAAGAAGTCCGGCTTGCGCTCACTGCGTGTAAACGCCGGGTTGAGCACGAGCAGGTCGATCATCTCCTCGTCACTCGACTTCTTTTTCGACTGGACCGCGTACTTGCGCACCTGCCGGACCAGGAATCCATTCTGTTCAAAGTACTCTCGGACGATGTCTTCGTCGATGGCGGACATGAAGGGGACGCTGGGCAGTCAAAGGTGGAAACGGGCGAAGGTCAAAGGTTAGGCAACCGCCGCGGCTCGAACCCGAGCCGCTACTCCCGCCCTGCCTCCGGAGCCGGATCCAGAAGTTCAAAGGCGGAGGTTAGCCCGCTCCCAGTTCGTTCCAGATCTCGGCAGCGTGGGCGAGGTCGACGTCGTCGCGGGTGACGGCCGTGCCGATCGACTCAAGCACAACGAACCGAAGCTGGCCGTGCTTCACCTTCTTGTCGCGGCGCATCGCATCGACCAACGCATCTCGCGACAGGGGCTCGCGCAACCGCACCGGCAGCGCGTGGGCGCCGACCACGCCCCGGACGCGTTCGACATCGGGGCCGCAAATCAAGCCGAGGCGCTCCGAGAGCCGGGCCGCAGCCACGAGGCCGACGCCGACCGCTTCGCCGTGCAGGTACTGCCCATAGCCGGCGACCGCCTCGATCGCGTGGGCAAAGGTGTGCCCGAGGTTGAGCAACGCACGTCCGCCGCTGGACGCGAGCTCGCGTTCGTCGGCCTGGACCACCGTCGCCTTTGTCGCGCAGCAGGCGCGAACCACCCGCGCGAGGCGCGTGTCGCCGGCCGTGTTCATCGGGCGGGCCTCGAGCTCCTCGAAGAGCGCCCGGTCGGCGAGGAGGCCGTACTTGATGACCTCGGCCATGCCGGCCGCGAATTCGCGCGGCGGCAGGGACCGCAAGAGGCCCATGTCGCAGGTCACCGCGCGCGGCTGGTGAAAGGCGCCGACGAGATTCTTCCCGGCCGCAAGATTGACGCCGGTCTTGCCGCCGACCGCACTGTCCACCATCGCGAGCAAGGTCGTGGGGATCTGCCAGAAATCGATTCCGCGCAGGTAACTGGCGGCGAGGAAGCCTCCGAGATCGCCCACGACGCCACCACCGACTGCGATCAACAAGCCGCCGCGATCGATCCGCTCGCGCGCCATAAACTCGCACGCCTCGGCGAAGATCGTCAGCGACTTCGAACCCTCACCCGGCGCCACCGCGAAGGTTGGAAGGCCCGCCAGGGCACCGCGAAACAACGGCGCGGCCGCAGCTCTCACGTTCTCGTCCGTCACGACAACGAGCCGGCGACCCTGCGTTCGCGCCGCCTCGATCGCCTCGGCGATCTGCAGCTCCAATCCGGTCCCGAACAGGATCGGGTAACTCCGCTCGCCTAGCTGAACCTGAAGCGTTTCGACAGCTGCCACGCCCCACGGTTAACCCGGCTGGGCCGACAACGTCAATGATCGTGCCGCTGGCGCCCGTGCGGGTGCGGCCTTCCGATGGAAGAATCCCGAGCCGGGATTCCCGATGGAGCGAAAGCCTTTTCTGCCGGTGGACGTGGTCTCCCGTCCACGCACGCGCCGTGTTCCAAAGGCGCGGGCGCCCGCCCGTAGGATGAACGAACATTCATGCGCCGTTCACGAAGCGTTCTTCCGGCCCTGCTATCTGGTAAGCATGATTAGGATACTTGTTGCTGGGGTGGTCGTCCTCTGGATCCTTGTGGCCTCCCTGGTCGGCGCCGCGTCCCAGCGGCTCAAGGTCGACCGGTCCGCCTCCCGGGTGAAGTTCGCCAGGACGCTCAGAACTCCCGCGTCAGCGTCAGGCGCAGCACGCGTCCAGGCGCCTTGGTGAGGAGCGTGTTGGCCCCAAACACCGGCTCGAAGCCGCTGAAGTAGTCCTCATCCGAGGCGTTTTCGCAGGCCAGTTCGGCCGACCACGTGTCGCGCCGATAGGACACCGCGGCACTCCAGACAAGCGAGGAGGGCAGCCTCAGGGTCCGGTCGAAGTTGTGCCACGCGGCGCTGCTCCAGATCGGGCCGCCCGAGATCCGCACGCCGGAGCGGTGCGCATAAACCACGAGGAGTTTCGCCTGCCGCTCCGGGAATCCCGGGTAATCCAGGTCCGGGTTGGCCGCCGGACGCCGGCCTTCCGCGGGATTGAAGTAGGCCGGACCGAATGCGGTGTTCATGACGCCCCCATGGAGCGCGTACTGCTGCTCGCTGAGCGGCATGGCACGAAATGGCGTGAGATTGCCGAGACGACGCATGTGCTGCTCCCCCAGGGAGCCGATCAGCGTGAGCCCGGCGACCGGAGACCAGGTGAGTTCGAATTCCCAGCCGTCGCCCTCGAGCGGTTCGGCCACCGCCGTCCGCGCGTCAAAGCGCTCCTGCGACCACTCGTAGACCGAAGCGGCGGCGAAAAAGCGGCCATCCGCCAGCGAGACCTTCGCGCCGCCCTCGAGCATCCGGTTGCGGGTGAAGTTGTCCCTGCCCGTGATGGCCCCGCCCTGGTGCGGATCGATGGCGGTTCCGTATTGCCAGGTTGCATACACCCGCAGGGCGTCGGTCACGGCGAACACCGGGCTGAAGCTGGCCGACCCGTATGTCCGCTCGCCGCGGACCACGTCACGTCGTGGATCGTCGCCGGACACGCGATCCACGCCCGCGGGGTAGCGCGTCGTGTACGGCGCCCACGCGCCGAGGAGGGAGGTGGTCGTCTTCAGCCGCGGCGTCAGCTCATTGATGGCGTAGGCAAACGCGCTGAGTTGCCAGAGCCCGGAATGCGCGTTCGCGCCACCCTGCTCGGTGGGCGACCAGAAGTTCAGGCCGTCGGGTCCGCGCTGCGGGCCGGTGAGCACCACCGAATTGGGCGACACCGCCCCGGCCGTGATATCGCGCCGGCTGAAGGGCTCCACCGAGTAGTCCTGCAACACCCTCGCGTCGGTGAACCGCGCGGAGGCACCGCCATGCGCGAGCATCCCGCCGAGCAGGTCGAGCCTGCGCTCGACGGTTCCCTTGAGCTCGACGACGACCTGCCCGGTCTCGATGGCATAGCCGTAGCTCGAGAGCTTGTCGGTGGCGAGCGCATCGACCATGACCTGCAGGCGACGCGTGGTGTCCGCATCGCGCTGGTCCTCGAGGTCGGCGAACCAGAGAAGGCTTCGCGAATCGGCGTGGTCGCGCCGATCGCGCAACACGGTGGAGCCCTTCACCTTGGCGGTGAAGACGCGCCCGCCCGCGTCGAAGTAGGCGGGCGTGTACTGGTAGCCGGAGGTCGACGGTTCCAGTCCGGCCAGCTGTTCCGCGGTGAAGCCCGCGTACGCCTGGGCCCGCGCTTCGGGATCAGCGAGGTTGCGAAGCGCAGCGCGCTGGGAGGCCGTGATGAAGCCGGAAGCCACCCCGGCCTCGACGATCCCGGCCGGCACGACGAGCGCGGTGCTGACGTCCAGCAGGTCGCGGTTGGCCACGCCGCCCCAGGTGGGACTGACGATGCTGATCGGCTCGCCGATCACGTAGTCGCCGCGGTCGATGAGCGCCTGGGTTACCCGGTTCCAGCCCGCGTTCTCGTTGGAGCGAAAGTTGAAATATTCCCCGCCCGTGAAGAGCGACACCTCGGGCGCGAGCCGCACCTTGAGCGACGCATAGAGCGAGGTGAAATCATTGCGGATCCCGTCGTAGTAGGAGTCGCCGGTCTGCCCGGTGAGCGAGAGCCGGTAGGCCGCCGGCCGGTCGCCGGCCAGGAACGGCCCGCCCACGTCGGCCTGGCCGCGCAGCATGCCCGTGTCCGCTACGCTGATACGGATGGCGCCCCTGCGCCGGTCGAAAAACGGCGACTTCGGGATCATCGCGACGTATCCGCCTGCCTGCGACGGGCCAAACTGGGCCGGCGCCGGCCCCTTCACCACGTCCATGGCGTCGAGCGATCCGAACGAGAGCGGCATCTCATTGCGCTGGTAGGCGCGCTGCACGCCGTTGAAGAAGACTCCGCCACGGGCTCCGCGCAGCACGGGCGTGCCGGCGACGCCGTAGTAGTTGACCTGCTGGGTGCCGGCGCCGATCTTGTTGAGGTCGGAAAAATCCTCGATCTGCGCGGTGTCCATCAGCTCCCGCGTGAGCACCATGACCGAACGCGGCACCTCCAGCGCCTGTTGCTCGCCAAAGACCGAAAGCGTCGGCCGGGAGGTCGGGAGGAGGTCCCCGGCATCGGCCCGCGCGGATTCGCGTGTGATGAACTCCTCCAGCGCGATCTCTTCATCCGGGGACGGCGACGCAAGGGCGGTCGCGGCGCCGAGCGCCGCGAGAAGGTGGAGGACGGAACGTTTCATGGTTGGCTCGACCGGTCTCCGGCACGGGGGCTCGAAGCTGGCCGTCCCAGCAATGCCAGCAGCCCCGCCGCCAAAGGAATCTTTTTCTCGCGGAAATTCCCGGCCTGACGGCGCCCGCGCTCCGTGCGCGTCGGGCGCGCATCACCCGCTACCGCTTCGCGGTGCTGCACACACCGCGGGCATACCCCCTTGACGCGATCCCCCGAGTCGGCGAGTTCCGGGGCCCGCACCGCCGGGAGGTCGGGCCCGCGTTCGAACGCCAGCATTGCCCCGCGAGGCTCCCGACCGGAGCCGCCACGTTCCCCGAGGCCGCTGGCCTCGCCCTGCCGAGAACGTGTAACGACCGTTACACGCCCTCGGCAGGGTGGCGACGACGCCGCAGGGCGGGCCGCAGCTGGGGCGGCGGAACGAGCGAGCGCGGGGGGCCCGCCACGCGCTTGACCCGCGGGGGGCGGGCGTTACGGTCGCGAGCCTTTCCTATGTTGTTGGTCATCGACAACTACGACTCCTTTACGTTCAACCTCGTGCAGTACTTCGGGCAGCGCGGGGTCGAGCAGAAGGTCGTGCGCAACAACGAGATCACGCCGGAGCAGGCGCTGGCGCTCGATCCCGACCGCGTGTTGATCTCTCCGGGGCCGTGCTCGCCGACCGAGGCGGGCGTGAGCCTTGACATCATCCGGGTGTTCGCCGGGCGCAAACCGATCCTCGGCGTCTGCCTCGGCCACCAGAGCATCGGCCACTTCTTTGGCGGCCGCGTCGTTCGCGCCGAGCGCCTGATGCACGGGAAGACCTCACCGATCCGCCACCACGGTACCGACCTGTTCAAGGGGATGCCGAACCCCTTCGACGCCACCCGCTATCATTCACTGCTGGTCGAACGGGCCACTTTCCCCAAGGTCCTCGAGATCACGGCGGAGACGGCCGAGGGCGAGATCATGGGCCTCCGACACAAGACGCTTCCCATCTGGGGCGTGCAGTTTCACCCCGAGTCGATCGCCACGGAGCGCGGCATGGACATTCTCGTGAATTTCCTCACGCTCTAGCGCGAAAGCCGCACCCGTCGAGCCCACCCCACTCGTCCCCATGCACCGTTCACGCCGTGCCTCGACCGAAGACCGGGAGATCAGTCCGCTCAGGAATCCCTTCCGCTGACGATGACCTCGCGCTCACGTCTCGCCCGCCTCCATTTCATCAATACGTATTTCTCGTCGCTGACGGGTCGCGACCTGTATCTGGCCGCGCAGGTGCTCGCCGCGATGGAAACGGTCTGCGCGGAAGAGGGCGTGCCGGCGACGTCGATCGACGCCTTTCTCGAGCTGTTCCGCCGCCTCGGAGCGGACACCGGCGCGGTGGATACCGACGCGGGCTTCGCCTTCTGCGATGGCGAGGCCGCCGGTCCGTTGTTCCTGCGCGCCGAGCTGCTCGCCGCCCTGCGGCGCAACGCACCGAAACGGCGCGCCACGATCATGGTCGCCGACGTCCACGAGCCCGCGCGCACCGCGGGACGCCCGACGGTGCGGGCCGCCCGGCGCCGGGCTGAAGAGCAGTCGGAGATCATCGACCTCCTCCGCCTGCTTGCCGCCCGTCGCGCCAATCCCAGGACGGAGCTCACGATGCTGTTTGTCTGACTTGCAGCGCGACATGCGCTGGTGTGGGCCCTGAGCCGCCAGCCCAACGCGCGCAGCACAAATCGCCCTGCGCGGCGCCCGCAGAACTGAAGCCTCACCCGAGAAGCCGCCCCACGCGACCATCCTCCAACCCATGTCCGGAAAAACGCTTTTCCAGAGGATCGCCGACCGCGAGATCCCCGCGCGCATCGAGCACGAGGACGACCTCTGCCTCGTGATCCACGACATCCAGCCGCAGGCCCCCGTGCACCTGCTCATCGTCCCCAAGAAGCCGATACCCCGGGTCGCCCTCGCGGAACCGGCGGACGAGGCCGTGCTCGGCCACCTCCTCCTCGTCGCCGGCCAGCTCGCGAAGAAACTCGACCTGGCGCAGGGCTTCCGGCTCGTGGTCAACAACGGTCCGCATGCCTGCGAGTCGGTTCCTCACCTGCACGTGCACCTGATGGCCGGCCGGCCGATGACCTGGCCGCCGGGTTGAGCGGGTGAGGTCGATGATCACCGGTAAGGCGAGGCCTCCGGCCGAGCCGTGACCGTGCGCACGACGTTGCATGCGGCTCGGCCGGAGGCCTTGCCCTACCAGGGCACAGCCTGGCCCCGCGCCCACGCGCCTACCCCGTCAGTTCGAAATTTCCGTCCGCCTTCTTGCGCACGAGTTTCTTCAGCTCGAGCATCATCAGCGCGGCGCCGAGTTCCGCAGCGCCGTGACCGGTGAGTCCGCTCAGGGTGTCGATCGAGAGTACGCTGCCGCCGCGGAAGCACTCCCAGATGGCGGATTCGACATCGCTCAATCCGGCCGGCTCGGCGCGCTCGCCCGCGGCGTCCGGGATCGGGCCCGTGCGCAGGCCGCCAAGATAATTGAGTTCATCGAGGACGTCATCGACCGAGGTCAACAAGGCCGCACCATCGCGGATGAGTTGATGGCATCCGCGGCTGCTGGACTGGTCAATGCGGCCGGGCACTGCGAAGACCTGCCGGCCCATGTCGGCCGCGAACTTCGCCGTGATCATCGCACCGCCGCTGGTGTCGGTTTCGACCACGATCACCGCCTCGCACAGGCCGGCGACGACGCGGTTGCGGATCGGGAAAGTCTGCTTGTCGGCGCGCCTCCCGAATGGGAACTCGGAAACCACCGCGCCCTTCTCCGCGATGCTCCGGTACAAATCGTAGTTCTCCGGCGGATAGATGATGTCGAGCCCGCAGCCCACGATCGCGGCGGTCCTGCCGCCGCCTTCGAGCGCACCCTGGTGTGCGGCGGTATCGATCCCGCGCGCCAGGCCGCTGACCACGCAGAAGCCGAGCCGGGCAAGCTCGCCTCCAAGCCTTTTCGCGATCGCCTGCCCGTAAAGCGTGCAACGGCGGCTGCCGACGATGGCGACGCACCTGTCGGCCAGTCTGTAGTCTCCGAGAAAATACAAACCGATCGGCGGATCGTGGATCTCGCGCAGCAGACGCGGATAGTCGTCGTCGACGCAGGTCACGAAGGCGCCGCCCAGCTTGGCGAGCCGCGCCTCCTCGCGCTCCAGCGGGAAATGCTCCCGCCAGCCCCGGATCGCGTCGGCGACCCTGGCGCCCACGCGCCGCGCCTCGGCCAGCCGCGAGGCCGGCGCGTTGAGCACCGCGACAGGATCCCCGTCAAACAGCGCGAGCAGGCGGTTGAGGGTGATCGGCCCCATGCCCGGCAGCCCGTTGAGGACCATGTAGGCCTGCCGGCGGGTAAGGGGCTCATCCATGGGCGAGGTCCTGGAGAACGGGACCGAGATGGGTGCAAAGATCGGTCGCGCGGGCCGCGTGCTGGCTGGTGGTGCGGGCCAGCCGGTCCGCGGCCATCCCGTGCCAGACCACGCCACGCGCGGCGGCCTCGAGCGCATCGACGCCCTGGGCAAGCTGTCCGGCGATCAGGCCGGCCAGCACGTCGCCGCTTCCCCCGCGCGCGAGCACGGGCCCGCCGAACGGGCTGACATAGACGGGATCGCCACCCGTGATCCGCGTGGGTGCACCCTTGGCCACGACGATACAGCCAAATCTCCGCGCGACCTCGCGGGGATCCGGTGTATCCGTTCCGCTTATGCGCGCGAGTTCGCCCGCGTGAGGCGTGACGACGCGGGGCGCCGATGCCTGTGGTGCGCGCAGGCCGACCAGATCCGGCTGCAGTGCATCGGCGTCGAGCACGGCCGGGACATCGATGGCGCGCAACAACTCGGCCGCCAGCGCCAGGGACTCGCGGTCGCGTCCGAGCCCCGGACCGATCAGCACTCCCGTGCACCGGGCGGCACGCGCGACGACCGCTCCGCGGCCTTCCAGCGCGAGACCTCCGGCCGGCGTCTCGGGCATCGGCTCCCACATCGCTTCCGGCAGTCGCGCCGCGCCGACCGCGGCGAGCGACTCGGGCACGAACGCCGTCACCAGGCCCACCCCGGATCGCAACGCCGATTCGACCGACATCATCACGGCGCCGGGCATCGTGCGGGAGCCGCTGATCACAAAGAGGTGCCCGAAGGTGCGTTTGTCCGCGTTTGCCTCGCGACCACGACGCAGGGCGCCGAGCGATTCACCGGTGAGGATCAACTCATCCGCGCCGCGGGGCCAGCCATGCTCGAAGAAACCGAGGTCGAGATACCGGAGCCTTCCCGCGCAACCCGCCTGCAGGGCCGGGCGTTTCACGATCCCGGTGGCGTAGGTGAAGTCAGCGGAGAATGGCTGGGCGTCACCAGCGTCGCCCAGCCCGCTTGGAAGATCGACCGCGGCCCGCAGGCGGATGCGACCGTGTGAATTGACGAGTTCGATCAACCAGTCCGCCGGCGCGCGCAGCGGCGGCTTGAACTGCATGCCGAAGAGCCCGTCGAGGCACAGGTCGAACTCCCGGCCGGCCAGGGCCTGCCACACGCGGGCGGCATCCCGGCTGTCGAGCGCCCCATCCACCTCGATCCAGTCAACGCGGCCCGCATGCGCACGCTGCAGGTCCTCCACCGCGCGACGGACGAGCGGTCGGAGCCGACCGAAGCCGGGCACGACCAGCACGAGCGCGGTCCCGCCCGGACGGCTGTCGAGAAGATGGCGCAGGGCGATGAGGGCGTCACCGCCGTTGTGCCCTTTGCCGCAGAGCACGAGCAGGCGGGCGCGCTCCCCAAGCCCACCCACTTCGTGTGCATCCATGGAAACGGCGTCGGCCACCGCGCGGCCGGCGCGCACCATCGCCGCCCACTCGCGCACGCTGTCGCCACCGAGCAGGGCCGACTCCCACGCCAGGGCGTCCGCACAACTCAACACCGGGTGCGCACCCGGCAGGATCGATCGATCGTCGCTGTCTTGGTCGGTGCTCATCACACGAACGCCCTCCCTGCGGGCGTTTCGCCCGTCCCGCCTCCACCCGTGGGCCAGGGAGGAAACGCCGATGGGGTCGACCGAGGAGGGTGGAAGTTCATCGGCGGACCCGGGCGATTCAGTCCCGCAGGATGGCGGCGACGGCCATCGCGTCGGTCTCCGTATGGGAGAGCGTGACCAGCACGCGCGTACCGCCGATCCTGTGCAGGAGGGCGCGTCCCTGGTCGTCGAGCCGCACCAGGGGCTCGTGGCGCTGTCCGTGGTAGATGGATACGGATCTCCAGCCGAGGTCGGCCCCGATGCCCGTGGTGAAGGCCTTGGAGATCGCCTCCTTGGCGGCAAAGCGCGCGGCGAGATGCTTGTGGGGGTGCTTCATCTTCAGGCAGTACTCGCGCTCCTCGTCCGTGAACACGCGATCGAGAAAACGGTCGCCCTGCCGCTGAAGCACGCCGCGGATGCGCTCGACGTCCACGATATCGGCACCGAGGCCGATCATGAATCCGCCGAGAAAGAGACTGAGGTCGGGAGCGGGCATGGGACGAGATCGAAAGTCAGAGGTCGGGTACCGGACGTTGGAGGCCTGCGGCAGGTCCCCACAAAAGAGGTCGGAGCGTGGGTGTCATCAGAATACCGGTCCGGCTTCCGATCCGTGGCCCCGGACCCCGGTCATTTGTCGTTCATCCGCGCCTTCATCTCGCGGACGGACTCCTCGATTCCGGTGGAGAGGGCGCGGCTGAGGACGGCATGGCCGATGTTGAGCTCGTGGAGGTGAGGCAGGGTCCGGATCTCCGCGATGTTGACGTAGTTGATGCCGTGGCCCGCGTTGACTGTAAGGCCAAGTGCATGGGCGTGCTCGGCACCGGCATACAGCCGCTTGAATTCGCGCGGACGCCGCCGGACGTCGAAGTAGGCATTGGCGTAGGCCCCGGTGTGGAGTTCGACGAAGGGCGCGCCGAGACGGGCAGCCTCCTCGATCTGCGCGGATTCGGGTTCGATGAACAGGCTCACGGCGATGCCGGCGGCGTGCAGGCGCTCGATGGCGCGGCCGAGCCGGCGGCTGATTCCGACCGCGTCCAGCCCGCCCTCGGTCGTCACTTCAGAACGGTTCTCCGGCACGACGCAGACCGCGTCGGGCTTCACCTCGAGGGCGAATCGCGTCATGGCCGGCGTGCACGCCATCTCCAGGTTGAGGCGTGTGGCGATGGACTCGCGCAGGCGCAGCACATCGCGCGGCTGGATGTGCCGGCGATCCTCCCGCAGGTGCACGGTGATGCCGTCCGCGCCGGCCCGCTCGGCCAGCAGCGCCAGGGCCACCGGGTCGGGCTCGATCATCTGCCCGCACGTCCGGGCGGCCGAACGATAGCGCGCCTGGCGAAGCGTGGCCGCGTGGTCGATGTTGACGCCGAGCAGAAGTGAGCCGGGGGAGGACATTGCGGGGCGACTGTAGCAGAAACTTCGCGTTCGACTAGTGCAGACCTGTCCGGAGACTGGGCGGTTTCTCGCTCACGCATGCCCGAATCCGCCCCCCTACCCGCCACCGCCGCGCCCGCGCCGGCCCGGAAGCCGGAGAACATCTGGCTCAACCTCATCTGCAACGTGGTCCTGCCGGGCCTGATCATGAGCAAGCTGAGCGCACCCGATCGCCTCGGGCCGCTTGGCGCCATGATGGCGGGCCTCGCGCTGCCACTGGGCTACGGCCTCTACGATCTCGTCACCCGCAGGAAGTGGAATCTCTTCTCCGGCGTGGGCCTCGTGAGCGTCGGCTTGACCGGAGCGCTGGGCCTGGCGCACGCGAGCGCGATGGCCTTTGCCATCAAGGAAGCGTCCGTGCCGGCGATCTTCGCGCTGGCCGTGCTGGCGACGCTGAAGACGCGCCAGCCGCTGGTGCGGGAGATGATCTTCAACGAATCAGTCATCAACGTCCCCAAGGTGGAATCAGCGCTCGAGGCGCACGGGACGCGTGCCCAGTTTGAGCGGCTCCTGAAGACCTGCACCTGGCTGCTGGCCGGCAGTTTCGCACTGAGTGCGGTGCTCAACTTCGTGCTCGCCCGCATCATCCTCACGGCCGCCCCCAATACGTCCGAGTTCACCGCGCAGCTCGGCAAGATGAACTGGTGGTCGTGGCCGGTGATCATGGTGCCGAGCATGGCGATCATGATCGTCGCGCTGATGAAGCTGCTGCGCGGGGTCCACCGATTGACGGGTCTCGACCTCGACGACATCCTGCATCCGCATCACCAGAAGAAGAAGCAGGCGTAGGGCCGCGTCCGCACGGCGGGGCTGAGCTGAAGTCTCACGCGCGTGCCGGCTTTTGGGGCGCGCCACCCCCGATTCCAAGGATCGACCGACGCAGATTGAATCGCCGCTGGCGACAGGGGCACCAAGCCGCATCAACCACGATCCCGCTGCGCGTGGCCGGGCTCGTGCCGTCGACGTCCATCTCTGCACGCGTCTAACGCACCAAGCGGTGGAACCCGACCTCCGCCTTTGCGCCATGCGCTACGGCGTGGTGGCAATCGTCAGGACCCGCCGAAGCCGGCGGCGTAAGCGGCTGGGCGGGCTGGGGCGGTGCGAAAGCGGGAGCACGCCCGGAGGTCGCGCTCCACCTTCGCCCGCTGCACGAGTTCTGTTGGTTCAGCCGCGCTGTTCGGGCGGCACGTAGTCGCGGACGGTCTTGCCCGTGTAGATCTGGCGCGGGCGGTAGATGCGGCCCTTCGAATTGCTCGCGACCTCCCGCCAGTTGGCGATCCACCCGGGCATCCGGCCGATGGCAAACATCACGGTGAACATGTTCACCGGGATGCCGATCGCGCGCATCATGATGCCGCTGTAGAAGTCGACATTGGGGTAGAGCTTGCGATCGACGAAGTAACTGTCGTTGAGCGCGGCCTGCTCGAGGTGGCGCGCGATGTCCAGGAGCGGATCCTGCACGCCGAGCGTCGTCAGGAGTTCCTCACACGCCTTGCCGATGATCTTGGCGCGCGGGTCGTAGTTTTTGTAGACGCGGTGGCCGAAGCCCATGAGGCGACTCTTGCCCGCCTTGGCGTTGGCGATGAACCGCGAGCCGTCGTCGCCCGTGGCGTGGATCTCCTCCAGCATCTGGATCACCGCCATGTTCGCGCCGCCGTGGAGCGGTCCCCAGAGCGCGCAGATGCCGGCGGCGCAGGAGGCGAAGAGATTGGCGCCCGAGGAGGCGACCATGCGCACGGTCGAGGTGGAGCAGTTCTGCTCGTGATCCGCGTGGAGCGCGAGGATCATGTTGAGCGCGCGCGCGACGACCGGCGGGCATTCGTAGTGCTCGTACGGATCCGAGAACATCATGTGCAGGAAGTTCTCGCAGTACTTCAGATTGCGCCGGGGATAGATCACCGGCAGGCCGCGGCTCATGCGGTAGGTGAGCGCGGTGATGGTGCGCACTTTTGACAACGCCATGGCCGCGGCGACGTCGAAGTTTTCCAGGTCGCGCTTGGCGTCGTTGGTCGCAAACGTCGGGTAGTAGCCGGACAGGGCGTTCATCATCGCGCCCAGGA
This sequence comes from Verrucomicrobiota bacterium, assembly GCA_023399155.1. Taxonomy (GTDB): domain Bacteria; phylum Verrucomicrobiota; class Verrucomicrobiia; order Opitutales; family Opitutaceae; genus JAEWQP01. The sequence continues at coordinate 5,526 of JAEWQP010000004.1, read as the reverse complement.
GCGCCATGGGATGGGCGTCGCGCGGGTAGCTCTCGAACAGGTAGACCATGCGCTCGTGGATCGGCGCGTGTTCGGTGAGCAGGGCGGAGAAAGCCTTGCGCTGGTCCGGGGTCGGAAGCTCGCCATAGATCACCAGATACGCGGTCTCAACGAAGCTCGAGTGCTCGGCCAGTTGTTCGATCGGATAACCGCGGTAGCGAAGGATGCCCGCCTCGCCATCGATGTAGGTGATCGCGCTCTCGCAGGAACCCGTGTTGCCGTAGCCCTCGTCGTAGGTGATGTGGCCGGTATCCGCACGCAGGGTGCGCAGGTCGATCGCCTTCTCACCTTCCGAGCCGACGATCACCGGATAGGTCAGCTCTTTGTCACCAAGTTTCAGGACAGCTTTGTTGGGCATAGTGCGGAGTCGTGGAACCCCCGAAAGTGGGGTGGATGATCAGATGGGCTGGACGCGACATGCGTCGCCGGGGAACTAGCAGGGTGTACCACCACCGACCGCGAAGTAAAGCGGAGTCGGTGAAAATTGGCCGCGCTAAACGATTGGCGCGCAACCATAAGGCCCCGGTGTCACCCCGTGGCCGCGAGTGCGCTCAGTCGGACGAAGTTTCGATACAACGCGAGCCCGGTGGCCTGGCTCTTCTCGGGATGGAACTGCGTGGCAAAGCACCGACCACGCGCAACCGCCGCCGTGAAATCACCCCCGTAGTCGCATGTCCCGAAGGTGAGCTCCGGGTCCTCCGGCACGACGTGGAAGCTGTGAACAAAATAGAACGATTCGCCCGCCGCCCGCAGGCCCTCGATGAGCGGCGAGCCCGGGTCGCGAAAGGTGACGGTGTTCCAGCCCATGTGCGGAATCTTGAATGCCGGCGGGCGCCGAAAGCGCACGACCTTGCCGCGAAAGATGCCGAGGCCCTCGATGTCGCCCTCCTCGGAGTGGTCGAACAGCGCCTGAAGGCCGAGGCACACGCCGAGAAACGGCCGGTCAGCCGCGATCCAGTCGCGAACAAACGAGGCAAAGCCCGACGCCTGCAGCGCGCTCACACAGTCAGCCAGTGCACCCACGCCGGGAAGCACGAGCCCGCCCGCGGCGGCGACCTCCGCGGGTTTCTCGCACACATGCACCTCCGCGCCGACCGCCTGCAACGCCTGCGAGACGCTGCGAAGATTGCCCATGCCGTAATTGATGACTGCGATGCGGGACATCAGAGATCTCGAATGATGAATGACGCGTGACGAATGACGAATGTTGGGACGGCAGCCTTAAGAACGTCCGGTCGCGGGAAAATGTCCAGCGCGAGGGTCGTCTCTGGCGGAAGGGCGAGGCCTCCGGCCGAGCCGCCCGTCCACCGCGAGCGCATCGTAGCGGCTCGGCCGGAGGCCTCGCCCTACCCGCGACCCACGCTCCGCGCACCCTCAGCAAGAGCACCCGACGGCCCTTCAGCCCTTCAGCCCTTCCTACAGCACGCCCTTGGTGGACGGCACGGTGCCGACCGCCCGCGGGTCGAGCCGGCAGGCCTGGTCGAGGGCACGCGCCAGGCACTTGAACAGACACTCGGCGGCGTGGTGCGGCTCCTCGCCGTATTCAAGCCGGGCATGCACGTTGGCGGCCGCGCTGTTGGAAAACGCGCGGAAGAATTCCTTCACGAGCAGGATGTTGAAATCGCGCACGTAAAGGCTGCTCGGATTGCACTCGTAGGCGAGGAACGGGCGCCCGCCGAGGTCCACCGCGACGCGCCCCAGACACTCGTCCATCGGCAGGATGAAAAATCCATAGCGCACCATGCCTTTCTTGTCGCCGACCGCCGCTTTCAGCGCCTCGCCCAGGGCGATCCCGACATCCTCCACCGTGTGGTGATAGTCGACTTCGACATCGCCCTTCACCGTCACGTCGAGGTCGAACATCGCATGCTTCGCCAGCAGCGTGAGCATGTGGTCAAAGAACGGCACGCCGGTGGCGATGCTGGACTGACCCTTGCCGTCAACCGTCAGGCGAAGGACGATGTCGGTCTCGGCGGTCTTGCGCTTTATTTCCGCGATGCGTGGTTGATCCATGAGTCAATCGCCCGCGAGAGGGCCTCCATATCGGAATCGGTGCCGACAGTGATTCTGAGGAAAGTACGGGTCAAGGCGTGACTCCCGAAGTAGCGCACGAGCACCTTTTGCGTGAGGAGATGCTCGTAACATGCCTTCGCCACGTCCGCCCCGGTCCGGCCATCAGGCGAACGCGGCTCCGTGAAGACGAAGTTGGCCTGCGACGGATAGGTGAACCAGCCTCGGGCGCGAAGGCCCGCCTCAGTCTCGGTCCGCGTGCGCTTGATCCGCGCGAGGGTGTCGGCGAGGTGGGCGGTGTCGCCGAGCGCGGCGATCGCGCCCGCCTGGGAGAGCCGGTTGACGTTGTAGCTGTCCCGCACGCGGTCGAGCAGGTCGATCACCTCGGGATCCCCGGCTGCGAAACCCACGCGCAGGCCGGCGAGCCCGTGTGATTTTGACAGCGTGCGCGTCACGACCAGCCGCGGATATCGGCCGACGAGTCCCATGGCGTTCTCGTCGGCAAAATCGGCGTAGGCCTCGTCGACGACGAGTATCCCGCGAAACGCCTGCGCGAGGCGCTCGATGTCCCCGGTGCGGAAGCCCACACCCGTCGGTGCATTCGGGGAAGTCAACAGCAGCAGCGACGCGTCCGAGGCGGCGAGTGCCTCGACCGGCAGCGCCATGTCGCGCGAGAATGGCACCTCGACCGTCGCGCCGTTCTCGATCGCGACGAGCACCGGGTAGAGCGAATAGCTGGGCATGGCGAAGCTGACGCCCCGTCCGGCACCGCCGGCAAATGCGCGCACGAGGAGATTGAGGACGTCGTCCGAGCCGTTGCCGACGATCACCTGCTTCTCATCCAGCCCGTGCAACTGGGCGAACCCGCGGCGCACCGCAGTACTGAGCGGATCCGGGTAGAGCCGCAGTGACGCCCCGAGTTCGCGCGCCACCGCTTCCGCGACGTGGGGACTCGGTGGATACGGGTTCTCGTTGGTATTCAGCTTCACCCATCCCGCTTCCTTCGGCTGAAGGCCGGGCGTGTAGGCGTGAAGCGAGCGCACGTGCGCTGCGGCCAGTTGGAGGATGTCGGAGGATTGGCTCATCTACGGAAAGTCAGGATTGAACCACATCGCGCTCTTTGCCGAACGGCAAAAACGCGGAGGGCACTGAGAGCGCCGAGACAAAGGCAGGTAGGGCGAGGCCTCTGGCCGAGCCGCGAATGAAAGGCTGTCGGAAAACGCGGCTCGGCCAGGGGCCTCGCCCTACCCCATGCCCGACGCGGTGCTCTCTGTGGCCTCTGTGGTTCAAATCAGGATTCGGTCCGCACGGTCACCGATCGCCCATGGGCGTCGAGTTTCTCCATGCGTGCGAAGGCCTCGACCACGGGCGCGGCGCGGCGCAGGGCGCGCTCGTCGTACTCGACCAGACTGGACCGGCGCATGAAGTCAACCGCCTGCAGCCCGCTGGAAAAGCGTCCGGAGCGCCCGGTCGGCAGCTCGTGGCTGGGCCCCGCGGTGAAGTCGCCCAGCGCCGTGGCCGACCAGCCGCCGAGCATGACCGCACCGGCCGTCGTGATACCGGCCTGCAGCGCGGCGCGCGCGGCGGGCTTGACCTCGAGTTCAAGGTGTTCGGGCGCGACCCAGTCGCCCACCTCCGCCGCGGCCGTGAGGTCGGGCACGACGATCGAGACAAATCCATCCTTCAGCACGCGGCGCACCGCCTCGGCGCGCCCGAGCGTGGCCAGCGCGGCGTCGAGCCGCTCGTGCACGGCGGCGATGAACTTCTTCGAAGTCGAGACGAGAAAGACCTTCTCGCGCCCGGAGCCGTGCTCGGCCTGCGCGAGCAGGTCCGCAGCCACGAAAGCAGGATTTGCCGATGTATCCGCGATGACCATCACCTCGCTCGGCCCCGGAAGCAGATCGATCCCGACCTGTCCAAACACCTGGCGCTTGGCCTCGACGACGTAGGCGTTTCCCGGGCCGAAGATCTTGACCACGGCCGGGATTGTCTTCGTGCCGAATGCCATCGCGCCGATGGCCGGTACGCCGCCGATGCGGTAGACCTCGGTCACGCCGCAGAGCTGCGCCGCGGCGAGCACCGCATCGGAGACGCGACCCTCGCGGTCGCACGGGGTGAAAATTGCGATCTCCGGCACGCGCGCGAGCCGGGCGATGACCGCGGTCATGATCACGGTGGAGGCGAGGCCGCGCGGAATATAGAGCCCGACCCGACGCAGAGGAAAAAACGTCTCGCCGATCCGGGCCCCCTGGGGGTTGCGCGCGCGCCAGGCCCGCGGAAGGCTGCGACGGTTGAATGCCTTCACACAGGCGATCGCCTCGCGGATCGCGGCGCGATCGGCGCGCGGCAAGCGGCGTGCCGCGGCGGCGAGTTCAGCGGCGTCGACCCGAAATTGCGCGGGCTTGAGCGCAGCGCCGTCGAACTTCGCAACGTAGCGGGCGATCGCTTCGTCCCCTTCCCGTTCGACGTCGGCCAGCATCCCCGCGACCGCATGCTGCACCGCCGGATCGGAAGCAGCGGCGCGGCAGAAGCGCCGCATCGCAGGCCAGAAAGCGGAGGACGTGTAATCGAGGATGCGCATGGCGTGGTCGAACAGTGGAGGATAACGGACCCGGCAGCGTGCGTGAACAGGTCGGCGGCGTCACGACCGGAGTTTGTGAGGAAAGGCCGGAGGACTGAAGGGCGGAAAAACTGAATGCCCTCTGAAGACCGGGCCCTGCGGTGAACGACGACGGCCGGAGGCGTTCCGGACGGGACCCCGAACGAGAGCCCCGACTGACATTCAGGCTGGAATGCTTACCAAACGTAGGCCCCCCGTCCGCCGACCGGCTTCACGGCCGGGCGCGTCGATGGGCGCTCGCGAGCGGGCTGCCTACCTCATCCCCGGCGGCAGGTTCTGCAGCGCGATCTGAAGCGAAGCGATGTGCAGGCCCTGGCAGAACTCGCCCGAGGCGATGCGCGCGGGGATCTCGGAGAGCCGCAACCAGACGACCTCGATGCTTTCAGTCCGGTCAAGCTTGGGCGGGGCGATCATCTCGAGCCCGGTGGCGATGACGCAGTACTGGCGGTTTTTCTGGCGCGCTGGATTTGGATAGACGAACCCCGCCAGCGTGCACTCGGCGACAGCGCATCCGGTCTCCTCGAGCAATTCACGACGCGCGGCGGCGATCGGGTCTTCGCCCGCATCGAGCAGGCCGCCGGGAAACTCCAGGGAGACCACGTCGCCCGCATACCGATACTGGCGCACGAGCGGGACGCGTCCCTCCGCATCGAATGCGACGACGTGCACCCAGTCGTGCTCCTCTAGCACCCAGAATGGATCGATCACGTGACCGTCGGGAAGCTCCACGCGGTCGGCGTGGAATTTCACCCAGGCGTCGTCGACGACAGTCCGGCGCTGGAGCCTGCGCCAGGGTTTCATAGGTCGGGCGCGGCCAACGGCCCCGCCGCAATTTCGCGCACCAGGCGGTCGCGGGG
>JAEWQP010000036.1 GCA_023399155.1 Verrucomicrobiota bacterium | reverse complement strand
CGTCGTGCTTCCAGCCGCCGGACCTTCAGCGCTTCCCCATCAATCTTGCATCCTTTCGGCATCCCCATACCGCAAACATACAGATGTGACCTCAGTTGTCACTTCTATAAGTAACAATCAATAGGATGCACTGGAATCTCGATGGAAGCCGTGCGCTGGGTGATCCACCCGCGGTGGACCGATCAATGGAAGATCGCAAGTCGCATGGAAATACTCCGCGACACGGGCGACGCTTCGGTGTTCGCAGGTGTGCCGCGCGTCCACATGCCGGCGATGGATCTGGGCCAAGTGTATGCCGTGATGCACGATGCGCGGCTCGCGGGACGCCTTCCACCGTCCCTGCAACCAGACATGCCGATGGGATTGATAAGCAAGGCAACCCGCACCATTCTCCGGCGCCCTGTACTCTCATGCGCCCTGCTCGCCATCGTCGGTACGCTGCTCGGTTTGCTCATCTCGAGACGCGGCGATTCGAATCGAAGGACAGTCACCAAGGACGCTCGCGATTCTGCAAAGACCACTCGGTGAACGCCATGATCGTCCTCTGCCCGCCAAGTCGAAGCCTTGGCTAAGGCCGTTGCCTTCAGTGACCTCATTCAATGGAGGAAATCAGGATCATGCACTGGTTCGCGCAGATCGTACGGGTGAGGTCAGGTTTTCGAGCAGTTCGCGTTCGTCACATGTAGCCTCGACTCGCGAGGAAGGACCTAAGCTCGCGACGGAATCGGCCTGAATTGAAGCGCTCCGCCTGCTTGCGACAGGCGTCGGAGAGAAGTGCAGGAAGGGACGATTCGAGCTCCACTATCGCATGAGTGAGTGCCTGTTCCGATTGGACGTCGAAGAAAACTCCCGTCTCCGCCGGAACCACCGTCTCCAAAGCGCCTCCACCTCGAAACGCGATCACCGGTCGTCCAGCCGCCTGCGCTTCGACCGCAGCGATGCCAAAGTCCTCGATCTGCGGGTGGATGAATGCGCGACACGTCGCCATGAGACGGGACACTTCAACGTCCTTGAGGCGCCCCCGGAACTCCACGGTCGGCCCGGCCAGGCGGCGCAGCGCTTGCAGTTCGGGACCGTCACCCACGACCACGAGCTTCCGACCAAGCGAGGAACATGCCGCCACGGCAAGGTCGATGCGCTTGTAGGGAACCAGCTCGGCCACCACCAGATAGTAGTCGCTGACGGCCACAGCCGGATGAAACCGGTCAACGTCCACCGGCGGATGGATGACAACCGCGTCCCGGTGGTAGATCCGTTGTATTCGTTCCCTGACGACGGCGGAGTTCGCGATGAAATCATCCACGCCCTGCGCGCCACGCAGGTCGAAGCGGCGCAAGCGACCCAGCATGACCCGGAACCCCAGCCGCTCCAGCGCGCCCATGCCCGATGCCCGCGCCGCGTATTCTTCTGCCATATCCCAAAGATAGCGAGGCGGCGAATGGCAGTAGCACACATGCCGGCAACCCGGCGGGATCGCCATTCCCTTGATGAGCGAGGCGTCACTGGAGAGGAGGAGACGGGTGCCAGGCCCCACACGCAACCGACGTACGGCCCATGGGAACAACGGAAGAAGGTTCCTATGATCGACGAACCGGGGCGAGATCAACCTCAGCGGCGAAACGTCAAATCTCCGGCACGGGAGATCACCTCCGAGAGCATGGCGATTGAGAACGAGCGTTGACACCGGTGCACCCGGAAAGAGACGGGCGATCTCCTCCACCGTTCGCTCGCCGCCCCGCCGAGCGGCGAACCATTGGTGAGCAAGTCGCACCCCGCGCGATTCTTCTCGATTCAAGACACCACTCATGGGTCAGAGATCCAGCCAGCGCACGGCCATCCATTTCAACACCGACATCGGGAACTTGTGCCAGGCATAGTCGGCATGAAGGCGCACTTCATTGCGCGCGGCCATGAGCCGCAAGGCGCGAGGGACTGATGAGCGGTCAGCCGGCCAACCGCGACCGTGCCATGCCTCCGCGCCGTGCCAGACCGCGATACGCTTGCCGGATTTCCGCAGCCGAAGCGACAACTCCACGTCCTCCTTGTGGGCGACGTAGCGCTCGTCCCAGATCTGTCCGTTGGGGAGCGCCACAGCTTGAAGGGCTTCGCGCCGGGCCATGAAAAACGCACCGCAGAGCGCCGGCACTTCCTCGACCGCATCGGAGGCTGGCGGCGATCCGAGGCGCCGGTCGCGCCAGCCATTCCAATAGGGAAAGATCCCTGTGCTATCGACCGTTCCCGTGGGCGCCCGCGCTCCGAAATCCCACCCAAGCAGGCGCACCGACCACGCGGCAAGTCCGCCCGCGCGTGCCGACACAGAGAAAGCAAGCACCCGTTCCAGAAGGTCCCGCGGCATCAGGACGTCGGGGTTGAGGAAAAGCACCAGATCGATGCCTGGAGACAACCGCCGCAATCCCTCGTTGTTGCCTCCGCTGAAGCCCAGGTTCCATCCCGCATCGACGACGACGAGATCCGGCCGCCGGGTCCAGTCGTTCATCCAGTCCCGCTGCTGCGATCCGCAGTCGACGACCACCGTCGCTGCCGGCGGACACGTCTGATCGAGGATCGAACGCAACACGTCACCGATGGTTCGCTCGTGGTTGTGCGTGACGATCACCACCCCGAGCCGCGGATTCATACTCCACCTCCACCGTATTTCCGAAGGAGGGAACTCGTCCTCCAGCATCCGGTGGCCCGCCAACGTGCCACGATCTCGCGCAGGCGCACCAACCGGAAAAGCACTGCATAGCCTCCGCCCCGGATCGCGGAAACACCGCGCCCGTGGGCGGCGACGACCGAGCGGATCTCGCCCAGCATCTCCGCGCGGTGCTGCGACAGCTGGCCTCGCTGTACCCGAAAATCGGCGACATGCTCGTCCACGAATCCCGCGCAGAGCCCCGCCTCAAGCGCCCGATGCCACCAGGAAAAATCCGCGGCGAGCCGGAATCGGGTATCCAGCGGTCCGAGCATTTCAAGCGCCGATCGTCGCACCAGTGTTCCCTGCTGCGAGAGCGCCGCGATCCCGCGGGCATGAAGCGGCCGCAGCCAGCCTGGATGGGAGGCGATGGGAAGGAAGCCGAGCGGCTGACCGGACTCGGAGATGTAGCGGACCTTTCCGTACGCCAGCGCGATTTCCGGACGGGTGTCGAGCCGTTCGATACCCCTCGCGATTCCCGCGGCGTTCCAGCGGTCGTCGTCGTTCAGCCAGGTCCAGGTGTCCCATGCCCCCTCCACCCGCAATCCGCGGTTGATGGCGGCGTAGACGCCCGGCTCATCGTCCTCCAGCACTTCGAGGGTGGGATGTTCGCTGCGCAGCCGGGCGCCCTCGGCCCGCGGGCAAACCAGGATGTGCCGCACGAGTCCTCCGACCCGGGCAACAGAGTCGACCGCCTCCGCGAGGTGTGGGGAGCGGCCCAGCGTTGGCGTGATGACGAGGACCCGCTCCATTCTCTGTTCAGAGGGCCAGCAGCGTCGCAGCGACAGCCTCAGCCACCCGCCGCACGTGTTCGTCAGAGAGCTGTGGATACACAGGAAGACAGAGCACCTCACGGCATACCCGTTCACTGGTTCCGAGCCCGCCGCACCCGTGGGGAACTCGGGTCGAGTAGGCCGGTTGCGCATGGACCGGCTTCGGGTAGAGAACGGCAGCGCCCACCCCGTGCTTCTGCAGTGCCGACCGCCAGTCGTCGCGGCGCGGATGACAGACGGCGTATTGATGAAAGGCGTGGACCACATCGTGCCGCACGAAGATCCCTTCAGCGCCCGCGCCACGGAGCGCATGGTCATAGAGCGAGGCGATGTGTCGGCGCCTTTCGTTCTCGCCTTCAAGATGCGGCAGCTTTGCACGCAGGATGGCGGCCTGGAGTTCATCGAGGCGCGAGTTGATCCCCGCGGCCTCGCTGTTGTACCGCTCCCTCCACCCGTACTCGCGCAACATGCGCACGCGAGCGTTGATTTCGCCATCGTTGGTGGCCACCGCCCCGCCGTCACCCAGGGCTCCCAGGTTCTTCGTGGGATAAAAGCTGAATGCCGCCACGGCACCAAAGGTTCCGACGGGTCTTCCGTGCTCGCGGGCGCCATGTGCTTGCGCGCAATCCTCAACCACAGGGATGCCCGCACCATGAGCGATCGTCAGGATGTCGTCGAGTCGCGCGGGATGGCCGTACAGGTGCACGACGACAATCGCCTTCATGCGCCCCCGGTCCCGGCGGTCCTTGATCGTCGTGGCCAGCTTGTCCGGATCAATACCGTACGATTGCGGTTCGATGTCCACCAGCACCGGAACCGCCCCTGCATGCTCGATGGCGGCGATCGTGGCTGACGCGGTATGCGCCGGGGCAATGACCTCGTCACCCGGCCCCACATGGATGGCCCGGAGTGCCAGTTCGAGAGCATCCGTCCCGTTGGCCACGCCCACGGCATGGGCCGTCCCTAGCCACGCCGCGAACTCGCGCTCGAAGCTCTCCACTTCACATCCGAGGATGTACCAACCGCTGTCGAGCACCCGCCGCACGGCGCTGTCGATCGCCTCGCGCTGCGCAAGATAGGCTGCATGCGGGTTGGCGGGCGGGATGAGTGAGGATGGCGTGCCGGTCACAGGTAGCGTCCGAGGTTTTCGCGATAGAACCCGAGAGTATGGGAGAGCGCATCATCCAGTGAAGTCCGGGGCGTCCAATCCAGCGTCTCCTGGATCGACCGGAAATCCGAGTAGTAGTCACCGATGTCGATCGCCTTTCTTTCGGCGGGAAATTCGCGGATGGAAAATGCGAGTTGCGGATCAACGCCGGCGGCGCGGGCCAGCATGGCCGCTAGATCCCGCAGGCTCACGACCTGGTCGCCGCCCAGGTTGAAGATCTTCCCGTTCGAGGCCTCGCTTGCGGCCGCGAGCAGGAAGGCGTCCACGGCATCCTCGACATAGGTGAAGTCTCGCAACTGATCGCCGCCCCAGACCTCGAACGGCTGCCCTTCCACGATCCGTTTGACCCAGATGCCGACGAAAGTCTGCCGCGCATCCTTCACCCGCATGCGGGGGCCGATGGTGTTCGTGAGCCGGAGCGCACAGGAACGCACGCCATAGACATTGTTGTAGAGGATGTGGAACCACTCCCCGGCCATCTTGTTCACTCCATTGACGTCAACGGGGCGAAGGAGGTGTTTTTCATCCACCGGCAGGTAGTCGGGCCGGCCGTAGAGCTGTCGTGTGCTGGCGAATACGATCTTGATCGCCGGGTTGTGGTGGCGACAGGCCTCGAGGATCGCGAGTTGCGCGCGGCAGTTGATCTCGAGGTCCGTGAAGGGATCCTGCATGGAATCCATGTGGCTCGTCTGGCCCGCAAGATTGAAGAGGAACTCCTTGCCCTGGACCAGGTGCCGCATGCTGTGCGGATCGCGAACGTCGGAAATGTTGACCTCCACCCGATCCTCAACGCCGGCGAGGTTGAAGCGATTGCCACCGTACTCGGGGACCAGGCTGTCGACAACCGTTACGCGGGCGCCGGCCGAGACAAGGCGCCGTGCGAGCGTGGATCCGATAAAACCGAGCCCGCCAGTGACGAGCACGAAGCGGTTCCGAAACTGTTCCGCAGTTCTGTAAAAATTCGAGGCTGTCACGGTGCGGTGCGCACGCTGGCGCTCGTTCGGCGCCCTCTGCAGATCCTTTATCCGGGCCAAGCCGCTCCTCCGCTAGCCGAAACTGACGGTCAGCACTCGGCTTAAAGCATTCCGTTCACTGATCCCGAAGCTGACGAACCCTGATTGCTGTGCAATCTTGACGGAAATCGCGCTTTCCTACCTCCACGAATGTCATAGCATGACATCTGCAAACCCATGACAGGAACCGAGGAGGAGACCTGTTCAGATCCCGTCCCGGTCGCACCTGTGCTTCTGTTTGTATTCAATCGGCCTCAATACACACAGAGAGTCCTCGAAGCGATCCGGAGGGCTCGACCTGCAAACTTGTTGGTGGTTGCCGATGGCCCGCGGCCGAACCGACTTGGCGAAAGCGAGAACTGCAGACAGACGCGGGATCTCGTGCTGCAAGCCGTTGAGTGGGCAGGCCATGTTGAATGCAATTTCGCGCCCGAAAATATGGGATGCAAGGCGCGCATTTCTTCCGGGCTCCAATGGGGATTCAGCCGCTTCGAAGAGTTGATATTGCTAGAGGACGACTGTGTCCCCATCCCTTCGTTCTTTCGCTACTGCACCGAGCTGCTTTCGCACTATCGCCATGACCAGCGTATTGGAATGATTGCGGGAACCAACTACAGAGGAGTTCCCCAAAGCGGTTCCCGAAACTCTTACTTCGCTTCGCGCCACGCAAACATCTGGGGTTGGGCCTCCTGGCGTCGGGCGTATTCCGGCTACGACCCTGACGTCGTAACATGGCGCCGACGATATCACCCTCGCGATCTCAAGGATTGGTTCGCAGACTGGCGCAGCGCGTTCCTCCACTCCACGATGTTCGATGTCGCACGGGAGACGGAGATTGATACTTGGGATGTTGGCTGGAGTTATCATCTCGCGTGCCGTCGGATGTTGAGTCTGGTCCCGGATGTAAACCTGGTCAGCAACATTGGCGTAGCAGGATCACGCGGCCGGGAACAGGACGCGAACAACTTCATGCCCACGGCAGACCTTTCGTTTCCGCTGATTCATCCGGACCACATTGAGCCCGATGTTTGCTACGATCGTCTCGTCGCATCCCGGCACCGACTGTTCTTCGATTGGGTGCGCGGAAAATGGTCGAATCGGGTTCGCAGATGGCTACGACTCAATACCTAGAAGTGCATCCCCGCCTATGGTTCAGATGTATCGGTCGGGCCATCAAGCATCGCCTTGCGCGCAGTCGATCCGGGCGGGCGACCTTCGCGAGTCGGGTGGCCAGATCCGACGGGAACAGACGCGCTCTTCTCATCCACTTGGTTTCCGCGTTCGAGGCGCGACCTTCGCGTTTCCGGCATCAGAACGAGTTCAACGCACTTGAGATTGCACGGCAACTGGCGGACCGCGGCTACGCCGTGGACGTGCTCATGCCTGGCGCAGTCACTCCGCGTTCGACTGCACCATACGATCTCGTCGTCGACTTACATCCGGGGACATCCGGGTACCCTGCTAAACCAAATACCAGGAGGATCGCGTTCATCACAGGCTCGAATCCCGCCTTCTCCAACCGCGCAGAAAAGACACGTCTCGCAGACCTCGTTCGCAGACGAGGCGTCCGCCTCAAGCCCCGACGCCAAGTCCCTGAGTTTTCGCCCGCGAACCTTGGCACGTGCGATGCGATGTTCTTCCTGGGGAACTCGGTCAATCTCGCGACCTACGACAACCTGCCTCTCCCGCCGGTCAGCTTCGTGAGAAATTTCGCCTTCCCGATCGCCTGCTGCGAGCGGAGGATGTCGGACAAGTGCGACTTTCTCTTCCTCGCGAGCACAGGGCAGGTGCACAAGGGCCTGGATCTCCTCCTTGATATCTTCCGCCGCCATCCAGAATGGACGTTGCATGTGTGTAGCAACTTCCATGAAGAAACCGACTTCTGCCGCGCGTTTCGGCGCGACCTGTTTTTCCGACCGAACATTATCGCACACGGCTTCACGTCACTCGAATCGTCCCGGTTCTCAAGAATTGCCCAAAGCTGCTCGCATCTAATTCTCCCTTCGTGCTCGGAAGCCAATGCCGGAAGCGTACTCTGCGGCATGGCGGCCGGATTGATTCCGATTGTCAGCGAGATGTGTGGATTCGAGCCTGATGAGGTCGAGCATCTTGCGAACTGCGACATCGACACAATCGAGAGGCATCTCAGAGCTGCCGTTGAACTCGATGGCGCCTCGCGCCTGGAAAAGTCCGACCGCAGTCGAGCGATCATTCGCGCGCGTTACACGCGCGAGGCATTCGTGAGGTCATTGAATGATGCCTTCGACCTCTTTTTCGCGAGGTTGGATCCATGAACAAGGCACATGTGAGCACGCTTTCTACAGAAGACGCTGTCCGCCACCTTCGATCCGAAAGTCGGTACCGTGATCTGGTGCGTGACACCTACCTGGATGAAGACGTGGAAGCTGCGGCGGCGCGGTTTGCGACATCGGGTGAATGGGACGCAGAAGTTCAGCTCCTTGGTGAACGAATTCAGGGCGCTCGCGTGGTCGATGTGGGTGCCGGAATCGGTCTCGCGAGCCGCGCGTTCGTCTTGGGTGGCGCGAAGAGTGTTTGGGCGATCGAACCCGATCCAAGCGAGGAAGTCGGACGAGGAGCGCTCGCGCGAGTCTGCCGAGGGCTTTCAGTCGACGCGCTCGATTGTAGGGCGGAAGACCTGCGGCTACCCGATGGGTGCGCCGATATCGTTTACGCGCGACAGGTGCTCCATCATACCCGCGACCTCAACCGCGCGCTTCGCGAATGTGCGCGCGTCCTCCGACCAGGCGGGATCTTTCTCGCCTGCCGCGAACACGTGGTCGAGTCGGAGGACGAACTCAGAAAGTTCCGCGCGTCGCATCCGGTGCATCAGCTCACCGGCGGCGAGAACGCCTATAGGCTTAGCGAGTACCGCGATGCAATTGCCGACGCCGGTCTCAGGATGACTCGCGAATTCGGCCCATTCGAAAGCGTCATCAACCTGTTTCCCGCTGTTCAGGCGGACTCGGAGATTCCGCACTTGGTCCAGACGCGCCTGCGCCAGCGATTTGGGTGGTTTGGTGCACGAGCCGCCCGAATCCCTGTAATCTATGCACTTGCCCTGCGCCGCATAACACGTCCGCGCCCCGGACGACTCCATACATTCCTTGCACAACGTCTGTGAGACCTCTTCGCGTCCTCTACGACTTTGAGGTATTCAGTGACCAGCCTCGCGGCGGCATCACTCGCTATGTTCTCTCCGTTGCCGAAAGGCTGGCCCGGAGTTCTGAAGTCTCAGTGTTCGCTGGCTTCCATCGTAGCGAGGTGTTGCGCGAGCAACTACCCTCGTGGGCGCGAGGTTGGTACTTCGCACCATTGCCTCGGACTGGCGAATTGAGGCGGCGCGTGAATGCTCTGCTTACGCACCTCGCCGTGCACCGTTTTCGACCGGACATAGTTCACCGAACCTACTATCATCACGTGGTTCACTATTCCACACGGCTGGCTCGAGTGACCACCATACATGACTTCACCGACTTCGTCTTTCCGGACAAGGCACGGGGAAGCCTGACAATTCAGAAGCGAATCAAGGATGCCGTCTGGAATTCTGATCATTTGATTTTCGTTTCGGAAAACACACGCCGCGACGCGCGGCGATTTCTTGGAGGAGATTCGATCCAATCAACTGTCGTTCCCTTGGGTGTTGATCAGCCACTCGTTCCTGCAGCCGGAGTTCCTGCCAACCTTCCCTACCTTCTCTTCGTCGGTCTGAGGTCTGGATACAAGGACTTCTCACGAGTGCTCGAAGCTCTCGCATCGGAACCCAAACTGCGCCAGTTCTCATTGGTGGCTTTTGGCGGAGGTCCGTTCTCGATACGAGAAGCGCGAGATATTGCGAACCGCGGCCTTCAACATCGCGTCCGCCATCAGTTCGGCGATGACCACGCCCTCGCACAAGCCTACGCAAACGCGACTGCGCTGGTCTATCCGTCGCTTTATGAAGGTTTCGGTCTTCCAGTTCTGGAAGCAATGGCGCACAGCTGCCCCGTCGTGTGTAGTGATGCCGCCTCCCTCCCCGAGGTCGCTGGCGATGCCGCAGAATATTTCTCGGCAGCGAATGGACACAGCCTGTGTCGCGCCCTTTCTCGCGTGGGATTAAACAACGCCCGGCAGGAAGAACTTCGCAGGATTGGGCTGGGCCGTTCGCGCAAATTCACATGGGACACCTGCGCTGAAAAGACTCTGACAGCGTACCATACTCTGATCGAGCAAAGACGGGGTCGCCCCTAGCAAATCGGAGGGTCCCATGCTTGGGGGCGGAGATCAGCGTACCGCCTGCGACACATCGGGGTCACGAGCACCTTCGAGAAGAGCGGGCCTCAATCCGTCACGCAGATCGAGCTGCTGATTTCTGTCGCGGAGCGGCAGGAGTTGCGCGTCACCGATGAACGCAGCGCAAGCAGCGAAGGTGCTCGGCGGCGCGACTATCCAGTCACAAGCCGCCAGTTCGAGAAAGCTCTCGAACCAATGCCCCCCCCGATTGACGCTTCCCGTGGCGAGGTGGATGTGACCATCTCCCAGACCATGAAGGCTCAACCATTCATCGCATGCTATGATCACGCTCACGTTCTTGCCAGGGAAGAGCTCAGGTATCTGGCCCAACCAAGCCGCGTAGCTCGGCATTGGGAAGAAATAGCGACCCTGATTCCACTCTCGGTAATCGGTCCGGCGAATCAGCAATCCAACAAGCACATCGGCTTGCCCCCGCGCTGACGACACGAAAGAACGGGCCCGACTGGCATACGGTTCAACCGGTATAAAGAGGCCCCGTAAAGTTGCAGCCGAAGATTCGACGAGTTGCCAACACGTATACTGCCACCCGCTACACACATACATCGTCCCCTCCACGGAGGATGGCGCCGCACCCAGAGATTCCAGATCCAACCGCTCATGGTCGTTAAGCGTCCGTGTGGTGCAGAAGTGGGCGTTTAGGAGCCGGGCCAACGCCGCCGTCCAGCGTGGGATGCGCCAATCAAAGCCGTTACGGAATCGCGTCGGCACAACTCGTCGCACGTGTGCGAGGTAGTCCCATCGCGCCGAAGCATGCGGATACACGCAACCCGGTGACTCCGCCCACGGATGGAACAGATGCGCATAGGGCCAGAAGGCCATGTTCACGATACGCCGCTTCTCGGGTTCTTCAGCAACCCACGCGAGCCAGTGAAAGAACCGCAGCAGTTGATTCCCAAAACGGCCGCCGCCATGCGTGTAGAGGACGGTTGTGCGGACGACCTTCATGGTTTACCACCCGGGGTCGCCGGGAGAGCAATGAAATTCGCATAACAGAAATGATCCATCCACGGCGCATACTGACGAAGCTCTAACGCTCGTGGAAAGAGCTTGGCCAGCTGATATCCCCGTATCCGCAGCAGGCCGTCAATTTCCCTCAAACTCGCACGCGCATCCAGCGTGGTGCCCCCGTACTCAAACTGGATAACGGACACTCGCCCTGGATCGAGCCACTCCCCCAACCCGCGCAGGGCAGAAAGCTCGAAGCCTTCAACATCCAGTTTGAGAAGATCCACCCGAAACACACCCGCTCCATTCAGTAGTGACTCCAGGGTGATGACAGCCACGTCCTCACCCGCGTTGTCATCCGCCCCAGGGCGCGCGATCAGCGATGCGAGCGAACTCCCGGACGATGTGGCGTGAAGCCGCATGGTCCGGGCACAGTCCCCTACAGCCGCACGATGCACATGAACCTCGGCTCGTCCCCGAAACCGCCTCGTGAGCTCGTCGATACATCGAACTGAAGGTTCCACGGCGTGGACAGTGATGCGCACCCCGGCTCTCGCCGTCTCCGCCAGGACCCGCTGCGTGTAGTCGCCGACATTCGCCCCGACATCGAACACGACCGGCTGAGCAGATTCGCGGGCCCACGTGGCCGCAAGTTCGCGCAGGAGCCAGGCCTCTCCGTTGCGACAAAAACGGGCATCATCATTGTTCTCGACGGCATGAAACAGGCGCAGCGCTCCCGCGCGAATGCATCGCCTCCAAAAGGGACTGTTCGCGCGGGTTCTCATGGTTTACGGAAATGAAACATGCCGGTTCCAAAGCCCCGCTCCTTCGCAAAGTTTCGCACCACATCCATCCCGTAGAGATACTGTTCGTCGAGCACCTCGAGTTCGGAGAAAAGTCCGAGGACGCGCTCGCGAGTAAACGCGCGATGCGCGTTGAAATAAACGCGATTTACGTCGTCGACAGGTACACTGACATAGAGGTCCCCCCCGCGCGCAAGCACACGGCACAGTTCGGCAGCAGCTTTTTCAGTTCCACGCGCGTCCATCGCGTCCCCGTAGCGGCCAAGTCCGATGTGCTCGATGACGCAAATCGAAGACAGACTCGGCACCGATGCGTCCGGATAAGGAAGGGCAAGAATCGTGCCCTTCACAAAAGTGAACCCCTCGACCGCAATCGGCACCGGCCTGATGTCGACCATCGTCACCGGAATAAACTGCGCCACGAGTGCCATGGTCTTGGCCGACGACCCGACGTCGACGTGCCGCTCAGGTCGACGCCGCGCAACGCGCCCGGCAAACCATGTGTCCTGGACGAAATAAACCGGCTCGATCGGCGTGACCTCCGTGCGATCAAGCAGGCAGGGAATCAGATCACCGGCGCTCGGCGGCTCCGATTGCGCTCGCACCGCTATAGCATGGAACTCGCGGAACTCTCGAATGAAGCGAAACCAAAGGCCCACTCCCGTAAGCCAGCGAACGTTTAGTCCAAAACTGTCCCGCAGAGTACGCCCGACAGCCACACAGGCCCGCAACGCCGCGAAGCGCTTGAGTCGGGATCTCAGGTCCATGTGTTCTCCCACCGGTATTTCGGAAACTGTTTGTGCGCCGCGGCGAGGCGCGCGTGATCAGCATCTTCAGCGTGCAGCCAGAATGTGTTGTTACTGCTCGCGCAGACTCGTCGGTAGGCGTGAGCCTGCAACAGGCCCGAAATCTCATCGAAGTCTCGGTGAACCCACGATTTCTCGTCGCCGTAGGCGTGGGTCTCAATAATCAGGCACCGGGCGGGTTTGGGAGTCCTGTGCCAATCGATGCCGCGCAACACGCACAGTTCGTGTCCTTCGACATCGATGCTCATCAGGTCGCTGCGCACAAAATCCGGCGACCGCTCCAGCCAAGTGCTCAGACGCGACACTCGAATGGAAACCTCGGGCGCGTCCGCGAGGCGGTATGCCTCGAGCAACGCAGACAGGCCAGGATCGTCCGTTGATTCGATCGAGGAAAGCAATCCGTCGCTACGCAGGGTCAATGTGCCATCCCTGTCTGACAGACCTTCGCCAATGCAACGAACCCGACGGTTGAATCGCATCAGGGCCCGAAGCCTGCGATAATTGGCCGGATCGGGTTCAAAGCTGAGGCCCTCGGCGCCCTGAAGTGCGAATCGAATGCAATTCGAGCACGTGATCCCGTCGTTGGCGCCGACATCGATGTAGCGTAACACCGAGCCGAGCAACAGTTCGGCCACGCGATCCTCCAAGTCGGAAGCGTATGACGCCCAAGGGAAAAGACGGTGTCGTCCGTACTTGAGCGAAAGCTTGGCCTGCCTCGCGATGCCGATGAACCACCCCTTAGTCACGCGCCCTTTCGGAAAACACGGGGAACCCGAGCCCCGCAATCATCAAGCGCAGATTGATTCGCCCGCGCGCGTGAACCGCTTCGAGCACTACGGTGTTCAAGCCGAACGAGACAAGTGCCGCGACACAACAACCCATCGCGCCCCAGCGCGGAATCAAGACGACATTCAGGGCGATGTTGACCGCGGCTCCGGTGATGGCCGTCCATGTGCCGTGTCCGTTGAGGCGCTCGTTAGTCAGGTATACGCTTCGGACCACACCGAGATTTGTGATCAGGAGCCGCCACGCCAAAACTGGAAGCAGGACCGCGGATGCCGCGAACTCAGGACCAAAAACAGTCTCCACGACCAGGTTTGAAAAGAGCGCGAGCGGAACCCACGTGCAGGCGAAAGCGACGTACATGGCCCTGTAGAGTCCGCTCATCCGCCTGAAGTAGCGCTCTCTATCATCGAGGAACGCACGCGTGATCTCAGGTGCGGCCGCGGCACTCAGCGCCATCGGAATGAAACTGAACACGGCAATCAGGCGAAGAGCTGCGGCATACACACCAACCTCCGCCGGACCGCGCATTGCGTTCAACAAGACCTGGTCGAAGTACGCCTGGATCTGCACGGCTATACCGGCTACGGCCACGAGCCATCCTTCCCTCATGAACGTAGCGCAGCGCCTCCAACGCACGCGCCACGCCTGAGGTTGGCGCCGCATTAAGAGCCAGAGCCCCAGACCCGCCACGATCAGTTCCATCCCCGCCGCGGCAGCAAACCAGGGAAGCGGCACGTCCCCAAGGATCATGCCCACCTTCGACGCATTCACGCAAACTGATGCGCCGGATCGCACCCATGCCGAGACTCGAGCCTGACTCTGCGCCTGAAACCACAGATCGAATACATCGACCGCCTGAAGAGCCGTCCCGGCGATCGTCACGACGACGAGCCACTGCGTACGGGGGTCAATCCCGGGTATCAGGAAGACAAATGCTATGCACAGACTCGCCGAGATCATGCCGGCGCCGGCCTTGAGCGCGGCGGCCGATCCCAGGAGTTCTCCCGCCGACTCCGGTTCGCGGACGAGGTCGCGCACCAGGATGCCGTTTAAGCCCAACCCCACCAATGCGGAGAACGGAGCGCAAAAAGCGATGGCGTAATTGAGGAGACCATAGCGCTCCGGCCCGAGGTGCCGGGCGACCCATGCACCGACGATGAAAGCCACTCCAAGCCGAAAGAGATTGTCCGCGGCGAGCCAGGCTGAGTTTACCAGGACGCGCGCAAGCGCCAGGCGTCCACGGAAGCGCTCCTGAAATCGGAACAGGATGGGCTTCATGCCTTAGGGGACGGGCGTCATCTTCCATCGGGCATCCTGGCTGACTGACAGACGCGCCAGGGCACGGCGTCGCACATGGACATGCCACTTCCATGACGTTTTCGTGGTGGCGCGCGCGAAGGCCATGGCATGTGAATCGCGCGGGTAATGGCGGTTGTCGATCATGGACGTGGTTGTTCCGGCCGGTCTGATGCTCCCCGGTCACCGCATGCGCGGGCGCGGATGGTATCCAGCGCGGCGTGCCGCCACGCCGGAATCCGCCTCCATCGCGATCCATGATCCCCCGGGCGGCTGGACTCCCGACATCCAGACCAAAGAAAAAGGCCACCCACACCGGTGGATGGCCTTGAGAGTCAGAAAGAGACGGCGGCTTACCAATTGCCCGTGACGACCACCTTGCCATCTGTGGTCGTGCAGGTGTAGGGGTCGCCCTGAACGATCGTAGCCGGATACGCTTCGCCCGCGACAACCTTCGGCGTCTTCTTGATGTAGTTGTTCGGGCCGACGAGGGCCGCAAGCGCCACGGACGTGAGGCCGGACTCCATGAAGTACTGGTCGGCGGCGGAGGCGATCATGCGGACGTTGTTCTCGATCGCACTGCGGCGGCTGTTTTCACGAACCTTCTGGAAGGCCGGGATGGCCATCGCGGCGAGGAGGCCGATGATGACGACCACGATCATGATTTCGACGAGGGTGAAACCCTTCTTGCTGTTCCGATTCTTCATATGATGAATAATATCCGACGGTTGATGTATTGAAGGACGGCTCGAGCCGTATGCTGGGGCTAAACGGTTGCGGGTCGGAATCCCTTGAGCCGTTCACATGGAAAAAAAGAGCGAAACCGGGAAACCCCGACCCCGTCTTTACGGTCCGGCTTGCCGTCGTGGGTACACTCCGGCACGCCTCGCGCCGATACCCCCTAAACGGGGCTGAATATTCCTACTCATCCAGCCATCTTCCCATCCAGTTTTCGTCGTCATGCCTCGTTCGTTTCTCGCCTTCCTCGTCGTCGCGACACTCTCCTGTCTCGCACGCGCCGATGTCCTCGTGCTGGCCAACAAGGACCGGCTCAATGGCACGCTGATACGCGAGGAGAACGGCATGATCACCTTCAATTCGCCGGTGCTCGGAGAGATCACCCTGCCGTCGAGCATGGCCCGCATCGAATCGGCACCCGGGCCCCGTAAGCTCGATGCGTCCTTCAGGTTCAGTCCCCTCGATCTCCGCACTGTCACCAAAGATCCAGGACAGGCCATGAAGGCGGAACGCATCTCGTGGGTCCGACGATTCGAGTTCGGGTTCACCTCCCAAAGCGGCCGCGCCGAGAAGGCGGATCTGGCGCTGAACTTCGAGGCGGGCCGCCGGAGCCGGAACTCCGAAACACGGTTCCTGGCCCGCTACCTGTTCGGCGAGAGCGAGGATGTGGCCACCTCCGACCTCCTGGAGTCGAGCCTGCGCCTGCGCCGGAATCTCTCCACAAACACGTTCGCACAGAGCTCTACTCGCGTGAGTCGCGACCTCATCAAGGGCCTCGACGTCGACGGCGAGCAGGGCCTGGGCCTGGGCCGCAACCTCGTCAATCGCGAGTCCCTCATCCTCGCGATTGGAGCAGGCGCAGCGGCACGTTACCGCGACCAGACGACCGACTCGGGGGACTGGGACTATCTCGTGGACGCCTTCCAGGACCTGCGCTACGACATCAGCAGCCGGCTGAGCCTCGTGCAGGATTTGTCCATGGTCGTGGCACCGGCGAATCGCGACGACTACAAGGTCCGGCTGAATACGGCCCTCACCGGGAAGATGACCGACACGATCAGCATGAGCATGCGCTACGAGTTCGAGTACGATCGCAGCCTCGAACTCGAGCTGCGCGACAACCAGCGCATCGTCACGTCGGTGGTTTACGTGTTTTGACGCGGCGTCGCGAACAGAGGCAAACGGCGCGCCCGGGTGCTTCGGGGGCATCGCCACGTTCACGTTTTTCCCCTGGCAGCGCGAGCGCGCCTCAAATTCCGGTGGAAACGGGCGATGAAGGAGGGGAACGAAGGGTCCAACCTCCATGCTTCATACCACCAGGCTTCTTGTCGTCGGCTCGATTCAGGCCGTGGCTGACGACCGCACCGCCCAAGCCGAGCTGAGCTGCGGCGACAAGGACGCAGCCTTTTCGCTGGTGGCGGAAAGCGACGACGACGTGTTCGCCTTCCTCACACCCGAGGATACCGGAATGAGCATGGACCCGGATTCTGGATACCACCCGCCCGCGGAGGAATGGAACGAGGATGCCGCCGAGGGCGGCGAACTCGAGGACGACGGCATCCGCTTCTACTTTTTCTGCCGCCACGAGGAGGACCGGCACTGGCTGCACGGCGCCTGCTTTGCCCAGCCCAATGGCGTCGGCTTGGCGGCCTTGGAAATCTGCCCGGCGACCGGCGCGGGCATCTGCCTGCTTCGCGTCCCGCGTGGCGTCCGCACGATTCCAATCCTGACGGCGGAATAGAAGCGGGATCAAGGGAGCAAGGGACTACTGGACTACGGGACTACGGGACCACTGGACCACCGGACCGCGGACCACTGGAGCTGCGGACCGTGGGACGGCTGGAGCACGGGGCTGCAGGACCACGGGACCACAGGACCACGGGACTACCGGACCAGAGGACCCACGGGGCGAGACGACTGCGGGTGCCGGATCGCCGGCTGCGACCCGCAGACTGGGCGACAGGTGACGGAAAGGATGTGGCTTCGGAGGCTGTAAGCCGGATTCTGTGCGCGCCGGCCTTGCGACCGTCGCGTGACGTCCATTTCTCTGCTCCGCGCACGAGGCGCGTGCCACGTTTCCGCCGAAGCGGATTCGCATGCGACATACCCGGGACGAATGAGCGGGCCACTCCGTCCCCTATTTTGCCTTGCACCCGACTGGGTTTTTCGTGCCGCCGACATTGCTGTCGGCGCGGTGGGCTCTTACCCCACCTTTTCACCCTCACCCCGATCCGCACATGCGGCGAACCGCGCGGCCGATCAGGGCAGTTTGTTTTCTGTGACACTGTCCGTCGCACCGGGATATGGCCCGGCGCGCCCCTCCTTGCGAAGGGAGTCGTGCCCTGCGGTGTCCGGACTTTCCTCCCGGCACATCCGCCGTTCCCGCCGAAGCGGGACGGTCAAAGAACATGCGGGCGAACGCCCGCCTCCGAAGCCAGACCGGGAGCCTCGCACACCCGGGGGGACAGGCGCAAGGGTGGTTGTGCGGTGGGCGGGGAAGTTGTTGGGTTCTTGGTGATTGGTCCTCGGTGACTCGGGTGGCTGCTCAATTCCGCCGTTCTCACGGCAGAGCTGGCGAGGAAACCGGCTCGAAACCGGCTACGGCGCAGGGAAGCCGTCGGCGCCGGCGTCCGCGGGTTCAGGAAATGCCGCCGTTCGTGCAGCTGCCCACGATCCCGGCCCCTCTCGCTAACCGGCTTTCGACGGGAGCCGTCACGAAAACCCAGGAACCCGGATAACCAGCCCCCGATAACCCAGTAACCAATGATCCGATAATCCGTATTCGATAACCAGTGACGGTGACTCAATGACCACGCCCCGCCCGACCCGGGACCGTCTTCAGGCCTCGAAATACAGCACGCGGCCGCAATTGTCGCAGGTCACGATCTCGGTGCCCTTGCGTGCCTCGGTCTCGACGCCGTTGGACACTTTGAGGTGGCAGCCACCGCATTTGCTGGCGTGCAGGGCCACGACGACGGGGAGCCCGGCGGTCTTGGCCAACCGATCATAGCGGGGCAGGAGCTCTGCCTGAACACCGCTTCTCGCCTTGGCCACGTCGTCCAGGGCGCCGCCAAGGTCGGCCCGGGCCTGCTGCTCGCGCTCGGCGATTCGTCCGAGCTGGGCCTGCTCGCGGGCGATCTCCTCGAGGATCGCCTGCTCGGCGGCCTTCGCCTTCGCCCGCTCGGTGTCGAGTTCGTAGAGAATCCGGATCTCGGCCTCCTCGGCCTCGCCGATCTTCGCTTCAGTCTGCTCGATCTCGTGGGTCAGCGCCTGGTACTCGTCGTTCTTCTTCACCAGCATCTGCTGGCTTCTGTATTTGCGAATCTGCTCCTCGTGGCCTCGCAGCGTCGCCTCGAGATCCTTGCGCTTCAACTCGAGCTCCGTCACCGACCGCTTGCCTGCCTCGATCTCCGCCTTGTGCGCGGCGATGCGCGCCTCGGCTGCCGCCCGATCGCGGGGGATCTGAGCCAGCGCCTTCTCCAGCTGCACACGCCGCTGATCGCGATCCTGCAGAATCAACAACGCCTGCAATCGTTCCGGAAGCATGACCCGCTAGCTTCGCGCGCACCACGCCAGTGCCAAGCCTCAAGAGCGAGAAAGGACTACGGGATGACAGGACGACAGGACCACTGGACCACGGGACCACGGGACCACGGACTACGGACCACGGACTACGGACCACGGACTACGGACCACGACTCCTGGACCACTGGACAACTGACTCTGGGATTACCGGACCGGACAGTTTGGCGGGGGCGCGCGGAGGTGGGGTCGCGATGCAGAGGCCCGCCGACGCGTCCCACCTTTCGCCCTCCCCCTCCGTCCCTCTCGCCTCTGGCCTCTCGCCTCTCACCTAAATATAATACATCTCCTCGCCGCCGCGGCCGACGAGCTGATCGAGGGTCACGGCCTTCGCCCGTTCCTCGAAGGCACGTCGCAAATCCTGCCAGACCTGGAAGACGCGCCGCCCGGAAAAGCCCGCCGGACTGGTGCTGAGTTCCAGAAAACCGCCATCCATCAGCGTGACGATCTCGTAGACGGAGATCGCCTCGGGGGTGCGCGAAAGCGCGTAGCCGCCCTGCTTGCCGCGCCGGCTCACGATCAGTCCGCCCGTGCGCAATTCGGTCAGGATCTGGACGAGATAATTCGCCGGAACCGCTTCGATTTTCGCGAGCCTCTCGATGTGCGCGAGCTCGCCCGTGCCATGCATGCGCGCGAGCTGGGCCAGGACGCGACAGGCATATTCCACCTTTACCGAAAGCTTCACAAGGACAGCGATTTACAGTCGAATCTTAGGTTGCCAACCAAAAATTGAGTTTCACGGGAAAAAGGGTTGTGACCGGGCGGGCCTTTTTGAACAATTCACCCCTTGCAAAACCAAGGCATGGAATCCCCCGAATCGGAGTCGCAGAACGAGTCAACAAGTCGCGCCGCCGCCGACTACAACGCGTCAAAGATCCAAAAGCTCGAGGGCTTGGAAGGTGTCCGCAAGAGGCCGGATATGTACATCGGCGACACCGCCGAACGCGGCCTGCATCACTGCGTGTTCGAGGTGGTGGACAACTCGATCGACGAGGCGCTTGCGGGCTATTGCAGCCACATCGCCGTCACGATCCACCTCGATGGCTCCTGCTCGATCGAGGACAACGGTCGCGGCATTCCGGTGGACATGCACGCCGAGCACAAGATGTCCGCGCTGGAGTTGGTGCTGACCAATCTTCACGCCGGCGGAAAGTTCGGCAAGGGCGCGTATCAGGTTTCCGGAGGCCTGCACGGCGTGGGCGCCAAGTGCGTCAACGCGGTCTCGGAGTGGTTCGAGGCCGAGGTGCGCCGCGAGAACAAGATCCACCAGATGCGTTTCTCCCGCGGCAAGACCACGTCCCCGCTGGCGATCGTGGGTGAGACGAGGAAGACCGGCACGAAGATCTCGTTCAAGCCCGACCCCGAGATTTTCACCACGACGACGACGTTTCAGTACGACCTACTCGCGAAGCGGCTGCGCGAGCTCGCGTTCCTGAACCCCGGCGTGCGCATCGAGCTCATCGATGAGCGCGTGCAGAAGACCGAGCAGTTCAAGTTCGAGGAGGGCATCGCCGAGTTCGTGCGCTACCTCAACCGTTCCAAGGAGGTCCTGCACGACAAGGTCATCGTCGTCAGCGACTCGATCGCAGACGAGGCAAACCCCTCCGGCGCGCCGACGGTGATCGACCTGGCCTTTCAGTACAACGATTCCTACGACGAGCGCGTCTTCGCGTATGCGAACTCGATCAACAACATCGAGGGCGGCACGCACCTCTCGGGCTTCCGCACCGCGCTCACGCGCGTGATCAACAACTACGCCAAGGGGAACAACCTGATCAAGGAGAAGGACCCCTCGATCACGGGCGACGACTCGCGCGAAGGCCTGGTCGCGGTGATTTCGGTCAAGGTCCCGGAACCGCGCTTCGAGGGCCAGACGAAGACGAAGCTGTCGAATGGCGAGGTCGACGGCATGGTCCAGAAGGTCGTTGGCGAGAAGCTGAAGTTTTATTTCGAGACGAACCCCTCGGTCGCGAAGCGGGTGATCGACAAGTGCCTCAACTCCGCCCGCGCCCGCGAGGCCGCTCGCAAGGCCCGCGACACGGTGCGCAAGGGCGCGCTCTCCGGCGGCGGCCTGCCCGGCAAGCTCGCGGACTGCTCCGAACGCGATCCCGCGCTTTGTGAGCTGTTCATCGTCGAGGGCGACTCCGCAGGCGGCTCCGCCAAGCAGGGCCGCGACCGCCGCTTCCAGGCGATCCTCCCGCTGCGCGGCAAGGTGCTCAACGTCGAGAAGGCGCGCATCGACAAGGTCCTCTCGAACGAGGAAATCCGCACGATGATCACGGCGTTCGGCACCGGGATCGGCAATCACGAGGGCGACGGCGCCTTCGAGGCCGCCAAGGCGCGCTACCACAAGATCATCATCATGACGGACGCCGACGTGGACGGCGCCCATATCCGCACGCTGCTCCTCACGTTCGTCTACCGCCAGATGCAGGGACTGATCGAGCGCGGCTACGTCTACATCGCCCAACCGCCGCTCTACAGGATCAAGCGCAAGAAGCGCGAGCAGTACATCGACAACGACGAGGAGCTCAACCGCATCCTCCTCGAGCTCGGTTCCGAGGATGTGACGCTCACGCGCCTGCGCGACGGCCACCTCTTCGAGCCCCAGCTCGTCGACAAGATCGTCGAGACGTTCGCCGCGCTCGAGCGCCTCGGCGGCGGTGTGACGCGCCTGGGAGTCAACCTGGCCGATTACCTCGACCGCCACAGCGGCGACTCGTTCTCGCTTCCGAAGTACATCGCGCGTATCCGCGAGGGCAATCAGGAGAGCCATGAGTTTCTCCTCGATGACACGGCGCGCTCGGAGTTTTACCGCCGCGAGGGCCTGGATGCCGATCTCGCCGACACAGGCGAGGCCGGCGGGGCACCGGCCGCCGCCCCGGCCGCGACGCCGCGCCCGCTGCGTCGCATCACGATCCACGAGATCTTTGAGGGCAACGAGATGACGAAGCTTCTGCAATCGATCGCCCGCCTGGGCCTCGACATCCGCCAGTTTGGTGCGACGGAGGACGCTCGTTACGTCATCACGGAAAATTCCGGGCAGAAGAACGAGTCGCGCGTCGAACTGAGGACGCCGCTCGATATCGTCGGCACGATCCGTTCGATCGGTCGCCGCGGTCTCTCGATCCAGCGCTACAAGGGTCTCGGTGAAATGAACCCGAAGCAGCTCTACGAGACGACGATGGACCCGGAGAAGCGCCGACTCCTGCGTGTGAACATCGCGGACGCCGCCAAGGCCGACGAGATGTTCACCATCCTCATGGGCGAGGAAGTCGCTCCTCGCCGTCAGTTCATCGAGGACAACGCCCTCAATGTCTCGTACCTGGATGTCTGATTCCTGAAGGAGTGAGGAGTGAGCAGCGGTAGCGAGCATTCGTTCTCCGCTCCCACGCTCTCCCTCGTGGACCGACCTACTCGCTTCTCACCACCCGCTACTCGCTACTCCTCAGCATGTCTTCCACTGAAAAAGTCTCCCCGGCCAACATCACCGAGATCATGCAGACGGCCTACATCGATTATTCGATGTCGGTCATCATCTCGCGTGCCCTACCCGACGCGCGCGACGGCCTCAAGCCGGTGCAGCGCCGCGTGCTCTACGCCATGCTGCGCGAGGGCCTGCTCCACAACCGCGCCTTCGACAAGTGCGCCGGCGTGGTCGGTGAGGTGCTGAAAAACTACCACCCCCACGGCGACTCCTCCGTCTACGACACGCTCGTGCGCATGGCCCAGAACTGGGTCGTGCGCTACCCGCTGATCGATCCGCAGGGCAACTTCGGCTCGGTCGACGGCGACCCGCCCGCAGCCTATCGCTACACGGAGTCGCGCCTGACCGCGATCGCCGAGGAGCTCCTCCGCGACCTCGACGAGGACACGGTCGATTTCGTCCCGAACTACAAGGAAAGCACGACCGAGCCGACCGTCCTGCCCTCCGCCCTTCCGAACCTGTTGATGAACGGGTCGACCGGCATCGCCGTCGGCATGGCGACGAACATCCCGCCCCACAATCTCGACGAGATCATCGCCGCGGCGATCGCGCTGCTCGACAATCCGAATACCACGCTCGACGAGGTCTGCCGGTTGATCAAGGGGCCGGACTTTCCCACCGGCGGTCAGATCGTCGGCGTCTCCGGCATCGATTCCTACCTGCGCACCGGCCGTGGCATCGTGAAGACCCGCGGCACGGCGCACACCGAGGAGATGAAGAACGGCGGCGAGCAGATCGTGATCACCACGATCCCCTACAACGTCAACCGCGCCACTCTCGTCTCCCGTATCGCCGAACTCGTCACGGACAAGCTGCTCGATGGCATCCGGGACGTGCGCGACGAGTCCGACGAGAACACGCGCATCGTCATCGAGCTCAAGCGCGGCGAGCAGGCCAAGGTGGTCCTCAACCAGCTGTACCAGAAGACGGCCCTCGAGAGCTCCTTCGGCGTCACCCTGCTCGCGATCGACCAGAAGCGGCCGAAGCAGATGAACATCAAGGAGCTGATCGAGTGCTATGTCGATCACCGCCGCGATGTGCTGTATCGACGCACGGCCTACCGCTTGCGCAAGGCCGAGGAGCGCGCCCACATCCTCGAGGGCTACAAGATCGCCCTGGACAACCTCGACGACTTCGTCCGCGTCATCCGCTCGTCGTCCAATCGCGAGGAGGCGCGAGAGAAGTTGATGGCGCGCTACCCGCTCACCGAGATCCAGACGAACGCGATCCTCGACCTGCGGCTCTACCAGCTCACCGGCCTGGAGCGCGACAAGATCGAGCAGGAGTACCTCGAGTTGATCCGCCTGATCGAGGAACTGCGCAGCATCCTCGCGAGCGACGACCTGCTTCGCGCGCTGGTCAAGAAGGAGCTCCTGGAGTGCGCCGCCCGTTACTCACAGCCGCGCCGCTGCGAGATCGTGCCGCTTGAGGGCGAGTTCCGGATGGAGGATGTCGTGGCCAACGAGGGCTGCATCATCACGGTGACCCACGCCGGCATGATCAAGCGCACGCCTGTGGCCGAGTACCGCGCGCAACGCCGCGGCGGCAAGGGCATCATCGGCGGCGACACCTACGAGGAGGATTTCATCGAGCGCCTCTTCACGGCCGAGACCCACGATTACATCCTGTTCCTCACCAGCTCGGGCCAGTGCCAGGCCAAGAAGGTCTACGAGATCCCGGAAGGCGCGCGCACCGCCAAGGGCAAATCGGTGACGAGCTTCCTGCGCCTCTCCGAGGGCGAGAAACTCGCCGCCATGATCTGCGTGAAGGAATTTTCCGAGGACCGCTTCCTCGTCATGGCCACGAAGCGTGGCGTGATCAAGAAGAGCGCACTCGCGGACTACGCGAACGCCACGCGCGAAGGCGGCCTGATTGGCATCAATCTCGACGACGGCGACACCGTGATCGGCACGGTGCTGACCACAGGAAACGACGAGTTGATCCTGGTCTCGAACCAGGGCCTGGCGGTGCGGTTTCGCGAGCGCGAACCCGAGAGCGGCGAGGTCCTTTTCCGCGCCACCGGGCGGGCCACGGGCGGCGTCACCGGCATGCGTTTCAAACTCGAGAGCGATTTCCTGCAATGCATCGAGGTGGTCGATCACGAGGCGCTCTTCCTCGTGGCAAGCGAAGCCGGCCTGGGTGTGCGCACGCGTTTCGAGGACTACCGCCTCGTCAACCGCGGCGCGTCCGGCGTGTGGGCGATCGACCTGCCCGAGGACGGTTCAGTCCGGCTCGCCGGTGCACTCAGCGTGCGCGACGACGACGAGATCATGCTGCTCACCGCCAAGGGCCAGAGCGTGCGCTGCCCGGTGCACGACATCCGCGAGACCGGCCGTGGCGCCAAGGGTGTGCGACTCGTCGATCTGGCCGAGGGTGACAAACTCCTCTCGCTCGCCCGCGTCGTGGAAGTCAAGGAGGAGGACGGCGACGAGCTGCCCTCCGCGGAACCGACCCCGGACACGCCGGATATTGGTGGTTGAGCCGGCAGCGTTTGTTCTCAGACAAGCTGCTGGCGTAGGCTGCCCGCTCGCGCGCGCCCGTGAGGCCGTCGCCATCGCTCGTGCGTCCGCGACCGGACGGTCAATGGGCGGCATCGTCGTGTCAGGCTGCAGACACGCTATGGCGATGTCAGCCGGTAGTCGCGTGCGTTTCGACGCACGCGGCCCGCTCAGCCGCACTCGCGCACCAGGCGGCGACGCGCGGCATGAGAATCCGGATACGCGTGGTAGGGGCAAAAGCGGGGTTTAACCACGGAGGACACAGAGGACACGGAGGCAGCCCGGAGAGCCGCAAAGAGGTGCAGAAGGCGCAGAATGGGACGGGATCGTTCTTTGCGCCCTTTGTGCCTTCTTGCGGCCCGGGTCGGCATCGATTGATGGCCAGATAGCATGGCATGGCTCGGTCGGACGGACGTTGCGGCTCGGCCGGCTTGCCCGTCGAAGCCTTGGCGACGGTGGAAGGCCTCGCCCTACACCCGCTCTTCTGCCGTTCAGCCCTTCAGTCTTTCAGCCCTTCCCTCAAACGGGCTCGGGGATGGCCGCGATGATGCGCCGCAGGATCGCCGTGACGACCCGGCGCTCCTCCAGCGTATCCGTAAAGGCCCGTCGCAGGCTGAGCCGATGGACCAGCACGTCGTGCACGACGCGCATGACATCGTCGGGCACGACGAAGTCGCGACCGAACATCAGCGCAGTTGCCTGCGCCGCGAGCTTGAGCGCAAGGGAGCCGCGCACGCTGATGCCGGCCTTGAACTCGCTCTCCGTGCGCGTGGCCGCGACGATCTTGAGCATGTAGTCGAGCACGCTGTCCTCGACGAAGACCTGCGGCACGACCTGCTGGATCTGCGTCACCTCACGGGCGGACACGACGGGTGAAAGCGCGAAACTGTCGTAGTTGTGCCGCGTGCCCTTCAGGATCTCGATCTCATCGGCCGCTTCCGGATAACCCATCTGCAGGCGCATGAGGAACCGGTCCATCTGGCTCTCGGGCAGCGGAAACGTGCCCTCGTAGTCGACCGGGTTCTGGGTCGCGAACACCATGAACGGCGCGCCGACCGTCTCCGTGCGCCCATCCACCGAGACCTTGCCCCGGTCCATCACCTCGAGCAGTGAAGACTGTGTCTTCGGCGTGGCACGGTTGATCTCGTCGGCCAGCACGATATTCGCAAACACCGGGCCGGGCTTGAAGATGAACTCCTGGGCCTTGTCGTCGTAGATCGAGATGCCCGTCACGTCGGTGGGAAGGAGGTCGCTCGTGAACTGGATGCGCTTGAACGTGAGGTCGATGGACTTGGCCACGCAGTAGGCGAGCGTGGTCTTGCCCACGCCGGGAAGGTCCTCGATCAGCACGTGGCCAGAGGCCAGCAGGCAGGTGATGACCTTGTCGATCACCTCGTCCTTGCCGCGGACATACTGCCGGATGCTGCCCTTGAGGCGCCCCATCGCGGCCTTGGCCTCGGTCACTTGGGAGGATTGCACGAAGTCGCTCATGAGAGGAGGAGAATCACGGCCGGGACCCGGCCCGGCATCACGGATGCAGCCGCGCCCGGCGCCGCGGCGCTCGGCCTGGCATGGATCACGTGACCCGGAAGAACCGCGGAGCGGGTTGGCGCATGCATGTTTGACATAGATCGGCGGTTAGGCGGACGAGAAAAGGCACGAAATCGCGGCGGATGGTTACAGCATGCGCCGAACGGCGCGAAACGTCTGGCGGGGTTCGGGCCAGGTTTCCGTGCGGCCATAGCGGATGACGGTAAGCTGGTCGGCCAGCCGGAGCGCATCTGCTTCGCTCCAGGAACGACGGCGCGGCGGCCGGCCCAATCGATGCTCGAGGCGGCGGAGCAACTGGCCGGCACGTTGCCGCGTCGGGGCGGGTCCGCGGCTGAACCATTCCATCACGTCGCTCTTGCCGATCCCGAGGCGCTTCATCAGCACCGCGATTAGGAAAAGGAGGATGGAAAAACAAAGGATGTCCCCCTTGCTCGAGAACGACAACGGCGCCGCCTCCCACGCGGCGTACTGTTCGCGAACGACGTCCATCGTCGCCCGGCCCCAGACCGCCGCCGTGTGCCCGATGTCCTTGAGCGCCTCGGCCACACCGCGTTGGCTGCGCTGGTCAAAGTTGACGATGCGCCGGTACCAAAGCATCCGCAGGCTGTCGAAGTAGGCCGCCGTGCTGCGATCCGCGAGACGCGCGAAGGCACCTGCCTCCTCCAGGGCGGCCTCTGTTCCGGAAATCGCCCCCGAGCCGGGGGTGGGATCGACACGCAGCCACGAGTTCACTCCGTCGTAGATCTCGCACCAGGCGTGGGCGTCGGAATGGCGCACCATGAAGTAGCCCTCGAAGCCGTTCCACGTGCCGCCCTTGAAGCCCGTCACCACACGGACGGGATGCCCGGCCGACCGGGCCAGCAGCGTGAATGCCGCGGCAAAAAACTCGCAGTGCCCCCCGCTGCCCGACCGCATCCAGCGGATCACGGGATCCTCGCGTTCCCCCGGCTGCTGCTCCGGGAGCCGGATCTGCATCGCATAGGTGTGATGCTCGTGCAAATACGCCGAGGCGCGGGCGGCAAACTCCGCGGCCGGCAGACTGAGCCCGCCGGTGATCTCGCGAACGACCTCGAGCAGGTACTCGCGTGCCTGGGGCGAGACCGGGATGTCGAGCGCGGTTTGCGGATACGCGGTGCCTGCCGCACCCTTGGCCGAGGCGAGGCTCAGGGTACCCGCGCGCGGCGCGGCCCTGCGGCCCGACCCGACGGGAGTGCGCGTGCGCTCATGGGCAAAGATGGGATCGTAGAGAACACCCGAGAAATCGGCCCCTGCGATCTGGTAGCTGAGCAGGACGGCGCTGTGCAGACGCGTCGCATAGACCTGGAAGAGGTCGTTGCTGATGATCTCCTGCGTCTCCTTGAAATGGATCTCCGTGAAGCCACCGGGCTGCGGAAGATACCGGCTGACCCCCGGCTCCAGGAACACCACCACACGCCCGTTCTCCAGGATGCGCTGCCCGCGGATCGGACCCGCGACGTGCGGCGACGCCAGGTCCAGGTAGGGCAGCGAACGATCCCCCACCGCGTCGCGCACCGACCGCGAGATGCGAAACGCGCCGTTCTCGTATTCATCCAGCGCGACCATGCGCCAGTACGGCGAGGCCGGGACCACCGCGCCGTCGCGGATGTCGATCCGCATGGCCACGCCGTCGTCGTTCTTCAGGTCGGTGACCTCACCCAGCGCGATCTCGTCGGAAAACCCCGTCAGCGTCCCGCCCTTGTTGAACGAGAAGAAGCTGATCGGATTGCTCACCTCAAAGCGCGGGATCGCCATGAAGATGAGCGCCGACGCGAGCACCACGGCGAAAAACAAACCCACCGCGAGGACCGCCATGCGTGCGTCGCAGGCCTGTTTCAGGCGCAGCAGGAGGCGGCGGCGCGGGATGCGCACCCAGTTCGTCGTGCGCATCGGCGCACCCGCCAGCGCGTCGTCCAGGACGTTGATGACAAACAGCAGCATCATGCCGACCCCGGCGAACGCCAGGATCTGCACGACGAACACGATCGATACCGTCAGCACGCCCGTGAGCACCACGAGGAACAGGCTCAGCGCGATGAGTTGGAGGTCGTCGCGGCGCTCGCGGTAGGAGACCGCCCGATACATCACGAGCATCGTGTTCAGCCGCACGAGCGAGAGGACGAGTTCGTTGGTCATTGCATCGACCACGAAGGCGATGGCGATGGCCGGAACCGCGAGCTGCCAGACGAGGCGCGGCACGCGCGCGGGCAGCCACGGGTGCATCATCGTCCCCGCGATCGTCACCGTGGCGATCGCGGCAAACGGCCAGATCGACGCCTCGAGGTGAAACAACGTCCACACCGAGAGCAGCGCGAGGAGGCCGCCCAGCAGCCACTTCACGTGGCACAGTTCCTCGAGGCTAAGCTGAGGCTGCCTTCCTGCCGCGAAGAATCGCATGAACTCCCTCCGGTCTCCCGGGTTCGAACGTGATGACGTTGCGCAACGGCAGCACGCGGCCGCCGCCAAAATGCTCCACCGGCTCGACCACCGCGAGCTGGTCGAGGAACAGCTCCAGGTCGGCCACGCGCCGGGTCAGGATCGGCGGGCCGTCGTTGATCACCGCGCCGACCAGCTGACCCTGCCGAAAAAGGTCCTCGGCGAGGGAAGCGGCCAAGCTGCACATCTGCTCGAACTGCCCGGGGTTTTCCCAGATCAGCACCGGCGTCTCGATCGAGATGAAGTAGCCGCGCTGGTTCTCGGCCAGCAGTTGCTTGACCATGAGCTTGCGCTGCCGCGCGCTCGCCTTCCAATGGATGTGCCGGTGCGAGTCGCCGGACTGGTAGGGGCGCACGCTGATGAATTCGGTCCCGTGCCCCAGGCGCTGGACGGTCTCGCCGACCGTGTCCGACGAGGGCGCGGCGCCGAGCATCACTTGATAGACGATGCGCGCCGGCCACACATACACCTCCCGCGCGACGCGACCGCCAAAGTGCTTGTGCAGAAAGCCAAAGGGAAACTTCGAGTTCACGCCGGTCATCTCGACCAGCTCGCGCCCGCGACGCTGTGGGCGGAATGACCACTCCATGCGCCGGATCTCGCCGGGATCGAGCCGCTGCCGCAGCACCAGTCGCCCGATGTCGCCGCTCGAGGCCTTGAAATCGAAGTTCAGGCAGTAGGTGGGCAGGAAGCGTTTCCGATTGAGCACCTCGAGGCTGAGCACGGCCTGTTGTCCAGCGCGCAACGGCGGCCGCAGCGTCATGCGCCATGCCGTGCGCCCGAAGTTGATCCACGAAAGGATGCCGCTCACCACGATGGTCGAGAGCAACAGCGAGAACGCGATGAACAGGATGTTGCTCGCGGTATTGTAGGCCGCCAGGCCGATGGCCAGGGCGATGATGATCAGCGCGATCCCCGCACCCGTGGGCAGCACCTTCTGGCCGCGCGGAGGCACCACCAGCGCCAGCAGCATCCGGCCGATCTGGAGTTCGCGCCAGCGCCACACCCGGGCGCCCGGCCCGGACCATTGGGCCGAATCGCTGAGTGCGGTGCCTAGCATGCCGAAAGTTGTCGGGCCGACGCGTGCATCTACCTAGGTGTTCTCCGGCCAAAACCCTGTGCAACTTAAGGCAGGAGCACCACAAGAACCACGCACAGCACGCGGGAAACGCGCCCGGTCCGGAGGCGCCGCGGGAGTTGACACGGTTTTGACACTGAAGCCGCAGCGCGCGCCGCCGGCTTCGCAGCCGCGCGCAGGGCGACCCGGAGGAAAAGAGTCGACCCCTCCGCCGTCGGTCGCGCTTATCTCGTTGGATGGCAGCACACAGGGCACAGCGCACTCCGGGCCGCCGACGGTCCGGCCACGCCTCCGGAAAGCATCATGCCGGTTCGTGAGGCTCTCTATAACTCAGCCGCGCTCACGCTGCTCATCGTGGGCGTCGTGCTCTGGATACGCGCCCTGGTGCGCGGCGACGCCCAGCGCTGGCTCGAGTCGCCTTCCCGACTGCCGGCATGGTCCATCCCGTGGGGCGACTTCCTGCTTCTTCCCTTCATCGCGCTGGTGCTGCTGATCTTCGTCCCGGCCGGGCTTTTCTGGGTGACCGGCCTGAAGGTTGAGACACCCCGCACGGCCGCCATGGTATTGCTGAGTGGATACGGCATGGGGCTGGCGTTGATCGGGGCGGCCGCGCTGTTCCGACTCCTGCCGTGCGGCCATCCCGGAGAGAGCCGGGAAAGCACGTTGCGCTGTATCGCCTCGGGCCTGCTCGGCCTCGTCTACTTCGTGCCCCCGTGTGCGCTCCTGGTGTTCGCCTGGACCGCCCTGATCAGGGCGCTGGGCTGGCCGGCGGAAGTCCAGGAGGTGGTCCTGATCATACGCGGCACCACCGATACGGCGATGCTCCTGCAATGGATCATCGTCGTGGCGGTGCTCGCGCCGCTCGGTGAGGAACTGGTCTTTCGCGCCGGCCTCTTCCGCTTCCTCGCCAACCGCATGAACCCGGCCCTTGCGGCCGCGATCAGCGCCGCGCTATTCGCCGCACTGCACTGGAACCTGCAGGCATCGCTGCCGCTCTTCGTGCTCGGCCTGGTCCTCGCCGCGGTCTACCACAAGACCGGCCGGATCCTCACGGCGATCGTGCTGCACGCCGCCTTCAACCTCAACACGCTGCTAGCCATCTTCTCCGGCGCAGCTATCTGAGTGAGCGCATGTCGACCCACCCCGCCACGCTCGCCACGCTCGGCGAAAACCGGCTGATCCACGCCATCCAGGACTGGCTCGGCTCAGCCAATCCGCCGCCGCCTCACGGCATCGGGGATGACTGCGCCGTCCTGCCCAGGCGCAAGGCCCGGCAGTTGGTCACCGTCGACCCGGTCATCGCCGGACGGCATTTCGACGACCGCATGCCCGCCCGGGCCGTGGCGGAAAAGCTTCTCAAACGCAACCTCAGCGACATCGCCTCCATGGGCGGACGTCCGCACAGCGCGGTGGTCGCGCTCGCGGCGCCCCCGTCGCTCCCGCTCGCCTGGTTGCGCGGCTTCTACCGCGGACTCGCGTCGTGCGCCCGCACCTACGGCGTCCACATCGTCGGTGGAGACTGCGCGCAGACGACCGGGCCCTTTTCCGCCTTCCTCACGCTCCTCGGCGATGCGCCCCGGCGTCCGCTCACCCGCACCGGCGCCCGCCCGGGCGACCTCCTCTTTGTCACCGGCTCGCTGGGCGGGAGTATCCTCGGCAAACATACACGGTTCCACCCGCGCCTGGAGGAGGGCCGCTGGCTCGCTGAAAGGCGCGAGGTCCACGCCGCCATGGACCTGAGCGACGGCCTGGGCAAGGACCTCGCGGCCCTCGTCCCCGACGGCGGGGAGGCGCTGATCGACCCGCGGGCGCTGCCGATCAGCCCGGCAGCGCGGCGGCTGGCACGCCGCACGCGCCGCGATCCCATCGATTGCGCGCTCAACGACGGCGAGGACTACGAGTTGCTTTTCGCGGCGGCCCCTCGCGGCGTGGAGGCACTCATCGTCGCGTGGCACCGCGCCCTTGCGACGCCGCTGTCCTGCATCGGGCGCATCGACCGGAACGCCTCGGGCGGGCCGGGCGACCGCGCCATCCGATTTGAGCCGTCGCTGCCACGCGGCGTTCTCACGCAGGGTTATGAGCATTTTCGGTGAGCTTCAGGCGGGCCTGCGCGCCTCCAGCGACGCCGAAACCCGCGCGATCGCCGGGAAACTGGCATCCGCGCTGCCATCCGACCGCGTGCTCGCGCTTTCCGGCGACCTGGGCGCGGGCAAGACGACATTCGTGAAGGGACTCGCCGCCGCGTGGGGCGTGCGGGAGATGGTGACCAGCCCGAGCTTCGCCGTCTGCAACCTGCATCGCGGCGAGCGGTTGCTCGTCCATGTGGATGCCTACCGGCTCGAGGGTCCGGGCACGTGGGAATCCCTGATGGTCGAGGACTTCCTCGTCTCACCGTGGTGCCTTGCCATCGAGTGGCCGGAGCGCATTGCCGATATCCTTCCTGCGGATACACTCTGGATCGAACTCGCGATCACCGCCGACGGTGCGCGCACGATTCGCAGCCGCGTGCCTTCGTAGGCCCCGCCGCGCCGCCGGTCGATGGTCGATAGGTCCGTCCAAGAAAGGAACCATCATTCAAGCCGGCCACAGGGATCACCGAGTTTTTCGGAAGAATCCCGAACGAAACACGGCGGGCGCCCGCAAGCGACGGGCGTCCCACACGGGGTCCACGTGCAGCAGAGACCCCGCACGGCATCTCGCACGGGCGGGGTATCCGAAGCTTGAGCCTAGATCTTCGGCTCGGCCGGAGGTTCGGTCGCAGGCGGCTCGGCGGTCGGTGGCGGCTCGCTCGTGGGAGCAGCCTCGACATCGACCTCCGCAGGAGTCTCCGCATCCGCGGGGGCAGTCTCGCTCGTGGCGGGACGATCGTCGGCGCCAGTCGGCGTTTCCACTTCAGCCTCAGGAGCAGCCTGCCCGGGCTCGCCTTCGCGTTCGGCTGCAGATTCTCCTTCTGCCTCGGGAGCCGGCTCCGCGGGCGCGGCCTGCTCGGGCTCGAGGGCCGTCGAGGCTTCCGACGAAGCCTCGCCCGCAGGCGCAGCCTCGCTCGGGGCGGACGGCTCGTGATCCTTCTCTTCCGTGGGCTCCGTCTGTCCCTGGGCGAGCACCGGATGCGCGAAGAGGCGCCCGTCCGAGTATTCGGCCACGTAGCCTTCGGCAACGAGCCAGCGGAGGTCGAGAATCAGCCGGTTGAGCGCCACCTTCTGCTCGGGCGCAAGCGTGTGCTCGACCGGGGCCGCGGGCGCCGGCGTCTCCGCAGGCGGCGTGCCTTCGCCCGATGCAGGCGTTTCCGTGGCCGCGGGCGGCGGCGCAGCAGGCGCAGGGGCCGGAGCCGCGGGCGGCGCGAAACCGAGAAACTTCTGCGGGAGATCCACCACGTTGACCAACGGGTTCGCATCGAGATAGCCGATGAGAGCGTTGATCGAATCCGAGAAAGTCTGGCCCGGCTGGCGGAACTTGCGCCGGACCGAGCAGACGTAGGTCACGCCCTTCGAGCCGCGCTTGAAAATGTGGAAATTCTCGCGGCGCAGGCGGCCGCGCAGTGCATTTGCTGTATCCAGCGGGAAACGACGCTGCGTCTCGAGCGCGCCGTGCATGGTGCGGAACGCCTCGCTCGCGGGAACGGCCTCGACAGCCTTGGCCGCGACGCGCGCCGTCTCCGACGCCCGCACGATGCGGTCGCGGGCGACGCGCAGCACATGGGTGCGCGCATCCTCGATGTTGTCGAAGACGACCGGCTCGCCCTCGGGCGCCAGCTTGTAGGCATAGCGCGTCACCTTCTTCATCGACTCCAGCCACTGGTTCACCGCCTCGGGATCGCGCACCACATCCAGCGCCGCCTTGTACTTTTCGAACGGAATGCGGATGCCGCGGGCGTTGTAATGATGCTGCACGATCTGCGCGTAGCGGTGGTAATTGGCCGGAGCCAGCAGGTCCTTCGTCACGGGGCAGCGGCTGACGAACTGGAACGAACCCTTCGGGGGCTCGACCTCGACCACCTCGGTGCTGAAGAACTGGTCCATGCTCTTCTCGAGGGCGTGATTGATCGCCTCGTCCTCGGTCGGGAACGGCACGCCATCCGGCACGGACATATAGATCGGTCCGCTGGAACCGCCGGGCGTCTCCGGCCGGCGCTTGAACACCAGCACGCAACGCTCGACCTTCCCGAGGATCAGGCGCGCGATCTCAAAGAGCTCGTAGGTGCGGCACGACGACCGCATCGCCTTGACCAGGGCATTGAAGCCAGTGTCGTCGGGATAAAACGTGATCTCGAAGACGGGGCTCAGGTAGGGGCGCGGAGGACCCGAAGGCCGCCGCTGCCCGAAATCGCCGCGGTCGCCGCCCGGACCACGCTCAAAGCGCGGGCGCCGGTCGAAGCGATCGCCGCCACCCTGTCCCGGACCGCGGTCGCCGCCGGGGCCACCCTCGCGGCGGAACGGACGGCCCGGCCCGCCTTCGCGCGGCGCAAAGCGATCGCGCGGCGGACGTGCGCCACCCGCCTCGTCCGGTGCGCCAGCCGGGCGCTCACCCGGACCGCGGTAGCCTTCGCCACCTTCGGGGTGCCGACGCGGAGGCCGCCGATCGCGGCGCGGAGCGCCCCCCTCGCCTTCGCGGGGATGACCGTGCGCTGAACCGCCGGCGGGCTTCTTCGTGCCGGCATCGGTCCATTGCGTGCCGAACTGGAACGCCTGCAGGGCGCTCAAGTCGAGCTTGTTGAAATCTTCGCCCGGCGTCTGGTTCGCTGGCGTGTCGTCCATGGGTACAATCGAGGCCCCGAGGGAATTCTCGCTGATGCGGTGGCTTTCTTCGGGGCCGGGGAAGTGCGGTGAGTCGCGTCCGCAGGTGGTGAAGGCAGGCGGTTTGAGCGGCGAGTGTCCTATGTGGAGGGGGCAACGCAAGCGATTTTCGGACGTCCAGCCGGACCGACGCCACGGCCGGCCGCAAATCCCCGCCGGGCCGCCCGGCGCGTATCAGCCGGACTCACGCGTTCGACCCGCCTCGCCCGGATGAATGCCCAAGGATCGGGTGGCGGAATCCGACTTCCCCCGTCGCGTCGAGTGCTACGGCGTGGCGGCAGTCCTCAGGACCCGCCGAAGCCGACGACCCTGGCGGCCGGGCGAGGTATGGGTTCTGCAAGAGCGGAGAATGCTCCCGCAAGGCACGCTTCCCCTTCGCCGGTTGCATGAGTCCGCTTCAGGGTTCGGAAACGTAGACCCGATACTCCCAGCTGCGGAGCTCCAGGTGCATCGTCCCCCCGGACTTCAGGCGCTCCCCCGTGAACGCCTCGCGCCAGGTTCCACTCAGCCCCGCGTGGCCCGCATCCAACGCGATATCGCGGGCCGTGAGGTTGGCGAAGGCCGCGAGCTTTCCCTTGCCGGCTTCGCGAAGGACGGCGTAGACCGCCGCATTGCGCGTGGTCGGGATCCGCGCAAACGAGGCACCCGTGGCGAGCGCGGGATGCTCCCGACGCAACTCCGTGAGCGTTCGATAAAACCCGGCGAGCGGATGCTGCCGCCACTGGATCGGGTCGCGCTGGAAAAACTCCAGGCGCTTGTCCAGGCCCGCCTCCTGCCCGTTGTAGATCAACGGCACGCCATCGAGCACGAACGTGACCACTGCAAACGCACGCACGCCGCCTCCGAGCCGCTCGAAGACCGTGCCCTGCCAGCTGTTCTCGTCGTGGTTGGTCGTGTAGTGCATGAACACGGCCTTGCGCGGGAACTGCACCTCGTACTGGGCGAGGATGTCGTCGATATGCGTCGCCGGTTCGCGACCCTGCGCGATCGCGTTGTAGGCGTGCATCATGTCGAAGGAATAGGAGGCGTGAAACGCCCGCAGCTGGTGCTGCGGCACCTGGGCCTCGGAAAGCAGGAAGATGTCGGGACGGAGGGCGCGCAGCTCCCGCGAGGCCTCGTCCCAGAACGCCGTCGGCACGCCGGTGGCGTAGTCGCAGCGGAAGCCGTCGACATTGAATTCACGGACCCAATACGCAAGGGCGTCGATCTGCGCCCGCCACAGGTCGCGGTTGCGGTAGTCGAGTTGTACGACGTCGGTCCAGTCGAAGCCGAGCGGCGGTACGGGCCGTCCGTCGCGATCGCGCCAGAAATACTCCGGGTGCGCCTTCATCCACACGTGATCCCAGGCGGTGTGGTTGGCGACCCAGTCCAGGATCACGCGCAGCCCCATCGCCTGCGCCTTGCGCACGAGCCGGCGAAAATCCTCCGCCGTGCCGAACTCGGGGTTCACGGCGAGGTAGTCCGTCACCGCATAGTAGCTGCCGAGCTCGCCCTTGCGGTTCTCCACGCCGATCGGATGGATCGGCATGAACCAGAGCGTGCCGACACCCAGGTCGCGGATGCGCGGAAGGTCCGCCTCGATGGCGGCGAAGGAGCCCTCCTTCGAATACTGGCGCACGTTGACCTCGTAGATGGTGGTCGTGCGCACCCAGTCCGGCAGAACGATCGCCGGAGCCCTCCCCCAGCACACTTCGATGGGTTCAACGAACGACTCGGCCGCACGCCCGGACAGGGCGAAGCATAGGGTCAGCGTGGATACGAGCAACGCGGGGCGTAGGTAAGGTTTCATCATGGACGAAAGGAATCGTGGGGCGTTGACGTCGAGAGGGTCTACTCACGGTGCGCAACCCGGCCGCGTCCGCCAGCCGGCTCGGCCGCACAAAACCGAGAACACTCGGACAACTCCGCCGGCGCGAGCGCCAAGCCGGGCGCCGGGCGCTCACCTAAGTTCTCTCCTGTCGTTCGAAGCCTTCTTCCCGCCGGCCGGCTCGACCGCGCGCCCCGCGGTCGCCAGAGTTTCTCGACCATGGTCCGCCCCACCCGTCTCGTGTCGCTCGCCTTCGTCTGCGCGGGTCTGATCGCCCCCGCCGCCGGCCTCTCCGCCGCGTCCGCGCCGATCGTCGCCATGCCGCGTTTCACGCACCCCGGTGCCGGCCAGACGTTCTATTTCGTCCTCACCGACCGGTTCGCCAACGGGTCGACCGCGAACGACCGCGGCGGCGGCTCGGGCGGGCCGATGGACCATGGTTTCGATCCCGCGCGCATCTCGCACTTCCACGGTGGCGACTTCGTCGGCATGACGGCGCAGCTCGACTACCTTCAGGGACTCGGCGTCACCGCCGTGTGGGTCACTCCGCCCTTCAGGAACAAGCCCGTGCAGAAGGGCACAGCAGGGTATCATGGATACTGGATTCTCGATTTCCTCGCCATCGACCCGCACCTCGGGACGACCGGGGAGTTCAAGGCTTTCGTCCGCGCGGCCCACGCCCGGGGCATGCGCGTGTTCATGGACATCATCGTCAATCACACCGCTGACGTGATCGAACTGCAGGGCGATCATCGCTACCGCGACATCGCCACCGCGCCCTACCGCGATGCCAAAGGACGCATCTTCGACGTCCGCAAGGTGGCCTTCAACGGCCTCAACGAGCCCGGGGCGTTTCCCGAGCTAAGCGCGAAGAAGAGCTTTCCCTACTCGCCGTCCGTTCCGTCGGCCGAGTCCCAGGCCAAGCATCCCGCGTGGCTCAACGACATCACGCTCTACCACAACCGGGGCAACTCGACCTTCCTCGGGGAGAACTCGACGCAGGGCGACTTCGTCGGCCTCGACGACCTTTTCACCGAGCACCCGCGCGTCGTGCAGGGCTTCATCGAGATCTTTGCGCACTGGATCGAGGACTGCGGCATCGACGGCTTCCGCATCGACACGGCGCGGCATGTGAACACCGAGTTCTGGCAGGCATTCATACCCGCGATCCGTGCCCGCGCCCGCGAGCTGGGCCGG
The DNA here is from genome assembly GCA_023399155.1 of Verrucomicrobiota bacterium. Taxonomy (GTDB): domain Bacteria; phylum Verrucomicrobiota; class Verrucomicrobiia; order Opitutales; family Opitutaceae; genus JAEWQP01. The sequence goes on along the minus strand of JAEWQP010000036.1, from coordinate 15,356 downwards.
CCCGACTTCCTCCAGTTTGGCGAGGTCTACAATGAGGCCGGCGACCCCGCCGTGCTCGCGGAGTTCTCCACCAGCACGATGTCGATCGATACGACGATCGACTTCGGGTTTTTCGTCGCAGCCCGGAAGTTTGTCTCGCAGGGAGGAACCGCCGCCGCGCTCGCCGACTTCTTCGCCCGCGACGACCTCTACACCGACCACGACAGCAACGTCCATTCCACCACCACATTCCTCGGCAACCACGACGCCGGCCGCTTCGCGTATTTCCTCCAGCAGGACAATCCCGGCGCTTCGCCGGAGCAGCTGGCCACGCTCGTCGGCCTCGGGCACGGGCTCCTTTACCTCACGCGCGGCCAGCCCGTGCTCTACTACGGGGACGAACAGGGCATGATCGGCCGCGGAGGCAACGACATGCAGGCCCGCGAGAGCATGTTCGCCGCCCGCGCGCCGGAGTTTCGAGACGCCGCGCTGCTCGGCACCCCGCGCACCGGCGCCGACGACAAGTTCGACGTGGAGCATCCGTTCTATCGGTTGTTCGCACGGCTCGCCACCCTGCGCGAATCCCACCCCGCGCTGCGCGTCGGGGCCATGCAACCCCGCCTGACGCGCGAGCCGGAGCTGTTCGCGTTCTCCCGCATCGAGCGGTCGGAGCGCATCGAGTACCTCGTCGTCCTCAACAGCGCACGCAGCTCCACCGTCACCGCACGCGTGCCGACAGGTCAACGGGCGGGAGCGACGCTGGTGCCGCTCTTCGACTCGCGCACGCCCGACGCGGCGCACGGACCCGCGCTCACGGTCGGCGACGACGGTGCAGTGGGCGTCTCCCTCGAGCCCCTCCAGTTCACCGTCTGGCGCGCGAACGCCCCGCTCCAGGCCGCGCACTCACAGCCGCTGGCCGTGGCGTTCTCGACCCCGGGGCACGGCGCCACGCTCACCTTCGCGGCACGCGAAGTGGATGGTCTGATCTTCCCGGAACGCCGGGAGATCCGCGCCGAGGTCAGCGGCGGCGACGGCTTTGCCGAGGTGACGTTTGTCATGCAACGCGCGTCGCGCCCGGATGAATACGAGTGGATCGGCACCGACGACACCGCGCCCTACCGCGTGTTCTGGAATCCGCCGGCCGACCTCGCTCCCGATGAGACGCTCACGTTCATCGCAACCGCGGACGATCTTCGCGGGCGCCAGGCTGCGGCCCGCATAGGCGGCCTGAAGGTTTCCGCCCCCGGAGTGAGTTTCGGCATCCGCGGCTCACGTGTGCCCCGCATCACGCGCACGCCAGCAGGCCATGTGACGCTCGACACCACCATGCCACTGCGGCTCGCGGTCGCGGCCGACGGCACGCCTCCGCTCGAGTATCAATGGTTCCATGACGACGCCGCCATCCCCGGCGCAACCGGGCCGGCCCTGGAGATCGCCCGTCCTTCGCCGGCCGATGCCGGGACCTACCGGGTGCTCGTCCGCAACCGCGCCGGCACCACCCTTTCCAGGGACTTCCTCGTGTCGCGCGGGAATGTCAATGAATGATTGACATTGTGCCGGACGAGGCCGGTTACGGAACGGCCTGACAAGCGCAGCGCGATGCCTACGCTGCGGGCCCATGCATCACGATTGCCTGCAGCAATGGACGCAGAGCCACGAGTTCCGGCACGGTCACGCCTCGGGCGAGCGGCGCACATGGATCGTCCTGGCGCTCACGCTGGTGGTGATGGTGGTCGAGATCGTCTCGGGGCTGGTGTTTCGCTCGATGGCGTTGCTTGCGGACGGCTGGCACATGGGCACGCACGCGGCGGCCTTCGGCATCACGCTCGCGGCCTACACCTACGCCCGGCGCCACGCGCGCGATGAGCGGTTCTCGTTCGGCCCGGGAAAGGTCGGAGCCTTGGGCGGCTTTACGAGTGCCATCCTGCTGGGTGTCGTCGCACTCGCGATGATCTGGGAATCGATCGAACGCCTGCGCTTTCCGCAGGTGATCGCGTTTGACCAGGCGATGCTCGTCGCGGTTGGCGGTCTCGTCTTCAATCTGTTCGGCGCTTGGATGCTCGGCGGCGGCAACGACGCAGCCGGCAGCGGCGGTTCGCACGGTCACGGACATGGCCGCGGGCGGGATCTCAACCTCCACGCGGCCTACATGCATGTGCTGGCCGACGCGCTCACGTCGGTGTTTGCCATCGGCGCGCTGCTCGGCGGCAAATTCATGGGCTGGACCTGGCTCGATGCCGCGGTCGGCATCCTCGGTGCCGCGGTGATCGCACGCTGGGCCATCGGCCTGATGCGCGAAACCTCACGCGTGCTTCTCGACCGCGAGATGGACGTCCCGGTCGTGGAGGAGATCCGCGAGGCGATCGAGAGTGACGGCGACTCGCGCGTCGCCGACCTGCACGTGCACCGTGTCGGTCTCGATCAGTTCGCGGTGATCGTAACCGTCGTCGTCCACGCCGATCGCACCCCTGAGGAATACAAGGCGCGTCTGCGCATCCACGAGGAGCTCGTGCACTTCAACATCGAGGTGAACCGCTGTGCGGGCTGAGGCGGAACCATGATCCAAACGCCGCCGGCCGTCGCACATTGAGGTCCGGGAAAACAGTGCCGGGTGCACCCAGCGATGTTCGACAACTCGGAGGTCTCCCTGCCTCCGGCGCAGTCGGCCCACAGAGGGCAGGCCTGATCTCTCGGATAAGTGTTCCGTGAAACGCTTTCGATGACCGCCTTCCCCCATCGTGCGCCCGGGGCGCGTTCCTAACCGTGCCCAGACGCTTGCGGATACGGCGAGGACGGACTCGCTATGGTGATGAAAACGACGCTCCGAACATCCACACGCACCCGCGCCGCCGTCCGGAAGCCCGCGACGAAGGCCAAGAAAACAAAGGTCAGCAAGATCACGAAGGTCGCGGGCACACGTCCCCTCACCCGCAAGCGCGACATCTTCGGCGCCCAGGGCGGCACGAGCGGGGTGCGACAGCTCGGTCGCAGCGCGACCTCCGCCATACCCTGACGGGCCGGGACGACTGAGCCGTATCCGCCACACGGCGACGCGCGGCCGCTGCAGTCGTCAGCGCAGGCCGCGGTCCGTCTCGTCGAGTCGCGCGAGCAGCCAGAGCAGGTCCGACAACCTGTTGAGGTAGCGAAGGACCACCGGATTGATCGCGGCGCCGCTTTCGCTCAGTGCGACGATGGCTCGCTCGGTCCGCCGGCAGACCGTGCGCGCGAGGTCGAGGGCCGCAGCGTGCAGGGTCGCGCCGGGCGTGGCCCAGCCCTCAAACGTGATCTTGCGTGCCTCGACCGTCGCGACGGCGCCGTCGAGTCGCGTCAGATGGACCTCCTCCAGGCGCGCCAGCTTCGACTTGAGGTAGCGCTCGCGATCAGCGTCGTCGACTGCGAGTTCACCCATGAGGCCGACGAGTTCCTGTTGGGTGGCCAGCAGGACCTCCTGCGCCCAGCTGTCGCTCGCGGTCGCGCGCGCGAATCCAAGCGAGGCATTGAGCTCGTCCGCCGTGCCGTAGGCCGACACGCGCGGGTGGGATTTTGAGACCCGCCGACCGTACATCAGCGCGGTGGTGCCGTCGTCTCCGGTCCGGGTGGCGATCGATGCGGGCATGGGCGTGTCAGCAGCTCGTTCTCGTTTCGGTTTCGTGATCGGTCCCGTTCTCCCGGGACGCGATCGGCCCGGGAAGGAAACGAGACCAGGAACGACAACGAGAACGAGAATGGGAGCGAGGACGAGAACGAACTCGTCCCCCTCTCCATGACCGGGTGATGGCGCGGCCGACGGGCTACTGCACCTCTTCGACCCGAACCGGGAAGCGCTTGCCTTCGACCGTAAGGACGAACTCGCGAGTGTTGACCACGACCGTCGTCTCAGCGCTCTCCGCAGGCTTGGCCGCCACCGCGGCAGGTGCGGCGGGTGCGGGTGCGGCGGCCGCCGCGGTCGTCTGTGTCGAGACGGACACGGATGCGTTCGCGGCCGGCGCCGGCGCCTTCTTCGAGGCGAAGTACTTGTCGAGTTCCTGCGGGAACATCGCGTGGATCACGCAGTGCTCGTCGTCGGTCGGGTAGCCCTTGGCCTTGAGCTCCTCGCGAAGCTGCGCCATGCGCGGTTTGAGCAGGTCGGCCGGCCGGCAATCAATCGGCTCCTGCTTCGAATTCTGCGCCGCGAGCTTGCGCACCTCGGTGTCGACCGGGCCGGGCGTGCGGCCGTAGTAGCCGAGCGCGATCTGCATCGCCTGCGGGGTGAAGTTCTTCCAGCGGCCGAACTTCACATTGAGCATGGCCTGGACGCCCACGATCTGGGAGGTCGGGGTGACGAGCGGGATCCAGCCAAGGGCCTTGCGCACGACGGGGATCTCGGCGAATACCTCGTCGAACCGGTCCTCCATCTTCTGCTCCTTCAGCTGCGTGCGGAAATTGCTGAGCATGCCGCCCGGCACCTGGTAGGTCAGGGCGTCGCTGTCGACGCGTTCGTTGGCCGGGCTGGTGAACTTCCCGAGCTCGGCATAGACCTTCTCGAAGTGCTCGCGCAGGGCCATGAGCTCCTTCTTCTTCGTGTCGAACTTCGTGGGGCGGCGGGGATGATTCTCGAGCAGCGCAAGCATGCGGACCGTGTCGGGCTGCCCGGTGCCGTTGGCGAAGGGCGTGATCGACGTATCCACGTAGTCAACACCCGCCTCGATGGCGGCGTAGTAGCAGGGGCCGCCCAGGCCCGAGGTCTCGTGCGTGTGGAGCACGATCGGGATCTTCACGCGCTTCTTGAGGCCCGTGATGATCTGGTAGGCGACATAGGGTGGGATCAGGCCCGCCATGTCCTTCACGCAGATCGAATCGCAGCCGAGAGCCTCGATCTCCACGCCGTCGGAGATGAACTTGTCGATCGTGTGGACCGGGCTCGAGGTGTAGCAGATCACGCCCTGGGCGTGCTTGCCGGCCTTCTTGGTCGCCTTGACCGCGGTCTCGATGTTGCGCAGGTCGTTGCAGGCATCGAAGATGCGGAACACGTCCATGCCGTGCTTGGCGGACATCGCGACGAACGCCTCGACCACATCGTCGGGGAAATTTGTATACTGGACGATGTTCTGACCGCGCAGCAGCATCATGTGCGGCGTCTTCGGCGTGCCCTTCTTGAGGGCGTCAAGCCGGTCGAAGGGGAACTCGTTCAGGAAGCGCAACCCGGAATCGATCGTGGCCCCGCCCCAGGTCTCCAGCGCGCCAAAGCCGAGTTCGTCGAGGATGGGCAGTGAGGGCAGCATCTGAGCCGTGCTCATGCGGGTCGCGGCCAGGGACTGATGACCGTCGCGCAGGACGGTGTTGTTGAAGATAACGGGATTGGCGGCCATAGAGAGTGGGATTTGCGCACATCTTGGTGTCGATTGCGCATTGATGCCACTCACATCCGGCGTTTTGCTCGGCATTCGTTGACCGTGCGGAGCCCTTCGAACCCTCACCGCCCGGGACCACCCCTGCCCCTGCTGACCATGAAGTCGTCTGTCTTGCGTTTCCTGTTCCCGCTCGCGCTGGCGCTGGCCGCCTTTCTCGCTGGCCGCGCCACCGCACCGTCGCCGGAGACCGCGATATCCCGCGGCGTGCTTACCCGGGCGGCTGCGGCGACTCCGCCCGCCCTCGATGCGGGATCGGCTCTCGACGCGCGTCGCATCGCCGGCATCACCGGCTCCAGCGTCGCCCGGCGCATCCGCGAGAGCGCCGATTCGCACCCATGGCGCATGACCAAGGAGTGGGAGAACATCATCAACGCCCTCGGTCCCGAGGATCTCCCCGAGGTTTGCAGCGCGATCGAGACCCTGCAGATGCCAGCGATGCGGCGCCAGATGCTCGCAGCCTTTCTTCAGCGGTGGGGCGAGTGCGATCCTTCGGGCGCGATCGCCTGGATCGGGACCGACCGTCCCGTCGCCGACCGAAATCTCGCGCTCGGCGCCATCGTCCGTGGATGGGCCTACACTGATGTCGCCGCCGCGACAAAGTGGGCCCGGACGCTTCCCCAGGGCGCCGATCGCGACGGAGCCCTGGACGCGATCCTGCCACAACTTGCAGGAATCACTCCGGAGGATGCGCTCAGCCTGATCGGTTCGGAGGACGCCGGCACCCATGCTGTCCATCGCTACGGCACCGTCTTCGCAGCCTGGGCCGAATCGGATCCCGCCGGTGCCACAGCCGCTGTTGCAGGATTGTCCACGACCGCCCATCGCACCGCCGCCGCCAAGGGCATCGCCGGCTCAAACTGGGCCGCGACCGAGCCAGAAGCCGCGATCGCCTGGATTCGAAGCCTGGCCGGCATCCCGGACAAACAAGCCCTGCTGGCGAACGTGACCATGCGCTGGTCGGAAGATGATCCGGGCGCGGCCATTGCGTTCGCGTATTCAATGCCCGAATTCCGCATGGAAGCATGGGACCTCAGGCCGGCGATCGCGCGGTGGATGGCACTCGATCCCGAAAAGGCCCGCTCCTGGGCGACGCAGCTCCCACCAGGCAACATGCAGGACACGTTCGTCTATTGGATCAGCGAAGAACTCTCGAACCTGGAACCGCAGGATGCGCTTCGCTTCGCGCAATCGCTGCCGCGCGGACATAGCCGCGATTTTGCTCTGGGAAGAGCTCTGCAGCATTGGGCCGAACTCGACCCCGACGCAGCGTTCACCTTCGCGTTGGCGCAGCCCTCAGATTCCGAGCGTCAGCAGCAGCTTCATGGCATCCTTATGCAGATGGCGCGGCGCGATGTCGGGCTCGTGAACCGCCTTATCAGCCAGGTGCCGGAAGGAGCCGACCGGTCCCGGATCATTCAGTCAGCAGCGGTGGCCGTCGCCCAGGTGGACGCCAACCAGGCAACGCAACTGGCCCTGTCACTCCCTCCGGGCGGCGTTCAGGGCACCACATTGTCCATGGTCGGAGGCATGCTGGCGGAACGGGATCCTGAGGCCGCTCTCGCCTGGGCTCGCGATTTTCCACAAGACCGCGCTCGCAGCAACGCCGTGCAGAGTGTGCTCTGGCGCGTCGCCCCTCTCAATCCCGACGCAGCCATCGAACTCGCACAAACTCTCCCTCGCGGGCAGCCCCAAACCGAAGCGCTCGGCCAGGTGTTTTCGGTCCTCGCGCGCCATGACGCCGAGACCGCCGCGGCTCACCTGCAGCGCCTCCCGGCGAACGTGGATCGAGACGAGATGCTCATGTCGATCATCGGCACGCTCGCCTACGATCAGCCGGACACCGCCGAAGCCTTTTATCTTGGCATCGATTCTGACGCCAAGCAGGCACTTGCTGCCCGCAGCATTGCCGGCGGCCTAGTGGAGCGCGATCCGAGGGCGGCGGAGGCTTGGGTCCAGGCGTTGCCAGAAGGGGCGGCACGAAGGCAGGCGATCCAGTCCATTTCGGGCACGCTGTCCCGCACGGACCCAGCCGCCGCCGTGGCCCTGGCGAACACGCTGCCCGCCGGTCTGACTCGCCAGCATGCCTACGACTCGATTGCGCGCGAGTGGTCGCAAGTCGACGCCGGCGCCGCCATCGAATGGGCAAGTCAGGTCGAGGGTAGCCGGACGCGTGGTACGCTGATTTCCTCCATCTCCGAGTCCATTGCTGCCACCGATCCAGAACAGGCAGTCGCCCTCGCTCTCACATGTCCTTCCGGAAGCGATCGGGCGACGACCTGCTACACCGTTGCCTTGACCTGGGCCAGGACAGACCCCGAGGCCGCCGTGGCCTACGCCGCGCAACTATCGGACGAAGAAACCCGGCAGCAATACCAGCTGGGGTTGGTTTCCGTGATTTCCAGCAACTCGCCGCTTCGCGCGGCGCAGATCGTCGAGGGACTCCCATCTGGCCCGGCGAGGGATGATGCGACGAACACGCTTGCCAATACCTGGGCTCATACGGATCCCGAGGCCGCAGCCGCATGGGCGCTTCGTACCGGTTCCCCGGATACACTTCAGACCTTGATGCCGGGAATCCTGGCGCAATGGAGCCGGATCGATCCAGACGCCGCCACGCGCTGGGTCGACGACCTGCCCTCCGGTCCGGCACGCGAAACCGCGACAGTCGCATTAATCAGCCGGTTGAGCTCCAGTTCGCCCAAAGTGGCGGCCTCTTGGGTGAGCCGCGTGTCCGACTCCACGCAACGTCGTCAACTCGCGGCCCAGGTTGCCACGCAATGGTTGCAGGATGACCCGGAAGCCGCCGAAGCGTGGCTGAACACCATCGACCTACCGCCGGAGCAGAAAGCCGACATTCTGGGTTCGCGGCACGACGGAGACCGCCATTAGTTGGTGGAAACTTCTCCCGCCGTGACACTCGACGAACAATTCGCCACCTTCCTCGCCAGGGATCCGCAGATCGACCCGACCGCCTACGTCGCCGCCGGCGCGACACTCATCGGCGACGTGCGCCTCGCGCCACACGCCAGTTGCTGGCCCGGCACGGTGCTGCGCGGGGACATCAACTTCATCGAGGTCGGCGAGGGGTCGAACGTTCAGGACGGCACGATCGTTCACCTCGCGGACCAGTTCCCGGTGCGTATCGGGAGATATGTTACCGTCGGCCACGCCGCCATGATCCACGCCTGCACGATCGAGGATGAGTGCCTGATCGGCATGCAGGCCACGATCCTCGACGGCGCCGTCATCGGCCACCACTCCATCATCGGCGCACATTCGCTCGTGACGCCAGGCACCGTGATCCCGCCGGGTTCGCTAGTCATGGGTGTGCCCGGAAAAGTGGTGAAGCAGCTCACGCCCGAGAAGCAGGCCGAGATCCGGAAATGGGCGGAGAAGTACGTGAAGGTCGCCGCCGCGCATCGGAAGCGGTTTCCCCGGTCCTGAGCGCGACGGCGTTCACCCCGGTGAACGCAGAGGCCCTGGACGGAGACAGCTTGCTCGAGAGACCAGCCCTCGGCGTTCGTCGAACAGCCAGGCGGAGAGGCAGCGGAACTTCCGCGTTGTCGAGCACCCCTGGGTGCCTTGGGTGCTCTCCTCCGTGACCTCTGTGTCAGGGGCGAAGTCCGGGGTCAGTCGTTCTGCCGTTCGCGATGCGGCTCGATGTGCACGACGACGTCGTGCACCGGAAGTTCGCAGGTCATCAGCGCATCCTTTACCCGGTGTGCGATCACATGGCCATCGCGGACGGAAAGCTCCCCGTCCACCACCACGTGGATGTCCATGAGCAGCCCAAAGCCGCTCTTGCGGATGCGGCACTTTTCGATCTCGCGAACACCCTCCACCGCGCAACCGATGTGCCGGACGTGCGTCTCGGTCTCGCGCGAGACGGCTGCGTCCATGATCTCCGCCAGCGCCGGGCGAAACAGCTGGACGCCGTTGTAGGAAATGATCGCGCACGCCACGAGCGCCGCCCAGTCGTCGGCCGCCTCATAGCCGGGTCCGCCGAGCAGGGCGATCGCGATGCCGACGAAGGCGGCGGCCGACGTGATGGCATCCGAACGATGGTGCCAGGCGTCGCTCTTCAGCGCGGTGCTGCCCAGGGCGTCGCCCGCGCCTCCGACGTACCGGTAAAGCAGTTCCTTGGTCACAACGACGACGACGAGCACCACGAGCGTGAAAGGCGCAGGCGCATGATGCGGCGTGATGATCTCGCGCACGCTTTGCACCGCGATGAGCAGAGCGGCAGCCATGAGTGCCGCGGCCACGAGCAGTCCGGCGATCGATTCCGCCTTGCCGTGGCCGTAAGGATGTTCGCGATCGGCCGGCCGGGCGGAAACGCGCAGTGCTTTCCAGACGACGAGCGAGCTGAAGATGTCGGTCGTGGATTCGATCCCGTCGGCGATCAGTGCGTAGGAGTTTCCCAGCACACCGGCGACGATCTTCCCGAGCGCCAGCAGGGGGTTGGCGATGACGGAGACGAGTGACGCACGAAAACCAGAGGCGAGATCGGGCACGGAGGGAGTGTGTTAGCGAAACCAAAGTGGATCCGCACGACCCAATCTTTCTCTTACCTCTTTCTCTTGCTCTTTCTCTTCAATCCACCTGCCGGATCGGAGGGATTGAAGAGAAAGAGAAAGAGGTAAGAGAAAGAAAACGAACGCCAGCATGCGAACGCGTCGGAATCTTCTATCTTCTCTCGCCTCTCGCCTCTCGCCTCTCGCCTGTACGGCCGCTCCGCGGCCGTACAAAAATAACCCGCCCCGGTGCCAGTCCCCCCAGACCAGCGACCGAGGCGGGTCGATCCAACCTATGAACAACTACAAACGCGAAATCAGCAGCTCCTTCTGGAAGAGGATCTCCTTCGGCAGGTCATGGTAGAGCTTCATAAAAAGCTCATCCTGCAGGAGGATCTCCTGTTTCCAGTCGTCGACACTGATTTCGAAGGCTTTCTCGAGGGTGGCGCGGTCGTAGTTCGCCATCCCGTCGATATTGAACTGCTCGATACGCGGCATCAGACCGATCGGCGTCTCATCGGCGGTGACCGTACCGGCGCACCGTTCGAAGATCCACTTGAGCACGCGCATGTTCTCGCCGAACCCGGGCCAGAGCCAACGCCCGTCCTTGTCGCGGCGGAACCAGTTCACATGGAAAATACGCGGCGGACGCTTGATGAGCTTCCGCATGGTGAGCCAGTGGTCGAGGTACTGGCCCATGTTGTATCCGGCAAAGGGCAGCATCGCCATCGGGTCGCGGCGGACCTGGCCGACGGCGCCAGCGGCGGCCGCGGTGGTCTCGGAACCCATCGTTGCGCCGAGGAAGACGCCGTGCACCCAGTTGAAGGACTGGAACACGAGCGGCATCGTCGTGGCGCGACGACCACCGAACACGATCGCGCTGATCGGCACGCCATCCGCGCTCTCCCAATCCGAGTCGATGCACGGGCACTGCGCGGCGGGCGCCGTGAAGCGGGCATTCGGGTGCGCCGCCTTGCGGCCGCAGTCCGGCGTCCACTTCTGGCCGGTCCAGTCGATCAGCTCCTTGGGGGGCTGATTCGTCATGCCCTCCCACCACACGTCGCCATCGGGCGTAAGCGCCACGTTGGTGAAGATGGTGTTGGCCCGGCAGCTCTCCATCGCGTTCGGGTTCGACTCGTACGACGTGCCGGGGGCGACGCCGAAGAAGCCGCTCTCGGGGTTGATCGCCCAGAGGCGCCCGTCCTTGCCGGGCTTGAGCCAGGCAATGTCGTCGCCCAAGGTCGTCACCTTCCAGTCCTTGAGGGCCGGAGGCGGGATCAGCATCGCGAAGTTGGTCTTGCCGCACGCGCTCGGGAAGGCGGCGGTGACATAGCGCTTCTCACCCTGCGGACTTTCGACCTTCAGAATGAGCATGTGCTCGGCCATCCAACCCTCGTCGCGCGCCATGCAGGAGGCGATGCGCAGGGCGAAGCATTTCTTGCCGAGCAGGGCGTTGCCGCCGTATCCGGAGCCGAACGACCAGATCGAACGCTCCTCCGGATAGTGAACGATGTACTTCGTGGAATTGCACGGCCAGGGCACGTCCTTCTCGCCGGGGGCGAGCGGTTTGCCGACCGAGTGCACGCAGGGGACAAAGTCGCTTTCGCCGAGGGCCTCGTAGACCTTCGCGCCCATGCGCGTCATGATGCGCATGTTGGCGACGACATAGGGCGAGTCCGTCAGCTCGATGCCGATGTGCGAGAGCGACCCGCCGATCGGTCCCATGCTGAATGGGATCACGTACATCGTGCGGCCGCGCATGCAGCCATCGAAGAGCGGCTGCAGGATGGCCTTCATGTCCTTCGGGCGCATCCAGTTGTTCGTCGGGCCGGCGTCGCCTTCGCGAACACTGCAGATGAACGTGCGGTCCTCCACGCGGGCGACGTCGCCCGGGTCGGAACGCACATACAGACAATTCGGACGCTTCACCGGATCGAGCCGGAGCGCCGTGCCACCAGCGACCATCAGGTCGCACATGGCGTCGTATTCAGCCTGGGAACCGTCGCACCAGAAGATGCGCTCGGGTTTGGTCAACGCGGCGATCTGCTCCACCCACGCCAGCACCTTGGCTGACGTCGGCTTTGCTTGACCGAGCGCGGTCCTGCCTTCTCCGGCACCTGGGCCGGATGCCTCCTTGTTCGCGATTGCTGTCTCGAGCTGTGCCATGGGGTAATGGGTCTCCGTTAGTTATCGCACACCGAGTCGGCCGGGGGCACGGGGAGGCCTGCCGCGCGACGGCGGAGGTTCTCCACGAGCGGGGTCAACCCGGTAAAATCCAGACGATGCTCGCAAACCGCTTCGATTTCGCGGTGCACCAGGATGTGGAACACCGCGTCGAGTTCGGCGAGATAGGCATTGCGGGCCTGATTGTTCCAAGCCGCGAACGGGCCGGCGTTTTCCACAACAAATGCGCCGACGACCTGCGCACCCGCTTGGAAGGCGTCGATGCAGAGCGCGACGTTATCCGGGAATGGAGCGAGCTCCGCAAACGCGTGCCCACCATGGCGCCGGGGAATGTCGTTCCGATTCTGCGAACCGAGCAACGCGATGACCTCGTCCAGCAACGCCAGAACCAGCGACGGCCGCAGGGCGACCGCGTGGGACTTGGCGAGTACCCTGTTGTCGCGGAACTGCTTACACCATCGGGCGGCGAGGCCGTCGCGATGGCGCCGCAGCGCGCTGACGAGGGTAGAGGCGTTCATCTCCGGACGATCATACCGGGATGCGGTGAAACCGCTGGGCAGAGGTTGGCGATTCCTTAGCAGTTCTTGGGTACGCCTGACTCCGATAAAATTCCCTTATGGGCCCTCGGGCGACGCCCAGCGCGCGCGCGCGAAACCCCGTCGCAAGGAGTCCCGCAAATGAGGTCGCGGGTCGCCGGGTGACAAGGGCGAAAAGCGTGCCCCGAGCAAGGTCGCACCCCACCGGGCCGGCGGTGTGGATCCGCCTCAGGCCCTCTCGACGCGCGGGTCCTCCCCGGCGCCTTCTGGCGGGGCCTCCAGCGGCTCGAACGCGAGCGGCGGTTGTTGCGTGCGCACCAGCAGTGCCGCGACCAGCGCGAACGCCGCGCACACACCCACGAACCAGTCGCCCCAGCGGACAAAGAGCGTGTCCCGATCCACCCAGTTCAAATCGCGATCCACGCTGAATGCGGCGGCTCCGCGATAATAGATGCTGCCCTCGTCATCGAGCATCATGGCGCGCGTACGACCGAACTCGTCGAACCAGCCGCTCCAGCCGGCATTGCCGACGCGCATGACCGGGCGGCGGGTTTCGACCGCGCGGAGTGCCGAGTGCGCCGCATGCTGGAAAGCCGCGCCGCGTTCGCCATACCAGGCGTCGTTGGTCGCGACAAAGAAAACGTCGGTCCCGTCGCGCACGGAGTCCCGCGCGAGTCCGCTGAAAACGTCCTCGTAGCAAATCAGCGGGGCCACGCGAATGACCTCGCCGGTCGACGCCACGGGCACGAGAAGCGACCCCGCGCTCTCTCCCGGCACGAAATCGCCACCGATCGGCACGAACTTCGCCAGCTTCGGGAAAAACCGCCGCAGCGGCACGTATTCGCCGAACGGGACGAGGTGACGCTTGGCATAGTTGAAGCGCGAGAGCCCGTCGGCGGGGATGGTCACGAACGCGCCATTGCGCCATTCGTCGCGCGATTCGCCGGGCCCGTCGTCCAGCGGGAGTTCCTGCAGCGAGACGGCGCCGAAGACCAAGGGCATGCCGACATCCCGCGTGAGCTTCTCGACCCAGGCCTGCATGCGGGCGTCGCCCACGAGCGCAGCGGGCATGACCGCCTCCGGCCAGAAGATCGCATCGGGTGCATGGCGCGCGGCCTCGCGCGTGAACTTGTCGAGCACCCGCAGGATCTCGTTGGCATGCGCCGGATCCCATTTCTGCGTCTGGGGGATGTCGGGCTGCACCATGCCGGCCTTCAGGAGCGGACGCCGGTCCTGGCGCGCGGCGTCGCCATACATCCCGAAGGAGACGACGAAGAGCGCGAACATCGCCAGGTAGAACTCCGGGCAAAACCGTCCCTTGCGTTCGCGTATCCAGATCTGGATGCGACGCAGGTAGGCGGTGAGACCGAGGCTGAAGAGGATCAGCGCAAACGAGATCACCCACGCGCCACCATAGGCGGCACCCTGCAGCAGCGCGGGCCGCTGCCACTGGCTGGCGGCGAGCGGCAGCCACGGGAATCCGGTCAGGAACCAGCTGCGCACCCATTCCAGCACCACCCACAATCCCGCCAGCCCGAGTGTCACCAGAATCCGGCGACGCATGTCGCTGTCGACGACGCGCGGCAGCGCCCAGTGAGCCGCGGCGAACCACAGTACCGGGAAGACCGCCATGATGGCCGACAGCGCGATCATCCCGCCGATGGTGACGTGCCTCAGCCATTCCAGGAGGATGAGCCAGGACACGAACATCGATCCGCCCATGATCAGAAGAAACTCGCGCCGCGCGGGCCGCCGCATGATCACCCACAACAGGGCGGGCACCGCGAACACCCACGCCGCCTCGGGCGCGCTGAACGGCGGGAACGCCACCGTGTGAAGCAACGCGGTCAGCACCAGGACGGCACGCGCCCAGATCCAGCCGGCAAAGCGGGCGGTCGGCGATGGTCCCGAGCGTGAGAAGGAGTATGTCATTGCAGGTCGCGGGGCTGAGGAAGGGTCACAGAGCCCACAGAGATGGCACAGAGTTCACGGAGAAAGGCAGTTTCCACAAGAGGCTGCAGAGAAGCAGGGAAGAGCGGGTCGACTTCCTCTCTCCGCTTTCTCTGCGATCTCCTGAGCAACCGTTTGGTCGGATTCCCTAGCGAGACATCGATGACTTGTTGCCCGGTCAGGCGGAATGGGGCCTTCCAGGAGCCCACACGGAGAGCAGCGTGAAGTCGGACTTCATCTCTCCTTTCTCTGCTGTGCACGGTCTATTCCGAATCGGTGGGCTCACGCCCCGTGGCAGTTCTTGTACTTCTTGCCGCTGCCGCAGGGGCAGGGATCATTGCGGCCCACGCGCGGCGCGGCTTTGGCCGGCGTGCCCTTGGCCGGCTGGGCTTCGTCTTCGCCGCCGCCGGAATAGGACAGTTGGCCCGACGATTCCTCGCGGTGGCGGAACTCCAGGGCCAGGGCTTCTTTTTCAGCCTCGGCGCGGGCCTGTTCCTCTTCCGGGCTGACCCGCTGCACGCGCACGCGGGTCAGGGCGCGGAACACGCTCTCACGGATCTGGAAGAGCATTTCCTGGAACATGTCGAAGCCTTCGCGCTTGTACTCCAGCTTGGGATCGCGCTGGCCGTAGCCGCGCAGGCCGATGCCGTCGCGCAGGGCGTCCATGTTGCGCAGGTGTTCCTTCCAGCAGCGGTCCAGCTCTTCCAGCAGGAAGTAGCGCTGGATGTCCTTGTAGCTCTCACCGGCGTCGGCTTTCAGTTCATCCAGAATGCCGCGTATCAGCTTTTCACACTCTTCCCGCT
>JAEWQP010000008.1 GCA_023399155.1 Verrucomicrobiota bacterium | reverse complement strand
CAGACGTCGTGCTTCCAGCCGCCGGACCTTCAGCGCTTCCCCATCAATCTTGCATCCTTTCGGCATCCCCATACCGCAAACATACAGATGTGACCTCAGTTGTCACTTCTATAAGTAACAATCAATAAAACGTGTCACGCACGCCCGAAGACGACCTCGCAGGTCGGGCGCGCCTGGTCTGGTTCGCGGCGCGACCGGTCTTCTCGGCCGCAGGCGCGGCCTCGGAACCGAGAGCGCCGAGTAGCCCCATTCGCACTCGGGGCGCCGCGGGTTCGGAGAATCGCCCTACCTGGGAGACACCGCGCAGCGACGTTCATGACTGTTTCTCGAGCCATTTCAGGGTCGTTCGAGCCGCGAAGTGCGCCCGTACTCGGGAGGTGTGGCCGGGATGTGGGCCCGCAGAATGGCCACGACGTGCTTGAACCTGATTTCCTCACTTGGATCAGGTCACAGGGCGTATCGGCCTTCGCCAACCCCTCGGCTGGGCAGCAGAGGACGAGCATGGAATTCACAGAAGCGGTCTTTCAAAAACCAAGATCACGCCTTCACCGAATCGCCCACCAAGTGATGAGCTGAAGCGGCCGAATCCCCGGCAACGCTCGGTGCCCTCGACACTATCCTCCGTGATCTTGTGCCTAACGGCTCTCTTTCAGAGCCGATCCGCGGTGGCGTCGAGATCGTTGCCGCTGACGTGCGGTCCACATGAGGGGGCGGGAATCGATGTCGGCCAGTATGCCCGCGCGCCTGCTCCATGGCGCCGCCGTCGTCGTCTGAATCCCGCCCAGGCGAGGCGCTCGCGAACCGGTTTTTGAAGGGTAGGGACGCGGCTCGGGCGCGGCCGCGATGGTCGTCCTGTCGATCGTCCGAGGACGATTCTGCGGGTTTTGCGAGATGGGACTTGTAATCGCATCTGCGGCCGGTCTTTTTCGACAGTTTCGTCGGGTCACGTCTGCATCCAGCCCAGCAGCTCCGTGGTCCGACGGCCCACATATCCTGCTCGCTACGCACCCGCCCAACTGGGCCGCGGAGATTTTTCAGGGCCCCTCGAAAAATCTCTTGCCCGGTCGGACCCGGGTGCTACCGTCCAAACCTTTTTCCACTTTTCACCAGACCATGCCCACCATCAACCAGCTCGTTCGCAAGGGCCGCCGCGCCGTCCGGGCCAAGTCCAAGTCTCCGGCGCTCGCGAGCAACCCCTTCCGCCGCGGTGTCTGTGTGCAGGTGATGACCCGCACGCCCAAGAAGCCAAACTCGGCCATCCGCAAGGTCGCCAAGGTGCGCCTGACCAACGGCAGCGAGGTGATTTCCTACATCCCCGATGAGGGCCACAACCTCCAGGAGCACTCGATCGTGCTCGTGCGTGGTGGTCGTGTGAAGGACCTGCCTGGTGTGCGTTACCACATCGTCCGCGGCACGCTCGACGCCCTCGGCGTGGAGAAGCGCCGCCGCAGCCGGTCCAAATACGGAGTCAAGCGTCCGAAAGCCGCCAAGTAATTCGCCTACGCCATGTCACGTCGCCACAGAGCAACCAAGCGCGAGCGTCTGCCGGATGTCCGGCACAACAGCACCCTGGTCGCGCACCTCGTCAATGCCGTCATGTCCAGCGGCAAGCGCACCACGGCCCAGCGCATCGTTTACGGTGCGTTCGAGAAAGTTTCGGAGAAGCTGGAGAAGGGTGACCCGATCGACATCCTCCTGGGTGCGCTCGAGAACGCTCGTCCGAAGCTCGAGGTGAAGAGCCGCCGCGTGGGTGGTGCCACCTACCAGGTGCCGGTGGAGATCCCGTTCGAGCGCCAGGAGAGCCTCGCACTGCGCTGGATCCTCGACGCGGCCGGCAACCGCAAGGGCACGCCCATGCGCGATGCCCTGGCGGCCGAGATCGTGGACGCCTACAACAACACGGGCACCGTCGTGAAGAAAAAGGACGACGTGCACAAGATGGCTCAGGCGAATCGCGCCTTTGCCCACCTCCGCTGGTAAGGCACATGTCTATTCAGATCGTCACAGAAAAGTCCAAGCTGTCGGCCTCCAATGCCGCAGCGCGACCCTCTCCCATGGAGTGGACGCGCAACATCGGCATTGCCGCGCACATCGACGCGGGCAAGACGACGACCAGCGAGCGCATTCTCTACTACACCGGCACCGTCCACAAGATGGGCGAGGTGCACGAAGGCACGGCCGTCACCGACTGGATGGAGCAGGAGCGCGAGCGCGGTATCACCATCACCGCCGCCGCCATTTCCTGCGCCTGGGTCGCCTCGGTCGGACCCTTCAAGGGCATCAAGACGCGGATCAACATCATCGACACCCCCGGCCACGTGGATTTCACGGCCGAGGTGGAGCGTTCGCTCCGCGTGCTCGACGGTTGTGTGGCGGTCTTCTGCGCCGTCGGCCGCGTGCAGCCCCAGTCCGAGACGGTCTGGCGCCAGGCCAACAAGTACCGCGTGCCGCGCATCGCGTTCGTCAACAAGATGGACCGTGTCGGCGCGAACTTCCTCGCCTGTATCGAGGAAATGCGGACGAAGCTCAAGGCCAACGCCCACCCGCTCTTCCTTCCCATCGGGGCGGAGGAGAATTTCAAGGGTGTGGTCGATCTGGTCCAGATGAAGGCCTACATCTTCGGCGAGGACGCGTCCGACCCCATGGGTCTCAACGCCGTGCCGGTCGAGATCCCGGCCGACATGGTCGAGACCGCCCGAAGCTACCGCGAGAAGCTCGTCGAGGCCGTCGGGGACAGCGATGATGTGATCGCCGAGAAGTATCTCGCCGGTGAGGCCATCACCGAGCAGGAGCTCATGGTCGGCATCCGCAAGGCGACCATCGCTCTCAAGTTCACGGGCGTCGTGCCCGGCTCCGCTTTCAAGAAGAAGGGCGTGCAGCGCCTCCTGGACTGCGTGGTCAATTATCTGCCCAATCCCCTGGATATCCCGGAGACGAAGGGTCAGGACAGCGACGGCGCCGAGGCGGTGGCCAAGTCCGACGACAGTCTCAAGACGGTCGGCCTCGCGTTCAAGCTGTGGTCCGATCCGTTTGTCGGCCGTCTGGTGTTCGTGCGTGTTTACCAGGGCCAGCTCAAGAAGGGCCAGTCGCTCTATAATCCCCGTACGCGGCGTTCCGAGCGCGTCTCACGTCTCCTGCTCATGCGCGCCATGGACAAGGAGGAGATCGATGTGGCTTACGCTGGAGACATCTGCGCCGTGATCGGCGTGAAGGATGTCATCACCGGCGATACGCTCTGCGACGAAAATGTGGACATCCGTCTCGAGCCGCCTTCGTTCCCGGAGCCGGTCATCTCGATGTCGATCGAGCCGAAGTCGAAGTCCGACCAGGAGAAGATGGGCAACGCGCTTGCCCGCCTCTCCGCTGAGGATCCGACCTTCCGCGTTTCGACGAACGAGGAGACGAGCCAGACGATCATCGCCGGCATGGGCGAACTCCACCTCGAGATCATCCGCGACCGCATGCTCCGCGAGTTCAAGGTCGAGGCTGAGGCTGGCAAGCCGCAGATCGCCTACCGCGAGACCATCACCAAGGCCGCCGACGGCGAGGGCAAGTTCATCCGCCAGACCGGTGGTAAGGGCCAGTTTGGTCACGTCGTGATCAAGATGGAGCCGAACGAGAAGGGTAAGGGCGTCGAGGTGATCAATGAGATCGTCGGCGGCGTCATCCCCAAGGAATTCATCAAGCCCTCGACCGAGGGCCTCCTCGAAGGCACGCGCAACGGTACGGTCGCCGGGTTCCCGGTGGTCGACGTCAAGCTGCGCATTGTCGATGGCTCGTTCCACCCGGTCGACTCCTCGGAAATCGCCTTCAAGATGGCCGGCATCTTCGCCTTCAAGGACGCGATGGCCAAGGCCAAGCCGATCATGCTCGAGCCGATCATGAAGGTGGAGGTCACCGTCCCGGAGGAGTACCAGGGCGACATCATGGGCGACATCAACCGTCGCCGTGGCCAGATCCAGGGCATGGAGAGCCGCGAAGGCGCGTGCATCGTCACCGCCCTCGTGCCGCTTGAGACCATGTTCGGTTACGCCACCGATATCCGCTCCCTCTCGAAGGGACGTGCCAGCTATTCGATGGAGCCCTCGCATTTCGAGCAGGTTCCCTCGTCGATCCTCACCAAGATCGTCGAGACCTCCACCCGCGCCCCGGCCCGCACCTAAACCTCGTTCTTTGCCCGCCTGCACGCCATGAAAGGCCAACGCATTCGCATCCGTCTTCAGGGTTTTGACTACCGAGTCATCGACCAGTCCGCGACCGAGATCGTCGACACCGCCAAGCGCTCCGGCGCTCGCGTTGCCGGCCCGGTGCCGCTCCCGACCCGCATCGAGAAGCTCTCGGTCAACCGGTCGCCGCACGCTGACAAAAAGTCGATGGAGCAGTTCGAAATCCGCACCCACAAGCGCCTCATCGATATCATCGAGCCCACGGCTCAGACGGTCGACGAGCTCAAGAAATTGAACCTGCCGTCGGGCGTTGATATCACGATCAACGTCTGAGCCGCATGGAGTAACCCTTAACCAGACAGGTCTGCAGACAGATTGGGTCCGGCGCTCCCGGGTCCATCTAATGTAGGTCAACACGGAAAACGTCCCGCCTCGCGGGGGACACCTACCGCTTAGAAAACATGATCAACACTCTATTGGGTACGAAGCTGGGGATGACCCAGGTCTACGACGGCGACAACGTCCTCGTTCCCGTCACCGTCGTCGAGGCAGGTCCCTGCCCGGTGGTGCAGGTCAAGTCGCCGGAAAAGGATGGCTACCACGCCGTCCAGATCGGCTTCCTCAAGACCAAGGCGCACCGCGTCAACGAACCGGAGACGGGCCACCTGAAGAAGGCGGGCGTCGAGGCGCACAAGCTCCTTCGTGAGGTTCGCCTCACCGAGGCGTCCGAGCTCAAGGCCGGTGACGTGGTCACGGTCGATGCGGTCTTCAAGGAAGGCCAGATCATCGACGTGATCGGCGTGACCAAGGGCAAGGGCTTCCAGGGTGTGGTGAAGCGCTGGCGCGTGGCCGGCGGTCCCGCCGCCCACGGTTCAATGTTCCACCGCCGCATCGGCTCGATCGGCATGCGCCAGACACCGGGCCGCACGTGGAAGAACCAGATCATGCCGGGCCACATGGGCTCGGAACGTCGCACGGTGCAGAATCTCCGCATCGTGAAGATCATCCCCGAGAAGAATCTCGTCCTCGTGCGTGGCGCCGTCCCCGGTGCCGCCGGCGACGATGTCGTGATCCGCGCGGCCATCAAAGGCGGCAAATAACCGACCACCGTACGCGCCATGAAATTCAAGATCTACAACGCTGATGGCTCGTTCAACCGCGAGGTTGAGTATGCCGACATCCCGGTCTTCCAGGGCGACAAGGGCGTCCAGGCCGTGAAGGAAGTGGTCGTCGCCCAGGCTGCCAACGCACGCCTCGGCACGCACTCCACGCTCACCCGCGGCGAGGTTCGCGGCGGCGGCAGGAAGCCGTGGAAGCAGAAGGGCACCGGCCGCGCCCGCCAGGGCTCGACCCGCTCCCCGGTGTGGACCGGCGGCGGCGTCGCCTTCGGCCCGAAGCCCCGCGACTACTCCAAGAAGATCAACGCCAAGGTGAAGGCGCTCGCGTTCCAGCGCGCGTTTTTCGACCGGGCGATCGCCGGCGAGATCGACATCATCGAGAAGCTCGAGGTGACGAATGCCAAGACCAAGGCCCTCAACGGCGTGGTCACGAAGATCGCCCCGAAGGGCAAGGTGCTCATCGTTGATGCCAAGATCGATGCCGGGTCGACGCGCGCCGCGCGCAACCTCGCCCGCGTCGAGACCACCGAGGCCTCGCGCCTCAACACCACTGAACTCTGCCGCTACGGCCGGATCCTCCTCACCTCGAGTGCGATGGACGCCGTCGTCAGCCGCCTGAAGGGAGCCTGATCATGGTCAGCGCCGACAAAATCCTCAAAGCGCTCCGTCTCACGGAGAAGTCCAACCGCGCGTCGAGCGAGCACAACCAGTACACCTTCGAGGTGTTTCCCGACGCCAACAAGTTCCAGGTGAAGGAAGCCGTCGAGCACGTCTTCAAGGTGACCGTCACCCGCGTGAACGTCATGAACGTCAAGGGCAAGCCGACGCGCTCGCGCAAGGGTCTGCCCGGCTTCAAATCCGACCGCAAGAAGGCGATCGTGACCCTCAAGCAGGGCGACAAGATCGAGATGGTCTGAGACCCGGAGAGCAACGCACCATGCCGATCAAAACATTCCGTCCCATCACGCCGACACTCCGGTTCACGGAGCTGAACAAGGCGCCCGAGTTGTCGAAAAAGCGGCCCGAGCGCGCGCTGACCGAGTCGCAGGGCAAGAGCGGCGGCCGCAACAACAACGGCCGCATCACCTCGCGCCGCCGCGGCGGCGGCCACAAGCGGCTGCTGCGCATCGTCGACTTCCGTCGCAACAAACTGGATATCCCGGCCAAGGTCCAGGCGATCGAGTACGATCCCAACCGCTCGGCCAACCTCGTGCTCCTCGCCTACGCCGACGGCGAAAAGCGCTACATCCTGGCGCCGACCGGCATCAAGGTCGGCGACACGGTCGTGGCGACGAACAAGCCCGAGTTCAAGGTCGGCAACAACCTGCCGCTCTCGATCATCCCGCCCGCGACCAAGATCCACGCCGTGGAGCTGTATCCAGGTCGTGGAGCCCAGCTCGGCCGTTCGGCCGGCAACGCTGCCGAACTGGTTGGCGTCGAGGGCAAGCAGGCGACGATCAAGCTCCCTTCGGGTGAGATCCGCCTCGTCTCGTCGGCCTGCCGCGCGACCATCGGCGAGGTCGGCAACAGCGACCACATGAACCAGAAGCTCGGCAAGGCCGGGCGCAACCGCTGGCTGGGCAAGCGCCCGCGCGTCCGCGGCATGGCGATGAACCCGATCGATCACCCCAACGGTGGCGGCCAGGGCAAATCGAAGGGTGGTGGTGGTCACCTGCAGCTCGTCTCCCCGTGGGGCCAGCTGGCCAAGGGCTTCCCGACCCGTCGCAAGTCGAAGGAAACAAACAATCTCATCATCCACCGTCGCAACGGTCGGAAACTCAAGAAGCTCTAATCCGCCATGGCCCGTTCAGTCAAAAAAGGTTTCTTCGTCGACCCCCACCTGATGGACAAGGTCGAAAAGTCCGTGAAGGCTGGCGCCCGCAAACCGATCACCACGTGGTCGCGGCGGTCCACCATCACGCCGGAGTTCGTCGGTCAGACGATCAACGTGCACAACGGCAAGAACTTCGTCTCGGTCTACGTGACGGAGAACATGGTCGGCCACAAGCTCGGCGAGTTTGCCGCGACCCGCATGTTCAAGGCCCACGGCTCGCACACCGCCAAGGCGGTCTGATGGCGCTGACGCTAATTCAGAAGGCAGAAGGAAGAATGACGAACTCGTTTGTTCCGACCGACGCTTCCAACCCTTCCTCCTTCTCCATTCTTCATTCCACATTCTGACTTAGGCCTCCGGCCGCACATCATGGAAGTCCAAGCTCTCACCCGCTACGCGCACATGTCGCCCAAGAAGGTCCGCGAGATCACGCGGGTCATCCAGGGTCGTCCGGCCTCCGAGGCCCTCGAGATGGTGCGCTTCATCCCGCGCAAGTCGGCCCGGCTCGTCGCCAAGACGCTCAAGTCGGCCGTCGCCAACGCGGAGAACAACAACGAGCTCTCCGTCGAGACGCTCATCGTCAAACGCGCCATCGTGGAACAGGGACCGGTGCTCAAGCGCTTCAAGGCCGCCGCACGTGGTTCCGCCGCGCCGCGCCGCAAGAAGATGTCCCATATCCGCATCGTCCTGAGCGACGAAGCCAAGAAATCCGCCTGATACCCACCATGGGCCAAAAGACCAATCCCGTCGGCTTCCGTCTCTCCGTTCGTCGCAACTGGCAGTCGCGCTGGTACGCCGACCGCAAGTCGTTTCCCAAGGTCCTCGCCGAGGACCAGCAGATCCGCAGGATCCTGCTCGACAAGCTCCGGTTCGCCTCCGTGCCGCGCGTGTTCATCGAGCGCGCCTCGAACCGCATTCGCGTGAAGATCTTCACCGCCCGCCCGGGCATCGTGATCGGCAAGAAGGGTGCCGAGATCGAGAAGATCAAGGAGGACCTGGCCCGGATGACCGGGAAGGAAATCCTGCTCGACATCCAGGAGGTGCGCAAACCCGAGATCGAGGCGCAGCTCGTGGCCGAGAACGTCGCGCTGCAGCTCGAGCGCCGCATCTCGTTCCGCCGCGCCATGAAGAAGGCGGTGCAGATGGCCATGAGTCTCGGCGCGGAGGGCATCAAGATCCGCGTCGCCGGCCGCCTCGGCGGTGCCGACATCGCCCGCACCGAGGTCCAGCGCACCGGCCGCGTGCCGCTGCATACACTTCGTGAATACATCGACTACGGTTTTGCCGAGGCCAACACGGTCTACGGCATCATCGGGGTGAAGTGCTGGATCTGTAAGAAGGAGTCCGACATCAACTGATTTGGGAATCTCAAATCTGATATCTCACATTTGAGATCTTAAGAAGCCATGCCTCTCCAACCCGCACGCACCAAGTTCCGCAAGAGCCAGAAGGGCTCCAATTCCGGAAACGCCACGGCAGGCAACACGCTGGCCTTCGGCGAATTCGGCATCCAGGTCCTCGGCCGCGGCCAGGTCACGTCGAACCAGATCGAAGCCGCCCGCGTGGCCATCAGCCGCCACCTCAAGCGCAAGGGCAAGCTCTGGATCCGCATCTTCCCGCACAAGCCGATCACGAAGAAGCCTCTCGAGGTTCGCCAGGGCCAGGGCAAGGGACCGGTCGAGTATTACGCGGCCATGGTCAAGCCCGGCCTGATCCTCTTCGAGGTCGCGGGCGTGCCCGCCGTCCTCGCCAAGGAGGCGCTCCGCCTCGCCGACACCAAGATTGGTCATCCCTGCCGGTTCGTCGCCCGCGAAGGCGCCGTCTGAGCCGCCCACACGACGCCATGAAAGCCAAGGAAATCCGCGATTTGTCCGTCACCGAGATCGAGAAGCGCCTGCGCGACACCCGCCAGGAGGGCCTCATGCTCCGCCTCCGCCGTCAGACCGGCCAGGTCGAGAAGACCCACGAGATCCGCGAACGCCGCAAGACGGTCGCACGCCTCGAGACGATCCTGAATCAGAAGAAGAAGGCCGCCGCCGCGACCCCCGCGAGCTAACCGCCGCCAAGCACCATGGAAAATTCTCCGCGCAGCAAACGCAAGGTCCTCTCGGGAACCGTCACGAGCAAGATGGGCGAAAAGTCCATCAAGGTCACGGTCCCGTTCAAGGTCCGCCATCCCCGTTACCTCAAGATCATCAACCGCAAGTCGGTCCTCCACGTCCACGACGAGGAGAATACCGCGCGCGTCGGCGATCGCGTCGAGGTGATGGAGACCCGTCCGATCAGCCGCCTCAAGCGCTTCCGCGTCGTCCAGGTGGTCGAGCGCGCGCCCCAGCAGGTCGCCCAGCTCAAGGACGAGACCACCGCGACCGCCGAAACCACAGCCGCCAAGGAGTGATCACGCCATGATCCAGATGCGTTCCATCGTCGATGTCGCTGACAACACCGGGGCCCGCAAGGCCTCGATGATCCGCCGCATCGGCCAGGCCAAGAAGACCGCCTCCGTCGGCGACCTCATCGTCGTCAACATCAAGGAGAGCAGCACCGACGCTTCGGTGAAGAAGGGTGAGGTCGCGCGTGCCGTGGTGGTCCGCACCAAGGCCCCGATCCGTCGCGCCGACGGCAGCTACCTGCGCTTCGATTCCAATGCGATCGTGATCCTCGGCGCCGACGGCAACCCGAAGGGCACGCGCATTTTCGGGCCGGTGGCCCGCGAGCTCCGTTCCAAGAACTACATGAAGATCATCTCCCTCGCTCCGGAGGTCCTCTGATGACCAAGTTTCATATCAAACGCGGCGACGAGGTCGTCGTCATCAACGGTTCGCATGCCGGCAAGCGCGGCAAGGTCCTCGAGGTGCTGCGCGCCAAGGAGCGCGCCATCGTCGAGGGTGTGAACATGGTCAAGAAGGCGCAGAAGAAGACCAAGGAGACCGACAAGGGCGGCATCGTCGAGCGCGAGGGTGCCCTCCATGTCTCCAAGCTGATGCTCGCCTCCGAGTACGACGCCCGCAAGGCCAGGCGCGGTGCGGCCGCCTGATCGCGCCTTTGGCCAAGGCAGAAGGTAGAATGCAGAATGCAGAAGTGCAGGACGCGACCACCAGAAGCCTGAGCCAGCACACCATCCTTACTTCATCATTCTTCCTTCTCCCTTAGGCCGCCGCAACTGCCGGGTCGGAAATCCGGCACCCACGCCATGAGCAAAGCCTTTCTTCACAAGCACTACAACGAGACGATCAAGCCCGAGCTGATGAAGCTCCGCGGCTACCAGAACGTCCACCAGATCCCGAAGGTCACCAAGGTGGTGATCAACTCCGGTGTCGACGCCAGCGCCGACAAGCAGGTCCTCACCGACCTGGTCAAGGACATCGCGCTGATCTCCGGCCAGAAGCCGGTCGTCACCAAGGCGCGCAAGAGCGTCGCGAACTTCAAGCTCCGCGAGGGCCAGAATGTCGGCGTGAAGGTCACGCTGCGCGGCGAGTCGATGTACGAGTTTCTCTACCGCCTCATCGCCGTGGCGCTGCCGACGATCCGCGACTTTCGCGGCCTCCCGACCAAGCTCGACGGGCAGGGCAACTACAACCTCGGCATCACCGACATCACGATCTTCCCCGAGATCAACGTCGAGACGCACAAGACCCACCCTGGTCTCGACATCGCGATCGTCACGACCGCGGAGACCGACGACGAGGGTCGCGACCTGCTCAAGCTCTTCGGCATGCCCTTCCGCCGCGCCGAGGCGCCCGCAAAGGCACCCACCGCCGCCTGACCGGCCCCCTGTATCAAGAAACCAACGACATCCAAGCAGGCAACACGATCCCCACGCCCACGGCTGATCGCTGACACCTGACCGCTCTCACATGGCCAAGACTTCCACCCTCGAGAAGAACCAGCTCCGCAAGGACCTCGTCGCCAAGTACGCCGCCAAGCGCGCCGAGCTGAAGGCGACCCTCGCCAACCCGAACACGACTGACGAGGAGTTCTTCAAGGCGCAGCGCGCCCTCAACAAGCTCCCGCGCAACTCCTCACCCATCCGCGTGCGCAACCGTTGCTCCATGACCGGCCGCCCGCGCGGCTTCATCGGCCGCTTCGGCGTGTCCCGCCTGACCTTCCGCGAGCTCGCGCTCTCCGGCAAGATCCCCGGCGTGACGAAGTCGTCCTGGTGAGGCAGCCGCTGCGCGCCTGCATCTCAGATCTCAAATTTCAAATCTGAATTTCTCCCGCGCGTCGGAAGTGTGGATATCATCCGGCGCCACCACCTGAAGATAACATGAACGATCCCGTATCCGATTTTCTCACCCGCCTGCGCAATGCGTCGCAGGCCCGGCTCGCCGAATGCGTCGTGCCGCACTCGCGCCTCAAGGCAGGCCTCGCCAGGATCCTGGCCGACGAGGGCTATGTCGGCGCCATCTCCGAGTCGGCTGATGACGCCGGCCACAAGACCCTGGTCGTGCAGATGAAGTACGTCGATGGCGTCCCCGCCATCACCGGCCTCAAGCGCGTCAGCACGCCCGGCCGCCGCCTCTACACCCGTTACTCGGAGATTCCCCGCGTCCTCAACGGCCTCGGCATCTCCATCCTCTCCACCTCGCAGGGCCTCATGAAGGACCGCGACGCCCGGCGCAACAAGCTCGGCGGCGAGCTGGTGTGCAACGTCTGGTAAGGAACACGACACCATGAGTCGCATTGGAAAACTTCCCGTTGCCGTTCCCGACAAGGTCAAGGTCGAGGTCAAGGACTCGACCGTCAGTGTCGAGGGTCCGAAGGGCAAACTCAGCAAGACGTTCTCCCCGGTCGTCGCGATCACCCTCGCCGACAAGAAGGTCAGCGTGGCGCCCGTCGACGAGACGCGCTTTGCCAAGGCCATGCACGGCACCGCCCGCTCGATCATCGCGGGCATGGTGAAGGGCGTGACCGAGGGGTATGTGAAGGACCTCGAGATCCAGGGCGTCGGCTTCAAGGCCAACCTCAAGGGCAGCGTGCTCGACCTGGCCCTGGGCTATTCGCACCCGATCCTCTACACCATCCCGGCTGGTATCAAGATCACCGTGACGGACAACACGAAGGTCAAGGTCGAGGGCCCCGACAAGCAGCTCGTCGGCAAGGTCACCGCCGAGATCCGCAGCTATTATCCGCCAGAGCCCTACAAGGGCAAGGGCGTGCGCATCGTCGGCGAGCGCGTTCGCCGCAAGGAGGGCAAGACCGTCGCCTGATCGCGGTCCGCGGCACACGGCAGGTGAGGGGATCGCCCCCGATCCGAGTGTCCCGCCCAAGCACACCAACGCCCATGAATACGATCAAGAAAGCAGAACTTCTCCAGAAGCGCCGCTGGCGCATCCGCAAAAAGGTCGCCGGCACTGCCGCGCGGCCGCGTCTCACCGTGCGTTTTTCCAGCCGGCACATCTACGCCCAGTGCGTGGACGATGCCGCGGGCAAGACGCTCGTGTTCCTCTCGACCCTCGCCCCCGATCTGCGCGGGCAGAAGGTCGCCGCCAACCTCAAAGGTGCCGAGATCCTCGGCAAGGCGTTCGGCGAAAAGGCCAAGGCCGCCGGGATCTCCTCGGTGGTGTTCGACCGCGCCGGCCGCGTTTACCACGGCGTCGTGAAGACGTTCGCCGACACCGTCCGCTCCACCGGCATCCAGTTCTGACCCGCCCATGAGTTATTCATCCCAGAGACAGCAGCATCAGGATCGCGAGGGCTCCTCGCCCGAGCTGACCGAGAAGGTCGTCTTCATCAATCGCTGCGCCAAGGTCGTGAAGGGCGGACGTCGCTTCAGCTTCTCCGCGCTCGTGGTCACCGGCGACCAGAAGGGCCGGGTCGGCATCGGTTACGGCAAGGCCAACGAGGTCCCCGAGGCTATTCGCAAGGGCTCGGAACGGGCGCGCAAGCACATGGTTCCGGTCCGCCTCAAGGGCGACACCGTGCCGCATGAGGTGATCGGCGAGTCCGACGGCGGCCGCGTGCTCCTGCGCCCGGCCAGCGCCGGTACCGGCATCATCGCCGGCGGCGGCGTGCGCGCCGTGCTCGAGGCCGCGGGCGTGAAGAACGTCCTTTCGAAATCGCTCGGCTCGAACAATCACATCGCCGTGGTCAACGCGACCCTCGATGGCCTCCGCAAGCTCAAGCTCGCCGAGGACTTCACGAAGTTGAGGGAGGCCGAGGTCGCGGCCTCCGCCCAGTAACACAGGTAGGAAACTCCCACCATGCGTCTGCATTCACTTTCCAACGTCAAGGGCGCCGTTCACCGCCGCAAGCGCGTCGGCTGCGGCGAAGGCGGCGGTCACGGCAAGACCTCGGGTCGCGGCGGCAAGGGCCAGACGGCCCGTTCGGGCGGCTCCATCCGTCCCGGCTTCGAGGGCGGCCAGATGCCCCTCTACCGCAAGCTCCCGCACCGCGGTTTCAACAACGCGAACTTCCGCACCAGCTATGCCGTGGTCAATGTCGGAGACCTCGCCAAGGTCGACGCCTCGGTCACGGAGATCGACACCGCGGCGCTCGTCGCCGCCGGCTTGGTGCGCGGCGGCTCCGACCTCGTCAAGGTGCTCGGTGACGGCGAGCTCTCGCGCGCCGTGAAGGTCACGGCCTCCAGGTTCTCCGCCGCGGCCAAGGCGAAGATCGAGAAGGCCGGCGGCGAAGCGATCGTCGCCTGATCCGCCTGCGGCCCCGCGTTTTCGATTTCCGATTGGCCGATGAGCTGTAAAGCTCGTCGGCTTCGGAGTTCGAAAACCAGCAATCAGAACCAGAAAATCCCTCTCCCGTGTTCTCCGCCTTCGCCAACTGTCTCAAGATCCCTGAGCTGCGGCAGCGCATCTTTCTTACCCTTGCGCTGCTGTTCGTTGCCCGCGTCGGCTCGAACATTCCGCTGCCCGGCGTCGATACGATGCCGCTGCAGAGCTTCTTCGCAGCCCAGACCCAGGGGGACAGCACGGGCGGTTCGCTCGTCGGACTCTACAACATGTTCACGGGCGGCGCCCTCCTCAAGGGCGCGGTCTGCGCGCTGGGCATCATGCCCTACATCAGCGCGTCCATCATTTTCCAGCTGATGGCCGCAGTGGTGCCGGGACTGGCCCGCCTCCAGCAGGAGGGCGACGTGGGCCGGCAAAAGCTCACCCAGTACACGCGCTACGCGACCCTGGTGATCTGCCTGCTGCAGGGCACGCTCCTGATCCTTGCGCTTGAGAATCCCGGGCAGTTGTTCCCGGGGTACGACGTAAAGACCTACGGGCCGATAGTCGTTTCCGGGCACTTCTGGTTCCTGATCAATTCCGTGATCTTCCTCACCGCCGGCACGATGCTGCTGATGTGGCTGGGCGAGCAGATCACGCAGCGCGGCATCGGCAACGGTGTGTCCATCATCATCACCGTCGGCATCCTGGCGGACCTGCCGGGTGCCGTGCAGGCGACCTACCAACTCTTCACCGTGCCGGTGGGTGCGGGCGAGCGCCTCACGGTCGCACACGCCGTCCTCATGCTTCTGCTGATGGTGATCGTGATCGCATCGATCGTCGCCATCACGCAGGCCGTGCGAAAGATCGTCGTCCAGTACGCCAAGCGCGTGGTCGGCCGGCAGGTCTACGGCGGTCAGAGCTCGTACCTCCCGCTCAAGGTCAACTACTCGGGCGTCATGCCGGTGATCTTTGCCAGCGCGATCCTGATGTTCCCGCAGCAGATCCTCTCGCAGCTCGGAGCCGCGTTCGACGTGCCGTTCCTGACGGAGTTTTCCAACGAACTGCTGCGCGGCCACTGGCTCTACTACGTCAGCTACGCGATGCTGATCCTGTTTTTCAGCTACTTCTGGGTCTCGGTCATGTTCAAGCCGATCCAGATCGCGGATGACCTCAAGAAGTACGGCGGTTACATCCCGGGCGTGCGTCCGGGCGAGCCCACAGCCAAGTTCCTGGACTTCGTGATGACGCGCCTGACTCTTTTCGGCGCGATCTTCCTGACGCTGATCGCGATCCTGCCGGACTACCTGCTTTTCGAATACAACGTCAACTACCGCATCGCCACGTTCTTCGGCGGCACCGGCATGCTGATCACGGTCGGCGTGGTGCTCGACACCATGCGCCAGATCGAGACGCACCTGCTCCAGCGGCACTACGACGGTTTTCTCAAGAAGGGACGTATTCGCGGTCGCAGCGAAGGTTCCCGGGAGGCCGTGCTCGCCGCGGCGCCCGAGCTCAAGAATGCCGGTATCCTCTACGCCGTCGTGGGAGGCATCTTCCTCGTCGGAATTCTCGCCTGGGCGTTGCAGCGAGGCTGATTTCGCTCTTGCCTAGGGAGGGAATGCCCGTCAATTCAGTCATCTTTTCGCCCCTTGAGGCACTCCATGCGAAGCTGATTCTCGTGGGCCCACCGGGGGCGCTCCATCGCCGAGTCTTGGACTCGATCTGTTCTTTGAAGGAAACCGAGCACGTCTCCGCGGAAGATCGCTTCCGCGAGGAGATCGAGCGTGGCACTCCGTTGGGCCAGCAGTGTGCGCGGGCGAAAGCCGCCCGCCGCGCCGTGTCTGACGAGGTCGCCAACGCGGTTTTGCGCCGTTGGTTCTGGTCCCGCAAGTCGACGCGCGGCTTCGCCCTCTCCGGTTTTCCGGAGAACAGGGGGCAGGCTGTCGTCCTCGACGAGTGGCTCGAGAACCGCGATGAGGCGCTGACCGGCTGCATCTGGTTCGAACACTCGCGCGACGACGCCCTTGCAGAGGCCGCCGAACGTCTGGTCTGCCCGGCTTGCCGGCGGATCCACCACCCGAACAGGGAAGTGCTGACCGTTCCCGGCCACTGTGACCACTGTCGCACCGCTCTCGTGGCCGATGGCACGAATGCGCGTGACGACGTGGTTGCCTGGTTTGACCACAAGGCCCGTGCGAGCCGATCCGTTGCCAGCCATTACCACGATCGGGGCATCCTGGTGTCGTTCGACGCCGCCGCTCCTGTTGATTCCACCCTCGTAGCGTTCGCCGATACGGTGCGCGCCCTCGCTGCCGACCGATGATTCCCATCAAGTCAGCCGCCGAGATCGAGCGCATGCGTGAATCCTGCCGCATCGCCGCCACTGTCCTTGAGGCCCTCAAAGCCCATGCCAGGGAGGGCGTCTCGACCTACGAACTGGATCAGATCGCACGCAACCTGATGATCGAGGCCGGCGCCGCCAGCGCCTGCCATAATTATCGGGTTGGGTCCCGCCGCTTCCCGTCTCACACGTGCATTTCGGTCAATGAGGAAGTCGTTCACGGCATCGCTTCGATGAAGCGCACGCTGCGCAACGGAGACATCGTCGCCCTCGACGTCGTCGTGGTCCACCAGGGCTACATCGGCGACAACGCCTGCACGGTCCGCATCGGCACGGTCACTCCCGAGGCTGACCGCCTGCTCAAGGTCACCGAGGAGGCGCTGTATGAAGGCATCCGCTACGCCGTCGCCGGCAAGCGGGTGGGGGACATCTCCCAGGCCGTCCAGCGTTACGTGGAGAGTCGCGGGTTTTCCGTTGTGCGGGATTTTGTCGGCCACGGGGTCGGCCGCAGCATGCACGAGGAGCCGCAGATTCCCAACTTCGTCGATCGCCCGATCAAGCGCACGGCCGAGCTCAAGCCCGGCATGACCCTCGCCATCGAGCCCATGGTCAACATGGGACGCGCCGATACGCAGGTGCTCGCCGATGGTTGGACAGTCATCACGCGCGACCGCAAGCCCTCCGCCCATTTTGAGCACACCGTGCTTATCACCGCGGGAGAGCCCGAGATCCTCACCCGCCCGGCTTCACAGCCCGTCGCGGCCCGCTGATTCTGCGGTGTCCCGCACCCCCCCCTTTTTTAACCACAACCACTCTCTCAAACCTCAGATCATCGTCACATGCCTCGTCTCCTTGGCGTCGAGATTCCGCCCAACAAGAAAGTCGAGTTCGCCCTCCGCTACATCTACGGTATCGGACCGGCTCGTGCCCGCATCCTGATCGATGCGCTCCACATCGATCCGAACCTTCGCGCTCATGACCTGAGCGAGGAACAGCTCAACAAGCTCATGGCGATGATTGCCGACCGCAAGTGGATCGTCGAGGGCGACCTCCGCCGCGACATCGCCGGCAACCTCAAGCGCCTGCAGTCCATCAACTGCTACCGCGGTGTCCGTCACCGCCGCGGCCTGCCCGTTCGCGGCCAGCGCACCCAGACCAACGCCCGCACCCGCAAGGGCGCACGCCGCACCGTCGGTGTCGTCCGCGCCAAGGAATAACACTGACCCGTCATGGCTGAAGAAAAGTCCCAGGAAAAGCCCGCCAAGAAGCCGCGCGCGCCGAAGGCCGCCGAGGGCGCCGCTCCCGCCGAGAAGGCCCCCGCTGCCGAGAAGCCTGCCAAGGCCGCTTCGGGCGAGAAGGCCGAGAAGGCAGCCAAGCCCGCCGCCGACAAGGCAGCCGCTCCGGCCGCTGGCGCCGAGGGTGCCGCACCGGCCGCCGAGGCAGCCGCTCCCGCCCGCCCGTCCGCTCCGTCCGCCGAGGACCTCCTCAAGGAGGAGATCGGTGCGATCAAGATCCGGCGCGCCAAGGGCTCGAAGAACATCACGTCGGCCATCGCCAATGTGCTCGCGACCTTCAACAACACGGTCGTCTGCATCACGGATCACAAGGGCAACGTGATCTCCTGGTCGTCCGCCGGTAAGTGCAACTTCCGCGGTTCGCGCAAGTCCACCGCCTACGCCGCTCAGGTCGTGGCCCAGGATGCCGCGCGCAACGCCATGGCCCACGGAGTCAAGGACGTGGTCATCCGCGTCAAGGGTCCCGGCCTCGGCCGCGACTCCGCCGTTCGCGCCCTCCAGGCCATCGGGCTGGAGATCACGTCGATCATCGACATCACGCCGGTCCCGCACAACGGCTGCCGCCCGCGCAAGCGTCGTCGCGTCTAGTGAAATCATGGGGGATGAGGGAGTGAGGGAATGAGGGAAACCTCAAAGCCTCGGCCCTCACTCCCTCACTCCCTCAATCCCTTTCTCACCTTTCCGCCACCATGGCTCGTTATACCGGTCCTTCGTCCCGCATTTCCCGCCGCTTCGGGCAGCCGATCTTCGGCCCCTGCAAGGCGCTCGAGAAGCGCAACTTCCCGCCGGGCGTGCACGGCCCGCGCCTTCGCCGCAAGAACTCCGAGTACGCCCTCGGCCTCATGGAGAAGCAGAAGCTTCGCTACATGTATGGCCTGCTCGAGCGCCAGTTCCGTCGCGTCTTCGCCCTCGCCAAGCGCGAGCGCGGCGTCACCGGCGAGCGCTTCATGCAGCTGCTCGAGACGCGTCTGGACAGCGTGGTCTACCTCCTCGGATTTGCCCGCACCCGCCGCGCCGCCCGGCAGTTCGTCAACCACGGTCACGTCCGCGTGAACGGCCGCAAGGTCGACATCTCCAGCTACCAGCTCAAGGCCGGCGATGAGGTGTCCATCAAGGACAACGCCTCCTCGCGCCAGCTCGCCACGCGCTGCCTCGAGGAGACCCGCGTCCGCGCCGTCCCGCCCTGGCTCACCCGCCAGGACGACGGGCTCAAGGGCACGGTCACCCGTCTGCCCGTGCGTGAGGAGATGGATCCCGCGATCAACGACCAGCTGATCGTCGAGTTCTACAGCCGCTTCTGAGTGGGCCTGAATGGCCTGCTCTTTCGCTTAACCGCCAACCGATAACCGTAGTCGCACACCGTTTGCCGCCATGCCGAAACGCCTTGGCAAGTTCGAACTTCCCAGCCGCTTGATGAAGGTCGAGGAGGGCGCCACCGCCACCTACGCCAAATTCATCGCCGAGCCCTTTGAGGCCGGCTACGGGCACACCATCGGAAATTCCCTCCGCCGTGTGCTCCTGAGCTCCATCGAGGGTGCCGCCATCTCGTCGATCCGCATCGACGGAGTCAGCCACGAATTCCAGAGCGTGGATGGCATGGTCGAGGACGTCACAGACATCGTCCTCAACCTGAAGAAGATCCTCATCGTCTCGCACAGCCGTGAGACCGTCCGCCTCCGCATCAACGTGACCCGCGAGGGCCAGGTGACGGCGGCCGACATCCAGCCCGACGCCAACATCCAGATCATCAACCCGCAGCAGGTCATCTGCACGCTCGACAAGAACATGACGTTCTCCGCCGAGATCGAGATCCGCACGGGCCGTGGCTACTGCCCCGGTGAGGACAACAAGAAGGAGGACCAGCCGATCGGAGTGATCCCGATCGACTCGCTCTTCTCGCCTGTCCGCCTGGTGAAGTACGCCGTGGAGAACACCCGCGTCGGCCAGATCACCGACTACGACAAGCTCAACCTCGAGGTCTGGACGGACGGCCGCATCGCGCCCGACGACGCCCTCAAGCAGGCGGGCGCCATCCTCAAGCACCACCTCGACGTCTTCGATCGCGTATCCGACGAGAAGTACGAGTTCGAGAACCAGGGTGCCGAGGTCAGCGAGGAGCAGAACAAGCTGCGCAAGCTGCTCAACATGTCGGTCAACGAGATCGAGCTCTCGGTCCGCGCGGCCAACTGCCTCAACAACGCGAACATCACCACGGTCGGCGAACTCGCCATGAAGACCGAGCAGGAGATGCTCAAGTACCGCAACTTCGGCAAGAAGTCGCTCAACGAGATCAAGGACAAGCTCGAGGCCCTCGGTCTCTCGCTTGGCATGAAGTTCGACGAGCGCCTCCTCGAGTCGCGCAAGGACGCCTGATCCCAGCCGTCGACACCAGAACCCGTTTCACGAAACACGTAATCAGAAGGCCATCCGAGACGACGGTGCCCGTTCAGGCCCGCCCTTGGCACCCGGCTCTTCGCCTTTTCCGCAATGCGTCACCGCAAACACCGCCAGCAATTGGGCGTGAAGAAGGAGCACCGCTCCGCGCTTCTTGCCAACCTCGCTTCCTCCCTCATCGACAAGGGCCGTATCCGCACGACCACCACGAAGGCCAAGGCGCTTCGTCCCTTCATCGAGAAGCTCATCACCCTGACCAAGAAGGGTGAGGACAAGAGGATCCACCAGCGCCGCGTGGCGCAGTCGCGCCTGCGTAATCCGGATGCCGTGAAGAAGCTCTTCAACGAGCGCGCTTCCGAGTTCGCCGGCCGTTCCGGCGGCTACACCCGCATCTACAAGCTCGCCCTGCCGCGCCTGGGCGACGCCGCCGACATGGCGATCATCGAGTTCGTCGGTGCCGGAGACACGGGCTACGCCAAGGGCGGCCGCCGCCGCGCCAAGTCGAAGGCCAAGCCTGCCGCCGAGGCGACCGAGGCCGCCGCGCCTGCCGAGGCCAAGGCCTGAGCCGACAGCCCTGGGACGTACTCAGCCGTCCAACACCTTTGACACGCCGTGTTCCCTCGGGAACGCGGCGTGTCTGCTTTTAGGCGGTCGTCTGCGCCCGGAACCCTCGGCCGTCACCGCGGGCACCGGCTGCAGGAGTCCAGCCAGGAAAACCGCGTCCCATCGGGGCGGCGCGGGTGGAACCACCGGGGGCTGGGCGCGGGGGGGCGGGCCCGGGCGGATGGGCCTGAACTGGCGGGAAGAGGCCGATTTCGCTGTGCCCCTGGCGCTGGCTCTGGTTCCATCTGCACCGGCCGACGCGTAACCGCCGGTCCCACGAGCTGTCCCAGCCCCTGTCCATGCTTACGATCCCGATCAGTGTCGCCGCCGTGATCTACCTCGGTGCTGCGTGCACCGTCACGTTCGGGCTCTGGTTCTACTACGACCGCCGCGACAAGCACCTCTACGATCTCGAACGGCGCAAGGTGAACTTTCACTGCATCCGCTGTGACAAGCTTTACACGGCCAGAGCGGGAACCGAGCTGTGTGAGTGCCCCCGCTGCCATTTTCAGAACCAGCGACTGACGTTCTGAGTCATGGCGGGGCTCCAGAATAGACAGGCCCTGGCTGAGCCTGCCTTGCGGGTGCACCCCATCCGCGTCCGGACCCGGGACGCGGATCACCGGGCGGAAGACTCGATCGGGTTATTCGCCTCGGTTGGCCTCGAAAGGAGCCTTCCGTGTTGAATCCACTGCGACGTGTTCTTGCGCGCCTGGCAGCGCGTGAATCGTCCACCTCGGAGTCCACCGAGCGCGGCTCCACCGGGGAGCGCCAGGCCGCCGAGTGGTTGAGACATCACAAAGGTTTTCGCGGCATCGTGTACAACTGGCGTTCGCCGCGCGATCGCCGGCTCGAACTCGATCTCGTGGCGGACGACGCGGGCGTGGTTGTCTTCGTCGAGGTGAAAACCCGTCCGGCGGGCGCGCTTGTGCCGGGGTATTTCTCGGCGGTTCGGCCACGAAAAAGGAAGGCGCTGCTCCAGGCAGCGCGCGACTACGTCCACCAGCTCCGGGAGAAACCCCGCACGATCCGCTTCGACATCGTGGAAGTCATCACGGGGCCCGCGCCCGAACAGGTCGAGATTCTTCATTTCGAAAACGTGCCCCTTTTCCCGAAGGAGTTTCTCCGGCGGGGCTGAGGCGGAGTTTGAACCACAGAGGACACAAAGGGCACAGAGATAGGGTAGGGCGAGGCCTCTGGCTGAGCCGCCGGCTTGCCTGCTTTCAGCCATCAGCTTTCAGCGTTCAGCCTTCGGGCAGGTTTTTCGTCGGTTCGTCCTCTGTGCTCTCTGTGCCCTCTGTGGTTCAATCCAGAACCGCGCTCATGCGATCGATGAGCAATGTTCGTCGTTTGCATCCCGGACGCGGCTTGTCATTGATGCACGTCGGCGCTTAAAGCGCCCCTTCCACCATGGACAACGCCCCCCGGCATCCGTTCTTGAAAGGACTGAGCAAGCATCGCGGCGCACCGCCGACGGTCGTCGTGATCTTCGGCGCCTCGGGCGATCTCACGGCCCGCAAGCTCATCCCTGCGATCTACAATCTCGCCTGCGACAACCTGCTCCCGGCGGATTTCTTCCTCGTGGGGTACGGCCGCACTCCCGTGCCGGACGAGGAGTTTCGCGGCATCGCGAAGGAGGCGATCACGGAGTTCTCGCGGAGGCCGTTTCAGGCGGAGATCTGGCAGCGCGTGGGCGAGCGCACGCAGTACCAGGCGGGTGGCTACGAGGAACTGGAGGCCTTCCAGCAGCTGCGCACCCGGATCGAAGAGATCGAGCGCACGGTCGGCCATGCCGTGCAGGCGCTGTTCTACATTTCCACGCCGCCGACGGTCTTTCGTGCGATCCTGGAAAACCTCGGCGCCTCCGGGCTGGCCTCGCGGCATCTGGGCACGGAGAAGGCCTCAAAGGTGATCATCGAAAAGCCCTTCGGCCGGGATCTCGCCTCCGCGCAGGAGCTCAACCGGGTGATCGGTGGCGTGTTCCAGGAGCGGCAGGTCTTCCGCATCGATCACTACCTTGGCAAGGAGACCGTGCAGGACCTGTTGGTGCAGCGCTTTGCCAACACGATCTTCGAGCCGATCTGGAACCGGCGCTACGTCGACTGCGTGCAGATCACCGTCGCCGAAGACCTCGGTGTCGGTTCGCGCGGCGGCTACTATGAGACGAGCGGCGCGATGCGCGACATGATCCAGAACCACACCATGCAGCTCCTCGCGCTCACTGCGATGGAGCCGCCGGTGTCGCTCGATCCGGAGGCGGTGCGCGACGAGAAGGTGAAGGTGCTCAAGGCGATCCGCCCCCTCGACCTCGACCCTGGCGAAGGGGATGTCGTGCGCGCGCAGTATGCCGACGGGCTCGTGGCGGGCAGGCCCGTGCCCGCCTACACGCAGGAGAAAGGGGTCTCATCCGGATCAAACACGGAGACCTACGCGGCTCTGCGCCTCAACATCGCGAACTGGCGATGGGACGGCGTGCCGTTCTACCTTCGCTCAGGCAAGCGGATGGCCCGACGTGTCAGTGAAATCGCGATACAATTCAAGCGGCCCCCCGGCAACCTCTTCAGCGAGTCGGAGATGATCAACCTCACCTCCAACACCCTGGCCTTCCAGATCCAGCCCGACGAGGGCTCGACGGTCTCGCTCAACGCCAAGATCCCCGGGCTGGAGACGCGTATCCAGCCGGTGAAGATGCATTACCGCTACAAGACGACGTTCGGCTCGAACACGCCGGAGGCGTATGAGCGTCTCGTGCTCGATGCGATGATCGGGGACGGCACGTTGTTCATCCGCGGTGACGAGACGGAGGCGTCCTGGAAGCTCATCACGCCGGTGCACGAGGCGTGGGCCGCACTCGGTCCGCGCGGCATGGAGACCTATGCCGCGGGCTCCTGGGGCCCGCTCGCCGCAGAGCGCCTCCTGTGGAAGAACCGTCACGAGTGGAGGCGGCCATGACGTGCGCGCCGAGTCGCGCCCGAGAGCGTAAGGGAGTGAGGGAGAGAGCGACGGACAGGTTTCCCAGGTCGGTGTGCTCCCTGGATGGTCACCCGGATTCTCCGAACGCCGGTCTGCCTTACTCCCCGAGTCCCTTATTCCCTTTTCCCCTCCGATGACCTCGATCTTCGACGCCCTGCCCGGCATGGATACGCCGGTGAGCGACATCGCCCATACACTTGCCGAGGTGTGGGCCATGGAGGCGGCGCCTGGCAAACCCGCGCCCTCGGAATTTCGCGCGTCGCAGATGAACCTCGTGGTCCATCTCGGCCTGGACAGCACGGTGGACACCGCCCGTGCCGTCTTCGATGCAGCGCTGGCCTTTTCGCACCGCTACCCCTGCCGTACGATCGTGCTGTGCCCGCGCGAGTTCGGGGGCGGCGGCGAGGTGCGCGCGAAGATATTCTGCGAGTGCTTCATCGGCACCTCGCACCACGAGATGGTGTGCTCGGAGGCGATCCTCCTTTCGTATCCGCTGGAGCAGCGCGCTTACATCGAGAACCAGGCATCCATTCTGATCGAGAGCGACCTGCCCCTCTACTACTGGCCAAATCGGATCCAGCAGGCCTCTCGATTCGGCGACTATTCCTTCTTCATCGGGCAGGCGCAGCGCATCGTCATCGATTCGGCGATCGAGCGCGACGAGGTTTCCACCTACGCGTGGCCGCGCTCCGGTGTGATTCGCGATCTCGCACACGCACGCATGCTGCCAGTGCGCCAGAGCCTCGGGCACTTCCTGAGCTACGTTCCTGCCGACCAGCTTGTGCGGGGGCTCGACTCGATTGCGCTGCACCACGGGCCCGACCTGTCGGCCGAATCGCGGCTCATCGCCGAATGGATGCGCGGGGGCCTGGCGGATTGTGCGGCGGCGGCCGGTCTGCCGCCGCCGGAGTGTGCCATCGAACGGGTCGCCGACCTGCCGCCGGGAGGCCTGGATTTCCGCGGTTCCTATGCGTATGGAGGCAGGCTGCGGCTCGCCTTCGACCTGGGCCAAGCTGCGGCCTGCCTGCATGTCGAACTCGCAGAGTCAAAGGCTTCCATCAGTTCAAGCGTGCGCCTGCTGCCTCCGGACCGGGCACTGGCAGAGGCACTCTTCTTCTAGTCTGTATCAGATCTGCTACGGAGTGGACGGATGAATAGGTGGCATGGTTCGGGTCCACTTGACGGTGTGTCCGGGATGCACAGAATTCGCGCCACAGTTCGGCCCGATTAACCCCAAACTAATTCGGAGGATTACCCCAATGAACTGGAAAATCGAGATCCTGGAGAACCACTCCGGGGAGCTGGGCGAGGCGGTCCTGCATGAGGACCACCTCTTTGAATCGGAAGAGTACCACTACGATCAGGGGCAGGTTTTGGAAGTGGCCGTGCACGAGTCGGCGTGCGACCACTGGCACATTTTCACCGACTTGGATTCCGGGCATCGGTTCAAGATAGAACCGGCCAAGTACCGGAAGGTTTGACGGGCTGAGGCCCGCCATCGTGCCGCTGTGGCGGCCCAGGTGCGGCGAAGAATCGCCGGCCTCACGGGGCCGTCCGGGCGGCTCGTTTATCCGGGTCGTCCTGCATGTGCCGCCGGGCGGGCATGCAGGATGCGGGTGCGGTTTCGCGTTCTGCTTGATGCGTGGGGCGGAAATCCCGACACTGCGGCGTTGGACTCGCGGGTGGCGGAGTGATCCGCCACATGGTTTTCATCCCCTCAAGCACCGCACATGAAAAAGTTCCTGTTTGTCTTGGTGTTCCTCGCCGTGGTCGGTTTCGGAGTCTGGCGTTGGTGGGATCGCCTCGATCCCCAGGCCGACAACGACCGGCAGGCCTCTTCCTCGGGCGTTTCCGGGGCGCGCGCGTCCGCAGTCCCGGCGGTCGCCGAGATCGAGGGGCTGGTCGAGACCCAGTCGGAGGTCCCGCTTCTCGCGGCTGCAATGATGTATCCGATGAAGGACGGGATCTTCGACCTCGAGCTGAGCGAGTACGCGGGGTACGCCGGCCTCATCGTCGCGAATGGCGGGCTGGCGCCCTCGGAGGAGAGCTACTTCTTCAAGAACCACGGATTCAAGGTGCGGATCACGATCAGCGAGGAAGAAAGCTGGGACGCGCTCAATTCCGGTCGTATCGGCGGATCGGCGACGACCGTGGATGTGCTTGCGGTGTACGCGAAGACCTTCCAGGCGGTGGTGCCGGCCCAGATCGGCTTCTCCCGCGGTTCCGATGCGATCGTGGTGCTCAACGACATCAAGCGCGTGAACCAGCTCGCGGGTCGCACGGTCGTCGCATCGCAGTTCACCGAGGCGGATTTCTTCATTCGCTACCTGGCCTCGGAGGCCGGCATCGACGTGAAGGCGCTGGATGCCGGAGAGGCCCCCGACCCGGAAAAGATCAACCTTGTCTACGCCGAGGATTCGTTCGTGGGCGGCGACGTGTTCGTACGGCTCGTCAATGAGGGCAGGACCGACATCGCGGGCGCCGTGCTCTGGGGTTCCAAGATCCAGGAGGTGCTCGAGGCCACCCAGGGAAAGACGCGCGTGCTCGTCGACAATCGCAACCTGCTCGTGGTCGCCGACGTGCTCGTGGTGAACAAGCCCTTCGCGCAGGCCAACCCGAAGGTCGTCGAGGGTCTGGTGGATGGCCTGCTCGCGGGCAACGACAGGGTCCGCAACAATCCGGACGCCCACCTCGACGTGATCACCAGGGCCTTCAAGTGGGATTCGCGCGCGAAGGCGAAGACCGAGCTGGCTCAGATCCACTTTTCGAACCTGCCCGAGAACAGGGCGTTCTTCTCGGGCGCGATCGACGCGGCCGGAAGCTATGGCGGAATCTTCCAGTCGGCCATGTTCGCCTACGGGCCGCTTCTGGAACACTCGATTCCCCCGGAACGGCTCCTCGACCTGAAACTCGACGCGCCGTTTGCCTCCAAATACGCGGAGCAGACCGTATCCATTCAACCGATTCGCTCGGCGGCGACGCGATCCATCGAGCAGAACCCGCTCCTCACGCGCGACATCCGTTTCTTCTTCGAGCCCAACTCCGCGGTCCTGCAGGGGACTGCGGACAACGACAAGAACTACGCCTCGATCAAGCAACTTCTCCAGGTCGCGCCGGGTTCGACCATCCTCCTGCGCGGCCACGTGGACAACTCGATGATCGAGGAGTTTCGCAAGCAGGGCGGCGACAAGTTCGTCCGCCAGATGGCGTTGAAGGCGATGGAGCTCTCGAAGCAGCGGGCCGAGTCGGTGCGCGTGGAACTCGCCAACCGCTACCAGCTGCCCGATTCGCGCATCGAGGTGATCGGCCGCGGCTGGGAGGAACCCGGCGGGACTGACGCCGAAAAGAACCGCCGTGTCGAGGTGCAGTGGTTCACGGTGGAATGAGTGCCTTCGGCAGCAGCGCTCGGCGGGTGGGGCGAGGCCTCCGGCCGAGCCGGGAACACCCATCGGGCACGTGTGTGGCTCGGCCGGAGGCCTCGCCCGACTGTCGTGCGTCCGCACGCCTCGGGTTCAGCGATCTGCCTTCCGCCCTCCGCCTCTCTTCCGGATGAACCGCTTCGGCTACCTCAAAGCATTCGCCAGGAGCTTTACGCACGGCGTGATCGCCCTCGCGACGCTCGGTGCGGGCTTTGCCTCGGGAGAGCCGCTGGGGCTGATCGCCGGCGCCACGGCCTACGTGCTCGGCTGGGTCTTCATCGGCGACTCACGCTGGTTTCGCCGGCGCGTGGATGCGGCGGAACTCGAGAAGCTCGCCGCGGAGGAGGCGGCCGCTCTCGCGGGTGTGCGGGCCGAGCGCGATTCGCTCGTCCGCCGGCTGGTGCCCGCGCAGCGCCTGCGCTACGAGGCCCTCGTGACGGTTTGCCGCGAGATCGAGGCGCAGCTGCCCGGCTCGCAGGCGCCGGATTTCCCGGTGGAGAAACTGGACGCGCTGATGTGGTCGTTCCTGGGCCTGCTTGCCAGCGAGACCGGCCTCGCCGCCTTCATCGAGCGCGAGATCGACGAGAAGTTCGGCGAGCGCATCCTCGACCTCGAGCCGGAGGTGAAGGCGCTCGAGGCGGCCATGGCCCGGGTCGAGCCCGGCACCGCGGCGTATGAGTCGCGTATTCAGCTCTTGGCGACGAAGCAGGAATCGCTCGATGCATTGCGCAGGCGCCACCAGCAGTTCCAGCGCGCGGCCGAGAACCTGGAACTCGTCCGGGCGGAACTCGACCGCATCGAGCAGCAGCTCAAGCTCGTGCGCTCCGACCTGTATGCCTCCAAGTCCGTGGGCCAGATCAGCCAGCGTGTGAACGACACCATCGATCAGCTCGCTTCGACAAGCCGCATCAGCAGCGAGGTCGCGCCCGCGATCAAGGAAATGCCCGCGTTCAAGACCCGCCGAGTCGGCTACCGTCTCCAGAGCGAAGCCTGACCCTTTTCCCCGCAACCGCAGCACTCATCAACCGCCACCATGGCACTCTTCTCACGCATCTATAACCAGATCCGCGGACGCATCAGCCTGTTCTTCAGCTCCCTCGAGTTTCGCAATCCCGAGGTGCTCCTCGAGAACGCCAAGGAAGACCTCAAGGCGAACCGCATCCGCATGCAGAATGGCGTGGCCCAGATGGCCGCCGTCTCGGAACGCCTCAAGCGGCAGATCGCCGATGGCGAGCGCCGCAAGCAGGACCTCGAGGGCCGCGTGATGGTCATGTACAACGCGGGCAAGGAGGAGCTCGCCGCCGAACTCGCCGAGCAGCTGCAGCAGGTCGAGAACGACCTCACGGAAAACCGCGCCGAGTTCGACGCGAACGAACAGGCCTATAAGGAATTCGTCGGCGCCTGCCAGACCGTGGAGAAGGAGACGCGCCGCAAGATCGAAAAGCTGACCTCGAGCCTCTCGAAGGCCAAGGCGAAGGAGGCGATGGCGGACGTATCGGAGATGCTGTCCGGCACGGTCTCGCAGCAGAGTTCGTCGCTCGAGAACATGTCGCGTCTCGAGGAAGTGGTGACCGAAAAGCTCGACAAGGCCTCCGGCCGGCTCCGGGCCTCGCAGGACACCTCGCAGTTCACGGACATCAAGCTCAAGCAGCAGGAGCAGGAGATCTCCAAGAAAGCAGCACTGGCGAATTTCCTCGCGCGCAAGAACATCGCCATGGCGCCCAAGGAAGGCGCCGCATCCGCCCCCGCGGCGCCCGCCGAGAAACCCCGGCTCGGCGAGTCCGCCTGAGGATCTGCAGAAGGTAGGGCGAGGCCTCCGGCCGGGCCGCTCAGGAGAAGACAGTTGCACGAACGCGGCGCGGCCGGAGGCCGCGCCTCACCACGATCCGAATACACGCCCCATGGCCTCCTGGATCCACGAACTCGAATCTCTCTACGCCTCCGAGGCCGCCTGTCAGTTCATCC
The DNA here is from genome assembly GCA_023399155.1 of Verrucomicrobiota bacterium. Classification (GTDB taxonomy): domain Bacteria; phylum Verrucomicrobiota; class Verrucomicrobiia; order Opitutales; family Opitutaceae; genus JAEWQP01. The sequence continues at coordinate 189,343 of JAEWQP010000008.1, read as the reverse complement.
TCCATGGCAACGTGCAGGATGTGTTCTGGCACGGTGCGGAGGCGAAGACCCCCGGGCTGGTGCCGCCCGCGGCGCCCAGGCCCGTGGGCGCGGCGCGGGGCCCGCTTGCCGAGTACCATGATCTCGACGAGTTTCTTGTTCGCCGGCTGCTGGGCGGGTTCACCGTTATCGTGGAGCTCGACATCGCGCACGGCATCGACGTGCGTCGCGGGCGCGAGATGCTGGAGGGGTGGGAAGGCCTGGCCGCGCTGCGCGACCTGCGGAGCTCGCCCATGGAGTATCTCGCGGCGCTTCGCCGGCTGTTCCTGTTCCTCAACAACCTCGCCGTTTCCGAGCGGCGCCCCGTCCATGTCGCCGCGATCCTGCGCGACGCCCAGATGCTCGTACCGGGCGATGGAGGCAATCTGCAGTTCGACCTCGGCGCCGGCGCTTCGCTCGTGCGCGAGTGGTCGCGGCCGTCCACGCACGAGTGGTTCAGCCTCACGACCTTTCTCCTGGCGGAAAACCTGAGCGACCTGCACCTGATGGTGCGCGCCAACCCGCTCGCGGCCACGTTGACGGTGGGCCTGCCGGCTGAAGAGGACCTTGTCGCCGACCTGACGCGCCTCGGCGCAGCGTTTCCCGGAAGCCTCGGCGATTTTTCCCGGGCGCCGGAGGTGCTCGCCCGCAAGCTCCGCGGGCTCACGCGCACGTCGCTCATCAGCCTGCTCCGGCGTCGATCGCACGCGAACAAGCCGCTCGATTCCGCCGCCGTGAGTGCGCTGCGCAAGGAACTGGTCGAGCGCGACAGCTCATCCCTGGTGGAGTTCGTCGAGTCAAAGGTCACGTTGGACGACTACCACGGCCAGCCGCAGCTGGTGGAGGCGGTGCGCACCGACCTCAGGTTGATGCGCGAGGGCGTCTCGAAGGCGGTGCCGATGGGCTATCTGATCGCCGGTCCGGTCGGTACCGGGAAGACGTTCCTGGTGAATTGCATCGCGGGCGAGGCGCAGCTTCCCGTCATCGTCCTGAAGAACTTTCGGGACCGCTGGGTGGGCAGTTCGGAAAGCAACCTCGAGAAGATCTTCAGGCTGATCGGTGCGGTGGGCGAGTGCCTCGTCTTCATTGATGAGGCCGACCAGACGCTCGGCCGGCGCTCGGGAGCCGACTCGTCGAGCGACGTCAATGGCCGCCTCTATTCGATGCTCGCGCAGTTCATGGCCGACCAGGACAACCGCGGGCGCATTCTCTGGGTGCTGGCCACCTCGCGCCCGGACCTGGTGGAGGTCGACCTGAAAAGGCCCGGGCGTGTGGATCGCCGGCTGCCCGTTCTGCCGGCGTTCGAGCTGAAGGACCGCTGGGCCATGATGCGGGGCGTATTCAAGCGTTTTGGACTGGAGCTTCCCGAGGCATGTCCGGCCGACCTCGAGCCTCCGGAACTGCTCACCGCCGGTGCCGCGACGTCGCTGGCGAGCGCCGTCTTCCGCCAGCATCACATCAGCCAGGAGCCCGCGCTGGACCTTCTGCGCCAGCAGCTGGCCAACTACATGCCGCCCGTGCCGCTTTCTCGGATACGCGAACAGATCAAGCTCGCGATCGAGGACACAAGCGATCTGGCGCTGCTGCCGGAGGGGCTGAGAAGGGAGTTGGGAGGGTAGGGAAGGCCAAATGCCGAGTGGCGAATGGCCCGTCGGCGGACGACAGCCTGTTCGTTTTCGCGGCTCGGTCAGAGGCCGCGCCCTGCCTGCGGAACCGGCCTGAGGTAGGGCGAGGCCTCTGGCCGAGCCGCGAGCGACGTCACATATCCCCGCGACTCCCTTCGATGTCATCCCGCCACTGCACCCATGCATGCGGCCAATCTTCGGGTCTCGAGACGAGCCTGGCTCGCACAGGATTGTTCAGGATGTAGTGCACCTTCTCGTTGGCGGATTCGTCCGTGCGAAGTCTATGATCGAAGAAGCCTGACTGCCAGGTCACGCCCACGGCTTTTGTCTGAAACCCTTTCCACTGTGAGATTGTGGACTTCAGCGCCGATTCCATCGGTACGCTGAGAAGTGCGTGCACGTGGTCGGGCATGAGAAGAAAAACATCCATCCACCATCGTCCGATGCAGTGGTAGTGAACGGCGTTCTTCAGCAGGACCGGGGCGATGTGGGGGAGCGTCAGAGCGGTCTACCCGCGGTTTGCGGTGCAAATCGTGATGAAGAAGCGTGCGCCTGATTCGACCCATCCGGGCGGCGTGTGGTAGAGGCGGCGTCGCTGGGGTAGGGGCATGCAGCAGAGTGGGTCGGACGCTCGCCGGCAGACAACATCCAACGCGGCTCGGCCGGAGGCCTCGCCCTACCCACTGAGCCGGCCTGAGGTAGGGCGAGGCCTCTGGCCGCGCCGCGAAACAATGTCACCCATCCGTACGCCGACGATGCACCGCGTACGCCGACGATGCACCGGCGGCACTCGGCATTCATCATTCGCCCTTCGGCATCCCCGCTACTCCGCCCTGACCAGCAGGTAGTTCCGCTTGCCCTTGCGCAGCAGCACGTGCTGCCCGTGCAGGAGATCACCCTCCGTCACCTGGCGGCTGGCGCCGGCGACTCGCGTATTGTTAACGTAAATACCACCGCCCTCGACGTCCTTGCGGGCCTGGCCTTTCGAGGGACAGAGCCCCGTCGTCGCCAGCAGGTCGACGATGTTCACGCCGTCGCCCGCGAGGCTGGTGCGCGCGATCGCCGCGCCCGGCACCTCCGCGGCGATGTCGCGCAGGGCCGATTCGGATACACCGGTGGGATCGCCGCCGAAGAGGAGCTGGCTGGCGCGCACGGCATCCTCGCAGGCGGCGGCGCCGTGCACGAGCGTGGTCACCTCGCGGGCGAGCGCGGCGTGCGCGGCCCGCGCGCCCGGGTTGGCCGCGTGCCCGGCCTCGAGGGCCTCAATCTGCTCGCGCGGAAGGAGCGTGAACTTGCGCAGGTACGGGCTGACCATCACGTCCTCGGTGTTGATGAAGAACTGGTAGAAGCGGTACGGGCTCGTCTTCTGTGGATCGAGCCAGACCGCACCGCTGGCGGTCTTGCCGAACTTGGTGCCGTCGCTCTTGGTGATGAGCGGGAAAGTCCAGCCCCAGGCCGGTGCGCCGAGTTTCTTGCGGATCAGGTCCGTGCCCGCGACGATGTTCCCCCATTGATCGGAGCCACCGACCTGGAGTTCGCAGTCGAAGGACTGGCGCAGGTGGAGGAAGTCAAACGCCTGCAGCAGTTGATAGCTGAACTCGGTGAAGCTGATCCCGGAGTCGCCCTCCATGCGCGACTTCACGGAGTCCTTCGCAAGCATGACGTTCAGGGAAAAGTGTTTTCCGATGTCGCGCAGGAAATCGAGGAAGCTGATCGGCGCGGTCCAATCTGCGTTGTCGACGAGGCGGGCGGGATTCGCGGCGGTCTCGAAGTCGAGCAGCTTGGAAAGCTGCTGTTTGATGCAGCCGATGTTGTGCGTGAGCTGCTCGCGCGTGAGCAGGTTGCGCTCCGATGAGCGCCCAGACGGGTCGCCGATCATGCCGGTGGCGCCACCGGCCAGGGCGATCGGGCGGTGGCCGGCGAGTTGGAAGCGCTTGAGCGTGAGCTGGCCCATGAGGTGACCGACGTGGAGCGAGTCCGCCGTCGGATCGAACCCGCAGTACACCGTGATCGGTCCCGCTTGCAGCCGGTCGGCGAGACCGGGGAGGTCGGTACAGTCGGCGAGCAATCCCCGCCATTGCAGGTCTTCGATCAAGGAGGGCATGGAAGCGACCGGTATGCGGAGCAGCCCCGCGCGGCTCAAGGGGAATTCGGGAGCCTCCCGGGCGGGCAGAATGCCATTGCATGGCGGGTGTACCGGGCGCTAGAGTCACGGGCGACGCTGGCCCCCCGAGCGAAAGGAAACCCTATGGCTCAGAAAGTGGAGTATTCGTCGTACGGCAGCCGCTTGATGCAATCGATCAAGGGCGTCCTGGCGGGAGTGGTGTTCTTTGTGGCCTCCTTTGTCCTGCTGTTTTGGAACGAAGGTCGCGCCGTGCGCACGGCGAAGGGCCTGGAGGAGGGCCGGAAAGCGTGCGTGGAAGCTGCGCTGGAGCGGCTCGACCCGGCGACAGATGGGAAACTCGTGCACGTGAGCGGGCCGGCTGCCACCGAGGCTGTCCTTCGCGACCCGCAATTCGGCGTCGCGCTCAACGCCCTCAGGCTCGAGCGCACGGTCAAGATGTTCCAATGGGTGGAGTCGGAACGCACCCGAAAGGAAAAGCAGCTCGGCGGCGGGGAGAAGACGATCACGACCTACACCTATGCCAAGGCTTGGGACGACACCTGGCACGATCCCAGTGAGTTCTACGAGAAGCAGTCGCCGCCGAATCCTCGCATGCCCTTCAGCTCGAAATCATGGAACGCGGATCGCGTGACGCTCGGCGTCTACACGCTTCCCGCCGGCATGGTGCAGACGCTGCGAGCCGATGAGGAACTGCCCATGTCCGAGGACCCGGCGGTCGCCCAGGCCCGTCCCTGTCGCGTGGTGGATGGCTCCTATTTTCTGGGAGGAGATCCGGGCGATCCGCAGATCGGCGACCTCCAGGTTTCCTACCGCGTGCTGAAGCCGTCCACGGTGAGCCTGCTGGCGCGGCGCCAAGGGGTGACGTTTGAGCCGTATGTCACGGCCGAGGGGACGACGATCTCGGTGATCGAGACGGGAACGCATTCGGCCGCCGGGCTGTTCGACCAGGAGGTCCGAGCCAACACAATCCTCACCTGGGGCCTGCGGCTCGGAGGTTTTCTGGCCATGGCGCTGGGAATCGGGCTGGTGCTCAAGCCGGTGGCCACGCTTGGCGATGTGGTGCCGATCATCGGCACGGTGCTTGGAGCGGGCATCGGCATGGTTGCCTTTCTTGCCGCGCTCGTCCTCACGTGCGTCACGATCGGGCTTGCGTGGCTGGCCTATCGCCCGCTGCTGGGCGGCTCCCTGCTCGGCATCGCGGCGGCGGTGTTGGTGGTCGGCATCCTGAGGCGGAGACGGGTGCAGCCCTCGGCCTTTTCCGCGACCTGAGGCTGGGTTTTTGGGCTCGCGTCCGCACGTCCCCAAGCGCGACGCGATTCTCCCGCTCGTTCCGGCATCACGGCCTGACGCATCGGCGCCGGGGCCCGGAGTATCGCGCCCGCTGATCGCCTGAGGGCCAACGACATAAGGGTAAGTGTTCGTTGAGCCTGGACCCGTTTCCGCCAGCCTTTGTGTTTGTCTCACTTCGCCGGCCGGACCAGCCTTCCCCTTCCGTTCGTTTGCCCGTTTTCGTCCAAACCTGTTAATCAACAAATACAAACATGCCACTCGCCCTAGGAAGCAAAGCCCCCGATTTCACCCTCAAGACCAAGACCGCCGACGGCCTCAAAGACATCACGCTCAGCTCCAACTTCGGCAAGAAGAACACCGTGCTCCTCTTCTTCCCGGCGGCCTTCACCAGCGTGTGCCAGACCGAGCTGTGCGATGTCTCGGGCGGGCTTGCCGAATTCGACAAGTTGGACGCAGCCGTCTATGGTATCAGCGTGGACAACGTCTTCTCCCAGGAGGCGTGGGCCAAGCAGGCCGGCATCAAGATTCCTCTCCTGAGCGACCTGAACAAGACCGTGATCAAAGCCTATGATGTGGTCTTCCCGAACCTCGCCGGCATCGGGGACACCGCCGCCCGCGCCGCCTTTGTCATCAGCAAGGACGGGGTCATCAAATACGCTGAGCAGACGCCGACACCCAAAGACCTTCCGAATATTGATGCGGTCAAAGCCGCCCTCGCCTGACGAGCCCGTTCATCGTCGTCCCGGCCGCCCGTTTGCGCCGGGACGCGCCTTTTCCGATATTTCGATCCGCCCATGTCTTCCTCCCTCCACGACCCGTTTCGCACGCTGAAGAGCTTCGACCTCGGGAACGGCCGCCAGGGCCGCTTCCATTCCCTGCCCGCGCTTGAGGCCGCCGGGATCGGCCGCATCTCGCGGCTCCCGGTATCGATCCGCCTCGTGCTCGAGTCCGTCCTGCGCAACTGCGACGGCAAGAAGGTGCTCGAGCAGAACGTGCGCGACCTCGCGGGCTGGCAGCCGAACGCAACCCGGACGGAGGAGATCCCGTTCGTCGTCGCCCGCATCGTATTGCAGGATTTCACCGGCGTGCCGTTGCTGGTCGATCTCGCCGCCATGCGCTCGGCTGTGGCGAGGCTCGGTAAAAACCCGAAGGTCATCGAGCCGCTCGTCCCGGTGGACCTCGTGGTGGACCACTCCGTGCAAGTCGACATCAACGGCTCGCCCGACGCGTTCGTCCGCAACCTCGAGATCGAGTTCCGGCGCAACCGCGAGCGCTACCAGTTCCTGAAGTGGGGCATGCAGGCGTTCGACACCTTCAAGGTCGTCCCACCGGGCATCGGCATCGTGCACCAGGTCAACCTCGAGCACCTGGCCAAGGGCGTGCTGTCCTGTGAATCTGAAATTTCAGATCTCAAGTCTCAGATCTACTATCCGGATACACTCGTCGGCACCGATTCCCACACCACGATGATCAACGGCATCGGCGTCGTGGGGTGGGGTGTCGGCGGCATCGAGGCCGAGGCCGGCATGCTCGGCCAGCCCGTGTATTTCCTTACTCCCGACGTCGTCGGCGTGCACCTCACGGGCTCGCTGCGCGAGGGCGTGACGGCGACCGATCTCGCCCTCACGGTCACGCAGCTCCTGCGCAAGGCCAAGGTGGTGGGCAAGTTCGTGGAGTTCTTCGGTCCCGGCGCGCGGGCGCTGCCGGTCGTCGACCGTGCCACGATCGCCAACATGGCCCCCGAATACGGCGCGACCATGGGCTTCTTCCCGATTGACGAGGAGTGCGTGAACTACCTCCGCGCCACTGGCCGCAGCGAGGAGCACATCAGCGCCTACGAGAATTACTTCCGGGCCCAGGGCCTCTGGGGCGTGCCGCAGAAGGGCGACATCGACTACTCGCAGGTGCTCGACCTCGATCTCTCGAGCGTCGTGCCCAGCGTGGCCGGGCCAAAACGCCCCCAGGATCGCATCGAGTTGCCCAAGTTGAAGGAGACATTTGTCAGCGCCTTCTCGAAGCCGGTGACCGAGAGCGGCTTTGGAAAGGACGCCGGCGAACTCGGAAAGACATTTCCCTTTGCTGGCACTGCAGCGGCGCAATCCGGAGGCGGCGGCAGTCAGGAACCGATCACGTCGCCGGAAGCGGCGGCCAAGAACACCAACGTGGTCACGGAGCGCGAGATGGCGAACAACCGTCCCACGCCCGATCCGGTCATTCCGGAGAACGGCGCCGCGCTGGAGGGCGAGATTCGCCATGGTTCGGTCCTGATCGCCGCGATCACCAGTTGCACCAACACCTCGAACCCGAGCGTCATGCTCGCCGCCGGGCTCCTCGCGAAGAAGGCGGTGGAGAAGGGCCTCTCGGTCTCGAAGGTGGTGAAGGCCTCGCTCGCCCCGGGTTCACGTGTGGTGAGCGATTATCTCACGAAGACGGGCCTGCAGCCCTACCTCGACCAGCTCGGCTTCAACCTCGTGGGTTATGGTTGCACGACGTGTATCGGAAACTCCGGTCCGCTCGCTCCTGTGGTCGAGGAGGCCGTGGTGAAAAACGACGTCGTCGCCGCCAGCGTGCTCTCCGGCAACCGCAACTTCGAGGCGCGCGTCCATCAGAACATCAAGGCGAACTTCCTCATGTCGCCCCCGCTCGTCGTCGCGTTCGCGCTCGCGGGCCGGATTGATGTGGACTTGTCGTCCGAGCCAATCGGGATCGGCCGGGCCGGCCCCGTCCACCTGCGTGACATCTGGCCGAGCATCAGCGAGGTGCGCGATGCCATGCAGTCCGCGCTCAAGCCCGAGGTTTTCCGCAGCCTCTACACTGACTTCGCGGCGCAGAACCCCAAGTGGAACGAGATTCCGTCCACCGTCGGCCATGTCTACGCGTGGGACGCGACGAGCACCTACATCCAGGAGCCGCCGTTTTTCACCAACTTCTCCATGCAGGCGGGCACGATCGCCGAGATCAGGGGCGCGCGCCCGCTCGGCATTTTCGGCGACTCCGTCACGACCGACCACATCTCGCCGGCGGGTGCGATCAAGAAGGCCTCCCCGGCCGGGCGTTTCCTGCTTGAGAGCGGTGTGAGCTTCGAGGACTTCAACAGCTACGGTTCGCGGCGCGGAAACGACCGCGTCATGACGCGTGGCACGTTTGCGAATGTGCGTATCAAGAATCTGATGCTCGGTGGCGAGGAGGGCGGTCTCACGCTGCTCCAGCCCGAAGGCGCGAAGATGGCGATCTACGATGCCGCGCAGGAATACAAGAAGCGCGGCACGCCCCTGATCATCATCGCCGGCCAGGAGTATGGCACGGGTTCTTCGCGCGACTGGGCGGCCAAGGGGACGAATCTTCTCGGGGTGAAGGTCGTGGTGGCGCAAAGTTTTGAGCGGATTCACCGGTCCAATCTCGTGGGCATGGGTGTGCTGCCGCTCCAGTTCCGGGAGGGCACCGGCGCGCAGACACTGGGCCTCAACGGCACGGAAGTGTTCGACGTCGTCGGCCTCAGTCCGCTCCTCAAACCACAGCAGGACCTGACCCTGCGCATCACGCGCGCCGACGGCTCGGTGACCGATGTGCCGGTTCGCTGCCGCATCGATACGCCGATCGAGATCGAGTACTACCAACATGGCGGCATTTTGCCATTCGTGTTGCGTGAGATCGTAAGAAACGCTTCCTGATGTGCGCTTCGTACCGATAAATCACAGCTGATGGCTGCAAACCACGGATCTCCGTTCCTCGTCAACGCTGCCTCCGACCCCATTGTGGTGCGGGTCTGCGGAAGGGCTTCGTTTCAGAACAGCCAGTACGTGCGCGACTACATCCAGCAGGCGGTGCGCGAGGGACACCGCCGGTTCGTCTTCGATTTTGCCGACTGCACCGGCATGGACAGCACCTTCCTGGGCGTCCTGGCCGGTGCGGCGCTCGACCTGCGCAAGGCCGTGCCGACGGGCACGCTCGTCCTCTGTCGCCTCGGGCAGCGCAATCTCGAACTCGTGCGCAATCTCGGCTTGCACCGCCTCGCCGCCGTGGTCACCGGGGAGGATCTCGCCGAACTTAAGCGCGAGGGCGGAACCGCGCTGCAGGGTCCGAAGCTCTCGGAGAACGAGGCGGCCAGGTTGGTGCTCGAGGCCCATGACGCCCTGGTCGAGATCGACGAGGCGAACCGGGCCAAGTTTCAGGATGTGATCTCGCTCCTGCGGGGGCGGGTCGACCACTCCTGAGATGCTGCCGGCGGTCCTGATCGTCGCGGCGATCATCGCCGTCCTTGCCCTCTGGCAATGGCGATCGGCCGAGGCGAAGGTCCACGCGCTCGATGCGCGCGTCCAGCGCCTGCAGGACGAGATGGACATGGTCGTGCGCTTCATGCACGAGATGGCGGAGGCGCTCGGCGATGGGCTCGATCGGGCCAGTCTGTTCCAACGCATCCTGCGCGCCGCCGTCCGGTCCACGCGGGCTGTCAGTGGCTGCATCTACGAGGTGACACCGGAGGGCCGGTTGCGCGGGGCCGCCGTGGAAGGTCTGTTTCCGCCGCAGAAGCCGCTGGCCGAGAGCGTGCGGGACCGCGTTTCCACGCGCGCCCGGTTCGTCGAAACAGTGCTCCGATCGGAGGAACTCGCCTTGGGCGAGGGCCTGATCGGCGCCGTGGCCCAGGCACGCAAGGCCGAGTATGTGGCGCGCGGTGTCGACGATGCGCGCATCATGCGCCATCCGGACCCGGCGCTTGCCGTCCATTCACTCATCGCGACTCCGATTGAGTTTCGTGGGCGGTTGATCGGCGTGCTGGCCGTCGCCAATCCCGCGGATGAGCAGGCATTTTCCGATACGGATTTTTCCCTCGTGCAGTCGCTGGCGGTCCAGGCCGGGCTCGCCGTCCACAATGCCGAACTGCTCGCCGCGCAGCGCGAGAAGACGCAGCTCGACATCGACCTGTCGCTCGCCCGAAGCGTGCAGATGATGCTCGTGCCTTCGACGCTTCCACGGGTTGCGGGGCTCGAGGTGGACGCGCGCTACATCCCTGCCCAACGCGTGGGGGGCGATCTTGTCGATATCGTGCCGCTTCCCGGGGACCGGCTTGCTGTCGTGGTCGCCGACGTTTCCGGGAAGGGCGTCGCAGCTTCGATTCTCATGGCGATCTGTCGCACGCATCTGCGCCATGCGCTCCAGGGGGCCCGGTCGCCTGCGGACGTGTTTCGGACCGTGAATCAGGTGATGTCCGGGGAGATGCGCGAGGGCATGTTTGTCACGGCGGCGATCGCGATCGTCGATGGGCCCTCCGGGCAGGTGACCCTCGCGCGCGCCGGTCACGAAGCTCCGCTCATCGGGCGTTTCGACGCCGTGCGGGGCGGCTTCGTGGTCGAGCCGGTGATGTGTGAGGGCATGGCCCTCGGGCTGGTCGATCCGGAATTCTTTGATCCCGCGATCGCGGACTGCACCGTCCCCTTCAGCGAGGGAGGTATCCTCGTTCTGTATACGGACGGACTCACCGAGGCGCCAAACGCCGAGGACAAGGAGTTTTCGGCCGCCCGGTTGATCGATGCCGTGCGCGTGCACCGCCAGTCCTCGTGTGCCGAGATCAACTCCGGAATTCTCGAGACCGTGGAGCGGTTCATCGGCGAGGGGCGTCAGCACGACGACGTCACGATCGTGACGGTCAAGCGCGTCGGCGCCTGAGGCTCAGGTCGGGGCCGAGTGTCGAGAGTCGACAGTCGAGCGACGAGGGCGGGCCGAGTGTCGAGAGACGAGGGTCGAATGCCTGCGAAGGATCGCGAGACCAGCGTCGACAGGAGGTGTATCGAGGGTGAATCGGGCTCATAGGGTCGGGCGAGGCCTCTGGCCGAGCCGCGTGGAGGTATCAGCCTTCAGCCCTGTTGCGGCTCGGCCAGAGGCCTCGTCCTACCGCCATCGAGACCCGCGTCCCTCGACACCGGAGCGCGGCTTCCGGCGCCGCGGTAATTCCATTTGCCAACCGGTCCTGCGGCGGCACGTTTTCTGGACCATGTCGACATCAGGCCCCGCCAGTAAGATCGCACCTGAAAGCCTGCCGGACGCCCATGGCCGGTTTGGTGGCTTCGGCGGCGTCTACGTGCCGGAGACGCTCATGACGGCTCTGGAGGAACTTGGTGCCGCCTACGACGCGGCGCGCGCCGATCCCGCATTTCAAGAGGAGTTGCGCCATCACCTGACGGAATTCTGCGGACGGCCGACCCAGCTTTATTTTGCCGAGCGCCTGACCGAGCACGTCGGGGGCGCGAAGATCTATTTCAAGCGCGAGGACATGCTCCATACGGGAGCGCACAAGATCAACAACGCACTCGGGCAGGCCTTGCTCGCGCGGCGCATGGGCAAGAAGCGCATCATCGCTGAAACCGGCGCGGGGCAACACGGCGTGGCCACGGCGGCGGTGAGCGCGAAGTTCGGGATGGAGTGCGTGGTCTACATGGGCTCGGTCGACATGGAGCGCCAGGCGCTGAACGTGTTTCGCATGCGACTGATGGGGGCCGAGGTGCGGGGCGTTGATGCCGGCCAGAAGACGCTCAAGGAAGCGATCAACGAGGCCATGCGCGACTGGGTCACGAACGTTCGCTCCACCCACTACATCCTCGGCACCGTTTACGGCGCGCATCCGTATCCGATGATGGTGCGGGATTTTCACCGCGTCATCGGCCGCGAGGCGAAGGAACAGATCCTCGCGCGCGAGGGCCGGCTGCCGGATGAACTCGTGGCCTGCGTCGGCGGCGGGAGCAATGCCATGGGGTTGTTCTTCGAGTTCCTTTCCGACACACAGGTTCGCATGTGGGGTGTGGAGGCGGGCGGCCGTGGCATCCGGCGTGGCGAACACGCCGCGCGCTTCGAAGGCGGGCGCCTCGGCGTGCTGCAGGGCTGCAAGACCTACATCCTCCAGGATGGCGAGGGCCAGATCGAGGGCACGCATTCGGTTTCCGCGGGGCTCGATTACGCCGCGGTCGGGCCGGAGCACGCGTTTTATCGCGAGAAGGGCCGGATCGAGTTCACCTACGCGACGGACGACGAAGTTCTCGAGACTTTCCAGCTGTGCTCGCGGCTCGAGGGAATCATACCCGCGCTCGAGTCAACACACGCGGTCGTGCACGGCATCAAGCGCGCCCGCGAACTGGGCCGGGGAAAGGTCGTGCTGGTCAATCTCTCCGGCCGCGGCGACAAGGACGTGCAGCAGGTGGCGGCGCTGCTGGGCGCAGCGAAGGCCCCCCAGAAGTAGGTCACAGAGGCACAGAGAGTACGCCGAACTCACCGAGCCGAGGTAGGGCGAGGCCTCCGGCCGAGCCGCACCCGTAGATACATGCGCGAAGGTGCCAGTCCGGCGGGTGAGTGCTGACGCGAACGGCGTGCTTCTGGAGTGCGCTACCTCGGTGCCGCTTTGTCGACAGCGCCTCGGCGCGGCTCGGCCAGAGGCCTCGCCTTACTTTCGGAGCGTGCGCCGTCGTCCCGCCATTCGGCTCTGTGACCTCTGTGGCCCCTCTGTGCTCGCTGTGGCTGGCTTGATCCCGACGCTATCTCCCCTCGACGCGAAGCCGCCAGGCCGGCGGCGACTACTCCACATTCTGGATCTGCTCGCGGATGCGCTCGAGTTCGTTCTTGAACCCGATCACGGCGCGCGAGATCTCGAGGTCGTTCGCCTTGCTGCCGACCGTGTTGATCTCGCGGCCGATCTCCTGGAGGATGAACTCGGCCTTGCGGCCGACCGGCTCGGTTTCCGAGCCGAGCTGGGAGAACTGCGCAAGGTGGCTGCGCAGTCGCGTGAGCTCCTCGGAGATGTCGATGCGGTCGGCGAACAGCGCGATCTCGCGAAGTACCCGATCGTCGGATACGTCAAGCTCCAGCCCTGCGTTGCGCAGGCGTTGCAGGAGGTTTTCGCGATAGTTCTGCACCACGAGCGGCGAGCGTTCCGCGATGGTCTCGACGGCCGCCGCGAGCATGGCCGCGCGTGCAGCCAGATCACGCGCAAGAGCGTCGCCCTCGCGCGTGCGCATCGCGGCGAAATCCCGAAGCGCGGGCTCGACCGCCTCTCGGATCAGCGCCAGGGCCGTGTCGGGGGGCAGGCTGGGTGCCTCGAGGCGGTTGGCCTGGGCGAGTTCGAGAAGCAGTTCGGGCGTGGGGGTGAAGGCCACCTCGTGGCGTGCGGCGAGGAGCGTGAGTCGTTCCAGGGTCGATTCCACCGCGACGTCGTTCCACACGAGACCGCTGGAGGCGGCGCCGCCGCGGATGTCGATCGCCACCTGCACGCGCCCGCGGGCCGCCTTGTCGCGCACCAGGGCCGTGATCTCGGGCTCGAACGATTGCCACTCCCGCGGCAGGGATACTGCCACTTCGAGTGATTTGCGGTTCACCGAGGAGAGTTGAACGGTGACTTCCCATCCGTCGCGGGCGGCCGCCCCGCGGCCATAGCCAGTCATGCTGCGCATGGGGGCGACTCTAGGGAAGGGCTGAAGGGCTGAAAGGCTGAAAGGCTGTAGGCCGAATGCATGGACCGGTTTCCCGAGTGACGATACAGAGGTCACAGCGATGGCACGGAGAGGCGCGTTCTGGCTTCCTCCGTCCCCTCCGTTTGCTTCTGCGAAGTCATCCCGGCTGCGAGTGCTTCGTCGGTGAGGGCGCACACTCCGGCGCTTTCTCCCTTCAGCCGTTCAGCCCTTCAGTCCTTCAGCCCTTTGCTTCTCACCGGCTGCCGATCTCGGCGCGCTGTGGTTCGCGGAAGGACTGATACAGGTAGATCGCGACGCCGACGCAGATCGCCGAATCCGCGACATTGAAGGCCGGAAAGTCCCAGGAGCCGAAGGTGAAGAGCAAAAAATCGATCACGTGCCCGTGCACGAGCCGGTCGACGAGGTTGCCGAAGATTCCGCCGCAGAGCAGGCCGAAGCACACCTGCGTGACGATGCGTCGCAACTCGAGGTGATGGCGGAAGATGAAGATTCCCGCGAGCGTCAGAACCGCCAGAGCGGCGAGCCAGATCGTCTTGCCGGCGAACATGCCCCACGCCGCGCCCGTGTTGCCCACGTGCACAAGGTGGAAGAACCCGGGGATGATTGTGATCCGACCCGGTTCGAAGTAGGTCTCGAAGGGTAGGGTGTGGTTGATCCACACCTTCGTGACCTGGTCCAGGGCGAACACCACCACCGCCAGGAGCAGGAGCCAGCGGTAGTGGTAGGTGCGGGCAAGCACGGTGGTGGTCGTTGACCGACCTATTCCGATTCCTCCTCGACGATGCGCGAGCCTTCCTCCACGCCGCCTTCGCCGAAGACGCCGCCCCGACTGGCGGTGCGACGCTTGGTCTTCTCGATCTCGGCCTGGCTCTCCACGGAGAAACGCGCGAACGGCACGGCGAGCAGGCGGTCCTTGCTGATCGGCTTGCCGGTCAGTTCGCAGATTCCGTAGGTGCCGTTCTTGATGCGCTTGATCGCCTCCTCGATCTCGTAGAGCGCCTCCTGCTCGTTGGACACGAGGCTGAGGGCGAAATCGCGATCGAAATTGTCGGTGCCGGCGTCGGCCATGTGCTGCCCATAGCCGGACAGATCGCCCGAGTCATCGCGCGAGGAGCGCTTGAGCGTATCCTCAGTATGGATATCGAGGCCGGACTTCACATGCTCGCGCAATTCGACGAGGAGCTTGTAGTAGCGGATGAACTTCTTGTCGATCTGCGCCTCCTCGTCCTCCGGTTTCTCATTCTTCACCGGGTTGTAGCCGAGGATGTCGGCGAGCGAGGCCGCGCCGTACTGGCGCTGCTCGATCTTGGGCAGCGGCTTGGGAGCCGGGGCAGCCGCGGGGGCCGGCTTGGTGTGGGCCTCGCTCTTCGGCGCCTTGGTGGTGGCGGGTCGCGACGTGCTCGCGCGGGCGAGTTCGCCGCGCACATCGTCGAGGGTGAACGCGGAGGCGCGCTGCGTCTTCGTGCGCGATTTCGCCTTCGCCATGAGCTGTTTTCTGAGTTCGTCGGGTGTCAAACGGGGGAGAGGTTTTTCGGTTGCGGTTGCGGGTGTCGCGGGCGCCGCGCTCGCGGGCTTGGGCGCCGCCTTCGCTTTGGCGGGTGGTGGTTCCACCTTCGCCTTCGGTGCAGAGGAATGCTTTTCGGGTTTCTTCGCCTTGTTCGACGCCGGGGACGAGGACGACTTCGATGGCTTCTTTGCCACCGGTTCCTTCCGGGCCGTAGACTTCGTCGGCCGCGCGACGGTCTTCTTGACTGGTTTGTGCACAGCGTGGGCCTTCGTCTTCGTGGTGTGCTTCGACGTTTTCTTCGATGCGGTCTTGGACTTTCCCATGATCGGCGGGGCTTGGGGTACGCTTATTTTCCGCGGCACGCGTCCTCACAGCGGGGGCAGAGGACGGCGTTCTCAGTGCTGCCGTGGAGTTCTTCCAACCAGCGCCAGCAGCGCGGACAACGTCCGCTGCCGGCCCGATCGACGGCGATGCTAAGATCATCGCTCTCGGTCGGCCGCAGGTGAACCTGCGAGACAATGAAGATTTCCGCAAGCGCGTCGCGGTGTTTGGCCGCGAGCGTGTAGTCGGCGTGCGCAGGCGGTGCGATCAGCGTCACCGCCGCGTCGAGCGACTTGCCGATGCGGCCGGCCTGGCGTGCGGCTTCGACTTTTTCGTAGACGCGGCTGCGCAGCTTGAGCAGCTGCTCGATCGCCGACACCGCCTCGGGGTCTGCGAATTTCGCGAGGTCGTCGGGCCAGCCCTGCAGCAGGAGCAGGGCGTCGGTGAAGTCGTTGTTCTTCGTCAGGTGCGCCCAGGCCTCGTCAGTCGTGAACGCCAGCACCGGGGCGAGCACGCGCGCGAGGGCCAGGAAGATCCGATGGATCGCCGTCTGCGAGGAACGGCGCAGCGGGGCGTCCGCGCGCAGCGTGTAGAGCCGGTCCTTGAGAATGTCGTGGTACTGCGCGGACAGCGTGACCGAGCAGAACTGGTTGCAGAGCTGGTAAACGCGGTGGAACTCGCAGGCGTCGTAGGCGACGGTGCATTGCTGGACGAGTTCGGCCGCCTTGGCCAGGGCCCAGCGGTCGATCAAGTCGAGCTGCGCTTCCGGAACCGAGTCCCGCTCCGCGTCGAAATCGAAGAGGTTCGAGATCTGGAATCGCAGCGTGTTGCGCAGCAGGCGGTAGGTGTCGGAGACCGTCCCGAGGATCTGGTCGGACACCGGGATGTCGTCGCGAAAATCCGTCGACGCGACCCAGAGACGGATCACATCGGCGCCATACTTGTTGACGAACGAATCGGACGTCTGCGGTTTGCCGTCGCTCTTGCTGATCTTGCGGCCGTCCTGGCCCACGACGAAGCCGTGGGTGAGGATCGTCTTGTACGGGGGGCGGCCCTGCGTCACCATGCTCGTCCACAGTGACGATTGGAACCAGCCGCGGTGCTGGTCGCTGCCCTCGAGGTAGAGGTCGGCGGGCCAGCCGCCGGCGCTGTCGGCCTGCGCCTTGAGCACCGCGAGATGGCTCGCGCCCGACTCGATCCAGACGTCGAGCGTGTCGACGCCCTTCGTCAGCCTGCGCCCGCGAAAGGCGGGGGGAAGCTCGTATCCAGCGAGCAACGACTCGGCAGACTCGCGCCACCAGAGATTGACGCCGCCTTCGCTCGCGACCTTGTCGGCGATGTGGCGGATGAGCGCGGCGTCGAGCAGCGCGTCGCCATCCTCGTTGTAGAAGACCGGGATGGGGAGGCCCCACTGGCGCTGGCGGCTGATGCACCAGTCGGGCTTGGCCTCGACAGCGCCGCGGATGCGGTTCTCGCCCCAGGCGGGGATCCACTTCACCTCGCCGATGGCGTCGAGCGCCCTCTGGCGGAGGTTGTCGCGATCGACGGAGATGAACCACTGGTCCATGGCGCGAAACACCACGGGTGTCTTCGAGCGCCAGCAGTGCGGGTAGCTGTGCGAATACTTCTCGTGGTGGAGCAGGGCGCCGCGTTCGCGCAGCATTGCCAGCACCTTCTCGTTGGCCGGCGAGACGCCCTTGGTCTCGAGCACGGTCACGCCGACGAGTCCGGCCGGGACCTGGCCGTCGTTGATGTAGCGGCCCTGATCGTCCAGCGGGCTGTAGATCTCGAGCTTGTACTTCAGCCCGGTCTGGTAGTCCTCCACGCCGTGCCCGGGCGCGGTGTGCACGCAGCCGGTGCCGCTGTCGGTCGTCACATACGTGGCGAGCACGACCGGGCTGGCGCGGTCGATGAACGGATGGCGCGCCTGCAGGTGCTCGAGCGAGGCGCCCCGCACCGTCTGCTCAACACGGACGCCCTCGAGGCGCGTGTCGCCGGCGAGACGCTCGACCATCGGCGCGGCCACGAGGTAGCGCTCGCCCGCGTGGCTGACGACCGCGTAGTCGATCTCCGGATGCACCGCGATCGCGAGGTTGGCGGGAAGCGTCCAGGGCGTGGTCGTCCAGATCACGGCGGACAACGGTTGCCCGCCGGCGAGCCCGAACTTATCGGCCTCGGCCGCGGGCACCGGGAACTTCACCCAGATGGACGGGCTGACATGGTCCTTGTATTCGACCTCCGCCTCGGCGAGCGCGGTCTCGCACGGAATCGACCAGTAGACCGGTTTCTTCGAGCGGTAGACGAGCCCCTTCTCGACGAACGCGGCGAGGACGCGGAGCACCTCGGCCTCGTAGGCCGGGTTCATCGTCTTGTATTCACTTTCCCAATTGCCGAGCACGCCGAGGCGCTGGAACTGGCCGCGCATCGTCTCGATGTGATCGGCGGCAAACTTCGCGCAGGCTTCGCGCAGCTCGGGCGTCGCGAGCGTGCGACCTTCCTTGCGCAGCTCGGCCGTGACCTTCGACTCGATGGGCAGGCCGTGGCAGTCCCAGCCCGGGACGAAGGGCGCATGGTAGCCGCGGGCGAGGCGGTAGCGCACGACGATGTCCTTGAGGATCTTGTTCATCGCCGTGCCGATGTGTGCCGCGCCGGAGGTGAACGGCGGGCCGTCGTGCAGCACGAAGCGGGGTCCGGAGGCGTTCTGGCCCAATGCGCGATCATACGCCCGCAGCTTCACCCAATGGGTGAGTCGCTGCGGCTCCCGCGCGACGGAGTTGGCCCTCATGGGAAACTCGGTCCGCGGCAGATTAAGTGTGTCCTTCCAGTCTTGCACCATGGCCGTAAATGCCCGGAAAAAGAATCCGGCGATAGTGCTCCCGAAGAGGGGGGTGTCAAGGGGTTACACCCCGTTCCTCAAACATGCCGGCGCACACCCAAAATCCACCGGATGAGCGGGTTGTCGGCCACCCCCGGATCGCCCTCTTTCCGGCGCGACCGGACCCTTGACTTCCTCGTTTTCCTGCTCGTTCTCGCTCGCGCCTCGTCCGTCGCAGACCCGCCGGCGCGACTGCGCCCGGAGCCCTTTCGATACACCCGAAATCCTCGATCGCAGGGAAACCGCGGGGAGGCCGGTATCGAGGACGCCGACCGGCGCCCGACCACGCCGGATGGCGAGGGCCGAGACCACGAGGGGTCGGAGGGACGAGCGCCGTCGTGGCGCGAGCACCTACAGCGCCGCGGCAAAACGGATCTGCCGCATGAGATTCTCGGTGTTTTCCGGCACGATGCGGTCGGTCACGATCGTGCGCGGGTAGTTCGGCTCGACGTCGAGGCGAACGCCGTCCTCAGCTCCGGGCCGGACGAAGTCCTCCACGAAATCCATGCCGCCGCGCATCTTCAGCCAGCGGTAGTAGAGATCGATGTGCTCGGACTCGATGACCGTGTCGACGCGCAGGAAGATGTGGCAAAAGAGCGTGAGGTCGCGGAACGACGAGAACCACGTGGGCGGGTTTACCAGTGAATCTCGGATGATCAGCGTCATCGCGCCTCCACAGTTAGCAGGTGCCAGTCCACGTGGGCTGCCTGTTAGCGTATCTATCGTGCGGTATTCGAGGATCTCAAGTTGAGCGACCGGGTTTTTACCGCAGCTGGCCATTGCTGGCTTGCGTCGCATGGCCCTGCTCGCGGTCATTTCGACTCTCTTTTATGAAGAACGCGGTTACGTCCGTCCTCTTGATCATTCGTGATGGCTGGGGTTGGAACCCCGACTCGGCTCAGGATCGCACCAATGCGATCAGGCAGGCGAAGACGCCGTGCGACGCCTGGCTCAAGGCGAACTGGCCCCGCACGCTCATCAAGGCGTCGGGCCTCGATGTCGGACTGCCCGACGGAGTCATGGGCAACTCCGAGGTCGGCCACGAGAACATCGGCGCCGGCCGCATCGTCGACCAGGAACTCGTCCGCCTCAACAAGCTGTTTTCCGAGAAACGCCTCGCGACCAATCCCGTCTGGAAGGCCGCCGTCCAGCGCGTGAAGACGAAGGGCACGAAATTGCATCTCATGGGCATCGTTTCCGACGCCGGGGTGCATGGCATGCTCGATCACCTCTACGGTATCCTGCGTCAGGCCAAGGAAGACGGAGTGACCCAGGTCTTCATCCACGCCTTCACTGATGGTCGCGACACGCCGCCGAACAGCGGGCTGAACTACGTGCAGCAGGTCGAGCAGCAGTGCCTGAACATCGGCGTCGGGAAGATCGCCTCCGTCTGCGGCCGCTTCTGGAGCATGGACCGGGACAATCGCTGGGACCGCGTCTCCAAGGCTTACTTCATGTTGACCGGCAGGCACGCCGAAGCCACGGCTGAGTCCGCCATCGAGGCTGTCCAGGCCTACTACGACAAGCCCCTCGACGACTCGCGCAAGGGCGACGAGTTCATCCTGCCGACCTGGGTGGTCGGCGCGGACGGCGAACCAGTCGCGACGATCGGCGACGGCGACGCCGTGCTCTTCTACAATTACCGCGGCGACCGCCCGCGCGAGATCACGAAGGCCTTCGTGATCGACGGGTTCAAGGAATTCGACCGCGGCGACAAGCTCGACCTCTACTACGCCACGATGACGGAGTACGAGAGCGGCCTCCCGGTAAACGTCATCTCGCCCAAGCCCGAGAAACTCAAAAGCATCCTCGGCGAGGTGGTCTCGAAGGCGGGGATCGCGCAGTTCCGCTGCGCGGAGACGGAGAAGAACCCGCACGTCACGTTTTTCTTCAACAACTACCGCAAGGATCCGTTCCCGGGTGAAGAGCGGGCCTGTCCGGCCAGCCCGAAGGTGCCGACCTACGACCTTCAGCCGGAGATGTCCGCCCCCGAGGTGACCAAGATCGCCAGGCAGGCCATCCTTTCGAAGAAGTTCGGCCTTCTCGTGGTCAACTACGCCAACCCCGACATGGTGGGCCATACCGGCAACCTCGACGCCGCGGTCAAGGCGGTGGAAGCCGTGGACTCGGGCGTCCGGGAACTGCTCGATGCGCAGCTTTCAGTCGGCGGACGGGCCTTCGTCTGCGCCGATCACGGCAACTGCGAACAGATGTGGGATCTGCTGACGGACGGGCCTCACACGGCCCATACGCTCAACCTCGTGGAGGTTTACACCGTGGGCGCCGGTTGCGCGGGGGTGAAGCTTCGCGAGGGCGGACGCCTGGCCGACATCGCTCCGACCGTGCTCGACCTCATGGGCCTGCCCACGCCGGCCGAAATGACGGGCCAGAGCTTGATGGCCCGAGCCGGAAAGGCTTCGGCGAAAACCTCGCCGGCGCGCGCGGCCAGAAAGTCGCTCGGCGGCACCAAGGACAAGAAGGCAGCCGCGAAAAGGGCGCCCGCCAAGCAGGCTTCGACGAAGAAGGCTTCGACGAGAAGCGCGGCGGCCAAGAAGGTCGCGACTCCGAAGTCTCCGGTGAAGAAGGCCACGGTCCGAAAGCGCCCGGTGAAGAAAGCGCCGGTGAAGAAAGCGCCAAGGAAGTCGTCGGTGAAGAAAGCGCCCGCCAAGAAGACGCGCTTCAGGAAGGCAGCCAAGAAGTGACCTCGCCGGGCCAGGGCGAGCCGTTCGAGCGAGCCGCCCTGGTATGAGCGTTTCGCGCATCCTGACGGCCCGCAGGAAGCCCTCCTGACGCCGGGCGGCGTCGGGTCGGGCTCGCGCTCTGCCGGGCCCGAATGACCGGTCGCCAGCGGCATGGCTTTCGTGTCGCATGCTTCGGGTCTCTCGCCCATCGCCCCTCGCCGGAAAGATGCGGCGGCACAGCGCCGCATCTTTCGTGTTGCCCGCCTCTGGCCCGGCGGGCTTTGTCGGTCGTTTCTCCCACTGTAACGCACGCTCCATCCGCACGCCACGCCATGCACCGCACGCACCACTGTTCCCAGCTCACGAAGGCCGACATCGGCACGCAGGTCTCGCTCGCCGGCTGGGTCGACACCGTCCGCGACCAGGGCGGCATCACCTTCATCGATCTTCGCGACCGTGAAGGCATCACACAGCTCCGGCTCGAGCGGCACGACGACGCGGCCGTCGCCTCGGTCGTGCATCACCTCAAGCCCGAGTCGGTCATCGCCGTCTCCGGCAAGGTCACCGCCCGCCCGGACGGCACCCAGAATCCCAAGCTCGTGACCGGCGACGTCGAGGTTTCCGTCGCAAAGATCGAGATCCTCAACGGCTCCGAAACGCCGCCATTCCCGCTCGATGACGAAGGCGGCGATCGGGTCAACGAGGACCTGCGCCTCACCTACCGTTACCTCGACCTGCGTCGCCCGAAGATGCAGAAGAACATGCGGGTGCGCCACCAGGCCACGAAGGCGATCCGCGACTACTTCGACGAGCAGGGCTTCCTCGAGATCGAAACGCCTGCACTCTTCAAGAGCACTCCGGAAGGCGCGCGCGAATATCTCGTGCCCTCGCGCATCCATCCCGGCCAGTTCTACGCGCTCTCCCAGTCGCCGCAGCAGTTCAAGCAGATACTCATGGTCGCCGGCGTGGAAAAGTATTTTCAGATCGCGCGGTGCTTCCGCGATGAGGACCTGCGCTCCGACCGGCAGATGGAGTTCACCCAGGTGGACGTCGAGGCGTCCTTCATCGACCGCGAGGGCATCTACGCGCTCTTCGAGGGCATGCTGAAACGCGTCTGGAAGACCGTGCTCGGCATCGACCTGCCGACGCCCTTTCAGCGCATGCCCTTTGTGGAGGCCATGAACCGGTTCGGCGTCGACAAGCCCGACCTGCGCTTCGGACTCGAACTCGTCGACCTCTCCGACACGTTCCGCAACTCCTCCTTCAAGGTGTTCCAGGCCACCGTGGCCGGGGGCGGCGCGGTCAAGGCGCTCAACGCCAAGAGCCTCGCTGATGTCACCCAGGGCGAACTGAAGGCCCTCGAAGACGCCGCCAAGTCGCTCGGTGCGAAGGGCCTCGCCTTCATCAAGGTCGAGGGCGGCGAGTGGAAGTCGCCGATCGTGAAGTTCTTCACCGAGGCCGAGCGGGCTGAGCTGACCAAGCGCCTCAACATCGAGGAGGGCGACATCGTCTTCTTCGCGGCCGCGGCCTGGGAGCGCGCCTGCGCGATCCTCGGCCGCATCCGGCTGGACTGCGCGGCGCTCCTGCAGAAACGCGGGCGGCTCACCATCCGCGCCGATGACTGGCGCTTCCTCTGGGTGGTGGACTTTCCGCTGATGAGCTACGACGAGGAGCAGAAGCGCTTCGTGGCCACGCATCATCCCTTTACGTCTCCAGTTTCTGAAGACGCCGCGCTGCTCGATTCCGATCCGCAGAAGGTCCGCGGCCAGCACTACGACGTCGTGCTCAACGGCATGGAACTCGGTGGCGGCTCGATCCGCATCCACCAGCCTGCGCTGCAGAAAAAGGTGTTCGAGGACGTGCTCAAGATCCCGGCCGACGTGGTGGAGAGCCGCTTTGGCTACATGCTCAAGGCCTTCACCTACGGCGCGCCGCCGCACGGCGGCATCGCGTTCGGGCTCGACCGCATGTGCGCGCTGCTCTGCGGCACGACGAGCATCCGCGACGTCATCGCCTTCCCGAAGACCCAGAAGGGCCAGTGCCTCATGACGCAGAGCCCGACGCCCGTGACGCCGAAGCAGCTGCGCGACCTGCACATCCAGACCGTCGTGCCGGCAGAGTAGGGTAGTGCCGGACTGGGTACGGCGCGGACCCGCCCGGGGGTTGGGCGCCGGGGAAAGGCGGAAGCCAGAAGGCAGCCGGCCGAGCGCGCGATGCCGCCGTTCGAACGGTAGGGCGAGGCCTCCGGCCGAGCCGCAACCGTGCGCACCCGATTGACCCGGCGCGGCCGGCGGCCGCGCCGTCGAGACCCTGGCGCCGACTCGCCGCGGTCCATCCATCCAGACCGGCATCCGCGGCGGCTCCGGCGGTGGCCGTGCATGGTTTGGCGGCGATGGATGAGCCGTTTTGCTCAACCTCGTGCGTTTGGCACGGCTGGTGCTCAAGCCCGCTCGCGTGCTCCTGACCACGGCGGCCGGACCCACGCGTCAACCCGCGTTATCACAACCCACTCCTTCCAACGATGAGCAGAAAGAAATTCTTCACCGGGATAGCTTCCCTGGCGGCCCTGATGCTGGCCAGCGGTGCGATCGCGCAGGACGAGGCGGCGCCCGCCTTCGACTCGCTTGAGGCGTTCGCCGAGAGCCCCGGCTACGCCCTCTTCACCGCGCACAACCTGTGGATGATGATCGCGGCCGGGCTCGTCTTCATCATGCACCTGGGATTCGCCACGCTCGAGACCGGGCTCACCCAGTCGAAGAACACGGTCAACATCCTGTTCAAGAACACGATGATCCCGTGCATCGGCATACTCACGTATGCGATTTGTGGATTCAACCTGATGTATCCCGGCGGCGACACCGCCGGCGGGTTCTTCGGGTTCGCGGGGTTTGGCGTAGGCGTCAGCGACGATCTCGCGGCACTCACCAGCAACTACAACGCCGGGTACACCTACTGGACCGACTTTCTCTTCCAGGCGATGTTCGCCGCCACGGCTGCGACGATCGTGTCGGGAGCGGTGGCCGAGCGCATCAAGCTCTCGTCGTTCCTCGTGTTCTCCACCATCTTCGTCGCGATCGTGTATCCGATCGCCGGTTTCTGGAAGTGGGGCAACGGCTGGCTCAACACGATGTCGACGCCCTTCTACGACTTTGCCGGCTCGACCATCGTGCACTCGATCGGAGGCTGGGGCGCCCTCGCCGGCGTGCTGCTGCTCGGTCCGCGGCTGGGCAAGTACCTCCCGGGTGGACGCATGAAGCCGATCCTCGGCCACAGCATGCCGCTCGCGACAATCGGCGTGTTTCTCCTCTGGCTCGGCTGGTTCGGGTTCAACGGCGGTTCGGTGCTCTCGGCGAATCCCGCTGCAGTCTCGCTCACGCTCGTCACCACCTCGATCGCCGCCGCCGCGGGCGCCGTCGGCGCAATGATCACCGCCTGGATCCTCCTGAAGAAGCCGGACCTGTCCATGGTCCTCAACGGCGTGCTGGCCGGCCTCGTCGGCATCACCGCTGGCGCGGATCAGATGGCCTTCGGCTCGGCGCTCGCCATCGGCCTGATCGCCGGCGTCCTCGTGGTCCTCTCGGTCATCATGTTCGACAAGCTCCGGCTCGATGACCCGGTCGGTGCGCTGTCCGTCCACCTCGTGTGCGGCATCTGGGGCACGCTTGCGGTCGGGCTCTTCGGAAATCTTGCCGGCGGCGCCCAGTTGATGTCCCAGCTCATCGGCATCGCCTCGGTCGGCGTGTTCACCTTTGCCTGCGCCTTCATCCTGTTCTTCATCCTCAAGTCCACGATGGGCATTCGCGTGTCGGCGGAAGAGGAGACCGAGGGCCTCGACATCGGCGAACACGGCAACGAGGCCTATCCCGACTTTGGAAAGGCTTCCAAGTGATCGCCTCCGGATGCGGCTCGGCGTGAATACGTCCTTGCTCTTGAAAACGCATCCGGGTAACCCACAGTAACTTAACGAGACCCATTTCTCATGAAACTCATCATCGCGATCATCAAGCCCTTCAAGCTGGAGGAAGTTAAGGAGGCGCTTTCGGAAATCGGCATCGAGGGTATGACCGTCACCGAGGTCAAGGGCTTCGGCCGTCAGAAGGGCCACACGGAAATTTACCGCGGCAGCGAGTACACCGTGGACTTTCTGCCGAAGGTGAAGCTTGAGATCGTCGTGCCCGACGAACTCGTGGCCAAGACCGCCGAGGCGATCGTCAAGTCCGCCAAGACCGGCAAGATCGGCGACGGCAAGGTCTTTGTCGTCCCGGTCGACGAGGCCATCCGCATCCGCACCGACGAACGCGGCGAATCCGCCGTCTAGGTCCTCCCAGACGCTTCGCTGCAGACCCAGGGCCTGCATATGAGACCGGCGCGTTTTCCGCGCCGGTCTTTTTTTGAGCCTTCCGGCCCGGTCCCTCGCCGGCGGCCTGTTCAGAGCGCGAGGACCTCGCGAAGGCGGGCGGATTGGCGCCGGGACATGTCCACGACGTATCCGCCGCGGAGTGACACGATGAGGTTGTCCCCGACGCCCGGGTCGATGCGCTCGATGGCCTTGAGGTTGACCATGTGCTGCCGGCTGGCGCGGAAGAACACCGCGGGATCGAGCCGTGCCTCAAGGGCGTTGAGCGAGCGCGGGATCAGCGGCTTGTCCTTGCCGAAATGGAGGCGGGTGTAGTTGCCTTCGGACTCCAGCAGCACGATGTCCGAGAGCTGCACGAGCCAGCAGCGGTCGCCGTCGCGCACGAAGACCCGATCGAGCGGCGCGGCCCGATCCCCGGCTGCCGCCGGTGCGGGGGTCTCCGCCGCGGCCGGGCGCAGCTTTCTCAGCGCGAGCGCGAGCCGGGCCGGGGCGATCGGCTTGAGCAGGTAGTCGAGTGCGTTGGCTTCGAAGGCCTGTACGGCATGCGTGTCGAATGCCGTGGTGAAGATCACCTGGGGCATCGCGTCGAGCTGCTCGAGCACGTCGAAGCCGGACAGGCCGGGCATCTGGACGTCGAGGAAGAGAAGATCGGGCCGGAGCGAATGCGCGAGTTCGACCGCCTCCGTGCCGTTCCGAGCCTCCCCAGTCACGGTGATCTCGGGGTGGGCGCCGAGGAGCCGGCGGAGTTCGACGCGGGCGAGACGTTCGTCATCGACGATGAGGGCCTTCATGGAGGAGCGAAGTCACGCGCCGGGGTGGATTCGGGCGCCGAGCGCGATGCCGATGAGCGTGCCGAGCGCGATGCCCAGCGCGAGGTTGTTTATCGCGGTCCCGGTCGCCCGCCCGCCTGCAAACCGGGGAGGTGCCGCAGGTGGGTTGGCGTGCGTGGCACAGGTGCGAGGATACGCTCAAGGAACCGGGTTTGAGTTGCGGATCGCAGTCCAGCGGCGGGCGAGCGCCACGATCGAGACAAGATAGACGACCACGATGATCGCGGGGATCGCGACAAAACGATACTCCGGAAACACGGCCCACGCCGTCGTCACGAGAACGGTCCGCGCGATGGCATGGAAATAGCCAACCCAGTGGCCAATCATCGCCGAAAACGGCAGCCACATCAGCCCCGTGAGCACACCCACGGACAACGGAACGGAGCTGGGATCGGCGAGATGGAACGGGATCGCAATGGAATAGACGAGGAACGACATCCCGCACGCGGTGAGGAAGAGGCGATCGAAGAGGTTTCCCTTCCGTGTGCGACCGAGGAGGTCCTCGCCCATGATCTTGTTCACAAGAAGGGCGAGGTAGAAGATCATGCCTGTGCCGACATACGTCGCGAGCACGGCCTGATGAGTCGGAAGGATCGCGCCGGCGGCACCGATCGCAGTCCACACGATCGTGCCGGTCACCGGCATGGTGAGGAAGCGGTTGTGCCGGAAGGCGGCGAGCTGGGCATCGATCGAAGGGCGGGCAGAACTTCCGGTTTCAGCGAGCGCGACAGTGGGTGGCATGATGAAAGTGCGGGTCGTCATGGCGGTGTTCACGCGGCGAGTCAGTCATCCCGGGTGCAGCGGCGTGGAAACAATCGGATGAGCGGCGCCAACGACGGATGAGCGGCGCCGAAGGGCGGACCTGGGAACGGGCTGGCTGGCTGAACACCACGTGGTCGAGCCGGGAGAACGGCCCATCA
Organism: Verrucomicrobiota bacterium; assembly: GCA_023399155.1. Classification (GTDB taxonomy): domain Bacteria; phylum Verrucomicrobiota; class Verrucomicrobiia; order Opitutales; family Opitutaceae; genus JAEWQP01. Next base: position 162,341 of record JAEWQP010000008.1, on the reverse strand, counting down.
CGCGAGCGTCGCTGTTGCCGCCTTCGCACCCAGCCGCGCTGCGGAGTAGGGAAGCCGCACCGTCGCCCGGACCGTGCCGTGGGGAGTCTCGCCCAAGTCGAGCGAGGCGGCGGGCCCGTACAGCACGCGAAGTCGTTCGCGCAGATTGGTGAGCCCGACGCGGGTCGAGCCTGCGGGCGAGACGGTGAGCCGGCCGGTGTTTTCCACCTCCACGATCAGTTGGTGGGTCGCCACGCGCGAACGCACGATCACATCGCCTCCTTCCGGCAGATGCGAGATGCCGTGCTTGATCGCGTTCTCCACCAGGGTCTGCAGGAGCATCGCGGGTAGGGGAAAGGAGCGCGTCGCGGGTTCGATCTCGAAGCGCGTTCGCAGGCGCTCCTCAAAACGGGCGGACTCGAGGGCGAGGTAATCGGCGGTGAACTCGACCTGCTCGCCGAGGGGCTCGGTGGGCGCGGCGCTGCGTGTGAGGTTGTGCCGCAGGATGCTGGCCAGGCGTGTGACCATGTCCTGCGCCTGCGCGGGATTTTCGATGATCATGCCGCGGAGGCTGTTGAGGCAGTTGAATAGGAAATGGGGTCCGATCTGGGCTTCGAGCGCCTTGAGACGGGCTTCGCGCATATCGAGTTCGAGGACCATGGCGTCGTGGCGCGCCCGGCGCGCACGCAGGAGCGAGGCGACTCCCGTGTAGAGCGCGGTCCACCCGAGCGTGGCTGTCGTCGTATTCAAAAGCATGAGCAGGAAGAACCGACCCTGCCCGGCGAACGGCGAGGTCCACTGCCAGAGGGCTTGAACCAGGATGATGAGTGACGCCTGGATCGTTCCGACGGCGATCGCGGCCGCAGCCAGCCTTACGATCGCGCGGCCGGGAGGCAGGGTGAGCCACTCCCGGCGCCGGATGAGGAGGCGCAGCCCGTGGGTCAACGCGATGCTGTAGCCGAAGAAAAGACCGTAGCCGCCCAAGACCACGGGTTGCGGGCCCGTCTGGGGTAGCACCATGGCCAGACCCATGGCGGTGTATGCGCCCCAGCCGGCCACCTGGCAGAACCAGTAGGCGATCGTCCAGGATCGCGAGCGGCCCGAAGTGTCGCCTGGACCGGTCCTTCCCATCAGGGGGTGGCCGCCATCGGTTGGCCGAGGAAGGCGTCCATCTGCGTCAGCATCCAATCGAGGTCGTCAAGCATGATGAAATGGCGCGGGCTATACTCGCGCAGGCGCTGGCATCCATCTGGGAAAACGCCGCGGCGGTCGAAGCCGCGATGTCGTTCATGCGACGGCCAAGCGAGCACAGTTGTCATCGCTGGTAGGGTTCATTCGGATGAACGGCGGTGGCCCGTGATGGGTGGTGGCAAACACCGGAGAGAGAGGGATGTGAGATGGAACGCGGTTTGCCTTGAAGATGCCTTCCGGGCTTCGTGACCTCGGCCGCTGCATCAGTTAGCTCGTCGCATCAGTAGCGGCGGAGGTCACGACGCCGTGCGGGGGCTCACTCGCCCGATTCGAGGTGCTTCGGCATCTGTTCGGCCGGAAGCCGATCGATCTCGGCCCCGAGGGAACGCAGCTGCACGTCGATGCGATCGTAGCCGCGGTCGATATGGTAGACGCGCTGTATCCACGATTCCCCTCGCGCAGCGAGGGCGGCGAGGACGAGCGCGGCCGACGCCCGCAGGTCGCTGGCCATGACGGGTGCACCGGAGAGGCGATCCTGGCCCTTGATGATGGCGCTGGCGCCCTCGATCGCGATGTCGGCACCCATGCGCTGCAACTCCGGCACGTGCATGAAGCGGTTCGGAAACACCTTTTCGGTGATGATGCTCAACCCCGGGGTGACGGCGAGCAGGGCGCACATCTGCGCCTGGAGGTCGGTGGCGAATCCCGGGTGCGGCATCGTGATCACGTCGACGGGCTGGCGCCGGTGGGGACGATCGCCGCGCACGCGCAGCGACGTGGCGGACGGGGTTTCCACCGGCACGCCGGACTCACGCAGCTTGTCGAGCAGGGCCGCGAGATGCCCGGGGATCGCGCCCTCGACCGTGACGTCGCCGCCCGTGATCGCTCCCGCGAGGATGTACGTGCCGGCCTCGATGCGGTCCGGGATCACGCGGTGCGTGACGCCGTGGAGCCGTTCGACACCCTCGATTTCGAGCGCGTGGCTGCCGATCCCGCGGATCCGGGCGCCCATCGCCACCAGCATCTCGCAGAGATCGACGATCTCCGGTTCGCAGGCCGCGCTTTCGAGGCGCGTCACGCCCGGGGCGAGGGTGGCGGCCATGACGACGTTGGCTGTGCCGAGGGCGGTCGACCCATGGCGGCCGCCGAGGAACACGTCGGCGCCGCGGAGGTGCCGGCCGTCAAGGTGGACGTATCCACCTTCGACCGACACGCTGCAGCCCAGCCCGGTGAATCCCTTCAGGTGCAGGTCGATCGGGCGGGGACCGATGACACAGCCGCCGGGGATGGAGACGATGGCTGAGCGCAGGCGGGCCAGGAGCGGGCCCATCAGGCAGACCGAGGCGCGCATCTTGCGCACGAGGTCGTAGGGCGCGCGGTTGGTGAGCGTAGCCGCGCGGATGCGCCAGGTGTCGGGGGCGATCCTTTCCGCTTCGGCCCCGAGATGGCGGATGATATCGGCCATGAAGCGCAGGTCGCTCAGGTCGGGCACGTTGGTGATCGTCACCGGTTCGTCGGTGAGCAATGCGGCGGCGAAAATCGGGAGTGCGGCGTTCTTCGCGCCGCGGGCATGCACGGTGCCGCGGAGGGCGCGGCCGCCGTTGATGCGGAAGACATCCATGGTGGCGCAGCGTGCGAGTCGCCAAAGTTGTCAGGCAACAAAAAACCCGGGCGTCGGGCCCGGGTTTCTTGGACTGAAGGTCGAGTCGCGGTGCGACGGGCGCGCGGGGCGATCAGCCCTCGCCGCGGGATTCGCCCCCACGCTCGCCACCGCCTTCGCCGCGATTGCGGTTTCGACCACCGCGACGACGGCGCCGCCTGCGGCCACCGCCTTCGCCACCCTCGCCGCCTGCGCCGCCCTGCGGGCCGGCACCTTGCGGGCGATCGCGACGTGGGCCGCGATCGTGTTGCTGGCCGCGCGCCGGGCCACCCCGGTCCGAGCGGCCGTGTTCGCGGACTTCAGGTGCGGCCGTTTCCTCGGGCTTCGAGCCAAGGATCGATTTCATCCAACCGAATAGGCCCGAAGTCTTCTGGGCTGCGGGCGGTTCCTTGCGGGATTCCTGCTCGCGGCGGGCGCGGCCGGCCTCCTCGGCATAGCTGCGATCGCGGGAGGGACGGAACTCCTGAACGGTGCGGCGCGTTTCGTCGGGATTGTGATCCTCGAAGCGGACGCGGCGCGGAGCCTCCGGGGTCACCGGTGCGATCGGGGCCGTGGCCGCAGTCGGCGTGATCGTGGCCTCCACGGAGGGTTCCACGGGCACGGACTCGGCTACGGGTGGCACCGGAGCGTCGGTCATCGGAGCGGCTCCGACCTCGGCCGGCCGATCCTCCCGACGGGGGCGATCCGCGGATTCATAACGAGCCGGGCGGTCGCGATCCCGACCCCGGTCGCCGCGATCGCCGCGGTCGCGGCCACGACCGTAGCGCTCGCCTCGTTCACCGCGTTCGCCGCCCTGCTCGTAGCGTGAGGAGCGTTCGCGGCCGTAACGGCGTTCGCCTCCTTCGGAGCCTTCGCCGGGCTGGTAGGCGTCGGCCATGGCGCCAGCGGTGGCGCGCACAGGGAGGTTATCCTTCAGGTTGACGGCCTGTTCGGGAGTCAGGCCTTCGGTGAGCAGGCTGGACCCGGAGGAGGCCTGCTGGGCGGCGGCGGGAGCCGCGCCGGGGTTGCGGCCAAAGCGCGAGTAGAAACGCGAAGTCGAACGCGTGCTGCTACTGGGCGCGGAGGCGGCGGGTGCTGCGGGGGCGGGTGTCGGTTCTGGGGTCGGGGCGGCGGCCGGCGTTTGAGCGCTGGCAGGGGCGTCGCTCGGCGACGCCGCGGTATTCTCTTCGTTCATTGACGTGTCTGCTGTGTGTGTTCGGGGCGCAACGGGTGAGACGGTTAGCGTCGCAGCCCAAGTGGGACCGGGCCGCCAGGAGCGGCGGGGCGCCGGCCGACCAGTGTGGATACGGTATTTTCGCGTATCTAGGGCGAGCAACATCAAATTGGGACCCGCGCCGGAAGAGACGGTGCGGTTTCGGACCACGTCCGCGGACGACGAACTCCGCCCCGCCTGGGAGCCGCCCCCCGCTCGTCCAATCGCCGCGGTAACCGCCGGCGCCCCACGACATCGCCACTCGGACGCTTCCCGGCCTGACCACAACGCTGTAACGACCGTTACACCGTTGTGGTCAGGCGCAGGGCAGTGCCGGTTGCCGTCAGGATGTAACGGTCGTTACACCGTTGTGGCAGGGACCGAGTTTTGTGGGGCGAGCGCCGACGTGGGGGAAGGCGCGATTCGGGGTGCGAAGTGCGTTTTTCCCCTTGCTCCCGATTCTACCCGAAGAGAGCCTGACCCTCTTGCGGCATTTCCTGGGGATCGGAGCCGCCCCGCTTCAGTCCGATCCATTAGTCAGTAACCACAACACTGCGGCCCGGCCTCGTGCTGGTCACCGCACCTCCACGGTCGAAGTCCCGGATACGGAAGCAGAGCCCGGACGTCGGCCTTTGTTGTTATGAGTTCAGCCATGCAAGAACTGCTCGCGCAGAGCTCCTTCGAGAAACTGAAGGAAGGCTCCATCATCTCGGGCACCATCACGGAAATCCGTCAGAACGAAGTCGTCGTCGATATCGGCGGCAAAGCCGAAGGCGTGATTCCCGCCGTCGAGTTCGTTGACCTCGGCGAACTGCAGATCGGTTCCTCGATCGATGTCTACCTCGAGAAGCTCGAGGACAAGCAGGGCAACCCGATCCTTTCCTACGACAAGGCGCAGCAGAAGAAGAACTGGGAGAACATCCTCCAGAAGTGCTCCGAAGGCTCGATTGTCGCGGGCCGTGTCCGCTCCAAGGTCAAGGGTGGCCTCATCGTGAGCATCGGAGTCGATTCGTTCCTCCCGGCCTCGCACGTCGACGTGCAGCCCCCGAAGAACCTCGATCAGTACGTCGGCCAGACCTACGACTTCAAGGTCCTCAAGATCAACCAGGACCGCAAAAACATCGTCCTCTCCCGTCGCGAGCTGATCGAGGAGCAGCGCACGAACAAGCGCCGCGCCCTCCTCGAGCGCATCGCCCCCGGCCAGATCATCCGCGGCACGGTCAAGAACATCACCGACTTCGGTGCGTTCATCGACCTCGACGGCATGGACGGCCTCCTCCACATCACCGACATGTCCTGGGGCCGCGTCTCGCACCCGAGCGAGATCCTCAAGCAGGGCGAGGAAGTGGATGTCATGGTCATTGAGGTCAACCGTGAGAAGGAGCGCGTCTCCCTCGGCCTCAAGCAGACCCGCAAGAATCCCTGGGACGAGATCGACCGCCAGTTCCCGGTCGGCGCCAAGGTCCGCGGCAAGGTGGTCAACCTCGTGCCCTATGGCGCGTTCGTCGAGATCGCCGAAGGCGTGGAAGGCCTCGTGCACGTCTCCGAGATGTCCTGGACCAAGCGCATCGCCAAGCCGTCCGACATCCTCAAGGTCGGCGACGAGGTGGACGCGGTGGTCCTCGGCATCAACAAGGAGGAGCAGAAGATCTCCCTCGGCATGCGCCAGCTCGAGCCCAACCCGTGGGACATGGTCCGCCACAACTACCCGGTGGGCGCGCACGTCCGCGGCAAGGTCCGCAACATCACGACCTACGGCGCCTTCGTCGAACTCGAGGAAGGCATCGACGGCATGGTCCACATCTCCGACATGTCGTGGACCCGCAAGGTCAACCACCCGAGCGAAGTGCTCAAGAAGGGCGACGAGATCGACGCCATCGTGCTCGACGTGGATCCGCAGCAGCAGCGGATTTCGCTCGGCATGAAGCAGCTCGCCAACGACCCGTGGACCGACATCGACCGTTACTTCCGTATCGGCGACGTGGTGCAGGGCACGGTCACGAAGATCACCTCCTTCGGCGCCTTCGTGGAGCTCAAGGACCACATCGACGGTCTCGTGCACATCTCGCAGATCAGCGAGGAGCGCATCGAGAAGGTGAAGGACGTGCTCAAGCCCGGTCAGGCTGTGAACGCCCGCGTGATCAAGATCGACCGCGACGAGCGTCGCATCGGCCTCTCGATCAAGGCGGCCAGCTACAGCAACGACCAGCTCGCGGCCGAAGTCGCCTCCTACGACAACATGAAGGACGGCGGCGACCTCATGCGTCTCGGCGACATCATCGACGAGGCCACGAATCGCGACGCGCAGCAGTAATCGCATCGCAGGCGCGTCACCACGCGCCTGATACTTTCACGGGCGTCCGGAGAGATCCGGGCGCCCGTTTTGTTTCGGGGGCGGAATTTGGGACAGAGTTCATCGAGGAGTCACCGAGGGCACAGGGTGGATCGGCCTCCGGCCGAGCCGCCCCCGGCGTTCATCCTGAGCCCGGCCCGACGCCTCGCCGGTGTGCGAATGGGATTCGCCAGCGGATGGAGGGTTTCTATCCTTGATCGTGCTCCGTGAACTTTGTGTCTCCTCGGTGACCGCTGTGGTCTCGCATTTCGCTGTCTCAGGCGCGCCATGAAACCGCATGTCAAGCTCGCGGAAGCCCCCGCGCCCGGCGGCGGCCGACTCACGCTTCACGCGCATGCGGACACCTTCTGTATCCGGATCAATGGGCAGATCCTCATGGACTCTTCCGCCACGGCGTCGGAGACGCTGCTGGGCCAGCTCGCGGTCGACCGTCCGCTCGCGGCGATCAATGCGTCGCCCTGCATCCTGATCGGCGGGCTCGGCCTGGGATTCACGTTGCGGCGTGTGCTCGAGGGCGTGGGTCCCGGGGCCCGCGTCGTCGTCGCGGAACTCATTCCCGAGGTTGTGACGTGGAACCGTTCGCACCTGCGGACACTGAATGGTGGGCTGCTCGACGATCCGCGGGTCGAGATCGTCGACGGCGATGTCGGGCAACTCGTGCGCACCTCGTCGCCCGGACGGTTCGATGTTGTGTTGCTCGATGTAGACAACGGTCCGGTCGCCATGGTGCAGGATGACAACCGCGCGCTGTATTCGCGGTCGGGCATCGGACGGATCGCCGCCTGCCTCAAGCCCGGGGGACGTGCGGCGATCTGGTCGGCGAGCCGCGACGATGCCTTCGCCGGCCGCCTTGCGGAGTGCGGGTTCGCCGTGGAGGCGGTTCCGGCGCGCACCTGGGCCGCCGCAAGGCGCGCCGCGCACATCATCTATGTTGCGGACAAGGTGAAGTAGGATTCCGTGCTGCCATGGTATTTCGGATCGTGCTTCTGGCTGGCTTGATGAGCGGCGCAGTGGTCACCGCGGCGGCGGAGCAGGCGGCTCCCGCACCCGACGGAGCGGCCATCTTCGGGCGCTCCTGCGCGATGTGTCACGGCCCGGATGGAAGGGCGGCGACGCCCGTGGCCAAGCGCATGGGCGTGAGGGATCTTGCGTCGGCCGACCTGACCGACGAGCGCGTGCGTGCGGCGGTGCTCGATGGCATCAAGGCACCCAAGGGGGCGATGCCGGCGTTTCGCGGGCGCCTCTCGGAGGCTGAACTCGACGCGCTGGTCGCCCATGTGCGCTCGCTGCGTCCGACTGAAAACGCTGCGAAGTAGGCCTGCCGGCAACGATTCGGTTTCGTAACGGGCACGGTCGGTCGATGGGAAGCCCACACGTGACGTCGCACCCTCGCAGCGCCAGGGGATTCACCCTGGTTGAGATCATGGTTGTCGTGGCCATCATCGGCCTCCTGGCGGCGCTGGCCATCGTGGGCCTGCGCAACTCGCGCGAGCGGACACTCGGGACGCGAATCGCCAACGACCTGCGCCAGTTCCAGACCGCGTTTGCCGCCTACTCGTTCGAGCACAGCGGCTGGCCGCCGGCCGCCGGCGCCGGTGTGATCCCGACCGGGATGGAGGGCTATCTCTCCAGGAGCTACCTCAACACCGTCGAACCCGGGGGCGCGTATTCATGGTCTGGAGAAAGCGGGCAACTGCAGTTCACACCCTCGGCCGCCAACGAGCGCGTCATGCAGATCGTCGATTCGATCATCGACAACGGAGACCCGGCCTCGGGCGCGTTCACCGGCAGCGGTACGCGTTATCAGCTGCAACTGTAGCCGCGCCGGATCACGAGGCAGCCGGTGTGCCGCGGCGGGCGTTGAGCTCGTCGTTGATCTGCGCCATTCGCTTCTCGTTCAGCGGGTAAACCAGGAAGAGCAGGATGGAAATCACCCCGAGGATCGACGGGTAGATGCTCATCAACTTCACGAGGCTCGCCTTGACCTCCTCGTTGGGAATCACGTTCGCCTCGAAGCCGACGAACGCCAGCATCTTGAGGGCGATGAATGCGGCCAGGGCCCACCCGAACTTCTGGCTCATCGTCGACGCGGAGAAAACCAGCGCGGTGGTGCGGCGACCGCTCTTCCACTCACCGTAGTCCGCCGTGTCGGCGTACATCGCCCACAACAGCACTGGAATCGGGGAGCCTGCGAAGCTGCCGACGATCTCCAGAATATAGATGGCGCCGAGCTGGCCGGGTTGCAGCCAGAGATAGGCGACCGTCGTGGCGATCTGGATCGAGAAGAGCGAGATGAACAGCACGCGCTTGGGAAGCTTGCTGGCGACGAGGGCGACGAACAACACCCCGCCGACCGACGCGATCTGACCCACAGTGGCAAACGCCGAGACGAGCGTAGTGAATGTGTAGGTACTGCCCAGGAATGGCAGCGGTGTATCGGGCTCCCCGTTGAAGAGATAATACTTGAAGTAGTGCGCGGAGACCGAGCTGCGGATCGCGATGAACAGAATCCACGTCAGCGTCACGCACGTGAGTAGAATCCATGCATTGTTTGCGAACAGGTAGCGAAGGTCGCGACGGATCGGCGTATTGGCTTCCGGAGCCGGTTTGATCCGCTCCTTCGTGCCGAGAAAAGTCATGAGGAAGAAACCGACGGCGACCACGCCGACCACGACGAACGCGAGCTGCCAGCCGCGCTGCGGGTTGTCGGCCCCGCCGAACGCTTCCGTCATCGGGAGCAGCGCTGCGGAGATCACCGTGCCGGCCAGGAACGCGAAGAAGAACTTGATCGAGGACAACCGCGTGCGCTCCACCGGGTTGTTTGTCATCACACCCATCAGCGCGGTGTACGGGATGTTCACCAGCGTATAGAGCATCATCAGGCCGTTGTAGGTCACATAGGCCCAGATGAGTTTTCCACGCATCTCCAGGTCCGGCGTTGTGAAGGTGAGCACGCCAAAGATCGCGAACGGCACTGCGCCAAAAAGGATGAAAGGCCTGAACTTTCCCCAACGCGTTTCAGTCCGATCGGCCCAAACACCGATGAGCGGATCGTTGAATCCATCCCAGATACGGCTGACGAGCAGCATCGTGGCGACCGCCCCGGCGGCGATGCCAAACACGTCCGTGTAGTAGAACGTGAGAAACCGCATGAAGGTCTGCCAGTAAAGGACCGAGGCGAAATCGCCGCAGCCAAAGGCCAGCATTTCCCGCAGTCTGAGCCGATCGAAGGAGGTGGAGGTGGTGGGGAGGGGCATGAGTGATGGGCGCTCCACCGCTATCCGAACACGGAGCCATGGCGAGCGCCGAACACCGGGTCTCAACCGGCCGGCAATTAAACTCCACGCGATGTGTGGCGCGTTTTCGAACCTCGGATCGTCCCCCTTGGGGGGCGGAACTCCCGCTTCGCTGCGCCTGCGCCACGGTGGGAGCCTGCCTTGGGACGATCGCCGGGCAGGAGCCCGGCCCTCGATTTCAGAGGTGGTCGACCGTTTTGAACCAGGCCACGGGTTTGAAAACTCGTTCTTGTCTGGATCGATCACACTGCCTGTGGAGGTTGCGACAGCATCGACGGCGGTGCTCCCCGCGCCGCTGCTAATCGCAGGTGACGCAAACGCCGCCGTCCGGTCCTGCAGCCGCGCGCGAGCGCGGCTCTCCGGCAGGGCCTGGCTGAATCGACCCACGTGTGTGGGTGCGATTCAGCCAGGCAAGGTGGGGCGTGAAGGGAAGCCGGCTCGTCGCCCGGGACGGAATGGGTGCGCCCGCAGGCGAAAAAGCCCGGGTCGGCGCGACCCGGGCTTGGGAGAGGAAAGTGACGAGAGGACGGCGGTTGCGTTCAGCGCACCACGCGCGCGCCGCCGCCACCGATCTGCTTCTCCACTTCCTTGCGCGTCGCCATCGACGTGTCACCCGGCGTGGTCGACGCGAGCGCACCGTGGGCGGCGCCGTACTCGACGGCCTTTTGCGGGTCGTTGAACTCGAGGAAGCCGAACTGGAGACCGCTGGCAAAGCTGTCGCCGCCGCCGACACGGTCGAGGATCTCGAGTTCGGGATACTTGCGGCTCTCGAAGAACTTTCCCTCGTGCCAGAGGATGGCGCTCCAGTCATTCTTCGTGGCCGTGATCACGCGGCGCAGGGTGGTGGCGGCGACCTTGAAATTCGGATACGCCTGCACCGCGGTCTCGATCATCGCCTTGAAGGCGTCGATCTCGATCCGGCTGATGGTGTGGTCGGCACCCTTGACCTCGAAGCCGAGCGAGGCGGTGAAATCCTCCTCGTTGCCGATCATCACATCGACATACTTCGCGATCTCGCGGTTGACCTCCTGGGCCTTCTTCAAGCCGCCGATCGTCTTCCACAACGATGGGCGATAGTTGAGGTCGTAGCTGACGATCGTGCCGTGCTTGTTCGCGGCCTTCACGGCCTCGACGGTCAGTTCAGCCGTGGTCGCGGAGAGCGCGGCGAAGATGCCGCCGGTGTGAAACCAACGCACGCCGAGCCTGCCAAAAATATGGTCCCAATCGAAGTCGCCGGGCTTGAGCTGCGACGCGGCGGTATTGCCGCGGTCGGGCACGCCGACGGCGCCACGGATGCCGAAGCCGCGCTCCGTGAAGTTGAGGCCGTTGCGCACGGTGCGCCCGATGCCGTCATCCTCGCGCCATTTGATGAAGTCCGTGGCCACGCCGCCCTGCATGATGAAGTCCTCGATGAGGTGACCGACCTCGTTGTCGACGAACGCCGTACAGACGGCGGTCTTCAGGCCGAAGCATTTGCGCAGTCCGCGCGACGTGTTGTACTCGCCGCCACCTTCCCAGGCGGTGAAGTGACGGGCGGTGCGGACGCGACCCTCGCCGGGATCAAGGCGGAGCATGATCTCGCCGAGCGAGAGCTGGTCGAAGAGGCATTCGTTGGCGGACTTGATTTTCAGGGCCATGATCGTGATGGAAAATCTTGCGTGAGACGGTCGGTTGGCGAACCGGTCTCAACAGAATCAGACACGTGACCGTTTTTCCAGCGGGATCGCGTCGGGTTTATGCGGCGGCGCACGACGCAGACGCCCGCGGGCAGGGCGCACGCCGAGGTGCCGTATTTCCAGCGAGTTGAAGGCCCTGTCGGGGCCCGCACGGCGACTCACTCTCTCAGGAAACGCAGTCGCGCAGCGGGTATTTTGGCGCCAATTCCTGCCGGCAGGAGACCAGGATCGCCGACCAGGCCGCCCGTTATGAGACGCGGCTCTGGGCGGCGGTTGGCTCAGACCAGGATTCAAAGTTGGATATGTTGAAGCTGTCGTAGCGGGTGATTGTACCTAAGGTGATAATGGGATATCGTTTTTGTCTCGATCTGCAGTTACGATCAGTGCAACACTGCACCGCCCAAATTGTAATGGTTTGGTAAGATGCTGTATACGAGATAGATAGTGGAAACGTAATCGGGCGTTTATTTCGCTTTCCCTTTCGATCGTATGGGGTAATCCACCTAATGGAATCCTCGATACGGCATGGCGCTCTTGGGAGCCGGGCCGGTCCGAACACCTCCTCCTAGACAACGCCATGCCCCCGTCCACGACCTCCCCGTGTTGCCCAGCAAGAACAACCTGAGACTGACGCGGCCTACCCCCGGCCTGGGCGCAGCGCGTGGCGCGAGCGCACATTCGCGCGCGCAGAGCTTCCGGATCCATCGTCACTCACGTCGGGATTCTCACGCCTGATGCGGATGGACGGCGTGGAGTCTGCGGCTCATGGCGGAGCTATTGCCGGCCGGCATGCCTGCGCCGTAGCAGCTCCATGTCCGCGGGACGGAACTTCCGGCGATGGTCCGTCGATGGAGCGCTCCAGAGGACTGCACCACGCGTTACGGACTTCGCAGTACAGGCACTCTGCACGGGCTGTGAGTACTCCCTGCAGTAAGCCCACTGCGGTGTTGCGGGGGTGTCCAACGAGCGAATCTACTCAGCGACACCGAAATAGCGGTCAAATCCCGTATAGGGACTCCAGAGGGGGGCGAACTGCTCGAAGCGACTGAGTATGGCGCCGCAGTCCCCTTCATACGCTTTGTCTCGCTCGCTTTGGCGTGCCCTCCTCCCGCTGCTGCTCGGCACGATCGTTTTCGGAGCGAACGCGCGCGCGGCGCAGTTCACGCTCCAGTGGTCGGACAACTCCTCAAACGAGTCCGGGTTCCGTATCGAGCGCTCGGCCGACGGGACGAGCTTCGAGGAAATCGCCACGGTCGGTGCGAACGTGGTCTCGTACGTCGACAGCGGTCTGCCTGGCAGCACGAAGTACTCATATCGGATCCGGGCGTTTAACAGCGCGGGCGATTCGGCTTACTCGAACATCGCCGTCGGCACCACGCCGCCACTTGCGAGCAACCAAGCGCCGACGATTTCTGGCATTGGAGACCGTTCAGTTTATGCGGGAACGTTGACCGGAGCCATTCCGTTCCTCGTCGCCGATGCGGAGTCCGCGGCGAACGCACTTTCCGTCACAGTCAACTCGAGCAACACGAGCCTTGTCCCGGTTTCAGCGATCACGCTTGGCGGCACGGGCAGCGTTCGCACGGTCAGTGTGACCCCGGCTCCTGCGCGCACCGGAACCGCCACGATTTCGATCACCGTCAGTGACGGGACGCTCGCCGCGACCTCGAGTTTCGCGGTCGCCGTTCACGCTGCCGGGACAGGCGCGCTCATCACCTCTCAGCCGCAGCCAGCCACGGTCGCGCCAGGGTCGCCGCTGATCCTGAATGTCGGCGTGCAGGCCGTGGGTACCGCCACCTATCAATGGTATCGCGATGGCGTGGTCATTGCAGGAGCGACTGGGGCCACCTATCGTGTGCCGGTGGCCCAGCGGTCCGACGCCGGAAACTACCACGCCGCGGTGACGGTCGGCGACGTGACGATCACCAGCAACACAGTCACGGTCGCGGCAGGATCAGTTCCGTCGACCGGCGTGCTGGCAAATCTGTCGTGCCGGGCTTCGGTGGTGAACGGTGAAGGCCTCCTCATTCCCGGCTTCGTCGTCTCGGGCGCCGGCACCAAGCGCATTCTCCTGCGCATGGTCGGACCGGGCTTGGGCATCTTCGGGCTTAATGGCCTGCTCGCCGATCCACACCTCACGCTCAAGCGCCTCACATCGTCCGGGTTTGCCGACGTCGCGAGCAACAAGAATTGGGCGGATGGCGGATCGACCGCGATGAGACAGATGTTCTCCGCGGTCGGAGCCTTTGATCTGTCCGACGGCAGCGGGGACGCCGCCCTCGTCGTGGATGCTCCAGCCGGCGTCTACACCGTCATGGCGGCCGATGAGCAGCCGGGTCGGACGGGCATCTCGATCGTCGAGGTCTATGATGCGGCCAACTCGGGCGACACGGCGCGCCTGACCAATCTCTCGACGCGCGGTTTTCTCGGCACCGGAAACCATGCGATGATCGCCGGCTTTGTGATCGAGGACGGGCCGGTGACGCTGCTCCTGCGCACAGTCGGGCCGGGTCTGGCGCCCCTGGGTGTGAATGCCCCTGCGGTCAACCCTCGCATGGATCTCATGCGCCGGGTCGACGGGGCCGACGAACTGGTGGCTTCAAATGACGACTGGGGATCGAATCCCGATGCGGCCCATACAGCGCAGGTGTCGCAGCAGGTGTCGGCCTTCGCCCTCACCGAGGGCAGCCGGGATGCCGCCATGGTGGTGACGCTGCCGCCCGGCATCTACACGGTGATCTCCCAGGGCGTGGGCGCGACCACGGGGATCGCCCTGGTCGAGATGTACGTCGTTCCCTGATCGGGATCGCGCATGTGTCGGTCGCGGCGCGCGCCCGGCACATGGCGTATCCACAAAACGGTGGCGTTTCGGACACCCGTGACTCCATGAGGTGCGTTGCGGATACAACGCCCCGGGAAATCGCCGGGCCGGCGGGTAATCCAGTCTAGAGCCGGCAACGTGGAGTCGGGCTACAGGCGACGCCCCATGCGTTTTCTGGATCGGCTGTATGGGTGAGTACCTACCTGTTCCCAATCGCGGGTCAAACGGGCGCGTGATCTCCAGTTCCCGGCGGGCCGGGGCGTATGCGGAGGGAGATTATGAACAGCATCGTCTCCCCAGGCCGTGCCGCTGCCCACCCATCCGCAAACGTGCCCTCCGGCGCGCGCTTGGGGTGTCATGCAGGTTCCGCCGTACGGCTCCGTTTCGCTTTCCTTTCCGCGATGCTCATGGCGTTCCTGGCGCCCGAGCTGCGTGCCGCACAGTTCACCCTCTCATGGGCGGACAACTCCACCAACGAAACAGGCTTCCGCATCGAGCGGTCGGCGAATGGCGCGACGTTCACCGAGATCGCGACCGTCCCAGCCAACGTCGTTTCCTACGTCGACGCAGATCTGCCGAGTTCGGCGACCTACTCGTACCGGGTGTGTGCCTACAACGAGGCGGGGAATTCGGCCTATTCCAACGTCGCCACCGGCACCACGCCGCCCCCGGCCTCGAACAGCGCGCCCACGATCAGCGATATCGCGAACCGCTCGATCAGCGCCGGTTCCTCGACCGGTGGAATCGTCTTTACCGTCGGAGATGTCGAAACGGCGGCCGCCAGCCTTTCCGTCACGGCGGGATCGTCTGATGCGGCTCTCGTACCCGCCTCGGCGATCGTCCTGGGCGGAAGCGGCTCGTCGCGAACGATCTCAGTGACCCCGGCCGCAGGTCGGACGGGCAGCGCGACGATCACGGTGACCGTGAGCGACGGTTCCCTGACGGCATCGGACACGTTTGTCCTCACCGTCTCGGCGGTGAATACCGCACCGACGATCAGCGATATCGCGAATCGGACCATCAATGAGGATGGATCCACGGGTTCGATCGGATTCACCGTGGGCGACAACCAGACGTTGGCCGGAAACCTCGTCGTCACGGCGACCTCGTCCAATACCGCCCTCATTCCCGCGGCGGGCCTCGCGCTCGGCGGCAGCGGTGCCAGCCGTACGATCACGGTCACACCGGCTGCCAACCAGTCCGGCAGCGCCACGATCACGGTGACGGTCAGCGATGGCGCCCTCACGGCTTCCGATTCGTTCGTCGTGACGGTCAACGCCGTGAATGATGCCCCGACGATTTCGAACATCCCGAATCGAGTGATCGACCAGGACACGACCACCGGTTCCATCAGTTTCACCGTGGGCGATGTTGAGACTTCGGCCGCGAGCCTCTCCGTCTCTGCTTCGTCCTCGGACAGCACGATCGTCTCCAGCGCCTCGATCAGCTTCGGCGGTTCGGGTGCGAATCGGACGCTTTCCGTGACGCCGCTCGGCGGCCGGACGGGCACCGCGACCATCACCGTCACGGTCAGCGACGGCAGCGCGACGGCCTCGAGTTCGTTCGTGTTGACGGTCAACTCGACGGCGGTCGCGCCGAGGATCACCGCGCAGCCGGTCGCGGCCAGCGTCGTGGCCGGTGCATCGGCCGCCTTCAGCGTCACCGCCACCGGAACGCCGGCTCCATCGTATCAATGGCGGCGTGACGGTGAAGCCATCGTGGGCGCCACGAGCGCCACGTATTCCATCGCCTCGGCCGGGGTGTCGCATGCGGGCACCTACACGGTGGTCGTGAGCAACAGCGCCGGTACTGTGACGAGTTCGGCCGCCGCGCTGACCGTTGCCGAAAAGCTCGCGATACTCAGCCAGCCGCAGGACCAGACGATCGCGCGGGGCGCCACGGCGATCCTCAATGTCGCGGCCTCGGGTTCGGCGCTGGCCTACCAGTGGTTTGCAGGCTCCTCCGGGGATACGGCCGCGCCGGTCCCCGGGGCGACGTCCGCGACATTCACCACGCCAAAGCTCTCCGAGAACCGCAGCTATTGGGTTCGCGTGAGCGCAGGCTCCCAGTCGGTCAACAGCTCGGCGGCCATGGTCACTGTGATGGATCGCCCGCGGACCGGTTCGGGATTCATCAAGAAGGGTGATCGCGCCCTGCAGGCGATCTCCACGCTGGGCATGGGCGTGGTGGCGGACGGCACCTTCGCGGTGATGATCATGGAGGATGGCACGCTCCAGATGCTCGGCATCGATGCGTCCTCCGGCCTCTTGATCGACGCCGGCGGGGTCGCCCTCGATGCCACCGGAGCGTTCTCCTTCGTGGCCGATGGCGTGGGCACGGTCACGGGCCAGGTGAGCGGCACGATGATCACGGGATCGATCGTGGGGACCGAGCTTACGTTCTCCGGCGCGATCGATCCCGTCGATGGCAGCACGGGCGCGATGAGCGGCTGGTACAATGGCGTCGTCGTGAACTCGTCGAACGACGAGGTGATCGTCCTCGCCGGCGCGGAAGGCGCGGCCTTCGTCCTCGCCTACATCGACGGGGTTCCGGCGGGTGGTCTTGCCCTTCTGGATACAGCGGGAAACATCCAGGTCGCGCTGGCCAATGGCGCCACGCTCAATCTCGCGCTCAACGCCGGTACTGGCCGGATCGCCGGCACGGCCGTCGCTGCCGACCGGACGGACCGGGTCAGTGGCGCCCGCGCGGGCGAAGCCGTGGACAAGCGCCTCGTCAATACATCGGTCCGGGCGCAGGTGCGCCAGGGCGATGCGCTGATGGTTGCCGGGTTCGTGATCGGCGGTACCGGAAGCAAACGGGTGTTGATCCGGGCCGTCGGACCGACGCTTGGCGAACTTGGTGTGACCGGCCAGCTCGCCGATCCGATGGTGACGCTCTTCAGGCACGGCACCCCCAGCCCGATCGGGCAGAACGACGATTGGTCCAGTGCAGTCAATGCCAGTGAGATCGCCGCGGTCGCAGCCCGTGTCGGTGCGTTTGCGCTGCCCGTGGGCAGCAAGGACGCGGCGATGGTCGTCGATCTTCCGGCTGGCATCTACACGGCCCAAGTCACGGGAGTGCGGGGTCTCACAGGAGCCGCGCTCGTGGAAGTCTACGACGCCGATGGCGTGGCGGGTGCCGCAGCCATCCCGACGCAGCTCTCCAATATTTCCATGCGCGGCATTGCCGGACCTGGAAACGATCTCGTGATCGCCGGTTTCGTGGTTTCGGGCAACGCTCCGAAACAGGTGCTGATCCGCGCCGTGGGCCCGGAGTTGGCCCAGTTCAATGTGGCGGGCGTGGCCGAGGACCCGGTCCTTACGATCTACTCACGCGTCGCCACGGGCAACGTCCAGATCGCCGGAAACAACGACTGGGGAGTCGATGCCGCCGCTGTTTCCGCGGCTGGTGATCGCGTGGGCGCTTTCAGGCTCACTTCGGGCTCTCGCAGTTCGGCCGTCGTGATCTGGCTCGAGCCCGGCGTCTATACGGCACACGCCTCGACAAACTCGGGCAGGAGCGGCGTGGCGCTGGTCGAGGTCTACGAAGTCCAGTAGACGCCGATCGATCCGTTTCGCTGGGTGCCGCGCCGGCGGGGTGGGCAACCGCCCCGCCGGCCGCACGTGCCGGTGACGCTTACGGAAGTTTGGCGTCGAGGACCTTCTGGGTCTGCTCACGCCTGAAGGCCGCCAGCTTTTCCGCCAGTGCCGCATCGTTCAACGCGAGCATGGCCACCGCGAACAATGCGGCGTTGGTCGCGCCCGCCTTGCCGATCGCGAACGTCGCCACCGGGATGCCGCCGGGCATCTGGACCGTCGAAAGCAGCGAGTCCAGCCCCTTGAGTGTTGACTCAATGGGAACGCCCAGCACAGGCAGATCGGTTTGCGCGGCCGTCACCCCCGCCAGGTGGGCTGCGGCGCCCGCTCCCGCGATGATGCAGCGCAGGCCGCGCGCACGCGCGCCACGGGCGTATTCGCTCAAGCGATCCGGAGCGCGGTGGGCGCTGATCACATGGCGCTCGCAGGCGACGCCAAACCGTTCGAGTGTTTCGGTGGCATGGCGCATCGTTTCCCAATCGGACGTGCTGCCCATGATCACGCCCACGAGGGGCGAAGGAGGTGTGTTCGGCGTTTGCATGGTGGAAGACGCCGCGGTTACGCCTGCTGTGGCGGCCCGAGTCCACTCGAAAATCCAGGGATTTGGTGGGCGGGCAGGGCGGCCCGCCGGGCGCGGTGGGCGCCGAGCCGTGGACACGCGGCTCCTCGTTGGCATGCCGTGGTTGGACTTTTCCGCCAACGCCCCGCCTCCCTGCAACCGCTCCTTGACACTCCCACGCTATCGGCGCTTTCTTCCCTTTTCCCAATCTTATGGCCGATAAAACTCAAAAGTGGCCGGAGAACGCCGCCGGCAAGTTCTACGTTGATAACCAGTGCATTGACTGCGACCTGTGCCGCGAAACGGCGCCGGGATTCTTCACGCGCAATGACGACGGCGGCTACACCTACGTGAGTGCCCAGCCTCAGACCGAAGAGGATGCCAAGCTTTGCATGGAGGCGCTCGAAGGCTGCCCCGTGGAAGCCATTGGCAACGACGGCGACGAGTAGTTCACCCGGCCGGATACTCCCAGGCGGTCACCGCGGCTGAAATCGCGGGCGTGCTGCTTCGATCAATCCAGAGGCAGCCCGCAGGCTGCCTTTGTTCTTTTCCGGACCACGCGCTGCTGCCCGTGATCCGGAGCGGGCGCGCCGATCGATCAGCTTGAGGCGGCTCGGGCGATCAGGACGGCAACTCCCACCACGAGAAGCAACGGCGCCGCGAGAAGCGCGAGCGGGACCAGCAACGGGAGCATCGCCACCGCTGCCACGAGCAGGCCGAAGGTCCCGAAAACAAGGGCAGCGAAGGTTCCGCCGACACAGGCAAGGATCGCGATGCCGAGGCCGAACAGAGCCCCAAAGAACGAAAAGCCGGCGAACGGGCCTCCCCCGCCCAAGATCACGAGAGCGAGCACGATGAGGCCAAAGACGAGCAGGAATCGTGTGAAAGGTGTCATGGTGGTGCTTCTTGGGAGCTAGAACCCGGCTGGCGCGCTCGAGTTGCAGCAATCATCCCCCAAAGTGCCTTTCGACACTGAGATGACGGAGGATGGAGCCGAGTCGAGCAGCGGTGTGAACGGACAAGGGCGAAAGAGTCGGTGATGAGCGTCCGCAGTGCGCAGCCCAGCCTGCGTGAAGAGCGCCCGGATCGCGCAAAGTCTGGATATGTTAATCAAAACACTGCGCGACATTACAAATTGCGTGACAGTCGGGCGGCCGCGTTCTTTTTTGCCGGGTCATGGCTTTCATGTCTGCTCGGCAGCTCATTTCCTGTGGCGTCATCTTTATTGGGGTCAGCATCTTTGCTAGGCCGGTCGTGGCGCAGGCGTCGTCGGATGCGGCCGGAAAGAATGTTTCGGGTGAGTCCACGATCGATTTGGCCGAGATTGTTCTGATTGAGGAGCGAGTGGCTAACAAAGCGCCCGCCGCCACCTTTTCGGCGCCCGTCTCCTACCTGCGTTTTGAGCCTCAGGTCGATTTGCAGACGCGGAATTTCGGTGAGGCCCAGGGCGATATTGCGATCCGGGGCGGCATCTTTGAAGGCACCGCCGTGCAGTTGGGTGGCATGACGATCTACGATCCGCAGACCGGCCACTATACCGCCGAACTGCCGGTTCCCCTGGACATGCTTTCCGCGCCGGAGGTGCGCACGAGCGTGGCCCATGCCTTCACCGCCATGCAGGCCGCGGTGGGTTCGATCGCCTACGGCTGGAAACCCATCGAGACTGGCGGTGAGGCTTCATTCGCGATCGGCAACGGCGGGCTGAACCGGCAGTCGCTTTATGCGGCACAGGTGGTCTCGGAGGCCGGCGCAGGGCGCGTGGCTGTCGATGCCGGCTGGTCGAGGTCGGAGGCGCGCGGCACGATCGCCAACGGCGACCACATGTTTGAGCGCGTCGCCGGCCGGGTGCAGATCCGGTCTGACGCGGCGCAGACGGAGGTATTTGCCGGCTATCAGGACAAGTTCTTCGGCTGGCCCAATCTCTACACGCCGTTTGGTTGGCCTGAGACCGAGCATTTGCAGACGACGCTGCTTGCGGTGAATCATCGCCGGGATTTCGGCAACGGCAGCGTGGAGGCCGGCGGCTACTACCGACGCAATCGCGACGACTACGAGGCGGACCGCCGGCAGCCCGGGCGCTTTGATCCCTATCTCCATGAGACGGATGTCACGGGTGGCTTTGTGCACTTCCGGACGGGACTGGGTGCCTGGCGCGTCGAAGCGCGTGCGGAAGGCGCGACGGATGCGCTGGAATCGACCGCGCTCACCTTCGGGCGTTTCATGTCGCGCGCCTACTGGAAGCTTGGTGTGGCAGCGAAACGCAGCATCGACGTCGGTGAAGGCGCGCTCACGACGCGGCTCGGCGCCACGTGGGACGACACCAACCGCGATTCGGGCGCGGTTTCACCGCTGCTCGGGCTGTCGTGGACGCCGGCGGCGTCAATCGCGGGCGGCACGCCCCGCGTTTTTGCGGACTATAGCGAGGCGACTCGGGTTCCTGGATACACCGCGCTCAATGCGAATTCCGCAGTTGGCCTGTTCCGGGGCAACCCTGACCTGGGGCGCGAGCGGAGTCGCAGCGCCGAACTCGGAGGGGAACTGCGCGCTCGGACATGGAGCGCCCGGGCCGCGCTCTTTCATCGCGACGATGATCCGCTCACCGACTGGACGCTGACTGCAGCGGCCCGCAACGCTCGAACTGCAAATGCCGTCGCGATCCGCACCACCGGCCTGGAACTGCTCGCCTCCCGCTCGTGGGGCGCGGTCGACGTCGTCGCGGGTTATGCATGGCTGCACAAGGACGCCACCTACCGCCAGCCGGGAGTAGTCGCGAGTTTCTATGCCCTGAACTTTCCGGTGCACCGCGCCACGCTGGCCGTCATCGCGCGACTGGGTGCGGGGCTGGAACTCCGGTGCGACAACGAGTACCGCGTCCAGGAGGAGAACCTGTTGCGCACCGTCGGCGGTGATGAGGCTTTGCTCACCTCGATCGGCCTGCACTGGACGATTCCCTCCCACGAGAAGCTCGAGGTTTCACTCATCGTCGACAACGTGTGGAAGGACGATTTTCAGGAGCTGCCGGCGGTGCCTGCGCCGGGCCGTCAGGTGACCCTCTGCGTGGCGTATCGCTGGTGATTCGGCGCCGGTCCTACACGCGTCCGCCGGCGCGCTGCGTTTCGTAGAGCGTGCGGTAGAGCTGGTTGGTCGCGTGCAGGGCCGAGTGGTCCCCCGAGGCGACGATTCGGCCGCCCTGGAAGACGAGGATCATTGTCGCATCGCGGATCGTGCTGAACCGGTGCGCGATGATCAGGACCGTCTTCCCGCGCACCAGGCGTGTGAGCGCCTGCTGGATCTGCTCCTCGGTGCTCGCGTCGAGCGCCGAGGTGGCCTCGTCCAGGATCAGGATGGGGGCATTGCGCAGGAAGGCGCGCGCCAGCGCAAGCCGCTGGCGCTGGCCGCCGGAGAGCGATTGGCCGCGCTCGCCGATCACGGTGTCGTAGCCGTGCTCCTTCTCCATGATGAATTCATGGGCGAAGGCATCCCTGGCTGCCTGCTCGATCTCGGAACGTGTCGCGTCCGGGCGGCTCAACCGCAGGTTGTTCGCGATGGTGTCGTTGAACAACACCGGGTCCTGTGACACGATCGCGATGTGGCGCCGCAGATCCACGAGGCGCATGGCGCGAACATCGATGCCATCGATCGTGACGCCGCCTTCCGTCACGTCATAGAAGCGCGGCACAAGGTTCGCAAACGTGGACTTGCCGGCGCCGGTCGGCCCGACGAGCGCGCAGACCGTGCCTTGCGGGATGCGGACGTTCACCGAGCTGAGGGCGGGCGTTTCCGGACCGTAGTGGAAGGTGACGTTGTTGAACGCGAGTTCACCGCGGAGCCGGTCCACCGGCACGGGAGTGGCGGGGTCGGCGATGTCGACCGGTTCATTGAAGACAACTTCCAATCGGTCGAGCGCCGCTGTGCCGCGCTTGATCTCCGTATTCACCATCCCGAGCTTCTTGATCGGGTCGTAACAGATGAAAAGGGCCCCGACCAGCGGGACGAAATGCTCGAGCGTCACGCCGGCGTGGTAGGCGTAGACAAAGGTGATCGACACGCCGACGGCGGAGACGAACTCGATCAGCGGGTTGAGCGCGCGCTGGTATTTCACCACCTTCATCTGGGCCTTGATGAGCGCGCGGGTCGTGATGGAGAAGCGATTGGCCTCGTACTCCTCGAGTCCGAACGCACGGACCTCGCGGGTGGCGGAAAGATTCTCGCTCATGCGACCGCTGAGCGAGCCGAGTTCCTCCTGCACCCGCGCGGCCCGACGCACGATCTTCTTGCCGACGAATCGTATGGGCAGCACGCAAAGCGGCACCAGCGCGAGCGTGGCCAGCACCATGGCGAGGCCGCGCTCGCGATAGGCGAGGAACGCGACGGTGCTGAGCGCAAAGGCGAGGGTGGCAGGCTGCTTGATCAGGTCGTTGGTCACGTTCACCAGCGCCACCTGCAGCTGGCTTGTGTCCGCGATGCCGCGCGAGATCAGGTCGCCGGTGGAGCGCTTCTGGAAAAAGGCGAGCGGCAGGACCTGGAGCTTGCGGAAGTAATCGAGCCGGATTGCCTCGAGCACGCGCGTGCCCGCGTACTGCAGCAGGTAGACATTGGCATAGTCGGCCATGCCGCGGATCAGGAACACCAACGGCAGCCACATCGCCACAAGGGCGATCTGCCAGTCATCCAGGGGCACGGGCGCCACAGCCGCGTCGGTCGCCTCGGAGGGAAAGACGCGCGGAAAGACATAGTTGAGCATGAGCGGCAGGCCTGCGCCGCTCGACGCTCCGTAGATGAGACCGCAGACGATGCTGACCACCAGGGGCAGCCGAACCTGCATGAGGTAGCGATAATAGGGCCGGAAACGTTCCATGGGCGTGAATCCGTTCGGTCAGTCCTTGGACGCCCGCACATCGAGCGCATCGCGCAGTCCGTCGCCGAGGAAGTTCAATGAAAAGAGCGTGAGGGAGAAAAGCACCCCGGGAAACAGCAGCAGCCACGGGTATTCTTCCATCTTGTCCGCGCCGTCCTTGATGAGCGAGCCCCACGAACTCATCGGCGGCTGGATGCCGAGCCCGAGGAAGCTGAGAAAGGCCTCGAGCAGCATCACGGCCGGAATCGTCAGCGTGGTGTACACGATAACGGGACCGATCGCATTGGGGATCATGTGGCGGAAGATGATCCGCGTGCGGCTGTATCCAAGGGTGAATGCCGCCTCGATGAACTCCTGCCGCCGCAGCGCCATCACCTGGCCGCGCACGATCCGGGCCATGGTCAGCCATTCCACCGCCCCGATCGCGGCGAAGAGCATGAGCATGTTCCACGTCGCGCCGAGGTTGTAGGCCTTCGCCACGGCGTCGGTGAACACCATGAGCAGGATCACGAAGATGACAAACGGAAGCGAATAGATGATCTCAACGATGCGCATCATGACCGCGTCGAGCTTTCCGCCGTGAAAGCCCGCGACCGCGCCCCAGACGAGTCCGACGGTGAGTGAAACCAGGGTGGCGCAGAGACCCACGCCGAGGGACACGCGGCCGCCGTAGAACGTGCGGGTGAGCAGGTCGCGTCCCTGGTTGTCGGTGCCGAACCAGTGTCGCGCGCTGGGCGGGTCGTTCGGCGCCTCAAAGCTCGCGTCGCCGCGATAGCTGTAGGGCGAGAGCATCGGCCCGAAGGTGCACACAACGATAAGCAGAAGCAGGAAGATGCCGCCGGCCACGGCGAGGCGGTTCCTGCGCAGGCGTTGCCAGGCATCGCGCCAGAGCGACGATCCCGCCTCGGCCTCGTCCGGCTCCGTCGCGGGGCCCATGACTGTTTCGCTCGACGCCATGTTCAGTGCGCCCCGCGCATGCGGGGGTTGAGCCAGGCCGAAACGACGTCGACGAGGAGGTTGAAGCTGATGATCAGCACAGCATAGAGCAGCACGGTTCCGGTCACGAGCGGGTAGTCGCGATTGGAGGCGGAGTTGACGAACTCGCGTCCAAGGCCGGGGATCTGGAAGATCGTCTCGATCACGAATGATCCGCTGATGATGCCGGCGAGGGCGGGGCCGAGGAACGAGACCACCGGCAGCAGCCCGCCCTTGAGCGCGTGCCTGAGCACCACGCGCACCTCGCCGGCCCCCTTGGCCCGTGCGGTGCGGATGAAATCCTGGGAAAGCACCTCGCGCATGCCCCCCCGGGTGAGGCGCGCGACATACGCGGCGTAGACGAAGCCGAGCGTGAGCGCCGGAAGCACGCGATCCGCGGGATCGTACCAGCCGGAGGCCTTGAACCATCCGAGGTGTATCGCAAAGATGAGGACGAGCAGCGGCCCGATCACGAAAGTCGGCATGCAGATCCCCGTCATGGATACGGCCGAGGGCACGTAATCGAGCCAGGTGTTCGGGCGCAGCGAGGCAAGCACGCCCGCGGTCAGTCCGAGCGCCAGCGCGACGAGCAGCGCCCACAGGCCGAGCTCCAGCGAAACCGGGAGTTTCTGGGCGATGATCTCGTTGACCGACCGGTTCGCGTGTTTGAGCGAGGGACCGAAGTCCATGCCCAGGCCCGCCTTCAGGTCGATCTCGCCGTTGGCGAACAGGCGGGTGGGGTGAAACGCCTTGGGCAGGATGTCGACGAGGTACTTGGTGAACTGCTGCCAGAGCGGCTTATCGAGGCCGTAGTGGGCCTCCAGATTCGCCAGCACTTCGGGGGTGATCGACTTTTCGGCTGTGAACGGCCCACCCGGCACCGCGCGCAACATGAAGAAGGTCAGCGTGACGAGGACGAGCAGCGTCGGAATCGCCTGGAAAAAGCGCGAGACGATGAATCGAACCACAGCCCGGCGATGTTGGATTGAGGATCGGGCCTGTCGAGAGGAGAACGCCCGTGACGGAAGGGCTGAAGGGCTGAATGACTGAAAGGCTGAAGCGTTGGACGCGGGCCGCATGGCCGCGGTCGGCGACGAACCCGGTGCGAGGCGCGTGGAGAGGTCCGCCCGACCGGAGTTCCTATGGGCTCTCCTCGACGGGACGACGCTCAGCGCTTTCGCAGCACGATGACGATGTCCTCCTGCGAATCATCCAGCCCGCGCGGGCGCTCGGTGTCGTGGGAGAAATCGTAGCAGGCCACCGGCTCAAGTGCGGGCGTTCGGGCAAGCAGCGCCTCAAACTCCGCGGCGTCGTAGGTGCGCACGGGCCAGTTTGTCTCGAGCCGCTCGGCCGCGCGCGCGCCGCGCCGGCGCACGGTGAGCCGGTTGCGAAGCCATTCCAGCCGGGTGGTGCGATCGGCCGGACGGGTGACGACCTCGCTTCGCACGCGCAGCCCGTCAGCCGTTCCGTGCCAGACTTCGCGGTCGGAGGTGCGCCGGCCATAGGGAGTCAGGTGGATGCCGATCACGCACAGGCCACCGCGCGCCAGCACCCGGGACACGCGCTGCAGATGCGCGTGCGCGTGCGCTTCGGTCAGGAGGTATTTGAACGTACTCAGCAGGCAGAACGAGAGATCAAACGGGCCGCGCATCCGGAAGGACTCCATCCGGTCCTCGACGATCCTGATGCGTCGGCGGACGTCGGCCGCCTCGCCCCGTGCGCGTTCGCGGCCGTAGGCCACCATCTCGGGGCTCAGGTCGAAGCCGCAGGTGCGGTGCCCGCGGCGGGCGAGCTCGATGAGGAGACGGCCCGTCCCGCAGGCTGGCTCGAGCAGATGCCCCGGACGCCCGCGTGCGACGGCACCGCGGCCGTGGCGGCGCATCACGGCCTCGAGAAAATCCGCCTCCTTGCCGGTATCCCCGTCATAGACGACGTCGTAGTAGCGGGGAAAGCGATACCAGTCCGTTTCGGTGTAGTCGGCCATGCGTTGGAAGCGTGTCCCGAGGTTGTCGCGCCCGCCTGCATCAACCGCAAGGTCCTTCGCCCGTCGGCTCGCTCCCGATTCCTGATCCTTCGCGTTCTTCTTCGCCTCTTCCTTCTCCTCCTCCTTCCGCCCGGGCACCGCCACCGCAGACGGCGCAGGCAATGCCCGGACGGCGTTTCCCCTTGGCAGCATGCGGAAGCCTCGCACGCTCTGCCTCCGTGGCTCGCAAGCATCGTTCCCTCGATCGCGTGCTCGGGCGGGTGGACAACCTCGACCCGGTCAATCTCGCCAACCTCGTGCAGCGCCTGGCGCGCGAGCGCGGCTTCTTTGAGGCGATCTTCGATGCCGTGCGCGAGGGCGTGCTCGTCGTCAACGCGAAGGGCGTGATCGAATATGCCAACGACTCCGCCTGCCGCATGGTCGGGCTCAAGGAGCAGGACGTCGGCCGGGCGTCGCTCTGGCGGCTCGTGCCGGGATTGCGGCAGTCGCTCGACATCGCGGCGGGCGAGGGGCTCACCGGGCGCGGCGCGGTTTCCCGCGAAATCGAGCTGAACTATCCCGAGTACCGCGTGGTCCGGCTCTACATCGTGCCGTTCCACGAGTCGCCCGACGACGGGGTCGTCGTGGAGGCGACGCGTTTCGCCGTCATCCTCGGCGACGTGACGCAGGAGATCGCGACGACCCAGCAGCGCATCGAGAGCGAGAAGGTCAATTCGATCCTGCTCCTCGCGGCGGGAGTGGCGCATGAGATCGGCAATCCCCTGAACTCCCTCACCATCCACCTCCAGTTAATGCGCCGCCGCATCGACAAGGTGGCGAAGAGCGCGGACCTCGAGAAGGTCGAGGAATCGCTCGAGATCTGCCAGAACGAGGTGCAGCGGCTCGACGGAATCATCCAGAACTTCCTGGAAGCCATTCGTCCGCGGCCTCCCGATTTTTCCGATGTGGACCTGGTCGAGACGCTCGAGGAGGTGCTCGCCGTGCAGGGCCACGAACTGCAGGACCGCGAACTCGCGATCGAGGTCGAGGTCGATGCGAGCCATCCGGTGGTGAAGGCCGATCGCAATCAGGTGAAGCAGGTGTTTTTCAACGTGATCAAGAACGCCGCCGAGGCGATGCAGGCGGGAGGCCGCCTCACGATCAAGGCGCGCGGCGACGACGATTACGTGGTGTTTCAGTTCGGTGATACGGGAAAGGGCATCCCACAGGACGACATACCCCGGCTCTTCCAGCCGTTTCACACCACGAAGAAGGGCGGGCACGGACTGGGCTTGATGATCATCCAGCGCATCATGCGCGACCACGGCGGGCAGATCGGGATCGACAGCCGCGAGG
This sequence comes from Verrucomicrobiota bacterium, assembly GCA_023399155.1. GTDB lineage: Bacteria > Verrucomicrobiota > Verrucomicrobiia > Opitutales > Opitutaceae > JAEWQP01. The sequence goes on along the minus strand of JAEWQP010000008.1, from coordinate 134,866 downwards.
GCGTGGGGACGGTCGTGACGCTCCAGTTCCCGCGCAAGGATCGCCGCGTACGCCTGCTTCAGCGCTGAAGCGGCTGGTCGGGCCGATTTTTTCGTCGCGCCTCCGGTGCGCTCGCGCACCGTTGTCCTCGTGGCCGCGCCCAGGACTCTCAGCGTCATCATTCCCTGCTACAACGAGTGCGGGACGATCCGCAGCATCGTCGACGCCGTGCGCGCCGCCCCGGCTTCCGGCCTGGAGAAGGAGATCATCGTCGTGGACGACTGCTCCAGCGACGGCACCCGCGAGGTCCTCGATGCCGAGGTCGCGCCGCTGGTGGCGAAGATCGTGCGCCACGACGTGAACCGCGGCAAGGGCGCGGCCCTGCGCACCGGCTTCGCGGCCGCGACGGGCGACGTCGTGATCGTGCAGGATGCGGACCTCGAGTATGATCCGAATGAATACCCCAAGCTCATCCGTCCGATCCTCGAGGGAAAGGCGGACGTGGTCTTCGGGTCGCGTTTCATGGGGGGCGAGCCCCACCGCGTGGTCTACTTCTGGCACATGGTGGGCAACAAGCTCCTCACGCTGTTCTCGAACATGTGCACGAACCTCAACCTCACGGACATGGAGACCTGCTACAAGGTCTTCCGCCGCGAGGTCCTGTGGCGGATCCGCATCCAGGAGGACCGTTTTGGTTTCGAGCCGGAGATCACGGCGAAGGTGGCGCGGCTGGGCTGCGTGATCTACGAGGTGGGCATCTCCTACTACGGGCGCACCTATGCCGAGGGAAAGAAGATCGGCTGGCGCGACGGCTTCCGCGCGCTGTATGCGATTGTCAAATACGGACTGTTCGTGCGGGCGGAGAGGGAGGATGGGAAAGGGCTGAAAGGCTGAAGGGCTGAAGCGCCTCCCGGGCGAGGCGCCGGGCGGTTTTTGGGTGCGCGAGGGCGGAAAGCGCGTCCGGAGGTCGCGCGCCACCTGCGCTGGCTACTCGGGTGCGGCTCAACAAAGCGTCCCGCGCCGGGCTTCTACCTTCAGCCTTTCAGCCCTTCAGCCTTTCAGTCCTTCCCCTCACCCCGTGTATCCACTCGGGTGATCCCGGTGCCAGCGCCAGGCCGTTTCGACGATGGGCTCGATCCGGTCGAACTTCACCTTCCAGCCGAGTTCCGCCTTCGCCTTTGCCGAGTCGGCGTAGAGCGACGGTGGATCGCCGGCACGCCGCGGCCCCTGCTTCACGGGCACTGTCTTGCCGGTGACCTTTTCGACCGCGTTGATGATCTCGCGGACGGAGGTGGGCTGCCCGGTTCCAAGATTGTAGAAGAGGCTCGTGCCGGGCTTTTCCAGCTTGTCGAAGACCGCGATGTGCGCGCGGCTGAGGTCGTCGACGTGGACGTAGTCGCGCAGGCAGGTGCCATCCGGGGTGGGGTAGTCGGTGCCGAAGATGGACAGTTCCTTGATGCGGCCCTGCACCGCATAGATCGCGAGCGGGATCAGGTGCGTTTCCGGGTCGTGGTCCTCCCCGATGGAACCGTCCTCGGCCGCCCCCGCCGCATTGAAGTAGCGGAACGCGGCGAAGCTCAGGCCATGGGCATGCGCGAGCGCCTTGAGGGCATTCTCCATATCGAGCTTGGTCTGCCCGTAGGGATTGATCGGATTCTGCGGGAGGTCTTCCGTGATCGGCAGCCTGGCCGGGACGCCGAAGGTCGCGCAGGTCGACGAGAAGACGAACTTGCGCACGCCGACCTTCAGCATCGTCCGGAGCAGGTGGTAGGTGGCGACGCAGTTGTTGAAGTAGTATTTCAGGGGGTCGTTCACCGACTCGCCCACATAGGCGTAGGCGGCGAAGTGCATCACGAGATCGATGTTTTCCTTCCGGAGAACCGATGCGACGGCGTCCTCGTTGCCGAGGTCGGCGTCGTAGAGGGGAACCCCGGCCGGCACGGCGCCGCGATGCCCGAACACGAAATTGTCGAGCACCACCGGCCGGTGTCCCGCAGCGATCAGCTGACGGACACAATGACTGCCGATGTAGCCCGCTCCACCAACGACGAGGACGTTCATGAGGCTCGGTGTATTGGGTTGACCTCGCTCCACGCCAACCAAAAGTTCGCCGTTTTCGTTGCTCCACGCGGGCATTTTGCCATGGCCGTTCGCACGCCGCTCAGCCGCATCGTCATCACCGGAGTCGGACTCACCGCCCCGAATGGTAACTCGCTGCCCGAATTCCGTGCCAATCTGCTCGCGGGCAAGGCTGGCGGCGAGTTCATCGAGATGCGCTACATGGGCCGCGTGCCGGCGGGCGTCTGCCATTTCGACACGCTGAAGTACCAGAAGCGCAAGGAAGTCCGCGTCGGCACGCGGGCTGGCTCGATCTCGATCTACTGCGCCCGGGAGGCGATCGCCGACAGCAAACTGGCGTGGGAGTCGGTCGACCGAAGCCGGGTCGGTATTTACATCGGCACGACAGAGCACGGCAACGTCGAGACGGAGAACGAGATCCACAATATCTCGCAGTTCAATCACGACACCAAGTTCTGGTCGCATTACCACAACCCGCGGACGGTCTCGAACAACCCTGCGGGCGAGGCTTCGTTGAACCTGGGCGTGACCGGCCCGGCCTACGCGGTGGGTGCGGCCTGCGCGGCGGGCAACCTCGGCGTGATCACCGGTGCTCAAATGCTGCAGCTGGGCGAGGTCGACCTCGCGATCGCGGGCGGTGTCTCCGAGAGCATCCACACCTTCGGCATTTTCGCGGGATTCAAGAGCCAGGGCGCACTCGCCACCCATGAGGACGCGACCAAGGCGAGCCGGCCCTTCGACAAGGCGCGCAACGGCATCATGGTCTCCGAAGGCGGCTGCCTTTACGTGCTCGAGCGTCTCGAGGACGCCAAGGCCCGGGGCGCGCACATCTACGGCGAGGTCGCCGGATGGTGCGTGAATTCCGACGCGACTGATTACGTGTTGCCCAATCCCGAGCGGCAGGGTCAGTGCATGCGTGCCGCCCTCGGGCGCGCGGGCCTGCGGCCGCAGGACGTCCACATCGTTAACACCCACGCCACGGCCACACCCCAGGGGGACATTCAGGAATGCCAGGCTGTGGGCGAGGTGTTCCGCGACTGCCCCGATACCTACATCAACGGCACCAAGGGCTACATCGGCCACACCATGGGAGCGGCCGGAGCGCTTGAATTGGCGGGAAATCTGCCATCATTTGTGGACAAGACCGTACATCCGACCATCAATGTGACGGAGCTGGACCCGGCCTGTGCGTTGCCGAACCTTGTTGTTAATCAGCCGGTTCAGGTGAAACAGGTTGACGCCATCCTGAACAATTCGTTCGGTATGCTCGGCATCAATTCCGCGCTTATCATCCGCCGTTACGCCGACTAGAACACATCGATCACCGACAGACAGTATGACCTCAGAGGAATGCAAGAAGCTGGTCCTGGACATCATCGCCGACATCGCGCCGGATGAGGACCTCACCACGATCAAATCCGACGTCAGGCTCCGCGATCAGCTGCAGCTCGATTCCATGGACTTTCTCGACATCGTCATGGAGCTGCGCAAGCGCCACGGCATCGAGGTGCCGGAGGCGGATTACATGCAGCTCGCCTCGCTCGACAGCTGCGCTGCTTACCTGACGCCGAAGTTCAACGCTGCGGGCGCAAAAGCCTGACGCGGACGAACCGCGGCGCGCCGCGTTCACTCTCACGGCCGGGGGCGCTGGGCGCCTCCGGCTTTTTTGTTTTGGCCGGGCGAAGCGCACCTGTTCATCGTCCTGCACCGTGCGACGCGCGAATGACTCGGAACGATCGGTCAGGGTAGGGCGAGGCCTTTGGCCGAGCCGTGCCAGCGATGATCGTGCACGTGCGGCTCGGCCGGAGGGCTCGCCCTACCTCGCGCCGACGACGGGACGGTTTTCGCCGTCATCCTTCAGCCCTTCGGGCTTTCAGCCATTCCCGTGACGCCCATGCCTGAGCATTACGACGTCGCGATCATCGGCGCCGGGATGTCCGGACTGGCCGCCGGCATTCGCCTGGCCTACTTCGGCAAACGCGTGTGCCTTTTCGAGCGGCACAACGCGCCCGGCGGCCTGAACAGTTTCTACAGCATCGGCGGCCGTCGCTACGACGTGGGCTTGCATGCGATGACCAACTTCGTGCCGCCCACGGTGAAAGGCACACCGCTGGGCCGCATCCTGCGTCAACTGCGGATCGACCGCGAGGAGCTGGATTTGTGTCCGCAGGTCGGTTCCCGGATTGCCTTTCCCGGGCGCAATCTGCGGTTCACGAACGATCCAGCCGTCTTGGAGGCGGAAGTGGCGAGGGAGTTTCCGCATCAGATCGACGGTTTCCGGGCACTGCTTGCCGCGATCCGCGCCTACGACGACAACCGCCTCGATCCGCCGCGGGAATCGGCGCGTGCTTTCATCGCCGCGCACGTGCACGACCCGGTGCTGACGGACATGCTGTTGTGCCCGATCATGTTCTACGGCAGTGCGCAGGAGCGTGACATGGAGCTCCTGCAGTTCGTGATCATGGCAAAATCGATCTTTCTCGAAGGCTTCGCGCGGCCGCTCGAGGGCGTGCGGCGGATCATTCGCGTCCTGCTCGAGCGTTTCCGGGCCGCGGGCGGCGAGCGCCGGATGAGGTGCGGCGTGCGTCGGATCGTGCCCGCCGGCGGGCGCGTCGACCGGCTGATCCTGGATGACGGCACGGAGGTCACGGCCGACCATGTGTTGTCGTCCGCCGGGATCCCGGAGACACGGCTTCTCTGCGGCGAGGCGCCCGGGCCCCAGATCGACGAGAATACCGGGCGGCTCGGATTCGTCGAAACCATCAGCGTGCACAGGACACCACCGTCTGCCTGGGGTTGGGGCGATGACACGATTGTATTCTTCAACGATTCCGACCGCTTCGCCTACGAAGCCGCGACCGAGCCGGTCGACCTTCGCAGCGGGATCGTGTGCATACCGAACAATTTCGTCTTCGGGCCGGAACGGACGCTGGCCGACGGGCTCGTGCGCATCACCTGCCTCGCGGACGCCGACTTCTGGTTCAACGCCTCCGAGGCCGACTATGGCGCGGAAAAGCGCCGTTGGTTCGGCGAGATCGAACGCAGCGCACGGCGCTTCATGCCGGCGCCTGCGGACGAGCCGGCCGAGTCGCGGGAGGCGACCGACATGTTCACCCCGCGCACCGTTGAGCGTTTCACGGGACACCTGCGGGGCGCGATCTACGGCGCGCCGGCCAAGCAGCGATCGGGGCGGACCTCGCTCGAGAATCTCTACCTCTGCGGCACCGACCAGGGTTACCTGGGCATCGTGGGCGCGCTTCTCAGTGGCATCACGATGGCCAACCTGCACATCCTGCAGCCGGGCCGCTGAGACGAGACCGTTCGAAACTGTATGTGTGCACGAGGTACATGGCTTGAAGGTAGGGCGAGGCCTCCGGCCGAGCCGCGAATGCCTTTGGACCGGCGCGGCGCGCTCGGAGAGCGCGCCCTACCGTCGCATCGCTGACCAGCAGACGATTCCCGTGCCCGACCTCGACAACACCGCCGAAACCCTCGACGAACGCGAACTGCTCGCGCGGGCGCAGGCGGGGGACGAGGTGGCGTTCGGCGACGTCGTGCGCCTGCATTACGAGTACGTCTTCCGTCTTGTGCTCTCGGTCGTCCGGAATGAGACCGACGCCCACGACGTCACCCAGGAGGTGTGGATCGTGATCTGGAAGAAGCTGGGCACCTTTCGCGGCGACTCGAAGTTCACGACGTGGCTTCATCCCATCGCCGTGCGCAAGTCGCTCGACCACCTGCGCGGGCGCAAGCGCTGGTATGGCCGTTTCCTTCCCTTTCTCGAGAGCGACGACGGGGATCCGATCGCGGAGCCGGCGGCCGAGGGCGACCCGCGCGACACGCTCGAGACCACCGAACGCGCGAGCCGCTTTGAGCGTGCCCTCGCCACGCTGCCTCCGAAGCATCGCGCCGTGCTGGCGCTGCGCGAGGTCCAGGGACTTTCCTACGAAGAGATCGCGACCGCCCTCAAGTGCCGGCCTGGCACGGTGATGTCGCGGTTGTTTCATGCCCGGCGCCATCTGGCGCGCAAACTCCAGGAGATGCCATGCGATTGATCCCCACTCTCACCCTGTTCGGCCTCATCCTCGCGCTCGCCCCCCTCGCCCCGGGCGCGGGTAACAAGCTGCGCGACGACACGCTGGACCGGAAATCGTCCACCCGCAGCGTCCAGGTGAGTGTCACCCTGATTTCCGCATCCAGCGAGAAGGGCGAGACCGACGAGCGGCTCGCCCCCTATGCGGACAACCTCCGGCGGATGCTGCGCTTCGAGAGCTTCGGCTTCATCGGCCAGGGATCGACCCGCATCCAGATGCCGGGTACAGCTGAGGTTTCCCTGCCCCAGGGCAACGCGGTGAAGCTCCAGGCCGCCCACTACGGCGAGGGTGTCGTGTGGCTGCGCGTGATCTGGATGGACGGCGACCGCGAGCGCTTGAACGTGGTCTACGCCCGCTGGGAACGCGGCAAGCCGCTCATCCTCGGCGGTTCAGGCGCGGGTGGCGAGAATCTCGCCATCATCGTCACGCCAAAGTGAATACGTGAGCCGGCCCGCGCGGGCCGGCCGGGGCCCGGCCGCGGAGAGCTAGCCCCGCGATCACACCTCGTCGCGGATGAAATAGCGGTGCCAGAGATGGCCCAGGCCCGCGCTGCCCCACCACATGGCCGCGGCGAGCGAACTGAGCACGAGGAGCCCGAGCGCGAGTCCGAGCACGGCGTAGAGGCCGTCGTCCTCGAGCAGCGCCAGGCCGATGATGATGACCGGAAGGGCGAGCGGGAAGTTGGTGAACGGAATCGGCAGCGGAAGGAGCGCTCCGCAGATCGCGACGACCACGCCCAGGGCACGATGCAGCCATGGATTGCGGACGAGCCCCACGGCCCGCGGGCGAAGGATGCGCGCGGTCCGCTTCTCGATGGACTCGCAGGTGTTCGCCACGGAGGCGATCGTGCTGCGGTGAACCGAGCGCTCCAGCAGCCATTTGGGAAGCCAGGGACGCTTTCCGAAGGAAAAGCGCAGCCCGATGAAAACCAGTATCGGCCCGGTCACCACCGAGACCGCGGGCAGCCAGGTGAGCAGCGCCATCACGACCATGAGGGCCGCATGGCCGCGCCCGGCGAGGTGTTCGAAGATCTCGTCGAGCGTGAAGTCGCCCTCGAAATCGTCGGCGAGCATCTGGCGCAGGCCGCTGGAGATCCGGCCTTCGAGCCAGGGACGTCGTGCGCGGCGAAGTCTCATCCGGCGGACGCGCACGCGCGCAGCGTGCGCGAAGGAGTCGGACCGAGGCGCCGGCCGAGCGTCAAACGTCCCGGGGCACGATCGGCGCACGCCGAGCGGTCTGTCGCTCCCGACCAGCCCCGGTGCTCCCTGCAGCCCCCGGCCGCGGCAGGGCTGCGGGCCGCCGTGGCGGCTGCGCGTGCCGCGGTGCGGTAGGGCGCGCCGTGGGGACGATGAGGAGGCGGACAGAGCATCGGAACATCGTCAGCCCGCGGGGAGGCAAGGCCAACGAAAAAGGGGCCGGCTCAACTCGCTTCACCCGAGGCCAGGCTGCCTGGATGCATGCCGAGGCGGGTGGGTCGACATCAGCGCCACGTCGCGCACGCATCGACGGGCACGCCGGCGCGGTCGAGGGCGGCCATGGCCAGGCGCTCAGCCGCGCGCATCCGGCGTTTCAACTCCGGCCGCGTGTCATCGCAGCCCGCCAGATGCAGGTACCCGTGAACAAGGTAGAGCATGAGTTCACGGGCAAAGCCTGTCCCGTGTTCGGCCGCGTACTCGCGGGCCACATCAGCGCAGACACACACTTCGCCGGCAGATCCGAGAGCGGGATCGCCCTCAAACGTGATCACGTCCGTGGGCGTGGGATCGTCGAGGAAATCGGCGTGGACGCGGCCCATGGCCCGCGCATCGAGCACTGCGAGCGAAAGCTCTCCCGCTGGCACGGGATGGGCGCCCCACGTATCCAGGACGTGGATCGCCTGGCGCACCGCGGCGGTGTCGAGCCGCAGGCCCCGGCGGGCGTTACGGATGTGCACCCGGCGCGGCTCCGGCCGCGCCGGCGGCGACGATGCTGGAGGACGGCTTGGGCTCGGGCGGACGTTCGCCACCTCCGCCGCGCGGGGCGGGCTCGGCTTTTTCCGCCTTCGGGTAGACGACGCGCGCGTGGAGTGAGTTGAGGAGCGTGAAGACGAAGCTGCGCTTGATGAGCGCGATCTCCTTGATCGTGATCGGGGCATCGTCGATCTGTCCGTCTTCGATCTTTTCGCGGATGATGGCATCAATGAGTTCCTCGACGGCCTGGGGCGTGACCTTCTGGAGCGAACGGCTGGCCGCCTCGACCGAGTCGGCGATCAGGATGACGGCGCTTTCCTTGAATTGCGGCCGCGGGCCATCGTAGCGGAACGTCGACTCGTTCGCCGCGTTCGGATCGAGAAGTCGGGCGGATGTCGGGTCCGCGGCGGCGGCGGCCCTGGCCTTCTCGCGTGCCTGCGTGTAGAAGTAGCGGATCAGCGTGGTGCCATGATGCTGCCGGATCACATCGATCACGGGGCGCGGCAGCTTGTGCTTCACGGCGAGGTCGACGCCTTCCTTCACATGACTCTTGATGATGAGCGCGCTGAACGCGGGTGAGCGGTCGGCGTGCGGATTGATGCCGCCGCGCTGGTTTTCGGAGAAGTAATCGGGCTTCACCAGCTTGCCGATGTCGTGAAACATGCAGCACACGCGGCACAGCAGCGCATTGGCGCCGATGGCATTGGCGGCGTTTTCCGAGAGATTGGCCACCATCAGGCTGTGGTGGTAGGTCCCGGGTGCCTCCATCTGCATGCGGCGCAGCAGCGGATGATTGTAATCCGTGAGCTCGAGCAGCGTGATGTCGGTGGTGCGACGGAAGAGCGATTCGAGCACCGGCAGCATGCCGACCACCACGATGCCGGTGAGGAGACCGAGCACCTGGCCGCCCACGGCGGCCTTTCCCGCGAGGTCCGGCGGCATCCGGTCAGCCAGGCCGAGGAGCAGCGCGAAGATCGAGAACACGACGCCGGAGAGCCAGCCCGCCCGGACCACGCGGGAACGGCGGCGTACGGCCCGGCACGAATACGCGGCGATCGTCGAGGCGAGCAGCGAGAGCACGAGGAGATCGAGGCGGTTGCCGAAGATGATCGCGGCAAAGACGCTCACGAGCAGTCCGGAGAACAGCGCCGGGCCGGCACCGATCAGCACCGCGATGATCATCGGTGCAAAAGCAACGGGCGCGACATAGGGCATGAGTGCCGCCAGTTCCGGAGCCGAGCGAAAGGCGGGCAGGAATCCGGCCTCGAGCGTGGCGCGCAGCAGGCCGAGGTTGACCAGAAGCACCAGCGCAAGCAGCCCGAGCCGGCTGTTGCTTCGCAAGGTCATGGGGTCCTCCAGCCGCAGGTAGATGCCCGCGATGATGATCAGCCCGATGACGAGCAGGACGCGTCCGATCAACTGCTCGTCGATCCCACTCGGAAGCTGGCGGGTTTCGAGCAGGTGCCGTTGGTAGGCGTCGAGCATCTCGATCTGCGCCTGTGTGACGCGCGTGTTGGGTTCGATGATCGACTGGCCCACCTCCACCCGCACGACCACGGGCGGGGTTTCGCTGCGCAGTTTGTCCTGCAGCTCACCCGTGCGTGCATCGTCGTGACGCAGATTGGCCTGGACGCCTGGGCGAAGGAGGCGGAACAACGCGGTCGAGAGCGCGGATGAGACCGACTGTGCGGCAAAGTTGTCGCTGAGATTGATCCGAAGGTTCGTGGCTGCCTCTTCAACGGAAAGCACCCGCGTCTGGATCAGGTCGCCGCTCGCGCGCTGGACCTGGAACATCAACATCTCGCGCTCGCCGGTCGGCGCGATCGTGGTCTCGGGCGCGTAGATGCCGCCTTTGTGGATCTCCTCGAGATTAAAGATGCCGGCGTCGATCAGCTTTTCCCGGACGGCCGGCTCGGCGCTCATCAGCGTCATCAGGTCGCGCACGCTCACATGGAAGCCGCTGCGCTGGTTGATGCTGTCAGCAAGGATGGCGAGTTCGCTCAGGCGGTCGGCCTCGGGCAGGCCGGCCCAGGTCGCATCGAGGCGCCGAAACTCGCGGACGAGCTTCTGCACCTGGCGTCGAAACACCTCGAACCCGGCCAAGTCCACCGAGTAAACCTGCGGCACCTGGCGGGCCACCCGCTCGCGCTTGCGCTCAGTGAGCAGTGTGCTGGTGTAGCTGAACTCCGAATCGGCGACGATGCGCGCGGTCGCGTGCTGGCCTTCGAGAATGTGAAACGCCGCCGGGTTCACGCCCACGAAACTGACCACGAAGATCGTCGCAACCGTCGCGATGAAGATCGCGATCGTCATCGCCCGGCTTCGCTCCATGAACTCGAGGAGACCCAGCCCGACCTCGGTCTTGCGCTTGCGGCGCCGACCTACCGGCGAGTTCGCCTTCGGACGGAAAAGGTCAGCTAGAGACATGGTGGAAGCGGAGCGCCTGGAGGGACGTCAGGATGAGGAGGAACGTGGCGGGCCGGAGGCTTCCTTCTGGTCGCGGTGTCTATGGTAGGCTTCCAGGATGCGCAAGACCAACGGATGGCGGACGACGTCGCCGGGGCCGAAGTGAAAGATGTTGATGCCCGGAATGTCGGCGAGGATGCGCCGGGCTTGAACCAGTCCCGAAGCCTTGGAGCGGGGAAGGTCGATCTGCGTCACATCGCCGGTCACGATCATTTTACTGCCCTCACCCAAACGAGTTAGGAACATCATCATCTGTTCGGGGGTGGTGTTTTGGGCCTCGTCCAGAATGACGAACGCATTGCTCAAGGTCCGTCCACGCATGTAGGCGAGGGGGGCGATCTCGATCACACCTTTTTCAAGCAGCCGGGCCGCGTCCTCGCGGTCGATCATGTCGTACATCGCGTCATAAAGTGGCCGTAAATACGGCAGCAGCTTTTCGCGAAGGTCGCCAGGCAGGAAGCCCAGGGCCTCGCCCGCCTCGACAGCCGGGCGGGTGAGGATGAGGCGCTGGACCTGGTTCTTTACGAGAGCGGAGACCGCCGCGGCCATCGCGAGGTAGGTCTTGCCCGTGCCGGCCGGCCCGATGCCGATCACGACGTCGTTTTCCTGGATCGCCTGAAGGTACTGCTTCTGGCCCAGGGTCTTCGGGACGATCGTGCGCTTGGCGGTGGTGACCGCAACGGCCGAGGTGAAGAGGGAGCGGAGCTTGTCGAGATCGCCGCGGGACACGCCCTCCAGCATGTGGGCGAAGTCGGCGTTCTTGATCTGGAGCCCCTGGGCGCGCCCGTCGTTGAGCAGAGTAAAAAGGCCTTCGGCCTTGGCCACGGCGGCGTCATCGCCGTCGATGGAGATCCAGTCATCGCGCGTCGCCACCTTCACGCCAAGCACGCGTTCGACCGCGGTCAGGTTCTCGAGGTTGCCGCAGTAGAGTTGGCTGGTGGTGCGGGCGTTCTGGAAGGTCAGCGTCTTCGTGGGCATCGCCGGGTGGAAACGGGAATCGCCATGCGTACGACAAGCGTCGTCGGGTGCGGGGAGCGCGCAAGTGTGCGCGTCAAGTTACGGCCGTCGTGCATGGTCGAGGCTCAGGGTGTCGGAGTCGCCCCCGGGGCGGGGCAGAACTCGCGCAGTCGGGCCCACATCGCATCGAGCGACTGGGGGAGGACGCGAGTCTGGCCGAGCACGGGCATGAAGTTCGTGTCGCCATTCCAGCGCGGCACGATGTGGGCGTGAAGATGCTTCGGGATGCCCGCCCCGGCGGCGGCGCCGAGATTGAATCCGATGTTGAAGCCGTCGGGCTTGAGCGCGCGGCGGAGGATGTCCTGGCCCGCGATGATCGTCTCCATCAGATCGATGCGCTCATCGCTGGTGAGATCGGCCAGTTCGGCCACTTCCCGATAAGGCACGACCAGGAGGTGTCCGGCGTTGTAGGGAAAGCGGTTGAGTACGATGTAGCAGTGGTGCGAACGCAGCAGGATATGCGTCGCCTTGTCGTCGCCGCGGCGCGGCATCTCCGCGAACGGGTTGCCGAACGTATCCCCTTTGGGGGCCTCGATGTATTCCATCCGCCAATAGGCGTGCAGGTGCTGCATCTTGCGAAAGAGGCCGAAACTAGAAACGGGTCGGGCAAAGTCAAAGCCGCTGTGCGTCGCGGCCCGGGGCGCTTCCAGTGGCGTCAGGCCGGTCCCGGTCGGCGCAGGACGACAGCGTCCTGATGTCCGGCCATGCCGCGTTCGGCGTAGTGCACCACCTCAAAATACCTCGGCCATTCACGCTCCACGTAGGTCCGCGTGTGCTGGGCGTCCTGATAGAAATCCGGCAGGCCGTCCTTCTTGAGCAGGCCGGTGCGACCAGAAACAAAGGCGAATCCCCGACTGAGATCACAGGCGCGGCCGTGCAGGGAACGGTGATACTCGCCGTGCAGGGAGGCGACGAGGACGCCGCCTGGGCGAAGCAGCCGACGGAGCTCTGCCAGCCAGGAAAACTGCATGGCCTCGTCGAGGTGCGTGAATACCGACACGGCAAAGATCAGGTCGAAGGTCCCGTCTGCGAACGCGGTCGGCGGATCCGGCTGGACGACGGCGAAACGGATGCCCGGCAGATTGCGCTGGCACCACGCAATGGCCGCGGGGTCGATGTCGACACCCGTAAGTTCGCGCGTGCGGCCGGGAGAGGGCGGGGGAATGGCGCGCACCACGCGGCCGGAACCGCAGCCGAAATCCAGGATCGAGCGGAACGCCCGCGGGTCGAGTCCCGCGGCCTCGAGCAAGCTGTCGATGCTCGACCAGCAGGTGCGTCCGACTTCGAGGTATCCGCGCACATCGGTCGAGCCGTGCACCCGGTGACGCAAGCGCGGCGGCGGCACGGGCTCGGCTGGGCGCACGAAGCATTCGCGCAGCCACACCGCGAGGAAATGCATCTGCAGGCGCAGGAAACTGAACATGACCCGACATTGCGTTGCGCGCCCGGATTGGGGAGCTGGAAACGCGTCGAAACAGAATATTCGGCGTAGGCGCGGCGTCGCAGTCAACGTGGTTTATCTACCCGCGCCGGACTCACGCATCACGCTCTGGGGAATGGGCTTGCCAAGCCGGATGGTTCGGGCGGTTTCATGCGAGCGAATACGTCGGAACGTGGCGCGCTCGCGCCTGTCCGCTCGCCGAACCTACTCCATGACGCTTGAGATTTTCCTGAAACCTCCGCGCGCGCTCGCGATGCTGCTTGTGGCGCTGTCCTGCGCAGGTTTTGCGGCCGGCCAGAGCACGGCCGAGCCCGCCGGAGCCGAGGACTTCCCGCGCGCCGAGACGATCTTCCCGCAGCTCGAGGAGATCCTCATCGCGGCGTTGAGCCGCTCCCCGACGATGATCCAGGAGGATCTGAACCGGCTGGCGGCGAGCTATGACGAGGCGGTCGATCGCTCCGTCCTCTACCCGCGGGTTTTTGGGGGCGGCTCCTTCTATGTGCAGCAGGAGGACCGGCGCAATGCGGGCAAGTCCGATCCCGGGACGCGTTCCTATTACGACCTCAGCTTTGTCCAGCCCGTCTTTCACTGGGGATCTCTCCGTGCGCAGGCGGACGTGGGCCGGATCAAGCGGTTGCTCGCTGAGCGCAACTTTACGGACGCCTACCAGCTCTATGCCAACCGCGTTCGTGACCTGTATCTCCAACTGGTCGGTGCGCGCGTCGCGAAGCGCAACCGCGAACTCCAGCTCGAGCGCACACGCCAGCAGCTCGAAACGGTGCGCGGGCAGGTAGCCGAAGGGCGCCTGGTGTCGGGAGCCATCACGTCGACGGAATATGCGATCGAGCAACTCGAACTCGATCGAGACCGGGCTGACTATGGGCTGGAGCGGACCCTGCGGCAGTTTCGCGACCTGATCGGCGATCCGGCGTATGCGCTCGAGCAGGTTCCGGAATCGATTCCGCCAATCCCAAGTGTCGAGGACGCACGCGTGATTCCGCTTCGGACCGAGTATGTGACAAAGCGGGAGTTCGAGACCTCGCCCGGTTTTTTCCGGGCGCAGCGTGCGATCGAATCCGATCGGCTCAGCGTCCGCATCATTCGCAATGAGACGCGACCGAAGTTCAATTTCGCGGTGGGCTACACCCAGAGCACGGACGATCTCCGCGTGGACAACGTCGAGCAGCGCTACGTCCTGACGACGCTGTATGCCGGCTTCCGCGTGAACTGGAATATCTGGGACAGCAAGTACACGACGTCCCGAGCGCGGGCGCTGCAGGCGCGGATTCGGCGGGCCGAGAGAAATCTCGAGCAGTTCGAGCGCGACCTCATCGAATCCATCGAGTCCGCCGAGAAGGAAGTGGGCTTCGCCACACGAAGCCTTCGCATCGCGGAACGCAATTACACCAGCGCCGAGAGCAATTATAACACCGTGGTGGCTTTTCAGCAAGAAGGCAGGTCTGCGGAGGAACAGGTCAGCGCCGCGCTGTTCGCGTGGCGTCAGGCCGAGTACTCCATCTGCGAGGCGCGTCGCGCCTACCTCAGCACCATCGCCGCCTTCCTGACAGCGGTCGACGCCGATCCTCTCGTCGAAAAACTGCAGCGTGAAGGCCGTCTGCCCCGTTGAACTTTCCCCATGCGTTGGACCATCCGAATCTCCCTCGTTCTCATCGTGCTCGTTGCCGCCGGGTACCTGGCCCTTGAATACCAGCGCCCCGTTGCCGTCGTGAAGCCGGTCAAGCGCGGTGTCGCGGTGGATGCGCCCAACGGCACGGTGACCGTGACCGCGCTCATGTCCCGCGTGGAGGCGGAGGTGGACGGCCGCATTCTCAAGAGCAACCTGAAGCTGGGCGCGGAGGTCCGCGTGGGCGATGTGCTGGTCGAGATCGACTCGGCCTCACTCGAACTTGAGATCGAGCGGCTGACGAACGATCTGGCCGCGGCAAAACGTCGCATGGAGATCGGGTCGCCAACTGAGCAGAACCTCACCGCCGCCCAGGCCGCGGCCAAGCTCGCGGAAGCCGACTTCAACGCCGGGCGCATCTCCGCGAACGACCTTGAGGCCGCAAAGCGAGCGGCGACCTCCGCCAAGCAGGTGGCGGAACTCGAGCGCGTGCGGCTGGCCCAGGATGTCGACAGCCTCGCGAACCAGCTCGCGATGTCGGAGCACCGGCTCTCGCGCATGAAGATCGTCGCCGGCGTGGACGGCACCGTGGTGGCCGTGTTTGCCCACGTGACCGACCGAGTCTCGCCCGGCACCGTGCTCGCGCACATCAACTCGCGCGAACGCCTCGTCGAGATGCAGGTGCGCGAGGAACAGATCGCCAAGCTCGAGCCCGGCCAGGCGGCGCGGGTCCAGTTTCAACCGTATCCGACGGATCGCTTTGACGGGGTGATCGAGCAGATCCTCCCGCCGCTCGACGTCGCCAGCCAGCGCTATCGCGTGCTCCTCAAGGTGGACATCGAGCCCGAGCGCCTCATCCACGGGATGACCGGTGAGGCGTTCGTGGTGATCGCGCGCCATGAGGATGCGCTGCTCGTGCCGCGCAGTTCCGTGGTCGACCGCAAGGTGTTTGTCATCGAGGGATCCACCGCGGTGCTCCGGCCCGTCGAGGTGGGTTTCACGAGTATCCACGAAGTGGAGATTCTCTCGGGACTGCGCGAGGGCGAGCGCATCGTGGTGGAGAATCTCGACGACCTCCGGTCCGGCACGCGCGTGCGCGTGCGCGAGAAGGTGGAACCGAAGTCCTGAGCCGTGCCTCGATCGTCGCGCGCACTCATTCCGAACACCTGATGTCCCCGAACTTTCGCATCGCGATCCGCTTCCTGCTCGCGAAGAAGCGCTCGATGGTGATGAGCCTGTTCGGCATCGTCTTCGGCGTGGCGTTCTTCGTCGTCACGCAGGCGCAGACGAGCGGATTCCAGGAACTCTTCATCAAGACGATCCTCGGCGCCAATGGCGCGATCATCATCGAGGACCGGTTCCAGAACACGCTGCGCAGCATGCCGGTGGAAGGAACGACGTTTTCGGTGGGCGATCTTTCGCAGCGGCGCATTGTGCTCGGGGTCGAGGATCCGGACGGCGTGAGACGGGCGGTGCTGGACCAGTTCTCGAACGTGACCGCGATCTCGGCCATCGTGCGCGGTTCGGTGTTTGTCACGGGTCCGATGCGATCCTTCACCGGCCAGGTTTACGGCATCGACCTGGATGACCACCTGCGCGTGTCCAATCTGGAGGGCCAGATCGTCGCCGGCGACCTGTCGGCCTTCCGGTCCGGCGTGTCGGCGATCATCATGGGCCGTGAGTTTGCACGTATCCTCGAGGTCGGCGTGGGCGACAGCATCACCGTCGAGGCCTCGGGGAACGGCCGCCGCTATCGCATCGTGGCGTTGTTCGAAACCGGTGCCAAGGACGTCGACAAGAGTCGCATTTTCATGAACCTGAGCGACGCGCGCTCGCTCCTGCGGCGTCCCTTCGGAGCATCCATCCTGCAGTTGATGGTGCGCGATCGCGACCGCGCCCGGTCGGATGCGAAGCGCCTCGAGCAGGTCGTCGACCACGTGTCGGTGGCCTGGCAGGACCGCGAGAAGGTCTGGCTCGGCGTGTTCCTGGCGCTGCGCATCTCGTCGGCCATCACGGTTTCGAGCATCATCCTCATCAGCGGTCTCGGCATGTTCAATACGCTCGCGATGATCGTGATGGAAAAGACCCGGGAGATATCGATCCTGCGCTCGATGGGCTACACGCGCCGCGATATCAGCCGGATCTTCATCTGGCAGGGCGTGCTGGTCCTCGTCGGCGGCACCGTTTTCGGCTCCATCGTCGGCGCCCTGCTCACGCTGGGTGTTTCAAAAGTGCCGCTCCCGATCCAGGGGATTTTCAAGACCGACACCTTTGTCGTGAACTGGTCGATCTGGCATTATGTCACCGCGGCCGCCACGGCCGGGGTGATCGTCCTGATCGCGAGCCTTATTCCCGCGCGCCGTGCGGCGCGCCTCGAGCCGGGCGATGTCATCCGGGGGACCGCATCATGAGGACGACCGGAGGCCAGCGATGAGCACGGGAGTGCCGGTCACCGTCGAACGTCCTGCGGCTGAAGTCGTGGTCCGCTGCGAGGGCTTGGAGCGTTACCTTGGCGAGGGACTGGGGCGCACACACGTCCTGCGCGGCGTGGGGTTCGACGCGCGCCGTACCGAAGTGACGGCGATCGTCGGGCCATCCGGTTGCGGCAAGTCCACGTTGCTCTATCAGCTCGGGCTCCTCGACCGGCCCGACGGCGGCCGCATCTTCATCGCCGGCCACGAGGCGTCCGCCGCCTCCGACGAGCAGCGCACGGCGCTTCGGGCCGAACACATCGGCTTCGTCTTCCAGTTTCATTTTCTTCTTCCGGAGTTCTCGGCGGCGGAAAACGTCATGCTGCCGATGCGCAAGCTCGGGCGCCTGTCCGCCACGCAGATGTGGGAACGGGCGCACGAGTTGTTGACCGCGGTGGGCCTGGGCGAGAAGACCGCGCGACTCCCATCGCAGCTGTCGGGTGGCGAACAACAGCGCGTCGCCATCGCCCGGTCGCTCGCCAACGAGCCGGCGCTGATCCTCGCGGACGAGCCCACGGGGAATCTCGACGTGGCGAACTCGAACCTGGTGTTCTCGCTCCTCCTTCGCCTCGCGAAGGAAAAACGCCAGGCAGTGGTGCTCGTCACCCACAATCCCGATATCGCCGTGCGCTGCGATCGCACGATGGCGATGCGCGACGGCTTGTTCGTCTGACCGGGCGCGCTGCGCGGCCGCGACCTTCCGATCCGCGCGATTCGGGAGCGACCGGCGCAACGAAATCGCGGGATCGGGTTGCGAGCGTGGCGCTCGCACGCGGTGGTAGGCCCGCCTGGCGCGGCGTCCCGTGAGGACGTGCGTTTCTCGCACGCAAGATCAATTATTGCGGACTCGCACGCCTTCGATGCGCGTTCGATCAAGCGGATGTTTTCCGCCCCGCGCGCGAGGGAAGGTCATTAGAAGTAACGCATCCTTGGAGCCTCGTGCTAATGCCCCTGTGCAATTCTTGTCCGCGCGGGCTTTTAGCATTGCGTCAGTAAAACGCGGTTTCTTTTCTGCCCGACAATTTTTCCACCGAGCGCATCGATCCGAAAGCTGTGGCATCTCGTTACTCCCGAAACTGTTTTGCGGCTATCGGCCCTGATCCCGATCTACGGGACCGGGGTTTTTGCCTTTTCAGGGCGGGTTGCTGAGCACGCTGGAACGTTTCGCCGGGTTTACGTCCCCATCCATGTCGAAGATCTTTCCAAAATCGGCCAATGCGCTGCCGTTGCAGATCATCCTTTTTCTGGCCGTGGCCGGCACGACAGCCATCGGCGCGGTCACGTACTGGGTGACGCCGAAGTACACGCGCGTCGGGTATGCGCCCACGCAACCCGTGTCCTTCGATCATGCCCTGCACGTCGGTCAGCTCGGCATGAACTGTGTGTATTGCCACACCAACGTGGAAAAGTCCGAGCACTCCAACGTGCCGTCGACCTCCACGTGCATGGCCTGCCACAGCATCATCAAGAAGGACAGTCCGCTGCTGGCGCCGGTGCGGGCGAGCTTTGAGACCGGTGCTCCGGTGCCGTGGGTCCGCATTCACAAGGCGCCCGACTACGTCTACTTCAATCATGCCGTGCACGTGAACCGCGGTGTGAGCTGCCTCGAGTGTCACGGCAAGGTCAACGAGATGCAGGTCGTCAAGCACGACCAGCCGCAGAGCATGAGCTGGTGCCTGGACTGCCACCGAAATCCCGAGCTGCGAATCCGCGACTCGAAGGACGTCTACAATCTCGACTCACAAACCCTCGCCGCGCAGGGCCGCCTCGAGGAGGCGATCGCCCGCGTCCACGATTGGAAGATCAAGCCGCCCCAGAGCTGCTCCGGGTGCCACCGATGAAACGTACTTTCACCCATCCCGAACCGAGCAAGGCCGAGCAGACCGGACCGCGCTACTGGCGCAGTCTCGACGAACTGACCGGCAATCCCGCCTTCCGCGATTACCTCGATCGCGAGTTCCCCGAGGGCGCGTCGGAGCTCAACGAGACGGACCGGCGTCAGTTCTTCAAGATCATGGCCGCGTCGTTCGCCTTCGGTGGCTTGACGCTGAGCGGTTGCCGTCGGCCCGAGGCCAAGATCCTCGCCTACGCGAAGACGCCCGAGCACACGATCCCCGGCCTGCCCCTCTACTTCGCGACGTCGATGCCGCTGCGCGGCGATGCGATTCCGCTCGTGGTGGAGACGCACGCCGGTCGTCCGACCAAGATCGAGGGCAATCCGAGCTACGCTTCCTACGGCGGCGCCACCGACCTCATCGCCCAGGCGAGCATTCTCGATCTCTACGATCCTGACCGTTCGACCGAGCACAGGCGCGGCACGGGCGCGCTTGCCCTGGCGCAGGTGCACGACCTGCTCGCCGGCATCGGGACGCGCCATGCCCGCTCTGGCGGCGCGGGGCTCGCTTTCCTCGCCGACTTTTCCTCGTCGCCCACGCGTCAGCGGCAGATCCGCGCGCTGCGCGAGCGGTTTCCCCGCGCGATCTGGGCCGAGTACGAGCCGGGCGATACCGGGCTCGCGGAGCGCGCGGTCAGTACGCTGACCGGTCGTGCGGCCAAGGTCTTTTACCGGCTGGGCGGGGCGAAGCGTATCCTTACGGTGGATGCGGATATCGTCGCGACGGAGCCGGGGCACATCGGGTATGCCCGCGAGTTTGCGGCCGGCCGGCGCGTGAGCGGACCCGGCCAGGAGATGAACCGCCTCTATGCCGTCGAAAGCACGCTGACGCTGACCGGTGGCATGGCCGATCATCGCCTGCGTCTGGCGACAGGCCAGATGACGGCTTTTCTCGCCCAGATCGCGGAGTCGCTCGGCGTCGCCGGAGTGGGACCGCTCGCCGCCGCAGCGCCTGCGGCGCGTGAGTGGATCGCGGCCTGTGTCGAGGACCTGCGCTCCGCACGTGGCGCCAGCGCGGTGATCGCCGGCAGCCATCTTCCGCCCGAGGCGCACGCTCTCGCACTGCTGATCAACGACGCGCTCGGCAATCGTGGCCGCACCGTGTTCGTGGTCGAGACCGGGGCGGAGCCCGCGGCGTCGATCGTCGATCTCGCGTCGGCCGTGCGCGAAGGCGCCGTGCAGACGCTCATCGTGCTGGGAGGGAATCCCGCCTACACGGCTCCGGCCGACCTCGACTGGACCGCGCTCCAGGGTCGCGTGCCCGAGGTGGTCCGTCTCGGCTACTACCACGACGAAACGTCGGCGGCATCGACCGTTCACCTCGCGGCGACGCACTATCTCGAATCGTGGGGCGATGCCCGCACCGCCGACGGCACGATCGTGCCGGTGCAGCCGATGATCCAGCCGCTCTTCAACGGGCTCACGGACATCGAGCTGCTCGCCCGGATCCTCGGAGATCAAGTGCCCGATCCCTACGGGCAGGTGCGCGCCACCCTGGCGACGATGGCGCCGGGCGACGCGCAAAAGGCGTTCGACGTTTTCCTCCATGAAGGGCTTGTCGCCGGCAGCGCGTATCCGGAATTTCGTGGCGATCTCGACCGTGCCGCCGCCGGGCGGTTGCTCGAGGCTGCGGCGGCGCCAGTCGTGCCTTCGTCGCAGAGCCTCGAGGTACGCTTCACCCTCGACCGCAAGGTCGACGACGGCCGGTTCGCCAACAACGGCTGGCTCCAGGAATGCCCGGATCCGATCACGAAGATCACCTGGGACAATGCCATCATCATCAGCCCGCGCCTGGCCTCCGAGCTCGGGATCGTGGCGCCCGACTCGACGCTGCAGATCATCCGCAAGAATCCGAACCAGTTCACCAACGGCCGGCAGGTTGCGCCGATCGCGACGGTGACCGTGAACGGCCGGTCGGTCACCGGGCCCGTGCACATCCAGCCGGGCCTCGCCAATTACACCGTCCAGCTTCCGCTCGGCTACGGGCGCGCGGTGATCGGGCGGGTGGGTGAGGGCATGGGCCGCAACTTCTACCTGGCTCGCGACAGCGACGGCGTTTTCACGGCGCAGGGCGCGACGATCGAGGTGCATCCGGGGCAGACGTATCAGCTCGCGAACACGCAGGAGCACTGGTCGATGGAAGGCCGTGCCCTCGTGCGCGAGGCCAACCTCGAGGAGTACGGGAAGCATCCCGACTTCGTGAAGCAGATCGGCATGGAGTCGCATACGCCGCCGGTCTATGGCGACTACGCCGGCACACTCCAGCAACGCGCCAGCGAGACGCCGCGCGGCAACTCGCTCTACGAGCATCCGAACTACGACGGCGTGCACCAGTGGGGCATGACGATCGACCTCACCACGTGCACGGGCTGCAACGCGTGCGTCGTTGCCTGCCAGGCGGAGAACAACATCCCCATCGTCGGGCGCGACCAGGTCCGGCGCGGCCGCGAGATGCATTGGATCCGCATCGACCGCTACTACGCCGACGACAAGACGGTGGGCGCGGCATTCGGCGGTGAGGACAACGCCATCATCCCGGAGGACCCGCAGATGGTCGTGCAGCCGCTCGCGTGCGTGCATTGCGAGACGGCCCCGTGCGAGACCGTCTGCCCGGTCAACGCCACGGTGCACGACGAGGAAGGCCTCAACGTGATGGCCTACAACCGTTGTGTCGGCACGCGCTACTGCGCCAACAACTGCCCCTACAAGGTGCGGCGGTTTAATTTCTTCGATTACAACCAGCGCCAGCTCGACAGCCTCTACGCCGGCCCACTCGGCCCCAAGGGCATGCCCGAGCTGGTCAAGATGGTGAAGAACCCGGACGTCACCGTGCGCATGCGCGGCGTCATGGAGAAGTGCACCTACTGCGTGCAGCGTATCCAGGAGGCCAAGATCGCGCAGAAGGTGAAGGCGCGTGACTCCGGCGACGTGAAGGTGCCGGACGGCGCGGTGAAGGTGGCCTGCCAGCAGGTCTGCCCGAGTCAGGCCATTGTCTTCGGGGACATATCCGACCCCGACAGCGCCGTCTCGAAGGCCAAGGCGCTCGATCGCGATTACGAGCTGCTCGGCTACCTCAACACGCGTCCACGCACCACCTACATCGCCCGGTTGCGCAACCCGAACTCGCACATGCCCGACTACAAGGCGCTGCCGCTCTCGCGCGTGGAATACGACGCCAAGAATCCGCACGGCGAGCATCACGACGACGCGCACGGCGATCAGCCGGCTGCTTCCAGCAACGGAGGACACCACTGATGAGCCAGGTCCAGACTCAATCCAGCGGTGCACCCATCCTGCACGGCAGCGGCGTGCTCCGCGAGGTGGAGCCGGCCGTCCTGCCGCGCCCGAAGCTGGTCGAGAACGACCGCAGCTTCGCGTGGATCACCGACAAGGTGATGGGCATCATCGAGGGTCCGACGCCGCGCTGGTGGTGGTGGTCCATGGGCGTGGCCGTCTTCGTGGCGAGCTTCACGGTGATCGGCCTGGCTTATCTCGTCGCCACCGGCACGGGAACGTGGGGCCTGGCCAATCCGGTGAACTGGGGCTGGGCCATCGTGAACTTCGTGTTCTGGATCGGTATCGGCCATGCCGGTACGCTGATCTCGGCGATTCTCTGCCTGCTGCGGCAGAAATGGCGCACGTCCGTCAATCGTGCGGCCGAGGCGATGACGATCTTCGCCGTGGTCTGCGCGGGCCTCTTCCCCGTGTTCCACACCGGTCGCGTCTGGTTCGCGCTCTACCCGGGCTATCTGTTCCCGTTTCCGAATTCGAACGCGATCTGGCCCAACTTCCATTCGCCGCTGGAGTGGGACGTGTTCGCGATCTCCACCTACGGCACGGTGTCGGCACTTTTTTGGTACGTGGGTCTGCTGCCCGACCTCGCCACCGCGCGCGACCGCTTCTTCGCCGCCGGTCGGATGATGCGCTCGCGGATCTATGGATTCTTCGCCATGGGCTGGCGCGGCAGCAACCGCCACTGGAGCAACTACGAGATGGCCTACCTGCTCCTGGCCGGCCTCTCCACGCCGCTGGTGCTTTCCGTGCACACGATCGTGTCGTTCGACTTCGCGGTCTCGCTCGTCCCGGGCTGGCACACGACGATCTTTCCCCCGTATTTCGTGGCCGGCGCGATCTTCTCGGGCTTTGGCATGGTGCTCACGCTCATGCTGCCGCTGCGGTCGATCTACCGCATGAACGACCTGATCACGCAGTACCACATCGACTGCATGTGCAAGATCACCCTCGCGACCGGCACGATGGTGGGCTACGCGTACGCGATGGAGTTCTTCATCGCGTGGTACAGCGCGAATCCCTTTGAGGGCTTCGCGTTCATCAACCGCGCGTTCGGGCATTACTCCTGGGCCTACTGGACCATGATCACCTGCAACGTCGTCACGCCGCAGCTCTTCTGGTTCCGGAAGGTGCGTGAGAACACGGCGCTGGTCTGGGTGCTCTCGATCTTCGTCAACGTCGGCATGTGGTT
The DNA here is from genome assembly GCA_023399155.1 of Verrucomicrobiota bacterium. Classification (GTDB taxonomy): domain Bacteria; phylum Verrucomicrobiota; class Verrucomicrobiia; order Opitutales; family Opitutaceae; genus JAEWQP01. The sequence continues at coordinate 111,369 of JAEWQP010000008.1, read as the reverse complement.
TGAGCGGTTCGTCATCACCGTGACGTCACTCGCCCGCGACTTCCTGCCTTCGAGCTGGGGCTACTACTCGCCCACGGTCGTGGACATCTTCACGTATTTCGGAACGTTCGGCGTCTTTTCCGTGCTGTTCCTCCTCTTCATCCGGTTCGTCCCGCTCATGGCTGTGGCTGAGATCAAGGCCGTGACGCCGCAGGCCGACGCCCACGCACACCCGCCCGGCCAGCCGGGACCGTTCCACAAGCCGCAGCATTGATCGTCGCCATGTCGAACAACACCTTCGGCCTCGTCGCCCGCTTCGACTCCCCGGTTGCCCTCATGCACGCCGCCGAGGAAGTGCGCGATGCCGGCTATAAACACTGGGATGTCATCACGCCGTTCCCGATCCACGGGATGGATTCCGCCATGGGGCTGCGTCGATCGCTCGTGCCGCGTTTCTCGCTGATCGGCGGCATCGCCGGCATGACGCTGGGCATGCTTGGCATCTGGTACATGAACGCGTTCGACTACCCGCTGGCCGTGGGCGGCAAGCCGATGTTCAGCCCGATGTATGCGTTTCCCGTTTCCTACGAGCTCACGATTCTGCTGAGCGCGTTCGGGACGATCGGGGGCATGTTCATTCTCAATCGCCTGCCGATGCATTATCACCCGGTGCTGAAGTACGACCGCATCGAGCGCGCGACCGACGACGAGTTCCTCATCGTGGTGGAAGCACGCGATCCGAAGTTCACGCCCGACGGCGCCCGCGCACTGTTCGCGAAACTCGGGGCCAAGGAAATCAGCGACCTGGAGAACTGACACTGTCATGCGTTACGTCTGGCTCGCCTTCCTTTTCACCGTCGTCGCCGCCGCGTCGATCCTCGGCTTTCGCGGGTCGCTCTCGACTCGCCCGCCTCTGGAGGTGTTCCCCGACATGGACCACCAGCCCAAGTACAAGCCGCAGCAGGAAAGCCGTTTCTTCGCCGACGGTCGCACGGATCGCCCGCTGCCCGCCAACGTGGTCGCGCGCGGCCGCTCCGTGGAGGCCGACCCGATGTACCTCGCGGCCGACGACCACATGTTCCGCGGCCGCACAGCCACGGGCGAGTGGGCGCGCGGTTATCCCGCGGACGTGGAGGTCAACCACGAGTTCCTCGCCCGAGGTCGCGAACGCTACGACATGTTTTGCGCGCCCTGCCACGGTCGCACCGGCGACGGCAATGGCATCACCAAGCTCTATGGCATGGGCGCCACGCCCACCTATCACGACGACCGGCTTCGTAGCATGTCCGAAGGGGAGATCTTCAACACCATCACCCACGGCAAAAATACGATGTATCCCTATGGGGACCGCGTCAGCGTGCCCGATCGGTGGGCGATCGTCGCCTACCTGCGCGCCCTCCAGCGCGCCCAACTCGGCACTGTCGATGATGTGCGTCCTGCAAACCGTCCCGAGCTCGGCCTCTGACCAACCCCTTGCCCTGGCCTCCTTGCCCATAGCCTACCGTCCATGAGCGCATCCCACGCCGCTTCTCTTTCCCACGCCCCGGCCGGGCAGCCTCGCCTGACCAACCCGATCGTCCCGCTGTTCGTTGGCGTCGCGGGCATCCTGCTCAGTCTCGTCGGAGCATTCACCGCATCGACACCGGAGGCGGCGACCCGTGCCGGGCTCTCGTGGCTGATCGGCATGACCTTCTGGACGGGCCTTTCCATCGGCGTCCTGCTGCTCGTCCTCATCCATCACATCTTTGATGCAGGCTGGTCGACGGTCATCCGCCGGACACACGAGCACTGGCTCGCGGTGTTCAAGTGGCTCGCGCTGTTGTTTGTGCCGCTTGTCGTGGTTTCCTGGATGCATCCCGGCGTGATCTGGGGCTGGATGGACGCAGCCAAGGTCGGCGGGGACATCCTTTACACCAAGAAGTCCGGTTTCCTGAACCGGACGGCGTTCACCCTCTTCACCGCCGGGTTCTTTGGCATCTGGATCTGGCTGTCCTATCGCGTGCGCCGCCATTCGTTTGCGCAGGATGTGGACGGCTCGGCCGACCATACGCGCAGCAACCGCGTGACCGCGGCGATGGGGCTCCCGCTCACGGCGCTCAGCCTGACGTTCGCCGCGTTCTACTGGCTGATGAGCCTCGAGTACCACTGGTTCTCGACCATGTATGGCGTGTGGTTCTTCGCCTCGTGCATGCGTGGTGCGCTCGCGCTGACGGCACTGCTTTGCATCTTTCTGGCCAGCCGCGGCGTGCTTGCCGGGATCTTCACCAAGGCCCACCTGCTCAACCTCGGCAACCTGATGCTGGCGTTCACCGTGTTCTGGGCCTACATCACGTTCTCGCAGTACTTCCTGATCTGGAACGCCAACATCCCTGAGGAGACGTTCTGGTACAACATCCGCGAGACCGGCAACTGGTGGCACGTGGGGATGATCCTGATCTTCGGGCATTTTCTCATCCCGTTCCTGTTCTTCCTCCAGCACCCGCTCAAGAAGATGGATGGCGCGATGATCTTCATCTGCCTGTGGATCCTCGGCATCATCCTTCTCGACTTCTACTACAACATCCTGCCCGCGATGAAGCAGGGCGGCGCCCACGGCGATCCGGTGAATTTCCACGTCACGCTCTGGGACATCACTGCGCTGGTCGGCATCGGTGGCATCTGCTTCTGGGCGTTCTTCCGCAGCTACGGCAGCCAGCGCTGCATTCCCGTTCGCGATCCGCGCATCCTCGAGTCCCTCCATCTCCATGAGTGACACCTTCAAGCAACCTTCCGGCCGCGCCTTCTGGCTTTCCGCCGCGGGCATCATCGGGTGTTTCCTGATCTTTGTGGTGGTGCTGCTCATCGCCCGCGTTCCCGCCCATGTCGCTGGCGGAACCCAGCCCGCCCAGATGACCGAGGAGGAGCGCCTCGCAGCAAATCTGCTCACGCCCGAGGAGCGAGCTGACCGGCTCTCCGAACTCGTCATTAAGGAGGACCTCGCCCTGAAGTCCCACGAATGGATCGACAAGCCGAACGGCGTTGTGCGCCTCCCCATCGACCGCGCCATGGAACTCGTCGTGCGCGACGCCCAGGCGAAGAAGTAGTCCGCGACGATGGCTGCGACGATCCATGCGACTCAGGTAGGGCAAGGCCTCCGGCCGAGCCGCCGCCTTTCCAGGATCGTTTGTGCGGCTCGGCCGGAGGCCTCGCCCTACCTCAAGCTTTCGCCAACCGGGGGCATTTCGACGTTCAGCCTCTCAGCTCCTCAGCCCTTCAGCCTTTCCCCGGAGGCCTCGCCCGACCTCCCTACCTAGCATGGCATGGCTCGCCTACGGTCTTCTTGCGGTGATTGGCGTTCTGATGAGCGCCTCGGCGGTCTATGCGTTCTTCTGGGCGCAGAAGACCGGCGAATTCCGCGATCTCGACAAGCAGTCGCGCTCGATTTTCGACGAGTCTGAGCCCGAGGGCGTCCAGACCGATTTCTTCCCCGGCCATCGACCGCGCCCCACGGCCGCGTCCCCATCCGAAGCAGCCCGCAAACATCCATGAGTCAGGCTCCCAGTCTAGCCGCCGCGATCGACCCGCGCACGCACGCGGTGCACGAACGCGCGGAACTTCACCAGATCGACGCGAGCACGCGCGTGCTCGCGCTCATCTTCCTCGGCACCTCGGCCGTCTGGCTGCTCGTGGGCACGGTGTTCGCCCTGATCGCCTCGTGGAAGATGCACAACCCCGAGTTCCTCGCGACCCAGGAGTGGCTCACCTTCGGGCGCATCCGTACCGCGCATCTGAATACCGTGATCTACGGCTGGTCGACGAATGCCGGCATCGGCGTGAGTTTCTGGCTGATGGCGCGGCTTTCCCGCACGCTGCTGCGCCATTCCGGCATCCTCTATGTGTCCGGGGCGGCCTGGAACGTCGCGGTGACCGTCGGCACGATCGGCATCCTGCGCGGCGATGCGCAGCCGGTGGAATGGCTCGAGTTTCCCAGCTATGTCACGCCGCTGCTCTTCGTAAGCTACGCGCTGATCGGCGTCTGGGGCATCATCACCTTCCGCTTCCGCCGCGGCGAGCACACGTATGTGTCGCAGTGGTACCTGCTCGCGGCGCTGTTCTGGTTCCCGTGGCTCTACTCGGTCGCGCAGATCATGCTGGTCTTCTCGCCGACGGTCGGGGTGATCCAGTCGCTGACGAACTGGTGGTTCGCGCACAACGTCCTCGGCCTTTGGTTCACGCCCATCGGCATCGCTGCGTCCTATTACTTCATCCCCAAGGTCCTCGGGAAGGCGATCCACAGCTATCATCTCTCGGTGGTCGGCTTCTGGGCCCTGGCGTTTTTCTACAACTGGGCCGGCGTCCACCATCTCATCGGGGGACCGATCCCGGTCTGGGTGCAGTCGGCCGGCATCGTGGCCAGTCTGATGATGGTGATCCCGGTCATTGTGACCGCGATCAACCATCACCTCACCGTGGTTGGCAGCTTCCAGCACGCCTGGAACAGCCCGACGCTGCGTTTCATCGTGTTCGGCGCGATGAATTACACGCTCGCGAGTCTTCTCGGCTCGGGCATGGCGCTGCGCTCGGTCAACTCCGTCACGCACTTCAGCCACTTCACCGTAGGCCACGCCCACCACGGGATGTACGCGTTCTTCACGATGGTGATGTTCGGCAGTATCTACTACATGCTCCCCCGCCTGTTGCGGAAGGAGTGGCCTTCCGCGTTCCTCATAAGCGTGCATTTCTGGGCCACGGCGGGCGGCATCACGCTCTATGTCGTGGCGCTCTCGATCGGCGGCTGGGTGCAGGGCATGCAGATGAACGACGTGGCGAACCACCCCGATTTCCTCCAGATCATGCTCGATACCAAGCCATGGCTGTTCGCCCGCACGGTCTCGGGCATTCTGATCGCCGTGGGCCACATCGCGTTCGTGGTTAGCTTTGTCTGGATGCTGTTGAAGCGGCGCAGCCCGGCGGAGACCGCCCCCACGCTCTTCAACACGCCCCCGAGCCTTTCGCTGAAGACGTCATGAACAACGGCCCGCTCCTTTTTCTCGGCATCTTCTTCACGATCGCCTTCTCCTGGTCGGGGATCGTGCTGACCAATCTCATTCAGCAGACCGAGGTCGGCGCCACCCAGCCCATCTTCGACAAGGACACGGAGCGCGTCGTGCCGCAACCGATGAGCGGTGACGCCAAGCAGGGCCAGCAGGTCTACGCCGAGCTGGGTTGCGTCTACTGCCACTCCCAACAGGTGCGCAACTCACTCAGCCGCGACGGCGGGAAGAGCTCGGACGTCGAGCGCAATTACGGCAAGCGCCCGAATGTGGCGCGCGACTACATCCAGGACGGGCGCGTCTTTCTCGGCACGATGCGGACCGGGCCGGACTTGCGCAACGTGGGCGAGCGCCAGCCCAGCGTCGACTGGCACATGCTGCACCTGTACGACCCGAGGATCACGTCTGACGGAAAGTCGATCATGCCGCCCTTTCCGTTCCTCTTTGAGGAGCGCCGGATCGTGGGCGAGCCTTCGCCCAAGGCCCTGCGGCTCCCGGATGGATGGGCGCCGCCGGTGGGGTACGAGATCGTGCCGACTCCGCGCGCGGAGGCACTCGTGGCCTATCTGCTGAGCCTGCGCACCGACTACGAACTTCCCGAAGCGCCGAAATTCGCCGAATGAGCGCCCCATCCTCACCGTCCGCCCCGCAAGGCAAGGCCTCGACGCGCCAGCTCGAGCAGGCCGCCGTATCCGACGCCAGCCTCACGGCCGTTCATCAGCAGCTCCTGCGTGAGAAGCCCGAGCCGATGGAGGGATTTTCGCCGATCCCGATCTTCCTGCTGTTTGTCTTTTCCGCCCTGATCTTCGTCGGCGGCGTCTATATCGCGCACTATTCCGGAGACTTCGCACCGACCGCCTTCGATCCGTCGCAGGGGAGGAAGGCCGCGGTTGCCGAGGCGCCCAAGGTCGTCGATCCCATGGTGCTCGGCGGGCGGTTGTACAACCAGAATTGCGCCGCGTGCCATCAGGTCAGCGGCCAGGGCGTTGCAGGCAGCTTCCCGCCATTAACGAATTCTGAATACGTGACCGGCAGCGACGAGCGTCTGGTGCGCATCCTCCTCCATGGACTCAGCGGGCCGATCACCGTCAATGGTGTCACCTACAACGGCGCGATGCCGGCATTCGGTCCGAAGAGCGGCTACCGCTTCAATGAGCAGAAGATCGCGGCCGTCCTCACCTACGTGCGCGCCTCCTGGGGCAACGCCGCCGAGGCGGTCACTCCCGAGCGGGTGAAGGAGATCATGGCCGGGGCCGGCGAACGCGCGGCTCCATGGACCGAGGCCGAGCTCAACGAGTTCAAGTAGACGAATCCATCCGGACCCGCTCGCGAGCCAGCGCCATGGGGCGCAGTGACCGTGGCGGCTGAGGTTGGGTTCCACCGTTGGGAACTCTGGGATGCGTGCAGAGAATGCACGTCAGCGCATGGCTCCGTATCGGCCCCGAAGGCCGCATCGGGCGGCGACGTTCTGCGAAACCGGCGCGCGTCGGGCGGCGCGGACGCGCTGGCAGCGTCGAAAGCGATCGCGGTTTTGTCCGATCAATCGGAGACCGGCCGCCGCAGAATACGTTCGCGACGGGCACGCGTCCGCCGATGCTCTGGCACGATCCGGGCTTTTCCCGGGCCGCCAATCCGTTGCACCGAGACACCACGCACATGGCCAAGACTGCATCCAAGAAAACGAGCCCGGCACCTGTTCAGCCGGGTCGCGGCATGAACTTTTCCGTGTACGACACGCCGGAGGAGATCGAGCGGTCGATCGCGAACCACCTGCGCTACACGCTCGCCCGTGATCCCAAGACGGCGACGAAGCGGGACTGGTGGATCTGCGCCGCCCTGGCGGTGCGCGACCGCATCCTCGAGCGGATGATCCGCACCCAGGCGGTCCACAACGAGCGGAACACAAAACGCGTTTATTACCTTTCCCTCGAGTATCTCATCGGCCGGCTGTTCCACAACAACCTGATCAGTGTCGACATCCTCGATGCCACGGAGAAGGCGGTGAAGAATCTCGGCTTCGACCTCGATGAACTGCGCGAGGAGGAGGTCGACATGGCGCTCGGCAACGGCGGCCTCGGCCGGCTCGCCGCCTGCTTCCTCGACTCGCTTGCCACCCTCGATCTCCCGGCTGTGGGCTACGGCATCAATTACGAGTTCGGCCTGTTCCGGCAGGAGTTCGTCAACGGCCACCAGGTGGAGCACCCCGACGAGTGGGCCCGCTACGGCACACCCTGGGAGATCGTGCGCCCGGAGTACACGCAGACGGTCAAGCTCTACGGGCACGTCGAGAAGCAGTTCGATCCGTATGGAAATTCCCGTGACGTCTGGTGCGACGGCAAGACGGTGCTGGGCGTGCCCTACGACGTGCCGATCGCGGGATACGCGACCAACACGGTGAACTTCCTCCGGCTGTGGGCGGCACGCGCCTCGGAGGAGTTTGACTTCAACACCTTCAACCAGGGCGGCTATGTCGAGGCGGTGCGCGAAAAGACCGTCACCGAGAGCGTCTCGAAGGTGCTGTATCCAAACGACAAGACGGAGAACGGCAAGGAGCTGCGCCTGGTGCAGCAGTACTTCTTCGTCTCCTGTTCGTTGCGCGACATCATCCGGCGCTGGCGCAAGCTCAACTCGGACTGGGACAAGTTCTCCGACAAGGTCGCCGTGCAGCTCAACGACACGCACCCCGCGGTCGCGGTGGCCGAGCTCATGCGCATCCTCATCGACGAGGAGAATCTCGGGTGGGATGCCGCGTGGTCGGTGGTCACGCGCACCATGGCCTATACGAACCACACCCTGATGCCCGAGGCGCTCGAGCGCTGGGGACTGCCGCTCTTCCAGCGCGTGCTGCCCCGGCACACGCAGATCATTTTCGAGATCAACAACCGGCTGATGCAGACGGTCGCGGAGAAGTGGCCGGGCGAGAACGAGAAGAAGCGGGTGATCTCGCTCATCGAGGAGGGCGGCGGCAAATCGATCCGCATGGCCAATCTCGCCGTGGTCGGCAGCCATTCGGTCAACGGCGTCGCCGCCATCCATTCGGAACTGCTCAAGACGCAGCTTTTCCCGGAATTCGCCGCCCTGTATCCGGAGAAGTTCAACAACAAGACCAATGGCATCACGCCGCGCCGCTGGCTGCTCGCCTGCAACCAGCCGCTGGCCGCGCTCATCAGCTCCAGGATCGGCGGCGGATGGCCGCGCGACCTCGATCAGCTGCGCGGGCTGGAAAAGTTCGCCACCGACAAGGCCTTTCAGGACGAGTTCATGGCGATCAAGCACGCCAACAAGGTGCGCCTTGCGCAGGTCATCAAGAAGGACTGCGGCGTGGACGTGGATCCGTCGGCGATCTTCGACGTGCAGATCAAGCGCCTGCACGAGTACAAGCGCCAGCACCTGAACCTGCTCCACATCCTCGCCCTCTACCGGCGGCTGCTCCAGCACCCGGAGCTCGATATCGTTCCGCGCGTGTTCATCTTCGCCGCGAAGGCGGCGCCGGGCTACGAGCTCGCGAAGGTGATCATCCACGCGATCAACGCGGTCGGCGCCGCGATCAACAACGACCCGCGCATCAAGGGTAAGCTCAAGGTCGTCTTCCTGCCCAACTACCGGGTCTCGCTCGCCTCGAAGATCATCCCGGCCGCGGATGTCTCCGAGCAGATCTCGACCGCAGGCAAGGAGGCCTCGGGCACGGGCAACATGAAGCTCGCGCTCAACGGCGCGCTCACTGTCGGAACGCTCGATGGAGCCAACATCGAGATTCGCGAGGAGGTCGGCGACGAAAACATCTTCATCTTCGGCCTGACGGTCGACGAGGTGCGTGGCCTGCTCAAGCGCGGCTACCATCCCCACGAGTACTACCATGCGAATGATGAGCTGCGTGCGGTGGTGGATTGGGTGGGCTCCGACTACTTCACCCCGGACCAGCCGGGGGCGCTCGCGCCGCTGCGCCACAGCCTCCTCGACGGAGGAGACCCGTTCCTGGTCATGGCCGACTATGCCGCCTACGTGGAGTGTCAGGCTCGGGTGGACGAGGCCTACCGCGACCGCCGTCACTGGGCACGCATGGCGATCCTGAACACGGCCCGGGTGGGCAAGTTCTCGAGCGACCGGACGATCTCGGAATACGCCCGCGACATCTGGCACCTCGAGCCGCTATCGGTGCCGTGACGGGTTGAACCACAGAGGGCACAGAGCCCTGAGCCGGATTCATGCAGCACATCAGAGCTGGAGCGCGATTGGTCCGGTTCGCTGCGCGACCAGTCTTGTCGGCCACGGCGCGGTCTCGGAACCGGCCGCGCTTTCCTCGCCCAAACGACCAACAACCCGCCCATGCTGCCGTGCCGCGGCCGCGGCAAGCGATGCCGCCGTGCAGGTGCCGCGGCGCAAGATGAGGCCGGGTCCCACCGTGGCACTCTGGTATTCCTTCAGACGTGGACCGCATCGGCATGAGCCCGGCCGAGTCGCACTCGTTTCCTTACATAGGCGGACTTTCCCGGGCGTCTGAATCCGTATCCTTAACTTGAGCTCTGTGTCCTCTCTGCCCTCTGTGGTTCAATCTGCATCGGACAGCTGCCGGAGTTCGCTCGGACGATGCTGATCGCGTTCAACAAGCCCTATGGCGTTCTGTCGCAGTTCACGCCGGAGCCGGGGTCGCGCTGGCGCACGCTTGCGGAGTTCGGGCTGCCCAGGGACGTGTATCCACTCGGCCGGCTCGACGCGGATTCCGAGGGGCTCCTCCTGCTCAGCGACGAGGCGGGCGCGAACTCGAGTCTCCTCGACCCGGCCCGCGGACACGTTCGGGAGTACTGGGTGCAGGTCGAGCGTCTTCCGGATGACGCGGCGCTGGCGCGCCTCGCCGCCGGCGTGCGTATTGGCGACTTCATGACGCGGCCCTGTCGCGTCTCACGCCTGGAGGAGGCGTTTCCATTTCCACCGCGGGAGCCGCCCGTGCGCTTCCGCAAGAACGTCCCGGATACATGGCTTTCGCTGGAACTCACGGAAGGGAAGAACCGCCAGGTGCGCCGGATGACCGCCGCGGTCGGCCATCCCACGCTCCGGCTGGTGCGGGTGCGCGTCGGCGCATGGCGTCTCGACTTCGCCTCGCTGCCTCCGGGGAAATCGCGCCCGCTGGACGCGATGGAGCGCGCTGCGGTATTCGCGCGATAGGCGTGCACGTGAGCCGGCGCCGCAGACGGCTGGGGCTACGCGCGATGTGACGGCGCGGCGCTGGCTACAGTTCGCTCGAGGCCGTCTCGAGCGGGTCGTGCGTCGAGGCGTGAAACGCCCGCATCCAGGCGCGGCGATCGCCGGCGGTGAGCGACCAGAGGGCGAAGCCCACGGCGCCGATACATACCGCGAGAACGGCGGCGAGCCAGGTCCAGCTGGCGTCGCTGCGCACCTCGAGCGTCAAAGGGTTCACGTAGGTCAACCAGGCGCAGGCCACGGTGAGCGATGCGTGCATCAGGCGGCGGCGGCAGACGCGATTCGCGATGCGATCGGCCTCGCGTGCCTGACTCTGATGGGGGGAGGACATGGACCGGATTCTAGCGCCTTCGGCGGCGGGTGGGAATCGGCGCTTCCCGCGCTGTGCGGCGGGGGTCTCCGGAACCCACCGATCGGGGCTGGCCCGATGCCCCTCAAGGTTCCCTGAAGGATTCGTTCCCTCGTGCGGCCTGCGATCGGATCGTTGGCGGGGAGAAACGAGAAACCCCGCCGGCGATTGCGGCGGGGTTTCTCGTGTGCGGAGCGCGACGTGCGGTCGGAGCGGGTCAGCCGACGTGCTTCTCCAGCATCGCCTTCAGGTCGGCCTTGCTGATCGTGCCGGCCTTGTTCTCCACGACCTTGCCGCCCTTGAAAACCATCAGTGTCGGGATGGCGCGAATGCCGAATTGTGCGGCGATGTCGCCGTTGTCGTCGATGTCGACTTTGCACACCTTCACCTTGCCGGCCAGTTCGTTGGCCACTTCCTGGATGACGGGCGCGATCATCTTGCACGGGCCGCACCATTGGGCCCAAAAATCGACGAGCACCGGCGTGTCGCCCGCCGCAGAGAGGGTGGGCTGGAAGTTCGAGTTGGTGAGATTTTCGATATTGGCGGCCATGGGATCAGAGTTTCAGCGCGATGAGGATGCAGAAGGTAACGGCAAGAAACGCCGCGGCAAGCGTGATGAAAAAAAGCAGCGACGAGCCGCGCGCCGGGAGCGGTGCCGGGGTCGGGGTGGCGAAGCTCGCGCCGGCGGGCGCGGCCTCCGTCGCAAATGTCGCGGGGCGCACCCGCGGGGTGAACGAGCCGGGTGCCGGCGCGCGCGGGGGTTGCGAATCTTCGGGCAGTGCTGCCATGACGGTGCGCGCGTCCTAATCCTTCGGAGCCGACTTGTGCACGATCTCGGCGAGTTCCCGCGGATCGACGGAGTGGATCGACTTCCCGCGCGCCTTCAGTTCCTCAAACGTCTTCACGGCCGTCTCCGTCATTCGCTCGTGCGTTTCGGCCGAACCGCCGACGAGTGAGAAGTCCTCGGCGCGCGTGATGCGCTTGTGCCCATCCGCGTTGTCCAGGCCGATGCCGAGGAGGTGAGCCTTGGGATTGCGTTGCTTGTCCACGGCAGGAGGTCAGGCGGTCGGTGCGGCCGGCGTGGTTTCTTCGGACCACTTCAGGCAGAGGATCTCGGAAAACGAGGCGTCCTGGCGGACGCGCAGGCGCTTGAGTCGCGTCAGTTCCAGGACTGCCAGGAAGGTGACGACGAGGGTACGCAGGCCGACGGGACCCGGAAACAGCGAGCTGAAGGCAAACTCCGACTCACGCTCGATCCGCTCGAGGATGTGTTCCATCTGGTCGACGATCGTCACGCGCTCGTCGTTGATTTCTCCGACCACGAGTCGCTCGGCGAGCCGGCGCAGGATCGTGTTGAAGACGTTCCACACTTCGATGCGGTCGACTCCCGCGAGCGGGCGGTCCTCGGCGGGTGCAGCCCAGCCCTGGATCGTCTCGCGCGAAATCGCGTTCTGCTGATTCTCGGCCAGACGCGCGAGATCGCCGGCGGCGTCCTTGAACCGCTTGTACTGGATGAGCTGGTGGACGAGATCGAGGCGCGGGTCGATGGGTTCATCCTCCTCACTCTCGGCGGCGATCGCCTGCTGGTCCTTGGGCAGCAGCATGCGGCTCTTGATCTCCATGAGTGTCGCCGCCATGACGAAGAACTCGCCGGCCACGTCGAGCTGCAGCTCCTGCATCGTGTAGAGGACGGAGAGGTACTGCTTGAGCACCGACTCGATCGGAATGTCGTAGATATCGACCTCGTTCTTGCGGATGAGAAACAGGAGGAGATCGAGCGGGCCCTCAAAAATGGGCAGACGGATGCGAGGATCGGCGGCTTCAGCTACCACGGTGCCTTGAAGATCGGGCGCGGGTGACGCGCGGCAAACAAAAATTCCGGCTGCGCAGGATGCGGACGTGCAGCCCGTGGCCCGCAGGTGGATCCCATGGCGTGGGGCACCGGTTCGAGAGGACACCAAGACGGGGAGTGGGACACAGAGATCACGGAGGATAGAGATGAGGGCACCGAGAGTTGCAGCGCTGTCCGTTGCCTGACTGCCTGAATCGCGAATTCACAAACCACCCGGGCGCAGAGACCACAGGGCTCCTGGAAAGGGCTCACGCGGAGCTCGTTCGAGAGATTAGGCCTCAAAGGGTGTCGGTCACCCGCGAGGTGAAGCGGGGAGAATTCCGCGCTACGTGCGACGGAGGCAGGCCAGGAAGTAGCCATCGCTGTCGAGCGCGGATGGCATGAGCGTGATCCAGCCTGCCGGCTCGGGCTTGAGCCCCGCGACGGCGGCCGGCGGCTCCAGCTCAAACTCGCGGAATTCCTTCAGAAACGCGGTCACCACGTCCTCGTTTTCGCGGCGGCTCAACGAGCATGTCGCGTAAACGAGCCGCCCACCCGGGGCCACGTAATTGGCGCCCCGGCGCAGCACCGTCGCCTGCTGGCGCGCGTGAATGTTGATGTGGGTGGGCGTGGTCTGGTGGATGAGGAACGGGTGTCGCCGCCACGTGCCGGAGCTGCTGCACGGTGCATCCACGAGGACGCCGTCGTAGCGGGTGGTCAACTCGTCGGGGAGGATGCCCTCGATCTGGATGTTGCGCAGACCGGCGCGCAGGGCGCGGCGGCGCAGCTCCATCAGCGCGTCGCGTCGTGGATCGTGCGCGGAGACCCTGCCGTTGGGGCCGATGATGGAGGCGAGTTGCAACGACTTGCCACCGGCTCCGGCACAGAGGTCGAGCCAGCGCGTGCCCGGCTGCGGCGCGGCAAGCGCGAGCAGCGCCTGCGAGCCGATATCCTGGATCTCGGCGCGGCCCTGCTCGACCAGGGGATTTCTCTCCAGGTCGACGTAGCTCAGCACGCGCACCGCGGCTGGCAGCCGCGAGGAGGCGGTTGATTCCACACCGGTGCGCCCGAGCTCCTGCACGAGTTCCAACCCGGTGCCGCGCTGTGCGCGCAGCCAGAAGGGGGGGCGCGTGAGATGGGTGAACAGCTCGGGCTCGGCGAACAGGGCCGGGCAGTGCGATTCAAACCACGCGGGCAGCAGTTCGCGCCACTCGAACGGCGTATCCGGTATGATCGTACGAAGCTGGTCGAGCAGGGCGGGTCCCGGGCGGCGCGAGATGGCGAGCCCGCCGGGGAGCGTCAGCTGCGCCTGCAGCGGGGCCGCTTCCGGTGCGTCGCCACTGAGCGCGATGAGAAGGTCGGCTGCCGCCGCCTCCCCGCGCTCGCGCGCCTTGTCGAACCACGGGCGATAGCGCAGCCACGTGTAGAGGAGTTCGCGGTAGAGGCGCCGATCGCGCGACCCAAAGCCCGCGTGTCGTGCCAGCTCGCTGCGGATCTCCGCCGCGAACGGACGCCCGGGCACGAGCCGCGGCTCGATCGTGCGGATGAGCGTGAGCAGGGTGCGTCGCTGATTCTCGAGGATGCGAGGGTTCATGCCGTCGCCTCGATCATGCCATGCGCCGTGCACGCGCGGTTTCCGCAGTGGATCGGGCTCAGCACAGCCGCTGCGAATGTCGGCGATACCACGCGACGGGTTCGCTCCACCCGCCCTGCGTCCCCACTGCTTTTCTCGAAGTTCATGTCGGGCCTTAGAACGCGAGGAACCGGATCTCCGCGTGCAGGCCGAAGTCGCTCTCGCGGGTCTGGCCGTTGCGCCACACCGCGCCGAGTCCCAGCTGCCAGGTCTGAGTCACGCGGCGGCTGAATCCGGCGCGGATCTCGTTGAAGCGGCTCTCGCGCGTGTCGTAGACGATGCGGCCATAGATCTCGTCGGCTTCGCTCACCGCGCAGCGCCCGAACAGGCGGAGCTGGCCGATCTCATCGACGAGGTAGTTGCCGTCGAAGCCAAGCGACCACACATGGCTGTCGACGAGCATGACCCGGAGGTTGACCTCGTTGAGGTCGAGCGTCTCGAGGTCATTGCGCAGGAACAGCCAGGTATCGAGCCAGCCCGCGGGCGTGAGGCGCAACTCGGTCTGCAGGTCGGAGGTGCGGTCGCCGTCGTGGCTGTCGTCGAGGTGGAAGTCGGCGGCGAAATTGAGTTCGAAGAGTCGGGTCGAACCGTAGTCATCCTCGCGCCGGGCCTCGACGATGTTTCCCAGGCCAAGTCGGACGACATCGATTTCGCCGAGGTCGTCGATGTCGCGCCGGTCGGCCAGGCCCAACGGCTGGAGCCGCGTGAGGAATGCGCTTCGGTCGAGCGCCGGGATGAAGGCGCGTCCCTTGTCAGCCTCGGGGATGTAGCGGTACTGCAAGGTCGGCTTGAGGATGTGCCGCACGCTTTCGAGCCCCAGGAACGGCTTGTTGAACTGCTTCACGCCCCAGGCCCGGAAACCGGCGTCGAAACCGATCTCACCCAAGCCGCGCGTGTAGGTGTCGCGGCCATTCTCAGCCCGCGTGTAGTGTGTGATCCGCCCGCCCACGATCGGCGTGAAGCTGAGGCTGTTGGGTGACGCGAACGTGCGGCTGATCGAGCCGTAGCCGTCGATCCGATCGGTCGCGGTCGTGAGGTCCGTGCCGGGAGTCTGTTCCTCCAGCGCCGAGGCGCTGACCTGGAGTTCGAGCAGCGCGCCGGTGGGGCCGAGTGCCAGGGGCAGCAGGTCGAAGCGCACCTCGGGCAGCCGGGCGACGCCCGCCTGGAAGTCGTTCAGCTGTGCCCGGGAAAAGACCGAAAGGATGTAGCCGCTGCCATTGAGCGAACCCTCGACAAACGTATCCGGTTCCTGGTCACGATGGAACAGGTCCTCGCGGAAATCGCGCACCACCGCCGCGTCGCTCCAGAGTGCGAGCTGTCCATTGAGCGACCATCGGCCGTCGTCGGCGTGGGCGTGGTGGCGCCACGTCCAGAAATACCGGTCGTCATCGATCGGGTCGCCGAAGGCATCGAGGCCGGGATCGCCCGCGTCGTGGATCCACGCAAAGTCCGTCGCCCCGGACGTGTGGTGTGGGGCGTCGCTATCGCCGTAGCGCATGCCGGGGCCGAGGAGGGCGCCGCGCTTGGAGTAGAGGTCGAGCGTGAACCCTGGCCGGAATGCGGGTCGCAGCGGGGCGTAGGCACTCACACCGAGGTGAAGCCCGAGCGTGCCATCGACGCCGGCCCGCGAATCCCATTCCAGGCGCGGGAAATCGGTCCCTCGCGACAGGCCGGTCATCCCAAAAATCGGCACGAAGCCGAACCCGGCGCGGAGCATGTAGGCCTCCATACGCTCGCCCTCGCGGTAGAGGGTGAGGCGGGAGGCCGTCGCGCGCGGCGCGAGGGAGTTGGGTTCTCCGTAGATCAGGGTGACGTTCTCGAAATGCATCACCTCGGCCGTGCCGTGGGCGCGCTGGCCCGTCACGTGGATGGGCGGGCGCCCGAACCGGTAATCGAGCACCTCGATCTCGCGCGTGGCATCGTCGTAGTTGGCCACGTCGGCGAGCACGCGCAAGCCCGGGCGCATCAGGACCACGTGTCCGCGTGCGGAGGCGGTCCTGGTGCGGTAGTTCACGCGGATCTCATCCGCGGTCATGGACCAGGGCGGCGCAATCAGCGTCGCATTGTCGCGGGCGATGCTCTCGCCGGTGCGAAAGTCGATCGTCAGCGGCGCGTCCGCCGTCACACGGAATCCGGTCTGGTCCGCCTGTTCGGCGCCTGCGGCCGCGGCGGGAGCGTCCTGCGCGCTGAGGCGTGGCGCGCTGCCGCCCGCGATCGTGATCGCCGGGAGGAGGATGGAGAGTGCGCGGAGCGTGCGGGACATGCGGCCTAAGCCGGCGGAGTCTCAAACCGGGCGGGGCGAAGTCGAGTGACAAGTGCCCGGCGCCGCACCCGCGCCGTTCGCCCGGAGCGGGTCGCGTGTTCGCCCGGGCGCCGCGCGATGATCAACCCGCCTGTGGGTCGACGCAGCGGGGGCCCTTCAGGGGCGCCTTGGCGGCCGCGATGATCGGCAGTGACCAGGCGATCTTCTGCGCCGCGGCGAGCGATCCTGCCCATTGGGCCGGGACCTCCGATTCCGAGTAGATCGCGTGCACGGGACACTCCGGGACGCAGGCATTGCAGTCGATGCACGTCTCGGGATCGATATACAACCGGTCGGCGCCCTCGCGGAAGGCGTCGACCGGGCAGACGGCGGCGCAGGAGGTGTACTTGCAGTCGATGCAGTTGTCCGTGACGACGTAGGCCATGGGGGGGACGGGCGGGGCCGGCCCGGGTGAACATGCGCATGCCGGGGCTGCTGACAAGTGCGTGCGCCGCTGGACAGAAACGAAATAGATTAGACCGTAGGGCGTCAGCGTCTACGTTCTGGGAAAACAACCGCGCCAGGCGCGGCAGTGCCTGCCAACCGGGATTCATCCGCCGTGATCATCGCCAAACAAGAACTCAACGCCTTCCTCGACGCCCGCATGGGCACGCCGCACGATCTTCTGGGCATGCACGCCTTCCAGGACGCCGCGGGCGCCGGGCTCGTCGTGCGCGCCTTTGTGCAGCGCGCGGACTCGTGCGAGGTGTTCGACGTCGAGAGTTCCGAACGGCGCACCTACCCGATGAAGCGGCTGGCCAAGGAGGGGTTCTTCGAGGTCGTGATCCGCGACCGCCCCAAGCCGTTTCGCTACCGCCTGCGCATCGAGACCTCGAGCCGCGAGGTGCGGCAGTTCTTTGATCCCTATTCGTTCCTGCCCACCGTCGGCGACCAGGACCTGTATCTGTTCGCGCAGGGAAACGAGAACTACATCCACAACAAGCTCGGCGCGCACCTGCGCGTGATCGACGGCGTGCCCGGAGTCGCCTTCGCGGTCTGGGCGCCCAACGCCAGGCGCGTGTCGGTGGTCGGCACGTTCAATGGCTGGGACGGGCGCTTCCATCCCATGCGCATGCTCGGCTCGTCCGGCGTGTGGGAGCTTTTCATACCCGGCCTCGCGCAGGGCGAGCTCTACAAGTTCGAACTCCTCGCCGCCGACGATACCATCCGGCTCAAGACCGATCCCTACGGCACCTACTTCGAGGCTCCCCCGAACAATGCATCGATCGTGTGGGATGCAGATAGTGGATACACGTGGCACGATGGCGACTGGGTCGCGCGCCGGGCGGACCGCGCCAACCCTGACCGCGCCATCTCCATCTACGAGCTCCATTTCGGCTCCTGGCGGCGGCTGCTCGAGGACAACAACCGCCCGTTGAGCTACCGCGAGATGGCGCCGTTGCTCGCCGATTACGTGATCGAGATGGGCTTCACGCACATCGAGGTCATGCCCCTGGCCGAGTACCCGTTCGATGGATCGTGGGGGTATCAGGTGACTGGATTCTTTGCTCCGACCCATCGGTATGGCACGCCGGACGACTTCAAGTTCTTCGTCGACTACATGCACCAGCGGGGCATCGGCATCATCCTCGACTGGGTGCCCGCGCATTTTCCCCGCGACAGCTTCGCGCTGGAGCACTTCGACGGGACGCACCTTTACGAGCACGCCGACCCGCGGCAGGGCGCTCACCAGGACTGGGGCACGCTCATCTTCAACTACGGTCGCAACGAGGTCCGGGGCTTCCTCGTGGCCAATGCCATCTCCTGGCTCGAGCGCTACCACATCGACGGACTGCGCGTCGACGCCGTGGCCTCGATGCTGTATCTCGACTACTCGCGCAAGGAAGGCGAGTGGGTCCCCAACCGCTACGGCGGCCGCGAGAACCTCGAGGCGATCGCGTTCCTCAAGCAGGTGAACGAGCTCGTGCACCGGCTCCATCCCGGCGTGCTCATGATCGCGGAGGAATCGACCGCCTGGCCCGGGGTCTCCAGGCCCGTCGACCAGGGCGGCCTCGGCTTCGACCTGAAGTGGAACATGGGATGGATGCACGACACGCTGCGCTACTTCTCCAAGGACCCGATCTACCGGCGCTGGCACCACAACGATCTCACCTTCGGCATGCTTTATCAGTACGCCGAGAACTTCATCCTCGTGTATTCACATGATGAAGTCACGCACGGCAAGGCCTCGATGCTCTTCAAGATGGCCGCCGGTTCGATCGCGGAAAAGGCCCACCACCTCCGCGCGCTCTACGGGTTCAAGTGGGGCTGGCCCGGCAAGAAGCTGGTCTTCATGGGCTCGGAGTTCGGGCAGTCGCAGGAGTGGAAGCACGACGGCAGTCTCGACTGGCACCTGCTGGAATACCTCGACCACGAGGGCGTGCGCCGGCTTGTGCGCGACCTCAACCGTCTCTACGCCAGCGAGACCGCGCTTCACGCCAACGATTTCAACCCGCAGAGCTTCCGCTGGGTCAACTGCAACGACGCGGATGCGAGCGTGATCTCGTTCCTGCGCCAGGATCCCGCCACCGGCGACGTCCTCGTCGTGATCGGCAACTACACCCCGGTGCGCCGCGACGGCTATCGGCTCGGCTTCCCCCGTCGCGGCCAGTGGCGCGAGGTGATCAATACCGATTCGGAATATTATGGCGGCTCGAATGCCGGCAACGCGGGCGGCGTCCGCACCGTCGAGGTGCCGGCAGACGGTTTCGACATGTCGGCCGAGATCACGCTGCCCCCGATCTCGACCTTGATTTTCAAGTGGGTCGGGGAATGAGCGCGGCGAGGGTCAAGGGCTCAAGCACTGAAGGGCGCAAGGGCTGAGAGAATAATCGGATCGGGACCGGCCGCTGCGCCTCTGCCGAGGCTCGGGCGCGGGTCCATCCATCGCCGCCGGCTGTCCGCGCTTCGGGATGGCGCGCGGTCGCATAGCCCCCGTAGTCTCCCGATCTCCGCATGAAAATTCGCAAAGCGCTCATCACCGCGGCCAACCCCTCCCAGCGCACGCTTCCGCTCCAGGTCCTGATCGACCAGCAGGGCGAACCGAAGCCGGCCCTGCAGATCATCCTCGAGGAGGCACACGATGCCGGGATCGAGGAGTTTGTCGTGGTTGTCTGCCCGGGTGACCAGGAGGCGTATGCGACCGCTGCAGGCGAGTTTCGCCCCCGCGTTCAGTTCGTGGAACAGAGCGGCGCCCGCGGCTATGGCCGCGCCGTCCTGCTGGGCCGGGGTGCCCTCGGCGGCGAGGACGGGTTCCTTCATCTCGTCGGCGATCACCTCTACGTGTCGACGTCCAAGGAAGGGACGGGCTGCGCCCGCCAGTTGATCGAAGTCGCGACGACGGAGCGCGCCGCCGTCAGCGCCGTGCAGGCGACGCGGGAGAGCCAGTTGCCGTCCTTCGGCGCCGTCGGTGGCCGGCTCGTGCCGGGCGGCCGCAAGCTCTACGAGATCGAGACGGTGATCGAGAAGCCGAGTCCCACGGAGGCGGAGAAATGCCTGCTCGTCCCGGGCCTTCGAGCCGGGCACTACCTGTGTTTTTTCGGCATGCACGTGCTCACGCCTGCGGTGTTCGATCTGCTGGCCGAACTCGCTGCGGCCAACGAGGGCAGGGGATTCGCGCTCTCGGGTGCGCTTCATGCGCTCGCCGGCCGCCAGCGCTATCTGGCGCTCGAGGTGTCCGGGCGGCGCTACGACATCGGCGCGCCCTATGGGGTGTTGTTCGCGCAGTTCGCGCTCTCGCTGGCCGGTCGTGATCGCGACCTTGTCCTGCGCCAGCTGGTGGAACAGCTCGCCCAAAGCTGAACGATGCTGGAGGACCCGGCTCCGACCGGGCCGCGAGGATGCCCCATGCGCGCGGCCGGGCGGGAGCCCGGCCCTCCAGGAGTGACCCGGACCGCAACCTGAATATCCCATCCGACCCACATCACGCGATGCCCACGCTCGTCGACATCATCACCTCGGAGGATCCCGCGCTGCGCGACCGGCCGCTGGAATCGGTCATCGCCGGCCGCAGCTGGCGTGAGTTGCTGGCGGATACGGAGACGCTCGAGCGCTACCGCCGCGGCGAAACCAACCTCTACCGCCGCGTGCGCGCGCTGTTTTTCCTCTACGCGATCCACCGTTTCCACGTGCCGCGTTGCGCCGGGTTTCCGTCCAGCGGGCGCGTGCCTTTCGACGGCCATGCGCACCTGCTCGACCGTCGTTTCGAGGAGGCGATCTCGGTGTTCCTTCGTGCCCAGCAGGCGGACGGTCCCAGCGACACGCTCTCCAGTGCACTGGCCGCGGCCTACCATCAGCTCGCCTTCCAGACGCTGGCCGATCAGGTGCGATCGACTGTACGGTCGACTACAGGCAACACGTGGATGTTTCGCATGGGCCACCCGGCCGACCATCCGCTGCGCGTGCGGCGTGAGCTGCTCGAGCGCGAGGCCGGCGGTCCATTCCCGATCCTGCGCGAGCGCACCGCCGTGCGCATGGACCTGTCGCACTCGGGCTGGAGCGACATTTTCTTCCTCGGGATGGACTATCCCGAGGGCGCCCGTGTGCTCAATGTCTCGGTCGACCTCGGTGTGCACGGTCGCGACACCCGGCCACAGCCGCCGATCGAGGCCTGTCTGCGCATCGTGGACGAGCCGGTCCTGCGGCTGACCAGCGTCGACCTCGAGGCCACGGTGGAGCTGCGCGAGATCGACGAGGTCTTTGATTTTGCGCGCGATTATCTCGGGCTGCTCAAGGCGGCCGTCATCGCCTCCGGACTTGTGCCTCCCGGGGTCGAGCGTTCGGGCATGAGCCTGGCGGAACTCTTCGGCCGCATGATCGCGCCCGGTCACGGCATCGAGATCGTCAGTTCCGTAAACCGGATACCGAAGGGCTCGCGCCTCGCCGTGTCGACCAACCTGCTTGGCGCCCTCATCGCCGTGTGCATGCGCGCCACGGGGCAGACGCGATCGCTGGAGGGCCCCCTCGACGAGGACGAGCGCCGCGTCGTGGCGGCGCGCGCGATCCTCGGCGAATGGCTCGGCGGTTCCGGCGGAGGATGGCAGGATTCGGGAGGCGTCTGGCCGGGCATCAAGCTCATCGAGGGCGTGGCGGCGCAGCCCGGCGATTCCGAATTCGGCGTCAGTCGCGGCTGTCTCCTGCCGCGGCATCGTGTGTTTGGCCGCGACCAGATCGGCGATGAGGCGAGGCGCCGGCTGCAGGACTCGCTCGTGCTCGTCCACGGTGGCATGGCGCAGAACGTCGGTCCGATCCTCGAGATGGTGACCGAGAAATACCTGCTGCGCGGCGAGGCGGACTGGACCGGGCGCAGGGAGGCCACCGGCCTGCTCGACACCATCGTCGACCAGCTTCGCGCGGGCGATGTCCGTGCGCTTGGGCAGTCGCTCACGCACAACTTCTTCGGCCCGTTGCAGACGATCATCCCCTGGGTCAGCAACCGCTACACCGAGGCGCTGATCGAGCGCACCCGCGCCGCCTTCGGGGACGATTTCTGGGGGTTCTGGATGCTCGGCGGGATGTCGGGCGGCGGCATGGGATTCATCTTCGCCCCGCACCGGCATCGCGAGGGCCAGGATCGTCTCCAGGAAATCATGACAACGGCGAAGCGCGAGCTGCAGTCGGCGCTCCC
Organism: Verrucomicrobiota bacterium; assembly: GCA_023399155.1. Taxonomy (GTDB): domain Bacteria; phylum Verrucomicrobiota; class Verrucomicrobiia; order Opitutales; family Opitutaceae; genus JAEWQP01. The sequence goes on along the minus strand of JAEWQP010000008.1, from coordinate 89,417 downwards.
GTTCGCGATGGATCCGGTCGTGTACGATTTCGCCATCAATGAGAGCGGCACCACGGCCGGGCTGCTTCGCGGGTCGGCGGCCTTGTTCCCGGTCGCCTACTACCATTTTGCGCTACCCACCACCATGCGCGCGGAGGCCCGCAACCTCCGGCCGGCCCAGCGCATCGACCTCCAGCAGTTCGCGCAGGCCTGCCGCGAGGACCCGGCCTTTGCCGGCGCCGCCCAACCGCTCCTCGACCGCCTCCTGCCCAGCACCGGCGGGGCGACGCGCAGCAGGGCCGTCCTCGAGGAGATGCTCGCCGCCAATGGCTTTGATCGCGCGCAGCATGAGCAGATCCGCACCGACCTGCGCACCGGACGCATCGGCCTGGCGATGAACCGCCTGCCGGCACGCTCGATCATCGAGGACGTGCCGTCCGGGGAACTCTTCGACCTCGAGCGCGATGCCACCGAAGAGCTGCGGCGCGCCGGCGACGAGGCGATGCGCGCGGGCCGGGTGGCGGTGGTCACGTTTGCCGCCGGCATCGGCAGTCGCTGGACGCAGGGTGCGGGCGTGGTCAAGGCGCTCCATCCGTTCAACAAGTTCGGCGGACGCCACCGCAACTTCATGGAGGTGCACCTGGCGAAGACCGCGCGCGCCGCGCATGCGGCGGGTGTGCAAGTACCTCATGTGTTCACCACCAGCCACATGACCCACGCGCCGATCGAGCAGTGGGCGCGGGCGCACGTCGGCGACGCGCTGGGCCACGACGTGTTCCTTTCGGCAGGCCGCTCCATCGGCCTGCGTCTCGTGCCGATGGCGCGCGACCTCATCTTCGCGTGGGAGGAAACCGCGCAGCAGAAACTTGACGAGCAGAAGCAGAAGGTGCGTGAGAGCCTGCGGCAGGCGCTCATCGCCTGGGCCCGTGCGGCGGGCGAGGGGAGCGACTACACCGACAACGTGCCTTCGCAGTGCCTGCATCCCGTGGGCCACTGGTTCGAGGTGCCGAACATGCTCAAGAACGGCGTCCTGCGCGACCTGCTGCGCCAACAGCCGTCGCTGACCACGCTGCTCGTCCATAATATTGATACACTGGGCGCGTCACTGGATCCGGTCATGCTTGGCTGGCACCTCAGTCAGGGCGCCGCGTTTTCCTACGAGGTCATCACCAAGCGGCTGGAGGACCGCGGCGGCGGCCTGGCGCGCATCGATGGACGGCTGCGCCTGATCGAGGGCATGGCCCTCCCGCGCGAGGAGGATGAGTTTCTCCTCAGTTACTACAACTCGGCCACCAACTGGGTGGAAATCGACCCGATGCTCGCGTTGTTCGGCCTGCGCCGCGTCGATCTCGAGCACCAGGACAAGGTCGACGCCGCCGTGCGCACACTCGGGGCGCGACTCCCGACGTATGTGACGCTCAAGGACGTCAAGAAACGCTGGGGGCACGGTCAGGAGGACGTCTTCCCGGTCGCCCAATTTGAGAAGCTCTGGGGCGACATGACGGCGTTGCCGGATTGTCGCAGTGCCTTTGCCATCGTCCCGCGTGTGCGCGGGCAGCAACTCAAGGACCAGGCGCAACTTGATGGCTGGAAGCGGGATGGCTCGGCGGACGCGATCGCCGCGCTGTGCGGCTGGTGAAGCGCCCCCTCCGGACAACCCGGGATGCACGCTCATGGAATCCCGCATCGCCGGGCGTTTCTGAAGAGTCTGAGTGACAACGCGCTCTGCCCTGGTCTACAACGTCAGCTCGTCCTGAACTGAACTCCCTCCCAAGTCTTTCTTATGTGCGGCATCGTCGGCTATATCGGCAAGCAACCCGTGAAACGCATCCTCCTCGAGGGTCTGAAGCGCCTCGAGTACCGCGGCTACGATTCGGCGGGCATCGCAGTGCATGCCCGTGACGGCTTTCAGCTGGCGAAGACGGTCGGGCGGGTGGCCAATCTGACCAAGGCGGTATCCAAATCCACCTTCCCCGGCACGCTTGGCATCAGCCATACGCGCTGGGCGACCCACGGCGGCGTGACCGATGCCAACGCCCACCCGCACCTCAGCAGCGACGGCAAGATCGTGCTGGTGCACAACGGCGTGATCGAGAACTACGCCGACATGAAGCGCTTCCTGAAGTCGAAGGGCTACACCTTCTCCTCGGAGACCGACACGGAGGCGCTCTGCAACCTCGTCGCTTACCACTACGCCAAGGAGCCGGAGGGCACGGCCGATCGCACGCGTTTCTTCACCGCCGTGCGCAAGTCGCTCCTGCACGTCGAGGGCACCTACGGCATCGCGGTCCTTTGCATGGACTGCCCCGAGGAGATGGTGGGCGCGCGCAAAGGTTCGCCGCTGATCCTCGGCGTCGGCACGGGCGAATACCTTCTCGCCAGCGACGTGGCCGCCATCGTCACCCACACCAGCAATGTCGTCTACCTGAAGGACGACGAGGTCGTCCACATCACGCGCGACGGCTTCCAGGTGATGACCACGGCGGAATACGGCGTGGAGGCGAAGATCGACCGCGTGACGTGGGATGTGGAGGACGCCGAACTCGGCGACTTCGCGCATTTCATGCTGAAGGAGATCTTCGATCAGCCCGCGTCCCTCGAGAACGCGATGCGCGGTCGATTCTCCGACGACGGCAGCACGGCCAAGTTCGGCGGACTGAATCTCTCCGCACACGAGTTGCGCCAGATCGACCGCATCGTCTTCACGGCCTGCGGCACCGCGTGGCACGCGTGTCTGGTGGCTGAATACCTCATCGAGCGTTTCGCGCGCATTCCCGTCGAGGTCGAGTACGCCTCCGAGTTTCGCTACCGGAATGCACCGCTGGACAAGAACACCCTGGTCTTCGTGGTCTCCCAGTCGGGCGAGACGATCGACACACTCGCGGCGTTGCGCGAGGCGCAGCGCAAGGGCTACCGCTGCCTCGCGGTCACCAACGTTGTCGGCTCCACCATCGCGCGCGAGTCCGACGGCGGCATCTACCAGCACGCCGGCCCGGAGATCGGCGTTGCCTCGACCAAGGCGTTCACCTCACAGATCCTGATCGTCGCGATGCTCGCGCTCTATCTCGGGCGCATGCGCGACCTGAGCTACGCCGACGGCGTGGCGATCGTGAACGCCCTCAAGGAGGCCCCCGCGCACGTGCGCAAGATCGTTGCGCAGGCCGAGCAGATCCGCGGCATCGCGACAAAGTACGCACGTCACGCGGATTTCCTCTTCCTGGGCCGCCAGTCGATGTTCCCGATCGCGCTCGAGGGCGCACTCAAGCTGAAGGAGATCTCCTACATCCACGCGGAGGGCTATCCGGCCGCCGAGATGAAGCACGGCCCGATCGCGTTGATCAGCGAGCAGTGTCCCAGCGTGTTTTTCGCCACCTCGGGTGAGATCCTGCAGAAGGTCGTCTCCAACATCCAGGAAGTGAAGGCGCGCAAGGGGAAGGTCATCCTCATCCACACGGAGGATTGCGCCCTTCCCGACGGGCTCGCGGATGACACGATCGTGATCCCCGCGACGCACGATGCGGCCCTGCCGATCCTCGCCACCATCCCGGTGCAGTTGCTCAGTTACTACATCGCGCTGGAGCGCGGCTGCGACGTCGACAAACCGCGCAACCTGGCGAAGTCAGTGACGGTGGAGTAGATCCGCCTCAGGGTGGGTCCCGCGGTATCTCGTGACGAGCTCTTCGTGAGCTCGTTCCGGGAACTCCGTGACCTCTCGTCCGGGTCGATCGAGGATATAGTGGGGTCATGCAAGTGATCGAGGTCGCTTGCATCAGTGCCCCAGGCGCGTCCACCGGCACGGCCGCAGAGGCGAGGCTCAACCTGCCGATTCCGAGGCGGCCACCGTTTCGCCAGCCATGGCTGAGCGCTCGCGTGGCAGACGAGGCGCAACACCCTCCCAGATGTGGGCCGCCTTGTCCGCCGCCAGCTGCTGGCAGCGGTCGACGGCGCCCCGGCGCGTGGCGAGGTTTTCATCGGCGATGCGAGCGAGGTCGTCCAGGTCGTAAAGGAAGACCGAGTCCACCTCCGCCGCCGCCGGGTCGAAGTTTCGCGGAATCCCCAGGTCGATCAGAAACACCGGGCGAATCCGGCGCGTCCGGCCGATTCCATGGATCATGGCCGCGGTGATGATCGGCGTCGCCGTGGTCGTGCAGCCGACGACGATGTCGTGCTGGGCGAGGACTGCGGCGATGCGGTCGAGCGTGCCGCTTTGGCCGCCGACCGACGCGGCGAGCGCGGCTGAACGTTCGGCGAAACGGCTCAGGACGGTCATCCGCGTCACTCCCCGGCTGACGAGGGCCTTCGCGGTTTTTTCGCCCACCTCGCCGGTGCCGGCGATCAGGACACGACAATCGCGCAGGTCGCCGAAGATCTTTTCGGCAAGGTCGACCGACACAGTGGCCACGCTGACCTGGCCCGCGCCGATCGGGACATTGCTGCGGATGTATTTCGCGGCCTGAAAACTCTTCTGGAACACGCGATTGAGCACGGCGCCGACGACCCCGTGGGGCACAGCCCGGGCATAGGCGTCCTTCACTTGGCCGAAGATCTCCGCTTCGCCGATCAGCTGGGAATCGGCGCCGACCGCGACTTCGATCAGGTGGCGAATCGCCTGCTCATCGCGCAGCACGAATCGATGCTCCTGGAATTCGGCCGGGGGAAACGCTTGGAACACGCACAGGTGCGACTCGATCGCCGCGTCGGTCGCGGGAGAGTCGGTCACCGCATACAACTCCAGGCGGTTGCAGGTGTTGACGAGAACGGCCTCCTTCACGCCCGCGATCGTGCGCAGCGACGTGAAGAACGCGCCTACGCGCTCGGTCGGCAACGCCAGCCGCTCCCGGATCGCAATCGGCGTGTTGTGGTGGGAGGCGCCGAGGAGAAGCAGGTGCGTTCCGCCTTCCATCAGGATACCTCCGGGGCACCGGCCCGCGACGTCACCTCGGCCGCGCCGGCCTTTGGCACGGGATGGCGGGCCATCCCGGAATTGATCACGCCGATCGAGTAGAGCGCCACGCCGAACAGGGCGAGGCACGACCAGGCGAGCCCGACCGAAACGAGCAGCCGGCGTATGCGCAGCAGGAACACCGCGGCATAGGCGCACCACACCGCGAGCGCGACGAGGAGCTTGGTCGCGGCGATCGATTCGGGCTCTTTCGCGAAATAGACCGCGCCCAGGATGATTGAAACTGAAAGCACGGAGATTCCGGTCAGCAGGAGGCGGAAGTTGATCGTCTCCAGCGCGACGATTGACGGCAGGAAATGGAACACGCCGCTCAGGTGCTTGCGCTTCAGGCTGAAGGTCTGCAGCAAGAACATCAGCGAGGTCAGGGCGAGCGTGCCGAAGGCGCCGTAGGCAAAAAGCGCGAGTGTCGCATGGACCTCAATCCACGGCACACCGCCGAACACGGGCTGGCTCACCATGTCGTCCCAATGCACCATCAGGAGCGAAGTCACGCTCATCGCCGCGGCCAGTCCCGCGGTGAAATAACCAAGCAGGCTGAGGCTGAAGGATGGTCCGACGATGAGGTAGAGCACCGTCAGCGACCAGATGACGAATTGAACCACCTCGAAAGTGTTGCGCACCGGGCACCCGCCGGCTGCGACGCCGCGCAAGTGCAACCCGAAGGTCTGAATGGCGAGGCCGGCCCCGATCAGCCCGAGCATCACGCCGCGCGATCGCGAGCGCGACCGGAGCATGGAGAACGTGGCCCAGGCAAATGCCGCCGCGTAAAGGACGGCCGAAATCCAGAGCCACGTGCGATCAGTGAAGGATTCCGGCATGGGGGAGTGGGCGAATCGTCAAGTGTGGCGGGTATGTGCCGGGGTTCAAGGTCGCAAACACCCGCGGCCGCCAGGGCGACACCCGAGGGGGTTCACTGGGCGACAGCGAGCTCGCGAAACGTGCCTTCAGTCGGGACCACCACGCCCGCGAGAAGGTCGTAACCCGACGCTCCCGTGATATCGACCTCGGCGAATTCCCCGACAGGCAGCGACTTGCAAACGTAGACGCGACCGTCGATGTCCGGCGCATCGCCTTCGGCCCGGGCGACCCCGGGGGACTCGACGAGCACCCGCAGGCGTCGCCCGACCATCGACGCGCTCACTGAGGCGGCAATCTCGCGCTGGAGGGCCATCGCCTGATGCCAGCGGGCCTTCTTCAACTTCGCCGGGACCTGGTCCTCCATCCTGGCTGCCTTGGTGCCTTCTTCCTGCGAATACTCGAACACACCGAGACGCTCGAAACGCGCCGCGCGGATGAAATCCAGGAGTTCGCCGAAATCTTCCTCCGTCTCCCCGGGCGCACCGACGATGAACGTCGTGCGCAGCGTGATCCCGGGAATCCCGATGCGGATGTCGCGCACGAGGTCGCGGATGTACTGCGATGACGTTTCACGCCGCATCAGCCCGAGCATGCGATCGGAAATGTGCTGCAGCGGCATGTCCACATAGCGCGCGATCTTGCGCGACTGCGCGATCGTCGCGATCAGCTCGGGGCTCCAATGCGCGGGATGCGTATACAGGATCCGGATCCAAAAATCCCCCTCGATGGCGTCGAGTTCGCGCAGGAGCGTGGTCAGTGAGGCGCCGCGCGTTGAATCGACCTTCGAGCGCGGACCGGGACGTTCCTCCCAGGTGTCCATGCCGAAGAAAGTCGTGTCCTGGGAGATGAGGTTGATCTCCTTCACGCCCTCGGCGACGAGCTGGCGCGCCTCCCTCACCACGGAGTCGATCGTCCGGCTGCGATGCCGGCCGCGGATCTGCGGGATGATGCAGAAGGAGCACGGGTGATTGCAGCCCTCCGCGATCTTGACGTAGGCGAAGTGCCGCGGGGTGAGCCGGAATCGCGGTGTGTCGTAATCGGGGATGAACGTCGAACGGGCGCTTACCAGCGCGGGTGCCGGCTCGGCGGCCTTGCGCTCCTGGGCCATCAGCCCGTCGATGACGGAAGCGACGGACGTGATCTGGTCCAGACCGATGAAGGCATCCACCTCGGGCATCGCGCCCGGGAGTTCCTTCGAGAACCGCTGGGACATGCAGCCGGCGACGATGAGCTTCTGCTCGCGGCGACGCTTGCGCATGCCGCGCTGCTCATGCTGCTCGAGGATGACCTGGATGCTCTCTTCCTTCGAGGCGTTGAGGAAGGAGCAGGTGTTGACGATCACCACGTCCGCCTGCGCGGCGTCCGGGATCATCAACATGCCCGCTTTCTGGAGGTGCCCGGCCATGATCTCGGAATCCACGAGATTCTTGGCGCACCCGAGTGAGATGAGACCGACTTTGATCATGACAAGACGTCGCGCTGCGGGGCGGGGCGCGACGGGTGGGGGGAAGGAATTGGCAGCCCGGACTCGGGCTACTTCTTCGATGCGGCGGTCTTCTTGGTCGCCTTCTGGCGGCGGAGATAGGCCTTACGACGGGCGCGCTTGACGACTTTGCGGTGCTGCTGGCTCATGGAATTGAGTGGGTGCGACGGGAAAAGGGCTGAGAGTGGCGGGAATCGCCGCGGCTCGTCAAGAGCAGCCTTGGTTCAGTGCGGCACGGATCGGAAGGGCCAGAGGCGGATGACCCTTGCCCGACCCGCCGCGCGTCCGGCCGATCCCGCGGAGCGCCGGGGGCGCGCCAGGGCCCGTGTGACCGGCGCGAACGAAAGGCGGCAAACGCGTTTGTCTCGGCCGGGGAAGTCCATCAGGCTCGCCCTGAACATCGTGATGAGTACCCCGACGCTCCTCCGCCGCCCCGTCCTCGTCCTCATCAGCGTGCTCGCAGCCGCCGCGTGCGCCGGACCGCTTTCGGGTGCGGCGCGTGAGCGCTACCTCCTCGATGCAGGCTGGCGGTTTCACCTCGGAGAAGCCCCGGACGCGGGCTTGATGTTCGAGTACGCGGAGGCCGATCGCCTCGACAAGATCGAGGCCGGTGCGCTCGAGGCCCAGGCGGCCTTGGAAGCGCGGCGCTTTGATGTCGTGGCGGCCAACCTCGGTGGGCAGCTCGCCTTTGTTCAGCCGGACTTTGACGACAGAGACTGGCGGGACACCGCGCTGCCGCACGACTGGGCGGTCCGCCTCCCGCCTGAGCGCGGGGGGGACCCGACGCGGGCCTATCGGCGCCTCCATGCCGGTTCCGGCAATGGCGTGGGTTGGTACCGGCTGCGCTTTGACCTTCCCGCGGGAGATGCAAAGCGCGCCCTCGCCCTGGAGTTCGAGGGCGCCTTTCGCGACGCGATGGTCTGGCTCAATGGGGTCTGCCTCGGCCGCCATGTCGGCGGCTACGACAGCTTCCGGTTCGACATCGATGCGGCGGTCCGTCCCGGGCGGACCAATGTGCTGGTCGTGCGCGTCGATGCCACACGCCGCGAGGGCTGGTGGTACGAGGGCGCGGGCATCTACCGGCACGTCTGGCTCGTGAAATCGAATCCCGTGCAAATCGCACCGCACGGCGTCTTCGTGCACGCACGCGCAGGTGCGGGCGAGGCGGCGGTCAGGGTGACCACCTGGCTGCGCAATCTCACCGGCTCGCCTGTGCGCGTGCGCGTCTCGACGAAGCTGACCGATGCCTCGGGCGCGGTGATCGGGACCAGCGTGGCCCGCCGCATCGACATCGGGCCCGGTGTAGTCCGTCGCGTGATACGGACGATCGAGGTGAAAAATCCGCGGCTTTGGGCCCCGGGGGATCCCCATCTGTATCGCGCCATTAGCACCGTCGACGACATCTCAGGCACGCTCGACGAGGTCAGCACCGACTTCGGCATCCGCACGGTGGCGTTCGATCCGGCGGCCGGCCTGCTCGTCAATGGCAACCGCGTGCCCATCCAGGGCGTGATCCTGCACCAGGACCATGCCGGCGTCGGCGTGGCGGTGCCCGATCGCCTGCTGCGCTGGCGACTCGAGCGGCTCCAGCAGATGGGGGTCAATGCCATCCGGCCCGCCTACGGTGCGCCCGCTCCGCTGCTGCTCGATCTCTGTGACCAGCTCGGAATCATGGTCCTCGGCGAACATCGCCGGCCCGGCGGCACCGCCGCCGACCTCGCGACGCTGGAGCGTGTGGTCCAGCGCGATCGTAATCACCCGTCCGTCATCGCCTGGAATCTCGGCTCGGACGAGTTTGCGGTGCAGGGATCCGACGAGTTTGTGCAGCGGGTGCTCGAGCCGATGCGTACCCTCGTGCGCCGGCTCGATCCGTCGCGGCCGGTCACGCTTGCGATGAACTGGGATTGGGGGCGGGGCGCCTCGTCGGCGCTCGACCTTCAGGCGTTCAGTTATCGCGGCAACGGTATCCGCGGCCAGCGCCTCGCGCTGGACAAGCTGCCCGGCGGCTTCCCCGACATGGACGCGTTTCACGCTGCGTATCCAAAGAAGCCCATTCTCGCGGCCGCGGAGGGCGGCGCGGTGGCGACACGCGGCGCCTACGTCACCGACGCCGCGCGCGGCTGGTTCTCGGCCTATGACACGAACATCCCGCAATGGGGCGACTTCACCGACCTGATCCACGGCAACTGGGGATCGACCGCCGGCGGCTGGTGGCGTTACTACCGCGAGCGCCCGTGGATCGCCGGCGCGTTTCTCGACTCGGCGTTTGACCACCGCGGCGATCCCTCGCCGCTCTCCTGGCCCGTGCTCGTGACCCAGACGGGCGTGCTCGACCTCTGCGGGTATCCAAAGGATACCTACTATTTCTACCAGGCGTGGTGGAGCCGGCGGCCGGTCATCCACCTGCTGCCGCACTGGAACTGGCGCGGCCGCGAGGGCCGTCCGATCGACGTCTGGGTCTTCGCCAACACCGCCGAGGTGGAGCTGCTCCTCAACGGGCGCAGCCTCGGCCGCAAGGCGATGCCCCGCGATGCCCACCTGCAGTGGAGCGTGCCGTTCGAGCCGGGCGTGATCGAGGCGCGCGGCTTCACCGACGGCCGCCTGGTCGGAAGCGCCCGCTATGAGACGACAGAGGCGCCGGCGCGCCTCGCCCTTTCAGCCGACCGATCCCGGATAGACGCCGACGGGCGCGATATTTCCATCATCTCGGTCGCGGCAGTCGACGATCGGGGACGGATCGTTCCCACCGCGATGAACGGGGTGGAGTTCGAGATCACGACCGGCGGGCGGCTGCTGGGCACGGGCAATGGCAACCCCGCCAGCCATGAGCCGGAGCAGGAGCTGCGTCGCGCGCTCTTCCACGGGTTGGCCCAGGTGATTGTCCAGTCCAAGGGCGATCCGGTGCCGATCACGCTCACGGCGCGGAGCCCGGGTCTGGTTCCGGCCACGATCGTGATCGAGACGGTGCCGCCCGCCCAGCCGTGATCGCCCGCCCTGGGGCGCGACCTCAGCGCGGCGCGACGTCGCGGAGCAGCTGATCGAGCTGGACCCACGCGGCCACGGGCACGCTTTCCGCGCGCACGTCGGCGCGCAGGCCGGCGGCCTCGAGCTGCGGCAGCCAGCGCGCCGCCGCGTCGGGCGCCGCGCGGCGCACGAGCGGTGCCAGCTGCTTGCGGCGGTGTTGGAAAATCGATCGGATCAACTCGCGACCTTCAGCGGAAAAGGCGTAGGGGTTCGGCAGGCGCTCGAGATTGAGCAGCGTCGAGTCCACGTCCGGCACGGGATGGAAACACGTGCGCGAGACGCGATGACCGGGCGCGAGGCGGTAGGTGGACTGCAGAAAAACGCTGATCGCGCCAAATGCCTTGGTGCCCGGCACGGCGCCGTAGCGTTGCGCCGCCTCGAGCTGGAGCATCAGCACCATGCGCTCCGGCAGGGGGCCGGCGAGGATCGCTTCCATCCAGGGCGAGGAGATCGCATAGGGCAGGTTGGCCACGACCTTGAAGCCCGCCGCAGCGACGTCCGGAGGCAGCCCGGCCCTCGGGAGCTCGACCGCATCGCCCTCGACCAGGTGAAGTTGTGTTGGAAAGGCGGGTACAATCGCGTCGCGCACGTGGGCCACCATCGTGGCATCGCGCTCGACCGCGTACACCTCCGCGCCAGCGGCGAGGAGAGCCTCCGTCAGCGTTCCCAAGCCCGGCCCCACCTCGACCACGCGATCGCCGGGGGCCACGTGCGCGAGTTCGAGCGACTTGCGCACGATGTTGCCATCGACGAGGAAGTTCTGCCCGAGCTGCCGCCGCGGCGTGTGCCCGAGGCGCTCGAGCAGCGCTCGCGTGGTGCTGGGTGTCAGCGGACCGGACATGGAAGCGGATCTCCCGGGCAAACAGACTCAAAGAGGCGCAGAAGGCGCAAAGAAGGAGGATTTCGGTTCTTGCGCATAGTGCGCCTCGTTGCGGCCCACACCTCTGGAGCCGCTTTCACACCGCGTGAAACTCTGCGATGAGGGCCGCCGGGTCCGGCGCACGCATCAGCGCCTCGCCGACCAGGATGGCGCGGGCCCCGCAGGCTTTGGCCCGGGCGGCATCCGCGGCGGTGAAGATCCCGCTCTCGCTGATCGCGAGCACGTTCTTCGGGATGAGCGGAATGAGTTTCTCGGAAAGCGCGATGTCGGTGCGGAACGCGGCGAGGTCGCGGTTGTTCACGCCGATGATGTCGGCCTCGGCCCTGAGGGCGCGCTCGATCTCCGGCTCGCTGTGCACCTCGAAGATCGCGTCGAGGTCGGCGAGGATCGCGGCGTCGTGCAGGTCGGTGATCTCGTCGTCGGTCAGCGCACGGACGATGATCAGGATCGCACTCGCGCCGGCCTGCACCGCCTCCACGATCTGGATCGGGTGCACCATGAAGTCCTTGCGCAGGCAGGGGACCGGAAGGGTCGCGGCCGCGAGGTGGTCGGTCACGGCGCGGAGGTCGTCCAGCGTGCCGCCAAAATACGGCTGATCCGTCAGCACCGAAATCGCGTCGGCCCGCGCGCGGGCATAGCGGTCCGCCTGGTCGACGGCCGAGGCACCCGCGGCGATCGCGCCGGCGGAGGGCGAGCGGCGTTTCATCTCGGCGATCACGGCCAGGCTGCCGTTGTCGCGATCGAGTGCCCGATGGAACGACGGGCGCTGTTGCGTCAATTCCGCCAGCGCCTCGAGTTCGCGCGCCGGCACGGGCCGCACACGGCTCGCAATCTCGCGGCGCTTCGAGGCCATGATTTCGGTGAGCTTGTCCATCGAAGCGGGGTGCATAGAGGATCGCGGCGCAGTTGGGGAGGGGAAAAGCGCGGCGGACTTGCGGCGAACATCGGGATTGCGCCGCCGCGGCCTGCGATCGCTCAATGGCGCCGTGAATCCCAAGACCGCGGCTGAAGTGGAACGCTTGCGAGAGATCATGGCCCGGCTGCGCGCGCCCGACGGCTGTCCCTGGGACCGCGAGCAGACGCACGCATCACTGGCGCCCTACCTGATCGAGGAGTGCAGCGAACTGCTCGACGCCATCGACCGCGGGGACATGCCGCACATGTGCGAGGAACTGGGCGATGTGCTGCTGCAGGTGGTCTTTCACGCCCAGCTGGCGAGCGAAGCCGGGCGTTTCGACCTCGAGGCCGTCGCGCGCGGCATCGCGGACAAGCTTGTCCGCCGCCACCCGCACGTCTTTGGCGAAGGCCGGCTCGAGACCAGCAGCGAGGTGCTGCGGCAGTGGGACCAGATCAAGAAGGCGGAGAAGGGCATCGCGCCCGACGCGCCCGATCCGTTGGTGAAACCCCTCCCTCCGGCGCTGCCCGCGTTGCTGCGGGCCCGCGATGTCTACAAGACCCTGGCGAAGAAACACGCGCTGCCGACCGAGAGCGGCGTGCACGATGAGTTTGCCGTCGAGCGCCTGGCCGACGGGCTGACCGAGACGGAGGCCGGCCGAAAGCTCTTTGAGCTGGCCGCGGCCTGCCGGCGCGCCGGGATCGATCCCGAGTCCGCGCTGCGCCACCATACCAACCGCGTGATCGAGGCCGCCGAGGCCGCGGCGCGCGCTAAAGGATGAGCGGCGGGCGCGAGCTCGAGGGCGGGGCGGCGATCGCCTTCGCCGAATGGGGCGGTCCGTTTGTCGATCACCTGGCGGGCGAGCGACGGGTCTCGCCGTATACGTTGCGCAACTACACGCAGGCGGTGCTGGAGTTTCTCACGTGGACGGCGGCCGAGGGCCGCTGGCGCGGGGAGATTGCCTCGATCACCTCGCGCGACCTGCGCGATTTTGTCATCGAGAGCCAGCGGCGGCTGGCGCGCCGCACGGTTCACAACCATGTCTCCGCGCTGCGCGCGTTCTTTCGCTACTGGATCCGGCAGGGCCGTCTGAGAAAAAGCCCCGCCACCGGACTCGTCCTGCCCAGGCTCGAGAAGCCGCTTCCGCGATTCATGACGGAGGGGCAGGTCGATCAACTGATCGCCATGCCGATGCGGCTGCTCGAGAACGAATCGGAGGAGCCGTTCATCGCCTGGCGCGACCGGCTCGCGCTCGAGCTGCTCTACGGGGCGGGCTTTCGCGTGAGCGAGCTCTGCGCGCTCACCTACGGTCAGATCGAGATGGGCGACGGCGCCGGTGTGGCTCGGGTGACGGGCAAGGGGGACAAGACCCGGCTCTGTCCGCTCGGGCGGGTCGCCACCGCGGTCCTGCGGCGCTGGCGCGAGCAGTTCGCTCAGCGCACCGGCCGCGACGATCCTGTGCTCGTCACGCGACGACACGAGCCGATGGGCCCGCGCCAGGTGCAGAAGATGCTCAAGCGTTATCTCGCGCTGGCCGGTCTGCCGATGGACCTGACGCCGCACAAGCTGCGCCACTCCTTCGCCACGCACCTGCTCGATCGCGGCGCTGACCTGCGCCTGGTGCAGGACCTTCTGGGCCACGCCAGCCTGGCTACGACGCAGGTCTATACCCACGTCACGATCGCCCGATTGAAGGACGTCCACCGCAAGGCCCATCCGCGCGCGTGAGTGGGAAAAAGTGTGCGGGCCGTTTTCTGACACGTTTCCTCGCCGCCACTGTCTGGATCGTTATCCGGTGTTGGAGTCGCTCCGTGCCTCCGTGGCCAACGCTGGTCTTCTTCTGACCTGCGGTCTGCGTGCATCGTGGTGGGCGGCGCTGAGGTTTTGCCACGGAGACACGGAGGCACGGAGCAGCCGCGCGGGTTGGCTCGCGGAGCCATGGAGCGCTCTGCGGTGGCTCCCCTCGGGCGCGGCGGTCTCGGAGCGACGCCCTATCTGGGCAGGACCGTTTCGATCAGGTCTTTGACTCGCTCGGGCTGGTCTCGCCGGTGCGGCCGTAGAGGGCGGCGAGGTCGCGCAGGTAGGGCGCGCTGCTGCGGCGGAGCTGCTCGAGCTGTGCCGGACGGTAACGCCAACTCCAGTTCCCCACCGGCTGGCCCGGCGTATTGAGGCGCGCCTCGCTGCCGAGGTTGAGCAGGTCCTGCAGCGGGAAGACGGCGAGGCGGCTGACGGCGGCGTAGCTGGCGCGCACGAAATCCCAGGCCACCTCGTCGCCGCTGATGCGCAGGTAGCGCCGCACATGGTCCTGGGTCCGCGCGTCATTGGTGCGATACCAGCCACGCGAGGTGTCGTTGTCGTGGGTTCCAGGATACAGAACCTGGTTCGCGACAAGGTTGTGCGGGAGATAGAGGTTGTCCGCCTTGCCCCCGAAGGCGAATTGCAGGATCGCCATGCCCGGGAGGCCCGTCTGGTCGCGGAGGGTGAGCACGCTCGGCAGGAGTTCGCCGAGATCCTCCGCGATGATGCGGGCATTGGGAAACGCCGCCTTCACGGCTTCGAAAAAGCCCAGTCCCGGACCAGCAATCCAGGCTCCGGTGCGGGCATTCGGCGCGCCGAAGGGGATCTTCCAATACGTATCGAAGCCGCGGAAGTGATCGATGCGGACGACGTCGAACAGCTCGAAGCAGGCGGCGAGGCGGCTCGTCCACCACGCGTAGCCGTCGGCGGCGTTGGCCGTCCAGTCGTAGAGCGGATTTCCCCAGAGCTGGCCGTCGGCGCTGAAATAGTCGGGCGGGCAGCCCGCCACGGCGAGGGGTTCGTTGCGTGTGGTGTCGAACTGGAACAGTCCCGGGTTGGCCCACACGTCCGCGCTGTCGAGCGCGACGAAGATTGGGATGTCGCCGATGATCGAGACATTCTTGCGCCGAGCGTAGTCCCGCAGCTCCTGCCACTGGCCGTGAAACAGGTACTGGCTGAACATGTGGCTCTCGACGTCGGCCTCGAGCTTGCGCCGCAGCGGTGCCTTCAGGGCTGCCGCGAAGCTGGAGACCTGCCGGGGCCAGTGCATCCACGCCTTCCCGTCGAAATGGTCCTTGAGCGCCATGAACAAGGCGTAGGGTTCGAGCCACGCCGCATGCCGCGCCTTGAACACCTCGAAGTCGCCGTAGGGTAGCGACGTCTTGCGCGAGGCCCGGTACTGTTCGTAGGCGGCCCGCAGGATCGGGCGCTTGAGCTTGTAAATACCGCCGAAGTCGACGTGGTCCTGATTCAGGAAAAGCAAGGGCCCGACCGCATCCTGCCGCTCGAGACCGGCGTTGCAGAGCGGAAGCAGATCGATGAGGTAGGGATTGCCGGCGAAGGTCGAGGGGCTCTGGTAGGGCGAGTCGCCGTAGCTCGTCGGACCGAGCGGACACAGTTGCCAGTAACGCATGCCCGCCTCGTGCAGGAAGTCCACAAAGTGGCGCGCCTCCTTTCCGAAGGTGCCGATCCCGAAATCGCCGGGCAGGCTGGTCGGGTGGAGCAGCACGCCGGCAGCGCGGTGATCGAGCCAGTTGAACAGCGGGACAGGAGCGTGCGTGGCCATGGAGAACGTGACGCGGTGGAGACGCGGACCTCCAACAGTGCCACAAGTCCGCCGGGCGCAAATCCCGAATTGCCAACGGGCCGATCGGGCGGGGCGCGGCCTGTGGAAATGGCTCGATTCAAGGGGGCTCTGCCAGTAGTTCACCCGTATGGACTCTCAGGCCTCCACCGTACAGACGCCGGTCTCCACCGAGGACAAGACCGTTGCCATTGTCTCCTATCTCACGCTGATCGGGTTCATCATCGCCCTGATCATGCACTCCAGCAACAAGACCCAGATCGGCGCGTTCCACCTTCGCCAGAGTCTTGGTCTGATGCTCGCGGGCATCGCGATCTGGATCGCGCTCGTGATCGTCGGCACCGTGCTCGCGTTCGTGCCCATCGTCGGATGGATGATCGCGTCGCTGCTCTGGCTCGCCTTCGTCGTCGCGATGCTGGCGCTCGCGGTCATGGGATTGATGGCCGCAATCAACGGCCAGCAGAAGCCGCTTCCGTTTGTCGGCCCGCTCTTCGCGAAGTGGTTCGCGGGCGCATTCGTCTGATCTCTTTCCGCAACCCGTCGCAGAAAAGCCCGCCTCAAGGCGGGCTTTTCTGTTGATGCGGGCGATGCGCAGGGCGCGCCGCCCCCACGTCTTGTGCGCTCCCCGGCGCCACAGCCGGGTACGCGCGGCCGCATGGAGTTACCCGGATGGCGCCGTTGCCTCGCCCGGCCTCACGGGGATGGTGCGACGTGCTCGGACGGGAGTTCCCCCACGCGAATACAGGCCACGCGCCGGCCATCTTTTTGTGGCTCGAGCGCAGGGACCACGGTACGGCAGGCATCGACCGCGAACCGGCACCGCGGATGAAACGGGCATCCGCTGGGCGGGTCGAGTGGCGAGGGTGGATCGCCGGGGAGGACCACGCGTTGCCGCTCGCGTTCGCGTGACGGGTCCGGCGTGGGGATCGCGCTGACCAGCGCGCGCGTGTAGGGGTGCTGCGGGCGCTCGATGACCTCGGCGGCCGCGCCGAGTTCGACGATCCGACCGAGGTACATGACCGCGATTCGGTCGGAGATGTGCTTCACTACCGACAGATCGTGCGCGATGAAGATCATGCTCAGGTTCATCTCGCGCGAGAGCCCGGAGAGCAGGTTCAGGATCTGCGCCTGAATCGACACGTCCAACGCCGAGACCGGTTCGTCCGCGATGATCAAACGCGGACGAAGCGTGAGTGCACGCGCCACGGCGATGCGTTGCCTTTGACCGCCGGAAAACTCGTGCGGGTACTTCCGCATCAGGCGGGGCGCCAGGCCGACACGCTCCATCAGTGCAGCCACCTGCGCCGCCACGTCCGAGCGGGTGGCGCGACGGTGCACGAGCAGCGGCTCAGCCAGCGTGTCGAACACGGTCATGCGCGGGTTGAGCGAGGCGTAGGGGTCCTGGAAGACCATCTGCATCTCCGCCCGGAGATCCTTCAACTCGCGGCCGGAAAGGCCGGCGAGGTCCCGGCCCTCCACCCGGATGCGTCCGGAGGTTGCCGGGATCAGCTGCACGATCGTGCGGGCCAGCGTGGACTTGCCGCAGCCGGATTCGCCGACCAGGCCCAGCACCTCCCCGCGTCGGACGGCCAGCGATACGCCGTCGACCGCCTTGACTGTCCCGGCATCGCGCCTGATGAGAAAACCGGAGTGCACCGGGAAGTGCACCTTCAGGTCCTCGAGTTCCAGGATGGTATCCTCGATCGACGCCGGCGCGGCGGGATTGGTAGGCGGCGTCATCCTAAAAAGAGCAGTTGGACACAGAGATCACGGAGGCAAGGGCGTGTTTTCAATCCCATGGTCTGGTTCAAAACGATTGACCAGCCTCTGGAATGGAGGGCCGGGCTCCGGCCCGGCCGGGTGAGGAAATCAAGCTCATGCGATCTCTCCCTTCTGGACCCGCGCGCAGGCTGAACAGTGCCCCGGCGCGACCTCCACGAGAGGGATCGCCGCGGTGCGGCACGCCTCGACCCCTTCAGGGCAGCGCGGCGCGAACGGACACCCTGGCAGTGGCCGCGAAAGATCCGGGGGCAGCCCGGGAATGGTGAACAGCTCGCGGCCCTTCGCCTGCAGCGCCGGTATCGAGCGCTGGAGCGCGCGCGTGTAGGGATGTCGCGAGGATCCAAATACAGCGGCGGTCGGGGCGGCCTCCATGATGCGGCCGGCATACATCACCTGTACGCGGTCGCACAGTCCGGCCACGACGCCCAGGTCGTGCGTGATGAAGATCACGGCCATGCCCTTCTCCCGCTGGAGGCGGCGGATCAGGTCGAGGATCTGGGCTTGCACAGTCACGTCCAGCGCGGTGGTCGGTTCGTCGGCAATCAGCAGTTCCGGACGCGTGATCAGGGCCATGGCGATCATCACGCGCTGGCGCATCCCCCCGGAAAATTCATGGGGAAAGAAGTGAACGCGCCGCGCGGCATCCTGGATGCCCACCTCGTCGAGGGCCGCGACCGCGCGTTCCAGGGCCGCCCTGCGCGTCACAGTTTCATGGATGCGCAGCGGCTCGATGAGCTGGTCGCTGATCCGAAGGTACGGATTGAGGGACGTCATCGGATCCTGGAAGATCATGGCGATGCGCTTGCCCCGGATCGAGCGTGCCACCCGCGGCGAACAGCGGAGCAGGTCCACGCCGTCGAACATCGCCGTGCCGCTCTCGATCCGGCCGGGCGGCTGCGGGATCAGCCCCATCAGCGAATAGCAGGTGACCGACTTCCCCGAGCCCGATTCACCGACGATGCCCAGCGTCTCGCCCTTGCTGATCGAGAACGACACGCCGTCGACCGCCCGTACCACGCCATTGCGGGTGTGAAAGTGGGTGCGAAGATCGGTGACTTCGAGGAGCGGCATGCGAAATGGCGACCGGGTCGGGCACCAGTGAGGCGGTCGTGGACCGGTTCGGCGACATTCTTGTGCGCGCGAGCAAGCGGGATTGCCGCGCGGCGTTATCGATCGCGGGAGCGAAGGGCGGCGGGTGGGCGATTCAGCGGGCGTACACGTCCGGCAGGTCGGGTCCGCGGCGCTTGAAGCGCCGGTGCACCCAGAAGTATTGCTCCGGCGCGCGGCGGACGAAATCCTCGATGATGCGGTTGACGCGAAGCGCGTCGGCCGTGTGGTCGCCGGAGGGGAAGTTATCGAGCGCGGGAAGGATCTCCAGTTCGTAGGTCCCGTCGGGAAGGCGGCGCCCGAAGTAGGGGATCACGGACGCCCCGCTCATCTGGGCAATGCGGCTGGTGGCGGTATTGGTCAGCGCAGGCACGCCGAAAAACGGCAGGATCTCCGACATCTTCGTGCGCTTGCCTTGGTCCGGTGCATACCAGATCAGGAGGTTCTGCTTGAGCGCGCGCAGCAGGCCGCGCAGGTCGTCGAAGTGCACGGCGACCGACGTCAGCCGCTCGCGCGAGCGACGCATGACCGAGGCCACGACCGGGTTGTTGGGGTCGCGGTACAGACAGCCGAAAGGCACTTCCACGCTCATCATGCGCGAGCACAGCTCCAGGGTGGTGGCGTGCCCGGTGAGAATGAGCGCCCCTTTGCCGCGCGCCAGAGCAGCGTCGAGATTCTCCCGCCCGAGGATCCGAAATCGCGGCAGCCGATCCGCGCGCGCCCACCACGCCTCGCACGTCTCAAAAAGCCCGAGCGCGAGCGCGTGATAGTGCGCACGGGCAAGCGCCCGGAGTTCGGCCGGGGATTTTTCCGGAAAGCACAGGCGCAGGTTGACCATCACCACATGTCGCCGGATCGGGACAACGTGGAACACAAAGGCGCCGAGCCCGCGGGCCAGGACGCGACGTATCGACCAGGGCACCCGCGTGAGGACGCGGAAGAGCGCCAGGCCCAGCCACGAGGGCCAGTACTGCGGCAGCCAGAGCCCGGAACGTTCGCTGCGGCGGCTCATGCGCGGAAGCGGAATGCGGGTGTGGACGCCGCTACACGCGATGTGAGAGACCGGTCACCGATGGAACACTCGGATCCGTGGCGTTCTGACGAGCGTGGCATCGGTGCGCTCACTCGAAGGTGTATCCAAATTCGTTGAGATCCGCGGCGTGGCGCTGAGCGACCCATTCCGCGGTGCGTTCCGTGTAGTATTCGCGGTAGTCCTTGCGCTTCGTCTCGTGGCGCTTGTGGCCCAAGGCCGGAGGTTTCGCTCCGATGCGTCGGAAGATCTCGTGGTAGTCGGCCTCGAGGTTTTCGAAACGACCGACGAAGTTCACGCAGACAGTCCCGTGCAGGTCGACCAGGTAGTCGCGTTGCACGGCGCTGAACATGTCGAAATGGTAGTTGAACGGTCGGTTCGGGTCGAAGGCGCGCGCGAGGAATCCCTCAAACCCCTCGGTGCCCTCGAGAAACTGCGGCCTCTCGCGCCTGATGTGATGGTAGGCGCTGACATAGCGGTCCCACGGGTTGCGCACGAAGGCGAACTTGAACAGCCCGTCGAAGAACTCCACCGGGAGCATCTCCTTGGCCGCGATGATGCGAGCGTGGCGCGGGAGCTTGCAGGCCAGGCGATGGCCGGTCGCATGGCTGATCCGGCTGCAGAGAACCTGCAGGACGTAGCGGGGATCGCGCCGCTGAAGCCGCCGCAGGGAGGCGCGCACGCTCGTTCCCGCGGTCTTGGCGATGTGAACAAACAGGAAGTTGTGCCGGACGGAGAGGACCATGAGACAGCGCCGTCATTGTCGCAGCAGCCCGGTAATGGCGACCCTGTTTTGACGGGATGCACGTGGCAGGCTGTCGCCCGATTTGGAGCTGTCCAACGGATGCCCGGCCCGGTTACCTCATGGTTTCATGGCCAATGTGATCTGCATGAAGTGGGGCACGAAGTATGGCCCGGAGTACGTGAACCGCCTCCGCTCCATGGTCGCGCGGCACCTGGCGCGGCCCCACCGGTTCATCTGCTTCACCGACGACGGCACAGGAATCGATGCCGGCGTGGAGGTCATGCCGCTTCCGGACATGGACCTGCCGCCGGACAAGGAGCGCGGCTGGCGCAAACTGTCCACCTTCCGAAGCCCGCTCTTCGACCTGACCGGTCCCACGCTCTTCGTCGATCTGGACGTCGTCATCGTCGCAGGTATCGACTGCTTCTTCGACCATCCCGGCTCGTTTGCGATCATCCGCGACTGGATCAAGCCCGACAAGACCGGCAACTCCTCCATCTATCGCTTCGAGGCGGGCGCGCATCCCGACGTGCTCGAGTTCTTCCTCACCCACATCGACGCCGTCAAACGCGAGGTGCGTAACGAACAGGAATACCTCACGCGCGAGATGAACCGTCGCGGCCTGACCACCTACTGGCCCGCCGAGTGGTGTGTGAGTTTCAAATACAGGTGCCTGCCGTCCTTTCCACTCAATCTCTTCCAGACGCCCCGCCTGCCGGACGGCGCACGCATCGTCGTGTTTCACGGCAAACCCAACCCACCCGACGCGATCACGGGCCAGCCGGGCCTGCGCCGGTTCGTGAAGCCCACGCCATGGGTCGCGGAGCACTGGAAATGAGGGCGATCGCGACGCGAGCCGCGCGCTCCCGGCCGGGGTGGCCGGGTACGGATCAACCGCCTGCTAACCGGCCCGGCTTCGCGCACGACCAGGAACACGGCGCTTCCCCATGACCGACACCAAGCAGATCCTCTGCACAAAATGGGGCGCGAAATACGGGCCCGCGTATGTGAATCGGCTCTACGGGATGGTGGCGCGCAACACCACGCCGCCCTTCCAGGTGATTTGTCTCACCGACGATCCCGCCGGTGTCCGGCCCGAGGTGAAGTGCCTGCCGCTGCCCGAACTGGGCTGCGAGCACCCGAAGCGCACGTTCGGCAAATGGCGCAAGGTCGTCCTGTGGGGGCGCGAGCTGTGCGGCTTGAGCGGCGTCGCGCTCTTTATCGATCTCGATACCGTCATCCTCGGCAACCTCGACGGGTACTTCACCCACGGCTCACCGGACGACGTGATCCTCGCGCGCAACTGGGCGCGCCCGCTCAGGAAGCTCGGGCAAACCTCGATCTTCCGCTACCCGATCGGCCGCAATGGCCACATCCTCGATACGTTCCGGGCTGATCCGCAGGGTGTGGCGGACCGCTTCCGCTACGAGCAGCACTACATGACGCACTCGGTCCGGGGCGGGATCAAGTTCTGGCCCGGCGAATGGACGAAGCACTTCCGTATCCACTGCCTGGGTGCGGTGCCGATGCGCTACCTGCGCACGGCGAAGTTTCCCAAGGGTGCGCGCGTCGTGACGTTCCCGGGCGGTCCCAATCCGGGCGACGTGGTGGACGGGCGTTGGACGCCCGAAGCTCCCCCCTATCGTGGGCCGCTGGCGCACCTGCTCGCGACATTCGATCCGGCCAGGCGCGTCCATCCGAACTGGCGCATCCACCTGAAACACTTCGTCAAACCCGTGCCGTGGATCCGCGACTATTGGCACGAATAGCGCGCGGGAACGGTTGAAACACTGAAGGACTGAGAGACTGAAGGACTGAGAGGCTGAAAGGCTGAGGGATCGAAGGGAGCGTCCTCCGATTCTTCCTGGTTCGCTCGTTCTCGTTTTCTTTCTCTCGTCCCCTCACCGGCGCCCGGTTCCCAGGCGTTCAGGGCTCCCGCGACACGGCCGCTCAGCTCACCGGTCGAGCGGGTCGACGCCGTAAAACTGCAGCGAGGCCCCTTCGAGGCGCCGGAGGCGCGCAAGGTCCTGGCGAAGCTGCACGCGCGATTGGATTTCGCGCACGCGCGCCTCGTCCCAGCGCTGCTGTGCCTCGACGACCAGCCGGCTCGTGCTCAGTCCCGAGTCGAACTTCGCCTTCTCCAGCTCGAACTCGCGCTGGCTCAGCTCAGTGGCGAGGGCGTTGATGTCGATGGTCTGTTTGTCGGCCTCGACCGCGCGGATCGCGGCGCGCACCGACACCATCAGGGTTTGCTCGAGTTCCTCGAGCCGGAGCTGCTGCTGGGCCACATAAGTGTCGGCGGCACGTGCGCGCGCCCGCGCCTCGTTCATGCCCCACGGCAGGCTCAGGGAAACGCCCGCCTGCCAGTTGAACTCCTCGCCCTCGGGGATCCGATCGAGCGCACCCTTGAGCGACTGAAAATCGGTCCCGGAAAGGGTGTACACCCCTTCAAGATCAAGGCGCGGCCGCTTGTTGTTTCGAGCGACAAGGGCATCGAGTTCGAGCTGGCGGAGCAGGCCGCGTTCACTTCGAAGCTGCGTATCGTTCTCGGCAGCACGTCCGTAGGCGGATTCGACCGAGAGCGAGGCCGGCGGCGCGAAGACATAGCCGGTCGGCTGGAGGATGCCCGAGAAGTCGCGGCGTCCGAAGAGGGCGAGAAGGCGGTCGGTGGCATCGCGCACGCGCTGCTCGGCGGTGATGATGCTCGAGCGGCGGTTCGCGACGGAGACGCGGGCCTGCATGACGTCGAGCTCGGTGGCGATCCCGGCGGAACGGCGCGCCTCGTTCTCCTCGAGAAATTGCTGTGCCGTGGAAAGCCCGGAACGTTCCACATCGAGGGCGTAATGGGCGGAAGCGAGTTCGAAGAACGCGAGTTCCGTGTCGCGGACGATGTCGAGCGCCTGGCCCGTGTAGGTCAATTCGCTGCGCTCCACGCCGATGCGTGCGCGGTCGCGCGCGGCGCGATTGACTCGAAAGCCAGCTCCAGCAAGCAGCGGTTGGCGCACGGAGAGCGACGCGGACGAGTCGAACACCAGCGGCACGCGGGCGTCGCCGCCCGCCTGGCCGATGCGCTGCATGGTGGTGCCGAGCGAGACCTCCGCGCCGGTGATGACGCGCTGCGAGATGGAGGCGTTTCCCCGCGTCAGGGTCGTGGAGTTGGACTTGGTGGTATTGGCGGTTATCGGATCCTCGGATTCCGCCTGTGAGGCACTGAGCTGAAACAGGGGTTCGAACTCGGCATTGGCGATGATCACCGCCTCACGTGCGATATCCCGGTTGAAGCTCTCGCTGCGCAGGCCGAGGTTGCTCGCCAGCGCCAGCTGGACGGCATCCTCAAGCGTGATCGGGATGACCGTCTCTCCCGGGATCCCCACAGGCGCCGTGAAGGTCTCAGGGCGCTCCGCGGCAACGCCGGTATCGGGCATCGTCCCGGCATCCTCGGGCGCCGGATCCTGGGCGTGAAGCGCGGTGGCGAGGACGCATGCGAGGGCGGTGACTGCGGAGCGGAGGACGACAACGGGCTGAGGACACATGATAAAGTCGACGCAAAGGATGACGGCTCCAGGCGCCGAAGTGTTTCAAAGGACGCCCAGAAACCCTGCCATCCGGAAGCGAAGCACGTTCGATGTAACCCGCGGCGGGATCGCAAAGTTACAGCTTTTCGTACTCTCCGCCCGACGTTCGTTTGAGCACCGTGAAGCCGGCCGACTTGGCCTCGCTCGTCGAGGGCTTGCGTGAAGCCCGGGGCGTCGAGGTCGCCGCGGCGGGTTTGACGCGGACGCCCTGTCCGCAGCGCGGACAGGTGGAAAGGGGTGGCGTTGACGCAGACTGCACCAGCTCAAAGCCCGCGCCGCAGAGACGGCACGGGCCCTGGAGTGGTTCGTAGGCGCGGATCGGCATGGCGACGACGCGCGCAGCCTCGCCTCACTGGGCGGCGTCTTCCTCCGGACGATCCAGGCCGACGGCGATGCGCTCCGCCTGCACCATGGCGACGAGTGTCATCTGGGCGGCAATACGTCCGCTCTGCTGCATGATGACCTCGCGCGCCTGTTCGTAGTTTGGGTCGCCAAGCGTCACGACGGGTTCGCGACGTTGCGCCACGAACAGGAAGCTCCCCTGGTTGCCCTGGACGACCATCGGCGACACCGAGCCGACGGGCTGGTCCGTGATGCGGTCGAGAATCGAGCGGTCGAAGTCCTCGGGCAGTGTGCGCCGCGTGAAGTTCTCCCAGGACGAGACCTCCAGGCCCGCGGACTTGGCGGCTTCGGGGAACGGCGTGCCGGCCTTGATCGCGGCGTCGAGCTTGGCGCGGATCTCCTCGCCACGCGCGACCACGGCGCGCACGCGACGGTCTTCCTGCACGTCGGCAAGCACGCGCTCGCGCACCGTCGAGAAGAGCGCGTCGCTCGCCTCGGTGCGTCCGTCGAAGAACAGAACGAACGCAATGTTGCCCACGACGACCGGGTCGGAAACCGGCTTGTCGGGTGAAAGTGTCATCGCCTCGCGCACGAGCGGGCTGCTGGCTGTCTGCGCCGAGACGGGCAGCGGTGGCATCGAGCGGAAGGACGTGCCGAACTCGCGGAGCGTGGACTCAAATGCCGGTGTGTCGCGGATGATCTGTTTATCGAAGAGCTTGTAGGCGAAATCCGAGGCCGTCTTCACCGCGGCATTGATCGAGCGCTGCTGCACGAGATCCTGGATGACGCGATCGCGCACGTCTTCGAGCCTGGCCTCGCCGACCACGGCCAGGTCCTCGCCCTCCTTGGGTGCCGGAGCGTAGTTGGCCTTGTTGGCCTCGAAATACTTCACGATGTCATCATCGGTCGGAGGCGGCACCTGGCCGGCAAACCTCTCGGCCGGGAAGTCCACCACGCTGACCTGCACCGCCGGGGGATTGCGATAGCGGGCGGCGTTCATATCGAACCACTGTTGCAGGTCGGCCTCCGTCGGTTCGCCCTCGGGCGCAATGTCCTTGATCGGCATCGTGGCGCGATGGACGGTGAGCGTGCTGTCCACCAGTGCGAGCTGGTCGCGGATCTCGGGATCGAGCGCGAATCCCGGTCCGGAGATCACCTCGTTGGCCTTCTCCGCTCGCCAGTCCTCCTGGAGGATGCGGCTGATGCGGCTCTGCGAATAGATCGGGTTGCCGCGGGTATTGTCGAGAAACCGCGCGTAGGCCTGGGGATCGTAATTGCCGTCCTCGCCGCGAAACGTCGGCAGGCTCCTGATGAAGTCCGTGAGCTGCCGGTCCGTGGGCGCGGGAATGCGAAACTTGTCCGCCAGCGAAATCCTGGCCGCGCGCACGAACGCGAAATACTCCGCCTGTTCTTCGGAGAAGTAGGGCGTGCCGCTCGTGAGCTGCAGGCTGATCTGCCCGTCGAGCATGAATTCGCGACGTTCCGACTCGGTGGTGAATGGTTTGCCGAATACGGTGCGCTCGCGAATGGTGCTGTCGCCGCGGCCAATCCCGCCGCTGGTGCTGTAGACAAACACGAGTGGTATCACCATCGCGAACATCAGGATGGCGAACACGGCCTTGATATGGTGTTTGAACGTGGACTGAATCCAGGAAATCATCGGAATGGGGCGTGGTGGAAAAGGGCCGAAGGTAGAACCGGGCCCGAGGGTGTCAACGGGCAACGGGGTCGTGCGCCGCGCACCGCCGCCGACCGCCCTCGCAGTCTGACCGGCTGAGCGCGCATTCCTCGTTTGGACTCATGCCGCCGGCGAAGACGGAGAACTGCTGCTCTCGTCGCGCCGGCTCTTCGATCTGGCTCAGCCGCCGAACAGGATGCGCTTGAGAACATCGAAGATGCTCCGCCCACCCTGGCTCGGCTGGCCCGGTTGTCCTGGCTGCCCCGGCTGGCCGGGTTGCCCCGGCTGACCGGGTTGACCGGGTTGACCAGGCTCACCCGGTTGTCCGGGGTCGCCCGGCTGGCCGGGTTGCCCCGGCTGACCTGGCTGACCCGGCTGTCCCGGCTGACCTGGGGTGGGAGATCCCTGTTGTCCGGGCATGCCCGGCTGTCCAGGGCGTCCCTGCTGGCCGGACTGGCCCTGCCCCGCGACGGAGCGAGCGCCCTGGCGCTGCGCCGCCCGCTGGATCGCGGCCGGATCCTGCGCTCCTCGCATCCCACCTTCCTGTCCGCCCATGCCGCGCGTGTTGCCCGCGCCGGTCGGATCAGGGTCCTGTTCATTGGGAATCCCGTCGCCGTCCATGTCGGGATCATCGGCATTGGGGATGCCGTCGCCGTCGATGTCGCTGTCTTCGCCGTTGGGTCGGCCGTCGCCATCGACGTCGCCGTCTTCGCCATTCGGAACTCCGTCGCCGTCCGCATCGCTGTCGTCAATGTTGGGCAGTCCATCGCCATCGATGTCGCGATCCTCGCCGTTGCCGAGCCCGTCGCCGTCGACGTCGGAATCATCGCCATTGAGTCGTCCGTCGCCGTCGACATCGGCATCCTCGCCGTTCGGGACTCCATCGCCATCGACGTCGTCGTCTTCGCCGTTCAAGAGCCCGTCGCCGTCGGCATCCGGGTCGATGTCGTTCGGGATGCCATCGCCATCGGTGTCGCTGTCGTCGCCATTGGCCAACCCATCGCCGTCGATGTCGCCATCCTCCCCGTTCAGGAGCCCGTCGCCATCCACGTCGGGATCATCGGCATTGGGGATGCCGTCGCCGTCGATGTCGCTGTCCTCGCCGTTGGGTCGTCCATCCCCGTCGATGTCGTCATCCTCTCCGTTCGGGATGCCGTCGCCATCGACGTCCGGGTCCTGTCCGTTGGGAATGCCGTCGCCGTCGATGTCGTCGTCGAGACTGTTGGGAATGCCGTCGCCGTCGATGTCCTCGGCTTCCGACAGGCCGTCGGAGGATCCGCGTTCACCGGCGCGTCCGCGCACGGCATCGCGCGTGAATCGGACGAGTTCCACGCGCGACGACTCGAGGATCGGGCGCTTGTCGATGATGCGGGCGCGGACGTCTTCCAGAGCATCCCGCCAGCGTCGCGCCGTGTTGATGTCCCGGATCGGCCCGAAGTAGAGCAAGAGGTCCTCGTGGATGTAGCGGATGTAGAACCCCTCGTCGGTAAGTCCTGAATACGTGATATCGATCCCCGGGTTCTTCTCCCGGAAATCCTTGAGCGACATGTGTGTCGCGTCGTCGATGGCCTCGGGCGGGAAGACCCAGCTCTCGGCCCGCGCGAGGTGCGCCGTGGCGGCGAGCAGGAAGGTGAGCAGAGCGACCTTGAAGCGGTGCTTGGTCATGGGAGGCGGAGGAAGAGGGGGGCGGGGAGGCGCGACGCGCGCCGGGCGCATCGCGGGCGCGGGGTATTCAAAATCTTGGGAAGCGCGATCGAGGCGGCCGGGCGCGGGCCGGTGTTCAGATGTCGGTGGGCATGGCGTCGCCCTTCTCCACGCCGCCACCGCGCTTTTGGGACTGCTGACCCGAGGCGGAGTTCGGGATCGTGGTGGTATCCTCGCCCTTGCTTGGCTGGGCTTCCTCGCCCGTGGCGGGAGGCGGTGTGCCGCCCTGCACCTTGTTGACGGGTTGACCCGACTGGGCGATGCGCTGGCTCGGATCGCCGATCGAGACGTCGCCAGGTTTACCGGACTGGCCTTGGGCCATGCCCTGGCCGTTTTGCGTGGGCGTGGACTGGCTGCTGGACGGGTTCGCGCCAGCCATCGATTGCTGGCCGTCCTGACCCTGTTCACCGGTGGGAATCCCCTCGGCCCCGATGCCTGGCATGGGCGGCATGCCAGCCTGGCCGTCCCCGGCGCCACCGCCGGCCATCGGAAGCGGCAGACCAGCCTGAACGGAGACGCCGCCCTGGCCGCCGCCATCGGCGTAGCCAGGCGCGTCGTGTCCCGCGCGCCCCTGGCCGCCCTCGGCGCTCCCCTGCTCGTCGGAATCGTAGAGGATCAGATTCGCGTCCTCCCACTGGTCCGTCCGTTTCTTGGGGTCCTGCGGGATCTGGTCCTTTTTGGTCCGGGTGCCATCGAAGATCTCCGGATCGGGGTCGACCGTCTGGGCGCGAGTGGACGTGGCCGCGAGGGCGATGCAGGCGATCGCGACGCTCAGGACGCGGCTCGGCTTGGCAGTGAAGAAGGGATGAGGCATGGTGGTCACGGGGGCCGCGGCCCCGTCAATGTGATGCGCGTTTGGTCGCGATGATGGTGACCGGCTCGATCGGTTCGCCGGCGCGCACGCGCAACACCTCGCGCACATCGGCATACCCTTTGCGCCGGCCAATGACCTCGTAGTTGCCGGGCAGGATCGAGACGGACGTCGTCTGGAATTTTCCGAGCAACTGCAGGCCCGAGATGGTCACCCAGGTCTTCCCATCCGAGGCGAACGGGACGGACACGGGCCGGCTTTGCCGTTCGAGCATATTCTTGAGTTCGAGTTGATCGGGCTGGAGTTCGACGTAGGCGGGCTTGCTGGCCATCGCCTCGTTGAACGAATTGATCGCGCTTTGGAAATCCGCGCGCGCCGCGAGCGACCGCGCATCCTCGAGGAGGCGTTCGAACTTGAGCAGGGCGCGCATGACCTTCCCGGTGCGGAGGAGGCCCTCCTCGGCGTCCACCTGTCCGGGCTGGAAGGCGAGCAATTCCATGTAGGTGCGTCGGGCCTCGGCCCACGCGAACTGCCGTTCCGCGTCGTACGCGCTCTTGAGCATGTTCTGCACGCGCTGCTCGCGTTCACGCACGCGGGCCTCGGCAATGAGTTTTTTCACCTCCTCGTTCTCGGGCTCGACCTTCTGGGCGTCCTGGTAGGCGGCGATCGCATCGGTCCAGCGTTCCTCGGCGGCGGCAGCGGTAGCGCGCGCGCGGGCGCCGTCGAAATCCCGCTTCTTGATCGCGGCTTTGGTGCGCGACACGCCGGCCTGGGCGGCGGCCGATTGGGCATCGAGTTCGAAGGCTTTGGCGAACGTGTCGCGCGCCGCTTCCAACTCCGCGGCGGCTTCCTGGCGCTCGGCCTCCGCGAGCAGGGCAAATACGCGCTCGATGGTCGCGGCGCGAGCGAGGCCCTTGGAGGCCAGCTCATTTTCCGGATCCAATTCGAGCGCATGCTCGAATGCCGCAGTCGCGGCTGAGCCGGAACCTTCCGCCAGCGCTGTGCGCCCGTCGGCGAGGCTTCGCTCGAGTTCGGCCTGGATCGAGGCCTCGATTTCCCCGAGGATCGCCATGGCCTCGTCGATCTGCTGCCGGGCGGGCGTGAAACTCCCCTGATCGAGGAACTGTTGTGAGGCCCCGGCGGCCGTGAGCGCCTTCTCGACCTTGTCCGGGGCGAGATGCCTGAACTTCTGCACGCGGCCAATCGCGAGGAGGAAATTGGCGTAGCCGTTCTGGGCCTTGCGCATGTCCTCCATCGCCGTCGTGTAGGTCTCGGCGCGCCGCGAGATCTCCTCAAAGTACTGCATGGCGCGCGCATAATCGCGATCGCCGAATGCCTTGTCGGCCGGGTCGCGCAGCCGCTCGATCTCCACCATCATCTGCAGGGCGACCGGGTGCGTGGACGGGATCTTGTTGGCGGCTTCGATGCTGCGCATGGCGGCCTGACGCGCGCTCTCGGCGCGGGAACGGCTGGCGAACGCCGCGCTCGGATCATTCGACGCCGCCCCGGCGAGGCCGGGCATCTCGTTGCGCAGGGCCTCGAGCTCGCGCAGCACCACCACGACGCGCACGATCAGGACGATGAGAAGGAGTCCCACCACCGATCCGGCGATGAGCAGCCAGCGCGGAACGGTCTTGCGCGGGGCCGCGCCGGGATCGGAGCCGAGGGCGACGACGCGATGCTTGCGTGGGACGGACGGCGGGTTGTCTGGGGCCATGAGGCGTGAGGGAGGGAGGGAAGCCTGAGCCGCGAGAGACCCGCACCGGCGCCTGGTGGTTTCATGGATGAGGCGCGTTACGGGCTCCTGCCGGGTTGACAGGCGTTCACCTAGTTCAGACGGGCGGTGTTTTCAAAGTAAACCTGCAGGTTTTGGCGCGATGCGTCCAACCGCATCGCGCGCTGGGTAAGAGTGATCCAGAGCCTGTTTCATCCCTGAACCCCGCTGCGACGCAAACTCCTCCAGCTCGGCCCAGCTCGGAGGGCTGTCCGGGGTGCCGTTTGCGTGGCGGTGTCGGTCCGCCGACATCGGCGCCAGATCGGTTTTTATCAAAGTCGAGACTGCCCGCGGCCTCGTGTCGGCCGCCCGGGCGGTCGAGTAAACCGCCAGCATACGGCCCGCACTTTCCTGAAGCCCCGTCGCGCTCTTGATATCCAGACGAACACGACGACAATGCTCGTCGCGCCGGGACATCCCGGGTGTATCGCGATGATCGGACACGAACCTTCGGGTGAAGCCGGCCCGGTATCGGGCACGGCACGCACGCGGCGGAGCTGGCAGCGGCTCGCCTCCGGGGTGATTGTCGCCTGTGCGGCTTGGGTGTCTCTGCGCGGCGAGGAGCCGATCGCCCGGACCGACACGCTCGACCCGCTCGAGCCGCCGCCGGCGCGGGAGGTCACCGAGGCCGACTCCGTGAGGCCGCCGCTCAACCGGAAGGCGATCCTCATCAAGTCCGTGCCACCGGAATATCCGGCGGAGTTCGTCGGTTCGGGCATGAACGCGCAGGTCGTGGTCACCATGCTGGTTGATCGCAAGGGCCGGGCCAGTCATATCCGGGTCCAGGGTTCGCCGGACGCAGCCTTCACGGAAGCGGCACTGGCCGCGTTGGCTCAGTTCGAGTTTCTCCCCGCGATACGGAACGGCCGGCTCACCAATGCGGAGGTGCAACTGACACTGGAGCTGCGCGAGGAGCTGGGCGACCGTACGCTGGTCGACTACGAGGGCGGACGGATCGAACTGCTCGCCACCAGCAATGCAGTGCGCGTCGACACGCCGATCCGGCGGCTCTTCGCACCGCGACCCGCCTATCCGATCGAATCCCTGGCTGCCGGGAAGTCCGGCGAGGTGATCATCGAGTTCGTCGTCGGCGATGACGGCGTGCCGCGCGAGCCGCGTGTCGTCGAGACGACCCACCTCGCTTTTTCCCAGGCCGTGGAGGGTGCGATCGGATTGTGGCGCTATTCACCGGCCTTGAACGGCACCCGGCCGGTGCCCACCGGTCTGCGCTACCGTGTCTCGTTCGAGGCCGGGGATTTTTCCGAGGCCATGCGCGCGATCGCGAAGCGCCTCCTCGCCGGTGACACGAGCGATGTGGTGGGAGCCCGGCTCCTCGACCGCCAGCCCCGCGCCCGCAGTCGCATCGCCCCCGCCGCGCCGCCCGGGCGCCCGGGCGAGACGGTCGCCGCCCACCGGGCGGAGGTGGTGTTCATGGTCGATGCGAAGGGCGCGGTGCGGTTCCCCCGCGTGCTGAAGGCCTCGGATCCAATCGCTGGATACGCAGCGCTGGCGGCGGTCGGCTACTGGACCTTCGAACCCGCGATGCACAAGAAGGAGCCCGTCCCCGTCCTCGTCACGATGCCGTTGAGCTTCTGAGTCTCCGGGCCGTCGCACGCACGAGGGAACCTCCCGGAATCGTGGCCTACCCTCACAACCCCGCGATGGCGCGCGTCATCACCTCGCAGGCGTGGTCGATCGCGGTACCTTCGTGCGCCGTGCTCAGAAACCACGCCTCATAGGCGCTGGGCGGAAGGTAGACGCCACCGTCGAGGCACGCGCCGAAGAAACGGCCGAAGACCGCGGCATCCCCGGTCAATGCGCTCGCGTAATCGCGAACCGGCCGGTCGGTGAAGAACACGCTGAGCATCGAGCCGCACTGCGGCACCTGCACGGCGATCCCCTTCGCCCCCGCCGCGGCGAGCACCGCCTCGCGCAGCTGCCGGCCCAGGCGGTCGAGCCGCGCGTAGGGATCGTGGTCGCGCAGCAGCTTGAGTCCCGCGATACCGGCCGCCATGGCCAGCGGGTTGCCGCTGAGCGTGCCGGCCTGGTAGACCGGACCGAGCGGCGCGAGCCTGTCCATGATCTCCGCGCGGCCGCCGAACGCGCCGACAGGCAGGCCGCCGCCGATGATCTTGCCCAGCGTTGTCAGGTCGGGACGGATACCCGCGATCTCCTGCACGCCGCCGCGGGCGAGGCGGAAACCCGTCATCACCTCGTCGAAGATCAGCACCGCGCCGTGGCGCGCGGTGATCTCGCGCAGGGCCTGGAGGTAGCCGCGGTCGGGCATGATGAAGCCGACATTGCCGATGTAGGGCTCGAGGATGACGCATGCGATCGCGCCGGGATGGGCGGCGAAGGCGGCCTCGACCGCCGCGGCATCGTTGTAGGGAAGCACCACCGTCTCCTGCGCAAACGAGGCGGGCACGCCCGCGCTGTCGGGATTGCCGTGGGTGAGGGCGCCGGAGCCGGCCTTGATCAGGAGCGAATCGGAATGCCCGTGGTAGCAGCCGGAGAACTTGATGATCTTGTCCCGGCCCGTGAACCCCCGCGCGAGCCGGATCGCCGACATCGTCGCCTCGGTGCCGCTGTTGCACATCCGCACCTTCTCGATCGACGGAACAAACTGCGTGATCAGCTCCGCCATCTCCACCTCGAGGGGATTGGGCGTTCCAAAGCTCGTGCCGCGGTCCAGCGCCTCGCGTATCGCCTCGCGGATGACGGGATGATTGTGCCCGTGGATGGCCGGGCCCCACGTGCAGACGAAGTCGATGAGTTCACGACCATCCGCCGTCGTGAGGGTGGCGCCATCGGCGCGCGTGACAAAGAACGGCGCTCCGCCGACGGAGCGAAACGCACGCACCGGCGAGTTCACCCCACCCGGGATGAGCTTCAAGGCCCTGGCAAAGAGTTCGGATGAGACGGACATGGGAACCACTGAAGAACACTGAATGACACTGATAGGACAGGGGAAGAATCAAACCACCCGGCGACGCCAGTCCAGTTTGGGACAGGCCCCGAAGTTCAACAGATAGCCGGTTTTGCATCCGGTGGCCTTGAGGTAGTTCAGAAGCTGAGCCTCGTGCCACTATCTCGCAGACTCCTGCATTTGATCGAAGGTATCCCTCGGTTACGTCACAAGGCAGGGTGGCCGCAAAGAGTCCATCGGAGAACGGCTGGCTCGCATCGCGCCTATAGGCGCGCGGGCGACATCCGGTAAGCGGCGGAGGTCCTTTTGTGCCTTTTTGCGGCAATCTCATCGCCGTCCCGGCTCAGCTCACGTAGCGCTGGACGATCGGGATGCGGCGGCCGACGCCGAACGCGAGGGGGGTGAGCTTGAGGCCGGGGGCGGCCTGCTTGCGCTTGTATTCGTTGAGATCGACCTTGCGGATCACGTCGCGCACGACCGCCGCGTCGAATCCCCTGGCGATGATGTCGCGCGAGGAGAGGCCCTCCTCGACATAGTCGTGCAGGATGGCGTCGAGCACGGGGTAGGGCGGCAGGGAGTCCTGGTCGGTCTGGTCGGGGCGCAGCTCGGCCGACGGCGCCTTGTCGATGCTGGAGCGCGGGATGATCTCGCGCTCCCGATTGAGGTATTCGGCCAGCGCATACACCTTGACCTTGGGCAGGTCGGAGATCACGGCCAGGCCGCCGCACATGTCGCCGTAGAGCGTGCAGTAGCCGACGGCCAGTTCGCTCTTGTTGCCCGTGGTGAGGAGCAGGGCGCCCCACTTGTTGGACATCGCCATCAGGAGCAGGCCGCGCGCGCGGGCCTGGATGTTCTCCTCCGTGATGTCGCGCGGCGACCCCGTGAAGACGGGACCGAGCGTGCCCTCGGCGGCGGCCACGACGTCGCCGATCGCGACGGTGTGGAAGCGGATGCCGAGGTTCTGCGCCAGCACGCGCGCGTCGGTCCGTGAATGCTCACTGGAGATCGCCGAAGGGAGGCTCACGCCGGTGACGTTTTCCGCGCCCAGGGCGTCGGCCGCGATCACCGCAGTGACAGCGGAGTCGATCCCACCGGAGAGGCCGAGGAGGGCGCGGCGAAAACCGCTCTTGTGCGCATAGTCGCGCAGCCCGAGCACGAGCGCCTCATGGATGTCCTTCATTTCCGCCTGCCGGTGCGTGGGATCGATCGCAGGCGGGGCCTCGAGGTCGACGACCTGGCAGGCCTCGCGGAAGGCGGGCAGTCCCGCCACCAGCCGGCCGTCCGCCGCCGCGACCATGCTGCGGCCGTCGAAGATCAACTCGTCGTTTCCGCCCACGGCGTTGCAGTAGACCAGCGGCGCGCCCGTCGCGGCCACCGTCTGCGCGATCAGCTGCTCGCGCACCCCGCCCTTGGTGTTGTGCCAGGGGCTGGCCGAGAGGTTCAGGTGCACGTCGACCCGCGCCTCGCGCACCTGGGCCACGGGATTCACCGTGTAGCGGTGCCGCCGCGCGACGAACGGATGCGTCCAGATGTCCTCGCAAATCGTAATCGCCACGCGGATACCGGCGAGCGCGACCACGGTCACCGACCCGGCGGGCTCGAAGTAGCGGTCCTCGTCGAACACGTCATAGGTCGGGAGCAGGCACTTGCGGGCGCGGGCGATCACCTGCCCGGACTGGCACACGGCGGCGCTGTTGAAGAGGGCGCGGCCGCCCGGCTCGGGGTTGCCCTCGGGGCAGCCGAGCACGGCCGGCACCCCGCCGATCTCGGCGGCGATGGAGGCCAGTGAGGCCTCGGCGTCGGGGACGAAGCTGCGCTTGAAGAGAAGATCGCGCGGGGGGTATCCGGTCACCACCAGCTCGGGAAAGACGACGAGTTGCGCGCCGTCGCGCACGAGCTGGGCGTAAGCGTCGAGGATGCGGCGGCGATTGCCGGAAAGGTCTCCGACCGTCGTGTTGATTTGGGCGAGCCCGATGCGCATGCGCGATTGTTCGGTCTCGGCGGCGCGCGGTCCAAGCGAAAAGCCCTCCTCGCGGTCGCGCCCGCTCAGCCGAGGCCGAAGACGCCGCGTCCCAGGGCCGACAAATCCGGGAAGATCGCCTCGGACGGCGCACCTGCGGCGAGCAGCTCCGCGGCCGAGTGGGTGCCCGTGGTGACAAGGCCTGCGCGCATCCCGCCGACGCGCGCGGCGTCGAGATCATAGGGCGAGTCGCCTACGAGCACGGTCTCTTCGGCTGCCGCGCCCAGGCGCTCGAGCGCGAGTCGCGTGAACTCCGGCTGCGGCTTGCGCCAGGGCGAGTCGTTCGCGCCAAGGACGAGATCGAGGTGGGGTGCGAGACCAAGGTGCTCGCAGATGCCCCGCGAGTTTTCCCCGATCTTGTTGGTGAACACGCCCAGACGCAGGCCGCGGGCATGCAGGGCCCGGACCAGTTCGCCGGCGCCCGGCATCAGCGTGACATCGTCGAGATAGGTGCGCGCAAGATGCTCCCGCCACAGCCGGGCCGCCGCATCGACGTGGCGCTCGTCGATCAGCTTTCGCAGCGTGACCTCCATCGAGCCGCCCACGCTGCGCCGGATGGTATCGGGGGTGGGGACCGGCAGGCCCAGGGTCGACAGGGCGTACTGGTAGCAGGCGTAAAGCGTCGCGAAATGATCGATCAGCGTCCCATCGAGATCGAAAAGGACGGCCCGGATCGCAGAGGCGCGAGGGCTGGCCGGGGCGGTGGCGGGTGACATCCCCTGAGGGATCTCGGAGGCGGAACCGGCGGCGTCGACTCAAAAGGGCCCGCTTGGTGGTCGTTGAAACTCTGTACAGAACAGCGACAAACAGTTTAAGAATGGATGCGTACGAGGAAAGAAACACGCAAATATCTGGTTATAAATGTGAACTGTAATCACATGCATATAAAGCGCCCGAAAAACTTGAAAATAGACAAAGTTGAGACATGATCGGTACAAATGCCGTTTCGGACCGCACGCCGTTGTGCGGTCCGGGCGTCACCAACCACCAACGTCACCCATGAATCCACGCACTCGTCTCATCCCCCACCTCCTGCTCGGTGCTTTCTGCGCCACGGCGTCGCTGTCTCAGGCGTCGACTCCATCCCCCACGGTTGATCTGGCAAACTTCTCGGCGCGCGCTCACGTGGGCGGCGGCGAGGACGTGACGATCCTCGGCATCGTCGTCACCGGAAACGCCGACGACTACCGTCCGGTTCTCTTTCGCGGCGTCGGGCCGTGGCTCGGTGACCTCGGCGTCGGCAATCCGCTGCCCGATCCGGAGATCGCCTTGTTCGACGGGCCGGTATTGATCGGCGCGAACGACAACTGGGAGACGGGCGGCCAGAAGTACGCGATCCGCGCGTCGGGCTTTGTTCCGCAGAATGAGAAGGAGAGCGGGCTTATGGCCATGCTCACGCCCGGGATCTATACCATGCATCTCGGCGGGCGCGGCGCGGGCGGGATCGGGATGGCGGAGGCCTATTTCATCGAGGAGAAGACGATTCCGGAAAACCTCATCGCCGCTGGCGAGTTCACCACGCTGGTCGCGGCCGTTCAGGCGGCGGGCCTGGTCGACACGCTCAGCGGTGCCGGGCCGTTCACGCTCTTTGCGCCCACCGACGAGGCATTTGCCGCCCTTCCTGACGGCACGGTCGCCGCGCTGCTCAACGACATTCCCACGCTGACCAACATCCTCCTTTACCACGTCGTGGCCGGAGCGGAGGTGCGGGCCGCTGACGTCATGGCTGGACCGGTCATGATGGCCAACGGCGCGCCCGCCGCCGTCACGGTCGACGACGGAGTATTCGTGAAGGATGCGCGCGTGATCGAGGTGGACTGGCTCGGCAGCAACGGTGTGATCCACGTGGTCGACAAGGTCATCCTGCCGCCCGCCGATCCGGCTGGGCAGACGATCGTGCAGAATCTCGTCGCCCAGGGGCAGTTCACCACGCTCGTGGCCGCGGTGCAGGCGGCCGGACTGGTCGATACGCTCAACAGCGCGGGACCGTTCACGCTCTTCGCGCCCACCGACGCTGCTTTCGCCAGGCTTCCGGAAGGCACGGTCGCGGCCCTGCTCAATGACATCCCGACGCTCACGAGCATCCTGCTCTACCATGTGGTTTCCGGGGCGCAGGTGCTCGCATCCGACGTCGTGGCCGGGAGCGTGACGATGGCCAACGGCAGCCAGGCGACACTGTCGACCGAGGCCGGTGTGAAGATCAACGACGCCACGGTCACTGGCGCGGACTGGCGCTCGTCGAACGGCGTGATCCACATCATCGACACGGTGATCCTGCCGCCGGCGGGCTGATCGACTTGGGTATCCGAGGGGTGGGGACCGCGGGCCGCGACGGCTCGCGGTCCCTTTTTGTTTTTCACCCCGCTGCCTTCGCATCGGCGGCGACGGCGGCTTTCCTCGTCGACTTGCCGTCGCGAAACGCGCAGCACTGGGTGCGGCTCCGAGCCCATGTGATGGCAACCCACGATAGTCCTCCCCCCGCCCAGGCGCGCGTGCAGGTGCACGACGACGGCGTGGTGCGCCTGGAACTCTCGGGGGCCTGGCGGCTTCGGGGCCCGTTGCCGCGCGCGAGCCGCGTGCGGCGGATGTTGCACCGCGCGGCGCGTCGCGGGTCGGCCCGGCTCGCGTTTGTGCCGGTTGATCTTGGCGCCTGGGACACGTCGCTGGCCGTTTACGTGATCGCCGTGCGCGAGATCGCGGGGCGCTATGCGATTGCCTGTGATCTTGCCGGCCTGCCGCCGCAACTTGCGCGACTCGTGGAGGAAGGCGATGTGCGGCCCGCGCCGGCCGCGGTTTCGCGACCGCGCCGCAAGCTCCTGACGACGCGGCTCGGAGAATGGACGCATCGCATGGTCGACGGCCTGCACGCGCACACGCACTTCTACGGCGAGTGCGTGCAGGCGCTGGTCCGGGTGGTCCTGCGGCCCCATGCGTTTCGGTGGGGCGATGCCATCGAACAGATGCGGCGCTGCGGCGCGGCGGCGCTGCCGATCGTCGGCCTGATCAGCGCGCTCGTCGGCGTGATCATGGCGTTCGTCGCGGCCCTGCAGCTGCGGCAGTTTGGCGCGGACATCTTCGTCGCCGACCTCGTCGGGCTCGCGGTCTTCCGCGAGATGGGCCCGATGATGGCCGCCATCGTCCTCACCGGCCGGACCGGCGCGGCCTTCGCCGCGGAACTGGGCAACATGGTGCTCGGCGAGGAGGTCGATGCACTCGAGACATTCGGCGTGCGGCCGGTGGATTTTCTCGTGGCGCCGCGCCTGCTCGCGCTGGTTCTCATGATGCCGCTGCTCGCGATCTACGCGGATTTTCTCGGCGTCATCGGCGGCGCGATCGTCGCCCAGAGTGTGCTTGATATCGTGCCGGCCGCGTACTTCGGGGAGATGCAGACGGCCATCGGGCTCAGCGACATCGGCACCGGCCTGATCAAGAGCGTGGTGTTTGGCTGGATCGTGGCCTACAGCGGGTGCTTCCGCGGCATGCGCGCGGGCCGCAGTTCGGTCGCCGTCGGTGAGGCTACGACCGGCGCCGTGGTGATGGGCATCCTCATCATCATCATCGCCGACGCCGGGTTCACCATCGTATTCAGTTTCCTGGGGTGGTGAGGGCCATGGACGCACGCGACACCCAGACCACCGCGCTGCATGACGGGAAGGCATCCCCACCGGCGCTCGAGGTGCGGAAGATGCGTTGCGCCTACGGCGACCTCGTGATCCTCGAGGACGTGAGCTTCTCCGTCCCCGCCGGGCAGATTTTTTTCATCGGTGGCGGGAGCGGGTGCGGAAAGTCCACCCTGCTCAAGCACATCGTCGGCCTGCACGAGCCGGCCGCGGGCTCGGCCTGGTTCTACGGGGAGAATTTCACCGCCGCCGACAGCGACGCACGCCGGCGCCTGCAGATGGGTTTTGGCGTGCTCTACCAGAGCGGCGCGCTCTGGAGTTCCATGAGCCTGAGCGAGAACATCGAGCTCCCGCTCGAGCTCTACACCGGACTCAACGCTCACGAGCGACGGCTCGTGGCCCGCCTCAAGCTCGCGCAGGTGGGCCTCACCGGCGCCGAGGATCGCTATCCTGCGGAGCTGAGCGGCGGCATGAAGAAGCGCGCCGGCCTCGCGCGCGCCCTCGCGCTCGACCCGCACATCGTGTTTTTCGACGAGCCCTCGGCCGGCCTCGACCCGATTTCCTCGCGCGACCTCGACCAGCTCATCCAGCGCACGCGCGACCAGTTCGGCACCACCATCGTGATCGTCTCGCACGAACTCGACAGCATCTTCGGCATCGGCGATCGCCTGGTGCTGCTCGATCGCGAGCGGCGCGGCATCATCGCCGACGGCGCACCCGCCGACCTGCGCGACCATTCGGAGTTCGCCTCGGTTCGCGAATTCCTCTCCCGTGGAGGCGAACGCGCGGCGCAATCATGAAGAAGAAACTCAGTCCGACCCTCGTGGGCGCCTTTGTCGCGGGCGCGTTGATCCTCGGACTCGCCGCACTCGTGAGCTTTGGCTCGGGGCGGTTGCTCAACAAGCCCGCGCGCTTTGTCGTGGTGCTGCGGCAGACCTCGATCAGCGGGCTCGAGCCTGGTGCGCCCGTGAAATTTTCCGGCGTGCGCATCGGTCGCGTGCAGACCGTTGCCGCCCGTTTCGAGCCCGATACCGCCGAGGTCGTGGTCCGCGTGGATTGCACGATCAGCGAGGAGGCCGCCGCGTCGATGCTGCCGCCACCGGCGCCGGAGAGCGAGGAGATCATTGCCAGCCTCCTGGCCCATGGCATGAGCGCAAAACTCGCATTCAGCGGCATCACCGGACTGCTCTATGTCGATCTCGTCGTGAACCCCGAACGGCGCGGCCAGGAGATCCTGGTCGACGCCGAGTCGGGCCAGCCGGTCGTGCCCGCGGAGCCGTCGGTGCTGGAGGAGTTGACCGAGACGCTCACCACGATCGCGACAAATTTCTCGCGCATTGATTTTCCCGGGATCTCGGCCGATTTGCGCAGGGTGCTGGCGGATCTGGATACGGCCCTGTCCGATCTCGATGTGCGCGGCACGCTCGCGAGCATCAGTGGCGCGGCCGACGCCGTGGGCGCGTTGGCGTCCGACCCGGCCCTGCGGACCTCGGTCGTGCGCCTGCAGGATTCGATCGAGGCGCTCCACGCCCTCCTCGTCGACGTGCGCAAAGAGGTCCCCGTGGTGCGCGACGACCTGCAGAAGACCCTCGCCGAGGCGGCGGGTGCGATGCGCGAGGTCGCCGCCACGGCCTCGCGCGCCCAGGACCTGTTGCGCAACCGCACCGGGCTCGGTGCGGAGATCGCGACCACGCTCGACGCCCTGCGCCGCGCCGCCGACAGCGCCCAGCAGCTCATCGATTACCTCGAGCGCAATCCCTCTGCGCTGGTGCGCGGGCGCGCCGAGACCGAGAGTTCCCCCAGGAAATGATGCCGAGCATGAAGCGATTCCTCCCGTCCCCGAGTCGTACCGGACTATTCACGACAGCGATCCTCGCGGCCGTGCTCGCCGGGTGCACGGCGCTGGCGCCGCTCGAGGATCGCACGCGCTTCTACACGCTCACGCCGGCCGGGGATTCCGGCCAGCTGGCCGCGGTCGTCCCGCCCGACTCGGCCTTCATCGGCATTCGCATCACGAGCGTGGCCAGCCACCTGCGGGGCGCGCCCATCGCGGTCCGCTCGGGCGAACATGAGGTCCGCTACGAGGACGACCACCGCTGGGCCAGCCGGCTCGATGATGCCGTGGGCCGGGCGCTCGCGGCCGGCGTGCAGCGCAGCGCCGGGTCGCGCATCACCGTCGGGGTCGCTCCCGCGCTGCGTTCCGCCGTCCCTGACGTGCTGATCGAGGTCGATCTCCTGGCCTGCGAGGGCCGCCGCGGGGCCGAGGGCTCGGCGCTCCTCATGGCCGACTGGCGCGTGTATCAGGCTCGTGAGGACAAGCCGGCGGCGAGCGGTCGCCTGCGCGTCGAGAAACCCGGCTGGAACGGTGCGGATTTCGGCCAGCTGGCCGCGTTGCTGGCCGCCGCGCTCGACGACCTCGCCCAAGCCGTCGGCGGCCCGGCCGTGGGCATCGCCAACGAGTCGCGCTGAGCGGCGACTTCGGGAAGTCCGTGGTGAGCGGAGAAGAATGGATAAACGGGCATCCTCCGTTCCTGTCGTCTCTGCTTTCTCTGCGGCCTCCAGTGAGTCAGTTCGATCCGGTCACAGAGGACGCGGAGGAGACACAGAGGTCACCGAGAAAGGCCGTTTCAGAGAAGAAAGCGAAGGTAACCGCGGATCGTTCGATCACGGTCACGGCCTTCGTTCGCTTCCTTTCCCTAGGTGGATTTGTTCGGCGAAGTCCTATTTAGGCGGGTGACCGAAAAGTGCGGATACAGGAAGCGCCGACTGGCTCGGTCTTTGCCGTTGGTTCGTCCTTGGCGCCTTGGCGTCTTGGCGCGAGATCGGTCTTCTCCGTCGGTCTTCGTCCGCTACCTTTGCGATTCCGATCCGGTCACAGAGATCACGGAGGAGACACAGAGGTCACCGAGAATGGCCGTTTCACAGGAGAAAGCGAAGGCAGCCAAGGATCGTTCGATCACGGTCACGGCCTTCGTTCGCTTCGTTTCCCTCGGTGAATCTGCCAGAAAGGACCTGGACCCCACGGGGAATCGCGGTCGTCGAGGCAGAGCTTGAGCGGGTGAAAGGCCCACCCGCTCCGCTTTCGGCGTTCCTTCGTCGCGAGATCGCCTACTTCAGCACGGCCGCGACGCGCTCCAGCGCTTCCTCGACATTGGCGCGGCTGTTGAAGGCGCTCAGGCGCACGTAGCCCTGCCCACAGCGCCCGAAACCCGCGCCCGGGGTGCAGACCACACCCGCCTTGTCCAGAAGGAGATCGAAGAACTCCCAGGAGTCGCGGCGCGTATTGATCCAGATGTACGGCGCGTTTTCGCCGCCTACGCACGTCAGGCCGAGACGGGTCACCGCCTCGCGGATGAGCCGGGCGTTCTCAAGATAGAAGTCCGTCAGCGCCTTCGTCTGCTGCTGCCCGGCGGGCGAGTAGACCGCCTCCGCCGCGCGCTGGATCGGGTAGGAGACGCCGTTGAACTTGGTCGAGTGGCGGCGGTTCCACAGCGCGTGGAGCGAATGCCCGCCACCCTGGGCATCGTAGGCCTTCAGCGACTTCGGGATGACCGTGAACGCACAGCGCGTGCCGGTGAATCCCGCGGTCTTGGAGAAACTGCGAAACTCGATCGCCACGTCACGCGCGCCCTCGATCTCATAGATCGAGCGCGGGATGCCGGGGGTGCGGATGAACGCCTCATAGGCCGCGTCGAAGAGGATGAGCGCGCGGTGCGCCCGCGCATAGTCCACCCACGCCTTGAGCTGGGCCGCCGTCGCCACGCCGCCCGTGGGGTTGTTTGGGAAGCACAGGTAGATCAAGTCAACCGGCTCCTCGGGCAGTGCCGGGACGTAGCCGTTGGCTTCCGTGCACTCGAGGTAGACCAGGCCCTCGTAGCGGTCGTTGACGCTTCCGCCCGTCCGCCCCGCCATCACGTTGGTGTCGACGTAGACGGGATAGACCGGGTCCGGGACCGCGATGCGGATGTCGTTGGCGAAGATCTCCTGGATGTTGCCGACGTCGCACTTCGAACTGTCGCTGACAAAAATCTCGTCCGCGTCGATCGCGCAGCCGCGGGACTGGAAGTCGCCCTTCGCGATCGCCTCGCGCAGGAAGGCGTAGCCCTGCTCGGGCCCGTAGCCGCGGAAGGTCTCGCGCGCGCCCATCTCGTCGGTTGCCTTGTGCAGCGCCTCGAGGCACGCGGCCGGAAGCGGCTCGGTGACATCGCCGATGCCCATGCGGATGATCTTCCGATCTGGATTCGCCTGCTGGAACGCCGCGACGCGCTTGGCGATGTCGGCGAAGAGGTACGAGGCCTTGAGCTTGGTGTAGTGGGCGTTGAGTCGGATCATGGCGAAGTTGAGATCAAAGGATGGAAACGGTCGGAGAAACCCGGTTTTCCACCGCGGGGCAAGCGGAGTCTGCGTCTGCCTGCGGGCGGAGGCGGGAGAACGCCAGGCCGTTTCCATCTCGTCCGGACTGTCGAGCCGGGCACGCGGTCGGAAATCGGCGGTCGGAAATGGAACGGGCGGACGGTGTTTCGGATGAAGTTCCGTCAATGGGGTCGGGCGGGGCGGGCGGATGGCAGATGGCCGAACGGTGACAGGTGCGCGGTTGCCCTAATGCCTTGCGTCTTCACCGACGGGGCGGCGTAGTGGCCCGGTCCAGTACGCCACGGCTCATGGAACGAATCGAATCCGTCCACCAGATGCAGTCGCTCGCGATCAGCTTGCGGCACCAAGGCAAGCAGATCGCTCTCATCCCGACCC
The DNA here is from genome assembly GCA_023399155.1 of Verrucomicrobiota bacterium. Classification (GTDB taxonomy): domain Bacteria; phylum Verrucomicrobiota; class Verrucomicrobiia; order Opitutales; family Opitutaceae; genus JAEWQP01. The sequence continues at coordinate 45,871 of JAEWQP010000008.1, read as the reverse complement.
AAGGTGCGCTCCATCCCGGCCACCGGAGCCTGATCGAGGCGGCCCGCACGCAGGCCGACTTCGTCGTGGTCTCCAGTTTCGTCAATCCCGTCCAGTTTGCGGCCAACGAGGGTTTCGACAAGTATCCGCGCGACGCGGAGACCGACGCCGCCCTGTGCGGCGAGGCCGGTGTCGACGCCCTCTTCGCGCCCTCGCAGGCCGAGATGTATCCGAAAGGTTACTCGACCTATGTGACCGAGGAGACGCTCAGTCGCGGGTTGTGCGGGATCTCGCGGCCCGCGCATTTCCGCGGCGTCACCACGGTGCTCTCGAAGCTGCTCAACATCGTGCGGCCGGATATCGTGGTCTTCGGGCAGAAAAATGCCCAGCAGGCGGCCGTCGCCCGCAAGATGATCGCGGACCTCCACTTCTCGGTCCAGGTGCTCGTGCAGCCGACCGTGCGCGAACCCGACGGCCTGCCATTCGGCTCGCGCAACCGCTGGCTCTCGGCGGGCCAGCGCGAGGATGCCGGTGTGCTTTATCGGGCGCTCCAGTGCGGCAAGGAACTGGTGGATTCCGGCGTGCGCAACGTCGACCGCGTGGTGGCCGAGGCCACGCACACGCTTTCGCAACGGCGCCGCGTGCGGGTGATCTACGTCGCCGTCGTCGACCGCGAGTCGATGGAGCCCGAACGCCAGATCGTGCCCGGCCGTTCCATGCTCGCGATCGCGGTGTGGGTGGACGAGCTCCGGCTGATCGACAACATCGTGCTGTGAACACCGCTCGACGCGCTGACCTGGCGCGCCTTCAGGTGCGGGAGGCCGCGGCGGAACACGTCGCGCGCATCGCCGGGATATACCGGCACCACGTCCTCACGGGCACCGCGACGTTTGAACTCGTGCCGCCAACCGTCGAGGAGATGGAGGCGCGCCGCGCGGCCGTGCGCGACAAGGGGTTTCCGTGGCTCGTCGCCGAGCTGGACGATGGGGTCGTCGGTTACGCCTATGCGACGGTCTATCGTCCGCGGCCCGCGTATGCCTGGACGGTGGAGGACTCGATCTACCTCGATCCCGCCGCCACGGGCCGGGGCATCGGCCGCGTGCTCCTGGGTGAACTTCTCTCCCGCTGCGAGGCGATCGGCTTGCGCCAGATGATTGCCGTGATCGGCGACAGCGCCAACACCGCGTCCATCGCGTTGCATCGCAGGCTCGGCTTCGCCGACGGCGGTGTGCAGCGCGCCGTCGGGCTCAAGTTCGGACGCTGGCTCGACACCGTCACGATGCAGCGGGCGCTGGGCGAGGGCGGCACGAGCATTCCGTCGTCGCCTCCGCGGCGCATTTCGCCAACGTCCTGAGAGGAACCTATGCACCACCGCTACGACGCCATCATCGTGGGCAGCGGCATCGCCGGCCTCAGCCTCGCGCTCAAGATCGCCGCAGCCGGGCGCCGGGTGGCCATCCTCACGAAGAAGAATCGCGCGGATTCAAATACCAACTACGCGCAGGGCGGCATCGCGTGCGTCACGGCCAACACCGACGATTTCGAGAGCCACGTGCGCGACACGCTCCAGGCGGGCGACGGGCTCTGCCGCGCCGATGTCGTCCGTGAGATCGTGCGCGAGGGGCCGGCCCGCATCCGTGAGTTGATCGAGGTCGGCCTGAAGTTTTCGCAGGACGAGACGGGAGCCTTCGATCTCGGCCGTGAGGGCGGGCATTCGCAGCGACGCATCCTGCATGTGAAGGACATGACCGGCCGTGCGATCGAGGATGCGCTCCTGCGCGCCATCTCCGGGCAGCCCCACGTGGCGCTGCGCGAGCACGTGTTCGTCATCGACCTGATCACCGCGCGCAAGCTCGGGTTCGGCCCCGCCGGCGGGACCGACCGCATCCTCGGCCTCTACGCGCTCGACGCGCTCACGGGACGAATCGAGACCTGGTCGGCCCCCGTGGTGGCGCTCGCGACCGGCGGGGCAGGGCAGGTCTATTTCTACACGAGCAACCCCGACATCGCGACCGGCGACGGCATCGCCATGGCCTACCGCGCCGGGGTGGCGGTGGAGAACATGGAGTTCATCCAGTTCCACCCCACCACGCTGTATTCGCTCGAATCAAAGCGGTTCCTCATCAGCGAGGCGGTTCGTGGCGAGGGCGCCATCCTGCGCAACTTCGCCGGCGAGGCGTTCATGCCCCTCTACCATACGCTGGCCGATCTCGCGCCGCGCGACATCGTGGCCCGCGCCATCGACGCCGAGATGAAGAAGTCCGGCGCACCCCATGTCTGGCTCGACATCACGCACAAACCCGAGGCCGAACTGCGCGCGCGTTTCCCCGTGATCTTCGAGGCCTGCGAGCACATCGGGGTGAATCCCGCGCGCGACCGGATCCCCGTGGTGCCCGCGGCGCACTATACCTGCGGCGGCGTCGTGACCAATCTCGATGCCGAGACCTCGCTCCCCGGACTCTACGCGTGTGGCGAGGTCGCCTCGGTCGGCCTGCACGGGGCCAATCGGCTGGCCAGCAATTCGCTGCTCGAGGCGGTGGTGATGGCCCATCGCGGGAGCCTTTCGATCCTGCGCTACCTCGAGGCATCCGGCGGCCGCGAGGTTGAATTGCCCGCCTGGATACCCGGCGACGCCCACGACTCGGACGAGCAGGTCGTGATCTCGCACAACTGGGACGAGCTTCGCCGCACGATGTGGGACTACGTCGGCATCGTGCGCACGACCAAGCGCCTGGAGCGCGCCCGCACCCGGATCGCGACGCTCGCGAAGGAGATCCACGAGTATTACTGGAACTTCCAGGTCGAGCCGCGCCTTCTCGAGCTGCGCAACCTCACCCAGGTGGCCGAGTTGATCGTCGAGTGCGCCCTGCAGCGAAAGGAGAGTCGCGGCCTCCACTACATCCTCGATCATCCCGACCGCGCCGGGACGCCGAGTGATACCCGGATGCACCGACGCTGACCGGCGGGTGCGTCCGCCTCCGGCCCTTCCAGAGGCGGCGTCGGGAGAGGGCGGGCAAAATGCCCGGCTGGCTGTGAATAACTTGGGAGCAACCGGAGGAACCACCCGATGCGCCGCGAGAGCGGCGCGCGAGGCGAGCGCCCACCGCCAAGCGACCGACGATCATCCGGGCTGCGCACGTCGCTACAGGAAAAGCCCGGCGCCATCCGGGAGGTTTCCTGAGGATACCTGCCGCTGCGCCGCGCGCGTCGGCACCCGACGAATCGGGCATCCTGCGGCGGCTTGCAACGGGTCGCCTATTCATGGTGCAACACGCTGGCAAGCAGCCAAATACAGTGCCAGGCGTCCACGGTGCCGGAGCGCTCCCTCGGCTCCCTGCGCTGCAAGCAGCGACGCGGGATCTTGCGGCTCATGGTCGTCCCGAGAGGGGCGCTTTCGAGTGTTGGCGCAACTGACCGTTCCGTGGGGGAAAGGCCCTAGCCGGGCTTCGAGGAGCCGCCGGACTCCGCCCCGCGTGGGGCGCGCCGTGGGCGGCCGCTGGCGGTATCAATTTGCCGAGTACGCGATTGTGAAGAAGATCGCCTCCCGAGGCCCCGCAGTGGGGTCTGTCCACACCAAAATGCGGCGGAATCAGGTCGTATTTTGTCGGATTGGCGGCCGTCGCACCTGCGCTTATGGCTGCGCGGGAGCCACCACGACGTCCACGCCGTGGCGCCGCAGCATGTCGAGCCCCGCCTTCGGGGCGCCGGCGTCGGTCACAACGGTCACAGGGCGTGACAGATCGCAGAGGAAAAACATGGAACGCCGGTCGAACTTCGTGTGGTCGAGGCAGAAAATCACCCGTTGTGCGGCCCCGAGCATCGCGCGCTGCATGTCGATGAGCAGCGCATGCGAGTTGAAGAACCCCTCCGCAGAGATGCCGCTCGCGCCAAGGATCGCGACGTCGGCATGCATGCGTGAGAACGTTTCCACCGCCTGCGGGCCCACCAGCACCCCGAGCCGCGGGTAGATCACGCCTCCGCACACCATCACCTCGGTCTGCGGGGTGGAGGCGAAGAGATTGGCAACGGGCAGGGAGTTGGTGATCACCTGAAGCCGCCGATCCGCGATGGCCCGGGCGACGCAGTGAACCGTCGAGCCCGCGTCAAGGATCACGGTCGGGCTCCCGTCGATCAGCGCGGCGCACGCCCGGCCGATCGCCTCCTTCTCCGCGCGCTGCCGCGTGCTCAGGGCGGCGAAGGCAAAATCCTCCCCGCCGCGGCCCCCGGAGGGGAGTCGCGCACCGCCGTGCGTCCGCACGACCACCCCGAGCTTTTCCAACGCGATCACGTCGCGTCGCACCGTCGAGACCGACGCGCCCACCTCGCGGGCGAGTTCCTCCAGCGAGGCGAACGCCGCCTGGTGCAGGTGGGCTTCAATGCGCGCGTGGCGGGCCTCGGCGATCATGACGCCAATGCGTGGTAGATTTTGGGAGATATTGCAATTGAAAGTTGACAGAATGGAAGAATATGGAGGACTTTGAATGCGCTTTCGCACCCATGGCCGACGTTCTCCGAGTTCCCCACCGCGCCGAAGTTGAGCATCAGGTGCGCCGCTTGGTCTACGAGCGGCTCGGCCGGCCGATTCCCCGTGCGGCGAGCGCCCCGAATCCGCTCGTGGTCAACGTCAGTGCCCGCCACTGCCACCTCACGCTCGAGGCGGTCGAGACGCTCTTCGGCAGGGGCCACCGCCTCCGGCCCATGAAGGCCTTGTATCAGGCAGGACAATACGCAGCCGAGGAGTCGGTCACGCTCATCGGTCCGCGCAGCCGCGTGATCTCGAACCTTCGCATCCTCGGCCCCTGCCGGGATCTCAACCAGGTGGAACTCGCCTTTACGGACGCGATTTCGCTCGGCTTCGATGTGCCGGTGCGTCCGTCCGGCGACATCGCGGGCACGCCCGGCTGCATGCTCATGGGACCTGCCGGTTTCCTCGAGATGCCCCAGGGCGTCATCCGCGCCGCCCCGCACGTGCACATGCACCCGGACGACGCGGCGTTCCATGGGGTTCGCGCCGGGGCGTTCATGCGCATGCGCGTCGGCGGGCCCGTCGGCGTGACGTTCGACCGCATGCTCGTGCGCGTCTCACCCGAGTTCAAACTCGAGGTCCACATCGACACGGACGAGGGCAACGCCTGCGGCCTTCAGCCTGGCACGCCCGTCGAATTGCTTGCGTAGGCGCCCGCCGACCCGCCCGTCCACATTCCGACTCCTCCAGTTTTTCAACCCGTCTCCTCACTCCAGTCACCCAGCAAACTCCATGAACGAATCATTAGGCATGGTCGAAACCAAGGGCTACGTCGGAAGCGTCGAAGCCAGCGACGCGATGGTCAAGGCGGCCAGCGTATCCCTCGTGAAATGCATCCAGATCGGCGGCGGCCTAGTCACAGTCCTCGTGAAGGGCGATGTCGGCAGCGTCAAGGCCGCGGTCGAGGCGGGCTCGGAGGCCGCCAGGCGCGTGGGCGAACTCACCGGATCGCACGTGATCCCGCGTCCCCATCCCGACCTGCTCAAGGTCTTCGGCCTCGCCTGAGCCGGGACCGTATCCAGGAATCCACGTCACCGTTCCACTCTCACCCTCAACACGCAGTTTTACACAACCACCATGGCACAAGAAGCACTGGGCATGATCGAGGCCAAGGGCCTCTGTTCCCTTCTCGAAGCGACCGACGCCGCCCTCAAGGCCGCCACCGTCACGATGACCGGCTATGAGGCGATCGGCAGCGGCTACGTGATCGGCTTTTTCCGCGGCGATGTCGCGGCCGTGAAGGCCGCGATCGAGGCCGGCGCCGAGGCCGCCAAGCAGGTGGGCGAGGTGATCGCCACGCAGGTGATCCCGCGTCCCCACGAGGATCTCGCGCAACTCGGCAAGTGGATCGCTCCGGCCGCCTGATCTTCCGCGCGTAGGCCGCCGCTTGCGGCCCCCCTCGCAGCCCCGCCTCCGACTCGAAATCGCTGACCTACGTCATGCGCATCCTCGTCGCCAATCTCGGTTCCACCTCGTTCAAGTACCGCCTGTTCCTCCTCGACGGGGCCCAGGAGCGCCTGCTTGCGCGCGGCGGCTTCGAACGCGTGACCGACTACGGGCGGGCGATCGACGCCTGCCTGGCGGAATTGAAGGCCGGCGGCCATGTCGACTCGGGCGGGGACCTGGCCGCGATTGGCTTCAAGACCGTGCTCGGCCGCAACCTCAGCGGCTGCGTGCCGGCGGACGACGCCGTGCTCGAGGCGCTTGAGGGCTACCGCGACGTGGCTCCCGCGCACAATCCACCCTACGCCGCGGGCATCCGCCGCTTCCGCGAGAAGCTTCCCTCCGTGCCGCGCGTGGCGCTCTTCGAGACCGCATTCTACCAGTGGGTGCCCGAGGCCGCGCGCCGGTACGCCGTGCCGGAGCGCTGGCATGAGGCGGGCGTGCGCCGCTTCGGATTCCACGGCGCGAGCCACAAGTTCGTCGCCGAGCGCTCCGCGGAGCTGGTGGGACGCGAGGACGTCGCCGCCGTGGTGCGCGCCCTCTACCAGCGCGGGCCCCAGCCGGTTTCCGGCATGCCGCTGCGCGTGATTTCCTGCCACCTCGGCGGCAGCAGCTCGATCACGGGCATCCGCAACGGCGTTGCCATCGGCACGAGCATGGGGATGAGCCCGCAATCCGGGGTGCCCCAGAACAACCGTGTCGGCGATCTGGATACGGCCGCCGTTCCCTTTGCCCAGCGCGCGCTGGGCCTGTCGCTCGAGGAGGCGGAGCGCCAGCTCACGAAGGAGAGCGGATTGCTCGGGCTTTCCGGCGTTTCCAACGACATCCGCGACATCCGCATCGCCGCGGGACAGGGCAACGCCCGCGCCCGCCTTGCGCTCGAGGTGCTGGTCCATGAGATCCGGCGCTGGATCGGATCGTTCTTCCTCGAACTGAACGGCTGTGACGCACTCGTGTTCACCGCCGGCATCGGCGAAAATGACGCGGACCTGCGCGCCGCCGTCTGCGCCGACCTCGATCGACTCGGCATCGTGCTCGACCCGGAGCGCAACGCTGTCGCTGCGGGCCAGGAGTCCGAGATCTCGGCCCCGGCCTCGCGTGCGAAGATTCTCATCATTCCTGCCAACGAGGAACTCGTCGTCGCCCGCGAGGCCCGCCGCCTCCTCGAAGCCCGCTGACCCCTCCCGACTCCCTCAGTCCCTCACTCCCTTCTCAATCCCTCCTCAATCCTCCACTCTTATGTCCCAGAAAGCCATTGGTCTGCTCGAAACCCGCGGTCTCGTCGCCCTCGTCTCCGGCGTCGATGCCATGCTCAAGGCCGCGAACGTCACGCTCGTGGGCCCGATGAAACAGGTGGGTAATGCCCTCGTCACCGCGGTCGTGGTGGGCGATGTCGCCGCCGTGAAAGCTGCCACCGATGCCGGCGCCCAGGCCGCGGGCCACCTCGGCGAGGTGGTCAGCGTGCAGGTGATCCCGCGCCCGCACGAGGATGTCGCCGCCATCCTGCCCAAACCGCTCAGCAAGCCCGGCAAATAGGCGCCGGCCCGTCATGTTCCTCGCACGTGTGATCGGCTCGGTCGTGTCGTCGAAGAAGGACGACCTGATGAAAGGGCAGAAACTGCTCATTCTCCGGCCGCTCTTGGTCGACGAGTCCGACCCGACAAGACTCCGCCCAGGCAGCAACACGATCGTCGCGCTGGACCGACTCGGTGCCGGGCTGGACGAGGTGGTGCTCTTCTGCCAGGGCAGTTCGGCCCGCCAGGCCACTGGGATGAAGAGCATCCCGGTCGACGCCGTGACGGTGGGGATCGTGGATACAGTGGATGTCCTCAACCGGAAGGTTTACCCGCCGCCGAAGTGAGGGTGCGGCGCGTTCTCCGAACGCGCCGCGACCGCCGTTCGCTCCCGCCAACCCAGCAATCCCTTTCAGCCCCATGGCACTCCAGCTCGATGAGAAGGCCCTTCGCGGGGTCGTTGAGGAAGTTCTAGCCCGTCTCGCCAGAACGCCCGCCGGCCCCGCCCCGGCTCCGGCGGCGAGACCGGCCGGCGCACCGGCGTTCGTGTCACAGGCCGGCCGATACGGTGTGTTCGCCGACGCCGCCGACGCCGCTGCGGCCGCGATGAAGGCGTTCGAACAGCTGCGCGAGAAGGGCGTGGAGGCCCGCCGCACGGTGGTCGACATCGTGAAGCGGCTCGCCACCGACAACGCCGAGGCCTGGGGCCGCTTTGAGTTCGAGGAAACGAGCATCGGCCGCCTCGAGCACAAGGTGGAGAAGCTCAGGATCGTGCGCCTCGTACCCGGCGTGGAATGGCTCCATCCCCGCGGCATGAGCGGCGACCATGGCATCACGCTCGAGGAATTCACACCGTTCGGGGTGGTCGCGGCCATCCTGCCCGTCACCCATTCGATCCCGACGCTGAGCGGCAACATCATCAATATCGTCGCCGCCGGCAACGCGGTGGTGTTCAATCCGCATCCCGGAGGTGCACGCAGCGCCGCGCTCGCCGTGCGCACGTACAACGAGGCGATCGAGCGTGCGACCGGTATCCAGAATCTGGTGTGCACGATCGAGCGACCGTCGCTCGAGTCGTTCGATGCGCTTTGCCGCAGCCCCGAGATCGGCCTGCTCTGCGTCACGGGCGGACCGGCCGTGGTCGGAGCGGCCATGAAGTCAGGCAAGCGCGCGATCTGCGCCGGGCCGGGAAACCCGCCCGTCCTGGTCGACGACACGGTCGACCCCGACAAGGCGGCCCGCGACATCGTGGCCGGTGCCGCGTTCGACAATAATCTCCTTTGCATCGGCGAGAAGCAGGTGTTCGTGCTCGAGCGCATGGCGGGCGCCCTCATCCGCGGCCTCGAAAAGGCCGGCGCCGTGCAGCTCGGCTCGTCGCAGATCGAGAAGCTGGCCGCCGCCGCCTTCACGATGAAGGCCGACGCCGGCGGCTGTTCGCATCCCGTGCTCAATCGCGAACTCGTCGGCAAGGACGCCGCGGTGCTCGCCCGCCACGCCGGCGCCACGGTGCCGGAGAAGACTCCCCTGCTCTTCGGCGAAACGGGCGCCGACCACGCGTTCGTGATGGAGGAGCAGATGATGCCGATGCTGCCGATCGTGCGCGTGAAGAGCGTCGAGGAGGGTATCGCCCTCGCGAAGAGATCGGAACACGGCTACAAGCACTCCGCCATCATTCACACCCTCAACGTCAATCACATGACTGCGATGGCCCGCGCCCTCGATACGACTCTCTTTGTGAAGAACGGGCCCTCCGTCGCCGGCCTCGGGTTGGGGGGCGAGGGATACCTCAGCTACTCGATCGCCACGACGACGGGAGAGGGGATCACCAATCCCGCCACGTTCACCCGCACGCGTCGCTGCGTGATGGTCGACAATCTCCGGATCTACTGAACACGACTGCCCCGAACGCTCTCGCCTGCGCCTGTTCGGCAACGCGTCACTCGCCATTCGTCACTCGCCACTCCGATGATCCTCGCCCGCATCGACGGCAATATCGTGACGACCCACTGCCATCCGAGCCTGGTGGGCTTTCGGAGCGTCATCTGCCAGCCGCTCGACGACGAAGGACGCGCGGAAGGTGCGCCAATCCTCGCCATTGATTGTCTCGGCGCGGGCATGCATCAGCGCGTGCTCATCTCGACCGACGGATCCCGCACCCGCGCGATCGTGCAGGACCAACACTCTCCACTCCGCAACTACATCGCCGCAATCCTGGATGAGCCGGGGCCGGCCCTCTCTCCTTTCGCCTCTCGCCTCTCGCCTGCGTAACCATGCGCCTCGGACACGTCATCGGTCGCGTCACGCTCAGCCGGCAGGATCCTGCATTCGGCGGGGCGCGGTTTCTTGTCGTGCAGCCGCTGTCGCGCGAGCAACTGGCCGGCGCACCCCTGGTGCCGCTGGCTGCCGGCAATTCGGTCGTGGTGTATGACAACCTCGGTGCCGGCGTCGGACACGTCATCGGTTTCACGGAGGGTGCCGAGGCGACGGCACCGTTCAAGCAACCCACGCCCATCGACGCGTTCAACGCCGCCATCGTCGACGCCATCCACTACGCGCCGCCGCCGAGCACCAAGAACCTGTCGTGAACGCCCGCGCACAGATCTTCCGAGGTAGGGCGTTTTTTCCGAAGGCGCTGCGCACACGAAACGATCTGCCCGGAGCGCTCGCCTTGGCTGCGAAGCCGCAGTTCGGCATCCATTTCAGCAACTACAGCGGCTCCGGAAATGTCGTAGCCGTCTCAGACGGGCAGAATCCATCCGGACGCCTCCTGAACCACTTATCCCGCGCGGCTACGACTTTTCTGAAACGGCTCTAGCGGACTGCCGTTCCGCCCACGCTCACCGTCACGATTTCTCCTCGTTCACCCATGGCCAAAGTCCTCACCGCCCGCGACGTCGACCAACTGCTCCGCTCCGGCGGACTCGCCTCGATCCCGGCCGGCGCCCTTCTCACGCCGTCGGCCCGCGATTCCGTCGCCGAGTTCAAGCGCTCGGGCAACACCGGCCCCGGCCCGGTGCGGGGCACCCGGTCGGCGGTCAACGGACGCACCCGCGCCGAACCAGGCGTGCCGGATCACGAGTTCACGTGGACGCCGGGCTCGGACCCGCGCACGCCCGAGGCGATCGACGCCTTCTTCCGGTCCCCGCCGATCGAGTTGCTCAAGGAGCGCATGTGCGACATGGGCCGGCGGTTGTGGCAGCGTGAATACACCGACGGCAACGGCGGCAACATCACGATCCGCGTGGGCGATAATCTAGCGCTGTGCACGCCCACGCTGATCTGCAAGGGATTCATGACGCCGGCCGACATGTGCCTGGTCGATCTCGACGGCAACCAGCTCGCCGGCACGCGCAAGCGGACGAGCGAGGCGATGACGCATTTCGGCATCATGAAGCGCCAGCCCGCCGCGAAGGCGTGCGTGCACGCGCACCCGCCCCATGCCACAGCGTTCGCCATCGCCAACGTGGAGATACCGACCTGCTTGATCCCCGAGGCCGAGGTGTTCCTCGGCAAGATCGGGATCGCCGAATACAAGACGCCGGGCACGCCCGCAAACGCGGACGAGGTCGGCGAGGTGGGAAAGACTCACCAGGCCGTGCTGATGAAGAATCATGGCGTGATCTGCTGGGGCAAGGACGTCGAGGACGCCTACTGGAAGATGGAGAACATCGACTCCTACTGCCGGACGATCTGGATTGCGACCGGACTGGGCGGCGGCGTGCACCGCTTCACCGGTGCCCAGGCGAAGGAACTCATCCAGCTGCGCCAGAAGCTCGGGATGCCGGACCCGCGCTCCGATCTCAAGGAATGCGAGCTGTGCGACAGCGCGAGCTTCCGCCCGACCGTCGTCTGCGACGTGCCCCCGCAGGAAGACTCCGGACAGAATGGCCACTCGCCCGCCTCCGACCCCGAGGTCGAGGCCATCGTCCGGCAGGTCACCGAAGCGATCCTGCGCCAGCTGAAAAGGTAGGGCGAACCCTCCGGGTGAGCCGCATTCGTGCGCCGCCCGGGCGATCGCCCGAAGATCTCGGCTCTCGTTCTCCTCCGTTACCATCTTCAAACAATGAAAATCACCATCATCGGCGGCGGCGGCCGCGTCGGCTCCAATGCCGCTTTTGCCCTGCAGTGCGCCGGACTCGTACCAGAAATCCAGATACTTGACGCCAATGCCGATGTCGCGACCGGCGAGGCGCTCGACCTCCTGCACGGCACGTCCGTGGTGGGCGGCCAGCGCATCTATGCGGGCGACTATGAGCGCGCGAAGGATTCCGACATGTTCGTCATCACGGCCGGCTTGCGTCGCAAGCCCGATGAATCGCGCCTCGAGCTGGTCAATCGCAATGTCGCGCTCTTCTCGCAGATCCTCGGTTCGATCAAGTCCGCCGGACTGAAGTCGAATGCGATCATTTTCGTCGTCTCCAACCCCGTCGACATCCTGACGCAGCTCGCCACCGCCTACCTCGGGCTGCCCTGGCAGCAGGTGATCGGTCTTGGCACGATGCTTGACACGGCCCGTTTCCGCTCGCTCATCGCCGAGGCGCTGAAGCTGGCGCCCACGCAGGTCAACGCGCTGATTCTTGGCGAGCACGGCGACTCCATGGTCCCGGTGTGGTCAAGCGCCGGTTTCAACGGCATGAGCCTCGCCAAGGTGCCGGGATTCTCGCCGGCCTTCCAGAACACGGTCTTCGAACGCACCAAGGGCAGCGGTGCCGAGGTGATCCAGCGCAAGGGTGGGGCGGGCTGGGCCGTCGGACTCACCATCGCCGAGGTCATTCACGCGATCCTGCTCGATCGGCGCACGCTGCTGCCCGTCTCGACGCTCCAGAAGGGCCGCTATGGTCTCCGCGACGTCTGCCTCAGCGTGCCCACGGTCCTCGGACGCGGGGGCGCCCTGGAGCAGGTGGAGATCGAACTCTGGCCCAAGGAACTCCAAGCGCTCCAGGCCTCGGCCCGCGCCCTCAAGGAAACGCTGGCCAAGGTCGCCGCGCCCAAGGGCTGATCCTGCGAAGCGCGCTTCTCGCCGCAGTTTCCGGTGCGAGTCCAGGGGTTCGTTCAGGCAGATCCACCGAAGGATACGACGAGAACAAAGGCCGCGCCGCCTTCGAGCGGTCCTCGGTTACCTCCGTTTCCTTCGGTGAGAATGCCTTTCTCTGTGACCTCTGTGTCTCCTCCGTGCCCTCAGTGACCGGATCGTGAAGAAGCGGATGCTGACGAAGCGGGAAGACTGATCTCGCGCCAAGACGCCACGGCGCCAAGGAAGGACCAGAGACGAGGACACGAAGTGGGTGAATCTTCCTGTACCCAACTCCTTGGTACCTCTGTTTCCTCCTGTGAAGAGGGCTTTCTCCCTGATCTCTGTGTCTCCTCCGTGACCTTTGTGACCGGATCGGGATCGTGACGGGAGGGAAGCTGACGAACCGAGAAAACAGATCTCGCGCCAAGACGCCAAGGCGCTAAGAACGAACCAAATGCAAAGATCGAGGCGGGCGGAGCCCCCGGTATTCACTCTTCTCGTTCTCTTGCCGATCCTCTGGGCACATCTGACTTCACCGAATGGATTCACAGAAGGTAACGAAGAGAACGGAGGGCGAGACCGTCCTCGATTGATCCTCGGTTACCTCCGCTTCCTCCTGTGAAAACGCCCTTCTCCGTGATCTCTGTGTCTCCTCCGTGACCTCTGTGACTGGATCGAATCTCGTGAGCGCCGACCGCTGACCGCTCCAGGGGACCGCGGCGGTCAGCATCGGGGCGCAGTCGATGTCTGCTCAGGGCACCTCGTAGACTTCCACGAGCGTCAAGCCGGTGGCCCCGTCCACACCACTCACGATCACCGTGTAGATGCCCGGAGAGAGCGTGGTGACGAGCGCCGCGTCCCGGCTTTCCGCCGTGAGAGCAAACGCCCCTGCGGAGGCGCTGGCAGCCCTCGTCATGTCGACATTGTCAGTGTTCCAGTTGTCGTTCACCGCGACGAGCTGGCCCTCCCGATCGACGATCTCGAGTTTCGGATCCGCGATCCCCGTGAGACTGAATATCGACAGGCCCGGACCGACGGCCCGTATCAGGAGCCGCTTGGGCTGTGATCCCGTGATGACAAGACCGGGGATGAGCACCCGCTCGCCTGCGCCGACGACGGCACGCGTGGAGATGTTGACCAGCCGACGGTCGGTGGAGTCGAGGTCGAGATCGTACACCTCGACAAGGGCAACGCCCCCGGCCTGGTCCTTACCGCTGACAAGCGCGGTGTAGGCCCCGGGAGCAAGCTCGGCCACGAGTGCGGCGTCGCGTGAGCCAGCGGGCAGCGGGAAGGCCCCGGCCTCGGAAAACGCGTCGCGCAGATCCGCAGACTCGTCGCTCTGCCAGTCGTCGTTCCGGCCGACGGCCACGCCGCTGCGGACGAGAGTGAGGACTGGGTCCGCCAGCGGTTCCTGCACGCCGAGCTCGCGCATCGTCGGTCCGATGGCGCGCACGAGCACGCGCTTGCCCTGGGTGCCGCCGACGACGAAGCCCGCAATCATCACGCCATCCCCGGTACCCACGCCGCCCCGGGTGGAGAGATTGGCGAGCGAACTCGTGGAGAGATCGGGCGTATTCTCAAAGTGTGTACGGGTCTTCAGGTTTGCGTCGAGGAGCGTGAACGCGACGCGTCCGCCTGCGCGTTGCGTCACGGCGAGCAGGCGGTCCTCACCGCAGGCGAGGAGACGGACGCCGTAGCCCGAGAGGGCGCATGATGCGTCGAGCGCGTAGTTTGTCCCTCCCCAGCGCTGCACCTCGCTTCCCCCGAGCGTCTGACGGATCGTGAAGACGCGCTGCCCGAGCCATGCCATGTCCGAGACGGCATGGGGCAGGGTGTTGTTCTTGGCGAGCGTGTCGACGTTGAGGAAGGCGCCGCTTCCCAGCAGCAGGATCTCGCCGTTGGGCGAGATGCGGATGGGGGACGCCATGGTACCTTCTTCGAGGTAGGGCGAGTTCCTGTTCTCGACGACGGTGCCGTCCTCGGCGATCTCCGTGTAGTAAATGTAGCCGCTGGAATAGTATTCGCGAAAGTAGTAGACGCGGCGACGGGATGCGTTCCATGCGGTCGTCCGGGAGAAGCCGCTCGAGGAGCTGGTCGCGGTGCGGAGACCTGCGCTGTCGTAGATGTCCAGCAGGCTGGCATAGTACGTGTTCCCGCCGACGACGAGGAGATCGCCGGCGGCACAGACGACCACCGACGACGAACCCGCCTTGACGAAGTCCTGTTCCTCGAGCCCAGCAGAAACGTCGATCATGCGGACCCGGCCGTCGGCATACCCGGTGTAGATGCAGTGTGCCTCAGGCGAGTAGGTGATCGAGTTCGGACGTCCATGGAGTGGGATCGACTCAAGATAGCGCTGCTCGACCGTGGACCACCGGAAGATGTTGCCGTGAACCCGGCTGTAGACGAGCACCACGCCGTCCCGGTCGATCATGACTTCATCAGGCGTGTAGCCCAGGTTGGTGGGCAATACGGCGGCGAGTTCGGCCGGGTTTGCGAGTCCGTCCAGAGGATGCTTTTCCCACAAGATGGTCCCGCCTGCGGTTGATGAGGGCTGAGTGAACGTGAACAGTTCATCCCCAAACACGACGATCTGTTGCGCGAAGCGGGACAGCGTCAGGCTTCCCCGTTCGCTGAGGTCGGAAGCATAGCCCGTGACCCGATTACCGCGCAGCACCAGCGCGGTTTGGTCCGCGGCAAAGTCCACCCCATCGAAGCGTTCGCCGATGATGCCGAGCCCGGAAAGGTCGTCTGCTGCAAACACGTAGCCTGAGCCGGAAAAGACGGCGACTCCATCCGGCCGAAGATACACGGCACCCTCCGAGCTGTAGCCCGGCGCGCTTGTCGTCTCGAAGTAGCTGCCGAGGGTACCCTCGGCAGTGATTTGGTAGGCGCGCATTCCGCCGCCCCAGGAGCGCGGGAAGATCGCGAGGCCGAGGCTCTGATCGATCGCGAAATCCTGCCCGAGATCATAGGAACCCGCGTGCCACGCCACCGTGCCCGCCCCGGTCAAGGCGACGCTCCCGAAACTGCGGGAGCTCGAGTAGACAGGGTCGTAGCAGAGGAAATACACGCGACCGTCGTGAACCTGGAGTTCGACGGGGGATTGGGTGAGGTTCGCGATCGGCGACTCGGCGCCGGTCGCCAGGTTGACGGTGGCGAGGGAGCGACCGAAGGCGACGACGGCCATGGCCGGGGAGGCGAACGTCATCGCCACCGGCGTGCGATTGAGCGTAACCGGCGCCAACCAAGTCTGGTTGGCGAGATCGAACCGTTCAACGCGGGCCGGGTTCTCGAAAAGGAAATGCACGACGCCCGACTGGGTAAGCGCCTGCTTCCAGCCGCCGAGCGGCACAGTGCTTGTCCCTGTCACCTGCACGAGCGACGTCGTACTGGTGGTCGAGCCGGAGGCGTTCGAAACCACCACGAAATACTCGCCTGCGTGGGCGGCGCTCGCCTGATTGACGTAATACTCGTAGCTCGTCGCGCCTGGAATGGCCACGCCATCCATGTACCATTGGTAGGTCATGGGCGACTCGTTCCAGCTGTAGCCGACTGAGAGTCTGAACGAGCTCCCCAGAGCCGGGGTGACGTTTGACAGGATCGTACGCTGTGGCGGCAGAAGTGGCTCGAGTGTGAGCGTGGCAGGACTGGAGGTGACGCTGCCTGCTACGTTTGTGACCGTGACCTGATAGGTGCCCGCATCGGCGGCCTTGGTTGAACCTAGCTGCAGCCACGAACCGGTCGCGCCGGGAATGTCGACTCCGTCATGTGACCACTGATAGGTTACGGTTTGGACGCTGTTTACCGAACATGAGAAACTGAATCCGTTTCCGACTATCGTTCGTCCGCTGCTGGGTTGCGTGGTGAAGACAGGCGGGCGCGGCGGGATGACCGTGATCACGCACGCGCTGCTCGTCGTGGAACCGGCGATGTTGGTCGCTACAATGCGATACGTGCCTGCATCCGCGCTCGTCGCGTTGGAGATCGTCAGGTAATGGCTCGTGGCACCGGGCACGTTGACACCGTCGCGTGTCCATTGATAAGAGCTGATCCAGACGTTGCTTGACGCGTAGGCATAGAGATTGAGAGATCCGCCTTCCTCGACCGAGGCGCTGGCGGGCGGCTGTGTGCTGAAGACGGGCAGCGTGGCCGCCTCGACGGACAGGACTGCTCCTGTGCTCGTCACCGAGCCCACTTCGTTCGATACGCGGAGCTTGTAGGTCCCGGCGTCCGAGACGCGCACAGCGTCGAACTGGATGTAGTTTTTCGTGGCACCGTTGATCTGCTCGCCATTCTTGAGCCATTGATAGGCAAGGGGATTCGATCCAGTCGCCGATCCGAACATCGTGACAACGTATCCTTCCATTATGGACACGCTCTGCGGGTGGTCGACGATCGTCGGCGCCACCGCCGGGTTTGAAACGCCGCGCCCATAGCGCGCGGCGATTCCGTCCTGGTCGTCCAATACGGTTGTCTCGGTGTCGCTGATGTGAGAATTCATCAGGGCTGGAATCCACTGGCCGGCCTCGTCGGGATGATCCAGGCCGAGCACATGGCCGAACTCGTGGGCGAGCACCCGGCGCAGGTCGTACTTCGGGGACTGCAGCCATCCGCGGTAGGAGTCCCACGAGTGCGCGGTATTCACCACCACATCCATTTCGATCGGACCGCTCGAATTGGTCCGGCCGGTGGTGACGGCGAGGACGCCGTCACCGAAGTCGCTGCCGAAGACCTTGTTGTTGAAGAAGACGTTGTTCTTGCCGTTGGTCCGCGACTTGGCGGCTCCCGAGTTGTTGACGTAGGTGAACTGTACGCGACCCATGTAGGGATTCCACGCCGCGATTGCCTGAATGGCCGTGCTGTTTGGCGTGGTACCATCGGAGTAGGTCGGCGAGACGCCCAGTTGCAGTTCGAGTGTCACGTTGCCATTGGGCCACGCGGGGACCCCGTCCATGAAGTCGTAGGCGCGGACGATCGTGCCCAGGAGCGCAGTCGCAATCAGCCCGGCGGCGAAGGCAAGGGGGCGCGCTTTCATTTGTCCTGCCCTCCCACGCTGGCGCTGACGTCGGAGCGGCCCTGCTGCCGCGCGGACTCGCGGATGGCATCAGCGAAAGCGTCGGGCGTCATCGGGCCGGCTGCGAGGACCATGGCGAGGACCTCGCCCTCGGGTGGGTTGTTAATCGGGGCGGAGACCTGGTCGGTGGCAAGGAGGGGTGTGCCGTTGGCGCGCGCGATGAACGCGCGACCGTCCTCATGTTCGGCCACGAGATAGCGCCCGAACATCATGCGCACGAGCGGGGTGACGGCGTTGAGCTGGCGCGAGACGAAGAGGATGTCCTCGTGACCCGGGGCAAACAGCGTCTGGCCCGCGACGAACATGCGCTCGCCGTCGATCTCGCCGCCGAGAAACTCGAGTTCGACTGTCTCCTGCGCCGGGCCGACGATCGTCTCATCGACGGCGAAGGTCACCACGGTCACGATGCGGCGTTCGTCGCCCTCGCCGCGCCATTCACAGCGGGTATCGAGGGCCCGGGTACGAACGACGGAGCCGGCGCGCTCCACGAGTTCGTCGAGGGTGGGCGGGATCACCGTCGTGGCGCTGGACGTCCGGACAAGACAGGTGAATGCCATGGCACAGGCCAGGGCCAAGCGTACGGGGTTCATGCGCCGATTGTGACCTCAAGGTCATCAAGTGACAAGCACGCCGTGAACAACTCACGTGCAGTATTCACCTTCGGTCGCCCGGCGTTCGCGGGACTCGGGGAAACCCCGAGGAAGCCACGACGGGACGCGGGGGGTAGCTTCGTTGCCTCCTGAAAAGTGCCCTTTCTCCGTGATCTCTGTGACCGGATCGGGATCGGTGACGAAGCGGATGGCTGACGAACCGAGAAGACCGATCTCGCGCAAAGTCGCCAAGGCGCCAAGAACGGATCCGAGGGAGAACTGGAAGCGTTCGGATTGTTCGAGATCCGCTCCTTCTCAGTTACTCGGCGATCTCGTCTGCAAAACGAAGTTCCCCGGACAGGTTCACAAAAGGAAACGAAGCAAACGAAGGCCGCGCCTGTTCCGATCGATCCCTGGTTACCTCATTGTCTTCTCTGAGAAGGCCTTTCTCGGTGACCTTTGTGGCCTCCGTGCTCTCCGTGACCGGATCGGTCACAAAGCGGATGGCTGACAAACCGAGGCGAACGGATCTCGCGCCAAGACGCCAAGGCGCCAAGGACAAAGCAAAGCCCAGGACACGAAGCGATTGAAGCTTCCTGTATCCAATCTTCTCCTTGGTTTCCTCCGTTACCTCCTGTGAAAAGGTCTTCTCTGTGACCTCTGTGCCCCCTCCGTGACCTCTGTGACCGGATCGTTCAGGCCAACTTCCGAACGAATCACGATCGACTACAGCGCGTGGATCGCACTCTTGCTCACGGCCAGGCCGGCTTCCTTCACGGCTTCGCTCATCGTGGGATGCGCGTGGATGGTGCGGCCAAGATCCTCGGCGCTGCCGCCGTATTCCATGTGCGTGACCACTTCGCTGATCAGTTCGCCCGCGCCTCGGCCGAGGATCTGTGCGCCCAGGATGCGGTCCGTCTTCTCGTCGGCGATGATCTTCACGAATCCCTCGGTCGCATCGGCCGCGATGGCACGGCCGTTGGCGCCGAAATTGAACTTGCCCACCTTCACGGCAATCCCCCGCGCCTTTGCACCCTCCTCGCCCAGGCCCACCGATGCCGCCTCCGGATCGGTGTAGATGATGCCGGGCACGAGGTCCCAGTTGATGTGACCTGCCTTGCCCGCGATCCACTCGGCCACAGCCACACCGTCCTCCTCCGCCTTGTGCGCGAGCATCGGCCCCGCGACCACGTCGCCGATCGCCCAGATGCCCGGGACGCCTGTGCGCAGATGGGTGTCCACTTTCACGCGCTTCTTCTCGTCAAGTTCCACGCCAGCCTTCTCCAGCGCGAGCCCCTCGGTGAACGGACGGCGCCCCACCGCCACCAGGACTTTGTCGGCGGGAAACTCCAGCTTCTGCCCGTCCCGCTCCGCCTCGAGCACCACAGGCGGGCTTTCGGCCGGCCCGGCCTTCCGTCCGCCGCCACCGTCCGTCCTCCGGCCTCCGTCCTCCGTTTTCCGGATCCCCGTCACCTTCGCCCCCGTCTCGATTTTCAGCCCCTGCTTCTGGAGGGCGCGGGTGAAGAGGCGCACGACATCCTCATCGAAGCCGGCTGCGATCCTGGGGAGAAACTCCACCACCGTCACCTCGCTGCCCAGCCGCGCCCAGACCGAGCCCAGTTCGAGCCCGATCGCGCCGCCGCCGACGACGAGCAGTTTCCCCGGCACCGTCTCGAAGGCGATCGCGTCGTCGCTGGAAACCACGGTGCCTCCATCAAATGGCATGAACGGCAGCTCGACCGGTGCCGATCCGGTGGCGATAACGATGTTCTTCGCCGACACCTGTTTCGTCGCCGTGTGACTTTTCACCGCGATCGTATCCGCGGATACAAAGGATGCCGCGCCCGTGAGCACGGTGATCTTGCGCGCCTTCGCAAGCTGCGCCACACCGCCGACGAGCCGGGCGACGACGGCGTCCTTCTTCTTCATCAGCGTGGCCAGGTCGAACTCGACCGTGCCGGTCCTGATGCCGTGCTCGGCCGCATGGTGACGCACGAACGCGAGCTGCTCGCTCGAATGCAGCAGGGCCTTGCTGGGGATGCAGCCGACATTGAGACAGGTGCCGCCGAGCGTCGGCCGCTTGTCCACGAGCGCGACCTTCAGCCCGAGTTGCGCCGCCCGAAACGCGCAGACATACCCGCCCGGACCGGCGCCGATGACGATGAGATCGAATTCAGAGGACATGAGTAAAGGCGGTTCAGAGTAGGGTCACAGAGCGCACAGAGGAGACACAGAGGTCACAGAGGAGGGCACGCCGGAAGGCGGAAATTTTTCGCGCCCATCGTTCTCGTTCTCATTCTCGTTCTCTTTCTCGGCGGGTTTCTCGATCCGGTCACAGAGCGCACAGAGAAGACACAGAGGTCACAGAGGAGAGCACGCCGGAAGGCGGAAATTTTTCGCGCCCCATCGTTCTCGTTCTCATTCTCGTTCTCTTTCTCGGCGGGCTTCTCGATCCGGTCACAGAGCGCATAGAGGAGGCACAGAGGTCACAGAGAAATCCAAGAGGAGGAGTTTCACAGGAGATCGCAGAGGAAGCGGAGAAGTCGTCGAGGCTTCCGTGCTTGGCTTGTCTCTGCTCTCTCTGCGATCTCCTGTTCAATCGGATCGATGCCTTCGTTATCTGCGTTTCCTTCTGTAGAATGAATTCTCCCGGTGAACTCTTTGTCTCCTCTGTGACCGGTTTGAATCACCCGCTCAGACTCCCAGCAGTAGTCGCGCGGGATCCTCGATCGCTTGCTTGACCTTCACGAGGAAGGTGACGGCTTCCCTGCCGTCGACGATCCGGTGATCGTAGCTGAGCGCCAGATACATCATCGGGCGGATCACGACCTGGCCGTTCAGGGCGACCGGGCGATCCTGGATGGCATGCATGCCGAGGATGGCACTCTGCGGCGGATTGAGGATCGGGGTGGAGAGCAGCGAGCCGAAGATGCCGCCATTGGTGATCGTGAACACGCCGCCATTGAGGTCATCGAGCGTGATCTTTCCCTCGCGCGCCTTCCCGGCGTAACCGCCGAGGTCACTCTCGATCTGCGCCAGGGTCTTGTTGTCGCAGTCGCGCAGCACCGGCACCATCAGTCCCCGGTCAGTGGATACCGCCACGCCGATGTCGTGGTGATGGTTCTCGATGATGCTGTCCCCGTCGAGCATGGCATTGATCGCCGGGACCTCCTTGAGTGCGTGCACCGCCGCCTTTACGAAGAAGGACATGAAGCCGAGCTTGATGCCGTGCCTCCTGGTGAAGTCCTCCTGGTAGCGGGAGCGCAGGTCGCGCACGGCGGTCATGTCGACTTCGTTGAAGGTCGTCAGCATCGCCGTCTGGTTCTTCGCCTGGACCAGGCGCTCGGCGATCTTCGCGCGCAGCGGCGTCATCTTGCGTCGCGTGCCGCGGGGTTCCGGCCCGGCGGAGGTCGGTGCGGGGGCGGAAGGAGGAGTCGCTCCGGCTGCCGGCATCTGAGGTTTGGGACTCGAGGTCCGGGATTCCGGCGCCGCAGACGCCGGGACCGCTGCTTCCGGCGCCGTTTCAGCTGCCTGGAGCATGTCGCCCTTGGTCACCCGCCCGCCCTTGCCGGTGCCGGGCGAGACGGTCGAGGGATCGACGCCTGTCTCGGCGGCGATGCGGCGGACCGCGGGCGAGACGGTCGGGCTCGCAGCCTCCGCCGCCGGCGCGGGCGGTGGCTTCGTGGGGCCCGGCGCGGGTGCGCTGGCCGCGGCATTGGGTTCGGTCGGAACCTTGGGATCGGATGTCGCCGCCCCGGGTTCGATCACGGCGACGACCTGGCCGATCTTCACCTCGGCTCCCGCTTCCACGCTCAGGTGGATCACCCCGTCGGCTTCCGCGACGCCCTCGGAGGTGATCTTGTCGGTCTCGAGCTCGAACAACGGTTGGTTGCGCTTGACGGTGTCGCCGTCCTTCACGCGCCAGTTGGCGAGGATGCCGGAGGTGATGGATTCACCCATCGGAGGGATTTTGACGTCGATGGACATGGTGAAGTCAGAGGTGGGTCAAAGAGGACACGGAGGAGCCACAGAGAACAAAGGGGAGAGGATGCCGGAAGGCGGTAACGTTTCGCGCCCCAACTTTCTCGGTGAGGTTCATTCTCGTTCTCATTCTCTTTCTCAGCTGGTGTTTCGAGCTGGTCACAGAGTTCACAGAGAAGACACAGAGGTCACAGAGGAGAGAAGGCAGGTTTGCAGAAGCATTGCTGTGTAGAGGCCGCGGCGATGGAGGAGACGAAGGGAATGAAGGGCTGCGATGCTTTGCGTGATTCTTGGTTACCTTCGTTTCCTTCTGTGAAACTGCCTTTCTCCGTGTCCTCCGTGCTCTCTGTGACGCTCCTCCTCATGCCGTGAACGCGGCCTCCAGGAACTGCGCGAGCTCGATCCTGTGCCGCGCGAGCGAGCCCACCGCGGTGCTGGCGCTGGCGTCCCGGCCGGCGTAGACGGGCCGGCGGCCGGCGATCTCCTCGAGTTGCGGCGCGATGAATGTCCACGGGCCCATGTTCTGCGGCTCCTCCTGGCACCAGACCAGCGCCTTGGCGCCGCGATACCGGCCGAGGATATCCCGCAGCTTGTCGCGATGCAGCGGATACAGCTGCTCGGCGCGCACGATGGCGGTCGACCCGGCCTGGTCGCGCCGGGCCCGCTCGGCCACCAGGTCGTAGTAGACCTTCCCGCTGCACACGATCACGCGAGTGGCCTTCTTCGGCGCGGCCGGATCGTCGAGGATCTCCTCGAAGACGCCGTCGGAAAAGGCGCTCCACGGCGAGACGGCGTCCTTGCTGCGCAGCAGGCTCTTCGGTGCCATGATGACGAGCGGTTTGCGAAATCCCCGCTTCATCTGGCGCCGTAGGAGGTGGAAGAGCTGGGCCGGCGTGGTGAGGTTGCAGACCTGGATGTTTTCCTCGGCCGAGAGCTGCAGGAAACGTTCAAGGCGCGCTGACGAGTGCTCCGGGCCCTGGCCCTCGTAGCCGTGCGGGAGGAGCAGGGTGATGCCGCTCACGCGCTGCCATTTCGATTCCGAGGCGGTGATGAACTGGTCGATGATGACCTGCGCACCATTCGCGAAGTCCCCGAACTGCGCCTCCCAGATGCAGAGCATTTTTGGGAAATCGAGCGAGTACCCGTAGTCGAACCCGAGCACCGCGGCCTCCGAAAGCGAGCTGTTGTAGACGCAGAACTGCGCCTGGCCCGGATCAACGTGCCGCAGCGGGACGTACTTCGTGCGCGTCTCGAGGTCGTAGAGCACGGCATGGCGCTGGCTGAACGTGCCGCGCTCGCTGTCCTGCCCGGACAACCGCACCGGCGTGCCCTCGGCGAGCAGCGTGCCAAAGGCGAGCGCCTCCGCATAGGACCAGTCCACGGTCGCGTCGTCGCGGAACGCCTGGGCGCGCGCGTCGAGCAGGCGCTTGATCTTCGGGTTGACCTTGAAATCGGTCGGCACCTCCGTGAGCGCGCGCACGACTTTCCCCAGCAGCTCGCGTGACGCCGCGGTGTCGACCGGGTCGAAGGAAAACCCCGGCTGGAAGACGGCCGTCGAGCCCGAGAACTTTTCCTTTTCGCGCTTCAGGTTCTCCTCCGCCTTTTTCACCCGTTCGAGCGCCCCCTCCAGGGTGGCGGTGTAGTCGTCCTGGAACTTCGCGGCCTGCGTCTCGCTCAACGTCTCCTCGTTCACGAGGCGTCGCGCGAGCATCTGGCTGGGGGACGGGTGCCGGGCGATCTTCTGGTAGAGCACCGGCTGCGTGAACATCGGTTCGTCCGTCTCGTTGTGCCCGTGCTTGCGGTAGCAATACATGTCGATCACCACGTCGCGGCGGAAGCGCTGGCGGAACTCCAGCGCCAGCTGCACGCAGCGCACGACCTGCAGCGGCTGGTCGCCGTTGACGTGAAGGATCGGCGCCTCGATCATCTTGGCGATGTCCGTGCAATAGGAGCTCGAGCGCGACTCCTCCGGGCCGGTGGTGAAGCCGATCTGGTTGTTGATGATGAAGTGGACGGTCCCGCCCGTGCGGTAGCCGGGCAGCTGCGAGAAGTTCAGCGTCTCCGCGACGATGCCCTGGCCGGCAAACGCGGCGTCGCCGTGGATGAGCAGGGGCACCACGAGCCCGCGCCGCTCGGTGTCGCCGATGATGCGCTGGCGCGCGCGCGCCTTGCCCTCGACCACGGGGTTGACCGCCTCGAGATGCGACGGGTTGGCGGCGAGCCGCACCTCGATCGGGTTGCCGCTCCTGGTCGGCAGCGTGGTCTCGTATCCAAGGTGGTACTTCACGTCGCCGTCGCCGCCGACGGTGTTGGGGATGTAGTTCTCCGAGAACTCCTCGAAGAGGAAGTCGTAGGACTTGCCCAGGATGTTGGCCAGGACGTTGAGGCGGCCGCGGTGGGCCATGCCCATCACGATCTCCTTCAGGCCGAGCGCGCCGCAGTGCTCGATGAGCGCGTCGAGCGCGGGGATGAGCGTCTCGCCCCCCTCGAGGGAGAATCGCTTCTGCCCCGCGTAGCGCGTATGCAGGAAACGCTCGAAGATCTCCGCCTGGTAGAGCTTGTGGAGGATGCGCAGTTTCGTCTCCCGCGAAAACTCCGGCCGGCAGCGGTTCGGCTCGATCTGCGCCTGGATCCAGCGGCGGATTTCCTTGTCCTGGATGTGCAGATACTCGAATCCGACAAAGCCCGAGTAGGTCTCGCGCAGGCCCTCGAGGATCGAGGAGAGCCGCATGGCCCCGCCGTCGAGGTAGTTGACCGCGGCGAACTCCACGTCCAGGTCGGCCTCGTTCAACCCGAACTCCTCCAGCGACAGCCGCGGGCTGGGCGCCGGGGGGGGGCTCAGCGGGTCGAGATGGGCCTGGATGTGTCCAATCGATCGATACGCGTAGATGAGCGACGAGACCTTGGACTGGCGCAGGTGATCGCCGGCCGGGGCGGCCCCGGTGCGCGGCGCCGGCGCCGACCCGCCATTGCGGCCCTCGGCGAGTTCAAAGCCCTCGAAGAAGGACCTCCACGAGGCATCGATCGACTCGGGCGACTCCTTCCATTGCTGGTAGTAGGAATCGATCAAATCGAGATTTGACCGGGAGGTGTAGGACGGCAGGTTCATGGGTAAAGGATGCGCGGACGGGGATCGCGTGCTCTACTCTCTCGGATTTCATTAACAAACGTAATATGAGTATGGAGCCCTCTCAGAGGCGGGTCGCGGCGGACGCGCAAAGCGCCGTCGCACTTGGGGCGGGCGGGCGAGGTGGAAATGCGACTCACGCAACAATCACCAGGATAGCGCATTGTGCAACGATGAGCCACGAACTGATTTCCCAGATCCAAGGGAGCCTAATCGATTTGGTCGCTGGGATGAAGCACCCTGATACTCATAAGATGCTGCAGGGCATGGAGCGTTTGGACAGCCTGCTGGCGACCCATCGCGACGCGCTCGATCCTCGGCTCGCCCATTTTCTCGAGCGACGAAGCTACGCGAAAGCCCTGGAGTTTCTCACCGGCGGAAAGCCCGCCGGAGGCGTCTGCGGCACGAAGGTGGAGTGAGGGGATTACGGGGATAAGGGACAAGGGACTACCGGACCACGGGACCACGGACCAAGGGACCACGGACAACTGGACCACCGGACGGAGGGGAAGAGGAGTTATCAGTTATGAGTTATCGGGGCTGACGAATAGCCAATAGCCGGTAACAGATAACTGCCCTCGCGATTATCGGGGCTGACGAATAACCAGTAACCGGTGACGGATAACTGCGCTCGCAGCGAAGGACCACGGGACTACGGACAACGGGACCATGGGAGGGACGGACACCTTATCAGTTATCGGTGATCGGGTCGGCTCTTGGCGGCTTGGGGTCCTCCTCGTGGAGCTAGGCGACGAATATCCAGTAACCGGTGACGAGGAACTGCGCTGGCAGCGCGCCAAGCTCGTAACCAATAACCGGTAACAGATAACTGCCCTCGCAGCTCGCCCCGGAAGCCCCGCTCCGGGGGCCTTCCTGCGCGCCGACGAAAAAGGCACCGGGCGGGACGCCCGGTGCCTTGCCATGCCTCGTGCTGAAGCGAAGCGAAACGCGTTACCTCAAGTTGGACGCGAATTGCTGCTTTACGAGGTTGAGTTCCAGCCGGTCCTCCTCGCGATCAAATGTCACCTGCGAGGCCGGGATGACGGCGAAATCCTTGTCGATCTGCTCGTCCTTGACGTCGTCGTCGAGCGCCACGATCAGGTTCACGTTGCCGTTAGCGCTCGTCCAGCCCGACGGGTTCGCATTGCCGGTGCCCGGCGACGCGCTGGTCGCACTGCCGACCGACGCACTGGCGTTCGCGCCGGCGATGCTGCCGGAGGCGGTGTAGCTGTCGCCACTCGACTGGCTGCCGTTGCGGATCACCTGGCTGAGACCGACTTCCTTGACCTTGCCGATCTTCTCTCCGTGCCGGTCGACCACGTCCTTGCCGACGATGTCATCGGCGGTCACGCGGTTCTTCAACTCGTCCTTGCTGATCTGTGTGAACAGGTTATCCGGCGTCATGCTGCTCTGGATGCGTGAGGCATCCTGCCCGGCGCTGGAAGAACTCGTCGATGCGCGCGTCCCCGCATTTGCGAAGGCCCCCGCGGGCAGGAGCAACGCGGCACTGGCAATGACGGAGGTGAGGATGGTTCTTGTTTTCATGATCTTCTCTCCTTCGTTTTTGGCGAACGGCTCATTCCGTTCTGGCGTTACGTTAGCCCGGCTCCGAGCGCCCGCGATGGGGGGAGCCTTCCAACGGACGGCGGGGCGATGCGCCCATGCCGACGCCGAACCGTTCTCCATTCGAAAGTGGAGGCGCCGTCCGGACCGCATTCCGTCAAGGAATGTATCCGGAAAGGCTCATAAAAACATCACCGTGCCGTAGCCGCGGTGATGGAAGAGCAGAGAACCCACGGATTGATCCTCGCAACCTTCGTTTCCTGTGGAACTGCCTTTCTCCGTTCTCTCCGCTACCTCCTGTGAAAAGGTCTTCTCTGTGAACTCTGTGTCTCCTCCGTGCCCTCTGTGACCGGATCGGGATCGTCACGGAAGCGTACGCTGACGAACCGAGAAGGCAGATCTCGCGCCAAGACGCCAAGGAACGGAGGTAACGTGCTCTCGACGCTCGATGTTCGTCGCTCGTCTCCGCAGCGCGGGCACGCGCCGAAGCGCCGAGACTCCAGGCGATAGGCTGTAAGCTTTAAGCGGTAAGCACGAAGGTTCCCGATGCGGGCGGAGATGACTCGCGCCAAGACGCCAAGGCGCCAAGGACGGACCAAAGACCACGAGAAAGAGAAAGAACCCGGCCGAGAACGATTGGCCGCGAAACGTTAGCGCGCCTCGGCGTCCTCTCATCTGTGTCTCCTCCGTGATCTCTGTGACCGGATCGAGATTCCTGCCTTCCGCGGAAGCCGTTCCGTTTTTGACTTTGCCGCGGCCTGCTTTCGACTGAGCGCGCCATGGCCAAGCCTTCCCGCATCGACACGTCCGGCGGCGCCCATCCGCTCACGAACAATCCGTTCTCCGGGTTGAGCGGGGAAGGTTTGCCGAGCGCTCCGGCTCAGCCCGCCTCCGCGCCGACAGCGACCTCGAAGCGCGGTGAACCGAATCGGAATCGCGGCCGGATCGAGGTGGTTCGCCAGACCGCCGGGCGTGGCGGCAAGACCGTGACCGTGATCTCCGGCTTCAAGGGCATCGCGGAGAACGAGCTGCAGGAGATCGCCCGCACCATCCAGCGCAGCGCCGGCGTCGGCGGCACGCTCAAGCCCGGCAGCGTGATCGAGATCCAGGGGGATCAGCGCCCCGCCGCGTGTCGAGTTCTCGAGGAAGCAGGGTTTCGGCCCGTACTGGCTGGCGGCTAGGCGGGAGAGCCGTCAACGCACCGCCGAACGCGGCGGTGGGGGATCTCCGTTCTCTCGGTTTCCTCCTGTGACGTGTTCTTTCTTTGCGCCTTCTGCGGCTCTTTGCGGCCCACCTCGGGTTCCCGACACCGTACCCGTCCCGGTCTCCCGTCGACGCCAACCGGCCCTCAATCCCGGTGCAAACGCTCCTGAAAGGTGATACCACGCCTCGCTGATGGAATACTCCGCCTCCAGGCTGTTCGTGCGCACGTCGGTCGCTCCCGCGCCCGTGCACGCAGCACGTTCGCCCTATTTCGTCTTCCGCCTCTTGCCTCTAGCCTCTAGCCACTCGCCTGCGCGCAGCGAAGCGCGCGCCTTCACCCTGCTCGAACTGCTGATCGTGATGTCGCTGATCGCCGTGCTCGCGAGCCTCACGCTGGTCGTGGGCCGGAGCGTGACCGAGCGGAGCAAGGTCGCCCAGGCCAAGGCCGAAATGGCCGTCCTCGCCGCCGCGCTCGAGCAATACAAGCAGCACTACGGAGACTATCCGTGGACGCCGGATGGGGTGGATGGAGGGTTAGCGATAGATGGAGGCGCGATACTGTTCAACGCACTCGGCGGGAATGTGAACCCGAGGACGGTCAAGCTGCCGCGGAAAGGGCGGGTGTTTGTCGATTTTGATCGCTTCACCCTTGCGTCGCGGGACGAGGACGACCTGCCAAACTCTGCTGAGGCCGACGATCCGACGGATATCAAGATCAACTGGTTCAACGATCCATGGGGACAATGGTACTACTACCGCTATCGACGTAGCGCGAATGACACGGTCTGGCTTAGCAAAGGGTTTCTACTGTATTCGCATGGCCCTGACGAGGCATGCAACGTTGGCGACAAGGAACAGCCTTCTACGCCGTTTCGGACGGGGCTCCTCGATCGGTTTCCTCCTGGGACCGATGAGATTAACCGCGACAATATTTACTATGGCCGCGACTAGTGCCTGTAGGGACGGGTCAAGGACGCGGACGCTGTACACGGCGCGTTCGGCATTTACGCTCGTCGAGATGCTCGTGGTCGTCGCGATCGTCTCGATCTTTGTCGGCGTGATCGGTTTCGGGTTCCTGCGCGGAAGCGGTAATGCAACAATCGGTCTCCAGGCGGCACAGTCGACAGTGGTGGCCCTCCTCATGCAGGCTCGGAGCCAAGCAGTGCTGACCGCTCGCGAAACTGCGTTCTTGGTGAACGACAACGTGAACAATCCTCTGCGCTATCGGAGGTATCTGTGCGTGGCGGTACGTGGTGCGGGAGGTCAATGGGAGCCGCTTGATGCCGGCGTCTTCCTTCCCGAACGGGTTTACGTGGTACCCCACGATTCGCTTTCCACCGCAGAAGTGGATGGTGGAAACTGGACTGACTACGAATCGACTGCACTCCAGTTGGTGGAGCCGGGACTGGCGGTTGAGGCATCGCCGACTGCGAGAGAGCGCTGGATAGGAGTTGGATTCACTCCGCGAGGCACAACCACGGATGGCGCGGGGGGCATCACTGGTGACATTGTCCTTGCGACCGGACGCGTGATCGGGCCCGGCGCGACCCCGCCCTTCATCTACACGAATCGTGACGGTGTTCGTGGATTGGCGATAAACGCGCTCGGGCAAACTCGACTGCTTAACGAGGCGAGAGACTTTCTCCCGTGAGTAGAGGCATCAGGGGCGGGCGTGTTGGTGGCTTCACGTTGATCGAGGTCGTGGTATCGACTGCCGTCTTCGCCACTGTCATCGTTGCGGTCATCGGACTGCTGGCCCCGATCTCACGACGGGTTGACGACGTATCGAGCGCTGATCTGGCAGCTCGTTTGGCTGGGACTATTGAGACTGAGTTGAGGAGGGTCGGATTTGATTGGGCGAGAACAAACATCCCTTCGCCTCTGAGCGCTCCAATCTTCCTTGTTGCAGCGGCCGACGGGTCGCGGATTCGACTGGAGTCGGGCGGTGACGCTGACGCCGCACTTAACATCGCAAGTCCTGGAATTGCCGAGCGTGATCGGTACTTTCGAATTGGAGTGAAACAGTCTACGCCGTTCGTCGATGGCACACACGGGACAATGACGATCACGGCGGAAGTGATGTGGCCTTACCGGGTGCCTGTCGGACCCGCAAGTTCAACGGCCGTGGCGCGATTCGTCGACGGGGGTGATCCTTCGGCAGAGCCTCCCGAGACTGAGCGACGCACCGTTGTGTTCTTCTTCGCAATACATCCGTGAGATCTGTCGAACATGGTGAGTCGACGGCTAGTGCGGTGAAGCGAGGCTTCACCGTAATCGAGCTGATTGTAGCGGTGGGAATCACTGCTGTTATTGCGGCCCTCATGATTGGTATTACCTCAAACGTGATGGAATCGTGGAACCGCTCACGAGGCAGTCTCGCATCGCGCAATCAGGCGAAACTTGCACTGGACCAACTCGAGAATGATCTCGAGGGGCTACTTCTGCGGAAGGACGGAAATGTGTGGTTTGTGGTGAGCATTACTCGCCAACAACCATCAGTTGGTGGTGACGCAGGGATCTCAGATGCAAACTACACCAACCGGCAATCGAAGCCCGGTGGGGCTGCGCAGAGCTTGCGTCTCAACCCCTCGGCCAATAGCTTGGTGCCTCCAATCGAAGAGCTTCGCTTCGGCCATATCGGTGTGTGGTTGCGCTTCTTTTCAATCGAAGCCGACTCGAATGTTCGGATAGCAGATCTCTCCGGCCCTCGTGCAATTTCATACCAGATTGCGCGGGTCCCCGATCGCTCGGGGTTATCGGGGGCGACCGCGGCATTCGATCGGCGATATTTCCTCTATCGAAGCACGGCGCGTGCTGCCCCACTGAACTCGACGAATGCTCCGGCGCCGTCAACATTTGGAAGGGGTTACAATCTTCTTGATACAACCGCGTACCGAATTGCGGGCATCACAGCTGCAACAAATGGGGAACCTGACTCGATCCGTCGGCCGGATCGTACCGCCATCATTGCGTCGGATGTCGTTGATTTTGGTGTTCGTGTGTTTGTAGCGGCTCCCGATGGACGGATGGTCGAACGCTTTCCTGTCGACCGATCGGATGTTGGCGATCCAACGCCGCCACAAGTGTGGGCATTTGTCGCGTATCACGGAGAAGCTCCGCCTATTCCCCCCTTCCTCCCATATCCCACGATCTTCCAGGCGACTGACGTAGCATACGGTACGCCGTCGGAGGTTGAGGTATTTGTCCGAGTACTGACAGAGGAAGGCGCGTCCACACTCCGTGGCCTAGAGAATCCTTCGGCTGGATACGTGCCGGGAATCGCTTCGACGACTGCTTTTGCCGACCGATGGTGGGAGATCGCGATCGCGAATTCAGAAGTCTACTCCCGCCGGATCAAGGTTCGCGCGGTTGGGATTCCGTGAGATGGAACGAGTTCGCCCAGCTTCAGAATCAGCTCTTCCGATCGGAGCAGGCAGTCGCGATTCGAGAGGGTTTGCGCTGATTATCGTGGTCGCTCTGCTCGCGCTTCTCGTTCTTGTCTTGGTCTCACTGGCAACGTTGACACGGATTGAAACGGCGATCGGAGCGAACACCCTTTCCGCGGCCAAGGCACGACAGAACGCGAGATATGCGATGGAGATAGCGATAGGAGAGCTCCAGCGCCACGCCGGGCCAGACCAACGTTCGACAGCTGAATCCGGAATCGTCTTGGGTGTGGTGCAGACCCACTGGACCGGAGTGTGGTCGCAAGGTGTCCTGCAGACTTGGCTCGTGAGCGGAAACGAGAACATGGCGCCGGGCGGGGGTTCGTCGGAACCGACTGACGAGGTCTCGGTTCTGGATTCGTCACTGACCGTTGACGATCCAGTGACGATCAACGGCGCTCCGGCGGTGACTTTGGTTGGTCCGAGAAGCGCGGGAAGCCAAGCCGCTGGCTATGTTCTCGCCCGGCGCATGGAGTTGCGAGGGTCAGCGCCCGACGGCACGGCCGATGCCGTGCTCGGCCACTATGCTTGGTGGGTTGGGGATGAAGGCGTGAAGGCTTTCGTGGCGGACCGGGATATGGTGAACGATGTCACATTCGCGCCGTACGATGTTGCAGCTTCACGCGAGCGGTTGCGGCAATTGATGCAACCGCGCGTGCGGATCGAGCCTGTCTTTGGCCTGGCTGACGGATGGTACTCAGGCAGCACTGAAGACGATTTGGAGAAAGTGATCTTTCTGCGGCAATTGTCATTTGTGTCGGGTGGGCCCGGCATGGCAGCGACGGCGAATCGCTTCCACGACATAACTGTTGCGTCGCGTGGTCTCGTGGTCGACGCAGCAAACGGCGGATTGAAGTATGATCTATCTGGACTTGAAACGGATACTGGGGCGCCGTCGCCAATCGATCGATATCTCAACTTCATCAACCTTGAGCCTGATTCGACGCTAGTCTCCGGCGCATATGTTGAAACGGAATCGCCGAGCGCCAATGACGCGGTGATTCGACCAGTGTTGAGCGCAGCATGGGTGCAGATGAAGGTCCGCCTGCCGCCCGTTGGCCCGGCCGGCCAATCACCCGTCGTCGAACGCATCCTCACGGTCGAGTTGTGGAATCCATACAACGTTCCACTCCAGGCGAAGGCCCATAGGATTCGCGTGGACGGTCTTCCCCGGGTGGTGTTGTCGATGGGCAGTTGGAACGGGGATTTGGCATGGGATGCAGGAACACGGACTGCGTTTGATTTGCTCGGTGGAACGATGCAACCAGGGGAAGTCGTCCAGCTGCAAAAGGTGCTCGGGCCTGTCGTCGAGCCGGTCGTTCCAGAGATCACAGAAGAATCGGAGTTTCGCCTTGAGCGAGGGGAGTCGACGCTAGAAGTAACGCTACGCTACAACTCGGAGCAGGTGATCTCGACGTATTCCGCTACCGTTCCATTCGCGTCTCGTGCTGGAATGGGGGCCGCGGCGGAATCCCACGCTGTCGTCGGGTATCGCTTGAAAGATGACGTCAGAAGCTGGCTGCGCTCGTTCGATCCTCGTAGTTCCGCTATAGCCACGGCTGCCTCTAGCAGTATTGTCGGGCTGTCTAGTTCTCCGCCGGTCGTGCAAGGCTCCGTCTTGGGAGTGGCTGGTATGCCGCGTTGTGCTGTATTTGATCTTCCGGAGGCGGCACCGTCAGATGGTGCTGCACACGTTCTTTCGCTTGGAGTTCTTGCGCACATGTCGATTCCCGGTCGCGGCGCGTATTCAATCGGCGGTGTGCCAGGAGGTGCCGAGAACACGTTCTTCGATCGGTTTTTTTTGTCCACGTTGCCTCCCTCAGCGGTGACAGACTGGAACCCAGCTGTGCGGATGCCGCTCCCGAACACACATCTCGAAGTATGGCCCGGCATGCCATTGGTTCCGCTCAGCGCCGGTTCAATCATCAACTTGGATCGGGACACTCGAGCCAGCGCATTCTTGGTTCGAGGCGCATTCAATGTTAACTCTACTTCGGAGTTCGCATGGCGCGCGTTTATTTCCGGAACCAGGATCGCGGCTTGGCGTTACTGGAACGGCACAGCTGAGGATTCTGTCACAGTCGATCGGGCGTTCTTCCGTTTGCCACGTTCTTCTTCGTATGTCGGGGCAGACGCCACAACTGCCTCACCATGGGCTCTACCATTCCGTTCGCTGAGCCTGGCTCAGGTCACAGACCTCGCGGGTCGTGTGGCAGCGAAGGTCGAATCCAAAGGTCCTTTTGCAAGTCTGGAAGCTTTTCTGAACTCTGGAGCACTACAGGAGGCATTGGATGAATCGAACATCAACATGGCCGGTCTACCCGAGCTGACCCAGGCTGACCTTGTGCAGGCTTGGGCGCCGCTTCTCACTGTTCGCTCTGACACTTTTACGATCCGCGCGTATGGCGAGACAGTTAATCCCGTAACCGGGGGAACCGAGGCGCGCGCATGGTGTGAGGCAGTCGTGCAGCGGATTCCCGAATACGTAGATCCTACGGA
This sequence comes from Verrucomicrobiota bacterium, assembly GCA_023399155.1. Lineage (GTDB taxonomy): Bacteria > Verrucomicrobiota > Verrucomicrobiia > Opitutales > Opitutaceae > JAEWQP01. The sequence continues at coordinate 11,910 of JAEWQP010000008.1, read as the reverse complement.
AAACAATCCGTGGGATCCCCCCGCTGCATTGGGCGCGAACACCCTCAACGGCCGCTTCGGCCGCCGCTTCGTGATCACCTCGTTCCGCTGGCTGAGTCCGGACGATATCTAAGCGGAGCGCGGAGCGCTCCGCGGGCGAGAGGCTAGGGGCGAGAGGCGAGAGATCGAGTGGGCCGCTCGCGCGTTTGTCGGCTGCGCCGGATACGAACAACGGGGTCGGCGGAGCGCTCCGCGGGCGAGAGGCGAAAGGCCAGAGGCGAGAGGCGAGAGATCGAGTGGGCCGCTCGCGCGTTTTGTCGGCTGCGCCGGATACGAACAAAGGGGTCGGCGGAGCGCTCCGCGGGCGAGAGGCGAGGGGCGAGAGGCGAGAGGCGGAGTGTGCCGCTCGCGCGTTTGTCGGCTGTGCCGATAACGAGACAACGAGGTCAGGCGAGTCCGCCGCTCGGTCAGGGCACCTCGTAGATTTCGACGAGCGCGATGCCGGAATCGTTTTCGCCGCTCAGCAGGGCCGTGTAGATGCCCGGAGGCAGTGTTGCCACGAAGGCCGAATCCCAGCCCGACTCGTAGCCGGTCATCTGGGGCATGGGCAGGAGGAAGGCGCCCACGCGGTTCATCGTGCGGTTCGTCGCGCGAATGACAGCTGCCTCGACCGGCGATTCGCCGCGTTCGATCGGCGCAAAGCGTCCCCGGCTGCGCGCGATCATGTGCCCGTCCTTGTCCCGAAGCACGAGCACGGGTTTGAGCAGCGAACTGCTGAGAAACTGGCGCATGCCCAGGCCCACGCCGCGAATGAGCACGGTCTGCGAGGTGGTGCCTTGGATGACAAATCCACCGATGATCAACGTGGCCCCGCCGCCCGCACGCGCACGGGCGGACAAGTTCACGAGCCGTCGCTCCGGTGCGTTGCTGTCGGCATCGTAGATCTCGACCAGCGAAATGCCCGCGGCGCCATCCGCCGGCCGGACCATGGCCGTGGCAATGCGCTCGTGTGCGCCGAAAGTCCTCGCGACGGCCGCATCTCCGCCGCCGGCTGGCAGGGCAAACGCGCCCAGGCGGGCAAACATCGCGGCGAGCGTGGCGTTCCAGGTCCGGGTGCGTTCCAGCGAGCCGCCCGATTCATCGAACAACTCCAGATCGACCGAGGCGGCGGTGCCTGGCACGCGGAACGGGTCCAAAGCCAGGGTCGGCCCGACACCCCGGATGAGGAGAGTTTTCTCCACGGCTGAATCCGGGGTGCTCGTGCAGAACCCCCCGATCAGGGCGTTGTCGCCGATCCCTGCGGACGCACGCGCCGAGAGATTGGTCAACCATGCCGAGGTGCGGACGTGCAGGGCACCGAGCTCCACCACCGATGCGAGCCCGTTGCTCCCGACGACGCGCGCCGTGTAGTCGCCTGCATCCGCGGTACCGACGAGCCGGTCCAGCCGGGCTGCCGTCGCGCCGGCGATGGCGACGCGGTCGTGATACCATTGCACGGACGCGCCGCTCGGTGCGGTCACCTCGAGGCTGACACGGCTGCCGGCGTCAACCGGGTGCTCCGGCGCGGCAGTCACGACGGTGGCGACGGGCGGCGTCGCGATGCTCAGCGTCACGGCCTGGCTCGGGGTGCCGGCGGACCACCGGCAACGCAGTTGCGCGCCGTCGAGCGCTGCGGTGGCGTCGCTTAGAGTGAGTGAAGCCGAGGTCGCCCCGGCGATCGTGGCGGCGGCACCCGGCCCATCGCTCAGATCCGCCCAGGCCGATCCTGTATTCATCTGCCACCGACACGTCGCACCTGCCTGGGGTGCGGCCGCGGTGAGGGTCGTGCTGCCGCCCGCAGTCAGCACGGTCGGGCCTGCGACTGCTCCCGACCCCGGGGCACGCACGAACACGCGCCGGATCATCGTCGTGCGGCGGGTTTCGTCCGCAAACGTGATCAGCGCATGAAACACGTTGTAGCCTGTGCGTGCGACGCGATGCTCCACCGCGAGCGGGTCGCCATCCGCGGGCGTGGTGGTCTTGAGCAGCACATCGCCCTCGTAGAATTCGATGCGCGACCAGTCGCGCACGGGCGCGCCGATCGCGTAGGTCACGGCTGTTCCCCAGTCGATCGGGCCATGCCCGGAGCTGAGCGTGACCTCGTAGCGCGCCAGGTCAAAGCTGGCGAAGGCCCGGAAAATGTAGGCCATGCGGCGCGACGGCAGCCAGCCGGCCCGGGTCCGGTCCTTCGTATAGTCCTGGTAGGATGCGATCTCGGCAAAGCCGTTCGGACCCGATGCCGTGTCGGCCAACCATCCATTTCGCTCGGTGAGAGCGGGCAGCACATACGAAGTCGCGCTGACGGGATACCGAAGTTGACAGACCTCAGCGACAAACGGCAGCAGCAGTTCGAACGAGTCGCCGTAGTTGTGCGTCGAAGCCTGTTCTTCCGTCCAGCACCAGAGGGCGCCGCGAGGCCGGTTTCCCTCAAAGAGGTCGCGCACGGTGTCGCGGCTGATCTGCCGGTCAAACTCACCGGCCAGATGCATGCACGGTGTCTGCAAGGCGGCTGCCGAAGGCCGGGTGTTGTTGTAGCCCCAGGCCTTGTTCGTCTGACACGCGATGACCTTCTCGGGGGCGAGGGTGTTCAGCCCGTACGACATGCTTCCGCCATTGGACTGTCCGACCGGCAGCCAAGGCACGCGGGTGATTTCCGGATGGCCACTCATCGTCGCCAGTTGTGCCAGCGTATTCTGCCAGGCCGAGTATTCGCTGGGCGAATACCCAGGCATGAAGCTCGTCCACATCGACGTGCCGATCACGGCGAACTGCATCGATTCGGCCCACGCGACCATCTCCGGATCCGTGGCCATGCCCCGTAGATCACTGTTCAGACCATTGCCCCAGATGAGGAGGCCCCGGATCGTCGTGACGCTCGCCGGGATATTCATCCGCACCGTGCGGTTACCGGCATCGCCCAGGGAGAAGTCGTAGACCGCAGCCACGCCCGGGGTGGCGACCGTCAGGATCAGCCAACAGGCAAAGCCGGTGAAACGAGCGGGCATGGTGGTTTCGCGGGGGAGGCGCCCCCCGCATGGGGCTGAACCCCACACCACCGGGGTCACCCTTCGCCGGACGGCGACGCGTCGGCAGGGATAAGCGAGTCCATCCAGCGCGGAAACCTGCGCTGATGGGGACGAGCGGAGGGGACAAGGGGGCGAGATTCCAGGTGATAAGCGCTAAGCGATAAGCTTTAAGCGGTAAGCACGAAGGTATCGGGGCCCGACGCGGGCGGGACACTCGCGCCAAGACGCAAAGCCGCCAAGGAACGGAGGTCTCAAGCTCTCGACGTTCGGCCCGCGCTGCGAGCGCAGGTATTCGTCCTTGGTTACTCGTCAGCCCCTGGTCCAGTAGTCCTGTGGTCCAGTTGTCCTGTAGTCCTATTGTCCCGCGCTGCGAGCGCAGTTATTTGTGACTCGTGAATGGCTATTCGCCGCCGAACTCCGCGAGGAACCCATCCCAAGCCGCCGAGAGCGACCCGATCACCGATAACTGAGAACTGATAACCGATAACTCGGTCCGTTCCACCCATGGTCCAGTAGTCCCGTGGTCCAGTTGTCCTGTAGTCCTGTGGTCCAGTTGTCCTTCCCCCCGTAGTCCTGTTGTCCCGCGCTGCGAGCGCAGTTATCTGTCACCAGTTACTGGCTATTCGTCGCCGAGCTCCGCGGGGGCATCCCAAGAGCCGACCCGATCACCGATAACTGATAACGTGCCCCGTCCCTCCCCTGGTCCAGTAGTCCCGTGGTCCAGTTGTCCTGTAGTCCAGTTGTCCAGTTGTCCTTCCCCCCGTAGTCCAGTGGTCCCGCGCTGCCAGCGCAGTTATTTGTGACTCGTTCATGGCTATTCGCCGCCGAGCTCCACGAGGAGCATCCCAGGCCGCCGAGAGCGACCCAATCACCGATAACTGAGAACTGATAACCGATAACTCGGCCCGTCCCTCCCCTGGTCCCTCCGCCCGTAGTCCAGTGGTCCAGTAGTCCCGTGGTCCTGTGGTCCAGTTGTCCTTCCCCCCGCGGTTCAACCTCGGAAGAGGGGATGTTTCGCGAGGATCCACAGGCCCAGGCCGATCAGCAGGTAGGGCGCGAGGCGCTGGCAGAAGCGGGTCGCCGCACCGCCCCAGGCGGGACGCCGCACAAGGTGGCGCGCGGCGACACACCAGAACAGCGTGAGCACGAGGAAGACCGCCAGCGTCACCGGCGTCTGCATGCCGCGCTGCGAGGCAAAGGTCGGGATATAGGCGCCCAGGTTGTCCGCGCCGTTGGCGATCACCACGGCCGCCACGACCCACCAGGTAACCGGCCCCGTACCGGGGGTGTCGCGCGGCACGGCCTGCGGGCCGCGGAGGATCCAATGGATGCCGATCCCCAGTGGGAGGAGTCCCAGCCACGGTATCCAGGACTCCGGCACATTCAGCGCCAGCATGGCCGCGAGGTAGCTCGCCGCAGTGAGCGCCCCGATCCCGGCCAGTTGTCCGAGCACGACCGGGCGCATCGATGCACCCGGCTGCGCGAAGAACATCGCGAGAAGCACGAGATCGTCGACATTCGTGGCGGCAAAGAGAAAGACGGCCACCACCACGGTCTCGAGGATCTCCATCACGATGCGCGGAAGATGGCGGACGCGCCTGTGTGGGTCGAGCCGCGAGGCGGGATTGAACCGGTCCCAGAGGACACGGAGGATGGTGAACGGTGAACGGTGGACGGAAGACAGGGGCACAGGAGTCAACAGAGGAAACTGAGGTCGGCAGGAGTAGTCTTTCTCCCTGCCTTTCTCTTTCTCGTCCTCGCCCGGTTCTTCGAGCCGGTCACAGGGGCCACAGAGAAGTCACCGAGACCACGGAGGCCGCTAGAAGGTGGACCGATTCGCCGGGGAATCTTCCTCGGTCTGGATCTTGCTCGTTCTCGGTCTCGTTCTCCTAATCTTTCTCCTCCTCGTTTCGAACCGTTGAAAGCAGGAAGCTTTGGATCCTGAGGGTTGAAACCGCTGATGGGTCTCGCCGATGGGCGAAACCTTCGAAGTGGAGCTTCGCCTGATCAGCTGCCCATCCTTTCGCAGGCCCGCTGATCGCGTGCAGTGTGGGAGTTCGGCCGGGGGCTCGAATCTTCTCCGCTCCCGCCGATCTCCTGTTCATCCAAGTCGGCATCGAACAGGCTCACAGGAGGAGTCCGCCGCGCACTTCGATCCCCCAAAGCGAGGAAGACTCGCGACCCCGCACCCCACCTCGTCGACCAAAACTGTGTAACGACCGTTACATGTGAACGGTCGACGACTTGAATCGCATCCGCCACACGACTCGATGCCGCCAGTCAGGAAACCCCGCCGCACCGCGCCCCATGGACGGCTCCGCCGACCACTTCGGTGTAACGACCGTTACATGCGAACGGTCGGCGACTCGAGCCGGGGCTCGATGCGCGGGGTGGGCGAGGCGCGTGCCGCGGTGTGAGTGCGTGCCCGCGCTGGCAATCCGTTCGCGGAGACAGCGTGCCTGCGCGCTCCCATGCCGGCGCCGGGCCGCAACGCGCCGTCTCACGACCGTCGCGACCGCTACCGTCGCCGCGCAACGGAGGAACAGCCATACGCGGCGCGGACGAATCTTCGAGGTGCGGATCCGCCTCGTCGGCTCCGCCAATGGGCTGCGGGCGAGGAAGGCTGGACAGGACGCAACGGAAGAAACGGAGTCGGAGCCTGAGATGTCTTCTCCGTTCTCTCCGTTGCCTCCTGTGACGTGTACTTTCTTTGCGCCTTCTGCGGCTCTTTTCGGCCCACCTCGGGTTCGGTCCGCTTATCGCCTCTGGCTTACCGCTTAAAAGCTGTTCAGGTTCCGGTGACCCGCGGGTACCTTCGTTTTCTTCCGTGAAGTGAATCCTCTCAGTAAACTCTGTGTCTCCTCCGTGCTCTCGGTGACGGGATCGAACGAACTCCCAGGTCCCGGCCGCTCTTTCGGCTTTCGGATATCGGGCTTTTGGCCTTTGACTCGGGGACATGCTGAAGTCCCTGATTCCCGTCTTCATCGTGGGCGCGCTGCTGGCCGCGCTGGTGTTTTCCGCCCGGTGCGTCCAGGTGCGCATGCACCGCTACGAGACGCGTGCGGAGGCCAATCCGAACTCCAATGCCAACGAACTCGCGGAGAAGGACCGGATGGCGAAAGCGTTTCCCGAGACGCTGCTGGCGACCACGGGCATTCGCTACAAAGTCCTTACCCCGGGGAGCGGACCTAAACCCGTCGCGGGCAATCGCGTGAAGGCGCACTATGCCGGCCGGCTGCTCGACGGCACGGAGTTCGACAGTTCCTACAAGCGCGGCGAGCCCTTCGGATTCGCCCTGATGAAGGGCGAAGTGATCAAGGGTTGGGACTTGACCATTCTCGACATGCAGAAGGGCGAGAAGCGCCTCGTCGTGATCCCATACAAGCTCGGCTATGGCGAGCGCGGCAGCCCGCCTGATATCCCGCCGCGCGCGACGCTCGTGTTCGAGATCGAACTGGTGGATTTTTGAGCACGAAGCTCCTGTATCCAATCCGCGTGATCCTCCGTTTCCTTCTGTGAAATGGTTTCTTCAAACTGGTCACAGAGTTCACTGAGGAGTCACAGAGAACACAGAGGAGGGAGGAGGCGGGTTTGAAGAAGGATCGCCGTGCCGCGGCCGCGGCGATGGAGGCGACGAAGAAAATGCAGGGCTGCGATGATCCGAGTCATCTTCGGTTACCTCCGTTCCCTCCTGTGAGACGGCCTTTCTCTGTGCCCTCCGTGTCTCCTCCGTGACCTCTGTGACCGGCCCGAGATCGCGGTGGAAGCAGACGCTGACGAACCGATAAGACCGATCTCGCGCCAAGACGCCAAGGAACGGACCGAGGACCAGGACACGATGTGCTCGAAGTTCGTGTATCCGACCTTCTCCTCCGTTACCTCCGTTACCTCCTGTGAAAAGGCCTTTCTCTGTGGCTTCTGTGCCACCTCAGTGTCCTCTGTGACTCAGATCGATCCGTCTCACAGGAGGCCGCAGAGGAAACGGAGAAATGCAGGGCGCCCTCTGTGTCTCCGCCGTGGCCTCTGTGACCGGCCCGGGATCGCGACGGGAGCGGACGCGTGGCGCGGGCCGTCAGTGACCCGCGGACCGGCGACGGCAGGCGGCGTGGGCCCGCGTCGAGGATGGTGCACCCGGTGGTGTCCGGACCCAGCCGAGTTTTTCGGCGTCAGCGCAGGTGACGCCGCGGCTCGTCTTCACGCCGAAACGACGATCCAGGTAGGTCTCGAACGTGATCCACTCGCCCTCGTGCTCGATCGTGGGCGAGCGCGAGACCATCCGCACCACCGAGCGCATGCGTGCGAACTGGCGGGAAAGCGCGACGATCGCGGCGACCAGCACGACATTGGCGGCAAGCATGACGAGCAACAGTCGCGAGCGAAAGCGCGCGCCACGCAACAGCTGTGCCTGAATCGTCGATTCCGTGTCGGCGAGCTGCGTATCGAGCGCTGTCGCGAGGGTGCGAAAGCGGTCCATCAGATCCCGGCCGCTGCCTGCAGCGACGATCGACGCGGCCTCGCCGCGACCCCCGCGCGCAGCGAGGTCGAGCACGGCGCGCAGGTTGACAAGCTTCGCAAGGGCGACCTGGCGCAACTCGCCGAAGACCGCACGAACGGCGGCATCTTCGCTCAGCTCCCGATCAAGCGCCTCGATCTGCCCCGGCACCGCGTGCGAAGCCTCGGCACACACGGTGAGCAGCGATTCGACATCCGTCAGCAGATACCCGCGTTGGCTCGTCTCCGCCTCCAGCATGCTGCGCTGCAGCGCATCGAGGTGCATCCGGGCCTCGCCGATGCCCTGGACGAATTGGATCGAGCGGTGGACCTGATGCGACGAGCGGAACAGGGCGACCGCACACGCGACGACGAGGACAAGGGCAACGGCAAGGATCGCGATGAGCACCGCGCGGCTGCGTTTGGGAGGTGAGACGGTGGGCATGAAGTGGAGAGCTGCAGTGGAGACGCACCTGAAACCCCGTTCTTTGCACCGGTCCTGCGGATTATCGGCGCGAACGTGCGCTAAGTTTGGACTGACGGGTGTCCGTGCGGTCCGGACCGGAGAGAGGCGCACCCGGGAAACGACATCCGGTTCGCGGGTCCAGGGGGTCTGTGCGTATCCAGGCGTCGGTGACAAGGCCGGCCGGTCGCGGTGGAGATCCCACGATCGGGTCCATGTGCCCGGCCGCCCGCCGGCGGCCCAGGGGTGCAGGCGCCCCGGATGGCCTCGGGTCCATGCAAATTGCACCGAATCGCGCAAAAATGGGGCCTGGGGCCTCCTCTCACTTGCGGTTCGCGGGAGGATTGTTCAAGGGAACCTGAAAGCCACAAACGCACCCCCTCATGACCGACGCCAACTCCCCTCCTGGCGGCGCTTCGGCGCGACCGTTCAGACCCGATGCCGAACTCGCCGCGATCGTCGACTCCGCCGCCGACGCGATCGTCAGCAAGAACCTCGACGGCATCATCACGAGCTGGAACCAGGGCGCCGAACGCATGTTCGGCTACGCCGCGGGCGAGGTCCTTGGGCATTCCGCGACCAGGCTCCTCCCGCCCGAGCGCCGCGACGAGGAGCAGCAGATTCTCGAGCAGATCCGGCGCGGCGAGCGTCTCGATCATTTCGAGACCGTCCGCGTGCGCAAGAACGGCGAGCGCTTCCCGGTTTCGGTGAGCATCACGCCCATCCGCGACACCAACGGGGCCGTGATCGGCGCCTCCAAGATCGCGCGCGACATGTCGACCGACGTGCGCGCCGCCGAGGTGGACGCGCTCCTCAGCGCCATAGTCGATTCCTCGCACGACGCCATCGTGAGCAAGACGCTCGAGGGCATCGTCACGAGCTGGAACCGCGGTGCGGAACAACTCTTTGGATACACCGCATCCGAGATGGTGGGCCAGTCGGTGTGCCGGCTCTTCCCGGCCGACCGCGCGGACGAGGAGCCGGGCATCCTGGAGCGCATCCGTCGCGGTGAGCGCGTCGAGCCGTTCGAGACCAAGCGGGTGCGCAAGGACGGCACGATCATCGACGTCTCGGTGACCATCTCCCCGGTGCGCGACCGCAGCGGCGCCATCATCGGTGCCTCGAAGATCGCCCGCGATATCACCGAGGAGCGGAACGCGCGGGAGAGGCTGATGCAGGCCAACGGGGAGCTGCGTCGGGCCGACCAGCTGAAATCGGAGTTTCTTGCCACGCTTTCGCACGAGCTGCGCACTCCGCTCAACGCGATCCTCGGCTGGACGCAGGTGCTGAAGGAGTCGGGGTTCAACGATCCGGAGGAGCTGGCGGAGGCGATCGAGGTGATCGAGCGCAACGCTCGCGCGCAGGCATCGATGATCGAGGAGCTGCTCGATGTGAGCCGCATCACATCGGGGAAGGTCATCCTCGACATCCAGCAGCTTGACCTTCCCGCCGTGGTGCAGGCGGCCATGCAGTCCCTCGAGCCCACCGCGCGGGCCAGATCGATACGGCTGACCTCGGCCTTCTCGAGCCTCGGGCATGTCGTGATGGGCGACCGCAATCGCATGCAGCAGGTCGTGTGGAACCTGTTGTCCAATGCGATCAAGTTCACGCCGAAGGGCGGCCGCGTGCACGTCACGGTCGACCGCGTCCGCTCGCAGGTGCGCATCGCCGTGTCCGACAACGGCCAGGGGATCGCGCCGGAATTTCTGCCGTTCCTCTTTGAGCGGTTCCGCCAGGCGGATGGCAGCACCCGACGGCGCCACGGCGGCCTCGGGCTGGGACTCTCGATCGTGAAGCAGCTGGTCGAGCTGCACGGGGGCGAGGTCAGTGCCTCGAGCGAGGGCGAGGGCCGGGGATCAACCTTCACGGTGTACCTCCCGGTCATGTCAACACGGCACGCGTTTCTTGACGGCGCTTCCGCCGAGTCGGACCGGGAGGGTTCGCGCGGCGACGACTCGCGTGCCGTGCTGCGCGGCGTGCGTGTCCTCGCGGTGGACGACGAACCCGATTCGCTCTCGCTGGTGAAGCGGATCCTGGAGCTGCGGGGGGCCGAAGTGCGCACGGCCACGTCCGTGGCCGAGGCGCGAATCGCGCTCGCGGAGAGCCCGCCCGACGTGCTGCTGAGCGATATTGGCATGCCGGACGAGGACGGCTACGACCTAATCCGGCACGTGCGCAGCCTCCCGGTCGGCCGGGCGCTTCCCGCGGTGGCGCTGACAGCGCTGGCTCGCGCGGAGGACCGCACGCAGTGCCTGCGCATGGGATTTCAGACCCACGTCGCCAAGCCCGTCGAACCCGCTGAACTCGTCGCTGTGGTATCCGGACTCGTCTTCCTAAGTGGCCGGAGGAGGTGAGCGGTTTTCCGATCTGGGTCACAGAGGACACGAAGGAGACTCGGAGGGTACGGAGAACGGCCTATCGTTCGAGTGGCGACCCGAGAAAGAGAAAGAGAAAGAGAAAAGAGAGAGTAGGAGACCGAGATAGGTTTGGACCGAGAAAGATGGGTTTCCAGCCTCCCGCCTTCGGGCGCCCTCGCCTCCGTCTCCTCTGTGACCGGTTCGAGAATCCGGGGGGCTAAAGGTCGTCGACCGGAGGGTGACCGCTCATCCAGGCGAGTTCGGTGTCCTTCATGAAGTGCGTGGGCCAGATCGCATCGGCCGCTGCGAAGTCGGTCCCGTAGAAGGCGAGCAGGCGGCGGACGTAGTCGTCGACCTTGGGCCAGGACGGGTGGGCGAGGAGATCGTCGATCTCGGCCATGAGTTGGGGAGGGCGATGGGTGGCGCCGGCGGTGACGCGCAACATCCACTTGTGGTAGGGGAACAGGAGCTCGTTGGCGTTAAGTACGAGCCGGCAGGTGAACAGGGTGAGCTTGTGCAGGGCGAGGGTGGCGAGGTATGCGCTCTGCTGGCGCACCGCCTCGCTGTAGTACCAGCGCCATGCCAGCAGCTGGGCCGTGAAGCGCTGCATGCGGTCGGCTTTTGCCTCGAGCGGAAACCGGACAACATCCTCGAGCAGGGACGCGAGTCCGGATTCGCGGGAGAAGAGGATGCGCGCGTCCTTGAACGCGTAGCGCGCCGCATCGCTTCCGTCGCGGGCGATCCGGCGAAGGAATGCGAGGTCCGCAAACTTGCCGTCGATGTAGCCGCCGGGGTAGGTGCACAGCTCGCGGTTGTTGTAGTGCATGCGGTTCTCGCGCACGCGGCGCTCATAGTCGGCGGAGTCCAGCACCATGATGACGTCGACGTCGGAATCGGGTCGGGCGAATCCATGGGCAAGTGAGCCGCCGAGGAGCAGCGCGCGTATCGCGGGGTCGTTCTCCAGGGCGCGAACGAGATTATCGATCGTGGCTGCGTGATGGGGCGCGAGGTTCACGACCGAGCGCTAAGGTGCGCGGGCACCGGCCCGCGACGCAGACGATTGTCCAACGTTATCACGCGAGGCGTGCCGGTCGGCGGCAAGAGGCGCGCAAGAGGCGCGAAGGGCGGACCGCCATCGCCCCGATCCCCAGTTAAGCGGATCGATCCGACGGCACTGAAGGTCGCGAAGGAGACGAAGGCCCCACCGGGGCAATCGCAGCCGTGTTCGCGATCGACGAGTGAAAGAGAGGAATGGATACAGGACGATCCGTGCACTTAGGGCCGGCATTTGGTCGGTCCTTGGCGACTTTGGGTTTGGGCGCGAGGCCGGCTCGTGAGCCACGGATCTCGATCCGGTCACAGAGGCCACGGCGGAGGCACAGAGTTCACGGAGAAGGCCGCTTAACAGGAGGCAACGGAGAAGAAGGATGGATACAGGAAGCTTCAACCAGTTCGTGTCCTGATCGTTGGTCCGTTCCTTGGCGCCTTGGCGTCTTGGCGCGAGATCTGTCTTCCCGGTTCGTCCGCGTACGCTTCCGCCACGATCCCGATCCGG
>JAEWQP010000014.1 GCA_023399155.1 Verrucomicrobiota bacterium | reverse complement strand
CCTCTTTTAGCTACCTCCCTTTTATAATCGCCTCTCCCTTACTATTTCAAAGACCTTCATAAAACTCGCATCCCTGTAAATCTATGCTTTTTAAGCACGTGACTGGCAGAATTGCATATTAACGGTTTGGCGCTTGGCGAAGAAGCGGATTTCGAAGCACAAAACTGTCTGCCAGCACTGAACTTGATACGAAGCACAAAGCTTCATTTAAGCACTGAACCCGCTTTTTTGCCAAACGCCTGTTACCTGCTGGCCTTCTGTCCACCGTGTCGTTGTAAGCCTTGTCAATATTGAGTTTTTGTGTCATTGTCTGCTGTGTTTGTCGGGCTGTGTGTTGGTGTATTTTTATTTTTTTTGAAGCGTTGGGAAATTTTTTAAAAACAATTTTGTCTGCGGTGGCAAAGCAAGCTCTTTTGCAATTTTTGGTCTGTGAGTTGGCTTGTGCGAATTGCAAATGTGCTTGCTTTTAGCGTGGGCTTTCCTTTGGTTTCATAAATATTGATATTAAAAGTCCTATACCTACAACTACGTCAACTATATTCCACATCTGTCTGCCAAGTACAATTTTTAAAAATGGTTGAAATAGTAAAGCAAGTCCAGAGTAAATTATCATTTCTGTTTGTCTGCCTTGTTGGTTTGCTTGATAAGCTAATATTGCAAAGCCAATTAACCCAGCGAACCTTACAAACTGGTAAAAACCGTAAGGCATATCTGCTAAACACAGAAAAAATAAAATGGCTAATACTATTTTAATGGCGTTATTCATCTTGTTTATTGTTGTCAGCAATACTGATTATGTCAAACTGCGGTAGCTCAGAAATTTCAAAATATTGGCTTGTGATTTTGTCAAGGAAAGTGTCAGTTATTATGTCGTCTTCCAAATACTGTTCAATATCAGGGAAACGAGCTAATATTTTCTCATCGCTTACATTCAAACGGTGTCGAATATTTTTGAAAAACTTAATTTCTGAATACTCGATTTGTTCGTCTGCATTGATTGTTTGTATTGCAAAATCAATCAAGGTCAGTTCTTCTTGTTCATTAAGTTGCGTTTGCTTTAGCAAGTCAAAATAATATTGAATAAAGGTTTTACCACCATTGTTGATTTTACCAACAAGCAAATTGATTTCTTCTTGAAAGTTGAAATTGGTAAACATTGGAGATTTTTCGCACATTGATTTTATAAGGGAAATTTCCCTATCATCAATATTACCGTCTGCTGCCATACAGCAAAATGCTGTTTTAAGCAAAAGTTTGTCAAAAGTTATTGTGTCCATATTGTTTTCTATTTTGTTATTTAAAACCGATGCGTGGTCTTTCGTTTTTCTGTTCGATGTTTTCTCCGTCCATTTTTGTTTTTATTACTTCGTATTTTTTCAACTCCTGTAATGGCACAGAGGGTTTTGTATTCTTAATTACTTCCTCCAGAATTTTCATTGATATTCTTGACTTAGTTTTCAATGCCAATCTTGATGCTTCATTGACTAAAAGTTCAATGTCTGCCGAAACATAATGTTCTGTTATTTTGGAGAGTTGGTCGTAATCAATACCAAAATCCAATGGACGATTTTTCAAATACAATTCAAACATTGATTTTCTTGCTTCAAAATCGGGTGGGGGCAAATAAAATTTCTTGTCTAAGCGACCAGAACGAAGCATTGCTGGGTCAATCATATCAGGGTAGTTAGTTGCACCGATTATGAAAATTCCTTTTTCGCCTGTTCTGTCCATTTGTGCCAACATTTCATTTACTGCACTTTTAGCCATTTCGTGGGCATCACTATCACGGTTTGGCAATAGCTCATTTATTTCATCTATAAAAATGATTGTTGGAGCATTTTTTTCTGCTTCTTCAAACATTTTAGCAATGTTTTCTTGGGTTGCGTTTATGTATCGGCTTTTCAAAGTGCTTGGAGTAGCCAACATAAAATTAAAGCCGACTTCCTCTGCGAAGTGTTTTGCAAAGAATGTTTTTCCGCAACCTGGTGGGCCATATAAAAGCATTCCGTTAGGAATGGTAACACCATATTTTGCGTATTCTTCTGGACTGTGTAGAGCATCAATAACATCTAATTTCAATTGTGCTTTCAACTCATTCATTCCTGCAATAGCATCAAATCCTTTTCCTTTAGCTTTTTTGCTTTGTATTTTCTTTTCGGGCTTGTCGTCTGACTTTACTTTTTGAACCTTGTCAACGTCTTCAACTTCAATCTCTCCATTCAATGCCTGTAGGAACTCATTTGCACTCTGAAAACGGTCTTCTGTATCTTGACTTAATGCTTTTTTCAAAAGCAAGTTTGTCTGCTCTTCATACCCAATAAAGTCATTTGCAATCTGTGGAAAGGACAAGGGTTTACTTCTTTCTTGCAAAACCAGTTCTTCTGCATTCGTTCTGTCTGCTTGAAATTTTGAAACGTCTTTAAACCAAGGTGGTAAAACGAAAAGTGATTGATACATTACTGCTCCAACTGAAAAAATATCACTTTGAGGCGAATACAATCCATTAAAACATTCGGAAGCAACATAATTCAAATTCAATCCCACTTTATTGAATGCTTTTGTTGATTGATGAAATGAACGAGCAAAACCAAAATCAATAATTTTTGCTTTGGGAACATCACTTGACAAGTCAAGCATTATGTTTTGCGGTGTGATTTCATTATGAATTATCGGCTCGGGTAAACTATGCAGATAATGCAAACCTTTTAAAACATCAGATATTATGCTTTGAATATCATAGTAGTTGTTAAACATCTCACGGCTTATTCTCTCCGATAATGTTTCACCAGCAATGAAGTTTAAAACCAAATAGCAAAACTTCTTGCTATCATAAATAACCTCACCGCTATCCTTGTAAGAAACTATGTTTTCGTGCTTTACATTTTTTAAAAGTTCGATTTCCAAAAGGTTATTGTCGCTATCGAATGCTGAACGATGCAATTTGGAGTAGTTGAATAATTTTAAAAAATACAACCTTCCATCTGTTCCTTTAACACGATACGTTTCTGCATTACTTCCTTGTTTGATAAAAAGCAAAATGCTGTATTTATCATCTATAGAAAAACCCTTTGGTAAAATACCTTTTGTGGATAAGCTCATATTAAACTATTTTACACCGCCTCCTGGATTTGGTCTTTCATCTTCTGGCATTAGACCAATTATTTGCACAAGAATATTGCGAATACCTGATGTATTGCCATTTACAGCCATTTGCAATCCCTGATTTACTAATTGTCTTGCTTTAGTGGCATCTTTCCAATGGTATGAATTGAAAGTGTCGTTTATGTGGCGCAGAAACTGAACATCCATTGCGTTACCAGTTACGGCATTGCGTAATTCAAAATCCAACTGTCCAATTTCTCTTGTCAGTTCTTTCGCTTCTTTGATGTTCTTCTCTTTAATGATATGTTCAACCTTTTTTCTGTATTCTTCCAAATGACTTTCAATTTGGTTGATATTCAAATTACCGTCATCAGCATTTCGTTTGATTTTTTCAATCAAATCTTCTAATTCGTAAAATGCATCTTTAAGTTCTTCTTCCACCTTTGGATATTCTGCCGACTTTTCAGCACTTTCTAATTTTAACAACTCCTTTCGCAAGCCATCCAAAATTTTCATTTTACCGTCCGCACTTCCTTTTTCGTTTTCTAATTGCTCTTCAAAAGCGTCCAATTTTTCGGCAACATCATCAGCATTTACCTTTTGTGCGATGCGTTTGGCTTTTGAAATTTCCTTTGTCAAATATTCTTCAGTTGGTGGTTCTGTTTGCTTGATTTCAATTTTCAGTTCTTCGGTGTGTTCGATTGTTGGGAACTCAGCTGTGAAATGCATTATTTGCGACCTATCTACTTTTACGGTGATGTTTACATCACTTCCTTCAGGGAGTAGTTTTGGTAAAGTTTCACCGCTGATAATTACTTCGGTAATTAGATTATTCAGAACTGGATTTGTTCCTTCCGCATTGTGGTCACCTTGAAATAGAGGAATTCTGACGAAGTCTTCTGAAATTCCGGGACGAACTGTCTTTGTTGTTTTTAATCCATTTATTACTCCTGTAACTGGGACTTTTTTGTTTTTTTCTAATCCTTTTATAGGGAAAAACAATTCTTTTTCTTCAAAATCATACCACCTTCCTATTCCAATGTGATAGGGTAGTACTTGCATACCATCCAAACCGCCAATGCCTTGTAAAATGCTGAATTGGTTGGGTTGACATTCTAACTTATTTCCCGCTTCATCATAAACATTAACATCAAAAGAATTTGACTGACCTTCATTTAACACCACTTCAACTATTGATGCTTTTTCACCTATTTGCTTTTTACCGCTACTCCAAGCACCATCAGAACGAACTACGTCAACAAAAACCTTTTCGGGAAATGTGCCAACCGTTTTTTCTTTCAGCACTTTGATATTCACCATTTCATCCAACTCAACAGTTGTGGCTTCATATTTAATGTCTAACTGCAATTTTGTTTTATCTCTCGTTTCTTCTTTTACTTCATCTGATACGGTTATTGTTGAGGCAAACAATGCAGCACCTTTTGCGACTACGGTCATTGGGTCAACGGAAGTATCTACTTTATCCGTGATTTGCTCTTTGAGCATTCTGCGAAGAATAGGTGAATATGTAGGGCCACCAACTAAAATTAATGCTCCCAAATCTGAACCTTTCAAATTATTTCTCTTCAATAATTCTTTGGTAATATCAACTGCTTTTTGAAAAATTGGTCCAATAACTTTCTCAAGTTCTTGTTCAGTTAAATCTACTTCTATTTCTGGTTCTTCACCGTTTTCATCTTCGAAAGGCAAAGAGCCTAAAGGCGATATATAGTTTATACTATCTTTAAATGACATTTCAATTTTGATTTCTTCTGCATAAGGTTTCACAGCATTTCTCAAAATTTCCTTTTTTATGCTATCCTCAAGAATACTATCAATTGCATAATTTTTTTGTAAAGCGGGAATTATAACTTGGTCAACTATTGCTTCATCTAGGTTTTTACCACCTAACCAGCTGTCGCCATCTGTATCTTTTACGGACAAAATACCTTCTTCCGATTTTACCAAAGCAGCATCAAATGTTCCACCTCCAAAGTCAAATACACACCAAAAACTGTCTTTGTTTTTTGCAGTTAAACCGTAAGCGGTTGCTGCTGCAACTGGTTCTTGTAATAATTGAACGTGTTTGAAGCCCGCCAATTTTGCTGCTTTCATTGTTGCTTCATTCTGTGGATTTAAAAATTTAGCAGGAACTGTAATTACGATTGAATAAATGTTTTCGTCTTGTATAAACGACTTCAATTTCTTTAATACTTCTGCGGATAATTCCTCTGATGTAAAGTCTTTACCCATATTGGAACACTCGTATGTGTGAGTAGTGCCCATTGTTCGTTTGAACTCAATGAATGTGTTTGTTTTGCCTGCTTCAAAAGATTTTAATGCTCGGGTATTATCGTTTTTCATCACGTTGAAAGCCGTATCTCCAACCAAAATGTCCTTGCGTTTGTTAAAGTGAACACAAGACGGAACGGTGTCTTTCAAGGTGTCCGATTTCTTAATTGTAGGAACTCCGTTTTCCATTCTTGCGATTGCTGAGTTGGTTGTTCCCAAGTCAATTCCGTAGTCAATTTTATTTCTCATATTTTATTATGTTGTTACTGTTGTTTTAAAAATTACATTCCGACAGAAACCTCAATCTGTGCTGATTGTATCATTTTGTCGTTAAAGTTTACTTGTGGTATCAATACCTTAGTAATGATTTCCGAGCCTTTTTCTAAATTTTCATCAGGAATTGAACTGGTTACAATTACTTTCATTCCTTGATTATATTGTTTGCCCAATAATTCAGGCATTTCATAACCGTTTGCTGAAAGATTATCTTTCAACTTGCCAACTGAACGTTCTAATTGTTTCAAACCTTTTGTTCCTTTATCCATTAGGTTAATGTTTCGTTCTATCAAGTTGATTTCACTTGCAACCTTTAAAGCCAGTGAATGGTCAGGCTCAGCATTTTCAACTTTAGGGCTGTCAATTTTCTGTTGAGCCAACAACTGCAATTCACTTTCAATCAAACTGGTTTGTTTTCCAAATTCTTTTACCAAACTTTCTTCGATGGAAGATTTTGTTTTTTGAAGTTGTTCGACTACCTCTGTTTTATCAGTTTTTTGGCGTTTGCTTAATAGCCAATACAATAGACCTGAAAGCAAGATTGCTGAAAGCACTCCGATAATTCCGTAGAGAGAATTTGTGCTTAAAGATTGTCCGATTTCATCTATTCTTTTGTTTGCAGTTTGTTCAGTAGTTGTAATCTGAATACCTAATTGATTTGCGGTTTGAGAAATAGCGGAGCTATTTTCTTGTGTCAGAGTTCTTAAACTGTCAATACTTTTGTTAGCATTTGAAAGTTTAGTGTTCAAATTACTAATTTCACTTTTGAGACTTCCGTTCTCTTTTTGCAATGTCTGAATACTGCTTTTTAAAGGTTGAAGTTCCTTAGCCAAATCCTCTTTGGTCAAAGTTTCTGTTTGGGCAAAAGCATTAATGCTTGCCATAATAAAAATTGATGTTATTATTCTTTTCATATTAATATTCTGCTTTTAGTAAATCGGATTTGAGTTTCTCAATGAGTTTATTCTGTTTATCAAGTTGTTGTTTCTTTTCTGCTTCTGCTCTTTGTTTAATGTTTGATATTTTTCGTTCTTGTTCTGCAATTTGCGATTGCTTTGTAGAACTACTTCTGAACAATTGAAATTTTTGTATTTCGCTCATTTCGTTCTTTGCCATTTCCAATTCAGACTTGAAGAACTCTGAACTCCTAATCTCTGATAGCTTTCCTTCAGCCTTTTTTATCTCAGCTTCCAATTTTTCAGACGGTGCTATATCAATAATGAATTCGGTGCTGTAAATCATATATTCATCTACATACAATTCAATTCGGTGTTTGCCAATTTCAAAAGTGCAACTTTCTGAACTCCCCCAACCAGATAAATCAATGACCTTTGTGTTTGGAGAAATAGTTGCTGTTGTAGAACTTGTATAACCTTTCGGAGAAACTTTGTCATTCGATGAATATTTCCCACTGGGGTTTACGTATTTTTTATATATGGTAATACTTGAAACTTCACTACAATCTACATTTATTTTTAGCCCAACATACCTTGTATGCTTTTTATACAATGGATTTGTAACAGTTAATGGATTACTGTTTTTATCTGTATTAGTAATTGTTGAGGAAATAATTTTGAAAGGTAATTTTGGAGGTATCTTTTTGTATTTATCAATGATATTAGTTATTGTGGAAGCTCTTTTTGATTTTTCTTTTAGCCAGTTAGCTAATTCCAAAAATTCCTTTTTCTCCTCATTTTTATTGCTTTCTTTAATCTTTTTCAAATTGTTATCTGGTAGAATTGATATTAAAAGTTTATTTACTTCCTCCCAGTTGATTGAATTTTTAATATTATCTTCTACGGCACTCCAATTAATAGACCTGTATCCTAATTTTATTTGAACATCTGTCTCTTCCATTCGCCTAACTTCTGCTCTAATTTCTCTTTCATTGGTTTCGTAGGCTTCTTTAACAGATTGCAATAATTGTATCGCTTGGGAAAGTTCTTTATCTTTCATTTCTTCAAGCGTTTCTATACTGTCCTTTATTCTATCTTTTGTTAGCTTTCCTGCTGCTAATTTTTCTGCTTGTTTCGCCAACTTCATTGCAATTTCTGTATAATCAGAAGTGCTGTCTTTTTCTTGGCTGTCATTAAAAAAATCAATACTACATTGCAGAATTTCGTTTGCAATTTTATCAGCAATAGAAGTGTATTTTAAATCATTTGAACCAACAAAGTTTCTTAGTTGAGAAAGGTCATTTTTGGTCTTTTCAACTAATTCTTGTCCGACCTTTGCTGCATTAGCCTTGCTTGCTTTTCTCTTATTCTTCGCTGTTTCTATTTGCTGTTCAATTTGCTCTATTGGTTTTTGAATAAAGCCTTTCAAAAAATCTTGTTTACCTTCAAAATCAATATCCGAAATAGCTTCCATAAGCTCACTATAATCGATATCGTTGTGATTAACTAGATTATTTAAAAAGTTTAATTGTAATTCTCCTTTTTCAATTTTAAATGTTGCATCGGCAGCAGCAGATTTGAAATCCTTTACAAATTCACTTTGTAAAAAGTTTAATTTTAATTGAAGTGTTTCTTCATCGATACCATATTCAATTAAATACAAAGTAGATAAATTGAAGAATGCAGATGCGTTTCGCTTAGAAACCTCATTCATTTCCTCTTCAGAATTATAAATTAGCTTTCTCCAAATTTCAATTGCATCATCAGTATTGCCATCTTTCAAAGCATCAAAAGCAGCTTCATCAGTTATTGGGTTACCATTCCAAAACCAAAATAATGCTGCATTTATCTTGTCATTGTCGAGGTTAAGTTTTGATGCTGCTTCTTCAACACTATCAATCGTTCTATGGAAGTCGCCAAGTGCAGGAAAACTAAAATCGTCCTGCGGGTCTTGTTCGGCTTCAATATATTTTTTGAGCCTGCTTATTTGTTTTGTCTGCTCCTTTGCTGTCGCCCCGACAAGCAAACCAACTGTCCTGTATGGGTTGTTTTTAATTAAGTTCATCTATACTGTCAGTTAATAATTTTCGAATTTATGGTTTTCAGTCGTGCGTAGACAAAAAAGTGGCTCTTTTGGTTTTGCGAAGCGTTGGCTTGTGTGTCGGGCAAAACCAAATGTGCTAAATGTGCGGCTGGCTTTTATGTCGTTTTTTTGTCTGCTCATTCTTAGCAGTGTCGTTTTTAGGGTTGCTGGTAACGGTTGGCAGTATGAAATCGTTGGGGATTGCGGGCTACTTTCCTGTCCAGTTACACCGAACTTGATGCGTGGAAGAATGTTCGAATAACCGCCTAAACCACAATGTTTTATACTGCATGTTGGCAACAGTAATTTATTCATATTTTATCTCCCCGAAATTAAGAAATTCCGCTACATACTTGTTGTTGTCAAATCTCAATAATACTTCAAAGTCATTTTCTCCTTCTTGCCATCTCCTGTGAATTTTAAGTCTAATTCCATTTCCATCCGCTATAATTGACACAATCTTGTCATAACATCCATCATCGCTTCGGATTTCAAAAAAAGGATATTCATTGTCCCAACTCGCTTTTTTGGAATATTCATTTTGATTCAAGTCAACAAGTCCAAAATAATTATTTTTTGTGTCATTAATCAAGATTGGTTGGTCAACAGGACAGCCCATAAGGTCACCTTCATAATCAACACCCATTCCTAAAAAGTCTGTTGTTAAAATTTCAATCCGATTATTGTCAATTGTAAAACTTGTGTCTTGATTTGAATTTTTAATTTCGAAAACTTGTCTTCCATTAACAATCCCAGTAATATTTTGGGTTTCAATCTTGACATACCAAAAAGCATCACAAAAGTTTTTGGATTTATTGAATAAACTGTCAGAAATACCCTTAATGTCAACAATTTTCCCAGTCAAATTCGATATGTCGTCAATAGTCTTTAGATTGTTATCAAGTAATTCAATCTTATCTCCAATCAATACAGCTTGTCCAATAACTTCTTTGAATGTCAATTCTTTAACATTTTCAAGAAATTCTGAATTTGTTATTGAGTCAGTGGTGATATGTTCTTGTTTAATTTCCTTTCCCTGAGAATTTGAACAAGAATAAACGATAAGAAGAATTATTGGTATTAAAAATCTTTTCATTGTTTCAAATTTGTCGTGGTGTTCGTTATTATTGTTGCCAACGGTCGCGTGTATGAAACGTTTGGCATTTCGAAGCGATTTCCTATCAAGTTACAACTACTTTTGATACGAGCCGAAACGCTTGATAAACCACTGACTGCCAAATGTTTTATACACGATGTTACCAACTGGCCTTCTTTGTTTTCTGTCTTATTATCAGTCAAATATAATCAATCTTTTCAATCGAAGTACTGCCGTTTCAAGGTGTGTTGGGGCGGGATGGGCTGGAAGGCTCTTGCCGCAAACTTTGTTGGTGTGATGGCTTGTGCGGTTTGCGGTATGTGCTTTCCAGCGAAGGGATGGGAGCGTTGGCATGCCACCAAATTGTCCTCTTTGATATTTTAATCCTTAAAAATTGCATGGTTTTTAATTATCCAATTCCCGTTTGTTTTTACTAAACCTATACTCAGCAATACATCTTCCGGCATTATTGATAATTGAACCCTTACTGCAACAGGATTATTCCAGTCTATTGTAAAGTCTCCAAGTACAACATAATGTTTGTTCTTTAATGAACTACCATCTTTAACAATTGAGACTTTACATTTTTTACGCTTTAAAAGCAAAGGAGAATCTATTAATAAAAGTTCATTTGCTTCAAAATAAACCTTCTTAAAACTATAAATGCTATCAAATTGTTGGCTATTGAGAATTTGATTGAGAATTTGTTCTGCTTCATGTTTGTTTTTTTCGGAGCTGAATGATTGCGCATTCAAGGTATATCCGAAACAAACAAGTAAAAATAATACAATAAATACTTTTGCCTTTTCCATATTAGTTTCCTTTTTTTACTTCTTCAATTGTTTTATTTGCTTCTTGTCTTTGTTCATCTGTAGCATTGACATTTGTCATTTGACCAAAACCGTTAAAAGTGTAACCTGCACCACCTTGTTGTTTCCAAGTCCCATCTGCCTGCTTGATAAATGTAAAATCTCTACCTCCATAATTTCCAGATTCCGTATCAGAACTTGTACTTAATGTATAAAATGTCG
Organism: Verrucomicrobiota bacterium; assembly: GCA_023399155.1. Lineage (GTDB taxonomy): Bacteria > Verrucomicrobiota > Verrucomicrobiia > Opitutales > Opitutaceae > JAEWQP01. The sequence continues at coordinate 4,078 of JAEWQP010000014.1, read as the reverse complement.
CTGTTTCAAAAGATTTCCCATCTATTTCAGTCGTTCCCATTGTAATTCCACCTGCAAGTAAAACTGCGTGTCCTTCCATATCCCCAACATCTCCCATAAAAACTACATCGCCTAATTCTCCTTTTGACATATCTGATACAAATTGTCTGTCTGTTCCATCACCATTTTTAAACCAGTTCATACCTCCATTAGGCGTAGACCTACCAATAAAGGCATTATATTTATTGGTAAAACCTGTTCTTAATGTAGGTAAAACAGACTCCCCTGAATTCATATAAGCCATAAAACAACTTTCATAACATACTGCCCTCGTAGGAACGTCTCCAACTTTATAAGTCCAGCGATTGTCTGTTGGGCCAAACCAAGAATTACTGTAATCAGAAGTAATTCCTTTATTTGCCATGTTTTTAGCAGCCCATAATAAAGCAGGGATATTTTCCCGACCATCTGGGTCTATATAAAAAATTGGATTGTTACTTACATAAACGTATGGAGAAACCTGTGGATATTTAGCTGCTAAAGGGTCGGGAGATAGCCAGCGGCTTGATAATTCAGCTAAATAAGATGCTTTAGCCGTATCTTCTTCAATAAAGGCTATCACCTGATTAGTTTTCGTATTAAGCAATATGGAACCAATCTGAACAACTTCTTCATTGCTAAAGAATTCATTGTATCGACCATTGCTAAGGGTTAATGGTTCTTTATCGAAACCATGTTTTTTGAAAATATCTTGGGCGCTGGTTAAATGAGAATTTAACAATATAGCTACACCAAGACAAATACTTAATTTTCTCATAATTTTAAGATTATTGGTTATCAAATTTAAATATTACTTTTTTATCAATATACTTTTCGGGGTCTTTTTTTAACATTCCCATCCATTGCATGTACATTTCCTCGGGCATACGGCGATAACCCAATTGATGCAATCGAACATAAGTTTGCTCCATATCGGAATACATTGTTTTTATTGAATTGTCTGCAAGCAATTCCTTTGGATTCTTAACATTTTTTGCTTTCATTTTGGTATCAATAAAACGCTTTTGCGCCTCAGCTTTAGTAAGCATTGCATTTACATTTACAGCATGATATTTTAAAACAGTATTGCAACATTTAACTACAAAGTCGGGATTTGATTTACCAAATTTTTGCTGAAAGCCTTGCGCTAAATCCAAAAGACAATAAGCAACAGACTGCTTTAGACTTAATGTGTCCATATATAACCCATTTCGAATTGCATCTAAGTGTACATACCCCGAAGCCATAATCCAAGCATCAACAGGGAATGTTGCACTTGTAAGCTCTGTATTATACCAGCCTGTTTTTATACAACGTTGTTTAATGTAAATATGGTTTGGTGCAAAAGATAAATAGGCAGCAATTTGAAATTCTTCTGCTAGTATTTTATAGAGATAAGGCATTGAATGACAATTTCCTTTATTTGAATAAAGCAATTTAGAAACAAACATTTTTGACCAATCTTTCTGACCCCACATATCTTCATAATCATATGAAAAAGGTACATGAACCAAACTATTTTCTGAATCAATTATTATTGGAATAGTATCTGTCATAACTTCAAATATTGAAGCTTGAATTTCTATATCAGTTTTATCAGTACCATCATATTTAAGAAGTTGAGAAGAATTCACAATTCTAATTAGTTCAATAAGTGTTTCTATTTCCCTATTAAATTTTTTGATATTTAAAACGCCATCAAAATATGCGTTTTCAGTTGTAAAAACAGCTTTTTTAAAGTTTAATGGTGTTTTACCTGTCAGCATACTATCAATAATTTCATAAGCTTGCTGATAGAAACGTGTTGTATCTTGAGCTTTGGAAGCAATGCAATTGAATACTAAAGCAAAGAATAGAGTGTAAAATGCGTATCTCATTATTTTAAAGTTCTTGTTAAACGGAGCATTTGCCCCTGGTGTTCTTGTTTTTCTTTCTCTTTGTTTACCGAATTTAACCATTCCTGATAGGCTTGTTCAGGCATTTCCTGATATCCGCTTGCATCAATTGCCTGATATGTTTGATTTCGCTCTTCCAAAAGCCGATACACCTTGGGGTATCGTGCTTTTAAAGTATCTGGATGTGGTCGACCGACTTGGTTTACTACGTATTCAAACCGCAAGGTTTGATAATCGGATTTTACTTGACGAGCAAAAATATTTGAAGGGTCGTATTTCAATGTGGTATCAATACATTGTGAAACAAAACTATCATATCCATATTTTTGAGTGTAGGTTTTCGCTAAATCAGCAAGACATTGGGATATAGTTTGTTTTTGGGTTAATGGCTCCATGTAAATACGGTTTTTCAATGCTTCGGCTGTTATATAACCTGAACCTAAAATAAAAGCATCAGAAACAATCCGACCGCTTGTTAATTCGAGATTATGCCAATTGCCCGATTGGTCTTTGAACTTGGCATAAGTATGCGAAGGAGAAAAAGCAAGATTTGCAGGAGTGCCTGTTTCTTCGCAGAGTATCAAATATAGCAAAGGCAAAGAATGGCATTGACCCGATTTTGAAAAAAGCAATTTGCTGACAAACATTTTAGACCAATTTTGTTTGCCCATGTAATCGTCAAAATCGTATTGCATCGGGTATGAAGTAATAAAACCTTCCTGTGAAGGTGATTTTACTTTCAATGTATCGGCCATTGCCCGAAACAACATGATGTTTATTTTTCCAGTTATATCCGTCTTGCGCTGCTTTGAGTTTGGCAATGGTTATAAGGTTTTGTATTTCTTTATCAAACTGTTGATACTCAAGTTTACCTCCGAAATAAGCGTTCTCAATAGCAAAGATGGCTTGCTTTAGATTCATTGGCTCTTGTCCGCTCAACATTCGATTAAGCTTTTCGGAAGCTTGATGAAAATAATCAGCATCAGTATTGTTTGCCCGTGAGGGCAAATCATACTGAATTGGCTTGTAAGCCGATTCTTTGTAGATTGTTTCGTAAAGCTCTGCATTTCGCTGTTGTAATTCCCTTTTATCCTTTTCGTACTGGTCAAGTGGATTATTTGAATTGATATTTGTCGAACCGTAATTTGGTGTCTGGTTAGGAAATCCAATATTTACATTTGGTTGTATTGTCGCTGGTTGTGGTGTATTTATCACTGGAACCTGAGCAAATGTATCATTACCGATAAACCCCAATCGAAGCACGAGGGTGGCAAGAAAAGCAAGTGTGTAGCAGCGAAGGGACGTTTGCAGGGATGGGCTGCTACACTCTTGCTTTTGTGCGTGGGCTTGTTTCATTCTTTTTTCATTCATAATTCTGTCCGTTATCATCTGCTGTGTCGTTTTTTAGGCTTGTTGGTAACGGTCACGTATATGAAATGTTTGGCAATTCGAAGCACTTTCCGGTCAAGTTACAAGAAATTTTGATACGAGCTACGCTGCTCGACAACCCACTGATTGCCAAATGTTTTATATACGATGTTGGGTGCTGGTGTTCTGTTTTTCCTGTCATTTTTCTATCAATTTGCTACTTAATTTCGGTCTGCCGTGCGTTCGGACAGGCACACTCTTTGACAAGCTTTGGTTGTAGCGATGGCTCGTGGGGCTTGACAATGTGTGTGGCTGTGAAGCGAGGGTTTCATGTTAATTGATATTTTTTAAAATCAATAATCAAATCATTCAGTGAAGAATCATCATTTTTTACTGCGATAATAAGCTTGTTTTCCTTAGAATAAAAGCATTTGCCGTTTAAACGCTTAAAATTTAATTCAATAATTTCTTTTAACCGCTCTTCATCTATTGTTTTACAATAGAAAATATAACCACAAGACGCTGGAGAATTGAAATAATCCAAGAAATGCTGTCTGAATAAAAATCTCACTGAAGTTCTAAACGAATTGATTTCAAGAGAATTATTCAAGGAGTAGTTTTTTAAAACATAGAGGAAATTTATTCTATATTGCTGTATAAACAATGAATCCCTGTCAAAAAGCCTATCTTGAAAATGATAAGATTTTTTTGTCTCATTAAATTTTTCAATGTAACTGTTTTCAAAATCACTATAATTGGGAATAAACCCATAAATAAAGAAATTCGGTGTAATATTA
>JAEWQP010000003.1 GCA_023399155.1 Verrucomicrobiota bacterium | reverse complement strand
GACAAGATAAATTGGTCTTTGAAAATTGAACAGATATAGATAAGTTAAAAACCAGCAATTCTTTTATGAGTAAGTTTTTTGAGTAAGATTAAACTTTTTATTGAGAGTTTGATCCTGGCTCAGGACGAACGCTGGCGGCGTGCCTAATACATGCAAGTCGAGCGGAACATTTATTGGTGCTTGCACCGATAAATGTTTAGCGGCGGACGGGTGAGTAACACGTGGGCAACCTACCCTATAGTTTGGGATAACTCCGGGAAACCGGGGCTAATACCGAATAATCTTTTGTCTCTCATGAGACAATTCTGAAAGACGGTTTCGGCTGTCGCTATAGGATGGGCCCGCGGCGCATTAGCTAGTTGGTGAGGTAACGGCTCACCAAGGCGACGATGCGTAGCCGACCTGAGAGGGTGATCGGCCACACTGGGACTGAGACACGGCCCAGACTCCTACGGGAGGCAGCAGTAGGGAATCTTCCACAATGGGCGAAAGCCTGATGGAGCAACGCCGCGTGAGTGAAGAAGGATTTCGGTTCGTAAAACTCTGTTGTAAGGGAAGAACAAGTACAGTAGTAACTGGCTGTACCTTGACGGTACCTTATTAGAAAGCCACGGCTAACTACGTGCCAGCAGCCGCGGTAATACGTAGGTGGCAAGCGTTGTCCGGATTTATTGGGCGTAAAGGGAACGCAGGCGGTCTTTTAAGTCTGATGTGAAAGCCTTCGGCTTAACCGAAGTAGTGCATTGGAAACTGGAAGACTTGAGTGCAGAAGAGGAGAGTGGAACTCCATGTGTAGCGGTGAAATGCGTAGATATATGGAAGAACACCAGTGGCGAAGGCGGCTGTCTGGTCTGCAACTGACGCTGAGGCTCGAAAGCATGGGTAGCGAACAGGATTAGATACCCTGGTAGTCCATGCCGTAAACGATGAGTGCTAAGTGTTGGGAGGTTTCCGCCTCTCAGTGCTGCAGCTAACGCATTAAGCACTCCGCCTGGGGAGTACGACCGCAAGGTTGAAACTCAAAGGAATTGACGGGGGCCCGCACAAGCGGTGGAGCATGTGGCTTAATTCGATGCAACGCGAAGAACCTTACCTGGCCTTGACATGCATGTGGTAGAAGCCTGAAAGGGTAACGACCCCGCAAGGGGAGCATGCACAGGTGCTGCATGGCTGTCGTCAGCTCGTGTCGTGAGATGTTTGGTTAAGTCCAGCAACGAGCGCAACCCCTGTCGTTAGTTGCTACCATTCAGTTGAGCACTCTAACGAGACAAACCCTTTTTAAGGGTGGGAAGGTGGGGATGACGTCAAGTCAGTATGGCCCTTACGGCCAGGGCTGCACACGTGCTACAATGCCCAGTACAATGAGATGCGATACCGCGAGGTGGAGCAAATCTACAAAACTGGGCCCAGTTCAGATTGGAGTCTGCAACTCGACTCCATGAAGCCGGAATCGCTAGTAATGGCGTATCAGCTACGACGCCGTGAATACGTTCCCGGGCCTTGTACACACCGCCCGTCACGTCATGAAAGCCGGTTTCTCCCGAAGTATCTTTGCCAACCAGCAATGGAAGCGAGGTCCTAAGGAGAGGCTGGTGATTGGGACGAAGTCGTAACAAGGTAGCCGTAGGGGAACCTGCGGCTGGATCACCTCCTTTCTAAGGAGTATCGTGAGATCGCTTCGGCGATCAAACGTAGGTCGAAGCACCGGTTTACCGAGTGCTTAGATATAGTTAAACGACGGTCTGGTTAACCGCTAATCGCACAACTCAGCTTTCAGAACCAAACGTTCTTTTATAGCTGATATTTTTCGCCGGGGTCGTAGCTCAGTTGGAAGAGCACCTGCTTTGCAAGCAGGGGGTCACCGGTTCGAGCCCGGTCGGCTCCACCAGTTGTCCTCTTTCAGTTGAGCTTACGCGAAGGGCTCATAGCTCAGTTGGTTAGAGCACGCGCTTGATAAGCGCGGGGTCGGTGGTTCAAGTCCACCTGGGCCCACCATTTCGAGCCCCGCAGCTCCGGCGACAACACTTTCAGTTCTTTGACACTTTCAAGTTAAATTTGTGGGTAATCCAAGCGCCTAGATTTTTATCAAAGTAAATCACGGCAAATAAGTTAGGGCATTTGGTGAATGCCTTGGCGTCATCTGGCGATGAAGGACGCAGCAAGCTGCGATAAGCCACGGGGAGCGGCAAACACGCTTTGATCCGTGGATTTCCGAATGGGGAAACCCAATGCACTCAGTGCATTACTTCAGGGATGAATACATAGTCCCGAAGGGCGATACGTGCTGAAGTGAAACATCTCAGTAAGCACAGGAAAAGAAAGAGAATCGATTCCGTAAGTAGTGGCGAGCGAAAGCGGAACAGCCCAAACCGGCGGGATTTATCCTTCCGGGGTTGTAGGGCCACGACGTGATATCTCAAAGGTTAGCACAACGGTCTGGAACGACCGGCCAAAGAGGGTGACAGCCCCGTGTGCGAAAACCCGAGAGAGTCTAGTGGTACCCTGAGTAGCACGGGACACGTGAAACCCCGTGTGAAGTCACGCCGACCACGGCGTAAGGCTAAATACACGATGACGACCGACAGCGAACAAGTACCGCGAGGGAAAGGTGAAAAGAACCCCTGTTAGGGGAGTGAAATAGAATCTGCAACCAAATGTCTACAAGTCAGTGGGAGCTACCTTGCGTAGCGACCGCCTGCCTTTTGTATAATGAGTCTGCGAGTTTTTGTCCGTAGCAAGCCTAAGCCGCTCAGCGGTGGAGGCGTAGCGAAAGCGAGTCCGAATAGGGCGTTTAGTTGCTGGCAAAAGACCCGAAGCGGAGGTGATCTAACCATGGTCAGGATGAAACTCTGGTAACACAGAGTGGAGGTCCGAACTGGTTGCCCTTGAGAAGGCATCGGATGAACTGTGGTTAGGAGCGAAAGACTAATCAAACCCCGTGATAGCTGGTTCTTTCCGAAATATATTTAGGTATAGCGTCGGGTGTTCATGAGTGGAGGTAGAGCACTGAATGAGCTAGGGCCCAAACCTGGGTACTGAACTCAATCAAACTCCGAATGCCATTCAATAGTAGCCCGGCAGTCAGACGGTAGGGGATAAGCTCTGTCGTCGAGAGGGAAAAAACCCAGACCATCATCTAAGGTCCCTAAATATCGCTCAGTGAAAAAGGATGTGAGTTTGCTTAGACAATGGGGATGTTGGCTTAGAGGCAGCCATCATTTAAACAGTGCGTAACAGCTGACCCATCGAGCGAATTCGCGCCGAAAATGATCGGGACTAAGCGATATACCGAAGTTATGGCTTCACGCGCAAGCGTGAGGGGTAGGAAAGCGTTCCAAATGACTGTGAAGCCGAGCGGTAACGCCAGGTGGAGTTTTTGGAAGTGAGAATGCAGACATAAGTAACGATAAACATGGTTGAAATCCATGTCGCCGTAAGCCCAAGGTTTCCTGGGGAAGGTTCGTCCTCCCAGGGTTAGTCGGGAGCTAAGACGAGAGCGTAAGCTGTAGTCGATGCACAACTGGTTCAATATTCCAGTACCCTTCGAAAACGTTGATCCAAGAGGTGACGGAGAAGGTTAGCACAGCGATCTACTGATTGTGGTTGTCCAAGTGCGTAGGCTGTCTGGTAGGTAAGTCCGCCAGGCATCAGGCCGAAACATGATGGGACCCTGAGGCCACGGCCAAGGGGGATTGTGTGATACCATGCTTCCAAGAAAAGCCTCGTGGTTAGTCCAAGAAGTGCCCGTACCGCAAACCGACACAGGTGGGCGTGATGAGAATTCTAAGGCGCGTGAGTTAAATCTCTCTAAGGAACTCGGCAAACTAGCCCCGTATCTTTGGTATAAGGGGCACTCCTTTTTGGAGTCGCAGTGAACCGGGCCAACCGACTGTTTAGCAAAAACACAGCTCTCTGCTAAGTCGCAAGACGACGTATAGGGAGTGACACGTGACCAATGCGGTAAGGTGAAAACCTAAGGTGCAAGCTTTGGGTCTAAGCCCCCGTGAATGTCGGCCGTAACTATAACGGTCCTAAGGTAGCGAAATTCCTTGTCGGGTAAGTTCCGACCCGCACGAATCGTGTAACGAGTTGGCCGCTGTCTCGGAGAGATGCTCAGTGAAATTGTAGTGGCGGTGAAGATGCCGCCTACCCGCAGCAGGACGGAAAGACCCTATGCACCTTTACTGTAAGCTGTTATTGCATCTTGATCTTCAATGCGTAGAATAGGTGGGAGACTTTGAAGCGGTCCTCTAGGGGACCGTGGAGTCACAATATGAAATACCACTCTTTGTTGATTAGGCTGCTAACCCCGAGCCGTGATCCGGCCGTGGGACAGTGATAGCGGGTCAGTTTTTCTGGGGCGGAATCCTCCCAAAGAGTAACGGAGGATTACGAAGGTTCCCTCAGCCCGGTTGGCAATCGGGCTAAAGAGCGCATGAGTATAAGGGAGCTTTACTGTGAGACCAACAAGTCGAGCAGTTGCGAAAGCAGGTTCAAGTGATCCGGTAGTCGAATGTGGAATCACTATCGCTCATAGGACAAAAGGTACGCTAGGGATAACAGGCTGATCGCGCCCAAGCGTTCATAGCGACGGCGCGGTTTGGCACCTCGATGTCGACTCATCACATCCTGGGGCTGGAGAAGGTCCCAAGGGTTCGGCTGTTCGCCGATTAAAGTGGTACGCGAGTTGGGTTCAGAACGTCGTGAGACAGTTCGGTCCTCTATCCGCTGTGGGCGTTGGAGATTTGCGGGGTTCATTCCTTAGTACGAGAGGACCGGGAATGACGAACCTCTGGTGTTCCGGTTGTCGCGTCAGCGGCAGCGCCGGGTAGCTATGTTCGGAAGGGATAAGCGCTGAAAGCATCTAAGCGCCAAGCTCCTCCCAAGATGAGATCTCCCTTCCGTCGAAAGACGGACTGAAGAGTCCAGGTAGACGACCTGGTTGATAGGCCGGATGTGTAAGTGCAGTGATGCATTGAGCTAACCGGTACTAATTACTCGAGTGGTTTGTTCGTGATCCTTTGATGGGGTCTGGGCGCTTGGTTTACCCAACAAAACTTGAAAGTCGTAGGAGGGGTTCCCCCGCATTACGCGCGACACAGAGTCGCTTCTACGCATCCAAACACTTTCCTGGTGACCACAGGTCAGAGGTCCCACCCGTTCCCATCCCGAACACGGCCGTTAAGCTCTGATCCGCCAATGGTAGTGGGACGTTAGGTCTCGCGAGAGTAGGTAATCGCCAGGGATATGGCCCGGAATCGCTTAAAGCGGTTCCGGGCCTCTTTTTTGTCCGGTTCCGGAGTGGCCCACGCGCGAATGCTTGCGCGCCGCGCACCCCCGGCCCGCGTGATGCAGACCGTAATCGATGTCTGAATACGTCGAGAGGCTCCCTAGCGAAACGAGCGTGGCTGCGGTGGACCCGCGGGTATTCGCGACTTCCCTAGCACGGGTTATCCAGGTCGCAGGTCTGCCGACTCACCGATCTCGGCCCAAACCAGCGCCCGAGTGCGTGCTCGGTCGTTTTGGCTGGCGGTTGCTCCCGTGCGTGCTGCAGTCAGACGACAGGTGAATCCACAGGAGACCAACGTCCGCCCCATTTTGGAACGCTTGTACTGCACGTGGGCAGGGCAACTTCCCCAGCGTTTTGAGGCACTGCGGGCCCACGGTTCGGACCGTTGTATTTTCCGCCTGGGAGATGCGGTCCGCAGCGTCGTCGGCGTTGTCCATGCCGACATCGCAGAGAACACAGCGTTTCTTTCCTTCTCGCGCCATTTTAGGAAAGCCGGACTTCCCGTTCCGGAAATCTATGTGGAGTCGCAAGACCGCACCGCGTACCTCGAGGAGGATCTTGGCGACGAGACGCTTTTCGAACTGCTTGTGCGCACGCGCAGCGCAGGCAGCGCCGAGGTCTCACCGCAGGCTCGCGCCGTCTACGAACAAGTGGTCGACGTCCTCCCGGAGATCCAGGTTCGCGCCGGTCGCGGTATCGACGAGTCCGTGTGCCATCCCCGCGCGCGCTTTGACGGGCAGTCGATGTTCTGGGACCTGAATTACTTCAAGTACTACTTCCTCAAGCTCGCCCACATCCCCTTCCACGAGCAGGCGCTGGAGAATGATTTTGGCGCACTGGCCGATTTCCTCCTCTCCGCGCGTTCCGACGCTTTCCTCTACCGCGATTTTCAGTCCCGTAATATCATGGTTCGCGACGGCAGTCCGTGGTTCATCGACTACCAGGGCGGCCGGCGCGGCGCGGTTCACTACGACATTGCTTCGCTTCTGGTGGATGCGAAAGCCGATCTTCCTGCCGATTTTCGAGATACCCTGCTTGAGCGCTATCGAGGAGCCCTCGAGAAACAGGGCATCCGGGAGGAGCAAAACCAATTCCTCGGATACTTCGATGGATTCACGCTGATCCGGATCCTGCAGGCAATGGGCGCGTATGGGTTTCGTGGATTCTATGAGCGCAAGGCGCATTTCCTCCAAAGCGTGCCCTACGCGATCAGGAACATGGAGAACCTGCTCCGGCGATGGCGCGCGCCGCTCCAGCTGCCTGCGCTGTTCGACGCCATGGGCCGCATCGTCCAGTCCACCCGGCTGCGCGAGTACGCGACCTGTTCTCCGGCGGTGACGGTTCGCGTGGAGAGTTTTTCCTACAAGCGGGGATTCCCCGCCGACGCCTCGGGCCACGGCGGGGGATTTGTGTTCGACTGTCGATCGCTGCCGAATCCTGGGCGTGATCCGCACTATGCCCCGATGGCGGGCGATGATGACGCCGTTGCCGCGTGGCTCGAGAGGCATGACGAGGTGCACGCGTTCGTGGATCGCGTCCGTCGCATGCTTGACCCGGTGATCGATGCGTATCGCGCCCGCCGTTTCACGCATCTGTCCGTGGCGTTCGGATGTACGGGGGGGCAGCACCGCTCGGTGTATTGCGCCACGCAGCTGGCGCGTGCCTTGCGCGGACGGGACGGCGTACAGGTCGAACTGCATCATCGCGACGTCGCACGAACCCGCCCCGCCCAATCATGAAGGCCATGGTCCTCGCTGCCGGGCGCGGTTTGCGCCTGCGTCCGCTCACGGATGACCGCCCGAAGGCGCTGGTGGAGATCGATGGCATTCCATTGCTCGAGATCGTGCTCCGGCGCCTGCGAGCAGCCGGCGTCGACGAGGTGGTGATCAACCTTCATCACTTTGGCGGGATGATCCAGGAGTTCATCGAGAAGAAGGGCGCGTTCGGACTGACCGTCCACTTCTCTCTCGAGCCTGAACTTCTGGATACAGGTGGCGCACTCAAGCAGGCAGCGCGCTGGCTGGGGGGGAATGCGGACGAATCGTTCCTCGTGCACAACGTGGATGTCCTCAGCGACATCGATCTGGTCGCGCTATTGCAGGATCATCGTGCCTCGGGTGCGCTGGCCACGCTGGCGGCCAAGCCCCGGGACACCGCGCGCCCGCTCCTGTTCGACTCCGCCGGGTGGCTCTGCGGACGCGTGACGACGGCGGGCCGGCAGATGGCGCGCGCTCCCGAGGGGGACGTCGCCCCGCTGGGGTTCGCAGGGATTCACGCCGTATCGTGCGCTCTCCTCCCGTTGCTCACCGAAACCGGGGCGTTCTCGATCGTCGAGAGTTACCTCCGGCTTGCGGGCGAGGGGCGTCCCATCCGTGCTTTTCGGGCTGATGCCTTTCGATGGCGCGATGCCGGACGGCCGGCCGATCTGCGTTCGCTGGACAAGCCGTGACCGGGTCCTCCGTCGGGGAGGCGCCCCATCCCGCGATACGTGCCGCTCACAATCACACAGCGGCCGCGGGCTCGGGGGGCGGCTCCACATGCCGCCGCAGCGTGCTGAACTGCTGCGGCGTGCCCAGCACGAGAAGCCGGTCGCCGACGGCGAGTTTCAGGTCACCACTGGGAGTGATCGTGCGGACCTTCTCGCGCTCGTGTCCGACAATCTGGATACCGATGAGACGTGCCCAGCTGAGGCTGGCGAGAGTCTTCCCGGCGGCGGGCGATCCTGCGGGAATCTCGATCGGCTCGAGCGTGAGGCTGTGGAAGGTGTCGTCGTCCGATGCAGCAGGCGCGCCGACCGCGATCTCCTCGCGGATCGCGTTGAATTGCTCGCGTGAGCCGAGGAGCAGCATGCGGTCTCCGGGGAAGAGGTGCGCGGCAGGTCCCGGGTTCGCGATGTTGAACCCCTGGCGTTCAATGCCGATGATCGAGCAGCCGAAGCGTTTCCGGATACCGATCTCCCCCACCGACCGGCCCGCCCAGGCAAAGCGGTCCGGAAGAGCCACTTCGCCGATATTCAGGCCCCATGGTGAATAGCGGTCGATCAGCCCGTGCGTCGCATTCTTCGGCTCATCAGCCAGCGTCGAGTTGAGCGAGATCTCCATCGTGCTGTGCCAGTAATTGAGCTTCCGCCACAGGAGTATCGCGACCAGGACCAGCAGGGCGATCACGCCCACCGTTGTCCAGCGGCCGGCGCCGGAGGGCATGAAGTTCCAGAACCAGAGCACCAACGCCGTTACGGCGAGCGTGCGCAGGCCGTTGGTGACCACGCCTCGCGCGCGCTCAAGTGCCGGTCCCTGACGGGACAGGAAATCGGCGACGATCATCGCCAGCGCCTGCACGTTGCGCCAGATAGCGATCACCGGGATCAGCAGCAGAAAACCGAGCGCGCTCCAGCACAACACCGCGGTCTTCACGTTGGGTATCACCTCGGCCCCGACACGCGTCACGATCGAGTCGATTAAGGGCTCGGCGAAGATGAGCGCCGCCGTGACGAGCGCGACCTCGACACCGATCTGGACGAGGCGCTTCTTTGACAGGCGCCAGAGCAGGTTCGACTCGCTTTGCCGCTGCAGCGATTGGAGCAATCTCCGATGCAGCGCGAGCGCGGGACTCAGGAGGGGGATGTGTATGCGTTCCGCCGCTGCGGCGATGCGATCTCCATGCCGGGCGAGAAAAGGCGTCGACAGCGTGGTGAACAACGCCGCTCCGACCGCGGCTCCCAGAAGCGTCTCGGAGGCGACTCCCGCGCCGATTCCCATGCGCGCGATGATGAAACCGAACTCACCCAGAGGCGTGAGGATCATGCCGGCGCGGACGGCGGTGCGGGTGTCGTATCCGAGCAGCAGCAGCACGGCGCTGGCGCCCGCGGAGCGGACGACAATCGCGATCGCGGTGGCCACGACGATCGGCACGGCTGTCGACGGCATCGTGCGCACGTCGATCGACATGCCGATCGCCACGAAGAAAATCGCGCCGAACATGTCGCGCAGGCCCCCGAACGATCGCTCGACATGGGCGCGCTGGGGAGTCTCCGCCACGATCGCCCCGAGCAGGAAGGCACCAAGTGCAAGCGAGTAGCCGGCACGGACAACCATCAGCGACAATCCGAGCAGCAAACCCGCGACGAAGATCGTCTCAAGCTCGGTCGTTGCCTCGCGACTGAGCCGGCGCAGCACGCGGGGCACAAGCAGCAGGCCGACGGTGACGAGCACCAGAACGAACCCGGCGAACAATCCCAGTGTCTGCAGGACGCCGGACGACTCCTGAGACGCTGCCACGCCGCCAAAACGCGAGTACGAGCCCAGCAGCGTCAGCATCACGATCGCCACCATGTCCTCGGACAAGGTGATCCCGAGCGCCACCTGGCTGCTCTTCTCGTGCGTGCTTCCGGTTTCCGTAAGGATCTTGCCGATCACGGCGGAACTGCTGCTGACAAACAGTCCGGCAAAGAACAGCGCAGCCGGGCCCTCGAAACCAAGGGCAGGCGCCACCATGCGTGCGACCGTAAAGACGATGAATGCGGTTCCGAATGCCGCCAGGACCACGGTGGGCCCGAGCTGGCGCAGGCGGCGCAGGCTGAAGCTGAGCCCGATGCCGAACATCAGGAACACCATGCCCAGCTCGGCGAAGAGATTCACGCGGGCGACGTCGCCGACAGCTCCGAGATAGCTGGGCGTGTTGGGCCCCACGGCGATGCCGGCGAGGAGATAGCCGACGATCGGAGACAGACCCATCTTCTTGCAGATCAGGCCGGCCACCGCGGCGGCGATCATGATGACCGCGAGGTCCTGGATGAACTTGGCAGCTTCGGTCATGTGTCGTGCTCCGGACCGTAGCGCTCACCTCCGCAATGACAACTTCGATGGCATTTCCTGGCATGCCTTCCTCGTGCCACGCGTGACCGCGAGGCATCGTCTGGAGCTGATTGGCTCGGTGCATCCGACCAACATCCGGCCGGGAGCATGGAAAGGCGTGCAGCGAGGTCCATCTACCGGGAGGGGGGCCTGGCGCGTCAGGCAGATCGCGCACGAACGTTCAAGGCGCGGCGAAGCGGGCCCAGCCAGTGAGAGCTCACCCGGGTGATGGCAGGAATCGCGACTTGCAGGGCGGCGCCTCGATCATCGGCGCGCGAGGGAGCGCGGAGCCAAGGCGGGAGATCCCGTCAGGGCAGGGCGTCCCGCGCAGGGCCCCACCTCGGGCCTTGCGCGGGAGATCATCCGCGGCGTGTCGTTCAGCGTTTCCAGACGCGCAGGAGCGCGCTGGCCATGTCGGAGGGAGTCGCGGCGACTTCGATCCCCGCGTCCTGGAACGCGGTGATCTTCGCTGCGGCCGTGTCTTCGGCTCCGCCCACGATCGCGCCGGCGTGACCCATGCGGCGTCCGGCCGGGGCCGTGGCTCCCGCGATGAAACCGGCGACCGGCTTCCTGCAATTGTCCTTGATCCACCGGGCGGCTTCGACCTCGGCGGTGCCGCCGATCTCGCCGATCAGGATGATCGCCTCGGTGCCCGGGTCGTCGTTGAAGAGTTTGATCGCGTCGAGGTGGGAGGTGCCGTTGATGGGATCCCCGCCGATGCCGATGCAGGTGGACTGCCCCAGGCCTTTCTGCGTGACCTGCCAGACTGCCTCGTAGGTGAGGGTGCCGGACCGCGAGACGATGCCCACCGTACCCGGTCGATGGATATAGCCGGGCATGATGCCGATCTTGCACGCGCCGGGTGTGATGATGCCGGGGCAATTCGGCCCGATCAGGCGCGTGCGCGTACCGCCGAAGTTCAGGCGGCGGCGCACCTCCATCATGTCGCGCACCGGAATGCCCTCCGTGATGCAGACGACGAGGCCGAGTTTCTCCTCGATCGCCTCGAGGATCGAGTCGGCGGCAAAGGGCGGGGGCACGAAGATCGCCGAGGTGTTGGCGCCGGTCTGCCGGATTGCCTCGGCGAGCGTGTCGAAGACGGGGACCTTGCCCTCCCAGAGCGTGCCGCCCTTGCCCGGCGTTACGCCGGCGACGATCTGCGTGCCGTACTCGAGGCACTGCCTGGCGTGAAAGGACCCTGCGTTGCCGGTGATTCCCTGGACGACGACGCGCGTGTTATTGTCGACGAGAACGGACATGATGGTTTCGGGGGTCGGGGTTCAGGAAGTGGCCGTCTTCACGAGCGCGACGATCTTCTCGGCGGCATCGGAAAGGGTGGAGGCGGTGGTCACGGGCAGGCCGCTTTCGCCGAGGATCTTCTGGCCGAGTTCGACGTTCGTGCCCTCGAGGCGGACGACGAGCGGACGGTCGAGCTGCACATTGCGCATCGCGCCGACGATGCCGCGGGCGATGATGTCGCATTTCATGATGCCGCCGAAGATGTTCACGAGGATCCCCTTCACGTTGGGATCCGAGAGGATGATGCGGAAGGCCGCGGTCACCTGCTCCTCATTGGCGCCGCCGCCGACATCGAGGAAGTTGGCGGGTTCGCCGCCGTAGTGCTTGATGATGTCCATCGTCGCCATGGCGAGGCCCGCGCCGTTGACCAGGCAGGCGATGTTCCCCTCGAGCGCGATGTAGTTGAGCGAGAACTTCGAGGCTTCGATCTCCTTGGGATCCTCCTCATTGAGATCGCGCAACTGCTGGATCTCGGGGTGCGCGAAGAGCGCGTTGTCGTCAAAGGAGACCTTGGCGTCGAGCGCCTGGAAGGAACCATCCTCCGTCACGATGAACGGGTTGATCTCCACCATCATCGCGTTCTTTTCCCAATAGAGCTTGTAGAGCGCCGTGAGGATGCGGGCGAACTCGCGCACCTGGTCACCCTTGAAACCGAGCCCGAAGGCGATCTTGCGGCACTGGTGGTGGCGCAGACCCATGGTCGGGGGAACGGGCACCTTGATGATCTTCTCGGGGGCGGTCCGGGCGACTTCCTCGATGTCCATGCCACCTTCGGTCGACGCGATGATCATCGTCGAGGCCGTGGCGCGGTCGACCAGCATCGCAAGGTAGTACTCCTTCCTGATCTTCACCGCGTCGGTGAAGAACAGCGTCTGCACCTTGCGGCCGGCCGGGCCGGTCTGCTTCGTCACGAGCGTGTTGCCAAGCATATGGCGCGCGACCTCGAGGCCTTCGGCGCGACTCTTCACCACATGCACGCCGCCTTTGAACCCATCGATGAATACACCCTTCCCGCGGCCCCCGGCATGGATCTGCGATTTCACGACCAGCGGTCCATCGGTGAAGTGGGCGAGGGCGGTCTCGCATTCGCGCATGGATTGCGCCGCATAGCCCTTGGAGACCGGCACGCCGTATTCCTTGAACAGGCGCTTGGCCTGGTACTCGTGGATATTCATGATTGGAGGCGGCAACAGTGGTCCGCCAGGCGCGGGCCCGCAAACGCGAAGCGCGCCGAATGGGCGGGCGTGTCGTGGCTAATGCCCTGACGGGCGGCCGACAACGCCGGCTACTTTCCCAACGCGACCTTCGCTGCGCCGAGCAGGCGCTGCGCGAGGAAACTTGTCTGCATCGCGGCAACGTCCTTGAGCCCGGCCTGGGCGAGGGCGAGCAGCTGGTCGAGTTCGTCGCGCGAGAAGGTCGCCTCCTCGCCTGTGCCCTGGACTTCCACGAAGCGGCCCTGGCCGGTCATCACGACGTTGAAGTCGACTGCGGCATCCCTGTCCTCGAGGTAGGCGAGGTCGAGCAGTTGGGCTCCCTGCCAGAGGCCGACACTGACCGCGGCGATCGAGTCGGTGAAGGGGTTCTGTGCCAGGCGTTTTTCGGCGACGAGCCGATCGACGGCCATCCGGGCCGCGAGGTAGGCGCCGGTGATCGAAGCCGTGCGGGTGCCGCCATCGGCCTGAAGCACGTCGCAATCGATCCAGAGCGTGTTCTCGCCCAGTTTTTGCATGTCGAGCACGGCACGGATGGAGCGACCGATCAGGCGCTGGATCTCGACGGTGCGGCCGTCGAGCTTGCCCTTGGAGATATCGCGCGGCTTCCGGTCGAGCGTGCTGTAGGGAAGCATTGAGTACTCGGCTGTCAGCCAGCCCCCCGGCACGCCCTGCTGGCGCATCCAGGCCGGGACGCGCGGCTCCAGCATCGCCGTGCAGATCACGCGCGTATTGCCGAAACCGATCAGGATGGAGCCATGGGCATGCGGGGCGATGTCCGGCTGGAAAGTGATCGGGCGGAGCTGCCCGGGCTGGCGGCCATCGGGGCGGTTGACGGTTGGCATTCGCGCAGGCAACGCCACGGCGCCGGTGCGGGCAAGGCGGAACGGCCCGGGACGAGGCCGATGGATGGCAGGCGGATTTCCGCGGGAGGCGGCGGATCCTGTCGAGCGCGCGGGATTCCCTGCACCTCGGCAGGGAAGCGCTTCCCCCAATCACACCTGGTGGCGGTGGAACGGGGACTCAGGAGTCGTCGCGCTCGGCCTTTTCGTCGGGCGTCTCGAACTCGAATCCGTGCACCCTTCGCGTCTCCTCCGGCGTGGTGACCACCTTGTAGATGCACCAGGCAAACAGGGTCGTGACGGCGCCGACGGAGACAATCATGTTGATCCAACCACCGAGTGTCACAGCACACCTCCCTGCCCCGCGGCTTTTTTTCCATCACGGCCATACCAGCGCTGGCCGGCGAGATGCGTCACGATGGTCAGGAACGCGATCGTGACGATCACGAGGGCCACACTCATCCGTGCCACTGGATTGGGATCTTTGCCTTCGCCGCCAATCAAGTCGGTGATGTAGCCGGAAGGTCGAAACGCGGGCTCAGCAAAGTTGCCATTCCAGCCGAACACATTGAAGGCGAGCCAGAGCAGGAAGATCGACAGGAGGAAGACGGGACAAAGCCACTGCATGATCGGACGAAACCAGCGCGGGATGCGGATGGAGGCTCCCTTATGTGCTTCGGCCATCCCCGCGTCCACACCGACGACCCATGAGAACAGCACGATCAGAATCGTTCCCTGGATGAAGATGAAGCATGTGCCGACCCAGAAATCGATTGTATCGAGCGCCTTGAGATCCGCGCTCCAGTACCACACAAAGAGCGACCCGATCGCCGTGATCGCGCCGAGGATTGTCACGGACATCTTCCGGCCGATGCCCATGGCCTCCTCCAGGAACGCGATCCCGGGCTGCAGCATCGAGAGCGAGCTGGTGATCGCGGCGAGGAAGAGCAGGAAGAAGAACAGGGCACCGAACACCTGCCCGAACGCCATGTGGGCAAACACCTGCGGCAACACGGTAAAACCCAGGCCAAACGTTCCCTGGCCGGCGATCCCGGCGGCGCCGAGGAAGACGAACCCGGCCGGAACCGACATCAGGCCGCCGAGCCCCACTTCGCAGAACTCGTTCGCACTCGTCGCCGTGAGGCCGCTGAGCACGACATCGTCCTTGTCCGTGAGGTAACTGGCGTAGGTGATGATCACGCCGAAGCCCACGGAAAGGGAGAAGAAGATCTGACCAGCCGCCTCGAGCCAGAGTTGCGGATTTCGCAGCTGCTGACCGATGTTCCCGGGATTCCACATGTAGCCGAGCCCGTTCGCGACGCTTTGCGCGGGCAGTGAGGGATCCGGGGTGCCCAGGGTGAGCACACGCACCACGATGACGATCGCGATCAGCATGAGGGCGGGCATCGCCCACTTGCAGAACCACTCGATGCCCTTGGAGATGCCCCTGTAGATGAGGATGAAGTTGATCAGGTAGACAATCAGTACGAACAACCCCACCTGGTGAATGCCCATGCCGATGGCGAAGCCATCCTTGTTCGCGCCGACGAACTCGACGAAGTGGCGGCTGTAGTCGACCTCGCGACCGCCGAGCACGCCGGTGGCGAACTGTACTGCGTAACCGAGGCACCACGACTCGATGTAGACGTAGTACATGTAGATCCCGACCGGGATGATCACCCCGAGCACGCCGAGGAACCGGCCCCACGGCCGGCCCACGATCAGCCCGATGATGGCAGGACTCGAATGAAAGCCCCGGCGCCCGCCCCAGCGGCCGAGCGTCCACTCGGCCCAGCAGATGGAGACGCCGATGATCACCAGCGACACGAAATAGGCGATCATGAAGGCACCGCCGCCGTAGGTCGCCGCCTTGCCGGGAAACCTCAGGAAGTTACCTAGGCCGACGGCGCTTCCCGCCACGGCCATGATGACACCGAGGCGAGAACTCCAGTTCTCCGAGGCTTGGGGAGTCGCCATCGCGGCGGAGCTAAAGCAAGCGCCGTGCAACGTTGCCAGATCAAAAATGTCCCTGCAGCATGCGCCCCCGTGTTCCGTACTCTCGACAAGCACGTCCTCCGCGAATGGCTGACGATCCTCGCCATCGTGCTCGGCGCGACGTTCGGCATCCTGGCGCTGCAGGAGATGTACGATTCGTTTCCCGACATGCGGGAGTACCGTGCGAGCAGCCGGGACATCCTGCGCTACTACGCGGTCGTGGCGCCAAGCTTTCTCTCGATCGTGCTCCCGGTGACGGTGCTGGTATCCGTGCTCTATACCTTCAGCCAGTTGCACCGGCATAACGAGATCATCGCCATGCGTGCCGCCGGCATCGGATTGCTGCGCATCACCCGCTGGCTGTGGGTCGGCACCGCCCTCATCTCCGCGCTCCTGTTCTACCTCAACAGCACGCTCATCCCGTGGTCGGTGGAACAATCACGCCTGATCTACGACAACGTCAGGTTCAAACACCAGGAAAAGCTCGCCTCCGATATCGAGGAGATCGGCCGCGTCGGCCCGGTGACCTATTCCAACCGGGCGGATGGGCGGCTGTGGATGCTCGGCAGCTTCAGCGCCTACTCCCACCGTGGTTGGTCTGTGATGGTGGTGGAGGTCGATCCGTTGCGGCGGGAGAAGCGCCGGATCGTGGCGCGCGAGGCGGTCTGGGATCAGGACACCGGCCTATGGACGATGCTCGAGGGGAGGGAGATCACCTTTGATCCGCTCACCGCCGAGGTGATCGGGCGGATACGGCAGTTCGAGCGTCAGGAGTTTCCCGAGTTTCGGGAGAATCCGCTCTGGATGATGCGCCTCGACAAGAAGCCACGCGACCTTTCGCTCTTCGAGCTCGCCGGCATCCTCGGCTCGGCCGAGACCTCCGGCAACCCGCGGCTGCGTTCCTACGCGGTGCGCTACCACAGCCTGCTCGCCAGCGCCTTCAGCTGTCTGATCGCAGCCGGCCTGGCGGTGCCTTTCGCTGTGTCGGGAGTCCGAGTCAACCCTGCCGTGGGCGTCTCAAAATCCATCGGCCTGTTCGTGGTTTTCTGGATCCTCACCATGCTCGGCAATCAACTCGGCGAGCAGGCGACGCTTCCGGCCTTCGTCGCCGCATGGCTGCCGAACCTCGTCATGGGCGGCGCCGCACTGTGGTTTCTCTGGCGGGAGCGGTAGCGGACGCGCGGCGCCCGCGGGGAGGAGGCGAGGGACGCAGGGCGAGAGGGTTGCAGCACTGGAAGGGTCTCGGCTTGCGCGAATGGTAGCGGGCAACCTCCCGACCCGGGCCCGTGGCCCGTCGCCTCCTGCCCGGGGCCCGGGCCATCGGCGCCTACGCCGACGCCGCGGCCTTGGGCCAGAGCACCGTGAAGGTCGTGCCTTTGCCCAGTTCGCTTTCGCACATGATCCGGCCGTGCATGGACTCGGTCAGTTCCTTGACGATCCACAAGCCCAGGCCGGTCGTCGGTTCGCCGGCGGTGGGTTTCGGGGTGAGGCGGCAGAACTTCCCGTACATCCGTTCCTGGTCTTCGACGGAAAGCCCCGGGCCCTGGTCCTTCACCGACACCGCGACGCAGTCCTCGCCCGGGAGCAGCCGCACGGTGACGCGCGTGCCAGAGGGCGAGTATTTCACCGCATTGGAGAGGATGTTGTCGAGGACCTGCTCCGCCGCCGTCTCGTCGACGATCCCGGCCAGCGGGGTCCCGGCGGGCTCGAAGTCGAGCTCGATTTCCTTGGAGCGGGCCTTGTGACTGTTCTGGCCGACCACGCGCTCGACGATCGGGTCGATCGGGCAGGTCGCGAGCTGCAGGCGCCGCTGGCCGGAGTCGATCGCATTCACATCGAGCAGGTTCGTAATAATGGCGTTGATACGCCTTGCCGACATCGAGATCTGCCCGATCAGCATCTTCGTCTTCGCCGGGGGCGACGTATCGATGATCGTCTCGATCAGTTCGGCGCAGGCGAGCACGCTGGCGAGCGGGTTGCGCACGTCGTGGGCGGCCATGCCCATGAATTCGTTCTTGAGCCGGTTGAGATCCTCCAGCTCGCGGTTGCGCTTCTCGAGATCCTGCCGCAAACGCGAGATCGTGAGGTGCGTGTTCACCCGCGCGAGGAGTTCCGCCTGCTCGAAGGGCTTGGTGATGTAGTCGATCGCGCCGACCTCGAAGGCCCGCACCTTCTCCTCCGTCTCGCAGAGCGCGGTCATGAAAATGATCGGCGTCGCGGCGGTGAGTGCGTCCTGCTTGAGGCGCGCACAGGTCTCATACCCGTCGATACCGGGCATGAGCACGTCGAGCAGGATGAGGTCCGGGCGTGAGTACCGCGCGGTCTCGATCGCGGAAAGCCCGTCGGTGGCGACGAGGACTTCAAGTCCTGCGGCGCTGAGCGCCTCGACGAGCACGCGGAGGTTTCCCGGTGTGTCATCGACGGCCAGCACGGTGCCGAGCGGGGTATTACGCGGATCCATGAGATTGGTGCGTGGTGAGAGTGGTAAGCCACTCGCCCAGTTCCTTCAACTTGAAGTCACGCGCATAGCGGGCCACGCGCCGGGCGAAGGGGGTGTATTCGGGGTGGGTGCGGGCCAGTTCCTCGGCCCGCGTCTCAATGTTACGGACGACGCCCCGGCGGGCAAGGTCGAGGAAGGCCGAGACCTCCTCCGGCGGCGGCGCCACGATCGGCTCGTCTGCCGGCCCTTCATCAAGCGAGACCGGCGCGGGCTGGATCACGCCGTAGGTCCATTCAATGCCCGCGTGGACGCGCAGGGCGTCCACCAGCCCGTCGAGGTGGACCGGCTTGTTGAGCAGGTCGGCGAAACCCGCCTGGCGACACCGCTCAAGCACCTCGTCGCCGGCCATGGCGGAAACGGCGAGCAACACGGGCATGCGCAGGATGTCCATGTCCCGGATCTGTCGGCACAGGGTGAAGCCGTCGACGCCCGGCATCATCAGGTCCATGAGCACGATGTCGGGCTGCGCCTGGCTGATCTGTTCGTGCGCGGAGGCGGCGCCGTCGGCCTCGTGCACGAGGAAATCCAGCGGCTCGAGCATGGTGCGCAGCACGATGCGATTGGCGGGATTGTCATCGACGATCAGCACGCGTCGGCGCCGGCCCTGGTAATCCACGACCGTCCGCTGGACCTCCACCACTGGAGCGGCGAGCGTGAGCGGTACGACCACGCTGAACGTGCTGCCCTTGCCGAGCTTGCTCGTCACGGAGATGTCGCCGCCCATCTTGTTCGCGAGTTTCTTGCAGATCGAGAGGCCGAGCCCCGTGCCCTCGAGCCTGATCGATCGTTCATCGACCACGTGGAACGGCTGGAACAGCTCGCCGATCTTGTCGGGCAAGATGCCGCAGCCGGTGTCGATCACGTCGAAGATCAGCGCCGGCCCGGCGACGCGGGCGCGGACTTTCACGCGTCCGTGATCGGTGAACTTGATCGCGTTGTGGACGAGGTTTCCGAGGATCTGCTGCAGACGCTTGCGGTCGCACTTGATCCAATCGGGCAGGTCGGCGGCCTGTTCGAGTTCCAGCGTGATCCGCTTGGTCTCGGCCTCGAGTGCGAAGGTCTTGATCAGCGCGGCGAGCAGGCCCTTGAGATCGAACGGCGAGGGCGCGAGCTCGAGCTTGTCGGCCTCGAGCTTGGAGAGGTCGAGCAGGTCGTTGATCAGGTTGCGCAGATGCTCGGCGCATCCCTGGATCGTCTTGAGCAGCTCGCGCTGCTTGGACCCCATCGTTTTCTCGCGCAGCAGGATCTGGGTGCAGCCGAGCACGCCGTTGAGCGGCGTGCGCAGGTCGTGGCTGATGTTGGCGAGGAACTGCAGTCGCACGGAATTGGCCGACTCCGCCGCCTCCTTCGCCCGCTGCATCTCGAGCGCGAGGCCGAAGTTCTCCCGCGCGATGACCGTCTGCCGGATCACCACCAGGATGAATCCCGCGAACATCGCCACCAGGAACAGGTGGATGTTGGCCGAGATCTGCTCGGGCGACGTGAGTCCCACGAACACCAGCACGGCAAGCAGCCCGATGGCGGCGAACGGCATGGCCACGCGCGACTGCGGGGGCGCCTCGGCGGGAGCGGCGCCGGTCTGCTCACGGGCGAGGCCGGCATGGATGCCGATGGCAAGCGTCGCGAGTGCCCATCCCGTGAATACGGGGGGCGCACCGAGCCCCGCTTCGGCCAGCCCCATGCAGTGGGGGACCACCTCGGCCACGACGAGGACGATGATCCCGCCGGCGAGCAGGTGGAGCCCGCGCGACACGGCGCCCTCGTGCGTGCGGAACGGCATGAGCACCAGCGTGCTGGTGAGCAGCAGCGAGAAGAAGGCGTAGAGCGCGATGACCAGCACGATCGCGAGGGCGGCGGGCGCTCCGCCGGTCTCCGGTTCCGGGCCGGCCTGCACCTGCAGGGCCAGCATCGCGTGCTTCATCGCCAGTATCCAAAAACCAATCAGTCCGGCAAGGATGAGCGTGGCCAGGTCGAGGCTCGCGATCACACGGTGGCGGCGCGAGATCTCACCGCCGGGAATGCGCACCGTGGACCAGGCGAGGGTGGCGAGCGCCGCAAACGAGGCGAGAATCGCGGTGCCGCGCAGGGCCGTGCCGGGCAGGCCCTCGTTGAACGCGGCGCCGCCCGCGGCGGCGGCCGCCGCCGCGATCGCCATGACCGTGATGCGCTGCAGCCGCCAGAAACGCCGCAACTCGGGCGGGCACCGCCCGCTGCGGCAAAGACGCACAAGGTGGACGAACGCGAACGCGCAACCGGCCAGTGCGGCGAGCATGCCCATCGCCTGCGTCCACTCGGCAGTCAGGAGGCACGCATCCGTGCAGGCACGTACCGCCACCGTCAGCACAGCCAGGTACAACGCCACGCGAACGACGGGCGTGGTCAGCCAGTCTGGCAGCACCAGCTTGGATCGGCGCGGAGGTGTGGCAGGCGGCATGAACTCAGGGCGTATGGGGAGAACAACTTGTTATCGGATCGGGAGTTCCGGTTCTTGAGGCACCTTCTGGGGCACCGTCTCCACGCCCGGTAGGCAACTTCGCGTAGCGGTTTCTTCCGGGGAAGCCTCCACGCCGCCCGCGCGGCGTGATCACGTGAAAAACAAAGGGCGCAACCTGCTTTACGTGAGCAAGTTGCGCCCGCAGGTGTCGGGGGGCTCAGTCCAGCGCTGGATCGCGGCCGATGGTGCCGGCGTAGTCCGAGGCGCTTCCCACGCGCAGGCGCGCGAGTTCCGTTTTGGCCCGCTCGAGCGCGTTCTGCACGCCGAGTCGGGCAGCCTCTCCCTGATAGATCGGGTTGGCGAGGAACGCCTCGAGATCGGCGATCTGGCGTTCGCGCAGCGCGATGTCGAAGCGCTGCTTCGAATCCAGGCGCGCCCGGTACCAGTCCGAGGCGAGGAGCGCCTCCTGCGTGAACAGGCGGCGGATCGCCGGGTCGGCGGCCGTCCGGCCCTCGAAGTGGCCGTGCGCCATGATGTGCAGCAGCGCCTTCAGCGGCGGGCAGGCGTATTCGACCGAACCGTCCTCGAAATAGAGCTGTGCGACGCGCTTCTGTGTGCCGACGATGTTGTCGATGCCATCGATGAAGACCGGCAGGTCCTGCTTCTCCGGACGGAGCATCTCCTCGGGGAGCACCGAGCCCGGGTTGCTGAACACGCGGCCGAGGAAGTGGCGGACGAAACGCTCGCTGATGCGATAGCCGAGGCGGCTGGCCTCGACCCTGCGCCCGTCATGCTCGAAGTCCTCGCATTTCTCGAGGTAACCCTGCGCGATCAGGAACGCAGGGTCGCGTTCGGCATCCGTCATGCGCGACCACAACTCCGGGACCAGGAGGCTGATGTCATGATCCACCCGATACTTCGGCCCGACCCAGCCTGCCGCGGTGGAAAACGCGCCGGAGCCGGTGAGCAGGAACGCGACCAGCGCGTTGTTGAGATCGATGATCGCGGGCAGGGCGTTGAACGGACCCTTCGTGAGGGCGCCCTCCGAGCCCGCGCCGGTGGTGGAGGGTGACTTGCCCGTCAGGCTGGCCACGGCGTCCATGAAGAACTCCGGCAGGTCCTGGTAGTGAACGGGCCCATACACGCAGAGCGGGCGGATGCCCGGCTCGGGCGGGTTGTTGCGCCGGCCGGGGAGCACGACGTTGACCGGCATCGGCACGGAGCGGTCGTCCGGAATCCGGCGGTAGAGACGCGTGCCCAGCTCCGCCAGGTACTTGGGCCGTGGATCGACGAGGTCCGGCCGCACCTGCAGGTAGCGCGGATTCTTGGTGGGCACGCCGTTGACCAGGCGCGGGTGGGCGGAGGAGATGGCGAATTCCGGTGCCGGGGCCGCGACGAAGTTGCGCAGGCAGCGCTGCATCGGGTCGGTGAACTGGTCGAACTTGATGGACTCCTCGATGATGCCCGCCACCGCCTCGCGCGTGAGCGGCTCGTAGTTGGAGAAGAAATTCCCCGACTTGGAGAAGTCGGCCTCGGTGTGCTTGTCGTAGCCGCGGTGGATGGCGTCGTCGGGGCGCTGGAAGAGCCGGCTCTCGCAGTTCTCCACGAACTTCCACGCCGTGCGCTTCTGGTCGGGGTGCAGGCCCTGCACGCCCGCCGCGGGTGCGACCGCCGTGGCGGAGATGTCATCCTCGGTCTGGATCTTCACCGCCGGCATGAAATCGCGGCGCAGGCTGAACGTGCGCCAGGCGCCGCTTCCATCGGGCGCGAAACCCACGCGCAGGTAGCGCGTCAGCAGCTTGGCGCCGCGGAACTTCAGCTCGTTGCCGGGCTGGTTGTTGATCAGGTCGGCGCTGAAGCGCTGCCGCCAGTTGTCCTCCCAGTCCGGCCGGTAGACGCGCTTGAGGATGAAGACCAGGTCGCGTACGCGCTCCGGGATCGTACGGAGCCAGGCGTTGTATTCATCGGTGAACTCCGGGCTGGGTGTGAGCAGCTTGATCACCGAGCCGAGCGAACGCTCGGTGCTGAGCAGCGGCCGGCCCCTGGGGCGGTTGCGCGACGGGTCGCGGAAGCGCTGGCCGTACTCGTGCTCGACGATCGCCTTCACCTGGTCGAAGTCGGCGATGATGTCGTCTACGAAGACCGGCCCCGCCATCATCGCGTCCGCGATCGACTTGGAGATCTCGGACTTGCCGCCGCCGGAGACCGTGCAGGGTTTGTGGCAGAACGTGCCCTCGGCCGTCGTGCCGGTGAGGCGCCACCGCAGCACGGTCGGCGGCTTGACCATCTCCACCTTGTAGCCGGACGGGAGCACGTAGGTGCGCTCGGGGAGGAGGCGGATGGAGGAGGCGCGGGCGCCGTTCTTGAACGTGATCGTCTGCGTCTGGAGGCTGAAGTGGGCGTCCTCCGGCACGTAGATGATATCCGGATACGTGTTGTCCACGGCGTAGCCGTCGGGATGCAGCGTGAGCCGGCCGGCGTGACGCTCGAGCACCTCCGCGAACGTGTGGTTGACCACCGGAAAGAACGTGCTCAGGTGGAAGTCCTCGCCCAGGTCGTAGGTCGGGAACGCGATCGCCCCGCCGGCGTGCTCCTCCTCCGCCATGCCATGCAGGTTGGCCGCGTAGCTGATCTGGGTTTTCACCTCCTTCTTGCAGTAGCCGAAGTAGGTGTCGGCGATCAGCGTCACGATCACGCCACGCTTGTCGCGACAGGTGATCTTGAACGCGCCGCCGTCGTTGTATTTCTCGTCCTCCTTCGTCCAGCACATCCCGTCGCGCTTCTGGCGCGCCGTCGCCTTGGAGACGTGCGGCAGGCCGAGGTCCTTCTTGCGCAGGTTGATCATGTGCGGCGCGAGGATCACGCAGCCGGTCTGGCCGGACCAGTGCGTCGTATCCAGGCGGGCATCATGGGCCGGAAGCGCGGGATCGCCGGCGTTGCCGAAGATCGACTCCACGAAGTCGAGGTTGGCCACGAGGCTCGCAGGCACGAAGAAGCGCACCTCCATGGTCTTGCGCGGACTCACGCCGGGGATTTCCGGCGCCACGATCGGGCGCAGCAGGAGCGAGACCCACAGCGAGGCCTCCTTGGGCTGGCCGGCGGTGAAAGGCAGGCGCAGCAGGTCGGCGGGCGGGTTGAGCGCGGCCTTCAAGAGACCCGCGAAAACCGCCTTCGGCACCGCCTTCTTGTCGGCAGGGATGGGCAGGCCCTCCTCCGTGACGTGAAACACGCCCTCGGTGGTGCGGCGGTCCTTGTCGGGATTGTGCAGGACGCCCTGGTGCACCCGGTAGGATTTCAGCGCCGGACTGGCGAACGCATCCTGGTCGGGCGGCAGCGAGAGCACCCGCGCGAGGCCGGCCCGGTCGAGCGTGAACGTCGACGCCGGCACAAGCGGGTCGCTCCCGGCGACGTCGGACCCGAGGTAGCTGCGAAGAAATCCGTCGATCGCGCGGTCCGCCGGGCAGAGATGCTTCACGAGCAGGCGCGATTTCTCCTGGTAGTTCGCGAGAAGCGAGCGGCTCAGCGACAAGTACGTGAAGTCCTCTTCGCGTCCGTAGATCGGCTGCCCCATGGCGGCGAGCTTCAGGTTGATGAACTCGATCAGGTGCGAATCGGATGAAGCGACAGAGGACGTGGATGACATGATTGAAGGCTAAATGGGAACGGGCGCGTGGAAGAAAACGGTCGCCCCTCCGTCGTGCAAGCAAGGCCCGTCGATGGCGGGGGAAGAAATAACCCTAATAGCCCCATGATCGAATCTGTTCGACGCACCAGATTCCACCGCAATCTCCTGAGCCGCCACCCGTGCAGGCATCCCCGCCGCGCATTCTTGCCCCGCGGGTCGCCGGCCGCGCATCCGCCCCCTCGAGTGTTGCCCGCAGGGCGAGTTCCTGCCACGGCCAATCCCTGTCCATGCCCGCCACCGAGTACGCCACGATCCTCGGCATCATCGCGCCGGTCTTCGCCATGATCGGTGCAGGCACGTTCGCGCGCTGGCGCGGCTGGATCCAGCCGGAGGCGGAGGAGAGTCTGCTGCGGATTGTCGTGAACCTGCTCTTCCCCTGCCTGGTCTTCAGCACGACGATCGGAAACCGCGCCCTGCAGGAGGCGGGCAACGTCGTGCTTCCGCCGCTGGTGGGCTTCGTCACGACCGGCGTCGGGTTCGTCGTCGCCTGGTATGCGGGGAGGCTCCTCGGGCTCAGCCGCGGCCGCGGGTTGCGCACCTTCGCGTTTGCCGTGGGTGTATACAATTATGGGTACATCCCGATCCCGCTCATCGACCGCCTGTTCGGGGCGGAAACGCTCGGCGTGCTCCTCGTCCACAATGTCGGGTGCGACCTGATCATCTGGACGGTCGGCATCATCCTGCTCGCGGGGGCGTCCTGGCGCGATGCCTGGCGCAAGGCGCTCAACGCACCGTCCATCTCCATCATCATCGCGCTCCTGATCAATGCCGCCGGGTTGGGACAGCACGCGCCGGCGGCGCTGATGAGCGCCGTGGGCTCGCTCGGGCTGTGCGCCGTGCCGATCGGCCTGGTGGTGACGGGGTGCTCGCTCTACGACAATCTCACGCGCCCGCGGGAGTTGTTCCATGCGCGTGTCATCCCGGCCTCGATCGTCCTGCGGCTTCTGGCGCTGCCCCTGCTTTTCCTGGCCGCGGCGAAATGGCTGCCGCTCTCGATCGAGCTCAAGCGCATCATGGTGATCCAGGCGGCGATGCCCGCGGGCGTCGGCCCTCTGATCATCGCCCGCCACTACGGCGGCCAGCCGCTCACCGCCGCGCAGGTGATCTTCGCCACGACCGTGGTGGGCTTGTTTGTCATTCCCTGGTGGATTCGCTTCGGCCTGGCCTGGGTGGGCGGGTGAGGAATGGCGAATGGAGAATGGCGAATGACGAATGGGGAATGTCGAACGCCGAGACGCAGGCGGCGTCACCGTGTGAAGCGCCTGCGTATCATGCTCGTTCTCTTTCGCTTCTTTCCGTCCGATCTGATTGGAAGAACGCCAAGGGAGAAAGAGAAAGATTAGGAGAATGAGAACGATCTCGGAGGCGTGGACTCATCCCGGCTTCCCGACGACGCCGGCCTGCTTGGCGTGGAGGCGCGAGTAGAGGCCCTCGATTCGGAGCAGGCTTTCGTGGGTTCCGATTTCGGCGATCCGTCCCTGGTCGAGCACGACGATCCGGTGGGCGTCGCGGATGGTCGAGAGCCGATGGGCCACCACGAACGTGGTGCGGCCGCGCATGAGGCGGGCGAGGGCCTCCTGGATGAGCGCCTCCGTCTCCGTGTCGAGCGCGGAGGTCGCCTCGTCGAGGATGAGCACGCGGGGATCGCGGATGAGCGCGCGGGCGATGGCCAGGCGCTGCTTCTGGCCGCCGGAGAGGCGCGCGCCCTTCTCGCCCACGGGCGTCGCGAGGCCCTGCGGGAGCTTCTGCACGAAGTCCCAGGCATTGGCGTCGCGTAGGGCTTTTTCCACGACGGCGTCCGGGACGGCCGGCAGCCCGTAGACGACGTTCTCGCGGACCGTGCCGTCGAACAGGATCGATTCCTGCGGCACGACGGCGAGAAACCGCCGGTAGGTGCGCAGGTCGTGCGCCTCCATGTCATGGCCGTCGAAGAGGATCCGGCCGGACGTCGGCCGGATGAAGCCGATGACCAGGTTGAGGATCGTGGACTTGCCGGCACCCGACGGGCCGACGAGGGCGATCGTTTCGCCGGGGCTCACCTCGAGCGTGAAGGCGTGCAGCGCGGCGAGTGCGGAACCTGGGTACGCGAAACCGACGTCCTCGAATGCGAATCCGCCGCGCACCCCCGCCACCGGTGCCTTGCCCTCGTTGTTCTCCAGGTCCGGGCACTGCAGCACCTCGCCGATGGACCGGATGGACTCGAGGCCTTTGCTGATCTGCGGGGCCATCCCGACAAGGCCGAGGACCGAACCCGTGATGAGCGCGAAGTACGACGACACCAGCACGACCTCGCCCGCGCTGATCCCGCCCCAGCCGGAGAGCGCGGCGAAGGCGGCGAGGATCAGACAGCCCATGCTGAAGCCCTGGAACGAGACCCAGGAAAGCGCGCCGAACTTGGCGTTGAGCTTGTCCATCTCCAGGCCGGCGGCGCGCACGCGCTCAAACTGCTCGCCCACGCGCGCGAGCGCCACGGTCTCCAATCCATGGGCACGCGTGATCGGCAGCAGGTGCGTCATCTCGATCACCCGCGCCGACATGCGCTCGATCTCCTCGCGGAACGCGGCGTTGCGCGACGCCAGCGGCCGGCGCAGCGCATAGATGACAGCGGCGCCGATCGGAACGGTCAGCAGGTAGACGATATCGAACCACGGTTGCACCCACGCCGTGATCAGGAGCGCGAAAAGGATGTTCGTGGCGCAGGCCAGGCCGCCGTCGAACAACACGCGCGTGAGCTGCTCGATCGATTCGACGTCGCGCAGGACCTTGGTCTGCAGGGCGGCTGCGCTCTGCCTCGCGTAGTAGCCGATGGAAAGGTGCTGGAGCCGGCGGCAAAGCGACGACCGCAGCTGCGTCTCCATCGTGCGCACGGCCGTGCTCAACGCGTAGACGAACCCGTAGTGCCCGGGCACATTCTGCGCGAGCACCACCGCGAGCACGGCGGCGTTGATCCAGAGCTCGCGCGTGGAGTGGGTGGCGGGATTGGCCACGATGTCGACCACGCGCGCCGTGATCGCTGGCATGAGCCACATCGGGCTGTGCTTGACCGTGAAGAGCAGCGCGGCGAGGCCGAGGCGGCCGCGCTGGCCGCGGTAGAGGAAAAGCAGGGTGCGCAGCGGATGCTCGCCTGAGAAACGGCGTTCGAGCGGATGGGCGGCGGTCGCCATGGATGGAGGAGGGCACCAGCCTCAGCCGGACGGCCCGACTGCGAAAGCCCAATCCGCCCCGCACGTCCCCGCACGGCACGCCGTCTTCCCGGACTCAGGGCTCGTCGTCGGTGCGCGGGGGTCCCGCGAACACCACGAGGGACGCCGTGTATCCATGCACGTGGCTGCGCGCCCCGATCGGGCCGAACTCGCCATTGCCGAAGAAACCCGCTGAGGCGTGAGGACCCAGGATCTGCTGGACGAGCGCCGCATCGTGATCGGGTTCACCGAACAGGGCGCTGCCGCGGCCATTGCACAGGCACAGGCAGCTTCCGAGGATCGGCGCGCGTCCGAGCCGGTCGCGCAACCGGCCGAGCAGCACGGACACCTCCTCATCGGCGGCCGTTGCGTCGCGGAGTTGGAACTGAAGGGTCTGGCCCGTGCGCGGGAGCGCTGCGACTGCGAGCGCGCCGCTGTCCGGGTCGGCGCCGACGAGGTTGCGCACCAGAAAATCACCGCGGTGATGCTCGTCCTGATACTCGTCGATCACGAGGCCGGCGAAGAAGTTGCCACGGCTGCGGCGCTTGAGTGCCTCCTGCAACTGCTCGAACGTCTCCTGCAATACCGAGACGGCCGGGCGGTTGCCGATGCGGTGGATGACATTGCCATCGGCGCGGGTGATCGTCCATTCCTCCCCGATCGGCGTGCAGCCCTGGGCCACCATGCCGAGCAGGCGCACGCCCGAGAAACCGAGCACCACGCCGCCCTCTTCGATCACGTGGCCGTTGAGGTACACCTGGGTGCGCGCTTCCACGGAGGGACCTGCGGCGAGGCCGCCGTACACCGGCACCTTCGGGAATCGCGCCTGCCAGCCGTCGAGCCACTCCTCCGCATCGGTGTGGAAGGGCTCAAGAAAGGCGAGGCATCCCGCCAGGTCGCCACTGTCCCACGGCGATCCCTCCGGCACGGAGACGCCGGTGGGCGAGACCTGATGTGCCGCCACCGTGGCACCAGGAAGTGAATACAGGCCGAGGACGATGCCGCGCCCATCCTCGTGCTCGCGTCCGCCCGCCACGAGGCCGGGCGAGGAGCATCCGGCCAGCAGCGGAATCCGCCCGTGGACGCGGAGGAGTTCGAGGAGGGCGCCGGCCCGTTCGAAGAACTCGGGGGCCACGAAGACGAGCCCGAGCGTCACGGGGCGGTTCCCGAGCCGGCGCCGCAGGCCCTCCACCCAATCGCGCAGGCCCGCTTCGTCCCAACCTCCGACCCAGCGGTCGGCGATACTGTGCGGCGGTTCATGCATGTGTGAGGCCTCACGATACGCTGCGGGTTACGCGGTGCGGTGCAACCGCCCGAGGCACGAAAAAAACCCGCGGCGCCGGGTCCGCTCACGGGACCGGCGTCGCTGGGCCGGTGGCCACCGGCGTCATCGGCACACGCACGGTCACGCACAGGCCGCCGTCGTTTTCCAATTCGAGCGTGCCCTGGAGTTGCTCCACCAGCATGCGGACGATGCGGAAGCCGAGCCCGCCACCGCGTGCCTCGATGTCCGCGCCCTGGGGCAACCCGATGCCGTCGTCGGTCACGCGCACGCGGGCGAGGTGCGCGTGCTCGGCCGCCACCTCGATGTCGATGCGGCCCGAACGCCCCTCGGGAAAGGCGTATTTGAGCGAGTTCGTCACGAGCTCGTTGAGCGCGAGACCAAGGGGAATCGCCTGGTCGATCGAAAGCGCGAGCGCCTGTCCCGTCACGCCGATCACCACCGGGGCGCGGGCGCCGACCGTGAGCTGGTTGAGGAACCCGACCAGGCTCTCGGCGAACGAGAAGAAATCGATCGAGGCAAGGTTCTGCGCCTGGTAGAGCTTTTCGTGCACCATCGACATCGCCATCACGCGGCTGATGGAATTCTCCAGCGCATCGAGCGCCACCCGGTCGGTCACGCGGCGCGCCTGCATGCGCAGGAGCGCGGAGATGATCTGGAGGTTGTTCTTGACGCGGTGGTAGACCTCCTTGAGCAGCACCTCCTTTTCCACAAGCGAGGCGCGGAGGCGTTCCTCGGATTCCTTCAGGTGGGAAACATCGGTCACGCGCATGAGCGTGGTGCCGAGGACGTCCGCGCCCATGCGCACGATCGCCAGCTGGCCCCAGAAGGTGCGGCCGTCGGCGGTGAGGAACTGGACCTCGCCCGTCCATGTCTCGCCCCGGTCGAGGCGCGTGCGCAGATCCTCGAGGTCGGCGCCCTTCAGCGGACGGCGTTGCAGTGCGGCCGCGGGCGTGTCGATCAGCTCATGCGCTCCGGAGTATCCGAACATCTCGACCGCGCGCGGGTTGCACTCGACGATGTGACCGCTGGTGCTGTGGACGAGGAGAAGCGCATCGGAGGAGCCGGCGAACACGGCGGCAAACTTGCGCTCGCTCGCGCGCAGCGCCTCCTGCGCGAGCCGGCGCTGGGTGACGTCGACCAGCGTGCCAGACACTCCGACCACGCGATGGGCGTGGTCGATCTGCGCCTGGGCCGTGACGCGCAGCCAGATCTGGTTGCCGCGCCGGTGCACGAAGCGCAGCTCGCTCTCGATCGTCTCCGTGCGCCCGGAGATGAGGCGGCCGAAACCCTCGAGCGCCGCCATGGCATCGTCGCGGGAGATGAACTCCGCGAAGCGCCGGCCGATGCTGGTCTCCACCGTGTGGCCGGTGAGCGTCTGCCAGGTGGGATTGAGAAACCGCCAGCGCGCCTCGAGGTCGATCTGGAACACGCCCTCGCTCAGGCCGGCGAGGAGTTCCTGGTAGCGGCGCTCGCTCGCGGCGAGGGCGTCGAGCGCGAGTTCGCGCCCGATGGCCTGGCCGATGTTGGATGCCACCGTGCCGAGCGCGGACCGCTCCGGGGCCGTCCAGCTGCGCGGTTCGCTGCAGTGGTCGAACACGATGTGGCCCCAGATCCGGGCGTCCACCCGGATGGGAAAGGTGAGCAGCGCGACGACCCCGTGCGCGGCGATGAGTTCGCGCTCCGGGTGCTGCAGGTCGTCGAGCGTGACCTCGACGGGCTCCCCGGCGTTGATGCGATTGACGATCGAGTCGGCGCCGAGGTCGGAGAGCGGGTACTCGGCAAGACGTGCGTCGTTATATAGCGAATACACCGTCTCCCGCGCCCACTCGGCGCGCAGCGAGCTGGCGGGTTCGCCGGACCTGGAGTGCGGGTGGAACTCGAACACCGCCACGCGGTCGGTCTCGGCCGCCTTGCCCAGCACGCGCAGCACGTCGGGCAGGCTGTCGACCACGCGGCCGGCGGTGAGGAGCAGCCGGTTGGCCTCGGCGATGCCCTCGAAGAGCTGCTCGCCGCGGCGCATCGCCTCCTCGGCCAGCCGGCGCTCCGTGAAGTCGCGCGACACGCTGAGCAGCTGCACGACGTGCCCGGCCGAGTCGGTGATGGGCTCGATCGTCGTCTCCAGCCACACGTAGT
Source organism: Verrucomicrobiota bacterium (assembly GCA_023399155.1). Lineage (GTDB taxonomy): Bacteria > Verrucomicrobiota > Verrucomicrobiia > Opitutales > Opitutaceae > JAEWQP01. Next base: position 112,038 of record JAEWQP010000003.1, on the reverse strand, counting down.
GCCCGCGGCGGTGCCGCGCCCGCAGGACCATCGGGAAACTGCGCCGGGCGCTGAGCATCACCTGGCGCACCTCGACGGCCAGCCGGTCGATGTCGTCGGGATGGCCGAACTCCTGCGGCATGCGGCCGATCCATTCCACCGGCTCGTATCCAAGTATCGGATGCACCGCAGCCGAGACGAACTGGAAGGTGCGGTCGGAGCCGTGCAGGCAGATGATGTCGCGGATGTTGTCCGCGATCAGCTGCAGGTTGAGCTGCTGGGCGCGGAGCGCGGAGCGCGCCTGCTGCCAGTCGCGCCGGATCGCCCGCTCCTCCAGCGCGCGGCGCACCGCGGGGGCGAGGCGGCCGAGGCGGTCCTTGAGCACGTAGTCCGTGGCGCCGTGACGCAGGCTGTCGACCGCGAGGTCCTCGCCCATCACGCCGGAGACGAAGATGAACGGCACGTCGGGGCTGGCCTGGTGCGCGATCTCCAGGGCGCGCCAGCCGTCCCAGGCCGGGAGCTTGAAATCGGCCAGGATCAGGTCGTGGCCCCCCGACTGGCAGGCCGCGGCGAACGAATCCAGCTCCTGCACGCGCTCGATGCGGGGCTCCATCGCGTCCTGGCGCAGGCGCGCCGTGATGAGCGCGACGTCGGCGTCGTTTTCCTCGAGCAGGAGGATGCGAATGGCGGCGGGAGCGGGAGGCGGAGTATCGTCGGGTGGGCTCACGAAAAGCCGGCGTCGGCGCCGGATTGTCAGTCGCCCTTCGGCGCGGTCAACGGGAAACCCGGCGCCAGGCCGCGACGAACATGCCGTTGCCGCCGGTGATCTGCGGCTCCCAGCTGACTTGGGGCGCGGCCGGGCGTCCGGGGTGGAAGGGGTCCGCGAATCCCGCCGGTTCAAACTCCGGATGCTCGCGGGTGAACGTCGCCGCCACCGCGTCGGTCTCGTCGCGGGTGAGCGTGCAGACGGCGTAGATCAGCCGGCCCCCTGCCTTCACCCCCGTGGCCGCAGTATGCAGGAGGCGCTGCTGCACGGCGGCGAGTTCGCGAACGTCGGCCGGACTGACCGTCCAGCGTGCGTGGGGATTGCGCTGCCACGTCCCGACGCCGGAGCAGGGCGCGTCGACCAGGACTCCGTCGAAGGCGGTCCGCGTCGGAGGCCGTGCCCCGCCGTCCCAGGCGACGGTGCGGTAGTTGAAGAGCCCGGCGCGTGCGGCGCGCTTTCTCAGCACACCGAGGCGCGCGATCGAGCGATCGCTCGCCCAGATCAGGCCGCGGTTTCGCATCAGGTCGGCCAGGTGCAGGGTCTTGCCGCCCTCGCCGGCGCATGCGTCCCACCAGGTCTCACCGGGCGCCGGTGCGCAGACCACGCCAACCGCCTGGGAGGCGACGTCCTGGATCTCGAAGCGGCCCTGATTGAAGAGCGCGCTGCGAAAGAGGTCGTCTGTGCCACGGTAGCGAACCGCATCGGGCAGGTCTTTCCACACGCCGGCCTCGGCGTCCGGAAGCTGCGCCGCGAGTTCCCGGGCGCCACCGGGACGCGCGCGCAGCCACATCGTGGGCTCGTCCTGGAGCGTCCGGACAAAGCCTTCATGCACCTCCATGTGCTGGCGCAGCCATCCCGGGACCGCGCCGTCGAGCAGCGCCACCGGGTCGAATCGTTCGGGCTCGCTCAGGTAACGCTCCGCCAGTTCGCCGGCGCGGCGCACGGTTTCCGGAGCAGGCTCGGCGCCGTTGAGAAACCCCCGCCAGCGAAACCAGGAAAACACCAGCCGCACGACGAGCGCCGCGGCTCCCTGGCTCAAACGGGAATCGCGCAGCCGCGCCTTGAGCAGACGGTCGGCGGGCAGCCTCGAGGACGCGCTCTCGCGCACCACGTCCAGGGCGAGCACCTGGGCGAGTGCCGCTTCGGCCAGCCCGATGTCGTGCGCGGGAAGGTCGCGTCGATCGGACAACTCGCGCGGCTTGCGCCGCGGATGCGAGCGCCGGGGCGTACCGGCGGCGTGGCGGGCGTGGGTTCGTTTGCGCATGCGGGAAGCAGCAAATCGGACCGCCGGACCATCGCAAGCGCACTGCGGCGCGCGCGGCGAAACCGTTTTTCCATGCGGATGATCCATGCTCGCGGATACCCAGCGAGCTCACGCCACCGTCCACGGCGAGCGCGGCGTTGCGGATGGCCAGCCCGAGTTCGCGTCGGGCGTCGCCCGCGCGCGCACGGCCGCTCGATTCGCGACGACGGCGTGGACATGAATTCCGTGCTTCCCACCCGCCGGCACTTTCCCAAGCTCGCCACATCTATGTCCAAGGAACGCTCCCTCATCATCTTCAAGCCCGACTGCATGGAAAACCGCCACGTCGGCGCAGTGCTCGCCCGCTTCGAGGCGGCCGGCTTCGACGTGATCGGCTGCAAAATGACGCGCCTGCAACCGGCGCAGTTGCGCGAGCATTACGCGCACGTCGCCTCCAAGCCGTTTTACCCGGAGATCGAGGCGTTCATGAGCCGCCGGCCCGTGATCGTCATGGCCCTGGAAGGGGAAGGGGTGGTGAACAAGGTGCGCGATCTGCTCGGACCGACAGACTCGAAGAAAGCGCCGAAGGGCACTATTCGGGGCGATTTTGGCACCGATATGATGGTGAATGTGGTGCATGCCTCTGACAGCCCGGCCAATGGCCTGGCCGAGATCGCGCGCTTCTTCGCGCCCAACGAGATCTTCGCCTGAGCGCGGAGATCCCGGGTGCCTGCAGCTGGACCGACCGGAGCCGGCGCCCGGCAAGGGCTGGATGCAGCGCGACCAGGGGCCTGTCGGAGGGGAGCCGGCGGCCGACCGCTTGACGCCGTCGGCCAGTCCGCCAGCGTGGGGACTGATGAGACGCGTCCTGATCCCGTTGGCCCTCGCGGCCGCGCTGCTGACCGGTTCGGTGCAGGCGGCGGTGATGACCGTGCAGCTGAAGAATGGCGCCGAGATCGTCGGCGAGGTGCTCGACCGGCGCACCGAACGCGTGGTCATCGATCTCGGGTTCACGGTCGTCTCGATTCCGGCCGGTGAGATCGTGCGCATTGTCGCGCGAGGCTCGGAACCGGCTGAGCGCGGGTCCGAAGTCGCCGGCGACGCGCTTTTTCGAACGGTCGTCAGCCCGCCGGTAACGACGGTCCAGGAGAACGTCGGCCGGCTCGGCGCTGCGGTCGTCCAGATCCGCACCCCATCCGGGCTCGGTTCGGGTTTCGTCATTCATCCCGACGGCTACATCGTCACCAACGAGCACGTGATCGCGGGCGAGTACGACATCACGGTGACCGTGTATGAGCGCGGCGGAGACACGCAGGAGAAGTCGCAGTTTTCCGACGTGCGCATCCTCGCGCTCGACCCGCGGCTCGACCTGGCGCTGCTCAAAATCGAGACGCCCGACAAACGCCAGTTCGTCTCCGCCCCGATCGGCGATTCCCAGGTGATCGAGGGCGGCGAGACCGTGTTTGCCATCGGCAGCCCGCTCGGGCTCGAGCGCACCGTCAGCCAGGGCATCGTGAGCCTCAAGAACCGCCCGCTCGGCGGCCAGCTCTACATCCAGACCACCACGCAGATCAACCCGGGCAACTCAGGCGGGCCCCTCTTCAACCTGCGCGGCGAGATCGTCGGCGTGAACAACATGAAGGCGATGATGGTGGGCGTGGAGGGCGTGAACTTCGCCATCCCCTCCGCCACGCTCAAGGCCTTCCTGCGCAACCGCGATGCCTTCGCCTTCGACACGCGCAATCCCAACGCCGGCTTCCGCTACCTCGATCCGCCCCGCCCGGTGCGCGCAACCCAGCCCGAGTGAATCCATCGCCGTCCGCGAGCGCCCGGGCCAGCCGGTCGGGGTGCACACCTTGGTGTTCGACCTCGGGCGCGGATCCGTTTGGCTCCTTGCTGAACGCCGGTTCCAGGCGCCTCCCCGCGGGGCGCTCCTCCCTGCACCCTCACCTCTGTCGTTCCTGATCCCATGAAACGCTTCCACCTCGGAGTTGTTCTCGCTTCGCTGTTCGCACCCGTTGCCGCCGTCACGGCCGCGCCCCAGCTGACCCGCCTCGTCCCCGCCACGGCACCCGTGGTCGTTCACGTGCGCAGCATCGCCGATCTTCGCGCCGGCTGGGAAGGCAGCAGCCATGCCCGCGCCTGGCAGGACCCCGAGATCCGGCGCTTCCTCGCGCCGATGCTCGCGTCCATGAATGAGGGCGAGGACAGCTTCGGCGCCCGCTTGCGCAAGGACACGGGCATGTCCCCCGAGGAGTTTTTTGCGCTCTTCAGCGGCGAGGCCCTGTTCGCGATCAAGGATTTCGGTCCGCTCGGCGGCAGCGAGGGCAAGACCGAGCCGCAGATGCTTTTCGCCATCGATTGCGGTGATTCCGCCGCGAAGGTCCAGAGCCTGGTCGCCGGCGCCGCGAAGGATGTGCGCAAGGAGGGCGAGTCGGAGGTCGAGGAGGAGTTTCAAGGCGAGACTCTCCACGTGACGATAAACGAGGAGGATGGGGCACGCGTGGAGAAGCAGGCGTGGGCGATCGTCTCCGGCGTGTTCATGGTCGGCGAGCCCAAGTCCGCCCTGCAGGAGGCGATCGTGGCGATCAAGAAGGGCGGCGTGGCCGATGCGATCGCCGACCACCCGGCGATCGCCGGACTGTATCGGAAATCTCCCGACACGCACTTGGTCATGCACGTCGGCCTCGACAGCATGGTCTCGATGATCGTCTCCATGCTCGAGAGCACGTCCGGTCAGACCGACGAGGAGGGCAATCCCACCGGCCCGGCGGCCAAGCTCGCCCAGCTCGGCCTCACGCCCCAGGGGCTTTTCCACACCCTCGGCCTGGACGCGCTGCGCAGCCTCGACTCGTCCGTCACCTTCGGCGAACGCGAGACCGTGATCGAGGGCGACCTCATCTGGACCGAGCAGCGCGGCCTGCTCCGCCTGGCCGCGGTGGGCGAGCCGCCCGTCGCCCGGCCCGACTTCATTCCCGACACGTGGGTCTATGCCGGCGTCGACAACTTCAGCCTCACGCAGGCCTACAACGCCCTGATGAACACGGTCGCCGAGGTCAGTCCCGCCATCCATGGCATGGTGCGGCAGCAGATCATGGGCACGAACGCGCAGCTCAAGATCGACCTCGAGCGCGACATCTTCGGCAGCTTCGGCGACGTCATGGTCAGTGGATACGCCGTGCCCGCCGGTCCGGCCTCGCCGGATCAGCCGCTCGACCAGTTCGTCGGAATCTCCCTTGCCAATCCCACCGCCTTTCAGGGGGCGATCGACGCGCTCATGGGGGCCACGCCGCTCGGGCAGATGATGCAGACCCGCGAATACCTGGGTGAGACCATCCGCACGATGGCCCTCCCCACCGGCAAGTCCTTCTCCTACTCCATCACGCGCGGCTACCTGCTCTTCGTGACGGGCGGACCCGCGATGGTCGAGTCGGCCATCCAGGGACTGCAGGGCGACAACGCCCGCTCGTTCTGGAAGAAACCGGGGGTCGCCAAGGCCCTCAGCGCGCTGCCCGACGGTGCGAGCTCCATCCTGGTCGCCGACATGGGCCGGATGCTCGGGCTCGTGGTCGATTTCGTGGCGCAGCAGGCTGCCACCGCTGCGACGGCCGGAGCGCCGGTCGACGAGGAGGGTGAGGGAACAGCCAATCCGCTGGCGACCATGGTCGACCCGTCGGCACGCCCGTCGCCCGAGACGATCGCCAAGTACTGGTCGATGGCCTCCCGTGGACTCTACCGAAGCCCGAATGGATTCCACCTCATTCTCAAGATGGATCATGGCCGCTGAGGCGCCCCGCCGCCTCGTCTTCTGTGCGCTCGCCGCCGCCCTGGCGGCGGGCCCGGTCCGCGCTGACGAGCCCGAGGCGCCCGCCGCGCCCGTGCTGAACCGCCCGGAGGTGGTCAAACTCGACTGGAACACGCGCGGGCTCCTCGCCACCGATCTGGACGGCGACGGCCGCAACGACGTCGCCCTGATCAACAACGACCGCTCGCGCATCGAGCTCCTGTATCAACGCAATCCCGACGCGCAGCCGCGCTCCACCCCGCGTCGCGTCGCGACCAACCGCTGGGAGCCTGAGGTCGAGGATGCGCGTTTCGAGAAACGACCCCTCACCACGGGCATCACGGTCTACGACCTCGCCGCCGGCGACCTCAACGGCGACGGCCGGCGCGACCTCGTCTACACCGGCGATCCCGACGTGCTCACGATCCGCTACCAGTCCTCCGACGGCGGCTGGGACGAGAAACGCGTCATCGACCTCGGCAAGCCCCTGCAGTTTCTCACCACGCTCCGCATCGCCGACCTCGACGCCGACAACCGCAACGACCTCGTGGTGATCCTGCAGAAGGAACTCGTCGTGCTCCGGCAGGACGAGAAGGGAGGGCTTGGCGTGCCGGAGCGCTACGCGCTGGCGGACGATCCCTGCTGGTCGCTCGACGAGACCGACCTCAACGGCGATGGCCGGCGCGATCTTGTCTACATGGCCAGCGGCCGCCGGGACGGGCTGCGCGTGCGTCTCCAACAAACGGATTCGACCTTCGGGCCGGAACTCGCCTACCGCATCGAGATCGCCCGTTCGACCTATCAGAAACTGCCGCGCGAGGGAAAGTCTCCGGGTCTCGCCTACATGCAGAACCAGACGGGCATGCTTTCCGTGCTGGCACTCGAGCCGGGCGTGCGTCCTGAAGGCGCGCTCGGCACCCTGAAACCGCGCGTCTATTCCCTGCCCATGGTGGCAAAGACCGCGCCCGCCTATGCCGTCGCGGACGTCGACGGCGACAAGCGCCTCGACCTGGCCATCGCCACCCCCGACAGCGCCCAGGTCTTCGTGCATTTCCAGAACAGCGCCGGCGAACTCGGCGAGGGGAAGCCCTTCCCGTCGCTGCCGGATGGGCGCGCGCTGGCGGCGGCCGATTGGGACGGCGACGGCCGCAGCGAGATCTTCGTCGGCAGCCCGAAGGAGCAGACCGTGGGCGTGGCGCGTTTCACGGAGGGCGGACGCCTGAGTTACCCGCAGCCGCTTGCGACGAAGGGCAAGCCCGTCGCGCTTGACGCGGGATCGCTCGGTGCGGGAGGCAAGGTCGTGCTGGCCGTCGCCCTCGAGGAAGCTGGCAAGCGCCGGATCGACTTCATCGCCCACGCGGGTGCCGAGGGTGCCGTGCACGCTTCCGTCGAACTCGCCGGATTAAAGACGGACCCGCGCGCGATCCGGCTGCTGGATGCCAACCAGGATGGACGCACGGATCTCGCAGTATTCATCCCGTTCGAGCCCATGCGTCTGCTGGTGCAGGATGCCGAGGGCGCGTTCGCGGACATTTCCGGCACGGCAGGATACCGGAAGGGGCTTGTCGACGGACTCGACCCGTCCGCGCTCTCCCTCGCGGATGTGGATGGCGACGGAAAGGCTGAGATGCTTGTGGCTGGCAGCGGCTACGCCCGCATCCTGCGGCTCGACGCCACCGGCACGCTGCAGGTCGTGGATCAGTTCAACGCGCGCGAACCCACCTCCGAGGTGGTCGCGACGTTCGCGGTCGACGCCGACGGCGACGGCGGCCGCGAGATCGTCCTGCTCGATCGCAAGGCCGACCAGTTCCAGGTGCTCAGGCGCAATGCCCAGGGCGTATTCATTTTTACTGACGCAATCCCGGTCAGTCGGATCGACTTTCTCGGCGCCATGCAGGCGGATTTCAATGCCGACGGACGCGAAGACATCCTGGTCTTCGGCAAGGATCGCTTCTGGTCGGTGCCTGTGGGCGCGCCGGACTTCGGCGTGGAAACCCTCTTCACCTACGAGACCGATCTCAAGGACGTGCGGCACGAGGACGTCGCTGCAGGCGACCTCAACGGCGATGGCGTCAGCGACCTCGTGCTGATCGATCCGCGCTCCAATCTCATCGAGGTGCTCGTGCGTCAGGACCTGACGGTCAAGAGCGTGCTGCATTTCCGGGTGTTCGAAGCCGACCCGCATGCGCAGCGGCGGGGCGGCCAGGGAGCGGAACCGCGCGAGACCGTCATCGCCGATGTCACCGGCGACGGGAAGAACGACCTCATCCTCCTGGTCCACGATCGCGTACTGGTCTATCCGTCCGAGTAAACTCCGGCGGTTTCCCGGCGGCTTCGGTCCGCGACTTTCGAGTACTTGAGTGGTCGACGAGGCACGTCGTCCGCTGCAGGGCGGCTCGCTCGCGCTTCGGGCCGATACGTTCCCGCTCAGGTTTCTCCCCCGCGTGCCGAGTATGGACCTTCCCCCGATGAAAACCCGTCTGGTCTCCCGCCGGTCGTCCTGCCGCGTCTCTCGTTGGCTGCACGATTCCTTCCTTCCGATCGTGATCGTCTTTGCCGCACTCGCGGGGGGATGTCGTCTCACGGATTCGTCGGCGAGCCTTCCGCCACCGCCACCGCCACCCCCACCTCCGCCCCCGCCTGTCGCCGCCGCGCCAGCCGTGCCCCATGAGCAGGAGGCCCGTCGGGCGGCTGAGGCTCGTGCGCGCATGGAAGCCAGCCTTCGCGAGCGCGCCCGTGCGGAAGCGGACCAGGCTGCACGCCACCAGGCCGAACTCGAGGCCCGCCGGGCTGTCACGGGTGGGAACGCGGTCGAAGACGACGCGCCCTTCGAACTCGTGCGCGTGTTCTTTGCCACCGATCGCAAGGCCGCGGGGGACGGCGTCTATGGCGGCGATCGCGCCGCCGGGCTCAGCTACGGCAGCCTTTATGTGAGCATCCCGAAGGGACACGAGGTCGGTGCGATCGAGCGACCGTCCATCTGGCGCCTGGAGTTCCACGAGGATCCCCGCCGGCACATGGTGATCGTGCACCGCGCCGTCACCGATCCGGACCTCTTCTTCTCCGATATTCGCGCGACTGTGGCACGCGGCGGCGCCGACGCCTCGTTTCTCTTCGTGCACGGCTACAACGTGTCCTTCGACGACGCGGCGCGACGCACCGCGCAGATCGCCTTTGACCTTCGTTTTCCTGGCGCTCCGGTGTTCTACAGCTGGCCTTCGCAGGCCGCGCTCCACGGGTATACGATCGATGAGAACAACGTCGAATGGAGCCAGTCCAACCTCAAGGCCTTCCTGGTCGACTACGCGGCGCGATCGGGGGCACGGGAGATCACGCTCATCGCACACTCCATGGGTAACCGGGCGTTGCTGCGTGCGGTGACGGGCGTGTTCACGGAGCATCCGGAGCTGCGCGGTCGTTTTCGCGAGATCATCCTCACGGCGCCCGACGTCGATGCCGATGTGTTCAAGCGGGACATTGCCCCCAAGCTGATCTCCGGTTGCGAGAAGGTGACACTGTACGTCTCGGCCCACGACAAGGCGCTGCTCGCCTCGCGCAAGGTCCACGGTTACCCGCGCCTCGGCGATTCGGAATCGGGCATCACCGTCCTGCCCGGAATCGAGACCGTCGATGCTTCCGGACTGGATACGAGTTTTCTCGAGCATTCGTATTTCGCGGAAAGTCACTCGGTGCTGGGGGACATTCGCCGACTCGTGCGCGAAGGATTGCGTGCCGCGCAGCGCGGGCTCGTGCCCGTGCCGGTCGGCGATTCCGCCCAGGGTTATTGGCGCGTCCCCGTGCCGTGAGGGTCCGCGGACCGCGCGGTGTTGACTCTTGGGGCTCGCATGAACGCGGGCCTTCAGCATCATCTGGCGAGCCCGGGTGACCGCGACGCGCGCGGCGCCACGAGCGTAGAACCCACATGAATACCCACAACCGCTGGCTCACCGGCGAGATCGAGCGCTGGGTGGCGGACGGCGTGATCACGCCCGACCAGGGGGCGAACCTCCGCGCCCGCTATCCTCTTCCTGCGCAGGCTCCGGCGGGATTTTCCTGGGGACTCATCGTCTTCTTTGCTCTCGGAGCGATCGTCGTCGGTCTGGGCGTGATCCTGCTCTTCGCCTACAATTGGTCGGCCATTCCCAAGGTCGGGAAGCTCGCGATCGTCTTTGGCGCCATCACCGCCGCCCACGGCGCGGGCGCGTACTTCCGGCTGAAGCACGACTGGCGCATGATGCTCGGGGAGGGCCTCCTTGTCCTGGGGACCATGCTGTTCGGCTCGGGCATCTGGCTCGTCGCCCAGATCTACAACATCGACGAGCATTTCCCGACGGGGTTTCTCGTCTGGGGGCTTGGCGCGCTGGCGCTTGCCTGGGCCCTGCCCTCGATCCCACAGGCGATCGTCGCGACTGCTGCGCTCACCATCTGGGGCTCCGTCGAAGTGGGGGAGTTCAACAATCCTTCCGACCTCGTGATGCTCGTGCTCCTCGCGGCGCTCGGCGGGCTTGTCTGGCGCCTGCGTTCCGCGCTCCTCGCCGCGGTCACACTGGCCGGCGCGTATGTGCAGCTGGTGGCGCACGCAGCACACTGGGGCGGGGCGGGCGCGGGGTTCGCCGCAGCCATGGCGGTCTCCGTCGGACTGATCGCGCTCGCGGAACTCGGGCGCGCGGAACTGCCGGCACGCATGCTTCGCGTGCTGAGGTTTTTCGGGCTCCTCGGCTTCGTGGTGTGCGCCTACCTGCTCAGTTTTTCCGGCCTCGCCGATGACCTGCTTCGGCCGTCGCGGACTCATGACCTCGGCGTGATGGCCGCCGCTTATCGATGGACCCTGTCCATCCTCGCGCTCGGTGCCTGGACCGCCGTGCTCCTCCGGCCGTCCTCGGAGCCGCGGCATTTCGGCCGGATCGAGGGCTGGTTCTACCCGCTTGCCCTGGTCTGCGTCGCCGGTGCCGTGCTCCTGGACGTGCACCGCGATGCCGGCCTGATCGCGGCGGTGTTCAACCTCATCCTGCTCTGCGTATCCGCACTCTGGATCGTTGACGGATGTCGCGCAGGGCGGCTGCGCCCGGTCGTGCTGGGCTCGGTCATCCTCGGCCTGCTGGTGTTCGCCCGCTATTTCGACCTGTTCGACAGCCTTGCGGCGCGCGGGCTCGCCTTCCTTCTCTTCGGTGGGGCGCTCTTTGCGGAGGGGTTCTTCTACAGGAAAATGCGCCTGGAGCGGACGGGCGGAGAGGAGGCGCTCCCATGAAACGGTGGTTGATCCTTGGAGTCGTGGCCGCGCAGATCGGCACGCTCGCGTTCATGGCGGGACAGCGCGAGTGGATCGTGCGCACCGGCGACACGGTGCTCATGCGCACCGCGCCCATTGATCCGAACGATCCGATGCGCGGGGAGTACGCGCGCCTCCACTACGAGATCTCGTCCGTGCCGCGTGAGCTTTGCCGCGACGGCGTGGCGGCCTGGTTCAGCAACGGGCTGGGCTACTCACACGATCGGCGCGACCAGCGCGTCTACGCCGTGCTGGAACGCGATGAGGCCGGCATCGCCTCGGTGATCGCGCTCACCGACCGCAAGCCGGACCAGGGTCTCTTCATCCGCGGCCGCGTGAAGTGGCTGGATGGATATGCCGTGCATGTGCGCTATGGGATCGAGGCGTTGTTCATGGAACAGGGACGCGCCCTGGAGTTCGAGCGCAAGGCGCGCGACGAGAGGGTCGGCGTGCCGGTGAACGCGGAGGTGGCGCTCGGATCGGGCGGAATCGGCGTCCTTCGTGCCTACCACTGGGAACCGCTCGGCATCGAGGTCAGCTTCGAGAGGCGCGAGGCCGTTGAACCGACGCCCGTTGGCCCGGTGCGGCCGCGTCCGGGGGTCTCGCGGGCGGTGGTGAGGCTCAAGAACCACGGGGAGTCGCCGCTGGCGATCGTCGATCTTCCCGACGGGGGCTCGTTCCGGCTGATCCAGGCGGAAATGCGCAGCGACCGCAGCTACGTCCCGGTGCCGCGCGGCGAACCGCCCGCGGTGCGCGACGATCACGTTCGCGTGCTCCAGCCGGGTGCGAGCCACGAGATCGTCCTGGATTTCTCGCTTCCGCAGTGGTTCGTCCAGAAGCCACCCGGCGACGGCGAGCCTGCCTCGGAGCCTGTGCCGATGGAGGCCCTCACAAACGTATGGGGCACGTGGTTTCGCATTGAATACGCACCGCCCTCTGCCGCCACGAGTGCCGGACTCCGGGACGCGGCGTTGATCCGCCACGCCCGCCTGCGCTCCCGGATGTTCAACCCGAGCGGCGGCGTCGATTAGCACCGCTTTGCCCCCTCAATTCATATGGCCCGGACGAACTTCTGGAAATGTGCTGATGCTCCCCGCGCCCGACGGTGGCACACCTCCGCATTGGCCTGCATCGCGCTGGCGGCGCTTTGGCTGCCACCTGCGGCCGCTGCCGGAGAGCACTGGCGGCTCGTCTTTCGGGTGAGCGAAACCAAGACGACTTATCCCTCGGATCCGCCACCCGGATCCGGAGGCGAGTCCGGACGTTCGAAAGCGAAGCGCGAGGATCGCAAGCCCACCGTGGAAGAGCGTGAGTACACCTGGACGGTGGAACTTGGATCCGACTATCACGTGCTCACGGCGGACGAAGGTCGCGAGATCTACGATTTCCGGGCGGGGCGCGCTTTCATGCGCAGCGGGACGGCGCAGGAACTCAGTGACCACAACCTGCACGCGCTGGTCGCGTTTCGCGTCAACGAGCTGCAGAATCGCGTTTCACTGGGAGCGATGTTCCGAGCGGTCGGCGTGAAGGACGCGAGAGTGAGCTTTGATGCGTTCGACTCCGAGAGCCTCTTCGGCCTGCAGATTCCGGGCGTAGGCACGCTGGATTCACCCAAGGCACAGCCTGCGTGCAAGCTGCGCAAGGGCAGGCAGGGACTCACGGAGTTTGTGCGCGAGGGGCGCGTCGTGGCTGCGTACCGACACGGCACCCTGGCGGTGCCGGAGGAATGGCGGCGGCCTTGGGAGCGCTTTCTCGTCTATGCATGCTCGGTGCACCCCTCGGTGCGAGAGACGCTGATGAAGGATGGGCGCATTCCGCAGCGGCTCGAGTATTCGGCGATCAACACGTTTCAGCGAAGCGACTACGTGGTCGATTTCGTTTCCGCCGAGATCGGCGAGGAGAGGCGGCCCGCCGAGCGGATCGCGGGCGAGATTTGCCGCTCACCGGTGCCGTCCAAGCGCCTGCGTGATATCCTGGCGCGGCTGCCCGATTCCACGGCGCCGTCAAGACAGGCGGCTGTCGAGTTCGCCGATCGTGCCATCCACGAGGGCAGGGCTATCGATGCGATGCTGGCTCTCGTCGAGCACACTCTTCAGTCGGGCGAATCGATGGCGGACGAGATCCGTGCACGAGTTGACGTCTTCAACCACGATGATCGCTGTCGGCAGTATTTCTCAAGTGGCGATCAATCGTCTCGCGAGGCCTGTGAGCAGAGCGAGAAGGGGTATGCCGCGATCGACCGGACGGCGCTGGAGAAGGCGTATGTCATCGACATCATGCGGGCCAACGCGCTCACCGGTCTGAATCGACTCGACGAGGCCGAGGCGTTCTTCCTCGCTGCGCTCGAGGCGAACCCCTTCATCGGCGGCGTCTACAACGACCTGGGCGGACTGTATTACGGCAGCTATGACATGTCAGCGGCCTGGGTCTGTTGGGACACGGCGCGTCGACTCTACCCTGGGCACAAGATGTTGGAGGGCGTCACCGATCTCGAGCAGCGGCTGCAGAAGGATTTCCCAATATTCTACTGAAATGGATGCCAGCCGCGCGCGCCGTCGTGCGAGGGTGCGGAAGCCTGGCTCGCTGCGAGGTCGGCATCAGACAGCGGCCGGGGAGCCAGCTTCGGCCGGGGTGTAGTCCAGGTACGGTCCGAGCCAGCGCTCGGCCTCCGGTATCGGCATGCCCTTGCGCTTGGCGTAGTCCTCGAGCTGATCGCGGCCGATCCGGGTGACGCCGAAGTATTTGGCGTCGGGATGATTTAGATACAGGCCGCTCACGCTGCTCGCGGGGTGCATCGCGCAGCTTTCCGTGAGCGTGATACCGGTGGCCGCGGTGGCGCCGAGAAGTTCGAAGAGGATCGGCTTCTCCGTGTGGTCAGGACAGGCCGGATACCCGGGCGCCGGGCGGATGCCGCGGTAGCGTTCGCGAATCAGGTCCTCATGGGAGAGGTTTTCCGTCCGTCCGAAGCCGCAGGCCTCGCGGGCGCGCTTGTGGAACATCTCGGCCATCGCCTCGGCGAGCCGGTCGCCGAGCGCCTGCACCATGATCGCGCTGTAGTCGTCGCCCGCCTCCCGGAAGGCGGCGGCGCGCCTCTCCACCTCGGCGCCGGCCGTGACCGCGAAGCCGCCCACGTAGTCGATGCGGCCGCTGTTCAGCGGCGCGATGTAGTCGGCGAGGGCGTGGTTGAACTGCCCGGCCGGCTTGTCGAGCTGCTGGCGCAGGGTGTGGAACGTCGCGAGCACGCGGCCGCGGTCTTCCGTATCGAACACCTGGATATCGTCGCCGGCCGAGTTGGCCGGCCAGTAGCCGATGATGGCCTTGGGGGCGAACCATCCTTCGGCGACGATCCGTTGCATCATCGCCGTTGCGTCCTCGAACAGCTTCGTCGCCTCCGGCCCCACCTTTTCATCGCGGAGGATCTCCGGATAGCGGCCGTGCAACTCCCAGGCGCTGAAGAACGGACCCCAGTCGATGAAGGGGACGATCTCGGCGACAGCGACGTCAGGAAACGCGCGTGTGCCCAGAAAATCCGGACGCGGGATATCCGTCGTCGTCCAGTCAAACCGCGGCGCCCGCGCGCGTGCCTCGGCCAGCGCGATGAGCGGCTTGCGCGAATCGCGCGAGGCGAAGTCCTCCCGTTGCTTCTGCTGCTTCGCGAGCAAGTCGGTCAGGAAGGCGGGCTTGTTTTCCGGGGAGAGCAGGGCGCCGGCCACGCCGACGACGCGGGAGGCATCGAGCACGTGCACCACGCCATGGGCATAGTGGGGCGCGATCTTGACCGCCGTGTGTGCCGCGCTCGTCGTCGCCCCGCCGATGAGTAGCGGAAGCGAGCTACCCTTGCGCGTCATCTCCTTGGCGACGTGCACCATCTCGTCGAGCGACGGCGTGATCAGCCCCGAAAGGCCGATGGCGTCGGCGCCGACCTCGCGGGCCTTGGCGAGGATCTTCTCGCACGGGACCATCACGCCGAGGTCGATCACCTGGTAGTTGTTGCAGGCGAGGACCACGCCGACGATGTTCTTGCCGATGTCGTGGACGTCGCCCTTCACGGTCGCGAGCACGATCTTTCCCTGGGCGCGTGCGGTGCCGCCGGCCGCGACGAGCTGGCGTTTCTCCTCCTCCATGAACGGCGTGAGGTAGGCGACGGCCTTCTTCATCACGCGGGCGGACTTCACCACCTGGGGCAGGAACATCTTGCCCGCGCCGAAGAGGTCGCCGACCACGCGCATGCCATCCATGAGCGGGCCCTCGATGATGTTGAGGGGGCGTCCGTACTTCTGGCGCGCCTCCTCGGTGTCGGCCTCGATGAATGCGTCGATGCCCCTCACCAGCGCGTGCGAGAGCCGCGCCTCGACGGGTTCGCGGCGCCAGGCCTGCTCTTCCGCCGTATCCACGTTCTTGTTTCCAGATCCGGCGGACTTGAGCTGCTCGCCGAGCGTGACGAGGCGCTCGGTGGCGTCGGGCCGGCGGTTGAGCAGCACATCCTCGATGTGCTCGAGCAGGTCGCGCGGGATCTCCTCGTAGACCTCGAGCATGCCGGCATTGACGATGCCCATGTCGAGACCGGCCTTGATCGCGTGGTAGAGAAACGCGGCATGCATCGCCTCGCGCACCACGTTGTTGCCGCGGAAGCTGAACGAGACGTTGGAAATGCCGCCGCTGACCTTGGCGTGCGGCAGGTGTGTCTTGATCCAGCGCGTGGCCTCGATGAAATCAACGGCGTAGTTGTTGTGCTCGTCGATGCCGGTGCCCACGGTGAGCACGTTGGGGTCGAAGATGATGTCCTCCGGCGGAAAGCCCACCTCGTCGACGAGGATGCGGTAGGCGCGCTCGGCGATGCGGATCTTCTCGGCGAACGTCGCCGCCTGCCCCTGCTCGTCGAACGCCATCACCACCACCGCGGCGCCATAGCGCAGGATCGTGCGCGCCTGCTCCCTGAACCGGGCCTCGCCCTCCTTCATGGAGATCGAGTTCACGATGCCTTTGCCCTGGATGCACTTCAGGCCGGCCTCGATCACCTCCCACTTCGAGGAGTCGACCATGATCGGCACCTTGGCCACCTCGGGCTCGGTCGCGAGGAGGTGGAGAAACCGCGTCATCGCCGCGACGCCGTCGATCATGCCCTCGTCCATGCACACATCGAGCACGTTGGCACCGTTCTCGACTTGCTGCCGCGCGATGGCGACGGCTTCGTCGAACTTCCCCTCCTTGATGAGCTTCGCGAACTTCGGGGAGCCCGCGACGTTCGTGCGCTCGCCGATCATGAGGAAGGTCTTCGGGTCGTGCGTGAACGGCAGCGAGCCGCTTAGTGCGAGGCGCGGAAACGTCACGGTGGCGCGACGGACGGGCTTGCGCTCCACCGCGCGCGCGATCGCCGCGATGTGCTCGGGCGTATTGCCGCAGCAACCACCGGCGATGTTCACCAGGTGGCTTTGGGCGAACTCGCCCAGGTAGCGGCCCATGTCCTCGGGGCCGAGGTCGAACCCGGTGGGCGAGAGGGGATTCGGCAGTCCCGCGTTGGGATAGCAGGAGATGAACGCGTCGGCCTTCTGCGCAAGCTCGGCCAGGAACGGGCGCATCAAGTCCGGGCCGAGCGAGCAGTTCAGCCCGACGACCAGCGGCTTGACGTGCCGCACGGCGTTCCAGAACGCCTCCACCGTTTGCGCGGAGATCATCGTCTCGCCGCCACGACCGACAGCGGCGGAGATCATCAGGGGCAGCCGCACGCCCTGCTCGGCGAAGACCTCCTCGATGGCGACGAGCGCCGCCTTGGCGTTGAGCGAGTCGAAGATCGTTTCCACCAGCAGCAGATCCACGCCGCCGGCGATGAGCGCGCGCGCCTGCTGCGCATAGGCGTGTTTGACTTGATCGAACGATACGACGCGAAAGCTGGCGTCATCGGCGTCGGGCGAGTTGGAAAGCGAGACGGTGAGCGGGCCGAGGGCCCCGGCGACGAAGCGCGGGCGGCCCGTCGCGTCGGCGACCCGATCGGCCCAGGTGCGGCAGAGGCGAGCGGACGACTCGTTGAGATCCCAGGCGAGCTGACCGAGGAACGGGTCCTCGACCACGCGCTGGAAGAAATCGGGATCCTTCCGCCCGCCGTGTTCGCGCGGGTCCTCGATGAAGAACTCGCTCTGGCCGATGGTCGTGGCGGAAAAGGTGTTCGTCTCGATGATGTCCGCGCCCGCCTCGAGAAAACGCCGGTGGATGTCGCCGATCATCCCAGGCTGCGTGAGCGTGAAGATGTCGCCGTTGTTCAGGAGATCCTTGCGTGCATCGCGAAAGCGCGGTCCGCGGACGTCGGTTTCGGTCATGCCATAGCTGCGAATCGTGGTGCCCATCGCTCCGTCCAGGATCGCGACGCGCTCGGCCAGCAGACGACGCAGCGTGGCTTCGGCGGGATGGGGCTGGGTGTGGGGGGTGGAATCGGCGGCCATGGTGAAGGGGACAGTTGGCACGGGGGGCCTCCCGAGTCAATCAATCATATCATCACATCGAGATATGTTGATGGGAATGATTGGCGCTGCCGGATGGGGTGGAGCGGTCGCACGAGGTGGAGCGCGTGGCATCGCCGAAAGGGGCAGGGAGCCGGTCCGCGCCGAAGCGGAACCTTGGCGAGCATACACGGTCTTTTCCTACGCGCTGATTGCTCCCGTGCTCAACGGGAGTTGGGGAAAACCGTAAGAAAGTTGGCGGGCCGTCCGGGTAGACGGCCCGCCATTCTTTTTACCAACGCGGCCATTGGTATGTGAATAGCTGTGAACAACTATACCCTAGACGCCATTCTGGGGTCGACATCCACCCATGGTTCGGGCTTATGAGGGCCCCAGCGAATGGAATACCCAAGCGCTTCGCCGAGAGTTCAACCGCAACTTAACGTCTCCGGCCAGGTCAAGACTTACGTGTTGGATACGAACGTCTTGCTCCACGATCCTCGTTCGCTTTTCAGATTCGAGGACAACAATCTGGCCATCCCGGTCGAGGTCCTCGAGGAGCTCGACGCGATCAAGGGAGAGCAAAGCACCGAGCGGGGACGAAATGCCCGCCGGGTGCATCGGTTCCTTCAGGAGCTGTTGCCCGATTCGCGCGCGATGCTGGAGGGTGTGCGCCTGCCGACGGGCGGAACACTCTGCATCATCATCAACCGCTACCTCCAGGAAAACAACTTCGGCTCCCCGGCGATGCAGCGCCTGCGCGCGATCCTGCCGGACCTCACGAAGAAGGATAATCGCATCCTAGCCGCGGCCCTCTTCGTGCAGGAAACCTTCCCGCCGCCGACGATCCTCGTCTCCAAGGACGTCAATGTGCAGCTGAAGGCGCGCGCCGTCGGCCTTCTCTCCGAGGACTATCGCAATGACAAGGTCCCCGAGGAGATGGAGGACGAGGATTACCGTCGCATCCCGATCTCGGTCTACGAGATACAGCGGTTCGCGTCGGAGGAGGAGCTGCGAATCGAGATGCCGGCCGAGCGCCCGCTTTACCTCAACGAGTACGTGCTGCTCGTCACCCCGGAAGGCAAGACGATGCCCGGACGCCACGTCGGCGACGGCGTGCTGCGTCGCCTTCGCGTGCCCGAGTCGGTGAAGGCACCCGGCGGGATTCCGATCCGTCCGCGCAACCTCGAGCAGCAATTTTTCATGGACGCGCTGCTCGACGATTCCATCTCGCTCGTGACCTGTTTCGGCAAGGCCGGCACGGGCAAGACGCTGCTCTCGACGGCCTGCGCGCTGCACCAGATCAAGGAGGATGACGGTCGCTACGACGGGCTTTCCATCAGCCGCCCCGTGATCGCGCTGGGCAAGGACATCGGCTTCCTGCCCGGCACGATGGAAGAGAAGATGCGGCCGTGGCTGCAGCCCTACCACGATGCGCTGGAGGTGCTCATTCCCTCCAAGCCGCCGCGCGACCCCCAGTTTGTCGGCAAGAAGACTGCGAAGAAGAAACGCAACGAGGAGTCGGCCGTGGCGATCGCCGCCTCGTTCAACAGCAGCGCCCCATCGGCCGGCGCCGTGGCCAAACCCTACGAGCGCCTGCTGCGCTCGGGCCTGGTGGAGATCGAGGCGTTGTGCTTCATCCGCGGCCGCTCGATCGCGCGCCGGTTTTTCATCCTCGACGAGGCCCAGCAGCTCACGCCGCACGAGGTGAAGACCGTGATCACGCGCATCTCCGAGGGCTCAAAGATCGTGCTGATCGGCGATCCCGCGCAGATCGACAATCCCTACGTGGACTCGCGCAGCAACGGCCTCGTTTACTGCTTCAATCGCATGCGCGGTCAGGCCCTGGCGGCTCACGTGCGCTTGACCAAGGGCGAGCGCTCCAGGCTCGCTGAACTCGCCGCGGACCTGCTCTGAGCGCGAAACGGCGGCGAGATCGCCGACCCTTCCGCCGCGGCGCGTGCGTCGGCGCCCCCGGTGGGGATCGCGGCGCCCGTCACTTCCTGGCGCGGTGGGCGGCCTTGAGATCCTTCAGTTGCGGCTCGAGCTTGGCCAGCACGGCCTTCGACATGCGCTCGATGAAGAGGATGCCGTTGAGATGATCGACCTCGTGCTGGATGCAGCGCGAAAGCAGACCGTCGCACACCATCTCATGCTTCTGGCCGTGCACATCCTGGAAACTCACCCGGATCGTGTCGGGACGGACCACATCACCACGCACCTCGGGAAACGAAAGACATCCTTCCTCGTAGCTGTCCGTCGGTTCGGGCACGACCTCGACCGCGGGGTTCACCAGCGCCATCGGCATGATCAAGTCGAGCGGGGGCGAGGTGCCGTCGAGTTTGTAGGAAAAGTCCGACTCCGTGGGCCGCAGGTCGATGACGCAGAGCTGGATCGCCAAACCCACCTGTTGCGCGGCGAGACCGATGCCCTCGGCCTCGTGCATTGTGTCCACCATGTCGTTCGCAAGTTGGACGAGCTTCTTGTCAAACTCCGCAACCAGCTTTCCCTTCTTCTTCAGGATGGGGTCGCCGTAGTGAACAATCGTGAGCGGCATGATGTCTAGTCGGGGCAAGTTGCTCGGCTCCGCTACCCGCCGCAAATGAAATTGTGGCGGACGGCTCGGACCGCTACCTGAACTGACGCACGATGGCACCCTTGCACACGCACGAAGCGACGCACGCGTCGCGTGGCCTCGGCCTTGCCCTCGTTTTCGCGCTCTTCGGCGCAGCGATCGTGGCCTTCGGATGGATGATCCCATCGCAGTTCAAGAGCATCCCCGCCACGGTGCTTGCGGGCGCGGGGCGAAACGGGCCGGGCCTCCCCGAGGAGTTCCGCCGCCAGCTCGACGCCGGCCGCCCTGGCGCGGCGGTCCTGGTCGCCGATGCGGCTCTCGCCGTGCAGTTTCGCCACGCCGAGTTGCTCGTGGACCGTGTGGCGGAGTACAACCGGCTCAATCCCGACGTCGCCCTCTGGGGTGAATCCGATCCATACCTGGCCAATGCGTTCGAGGCCGCTCCACCCGTGGGCGACGGTTCGGGCGGCGTGCTCCGGCTGTTCCTCGGGGCCCAGGCGCGCCGCGCCGTCGGCGAGTTTCTCGCGTCCTCGCGCAACGGCGCGACGCGTGCCGTCGTGGCCACGCGGGATCTGAATTCGTACCAACAGTTCCTGCCGCGGATCAGCGCGGGGGGCGCCCCGCTCGAGGCCACGGTTCATCTCGCGGGGATGCTTGTGCAGACGCAGGCGTTCACCGACGAGGTGACGGTGGAGCTGCGTGCGCTCGCCGAGGAGGCGGTGCGCAGCGGGGATGCGTCCGCGCTCGAGGCCGTTTACCTCGACCTCCTCGCGCTGGGCCGTCGCTACAACTGGGGCCAGCTCGTCGCGATCGTGCGCGGCGCCACCGCCCTGCAGACGATCGCGCAGCTGCGCCACCTGCACAATGTCGCGCCCGACGCGGGCCCCGTGATCGCGGCCGCCTGCGTGATCACGCGTCAGCCGGACAGGGTGGCCGAGTACCTGGTCGAGTTCGGCCCGCACGGCACGGAGGCGCTCGCCTTTGCGCTGCACCATGGATCCGCCAGCCTGGCGCTCCTCATGCGCCAGCAGCTTCCGGTGGACGGTGACCTTTCGCTGCCGCCGCGCGTGCATGCGGGCGGATTCCCGCAATCGACCACGGACCATCTCGTGAGATTCGCGCTGGCCCGCCCCTACCTGGCGGTCGGCGCGAAGATCGCCGCGTATTTGCTCGGTGGATTCCTGCTGTTCCTGGCCGGCGAACGCCTTTCCGCGCTGCGCCGCATCGAGCTGTCCGCGTCGTTCACCGCCACGGTGCGCGCGCTCGGCGCCCTCGTGATCTGCCTGCTGCTCGTGATCGTCAACGAGCCCTACCTCGCCCTGGGCGCCCAGCCCGCGGGCTACGAACTCAGACTCGTCATCCCCGTATTTGGAGCTTCAACCCCCGCCGACACCATGCCCGATAAATCCTACGCGATCGACCTGCCCACGATCACCAGCATCACCTTCTTCTTCCTCGTCCAGGCGCTGGTCTACTACATCTGCCGGCTCAAGCTGAAGGACATCGAGGCACGGAACGTCTCGCCCGCGGTGAAGCTGCGCCTGGCGGAGAACGAGGAAAACCTCTTCGACAGCGGCCTCTATGTGGGCATCGCGGGCACGTGCATTGCGCTGGTCCTGCAGGTGCTCCAGGTGATCCAGGCCAACCTGCTCGCCGCCTACTCGTCCAACCTCTTCGGCATCCTCTGCGTGGCGTTCATCAAGATCCGCCACGTGCGTCCCTTCAAACAGAAGCTGATCCTCGAGATCACCGAGACGACCGGCATCGCGCCGGCCGTCAATCCCGGGTCCGGCTCCTCGGCCGCGGCCAGCCAGCCCGTGCGCGTCGGATGAACAAGACGCTGCTTCTCATCATCTGCGACTTCCTGCTGCTCAACCTCCTCGCGCTCACGCGCTGGGAGAAGCCGCCGGATACGCCGCCGCCGCCATCGCAGGCCTCGCCCAGGGAGACCGTGCAGCAGGTCGTACAGGAGGACCTCGTGGGCGCGCTCCGCGCCACGCTCGAGGAGGAGCGCTCCCAGCGCGACCAGCTGGGCGACGCGCTCCAGACCACCCAGTCCGAGCTGCAGCGGCGTGAGGAGGCGCTGGCCGAGCGCGAGCGCCGCATGGCCGCGCTCAACGCCGATCTCGAACGCAAGGCCCAGGAGGCGCGCCAGCTCTCCGAACGCGTGGCCGATTCGCAGGCCGCGATCAGCCAGCTCTCCGAGCGTCTCACGCAATCGGCAGCCGAGGCCGCGACGAAGCGCGCCCAGGCGGAGCAACTGGCGAAGGAACTCGCCGAGCGCCAGGCGGCGGCCGAGCGCCTCGCCGGGCAGGTGACGCAGCTTGAGCAGGCCAGGAGCCGGGCCGAGCAGGAGATCCAATCCTTGAATACGAAGATGCAGGTGGCGGACACGGAGCGCACGATGCTGCGCGAGAACGTCGACACGCTCCGCGGCCAGGTCTCGGCCGAGCGCGAGGAGAAGGTGCGCCTGCAGGAGCAGACCGGGCGGCTCGCCGAGGGCGTCACCCAGCTGGCGGAAAGCTCCACCAACCTGCGCCAGGAGATCCGCTCGAACACGCCGGTGAACGCGAACACGCTCTTCAGCGACTTCTCCGCCAATCGCGTGCAGACGACGTTTCATGCCGCGCGGGAGAACCTCTTCGGGCCCGTGACGCGCAACTACGACTCGCGCACCATCCTCGTGAGCGACGGCACCGATGTCTACGCGCTGCTGCACGTGAACGACACGGCCGCCAACTTCCGCGAATCCCCCGCCGACTGGCGCGTGCTGGAGGGCCGCGTGGCTGCCGGGTCGCGCCAGCTCGCGATCGAGCGCCTCCGCTTTCTCGTGATCGATCCGCGTGTCGTCGTGGCCAGGCTGGACGCCTCGGCCGCCGCCGGCCTGGGCGTGCGCATCTACCCGACCGCCGCCGAGCCGTTCAAGTTCTCCGAGGCCGTGATCATCAGCCAGGGCGGGAAGTACTACGGCGAGGTCGAGTTCAAGCTCGACCCGCAGTCGCCGGGTTACGTGCGCATGAAGACGCGGATCTTCAGCTCGCTCTTCGGCGAGTTTTCGCCGAATGCCGGCGATCTCGTCTTCAGCAAGACCGGCGAACTCCTCGGCCTCATGGTGACGGACAACTACTGCGTCTTGATCGACGACTTCACCGGCGCGGCGGAGCTTCCCTTCGGCCAGTCGCTCCGGGATATTCGCACGAGCGAGATCATCGCGAGACAGAGGGACCGCGTGCTTCGCCTGCCTTTGCGCCTGCAGTAGCACGCGCAAAAGGGGAGCGGTCGCGCCGGGTGCGGGGGCCCGCGCGGCAGGACGCTTCCGAGCTCGGACGCGCTCCAGGTCGCCTGATTGTCGCAAGCCGCATGAACAACAGCAAAGGATCGCGTGTCTGCCGCATGCATGTCCTCACATGTCTGGCCGTTGCTCCTGCTCTGCTGTGCGCTCTTCACTGGATGCGCTTCCTACGTCACACCCGGCGGTCGTGCCGATTTCGCCGCGATCGCGAACACGGATTCCGAGCTGCAGGAAAGCTTCTCCGCGCGCCCGGCGGCGCGACTGCCCGCGGGCGTCGCGCTCGCGCGCGTGCAGGCGCCGCGCTACTCCAATGCATGGCTGCGCGAAAACGGCGGTGTCTGGGGGACCGGACGGTACTCGGTGGTGACCGTGCGCGAGATCGAGGACGAAGCCGACCTGGCGCGGCTTGCGCAACTGCCGCAGCTTCACGGTCCCATCGGGCTGAGCACCATGCTGCTACCGGAGCGGCTCGATTCCGAGCTTCCCCTGCGGCAGGCCGCCGCACGGCTGCAGGCGGACATGCTGGTGCTCTACACGCTGGACACCACCTTTCGCGAGCGCGACAAGGCGGCGGCACTCACCACGATCTCACTCGGTCTTTCGCCGACACGCCGGATCACCGCCTACGTCACCGCGTCGGCTCTCCTGCTGGATACGCGCACGGGCTACATCTACGCCGCGTTTGAGGCGACCGAGAAGCGCGAACTCGCCTCGAACGTGTGGGAGTCGCGCAAGAACGCCGACACCGCGCGTCGCGAGGCCGAGAAAGCCGCTTTCAAAAAGCTTGTCGGTGAGTTCGAGAACACCTGGCCGCAGGTGATCGCGCGACTCGACGGGCAGGCCTAGGGCAGGGCTCACGGAAGTCGAACGCCCTCGCCCTGCAAGGCAAGGACGCGGTGTCCGCCATCGCTTGCGGAGCGAAGGTGAAGGGCTACCCGGCCTGGCGCATCACCCCTGCGCCTGCTCGAGTCTGGAGGCGGCTTCCTCCCAGGCCGATGTCGCGGCCTGGAGTTCGCCGACCACCGCGGACAGCTCGCGATTGAGGTGAAGCGCCTTGCCGGTGTCTGCGTAGGTCTCGGGCGCCTCCAGCGCGGCGACGATTTCCGCCTGCCGTGCTTCGAGGCGGGAGACTTCCTCCTCGAGTTTGCCCACGTCGGTGCGCAGCCGGTTGAGCTGGTTTGTCGTCAGCTTGGGCTTCGACGTGGCCGACGGAGCCGCGGCGACAGCGGCAGGCGCCTCC
Organism: Verrucomicrobiota bacterium; assembly: GCA_023399155.1. Classification (GTDB taxonomy): domain Bacteria; phylum Verrucomicrobiota; class Verrucomicrobiia; order Opitutales; family Opitutaceae; genus JAEWQP01. The sequence goes on along the minus strand of JAEWQP010000003.1, from coordinate 87,456 downwards.
CGCGTGACGGCGGCCTGCTCCGGTCGCGCATCGGTGAATGCGGCGGTGAGCGCCGCGCGCGCGTTCGTCGCCTTCGATTTCTCGAGATAGTAGTCGTAGTCGCCGGCGTAGGGCGTGAGCCGGCCGGAGTGCACGTGCAGGACCGTCTTCGCGAGCTGGCGGATGAAATACACGTCGTGGCTGATGAAGATCAGCGTGCCCTCATACTGCTGGAGCGCGTGCAGGAGTGCATCGATCGACGCGATGTCCAGGTGCGTCGTCGGCTCGTCCATCAGGAGCAGATTGGGCGGATCCACGAGCAGGCGCGCGAGCGCGAGGCGGGATTTCTCACCGCCGGACAGGACGGACACGGGCTTGAACACATCGTCCTTGCGGAAGAGGAACGCGCCCAGGATCGTGCGCGCCTGCTGCTCGGTCAGCCCGTTGGCCTGCGTGCGCAGGTCCATCACGTTGTCGAGCACCGTGGCCTTTGTATTCAGATTCTCGGTGCGATTTTGCGCGAAATAGCCGGCGACCACGTTGCTCCCCAGCGTGCGCGTGCCGCCCTGGATGGGCACGACGTCGGCCAGGATCTTCAGGAGGGTGGACTTTCCCGCGCCATTGGGCCCGACGAGCACGATGCGCTGCCCGCGTTCGGTCTGGAAGTTGAGGTCGCGATAGACCACGTGGTCGCCGTAGGCCTGCTGCACGTGCTCGAGCGTGACGACCTTCAGTCCCGACCGCGGCGGCTGCGGGAAACGGAAGTTGACGCGCTTGAGGTCCTCGACCGGCGCCTCGATGGCCTCGTCCATCAACCGCTCGATCTGCTTCTCCTTCGACTTCGCGCGGGAGGCGAGCGACGCCTTGGCGCCGAAGCGGTCGACGAAGCGCTGCAGGTGCGCGATCTCGCGTTGCTGGTTCTTGTAGCGCGCGAGTTGTTGTTCGTGGCGGGCGTCCTTCTCGCGCAGGTAATCGTCGTAGTTGCCGGTGTAGCGGTGCAACTCGCCGCCGCGCAGCTCGAGGATGCCGTTGCACAGCGAATTGAGGAAGGCGCGATCGTGCGAGATCACGACCAGGCCGCCGGGGTAGCGGCTGAGATAGTCCTGAAACCAGAGCAGCGCCTCGAGATCGAGATGGTTCGTCGGCTCGTCGAGCAGGAGCAGCGCGGGCTCGCTCACGAGCAGTCGCGCGAGATGCGCGCGCATCACCCAGCCGCCGGAGAAGGTCTTCGCCGGCTTGTCGTGGTCGCCCTCGCGGAATCCGAGGCCGGCCAGGATCTGCTTGGCCCGCGGCTCGAGCGTCCAGTCGATGTGGTCGAAGTCGTGGTCGTCATCGCCGGTGGGCGCGAGTTTCTTCCCGCTCGTGGCGATCTCGAGCACGGTCTCGTTCCCCACCGGGGCGCTCTCCTGCGGGAGGAAGCCGAAGTCGGCTCCGCGCTCCCACGTGATCGTGCCCTCGTCGGGTGTCTCCTCGCCGAGGATGAGATTGAAGAGCGTGGACTTGCCGACGCCGTTGGCGCCGACCAGGCCGAAGCGGTCGGTCCGCGCGACGAACAGCGACACCTCGGAGAAGAGGGTGCGCGGCCCGTAGGATTTGGAAACGTCGGCAATCGTCAGCATCGAAGCCGGCGAAGGAACCAAACGCAGGCGGTCGGCGTCAAGGCTGCGGGTGATTCAGCGCCGCGCGGGTAGGATGGGGCCTCTGGAACCGAGCGCGCCGAGAAGGCCGATTCGCATTCGCGGCGGGTTCGGAGACCCCGCCCTACCAAGGAGACACCGCGCAGCAAAGTGCATGACAGGTTCTGGCCGAGCCGCGCGAACGATGGGCGCACGGTTGCGGCTCGGCCAGAGGCCTCGCCCTACCTGTCGATTACACCTCGAGCGTGCCGCCGGGCTTGAGCACCACGGGTTCCGTGCCGGCGGCGCGCGCCTTGGCGGCGAACTCTTCGGCGTCGACCCGGATCAAGTCCCACGTGTTGAAGTGGATCGGCACGACCTTCTTCGGACGCAGCAGCCGTATCGCCTCGATCGCCTCGTCGATGCCCATGGTGAAGTTGTCGCCGATCGGGAGGAAGGCGACGTCGATGGGATGCATGCGGCCGATCATCTCCATCTCGAGGAACACGCAGGTGTCGCCGGCATGGTAGATGTTCCGGCCCTCGAGCGTGAGCACGAATCCCGCGGGCGAACCCATGTAGATGAGGCGACGATCCGGGCCGGGAAATCCCGAGCCGTGGTGGGCCAGCACCATCTTCGCGCGGCCGAACGGAAAATTGAATCCGCCGCCGTGATACATCCCGTGCGTCTCCAGCCCCTGCTCGGCGAAGTAGCAGGCGATCTCGTAGTTCGCGATGATGCGTGCGCGCGTGCGCCGCGCGATGTCGCCGGCATCGCCGACATGGTCGTCATGGCCATGCGTGATCAGGATGAAATCCGGATGCACGTCGGCGGCCTTCACTGGCGCGAGCGGGTTGCCGGTGAGGTAGGGATCGATCAGCAGCGTGTGGCCGGCCGCCTCGATCTGGACGCACGAATGGGCAAGGTAGGTGAGGCGCATGGGGCGGGGCGGAGGTTGGATTTCAGAGGTCGTAGCTCGACTGGAGGTTGAAGATGGAGATCTGGGGAGCTTCGAAAGGGGCGCTGGTGACGAGGCCGGGCGGTGAAACTTCGGTTCCGGACCGATCTTCCGATCGCGGGTCTCAGCTCACGGCGGCCTCGATGCGGTCGACGACATCGGAGGTGAGCTTGGGCAACGCGGCGAGGGCGCGGAGGTTTTCCCGCAGCTGGGAGACGCGCGAGGCGCCGAGGATCACCGTGCTGACATTCGGGTTCTTCAGGCACCAGGCGATCGCGAGCTCGGGGAGTGTCAGGCCGAGTTCCGCGGCGAGCGACGCGAGCCGACGCACCTTGTCCAGACGGCCGTCGGTGGCCGCCTGTTCAAACATCTCCTTGAGCCAGCCGAGACCCGGCGTGTTGGCGCGGCTCTCGGCGGGAATGCCGTTGTTGTACTTGCCAGTAAGCAGCCCGGAGGCGAGGGGCGACCAGATCGTGGTGCCGAGACCAAGCTCGTCGTAGAGCGGCGCATACTCGCGCTCCACGCGGTCGCGGTGAAGCAGGTTGTACTGCGGCTGCTCCATCGTCGGCGGTGTCAGGCGCCATTCGCGGGCCACGGCATGGGCCGCGCGAATCTGATCGGCGCTCCACTCGGAGGTGCCCCAGTAGAGCACCTTGCCCTGTTCCACCAGCGTGTGCATCGCCCGCACGGTTTCCTCGATCGGCGTATCCGGATCGGGCCGGTGACAGAAGTACAGGTCGAGATAGTCAACCTGCAGCCGCTTGAGCGCGGCATGGCAGGCCTCGGTCACATGCTTGCGCGAGAGCCCGACCTGGTTCGGCTTGTCACCGCCCCAGAATACCTTGCTCGAGATCACGTAACTGCTGCGGGCCCAGCCGAGCTTGTGGATGATTGCCCCCATGACCGTCTCGGACTTTCCGCCGGCGTAGCCCTCGGCATTGTCGAAGAAGTTCACGCCCGCGTCGTAGGCGGTGATCATGCACTCGCGCGCGACCGAGTCGTCGACCTGACTGCCGAACGTCACCCAGGAGCCGAACGAAAGCGCGCTGACCTTCAGGCCGGATTTGCCGAGGCGGCGGTAGTCCATCGTCATGGCCGCAAACGTTGGCGGGCTCGCCCGGTTTTCAACCGCCGAGTGCAGGTGGCTCGGGCCTACTGCACGGCCGCGCCCGGCATCGGCGGGTCCGAAAAGATCGCCGTGCGCGGGGATTCCGCGTCGGTCGCGGGCCTAGGAGGCGGGCTCGATCAGGTTGACGCGGCGCTCATGGCGGCCGCCCTCGAAGGGTGTGGCGAGGAAGGTGTCGACCAGTTCCAGGGCGAGTTCCAGCGGCACCGTGCGCTCGCCGATCGCCATGCAGTTGGCGTTGTTGTGGGAGCGGCCCCAGGTGGCGGTGTCCTTGGAGAACACCAGCGGGCAGCGGATGCCGCGCACCTTGTTGGCGACGATCTGTTCACCGTTGCCGGAACCTCCGAGCACGATGCCGAAGGTGAATTCGCCCCGCGCCACGGCCTCGGCCGCCGGCCGAATCCAGTCCGGGTAATCGGAGGACTCGGCGCTGTACGCGCCAAAATCCTTCACCGTGTAGCCCTGCTTCTGCAGGTGGGCGAGAATGGCCTGCTTGTAGCGATAGCCGGCGTGGTCGGAAGCGATGGCGATGGTCGGTTTCGCGCTCATGTCGGGATGTCGTGAATCGAAAGGGGACAGAGCGTTGGTCCCGCCGCCGCGGATGTAAACTGTGGACTTGTCCGCGTCCGAGGCGTTTCAACCCAAATCCGGCGCACGGATTGCGCACAAGGCAACAAGGAGAACAAAGGTCGGAGACGTTCGTTGTGCGAAAGTGCGTCGCCGGGCCAAGCGGCCGGCGAGCGCGATCATGCGTCGATGAAGGCGAAGAATGCGCCGGGATCGCCCAGGTCCGGCAGGGTCAGGTCGGCCCCGTGTGCCGCGAGTTGCTCAACGCTGAACCGGCCCGTGGCGACCGCGATGGCGCGAGCCCCGATGGCGCGGGCGCAATCGATATCGTGAGGCGTATCGCCGACGATGAAGGTGCGTCGGGGCGTGAACTCCGCCGCGTGGTGCGCGCTTGCCCGGCGCAGGGCATGCGGACCGAGGTCGTTGCGCGAGATGCTGTCATCGGCGTAGGCGCCGAATGGAAAGTAGTGCCACACGCCGAAGGGTTCCAACTTGAGGCGCGCGCCGCGCTCGAGGTTTCCGGTGAGCAATCCTTGGGCGAGATCCTCGCGGGCTGCGACGGTCTCGAGGATGGAGACGATACCGGGCAGCAGACACGCTCGGCCCCGCGGCATTTCCTCCGGCAGTGCTTCGAGATAGCCCTCGAGAAAACGGTGCACGGCCTCGGGCGTCGGATCGATGCCGTGGGCGCGCAGGAGGTTTTCTGTGATGAATCGATCGGTGCGCCCGGCGATCTCGACGCTTTCGAGCGAACCCTCGACACCGAACATGCGCCTGAGCGAAACGAGAAGCGCACGTTCGCCGGCGCGGTCTCCGAAGAGGAGCGTACCGTCGATATCCCAGAGGAGGAGCTTGCGGCGCGGAGCGGTCATGGAGTTTTTCGGCACAGCTGGATACAGGATGCCCGCAGCACGCCCGGGTTCGTCAACCCCGATGCATCACGGTCTTGCTCCGACTCTTTCTCCCGCTCGCTCGTTCGCTTTCTCGTTCTCCTTCGTCTGCATTCTTCGCGCGCTCATCGGGCAGTTCGGCCGACGAGCAGGAGAAAGAGAAAGTGCAGGAGCGGGAGACGAGTCCGGGGCCGGACGAGGCTTTTCGGTCAAACCACCGCACTACCGGTGAGGTAGGTCACAGCTTCGCCGGCGATGTGCACGCGGTCGCCGGCGAGCGTGCAGACGAGATCCCCGCCGCGGCGGCTGAGCTGGCGCGCGGTGAGCTCGGTTTTCCGGAGCCGCGCGGCCCAGTAGGGCGTGAGCGTGCAGTGCGAGGAGCCGGTGACCGGGTCTTCATTGATGCCGGCGCGCGGGGCGAAGAAGCGTGACACGAAATCCACCTCGCGCCCCCGGGCGGTGACGATCACCCCGAGGCAGTCAACCTCAGCCAGCCGCGCGAAGTCCGGTGCGATCGCACGGACGGTCTCCTCGTCTTCCAGCACGACGAGAAAATCGCGACTGCGCTGCACCTCGAGGGGGTTGACGCCGAGCCCTTCGCGTAGTGCCGCGGGCACGTCGCAGCGCGCAGGCGGCCGGGCGGGGAAATCGAGCACGATGTGCTCGCCGCGGAAGCGCACAGGCAGCGCGCCGGAGCGCGACTGGAAGACGAACTCCGCGGCGGCGACGCCGCGGTGCCGCGCGAGGACATGCGCGGCGGCGAGCGTGGCGTGTCCGCACAGGTCGACCTCCACGGCTGGCGTGAACCAGCGGATACGCCACCCGCCGGGTTCCTTCACCACGAACGCAGTCTCCGCGAGGTTGTGCTCGGCGGCGATCGCCTGCATCTGCGCGTCGGGCAGCCACGCCTCGAGCGGGCACACGGCGGCGGGATTGCCGCTGAAGGGGCGGCGGGTGAACGCATCAACGACGTAGACGGGGATCGAAGGCATGGAATGCTGTAGGAAATCGATGGAGGTGGCGCAATCACGTCCGACACCTTGCGCGGCGCACACGGCGGTGCAGTGCGATGATCGCACCCACCGGGCCAACGGTTGGCTGCTCTCTGGGTTCCCCGGCCGGTGGTCGTGTCGCCGGCGTGGCGGCGGCGGGAGACGCGAGGCGGCGCGCAAACCCTTGCAGGCCGGGATGCTGACGCGGCGCCGCGGTGCTTGAGGGCTGCATACCCGAGCTGAACGGGTCGGACGCGGCTGGCGTCAAGGGCGCGTCCCTGAGGAGCGCGGGTTCGGAAAAGCAGCGACCCCGGCCGATGACCGGCCGGGGTCGTGAGCAAGCCGTCGTGTGAGACGGCGCGGCAGGATCAGCCGAGGAGCTCGGCGACCATCGACTTCTCTTCCTTCAGCTCGTTCTCGGTGGCGACGATCTTGCTCCGGCTGAACTCGTTGAGAGGAACGTCCTGTACGATCGAGAGCTTCTTGCCGTCGCTGCGGATCGGGTACGAGTAGATCAGGCCCTTCTCGATGCCGTAGCTGCCGTCGGAGCAGATGGCGACGCTCGTGCAATCGCCCGGGGCGGTCGGCGTGATGATCGACTTCACCGTATCGATGGCGGCATTCGCGGCCGAGGCGGCGGAGGAAAGGCCGCGGGCCTTGATGATGGCGGCGCCGCGCTGCTGCACGGTCGGGATGAAAGAGTCCTTGTACCAGGCCTCGTCGGTGATGACGGACGTGGCGGGCTTGCCGCCGATCTTCGCGTTGAAGTAGTCCGGATACATCGTCGAGGAGTGGTTGCCCCAGATCGCGAGGTTCGTGACCTCCGAGGCGTGCGTGCCGGCCTTGAGCGCGAGCTGCGTCTTGGCGCGGTTCTCATCGAGGCGGGTCATCGCGAACCAGCGGTCGGACGGGACTTCCTTCGCGTTGTTCATCGCAATCAGGCAGTTCGTATTGCAGGGATTGCCGACCACGAGCACGCGCACATCGGGAGCGGCGTTCTTGGCGATCGCCTTGCCCTGGCCGACGAAGATCTTGCCGTTGATGCCGAGCAGATCCTTGCGCTCCATGCCGGCCTTGCGCGGGACCGAGCCGACGAGCAGCGCCCAGTTCGTGCCGCGGAAGCCTTCGTCGAGGTCGGCAGTCGGCACCACACCCGCGAGCAGCGGAAACGCGCAATCCTGCAGCTCCATCACCACGCCCTCGAGTGCGGGCAGCGCCGGTGCGATTTCGAGGAGGCGGAGCACCACGGGCTGGTTCGGGCCGAAGACGGCGCCCGAGGCGATGCGGAAGAGAAGGGAGTAACCGATCTGGCCGGCGGCGCCGGTGACCGTGACGTGAATGGGTGAATTCATATGTATAGACCTGCGAGATTGGGAAAGCCCGGCAAGCCGCGCACGCAAAATTGGCGACGACGCGTCGTGAGTCATCCGTGCGGCAAGAAGGACAACCCGTGCGCGGACAGTGGGCCCGCCCGGCCCGCGTTCAGGGCGTTCCCACGATCCGCGGACCGATCTCGGTCGCGCCTGCCATCCAATCTCAGCGCCGGCCGCCGCCGCGCAGATCATCCATCGAGATCTTCGAGCCTTCGTCGGTGGGAACGAGGTTGTCGGTCTTGAGCGCAGAAACCGGCAGCTTGGTTTTCACCACGATCTTGTGCTCCTTCATGATCTTGCCGCCCACGATCTCGCATGCCTCGGCGATCGTCTTGGCCGGATGTTTGCGTCCGCGACGTGTCGTGTTGTAATGGTGGGCCGCCTTGATCAGGCGTTCGGTCACCGTGCCGGGATTGTCATTCTCGGGCATCTGGACAATCCAGCCGACCATGTCCTCCTCCGGCAGATCACCGTGCGGGTCGGAGAGCAGAATCACCCACTGCTTCTTCTGAGTCGGCTCCTTGTCGGCCTCGGCCTCGGCGGCGAGTTTGTCGGCAGCACGGTTGAGCTGCCGGACGATCTTCATGACAAGATCCTCCTCAAGTTCGTTGTCCTTGAGGATTTCGGCGACGAGATCGACATCGACTTTGGCCATGGGAAAAGCGGGTTGAGCGTGGGAAGCGCGCGAGAAGCGCGGAACGGTTGGGATGACGCAAGGCGTGCCGGGGGGACAAGCCCCAATTCCGTCGCCGCTCGGCCCGCGGGTGGACCGCGGAGACGCGGAGGCACGGAGATCGGAAAGGTATGGACCGCTTTTCTGTGCACGCTGAGAAGCGGAAGGGGACGCGGAGAATCCAGCGGGTGGGGCCGAGCGCAGACGGAGATCGTGGGACTCACGTCGTGTGCGAATCCCGTGTTCAGCGATCGAAGCTTCCTTGAGCGACGCTCGATCGTCCCGGGTTTCCGGGATGGCCTGGCCGCGGAGAAACCCTTGATGCTCCGTGTCTCCGTGCCCCGCCTGGGTACTCGACACCGCGGTGCTCGCCGCGAAACTCGCCGCCATGAGCGAGGAATGGTTCGACGTGGTCGACGACGAGGATCGTGTGATCGGCCGTGAACGGCGGCAGGACGTACATCGTCGCGGCCTGCGCCATCGTGCGGTGCACGTGCTCGTCTTCAACGGCGCCGGGCAGGTGTTTCTCCAGAAGCGCTCCATGCAGAAGGATTCGGCGCCGGGGGCGTGGGATTCCTCGGCTTCGGGGCATCTCGACTGTGGTGAGTCGTACGACGCGTGCGCCCCGCGCGAATTGCGCGAGGAGCTGGGCGTCATGGCGTCAGTGCCGCTGGAGCCACTCTTCAAGGTGGTCGCCTGCGCTGATACGGGCATGGAGTTCGTCTGGACCTACCGCACGCGACACGAGGGACCGTTTGTCCTGCATCCCGATGAAATCGAATCGGGTGCGTGGTTCACTCCGGCGGAGGTGGACACGGCGGTGCGGGACAGGCCGGAGACCTTCGCGCGAAGCTTTCGCTTCCTCTGGGCGGAGGTGCGGCGCCGGGGTTGCGCGGGATGAGGCGTGGCCTCATGCGTTGACGCGGACGCGGCGTCATCCAGTCTTCGCACGGTTGCTCCCCGTTTCACATGGCTGAACATTTCTCGTCGATGCTGCGCGCCCTTGTGGGCATGGGTGTGTTCCTGGCGATCTGCTGGGCGTGCAGCGAAAACCGGCGGCGCATCAACTGGCGGCTCGTCGCGGGAGGCATGGCGCTCCAGATCGTGCTCGCCCTGCTCGTGTTGCGGGCACCGTTCGTCGCCGATGCCTTCCGGGGCGTGGCGGCGTTTTTCGTGACCCTGCTGGACTTCAGCCGGGCCGGCGCGGAATTTCTCTTCGCGGGCCTCGTCACCAACACGGAGACGTTCGGCTTCATCTTCGCCGTGCAGGTGCTGCCCACGATCATCTTTTTCGCGGCGTTCAGCTCGATCCTCTACTACCTGGGCATCCTGCAGCGCGTGGTCTTCGCGTTTGCATGGATGATGAAGAAGACGATGCGGCTCTCGGGTGCGGAGAGTCTCGCCACGGCTGCGAACATCTTCATCGGGCAGACGGAGGCGCCCCTCGTCATCCGGCCGTACCTTGCGGCCATGACGCGTTCGGAGGTGATGACGCTCATGGCGGGCGGCATGGCCACGATCGCCGGCGGCGTATTCGTCAGCTACATCGGCATGCTTGGCGGAAGCGATGAGGTCGCGAGGCTCGAGTTCGCCAAGCACCTTCTCACCGCCTCGATCATTTCGGCGCCGGCGGCGATCGTCGCCGCGAAGATGCTCGTGCCCGAGACGGCGGCGGTCAACGAGGCGCTCGAGGTCCCGCGCGACCGCATCGGCGCCAACGTCCTCGATGCCGCCGTCATCGGCACGAGCGACGGCGTGAAGCTCGCCGTCAACGTCGCCGGCGCGCTGCTCGCCTTCACGGCGCTGGTCGCGCTGGTCAACTGGATCCTTTCGGCCGGCCTGGGCGCGATCCCGCTGGGCGGAGGCATGAGCGTGAACGCGCTGATCGCCGAGCGGTCGGGCGGGGCGTACGCGACGCTTTCGCTCCAGTTCATCCTCGGCACCCTCTTCGCGCCGGTGGCGTGGCTCATCGGTGTGTCGCCGGGCGACTGGATGGCGGTGGGGCAGCTCCTGGGCGAGCGGCTCGTGCTCAATGAGTTCTTCGCCTACGACACGCTTGCGAAGATGAAGGCCTCGGGCGTGATCACCGACCACCGTTCGATCCTGATCGCGACGTACGCGCTCTGCGGTTTTGCCAACCTGGTGTCCATGGGCATCCAGGTCGGAGGCATCGGCGCGCTCGTCCCCGGGCAGCGTCCGGTCCTGGCCTCGCTCGCGTTCAAGGCCATGATCGCCGGGACCGTCGCGTGCCTGCTCACCGCCTGCGTCGCGGCGCTGCTCGCGTGAGAGCGCCCGTGCGCGCACCTGCGGCGTGACAAGCGGCCGGGGTGACCGTAGACCTTGACGCCATGCCGTTGACCGTTCTGCACCACCCGGTGGTCGATCACTGGATGACGCGCCTGCGCGACCGCAGCACGCCGCCCGAGCAGTTCCGCGTGATCTGCCGGCGGCTCACGCAGTTCCTCGTCATCGAGGCCACGCGCGAGCTGCCGACGGTGATCCGCCGCGTGGATACACCGTTGGAGCCGTTCGAGGGACGCGCGATCGATGGCGAACTGGTCGTGGTGCCGATCCTGCGCGCCGGGCTTGGCATGCTCGACGCCGTGGCCGACATGATCCCGCGTGTCGCCGTGGGCTATGTGGGACTCGAGCGCGACCATACCACCGCCGTCGCGCGCACCTACTACTGCAAACTTCCGCCGGTGGCGGGTCGCACCGTGCTCGTGGTGGATCCGATGCTCGCAACAGGCGGATCGGCGGAGGCGGCGATCGAGATGCTCCTGCGCGAGGGCGCCGCCGACGTGCGGTTGCTCGCCATGGTGGCGGCGCCCGAAGGCGTGAAGCGCCTGCAGGCGCGCTTTCCGACGCTGCCGGTCTACACCGCCGCGCTCGACCGCGAACTCAACGTGCAGAAGTACATCATGCCGGGCCTGGGCGACTTCGGCGACCGCCTCTATGGCACCGGCGGCGCGGTGGAGGGCTGACATGGCTAAACCCGCTCAGGCCCTTTCACGCGAGTGGCGCGACCTGCTGGTGCGGGCACGGGCTGCGGGACGCCGCGCCTATGCGCCGTATTCGAATTTCCACGTCGGCGCCGCGGTCGTGACGGGCCGTGGCGGCGTTTTCACCGGCTGCAATGTCGAGAACGCCTCCTACGGCCTGACCATCTGCGCGGAGCGGGCCGCGGTGTTTGCCGCCGTCGCCGCGGAGGGCCGCGCGATGCGCCTGGCGCGCATCGTCATCACGGTCGATGCGGACCGGGCGTTTCCGCCCTGCGGGGCGTGCCGTCAGGTGCTGGCCGAATTTGGCGGACCCGACACGCCGGTGGTGTATGCCGCCCGCGGCGTGGCGCCGGTGCACACGACACTGGGTGCGCTCCTGCCGCAGGCGTTCTCGCTTTAGGCCGGCTCCAGCCGGTTCGGTCAGGCGGGTCGTGCCGAGCGATCCGAAGCGAACACAGGCCGGAGCGCTGGAGACGCGAACGGACATTACACGGGAAGCTGGTTCCTTGGCGGAAGGGGCGACTCCGCCTTTGCCGCGCCACGACAGCATGGCCTTTCTTTCCTCCGTTCCCTTTTGTGAACTGATTTGGCGGGGGCCCGGCACCGTCGTGCGGCCGCGTTGATCGCACCTGTGAGATTTCCGCTGGCCAGCCCCCGGCGCCTCGCGCCATGACGTGGGGCTGTGTCCGACGCTCTCCAGGAAATTCAGCGGCGACGAACGTTCGCCATCATCTCGCATCCCGACGCGGGCAAGACCACGTTGACGGAGAAGTTCCTCCTCTACGGTGGCGCCGTGCAGCTGGCCGGAGCGGTGAAATCCAACAAGAACCAGCGTGCCACCACCTCCGACTGGATGGAGTTGGAAAAGAAGCGCGGTATCTCCGTCAGCTCGACCGTCCTTCAGTTCGAATACGGCGGCTACGCGGTGAACTTGCTGGATACGCCGGGCCACAAGGACTTTTCCGAGGACACCTACCGCGTGCTCACCGCGGTGGACGCCGCCCTGATGGTGATCGACGCGGCCAAGGGGATCGAGGCGCAGACACGAAAGCTCTTCGAGGTCTGCCGGCACCGGGGCGTGCCGATCTTCACCTTCATGAACAAGTGCGACCGGCCCACGCGCGAGCCGCTCGCCCTGCTCGACGAGTTGGAATCGCAGCTCGGCCTCAAGCCCGTGGCGGTGAACTGGCCGCTGGGCAACGGGCCGTCCTTCCGGGGCGTGTACGATCGCCAGAAGCGCGAGGTGCACCTGTTCGAGAAGGTCCCGGGCGGCGCGTATCGCGCGCCGGAGCAGGTCGGCGGCCTGGGTGACGCGCTCGTGCGCGAGCGGCTCGATGCATCCGACCACGGGCGCGCGGAGGGCGAACTCGAGATCCTCGATTCCGTCGGCGAGTCCTTTGATCACGGGCAGGTGCTCGCGGGCGTGCAGACGCCGGTCTTCTTCGGCAGCGCGGTCAACAATTTCGGCGTGCAGATGCTCCTGGACAAGTTCCTGGGCTGGTCGGCGGAGCCGCGTGCGCGTGTGTCGAACAGCGCACCCGTGCCGGTCGATGCGCCGGCCTTCTCGGGGTTTGTCTTCAAGATCCAGGCCAACATGGATCCCAAGCACCGCGACCGCATCGCCTTCCTGCGCGTGTGCTCGGGCCGCTTCGAGCGGGACATGTGGGTGACCAACATCCGCACGGGCAAGAAGCACCGCCTCTCCAGTTCGCAGAAACTCTTCGGCCGCGATCGCGAGACGGTGGACGAGGCGTGGCCGGGCGACATCATCGGCCTGATCGGCCACGACGAGTTTGGCATTGGCGACACGCTCACGGACGACCTCGGCATCCGCTACGACGAGATGCCGCGCTTTCCGCCGGAGTGCTTTTCCTACATCAGCAATCCGAACCGCGGGCTGGACAAGAAATTCCGCGCCGGCATCGACCAGTTGCTCAAGGAGGGCGTGGTGCAGGCGCTCACCCTCAAGCACGCGTTTTCGCCCGTACCCGTGCTGGCGGCGGTCGGTCCGCTCCAGTTCGAGGTGTTCAAGTGGCGCTTGGAATCTGAATACGGCGCCGAGGCCCGCATGGAGCCGGCTCCGTGGAATGCGATCCGCTGGCTCGATTTCCAGGGCAAGGCAAAGGAGTACGACACGCTCGTGATGCCGGCGGGTGTCAGCATCGCGTTCGACAGCCGCGACGATCCCGTCGTGCTTTTTCCCAACGAGTGGCTGATCCGCTTCTTCGAGGAAAAGAATGCGGGCGTGAAGCTCCACCGTTTGCCGCCCGACCTGGAAAAGCCCGGCGCCGAGCCGGCGGGGTGAGGGCCCGCGCCTTTCGTCGCTATCCGCCAGCGGGAGTCGGGGCGCCGGGCTGACTCGCCGCTTGCGGCCTTGGCTGCGGCCCTCATGTTCTGTCCTGCGGCTCCGCGCCCCGGGGCTGTTCCTCGAGGGATACCCCATGGCTTTCTGCGACGCTGCTGCTGTGCGATGTGCCGGCCTCCTTGCCTGCGCGTGGGCTACCGGCCTGACCACGGCAGTTCGGGCCGAGGTCTTCGAAAAGGCGCCGCAGTGGCCGCAAACGCTTCGTGAACGTGACGTGCCGCGGGCGTCCGCCACGAATATCCTGATCGAGGCAATCTTCTTCCCGGCCGATCCGCCCCCGCTCGGCGCGACGCTGCCCGCACATGGCCCGGCGGCGCCGAGCTGGGCCCCGGATATTCTGCATGTGTTTCTCACCGAGCCGTTCTTTTCGCCGCTCGCGACTCGGCTGGTCCATCTGCCCGGAGAGGAGCGACCCTGGCGCTTCACCACGGAGGAGGGCGTCCGCCTGGATAGTTTCTTCAGCATGCGGGCCGCCTTGATCGAGGAGATCTATCGCGAGGTCGACCGCGTCCGGGCGCATCCCGCGGTGGATCGCGAGGCGGCCTTTCAGGCGCTCGCGCGCGCCCAGGCCGCGCGGTTGACTGAACTTGAAGATACAGCCGAGTGGCTGCGCGAGCGCCTGGCGCGCGTCAACCGCTGGGGAGAGCATCGCTCGTGGCGGCTCAACCGCGATACTCTGCAGCTCCCGCGGGATGAGACGTATGTGCTCGAGTTTCAGCTCGTCCGCGCCGCTGCCTTCTATCAGCCGGGCCTTTCGCGTGCGCAGCGGAGGCTGGCGCGCGAGCTGGCCATGGAAATGGGCGAGACGATCGCCGCGTATGGCCGCAGCCCGGCGAGCGATGCGCTGTTTTTCTTCCTGCCGGAAACCTCGCGCATCTTGCGGCCCCGCGGTGCAACGCCGGCGCTTGAGGCGCTGATCGAGCAGTTCAATGCCGAGAAGCGCAGCGAGAAGGACGCGCTGCGCGAGGCGATCTACAGCGCGGACGAGGTGGCGTTTTCGTTCACACGACGCAAACGCCTGGCTGATTTTGCGACAGCGCAGTCGGTGGGCCTGGAGCGGCTCGAGGCGCTGGCGGAACCGATTCGTCGCGCCATCTGCGCGCTGCCAGACTACCCGCGACACAGAGGCGCGACCCCGCTGGGGGCCGAACTCGATGCGCGCCTGCACGAGTTCGCCGAGCGCGCCCTGAAGCTCCGGGACGAACGCGCGGCATTCATCCGGCAGCGCGTCGATGCGACGCATGTGACGAAGGGAGGCCGCCCCGGCAGTCCGGAAGAGGCCGTGGCCCTCGCCAATGCAGCTGCCGCGTTCGAAATCCGGGAGGCCGACCGACTCCGCGAACACGAGCAGGAGGCGGAGGCGCTGGTCCGCGACCTCAACAAAGTGGTTCCGGCTGAAGACACGATTTGGATGCAGGGGCGTCCAGACCGCGCCCTGCGTCATTTCGTGCTTCGACGCGCCGAACAAGAGGCCTATGCGGACTACGATCTCGCCGCGCTCGAGCCAGGATTCTCACCCGCCCAGCGGCGGGTGCTCTTTGCCTCGGCCATCGCGCGCCTGCGACTTCGCATCCCGATGCCGGAACCCCAGCCGACGGAACCGCCCGGCACGCTCCTCGGCCTTGGCAAGACGGGCCCCTGATCTCAGAGCGGCCGATCAGCCGAGGGCGATCAAGACAACTCCGGCGGCCATGGCGCCGGCGGCGGGAAGTCGGCGCCGCAGGTTGCCCTCGCGCAGCAGCCGGGCGCCGAGCAACGCGGCGAACAACATGCTGACTTCGCGGACCGGGGCGACATGGGTGAGCGGCGTGAATGTGACTGCGGTGAGCACCAGCACGTACGCCACCGGCGAGAGGAACGAGACGATCAGCACCTCGCGGCGATACTGACGCCACACCCCCGCCACTTCGTCGCGGCGCCGCCACATCAGCGGGGAGAGCGCGGCGAGGATCACCCAGCCCGTGCCGGCATCGAGCAGCAGCGGAGGGATGGCGCGCCCGGCCACGGCATGCGCGTCCCACACCGTGTAGGAAGCGATGAACACGCCGGTGAGCACACCGAAGCGCACGGCGCCCACGAGGTGGGCGTGGTCGGCGCGCAACAGCCTGTGGCCGCCCGTGAGCACGTAGATTCCAGCGACGATCAGCGCGGCGCCGGAGAGCGCCTGGGCGGTAGGGCGCTCCCCGAGGAGGAGGATCGCCGCGATCACCGCAAGAAGCGGGCCCGTTCCCCGAGCGAGCGGATAGATGAGGGAGAAATCGCCCTTCCGATAGGCGTGCTGGAGCGTCAGGGCGTAGGCGAGTTTGAGCGCCGCGCTCACGGGGATGACCCAGAGATCGCCCCAAGGGACGACGGGATGCTTCCAGAGAATAAGCACCGCGATCACCGGCACGTAGAGCGGTGCGATGACGAGATTGGTCGCCATCACGAAGGGCAGACCGCTGCTCACGCGTTTGGCGGCGAGATTCCAGAGGGCGTGCAACAGCGCCGCGCCGAGCACCATGCCGAGGCCGAGGGCCGACATCGGGGGCGGATCAGCGGCCGTTGGTGAAGAGCGGGCCCACGCTCCAGCGGGCGACCCGCATCTCGCTGTCGCACTCCATCGTCAGGACAAACTGGGTACCCGGCGTCGTGGTCGACCATACCATCATGAAGCGCCGCACCTGGATGGGACTCCCCCGCGTGGCGATCAGCGGCGCGCCTTCGAAGTCGCTCTCCGGGTCGGGGAAACGCTCCCGCACGGCGGCGCGTGCCTCTTTCAACGGCATGCCTGCCTTGATGATCGCGTTCACCCCGTTGGTGAATGCCTCGAGATCGGTGTCGAGGCGCGCACCCGAATGGGCACAGGCGCCGAACGCGAGCGCGAGCAGGACCAGCGTGGCACGGAACAGGTGTGATGCCATGGACAAGCGCGCAGCTTGGGCGGAGCCCGTCGGCGCGTCGATGTTTCTACGCGCGTATTCGCGACCGCCTTCGTGGCGGTGCTCAGTACTCGACCATGTGCGTGACCAGACGGGTGTGGTGGGCCTGTCCGGGGGAGTTGCCGGCCGTGATCTTCGCCTTGAGCGCCGCCACCATGTCGCGTTCTGCGGCCGCGGCCGTCGGGCCGGAACTGGTGATTCCAAACTCCGGGCAGTACTCGTGGAACGTGGTCCCTGTCTGCCACTGGAGGGCCGGTACGCACACCGAGCGGAGTTCCTGCCGGCACACATAGGGCTGTTCAAGCATGCGCTGCATCAGCGCTCGGAAATCGGCCGGATGCAGTGGCTTTGCGGCGACCTCGTTGGCCCCGGCGGACAGCACGCGGGTGGCCAGCAGCTTGTCCATGCTGCTGCTCACGACGACGATCGGAAGCTCGGTGGGTGATCTGCTCTGGCGGGTGTGGACGATCAGGTCGTGCGCGTCGCCCTCACTGAACATGAAGTCTGTGATCAACGCCGAGAACGGCTCCGCGCCGAGCATGGCTGTGGCCGCGCGCGGGCTGGGCGCGATCACGACCTCGCAGAGGTCCTTTAAATAGCGACGCATCAGTGCCTGGGATGCGACACTGTCTTCGGCATAGAGCACGCGTTTCATCAGGGCAGGGTTAATTATCGGCAGGCGCCGGGGTATTCTTCGGGTTTTTTCCACATTTTCGCGACCCCGATGGGCGCGTCGTCCGCAAACCGATGGCCCTGAGTGCGAGTGGCTTCGACGGTTTCGGGGCGGCCCGCGTGCCCTGAGGAACCTTGGAGCTTTATGCCCAGGCCCTTGGGTAGGTTCGGCGCGCGGCCGGGTGAAAACCGCAGAAATCTTGTCCCGGTGTGTTCGCCGCGCGCGCTTTTCGGTCCATTCAGGACCGGGTGTGCCGTGAGAAGAACTGCTCCCCGCGGTGCTGTCATGCGTCTCGCGTCGCGACAAACCCTGTCCGTGGTCTCCATCGGGACCGGAGCCGCGATCTTTCTGGTCGCGGCCCTCCTCGGCTGGTCGGGCCTGATGACGCTCGGCGCGCTGATGGTCGTCGGTGGCGCTTTCGCGGCGTTCGGCGGCGACTCGGCGGTGCCTTCCGCGTCCGACACGGAGGCGTTTCTGGTCGGGTTGCTCGCCAGCCGCGGTTACGCGGGCGCCTTCGAACTCAAGGACCTCCGGCACGAAGTTTACACCGGCGGCGGCCTTTCGCGCATCCTCGTGCGCTTTGGTGCCGAGGTGGTGTTCAGCGAGCCGCTCTACCGCGCGGCGGATCCGCCCGCCCTCCTTTTCGAGGGATTCAACCCGCGGCGACTTGCGTGGGTGCGCAAAATCGTCACCCAGCTCGCCGATGAGAACGCGCCGGGAGCGGCCGACCTGCGCGCCCGCATGCCGGCGGACCCGTATCAGCGCAAGCACGTCAGCCTGAAGACGGCCAAGGGCGCGAAGGTGCGCGTCACCGGTTCCGCCTCCGCCGCCCACACGCCCAACGGCTGGGTCTACACCGTGGAGGAGTTCGGCGGCACGCTCGGCAGCACCGCGGAAACGGGCGAGCCGATCGCGGCGCTCGGCGAGCCGCTCATCATCAACCACCGCGAGAGCGAGCGCTGGTTGCGCGACACCATCGGCTCGTGGCGGCGCTATGAGCGCGAGGTTCACGCCGTCCGCCAGAAGCTGGAACTTGCGCGGGCCGATTACGCCGGCCGCGCCATCGAGGCGTTCTTCGCCACGGTGAAGGCGGGGACATTCTTCCACGGCACCGGCGAGACCGCGAGCGGCCAGCAGGCGCCCGCGCATTTCTTTCTCGAGATCGTCTCGGCGGACGCGCAGAGCCGCGGCATCGTCTTCCTCCTGCGCAACGACGGCACGTGGGCGCAGGCCCGCCGCTTCGCCGGGATGGTCGGCTACAACGAGGGTGAACATGTCGTTGAAATCAACGCGACCACCCGCGCCCAGGATGCCTGCCCGAGCGGCGGGCCGGTCGTCGGCAGTGAGGGCTCGTTTGCGCTGCGTCTGCATTTCGCGCCCGGCATGCCGTCCACGCTGAGCAGTTTCGGCGGGGATCTCATGCTCATGCTCGAGGAGATCGCGCGGGATGCCCTCGAGCCGATCCGCATGCGCGCGTACGCGCGCCGTCAGCGGCTGGTCGAGGCGGTGGCCCCGGGCACTGTCTTCGTCGGACAGGCGGTCCATGCGCGGGGCGAGAGGGCCCTCGCGCTCGCCTTCGTGCCGGGTGCGGACAAGGGCTCGGTGATGGCGCGCCTCGAGACCGCCGAATGGTCGGGCATGTTTACCGTGCAGGAGCGGTGCAACCGCTACGAGACCGCCGGGTTTGATCTCGTGCTCGAGCCGGTCGTCAAGCTCGGCGGCGATCGTCCCCAGGACCCCGGGTCCTACGAGGCCTGGTTGCGGCTCAACCTGGTGGTGGAGGAAAACCAGCTCACCGGGCGGATCGATGCTCCGGGCCAGCCCTGGCAGGTCACCCTGCGAAGGAGCTCAAGCGGCACGGGCCAGCGCGGCGTGCCCGCGCGCGAAGGCATCCCGGCCTGAGGGTCGTCACGATGTTGTGGATACGCCGTGCGACGGTGCGGCCGGTCCGCACGTCACGGCTCGACCGGCGGAAGCGACGGGGCGGCGGAGGACTTCACGGTGAGGGTCGAGGTGACGTCGACCACGCCGCGCGTGTCGAGCGCGAGCACGACCGCTCGCACCACGAGGTCGGGTTCGTTCACCGTGCCGCTCAGGGTGACGTGGCCCTCGCGCGAGGCGACCGCGATGTCCCAGGCCGAGAGGGCGGAATCGAGCGTGTACTTCGCCTTGATCGTCGCGACGATGCGCGGGTCGAGCGTGGCCGCGTCGAGCCGCTGTCCCAGGGCACCGCCCTCGCGCTTGATCACCTGGCCGGCGCGGTCGAGCTGGCGGCGGATCTCCTCCGGAGTGAGGTGCCACTCGCGCCGGACGCGATCAAACGCGTCGTCCACGGACGGCGGTGCCGCGGGGATGTCGGCCCGCGGCGCGGTTTCGCCGGGCGGTCGCAGGGCATGTTCCGTGAGGTATCGGTGCATGAGCACCGCGCCGAGCAGCGCACCGAAGGCCACGCCGAAGACAAACGCCCAAAAGCTGCTGCCGCGCGAGGAGGGTACCATGTTCTCAAAGGTTGGGGAACGGTCGGAACTCGGGAAGGTTTTCAGGCCCGGACGCCGGCGACAATCCGGAACGCATCTCCGGCGTGTTTCGCGCCCTTTCGAGGCGGGTACCTGAAGGGCTGGATGCCGATCCGGTGTTGTGGAGGACCGGAAAGGCACCGCCATGAAGACCATCACCCTGATCTCCCTTCTTACCGCGCTTGTCGTGCCGGCATTTGCCGCGCCGAGCGAAGCTCCGACCGAACGCATTCCGCTTCGGATCATCCAGACCACCGATCCCACGTTCCCGTGGATGCTCAGCCAGCAGGGCGTCACCGAAGGGTGGGCCCGTATCGCCATCACCGTCGACTCCGAAGGCAAGCTGATCGACATCCTTCCCGTTGCCTATACGCGCAAGCAGTTCGCCGAGGTTGCGATGGATGCGCTGCGCAGCTGGCGCTACGAGCCGACCGTGCTCCGGGGCGAGCCCGTCGGGACGCAGACGGAGATCGCGTTCAACTTCCAGGCCGTGGGCGTGGTGGTCAGCTTCGATGCAGAGCGCTATCTTAGCCGCATGGTCCAGGAGAGGCCGGTCTACCGCCCGCGTTCGCTGCCGGAACTCGACCGCGTGCCGGTCCCGATCGAGGCAGCCGCTCCCGCCTACTCGGACGTCCTTGCCGACAAAGGGGTCGTGGGCCAGGCCGTCGTCGAGTTCTATATCGATGAGGCCGGATCCGTGAGACTCCCCGCCGTGGTTGCGGCCGACTTCCCTGAACTCGGAATCCTCGCGGTCGCAGCCGTCGAGACCTGGAAGTTCGAGCCGCCGACAAGTCGAAACGAGCCGGTGCTCGCCCGCGCCCGCCAGACCTTCCAGTTCCACAAATAGCTCCTCCAACACCACTGAGTGGCGGCGCTGAGGGCGACCCGGGTTCCGGGTCGCCCTTGGTGTTTGTTGCGGTCCGAGACGGAGAACGCGGATGACAGGCTCTAGAAAGAGCTGGTGGCAACAGCGATCACGGAGGACGGACCCGAGCCGAGGCAAAGGGCGGTGCGGAGGATCGTTCGCTTCTGCCGATCGCCTCGTGGATGAACCGGGGAAGGCCTGATTGAGGTTCTGCGAAGGCCGCTCAGTGAACTTCGTGATCGTCCTCTGCGGGCCCACCGAAGCGTTGGCAAAGGCTGGCGCACTCTGTGACCCGGATTCGATTGAGGAAATCAAGGTGGGTCCGGTCCAGACCTCGACGTGTGTCGAAACCCGCGAACGCAACCTCCGCGGACGCCCGCGTCGCTTGCGGACGGAGGAGAGGGGGGCCTCCGGCCCCGCAGCGCGTGGGGGCGCGGCGGACGGGCTCAGTCGCCGAAGCCGGCGCGAGCGCTGAGCGTCTCGCGCAACTGCTGCCGCGCGCGGTACAGCCGCGTTTCGACGCCGCGTTCGGAACACCCGGCGATCTCGGCGATTTCGCGGTAGGAGAGTTTCTCGAAGTAATGCAGCATCACGGCCACGCGCAGGTCGTGGGGCAGCCGGTCGATCGCGGCCGCCACCATCGCGGCCGATTCGCTGCGCTCGAGCTGGTCCGCGGCGGGTTCGGCATCACTCACCGGCGTCGCGACGAGCGGGGTGCCGTCCGGGGTGGTGGCGTCGAAACTCACCGTGGGGTGGCGGTGGCGCCAGCGGTGCTGGTTGTGGCAGAGGTTGGTCAGCGTCGTGTAGAGCCACGCTGATACGTTGGTGTCGACATGCAGGCGTGCGTTCTGGTGGTAGAGCCGCACGAACGTCTCGGCCACGAGATCCTGCGCATCCGTCGCATTGCGCGTGTAGCGCCAGGCAAACGCATAGAGCCGGCTCTCCCATCGCCCGATGAGGAGGTTCAAAGCGCCGTCATCCCCGCGCTGAAGGGCATGGAGCAGGTCGAGATCCCTGGCTCGATCTGGGGTAGTCATGGGGCGTGCGCCGGCACGCGGCGCGAGCGCGGGCTTAAAAAGTTCGGCTGTTGCCTGCATCTTCGAGCGCCGGCGCAAGAATCTCAAGGTAACGCTTGCGTTGTTCCGGGGTCATCAGGCGCATGGCCTCCGCCACGAGCTGGCTCGTGGACGCGCCGCACTCGCGGTCGATCGTCCGGCGCTCGGCCGCGGCGCGGGCCACCTTGAGGAAGTCGACTTCGCCGGCCTCGACGCGCTCGCGCTCGAACGTGGCGAACTCGGCGCGGAGCCGGTCCACCTCCGACGCGAGCCGCAGCAGGCGCGGCTCAAGCTTCTCGTGCAGTTGCTTGATCCGGGCGAACTGGTCGGGAGCCAGCCCAAGGTCGCTCTGCATCCATGCCAGCGTGTCGAGGGTATCCGTCGTGGCAGGACGATGCGCGCGAAACCACGCGAAGTGGCCGGACACGCCGAACGCGAGGCCCATGGAAAGGATGAGGATCGTGCGTTTCATGGGCGGAGCACGGCGGGTTGCGCGCGGACCGTGCCGCGATCGGACGCCTCGTGGAAGAGTGGGTCGACCAGGCGCAGGTAGTTCTGTTCGAGTGCGGCGGTGCGTTCGGACTGGAGGCGTGCCACGCGCACCTCGGCCAGGAAGAGCCCCAGTAGCACGCACGCCGCCACGAAGGCGGCCGCGAACGCGGGCCGGGCGAAGGTCGCCTCCACGCGCGTCCACCAATGGAGCGTCTCCGTCTGGGCGGCCTGCTCGCCGTGGGCAATACGCCGCCAGACTTCATGCTGTACGGACTCGGGTTGAGGGGGTGTTCCCAGCCGAAGGGCCTCGAGGGCGGAATCGAGGGGGTCGGGTGTGGAGTTCATGGTGAGAACAGAGGGCGGCGTCCACGGGGTGTCGACAGTCCACGGACACAGCGTCTTTTTCACTCAACACCGCGTGGGCGCAAAGCCCTTCAGCCCCGGGCGATTTTTCTTCCGCGCGCCGCGGGGTGGTTAGGACACGATGCATTCTTTGAGTGCACATCGGGGAACGGCACGCTCGGAGTCTAATCAATGAGATTGAGACTTCTTCTCAAAAACCGCTTGACGGCTGGCGCTGCGATTGCGACTCATTCGCAACAACCTGGTAAACATCCCTTCCATGCACGGCTCACTTTCCCGTCCCCTGACCGTTCTTCTCGCCTGCAGCTGTTTTTCCGGCGCCTCGGCGTTCGCCCAGCCCGACGATTTCGTCCACGATTCCGAAATCATCGGGCTTTCCGAATACGAGATCACGGGCACGCGTCCCGCCTCACTCGAAGCGGTGTCGCTCAAGCTCCCGGCCCGTGTTCTGGAGAGTCCCCGCAGCCTGACGATCATCGACGCCGCCCGCATCGGGCTCCAGGACTTCCAGACGGCGGATGACGTGCTGAACTGGGTCCCCGGCATGAATGCGAATGCGGGGAGCTACCATTTCATTTCCCGGGGCTTCCGCATGGGCCCGAGCGACTGGAAGGTCGACGGCTTTGCCGGCCGGGTCACCAGCGGCAGCTATTCGCCGAACCTTTTCGGATACGAACAGGTGGTCGCGCTCAAGGGCCCGGCCGGCGTGCTCTACGGGGCATCCAGCTCCCCTGGCGGTCAGATCAGCCTGACGACCAAGAAACCCCAGCCGGCCTCGAGCGTTTCGGTCGGGTTGCGCGTGCGATCGTACGCCGGCGACGAGTTGAGCCTGGGCGAGAAGTCCGGCTTCGAACTCGAAGTCGATGCCACCGGCCCGGTCCCGGGCGTCAGCGACCTGCGCTACCGGCTGCTTGCCAACCTCGAGGACGGGCACCTCGATCGAGCGGCCTTCTCCGACCACAACGAGTTCTACCGCCTCTCGCTCGGCTGGGCGATCGATTCGGATCGCCGCTTCGAGATCGTTCCGATGGTCGAGTGGAGCCGCGAGGAACGCGCCCAGCGCAACAGCTCGATCTCGCCGTCGACCTCGCGCAGCACGACCGATGGCCGCACCGACTACACCCTCGCCGACGCCTCGCCGCGCGACGTCAGCCTCGCGGCCGGCGGTCGCGTCGACGGGAACCTCACCACGGGCTTCGACCTCGCGGCGCGGCTCACCGACGCCTGGTCGGCGAACGCCGCCTTTCGGTATCATGAACGCGAATACAGGCTCAACGCCTGGGGCGTCCAGACGGGCACCCTGCACCAGAGCGACCCGGCGGACCCGCGCAGCTGGGTCGTCGCACGCCGTCACTCGCGCACGGGCCGCGACTACGAGGACCTCACCCTCGACCTCAACACCTCCTACACGGCGCGGCCGCTCGACGGCGTGGAGAACCTGACGCAGGTCGGGGTCAACTTCCGTCGCGCCGAGAACGCCGGCTTCGCCACGAACACCGGGGCGAACCAGTCGTTCGTCAACATCTACACCGGTATCGCGGACGCACCCCTCGTGGCGGACGCCAGCCCCGTGCTCGTGCCATCCGACCGCGCCCGCACCGACGAGTGGAACGTCTACCTGCAGAACCGCACGACGCTCTTCAACCGGTTCATCGTCTCCCTCTCCGGCGCCTATGTCGGCGACCGCACCGGGCCGGTCTCCCGCGACAGCGGCGTCACGCCAAACGTCGGCCTCGTCTACCTGCTCTCCGACAAGGTCTCGGTCTACGGCAGCTACAGCACGAGTTACCAGCTGCCGAATGCCGCCTACGAGGACATCGATGGACGCACCGGCCGCTTCGACCCGACGGAGGGCGACAGCTACGAGGCCGGGATAAAGGCCGAGTTCTGGCGCAACGTCGTGGCGGCGACGGTCAGCGTGTTTGACACGCAGCTCAATGGCGTGCTTGTGGCGCAGCCGGTCGACGACTCGCATCCATCCGGATACTACAGCCAGCTCGACACGGGTCGCCGCTCGCGCGGGGTCGAGCTCGAGTTCACCATCGCCCCGATCCAGTCGTGGAGCACGACCGTGACCTACGCCTATATCGATGCCTACGACCGCGCCATCGATGGCTCGCGCGCCGGCCGGGCGCAGATGACGCCGCGCCACGCGGTCACCGTGTTCTCCCGCTACACCGTGCAGGATGGCTTCCTGCGCGGCTGGTCGGTGCACGGCGGCGTCATCTGGCAGGATGAGCGCATCGGCGGTCAGGGATCCCTGAATACGACCACCAACACCGATCCGCTGCGGCTGAAGGCGTTTCACCGCATCGACCTCGGCCTCGGCCGGCGGATCGGCGGGTGGTCGCTCGCCCTGAACCTCGAGAACGTGACGAACGAGGACTACCTGCTGGGCGGCGGCACGGGTCTCAACCTCGAGCGCGCCAATCCGCGCGCCGTCTCGCTTCGCGTGGGACGCACCTGGTGAACGCGGTTCCTCCAATCATGCATCTGCGCCGAGGCCGACTCCCCGATGAGATCGGGTCCGCCCTCTGCGTGCTGATCGCGCGCGCCCGCCTCGGGCTCCTTATCCTCCCCGTGGGCCGCTGAGACGGCCCGGATCGATTCCTCCCATGCGAAAGATCCTGTTCTGGATTCATCTTGTCGCGGGCCTGGTCGCGGGGCTCGTCATCGCGATCATGTCCTTCACCGGGGTCGTCCTGGCCTTCGAGCAGGAACTCGTCGCCTGGGCTGAGCGCGACGCGCGGCGGGTGACGGCGCCCGCGGACCCGGCTGCGACCCGCTTGCCGCTGGCCGAGTTGCAGGTGCGCGTGCGCGAGGCGCTGCCCGAGGTGCGGTCGCCGGCGATCTCGCTGGCCAATGATCCCGGCGCGGCGGTGACCATCTCCGCCGGAAGAGACACCGCGTATTACATCAACCCCTACACGGGTGAGGTTCGCCGGCCGGGCTCCACCGCGATGCACGACTTCATGCACCTGATGGAGGAGTGGCACCGCTTCATCGCCCTGGGCGGAGACAACCGTCCCGTCGGGAAGGCGATCACAGGCGCCTGCAATCTGGCGTTCCTGGCGCTCGCGGTTTCCGGACTCTACCTGTGGTGGCCGCGCTCGTGGTCGTGGCGCGGATTCAAGGCCGTCGCCCTGCTCAACGGGAGGCTGGCCGGCAAGGCGCGTGACTTCAACTGGCACAATGCCATCGGCTTCTGGTGCGCGCCGGTCCTGATCGTATTGACGCTGACGGCTGTTCCGATTTCGTACCGCTGGGGTTCCAGCCTGATCTACCGCATGGTCGGCGAGGAGCCGCCCGCGCAAGGCGGCCCGCCCGTCTCAGGCGCGACGGCTGCCGAGATTGCGCGGCCGTCGCCCGAGGCACGGCCGGCCGGCCTGGATGGGATCGTCGCACAGGTTCAAGCGGAGTACCCGAGGTGGAGCCAGATCACGCTGCGCACGGGCGGTGCGAATCGCCAGCAGCGGCCGGCCCCGGGTCCGGCTGCGCCAGGCGGAGCTCCCGCGGCCGCCGACGCGGCCCGTTCGGGTGCGGTGCCGCCGCTGACGATCATGATCCGCGAGGCCGGAACTTGGCCGCGCACCGCCTCCACCACGCTCACGGTCCATCCGTTCACGGGAGAGATCCTGCGGCGCGAAGGTTTCCGCGACTCCTCCACCGGGCGGCAGGTTCGCATGTGGAGCCGATTTCTTCATACCGGCCAGGCGCTCGGATGGCCCGGTCAGGCCGTCGCCGGCCTCGCGAGCCTTGGCGCCCTGTTTCTTGTCTACACCGGCTTCGCGCTTTCGTGGCGCCGGTTCCTCGCACGCGGTCCGCGCAGGGCCCCGGCATCCCCGCACCCTGCGCACCAGCAACGCGTATCCGCCAGTCAGTGACACGACCCGCTGCGGGGAAAGCATGGTGCTCGCGCGCAGCGCAACCGGACACCTCCATCGATGACTCGAACTTCCTCCACACGCCCTGGGATCCCCACCTTGCAGTGTGAGATCTGCGCCCCCAGGCGCCTCACGCCGATCCTGGGAAACATCGTCCTGACCTGTGCCCGCGACCTCGGGCAGCCGATCCACATTGTCGCGGCACGGGGCGACAAGGCGGCGGTGCCGGTGATCACGCTGGTGCTGCCGGCGGAGCTGGTCATCCAGCCGCACCAAGCGTGGTGCCTGGCCTGCCGTCTTGCGTGCTTCTGCCCGGATGCCCGGGTCAGCGTGCTCGTGACCGGCGCGACCGAGGCGGTCGGGCGCGATTCCGACGTTTCTGCCGCTTGACCCGACGCTGCGGTTCCGGAGAAAACCCGGAAAGGGCAGACAAGACTTAGTTAACGCCCTCGCGCTCAACGTGTTTAACGTTGCGTAGCGCGATCCGGTTGGCGATCAGATAGGGGCCCCGCGGCACAGTGCGTTGCCGGACGCGATTTGCGGAATTGCAGATTGCGGATCCTGTAGCGGCGTCTTCCCCGATGAACAGCCCTCTAGCGTGAGTCTCGACCTCCAAGATTCTGCCCCAGTCGCGCCAGTCGCCGCGTTCCCCGGCAAACCCGTTCACAACCGTGATCGCGCGGAGATGCGCGAGATCCTCACACAGGTGGCGCGTCAGGCCGAGCGCGGGCAGCTCCGGTTTCGCGTGCCCCGCGAGGAGTGCCTGATGCAGAAACACCGCGGGATGCATTTTCACTTCAAGCCGGAGATCTTTGTCCAGGTGCGCGGGCGGACGGACTTTCACCTGCCGCGGGAGGAATTCTCCCTTTTCCCCGGCGAGATGTGCGTCATCCCGACCGGCGTGCCGCACCGCGAGACGATTTTCACCGACGAGAAGGGTCCCTTTCGCAATCTCGTCGGCGGTTTCTACAGCAGCGTGCTCAGCCTCCATCTCGCCCACGAGGTCGCACCGCAGAAGCCGGACATCGAGACCATCGAATTCTTTGAGGCGCCGAACCTTGAGGTCCTGGTTGCGCTGACCAACACCCTCGTGCAGACCTTCCACATGAAGGCGCCGGCGCGCGACCAGGTGCTGCGCGGCCTGCTGCTTTCGATCCTCGGCATGCTGCAAAACCTCGTCGAAACGGGTGTCGGCGAACTGAATACGGACATGGGCAAGGTCTTCCAGGTGAAGTGGCTCGTGCGCGACCAGTTCTCGAATCCGGATCTCAACGTGAAGGGTATCGCCGAGCGCCTGCAGTGTTCTCCCGACTACCTCTCGCACCTGTTTCACCGCGAGACGGGCGAGAAGCTCATCCAGTACATCCATCGCGTGCGCATCGAGGGTGCGATCATGGCGCTCGAGACAACGCCGTTGCACATCTCGGAGATCGCCTACGCGAGTGGGTTCTCCGATCCCGCCTATTTTGCGCGGGTCTTCAAGAAGCACAAGGGCGAGTCGCCCCAGGAGTTTCGTGCGCGGATCGACGCCCGTCGCGCGGCGAAGGAAACCCGCCCAAAGACGATCTACTACGACCACGACGACTACACGCACGGGCAGCCGGTGGACGTCGCGGGGAAGTAGCGCCTGCAGAGTCGGGCGGGGCGCGCAATCAGTTCCGAACGCCTTCCTCCTGCGCGGGGACGGCGAAGGTCGCGGCTGCAGCCACGAACATGGCGATCCCGCCGGCGACGACGGCCGGCAGGGCCGAGCCGTCGAACACGGAGGAGACAATCTTCCCGAGCATCGTGGCCGCCACGATCTGCGGCAGGACGATGAAGAAGTTGAATACGCCCATGTAAAAGCCCATGCGCTCCGCCGGGAGCGCGTTGGCCAGCATCGCGTAGGGCATCGAAAGGATGCTCGCCCAGGCGATGCCGACGCCGACCATGGAGACATAGAGACCGCCACTCGTCGTCCACAGTCCCGTCGCGGCTAGACCCGCACCGCCGCAGGCGAGGCAGACGATATGAATGGCCTTGGCGGAGAAACGGCGCGCCAGGCCGAGCAACACGAAGGCGAAGCCGAACGCGACGCCGTTGTAGGTCGCGAAACAGGTCCCGCCGGTCTTCACGGCGGCAAGATACTCGGGCGAGCCGGGCTCGCCGTGGAAGATCGCCCGCGCGATGGCCGGTGTGAAGTAGATCCACAGGCAGAAGAGGCCGAGCCAGGTGAAGAACTGCACGAAGGCGAGCCGTCGCATCACGCGCGGCATCGCGAAGATGCCGCCCACGATCTCACGGAGCGCGTGCGTGGGCCCGGAGGACTCGTCGCGCGCGCGCCGGAAGGCCTCCATGTCGGCCGGCGGGTGTTCCCGCGTCGTCACGACGGTGTAGAGGACCGCGACCACAAACACCGCCGCCCCGAGATAGAACGCGATGTGGACGGTGTTGGGGATGCGTCCGTCCCCGGCGCTCTCGTCCACGCCGAGCCGCGCGAGGATGTCGAGCAGCGACGAGGACAGGACCGCTCCGGCGCCGATGAACACGCTCTGCATGGCGAAGCCGACCTTGCGCTGCTGGGCGGGGAGGAGGTCGCCCACGAACGCGCGGAACGGCTCCATGCTGATGTTGACCGAGGCGTCGAGCACCCAGAGCAGGCCGGCGGCCATCCACAACGTCGGCGAGTTGGGCATGGCGATGAGCGCCAGGCTGGCGAGGATTGCACCGACAAGGAAATAGGGCCGCCTGCGGCCGAGACGCGTCCAGGTGCGGTCGCTGTAGTAGCCAATGATCGGTTGTACCAACAATCCGGTGACGGGTGCGGCGAGCCAGAGCATCGGGATCTCGGACTCGGTGGCGCCGAGAAACTGGTAGATGGCGCTCATGTTCGCCATCTGCAGGCCCCAGCCGAACTGGATGCCGAAGAAGCCGACGCTCATATTGATGAGCGACAGCCAGGAGAGCGGGCGGCCGGGTGGGGTGGGATGAGACATGGGCGGGATGGTGGGGATTGGCGTATGACTCCAGGCTATCCGAGTTCTGTATTCACTTTGACGCGAGCCCTTTGGCCGAGCCGTGGCTCACCGGGATGATTCCGCCAGGCTCACGGTCCGGCCGCGCGCAAGGCGGGTCGCCGGCAGGCTTCTAGGCGTGGCCGGCGTGCGAGGGAAGCTCCGATGGTGGGGCGCTGTAGTCGCGCTGGCGGGGGTCGCTGGTGCGGTCGAACAGCGCGTTCCAGGCCCGGAACGTCTCGCCGTGCTCATCGGCCAGGTCCTCGAGTTGACCCGAGGTGAACCGCCACTGCCAGTTTCCCTCGGCCGTGCCGGGATGGTTCATGCGTGCGCTCCCGTCGAGGTCGAGCAGGTCCTGCATCGGCACGATCGCGAGCCGTGCGACCGAGGCCAGCGCGGCGCGCACCAGGGGCAGGGCGGAGGACTCGCCACCGAGCTGGTAGTAGGCATCGACGCGGTCGGCCATGTCGGCCGGAAGGTCGTCGAGCCAGCCGCGGGTGGTGTTGTTGTCGTGCGTGCCCGTATAGACAACGCTGTCGTCGGGAAGGAAGTGCGGAAGGTTGACGTTGTTGTCGTCGTGCCCGTAGCCGAACTGCAGAATGCGCATGCCCGGCAGGTGGGCGGCGCGACGCAGTGCGAACACCTCGGCCGTGATGTAGCCGAGGTCCTCGGCGATGAGGCGTGCCTCGGGCAGCGCCGCCTGGACGTGTTCGAAGAAATCGAGGCCCGGCCCGTTGCGCCACCGGCCGCGCCGCGCATCCTCGGCGTCGCCCGGGATCTCCCAGTACGTGTCGAACCCGCGGAAATGGTCGAGCCGCACGACATCATAGAGAGCGAGCGCCGCGCGCAGCCGCTCGATCCACCAGGCGTATCCGGTCTTCTCTAGCGCCGTCCAGTCGTAGAGCGGGTTTCCCCAGAGCTGTCCGGAGGCGGAGAAGTAGTCGGGCGGCACGCCCGCGACCGCGAGCGGGTGCCCGTGCGCATCGAAACGGAGGATGGACCGGCAGCTCCAGGCATCCGCGCTGTCGAGCGCGACGAAGATCGGGATGTCGCCGATGATCTCCACCCCGCGTGAAGCGGCATAGGCGCGCAGGTGGCGCCACTGGGTGAAGAAGACAAACTGCGCGAAGCGGTGCAAGCCCGCCACTTCCTGGGCCGCGGCGGGAAGCGACGCGTGCAGGCCGGGGCGGTAGGTGCGGTAGGGCTCGGGCCACGTGGTCCAGGAACGGCTCTCGAAGCCGGCCTTGATGGCCATGAACTCGGCGTAGGAGTCCAGCCATGGCGCCTCGCGCGCACAGAACTCGCGATACGACGGCCAGCCGGGGATCTCGGCGCCGCGACGCAGGAAACGCTCGTAGGCGGTGGCGAGGATCGGCCAGAACTCGCGGTAGAGGGCGCCGTAGTTGGTCCGTGCATGCGAGAGCAGGCGGAGCGGACGGCAGTCCTCGTCGAGGAGGAGGCCGGCACCCACCAGTTCCTCGAGATCGATGAAATACGCGTTCCCCGCAAAGCTGGAGAACGATTGGTAGGGGGAATCTCCATACCCCGTCGGCCCGAGCGGGCAGATCTGCCAGAAGCGGAACCCGTAGTCGGCGAGAAAGTCGATCAGGCGGCGCGCGCCGCGACCGAAGTCGCCGATACCGTGTGGACCGGGCAGCGAGGAAACGTGGGCGAGCACGCCGGAGTGGCGCGCGCGGAGCCAGTTATGGGAGGTCGATTGCATGGAGAGTGCAGGCGCTGCGTTGGCGAATCGGGACGGTGCACGGCATCGGGGCCGCGCGCCGAGGAGCTTTGAAGTCTCGGGGACGACCGTCCCTCCCCGATGGCGGAAACGACCGCACACCCGGTGCTGCAGTCAGCTCCATCCACGAAGCCCCGGACTGGGCCGCGATCGCGGACGGTTCATCACGGGATTCATCGGAAGTGCGATAGCCGCTGGCAGAGGAGGTTAGGCCGGCCTTCCAGAGGCCCGGGGCCGTACTGCGGCGTCCGCCGGTGCCTTGGTGTATGCTCCCGGAGGATACACCTGCCGGGAGCATTCAATTTCTGCTTGGATCAGAACTTGTAGGACGCGCCCACGGAGTAGTTCGTTCCGTATTTCTGGTAGTCCTGGATGAATCGGACATCCGCGCCACTTGATGCGACGAGCGGCTCGTCGGTCAGGTTATAGGCCTGAGCGATCAGGGCCAGGCCCTTCAAGGCACCCTCCCTGAACGTGTAGCTGACCTGGGCATCGACGACGGTCTCCGACTGCAGGTTGCGGTAGACGGCGCCGCGTGGGCCGAATGTGGCGATGTCGCCGCGATAGTCGGAGCGGTAGCGCGCACTCACGCGGGCGGAGAAGCCGCCTCGCTCATAGTAGAGCGTTCCAGTCTGCACGCGTTCAGACAGGCCCACCAGCGGCGTGGCCGGACTGTTCAGGTCGGGCCGGATCGAGCTCTTGAAGAATGACGAGCTGGCAAAGATGCCAAAGCCCTTCAGCATCGGTGTGAACTTTTCGCCGGGAAGCGAGACCGAGAACTCCAGACCCTTGATCGAACCGCCCTGACCGTTCTGGG
This sequence comes from Verrucomicrobiota bacterium, assembly GCA_023399155.1. Lineage (GTDB taxonomy): Bacteria > Verrucomicrobiota > Verrucomicrobiia > Opitutales > Opitutaceae > JAEWQP01. The sequence continues at coordinate 55,595 of JAEWQP010000003.1, read as the reverse complement.
GAACCGTGTTGTAGCCCTGGAAGATGTTCGGGGTCACGTCCACGCCCGTCGGCAGGCCGCTGAAATCCATCAGCTGCTTGTCGTTGTACGTGTAGGACACCAGGTCCTTGTAGAAGCCCGCCACGGCGAAGTAGCCCATCTGGTCCGCGAAATAGTGTTCGTAGGACACATCATAGGAGTTGGAACGCCAGGGCTCGAGTTCCGGATTGCCGCCGCTCGCGCTCCACGGGCTGTTCTCGACATCGGTGGAGAATGCTTTGGACGCGTCGAACGAATACGTCGAACCCGCCCGCATGTCGTTCATGGGCTGGCGAGCCAGCTGCCGTGCGACACTCACGCGAATCGAATCCCGACGGGTCAGGTGAAAGTTCAGATTCAAGCTGGGCACGAAGTCGGTGTAGTCGTGGGACGCTGACACCTGTTCGATTTCCAGGCTGCCTGTGTTGATCGCCTGACCGCGTGCGTGCTGGTCCGTCTGGATCAGCTGGGCCCCGATGTTGCCGGTCACCGGCAGGTTTCCGAGGGTGTGGTCGATGTCCAGCTTCACGTAGCCGATGAGCACCTTTTCGTCGACGACCCAGTTGTTCGCCATCTTGGTCGGGTCGTTGTTGGCGATCTTGTCGTAGAAATCGTTATTGTAGAGGGCCATCGGATTGTAGCTGTAGAGCTTGCCCATGCCGATGAAGCTGAGGTCAGTCAGTCCCACGGAGGGGGGCATCGGCGCGCTCGAGGCGCCGTCTTTCAGCTGGAGGAAGTAGCCTTCCATGCCGTTGGGTCCCGACTCGGTCTCGAACTTTTCGCGATCGTTGTAGACCACGCCGGCTTCGAATCGGCTGAAGAATCGATTGAGGGGATGCTCAACCGAGAGCATGTATTGGGACATCTCATCCTCCATGATGGGTCCCTTGACGAAGCCGTGCTGGCCGGACGGGCGGGAGTTCGGGTCCTGCCCCCATCCCTGCGGCATGCCAAGGCGCATCAGGTCGCCATTCGAATAATCCAGCTGGTGGGAGAAACGTGCCCCCGCTCCGCCGTTCGGGGCGAGGTTGTAGGTGATTGTATCCGGAGTTCCCACACCGTTGATGCCGTAGCCCGAGTAGGTCTCCAGGACGAAGTCGTCGCGCTTCACCTGCGAGTAGCTCACGTCGAGGGTCGCCTTCCAGCCTTCGTCGTTGCCCAGTTCGAGGTTCCAGCCGCCGGCGAACAGTTGATCATCCCGCGAGGCAAAGTCATTGCGGACGACACCGAAGAAGTTGGATAGCGTGGCCTGGGTGATCAGGCCGTCATCGATGACGTATCCCGGCTGCAGGGTCGTGTAGGTGCCCCAGTTCGGGCTGAGCGGGATCTCGATGCCACGCAGGAGCTGGGTCTCGCGGAAGTCCGTATAGTAGAGATCGAGGATCGAGTGGACATTTTCGTTCGGCGCGAATTCCAGCACGCCCATGTAGGCGTCGCGGTTGATCTCGCTCGACCGGACAAATGGCTTCGCGCCACCCATCAGGCTCGCCGGCCCGCCTTCAATGGTGGTGCCGCCGAACGTGCTTCCGGTATCGTAACCCCACGAGTTGAACTGCTCGCCCTGTCCGGGGCGCGTGGAGTTGGTGATGCCGATGGCGATACCCACCGTGCCGTCGGCGAACTGATCGACGTAGGAGAGCGTTTCCCGCCACCCGCCACGATCAGCATCCGCGTTGCTGGGTTCCATGCCGGTCCATTCGTAGAAGGCACTGGCCGCGACGGTGCGCTTCCCGTACCTGAGTGGGCGTATGGTTTGCAGATCGACAGTGCCGGAGAGGCCCTGGCCGACGAGCGCGGCGTCCGTCGACTTGTACACGACAACGCCGCTCAGGAGTTCCGCAGGATATTGATCGAATTCCACGGAGCGGCCGGAACTCGTGCTGACCTGTTGACGGCCGTTGAGCAGTGCGGTGCTGAAATCACCGTTCAAGCCGCGGATGACGATGGCCTGGGCGCGCCCGTTGAGCCGCTGCGTGGTCAGGCCGGGCAGGCGGCTGAGCGACTCGGCGATGCTGATATCGGGCAGCTTGCCTATGTCCTCGGCGGAGATCACTTCGACGACAGAGGGAGCGGCCTGTTTGATTTCGGCAGCCGCTGCGAGACTTCCGGCGAACGACCCGGTGATCTTGTAGGTGTCCAGCACGACGACATCGTCATCATCTTCGGCCGAAGTCTGCGCCCTGGACGCCTGTGTTGTCCCGCGGTCTACCGCGGAAGAGGGACTCTGGGCGAAAGCGGGGACTCCGGCTCCGAGCGCGCACGCGAAGGTGAACGCGATCCTGGCATAGTGGTTTGGTCTCATGGAGGAACTATCGGGTTGGGATCAACGATCCATTCAGCCGCGGACGGCTGGGGTACTGTTCTGGGATTTGTGCACCCGTCGCGGTGCTTCCTTTGCACCAAACAGTAGGAGGATTCCCCGGTTCGACCAATGCCAACGCTCTGAAAAAACCGAGATGAGCTGGATGGAACCTAGTCGAGCGCGGCGCGGCGGCGACGGCGTGTCTTGGTTTCGGGGGTACAGGCCGTGATTCCGCCCCGCCCCCGAGTCGCACCCTTCAAGAATGCGCTCAACAAGCACGGGCGCGCGGCTACAGTGGAGGCGTGCTGCACGACGCCCCGAACATCCTGTGGATCATGGCCACCCAGTGGCGCCGGGGCGCCACAGGGTATGCCGGCGATCCCAACGCGCGGACACCTGCGCTGGACCGGCTGGCCAGCCAGGGGACCGTCTACGCGGCGGCGGTGACGCCGCATCCTTTCGGGCCATTTGCACGGGCGGCCTTGTTGACAGGGACGACCAGTCCGGAGAACGGCGTGGTGGACTATTTCGATCCGCTGCGGCCGGATGCGCGGACGATTGCCCACCGCCTGGGCGCTCGAGGTTATGGCACGGCCTGGTTCGGCAAGTGGCACCTCGCCCGCCGTGATCCCGACGCGCCCCTGGTGGGCGAGACGCACGCGCGCATGGTCGTGCCGCCGGAGTCACGCGGCGGGTTCGGTTTCTGGGAAGGCTTCGAGGGCGGCTTTCTGCTCAATGATCCCTTCCTGCATGGCACGCGTCTCGTGTCGCCGGTGCAGATGCGCGGCTACCAGAGCGACATCGTGTGCGGCCGGGCCGCCGGCTGGATCGAGGCGCGGCCGGCCGACACGCCCTGGTTTGCCGCGGTGAGCCTCGAGCCGCCTCATCCGCCCTACGATGCGCCGGCGCCGGCACCGCGGCCCGATCCGGACGAATTGCAGCTGGGACCGAATGTGCCGAGGGGAGGCGAGGTCGAATCGCGGGCCCGGCGCGAACTCGCGGGTTACCATGCTCACATCACGGCCACGGACCGTGCCATCGGCGAACTGGTGGGGCGAGCCCGCGTCGCGGCAGGCGCGACCGGGCGCGAGACGCGTGTCGTTATTTTCTCGGTACACGGGGACATGCACGGCGCGCACGGCTGTTTCCGGAAGGGCTGGCCCCATGAGGAGAGTGTTGGCGTGCCGCTGCTCGCGTTGCGTCTGTGTGCGCCTGGGGCGGGTCACGTTGAGCCCCGGCCGGTGTCCCTGGTGCAATTGCCCGCGATGGCGGAGACGTGGGCCGGTGGCGGGGAGTGGAGCCCCACGGGCGGGCCGGTCGCGATCTCCATGCCGAGTGTCGTGCGCCTGCCGCACCAGTGTGATCGCGCCTGGCGGGGGTGGCGCGGTGATGGATGGAAGATCGTCTACGCCGACGACCCGGTGCGACCCTGGCTGGTCTTCCACCTGGAGCACGATCCCTGGGAACTGGACAACCTCGCGGGCCAGACGCGGGGCGCGGCGATCCTGGCGCGCGGCGGAGTGGCCGCATCGTGACGGGCGCAGCGGTGCGCCGGCTCGTTTTCTGTTTCCCTCGCGCGGGCGGTGGTTTTTGCTGGCTCTTCCATGGACCGCATCGCCGCCGCCTTTGAAGCCGCCCGTCGCGAAAATCGCGCCTGTTTCGTGTCCTACCTGTGCGCCGGCGACCCCGACCTCGCCACGTCGATCGCATGCTGCCGTGCCGTCCTCGAGGCCGGCACGGACATCCTCGAACTCGGCGTCCCGTTCTCCGATCCGCTGGCGGACGGACTGACCAACCAGCTGGCGGCACAGCGTGCACTCGAGAGCGGCATGACGATGGAGAACGTGTTCGAACTCGTTCGCGCGGTGCGGGCGTTTTCGCAGAAGCCGATCGTCTTCTACACCTACTATAACCTGGTTTTCTCCAATGGCATGACCGACTACGTGCGCCGTGCCGCCGAGGCCGGGGTGGACGGCATGCTCACACTCGATTTGCCTCCGGAGGAGGCGGACGAATTGATCGAGGTCAGCCGGCAGCACGGCCTGAAGAACATCTTCATCGTGGCGCCGACCACCTCGCCCGCCCGGCTGGCGAAGATCGCGAGCGCCGCCAGCGGCTTCATCTACTACGTCTCGCGCGAAGGCGTGACGGGGGTGCGCGAGGCCCTGGCTGCGAACATCGGCGAGAGGGTCGCGCGCATCAAGGCCGCCACGCCGCTGCCGGTGGCCGTCGGCTTCGGGATTTCGCGGCGCGAGCAGGTCCACGAGGTCGCAGCCGGGGCCGATGCCGTGGTGGTCGGCAGTGCCCTGGTGAATTGCATTCGGAACAACCTTGGCAAGCCCGACGCGATCACCACGTCGCTGCGCACCACCGCGGCCGATCTGGTGGCAGGTGTGCGCCGCGACTAGCAGCTGACTTCGCTGCGCGGCACTTTCCGCTGCGCGGTGAGCGTCGGACAGGAGGGGTGGGGACCACACCCAAAGCCGCCCCGCAGTCGGATAGCGACGGCAGCTACGCGGGAGGTTTCTCGATCGTCACATCGCCGGCGAGGCAGCGATGGAGCCGGCCGGCGTCGTCGCGAAGCCGAAGCGCACCCGTCGTATCGATCCCCTCCGCCACGCCTTCCACACGTTCCTGTCCAAAGAGCACGGCGATGCGGCGGCCCCGAAGGTAATCGAGCCGCTCCCAGAGGGCACCGAAGCCTTCGCGGTATTCGTCCGCCACGAAGGTGTCGAACGCCTTCATCACGCGCGTGATGATCGCTGCGGCCACGCGGTTGAGGTCCGCCGAATGGCCCAGCGCCTCCGCGACGGAGGTCGTCCGCGGCGCGATGTCGTCGGGCCAGTGGTGGCGATGGCTGTTGATGTTCAGCCCGAGGCCGAAGATGACGTCTCGTGTATGGTCGGCATCGATACGCGCCTCGGTGAGCATGCCGCCGAGCTTGCGACCGCCGTGGTAGATGTCGTTGGGCCACTTCACCGCGGCGTCGATGCGGCAGGTGTTGGCCAGCGCGTCGCAGACGTTCACGCCCATCCAGAGCGTGAAGTCCTGCATGCGCGACGGCCTCAGGTCGGGCCGGAAGGCGAAGGAGATGTAGAGATTGCCATGGTCGCCGCTGATCCACCGGCGACCCAGGCGGCCGCGGCCGCGCTCCTGCGCGCGCGCGACCACGACCAGCGGGGTCTCGGCGCCGGAGGCGAGCTGACGCTCGGCCTCGCTGTTTGTGCTGTCGACCGACCGGTGAAACGAAAGGGCGAGCGGTCGGGGCAGTGCGGCCAGCGAGGCGCGGAGCTGGGTCTCGTCGAGTCCATCGGGGCGCTTGAGGAGCCGATACCCGCGGCGCCGCACGGCCTCCACTTCGTAGCCGAGGAGGCGAAGTTTTTCCATGTGCGCCCAGATCGCGACCCGCGACATGCCGAGCATCCCGGCCAGGGCGCTGCCGGAGACATAGCCGTCGCCCGCCGCGAGCAGTTCGCGCACGATGACGACTTCAGGCGGGAGTTTGGGAGCGTGTTGGGTCACGAGGTGATCAGAGCCAGTCCAGCCCGATATCCACCCAGGTGCTTTGATGAACGAGCGCCCCGCTGGAGATAAAATCGAGGCCAAGTCGTCCCAGCCGCGGCAGGGATTGCTTCGTGATGCCACCGCTGGCCTCCGTGCAGGCGCGCCCTCCGACGAGCGCGACGCCGCGGCGCAGCTGCGCGGGCGTGAAGTTGTCGAGCAGCACGATGTCTGCGCCGGCCGCGACGACCGGCTCGATCTGATCGAGCGCGTCCACCTCCACCTCGACGGGCAACCTCGAGGTGGCGGCGCGCGCCGTCCGGACGGCAGCGGCGAGACGGGCGCCCCGGGTCGCGCCTGTCGCGGCGAGATGGTTGTCCTTGATCATCACACGATCGAAGAGGCCGAGGCGGTGATTCCAGGCGCCCCCGCAGGCGACCGCGTACTTTTCCAACATGCGGTAGCCTGGCGTCGTCTTGCGGGTGTCGAGCAGGCGCGTGCGGGACCGGCCCAGCGCGCGCACGTGATCCGCCGTGTGGGTGGCGATGCCACTCAGCCGCTGCAGGAAATTCAGCAGCACGCGCTCCGCCTCCAGGAGTTGCGCGGAGGATCCCTCGATCTCGGCGAGCGCCGTGCCGGCCGCGACTGCGCTCCCATCCTCGACGCGCGGCTCCAGACGTGTGCGGCCGCCGTATTCCTGCAGCACGAGCTGCGCGAGCGGCAGTCCACAGACGACCATCGCACGCCGGGCGCGCAGGACGGCGCGACCGCGCGCGCGACCGACGACCGCCGAGGTCGTGACATCGCCGGCTCGTCGCGGTCGGCGCGAGCGGCGCAAGCCCCAGCCGCCGAGGTCCTCGGCGCGTGCGAGCAGGATCAGCGTACGCAGCGCCTCGGTGTCGAGGTCGGCCCAGGTGAGTCGCTGGCAGAGCGACTCGGGGGTGATGCGGGGTTGCGTCGTACGGGACATGGGCGAGAGTGTCGGAGGTTCACCATGACACCGGCTGAGTTCAACTCCAGTGTGCACGAGGGGTCGCAACCGCCGGCCGGGATCGCGCCGGCGCTGCAGGCGCTTTGGTGGCTCGCGAAGGGTTCGTGGGACGAGGCCCATCGGGTCGCGCAGGAAGACGAGAGCCGCGAGGGCGCGTGGGTTCATGCGCACCTTCACCGGGTGGAGGGCGACGGAGGCAATGCCCACTACTGGTATGCGCGCGCGCAGCGACCGCCGGCGAGTGGGGACCTGGCCGAGGAACGTGCAAGCATCGTGGCCACCTTGCTCGGCAGTAATCGGTGACCCGTCCGCATCCGCCCCACGCCTTGCGATCGCCCCGCGGGCGACTGCCGGTCAGCGCGTGAACAGGCCCGCGAGCTGGATCGCGAGGCCGGTCAGATGCGGTTCTCGCAACATGTCGTAGTCGGCGAGGATTTCTTCCAGACGCAGCCCGAACGTGCGATGGCGGTAGACCTCGACGTTGTTGTAGCGCGGGTCGACGATCCACAGGCGCGGGATGCACACCTCGTGGTAGATCATCTTCTTGCTCACCGTGTCGATCCGGTGGTCGTGCGGTGTGATGATCTCCGCGGCGAGCCAGAGCCGGTTCGCACCCCGGTGCATGATGGCGAGATCGGGACGCAGCGCGTTGCGCGTATTGACCTCCACCAGCGAGCGCGACGGGAGCAACTCGAGTGTGGAATTGGGCGAGAGATGCGCGAGCACCTGGGCATGCAGGCGCTGGCAAATGCGCTCGTGCCGTTCGTCCGGCGGGGGCCGGAGCAGGTTGGCGCCATCAATCGTCTCTTCGAAAGCCGCGGTCATCGATGGGAGCACGCTAGTCTACAAGACCGGCTGCTCCAGTGGATTAGCGGCGGCCGGACCACAAACGGGCGGTATCCGATGTGCGCCGTCGTGGTTTTCCCGATAGTACCTCTAATCCATGCACTTCGGAGCCGCGCCCCATGCCGGGGGCATCGGGCCGCGCCTTCGCCGGGGTCTTTGCCGGCCGCCGGGACGGTTCGCGCCCACCGGAGGGCTTCGCACAAAAGCATTTGCGTGCCGGCCGCGCCTCGGCACCCTTAGCGGCACTGGCGCGAACTCGCTCGCGACCGGTACATCTCAACCACAGCTCTTCTTCTCGGACTCCGAGGACTTGATCCATGCGACAAGCACCCACGTCCCGCGCCTGGCGCCGTTCATCCGGTTTTCCGTGCAAGGAAAACGCATGAACCGGCCATGAAAGGCGTTCTCGACTTTGCCCGCGCCCGGCGCGAGGCCTCCCCGATCACGATGGTGACCAGCTACGATGCCTGGTCGGCGCGCCTCGCTGCCGCCGCGGGTGTCGACTGCCTGCTCGTCGGCGACAGCGCCGCCATGGTGGTGCACGGATTTCCCGATACGCTGCACGCGACCCTCGAGATGATGGTCGCGCACACCGCCGCCGTCCGGCGCGGGGCCCCGGACTTGTTCGTCGTGGCGGACATGCCGTTCCTGACCTTCCGGCGCGGCCCGGCGGCTGCCGTCGACACCGCCGGAGCGCTCATGCGCGCAGGGGCGTCCGCCGTCAAACTCGAGGGACTGGCCGGCCACGAGGATGTCGTGGCCCATCTCGTCGGCAGCGGCATCCCGGTCATGGGCCATCTCGGCCTGACCCCGCAATTTGTGCATCAACTGGGTGGATACCGCGTGCAGGGACGGTCCGCGGAGGCGGCCGGGCGCATCGCGGCCGACGCCCGCCGGCTCGAGGAACTCGGCGCCTTCGGTCTCGTTCTCGAGTGCGTGCCCGCGCAGCTCGCCGGGGATGTGACCGCCGCGCTCTCGATCCCGACGATCGGCATCGGGTCCGGCGTCCAGACCTCGGGGCAGGTGCTCGTCCTCCACGATCTGCTCGGGCTGCAGGCCGACTTCCGCCCGCGCTTCGCCCGGCGCTACATCGAGGGACACGAGATCGTGCGCGAGGCGCTCGAACGCTACGTGGCCGACGTCCGGGCCGCGCGCTTCCCGGCGCGCGAGGAGATTCTTTGCTGATGACCATCGTCCATACCGTCGCCGAGTGGCAGGAGCTTCGGGGCTCCGACATCTTCCACGGCAAGACCGTCGGTTTCGTGCCCACCATGGGCGCGCTCCACGCGGGACATGCGTCCCTGCTGGAGCGCGCGCGCGCCGCGAATGACCTCGTCGTCCTGAGCATCTTCGTCAACCCGACGCAGTTCAACGACCCGCGCGATCTCGACAAGTACCCGCGCACGTGGGAGGCGGACATCGCCCTGGCCCGGCGCGCCGGAGTCGACGCTATCTTCGCCCCGACGCACGCGATGATGTATCCGGACGAGTACCACTATCGCGTGTCCGAGGACCGGTTGAGCACGCTCATGGAGGGGGCGCACCGCCCCGGGCATTTCGACGGGGTGCTTACCGTCGTGCTCAAGCTCCTGCTTCTGGTCCGGGCCGATCGCGCCTATTTCGGGGAGAAGGACCTCCAGCAACTGCTGCTCATCCAGGGCATGGCGGAGGCGTTCTTCATCCCGACCACGATCGTCGCCTGCGAGACCGTGCGCGCGGACGACGGGCTGGCGCTGAGTTCGCGCAACGCGCTGCTCACCCCGGCCGGACGCGCGCGGGCGCCGGAGTTTGGCCGCGTCCTGCGCGAGGAGTCCGATCCGGCCGCGGCAAAGCGCCGGCTCGAGGCCGCGGGCCTCGGCGTCGACTACATCGAACACTACGAACACTGGCGCCTCGGCGCCGTCCGTCTCGACGGCATCCGCCTCATCGACAATGTGCGCTGCAAAGATCCTGTTTGAACTCACCGGCTCCATCGCCGCGTGGAAGGCCTGCGGTGTGATCTCGCGCCTCGTGCAGGAGGGGCATGAGGTCCAGGCGATCGCCACCGCCTCCGCGCTGCAATTCATCGGCCCGGCGACGCTCGAGGGCATGACCGGCCGGCCGGTGCGAAGCGGGATGTGGGACTCCGGCACCGCGATGGACCACATCAATCTCGTGAAATGGGCCGACCTGGTCGTAATCTGTCCTGCCACGGCGAATACAATTAACCGCCTCGCCGCCGGCATGGCCGACGATCTCGTCGGCGCGCTGTTTCTCGCGCACGACTGGCGCAAGCCCTGCCTGCTCGCGCCCGCGATGAACCCCGCGATGTGGGCCCATCCCGCCACGCGTTCCGGGATCGAGACCCTGCGGCGCTGGGGCGTGCGCATCCTGCCGGTGGCGCGGGGTCGACTCGCCTGCGGAGACGAGGGCGAGGGCCGCATGGTCGAGCCGGAGGAGATCCTCGCCGCGATCCGCGATGTGGTGGGCGGGGACGCCGCGATCCCGCCGCGCGGAGCGCGCCGGCGCGTGCTGGTCACGGCTGGCGGCACGGAGGAGCCGATCGACGGCGTCCGGACGATCACCAACTTCAGCACCGGCCGGACCGGTGCGATCATCGCCGGGCATCTGCAGCGCGAAGGTCATTCAGTCACGCTGCTGCGCGCACATCGTGCGGTGGCGGCGGGCCCCGGTGTGGAGGAGCAGACGTTCGTGACCTTCGCCGATCTCAGGGCCTCGCTCAGGCGGTTGCTGGCGGACGGCGCCTTCGACGCGGTCGTCCACGCGGCGGCCGTGAGCGATTACTCCGTGGGCGGCGTGACCGTGAATGGAAAGCGGGTCGAGTCCGGGGCCGCGAAGCTCGCGAGCGGCCAGGAACTCTCCGTGAAGCTCACCGCCAACCCGAAGCTGGTGGACCAGTTGCGTGCCTGGAGCGGCAAGCCGCACTTGCGGGTGATCGCCTTCAAGCTCACGCGTGGGGCCACCGCCCTGACCGCGGGCGAGGCGGTGCGGGCGCTCTTCGAGCACTCGCACGCCGATGCCGTGGTCCACAACGACCTCGAGGCCATGGAGGCGGGCACGGGGCGTTTCCCGGCCACGCTCTGGCGCGCAGATGGATCGACCACCGCGCTCGAGTCGCGAGAAGCGCTCGCGCGTGCGGTGGCCGCGTTTGTGGCGGAGACCTCCGGCGGCGCGGCGGGAGATCCGCCTGCCACAGCTGCGCAGACCGGACGCGCCGGCACGGAAACGGAAACCTGACCCATGCTCCTCGCGCTCGACGTAGGCAACACGCACATACACGGCGGCGTCTTCGACGGCGACGCGCTGCGCACGCAGTTCCGGCGAAGCACGCACCCGATCGGCTCCTCCGACGAGCTCGGCATCTTCCTGCGCACCGTGCTGCGCGAGAACGGCATCGACCCAACGACCGCGATCCGCGGCGTGGCGATCTGCTCGGTCGTGCCACCGATGGTGTATCCACTTCGCAGTGCGTGCCTGAAATACTTCCGCACCGAGCCCTTCGTGCTGCAGCCCGGCGTGAAGACCGGACTGAAGATCAAGTACCGCAATCCGATCGAAGTCGGTCCGGACCGGATCGCCAACGCCGTGGGGGCGACGCAGCTCTGGCCGGGGCGCGACCTCATCGTCATCGACATCGGCACGGCCACGACCTTCGACGTCATCACTGCCGGCCGCGACTACCTCGGCGGCGTGATCCTTGCCGGCCCAGCGATCTCGGTCGAGGCCCTCGCGGGCAAGACCGCGCGGCTCCCGGCCGTCGAGATCATGCGACCCGAGAGCGTGCTCGGGCGCAGCACGATCGAGAGCATCCAGTCGGGCGTCTACTTCGGTCAGGCCGGTGCGATCCGGCATCTCATCGAACTGCTCACGGCGGAGGCCTTCGCCGGCGTCCGGCCGCTGATCGTCGGCACCGGCGGGTTTTCGCGCATGCTCGAACGCGAGAAGTTCTTCGATGAGATCGCGCCGGATCTCGTGCTTCGCGGCCTGCTCCTCGCGGAGCGGATGAATCGCGAGGACCATCTCCTGAAGGTCAAACCCGGTGCACACCGCTGATCCGCGCCGACGCCCACGGAGACAACAAGGTCGTTCCTTCCCATACTCCTCCGCTCACTCGTGTGAGCATCACTGATACACCCTTTCGATCCAACCCGCCATGAGAGTCACCCTCCTTAAAGCCAAGCTGCACCGCGTCACCGTCACCGGAGCCGACCTCGATTATGAGGGCTCCATCGCCATCGGCCCCGAACTCATCCGGGCCGCGGGGCTGTTGCCGTGGGAACGCGTCGATGTCTACAACGTCACCACCGGGGCGCGTTTCACGACCTACGTCATTCCCGGCCGCGAGCGGGGCGAGATCCTCGTCAATGGGGCCGCCGCGCGCCTTGTGCAGCGCGGCGATCTCGTGATCGTTGCCGCGTACGCGGAGTTTGACGTGGACGAAGCGAAGCGACACCGGCCCACCGTCGTGCTCGTCGATCGCGAGAACCACCCGATCGCCGCGCCGGCACACACGGGCTCGGAGACGGCTTAGCACCGGACGGCGGAACCCGACCTCATCCACTGCCGCGGCCACTGCACGGCAGCAGGGGCGACGCGAGGACACGCAGATTCGGCAGGCATCACAACGTGGCTGTTGAGCCCAGAGCAGGGTTCGGTTGCTCGCTGACAGCCGACTCCTGAGCGCCTGCCAGCGTCGCGGCTCGGCCGGGGGCCTCGCCCGACCTGCGCCGCGGGCATGAGCGGGTTGGCCGAAGCGATCCAGGCTGCCGCTCAGCCTCGCACCTGGCCCGTCCCGGTCACCTTGTATTTGTAGCTGCAGAGCTCGCGCAAGCCCATCGGTCCGCGGGCATGGAGGCGGTCGGTGGAGATGCCGATCTCGGCGCCGAGCCCGAACTCGAACCCGTCGTTGAATCGCGTGCTCGCGTTCCAGAACACCGCGGCCGAGTCAACGGTGTTGAGAAACTGTTCGGCCGCCGTCGCATCGCCGGTGAGGATCGCGTCGCTGTGCGCGCTACCGTGCGTGTTGATGAAGTCAACGGCGTCCTCCAGCCGGTCGACGACCTTCACGGCGAGGATGAGGTCGAGGTATTCCTCGTCCCAGTCGGCGTCGCTCGCGGGGCGGGTGGGAATGCCGGCTGCGGCGAGGATCTCGGCTGCGGCGGGATCGCAGCGCAGCTCGACCTTGCGCCCGGCGAGCGCCTGGGCGACGCGCGGCAGCAGCGCGGCGGCGGCGTCGCGATGCACGAGGAGTTTTTCCGCTGCGTTGCAGACGGACGGGCGCTGCACCTTGGCGTTCACGGCGATCGCTTCCGCCATGGCGGGATCGGCATCGCGGTGCAGGTAGATCGTGCACACGCCCTTGTAGTGCTTGATCACCGGGATGCGGCTGTTCTGTGCGACGAAGCGGATGAGGCCCTCGCCGCCGCGCGGGATCACGCAGTGGATGAGGTCGTCGCGCTTGAGCAGCTCGGTCAGCGCGGAGCGGTCGGTCGTGGGCACGAGTTGGACGGCCTCGGCCGGGAGTCCCGTGTCCGCCAGCGCGCGCGCGATGAGCGCGGCGAGCGCGGTGTTGGAGTGGAAAGCTTCCTTGCCGCCGCGCAGGATGGAGGCGTTGCCGGACTTGAGGCAGAGCGCGGCGCAGTCGATGGTGACGTTGGGCCGGGACTCGAAGATGATCGCGATCACGCCGATCGGCACGCGCACCTTGCGGATCTCGAGGCCATTCGGGCGGGTGACGCGCTCGAGTTCGTCGCCGACCGGGTCGGGCAGGGCGGCGACCTGCCGCACGCCTTCAGCCATCTGGCGGATGCGGGCGGGGGTGAGCGTCAACCGGTCGAGCATCGCGGCGGGAAGCCCGGACTCCGCGCCGGCGGTGAGGTCGCGGGCATTCGTTTCGACCAGCGCGGTGCTGGATGCCTCGATGAGGTCAGCAAGGCGGAGCAGGGCGGCGTTCTTGCGCTCCGTCGGCACGGTCGCAAGCGTGAGCGAAGCGGCGCGCGCGGCGCGGCCCAGGCGCTCGGCGAGGCCTGCGTGATCTTCGACGTTCGCGGTCGAATGGGTGACTGAGTGCATGAACGGGAAAAAATGAGCAAAACGGCGCGCCGTGTCGAGCGCCGGGCCCAACGGGCTCGACTCCGCCATGGCGAGAAGGCACACACGATGGCCATGTTGCGCATGCCCCTGCCCCTGGGTTGTCTCGGCCTTGTCGTCCTGTTCGCCCTGTTAGCCGTCCCGGGTCGGGCTGCAGATTCCACCGCGCCGGCCGCCGCCCAGACGGTTGAGCCAGCCGCGCTCCTCGGACTGACGCGGGCGGACGTCATCGCCCTGCGCGGAAAGCCCACGGGCGAGCGGCAGCGCGGGGATCTTCTCGTGATGGTGTATGCCGACGGTACCCGGATCGAGCTACGCAACGACCAGGTCGTCGCAGTCAATGGTGCGTCCGGTGGCGCGGGTCAGATCGTCGGTGCCGACGGCACGCGGTATGTGCCGGGCGCTGACGGCAACATTCAACGTCCGGTCGAGATCTCGGATCCCGCCGCGTCCGCCGCGGCGGAGCCGGCGCCGCAGCCGGGTACCGGACCCGCTCCCACGTCGGTCACGGAGTCTGATGGCGACCTCGAGGAGGCATTCGCGGGCGCTGACGGCGCCGGAGATCCGGAGCTGATGCCCAGCGAGGCGATTCGCGCGATAGAGCAGCACCTGGAGCAGGCCGAACAGGCCGCGGAGGCCGGACCGGAGGAGCCTGCCCGCCTGCCACCGGCTCTGCACGTCGCGGCAACGCTTTTCGGTGCGGCTTTTCGGTTCGGCCTGATCGTCGTGGTGTTGCGGGCGGCGCTGCACGTGATGGGCGTGCCGTTCTACTGGCCCGACCTTTTGAAGGTCTCGCTTCTGTATCTCGCGGTGCGCGAGACTCTGGCAGCGCTCGGGGAACTCGGCGGCTGGTGGGAGTTCATCCCGCTCTTCAGGTTGCAGGAGGTGATCAGCTTCCTGGTCCTCGCATGCTCGCTCACGTGGTTCAAGATCGCGGGCAGCGGGATCACTGCCCTGCGCATCGCCGTGGCCGCGAAGGTCGTGGTCTATGTGCTGATGCTGATCGTCGCGTTCCTGATCACGCTGGCCCTCTCCGCGTTGCGCTGAACGAGCGTCCAGCGCGCGGCCGGCGCGCGCGCGATCAGTCGATGCGCGTCATGCGCACCAGCTCGGTGAAGCGCTGGTCGATGACGGCGCGGCCGGCCGTCTCGAGGCGATCGACGCCGAGCGCTTCGACCGTGAGACTCGCCGTGACCGTCGCGTAGGCGAGGGCGCGGCGCAGCGTGGCGAAACCGGTGTCCCCCGCGGCAGCGAGCGCGCCCACGAGCGCACCGGCAAAGGAATCGCCGGCACCGGTCGGGTCCTGCACCTGAAGAACTGGATACGCGGGCAGCGCGAACAGTCCCTCGGGATGGAAGAGCACGGCTCCATGCGCGCCCTTCTTGATGATCACGATCTTCGGGCCGAGCTGCAGGAGCTTCGGCCCGGCGACGAAGACATTGCCCTGACCGGTGAGCTGCTCCGCCTCCTCGTCGTTGAGGATGAAGAGATCGACGCGCGGCAGGAGCTCCAGCAGCTGTGGGCGCGCGAGGTCGAGCCAGAGATTCATCGTGTCGGCCACCGTGAACGCGCCGGGCGCGAGCTGATCGAGCACCTGCGCCTGGAGTTGCGGCTGGATGTTGCCCAGCAGGGCGAAGGGCGACTCACGGTACTCGTCGGGCAGGGTGGGGCTGAACTGTGCGAAAACGTTCAGGCGAGTTTCAAGCGTGGTGCGCGAGGCGAAATTTTCGCCATAGACGCCCGACCAGAAGAACGTGTCGCCGCTGCGGTCGATCTGCAGTCCCGCGAGGTCGATGTCGTGCCGGCGCAGGCGCGCGATCTCGGCCGCACCAAAATCATTGCCCACCACGCCGACGAGTCGGGTCGGCGCAAAATAGCTCGCCGCAATCGCCCCGTAGGTGGCCGACCCGCCGAGGATTTTTCCCGAATCGGTGAGCGGAGTCTTGATGCGATCAAAGGCGACTGAGCCGACGACGAGAACGGGACGCGAGGTGGTGGCCGAGGTGGACATCGTGAGTGAAAGTGTGGGCGGCGTCAGTCGCGCCGGTTCGGCGGGAGGCGGCAACGAAAAAGCCCCGCGGGCTTTGCGTTTGCCTCCATGTGCAGGACGGAAAATCGTGGGCCTGTGGATCCCGTTTCCGCCACGCCCGAGCCGCTCCTGCCCGCCGGCGTCCCGCCCTGGGTCCTGGTCGTCCTGGCGGGCCTGGTGCTCGCGCTCCTGGGCTGGCTGCTGGCGCGGGCCGCAAAGTTGCTGGCAGCGGTCGTGGCGGTCGGGGTCATCGGTGTCGCGAGCTGGCTGGCCTGGGAACACGTGTTCGGCTGACGACGTCGGCCCCGCGGCGGCGCCCACCTTTGACTTGTCAGGTGTTTTCGGCGCGGTGTAACACTCGCCGGTGAAATACATCTTCGTGACCGGCGGCGTGGTTTCCTCGCTCGGCAAGGGGCTGACGGCGGCGTCGCTCGGGGCACTTCTGGAGCAGCGCGGGCTGCGGGTGCGGATCCAGAAATTCGACCCCTACCTCAACGTCGATCCCGGCACGATGAGCCCGTTCCAGCACGGCGAGGTTTACGTGCTCGAAGACGGGGCTGAAACCGACCTCGACCTCGGGCACTACGAGCGGTTCACCTCCGGCAAGCTCTCGCGGTTCAACAACCTCACGTCCGGCCAGGTCTACGAGGCCGTCATCCAGAAGGAGCGCCGCGGCGACTACCTCGGCAAGACGGTGCAGGTGATCCCGCACGTGACCAACGAAATCAAGGCGCGCATCCTCGCGGCGGGCGACGGTGTCGACGTGCTCATCACCGAGATCGGCGGCACGACCGGCGACATCGAGGGACTGCCGTTCCTCGAAGCCATGCGCCAGTTCGCGCTCGAGGCCGGCCCGGGCAACGTGGTGTTCATCCACGTGACACTCGTGCCCTACCTCAAGGCCGCGGGCGAGCTGAAGACCAAGCCCACCCAGCAGTCCGTCGCCAAGCTGCGCGAAATCGGCATCCAGCCGCACATCCTCGTGTGCCGTTGCGAGCACCCGATGGACGCCGACATGCGCGACAAGCTCAGTCTCTTCTGCAACGTGCCGGTCCGGGCCGTCATCGAGGAACTCGACGTCGAGACCTCGATCTACGAACTACCCCTCTGCCTGCAGCGCGAGAAGATGGACGACCTCGTGGTACAACTCCTCGGCCTCAATGCACCGGCGCCGAAGGAGAACATCTGGACCGACATCGTCCGCCGCCTCAAGTCGCCCGCCCGGCGCGTCACCGTGGGCGTCGTCGGCAAGTACATCGAGCTGCAGGACGCCTACAAGTCGGTCTACGAATCGATCGTGCACGCGGGCATCGCCAATGATTGCGCCGTCAACATCGTGCGCGTGGATGCCGAGACGCTCGAGGACGACGAGGCCGTCGAGCGCCTGCGCGGGCTGGACGGTATCCTCGTGCCGGGCGGCTTCGGCGACCGCGGCACCGAGGGCAAGATCGCGGCCGCGCGCTTCGCGCGGGAGAACAAGATTCCGTATTACGGCCTCTGTCTCGGCCTGCAGATCGCGGTGATCGAGTTCGCGCGCAATGTCGCACGTCTCGATGGAGCCAACAGCGTCGAGTTCGACCCGAAGACGCCGCATCCGGTGATCACGCTCATGGAGGAACAGAAGGATGTGACGGATAAAGGCGCGACCATGCGCCTCGGCTCCTATGAGTGCGCGCTCATGGCGGGCACCCGCGCTCAGGCCGCCTACGGCGCGAACTCCGTGCGCGAGCGCCACCGGCACCGGTTTGAGTTCAACAACGATTACCTCGAACGGCTGGAAAAGGCCGGCCTGCGCGTGAGCGGTCGAAACCCGAAGCGCAATCTCGTCGAGATCGTCGAGTTGCCGGATCACCCCTGGTTTCTCGGGGTGCAGTTCCACCCCGAGTTCCAGTCCAAGCCAAACCGCGCGCATCCGCTCTTCGCGGCCTTCGTGGCCGCGTGTGTCCACCGCAAGGAAGGACGATGAACCGGCGAACTGCGGCCGCCAGGCAGAGCCCCGCGCTTCAGGCAGTTGCCTGAGTTCGCCTCTCCGGCATCGTCCCGGCCTCCGACCGCCCGCCACGCCGACCTTCACCTTTCTGCCCGCTGACCCCCGCCACATGATCTTCGATCCCGCCAGGCTCCTTCTCATCGCCGGCCCGTGCTCCCTCGAGAGCGAGGCCGTGTGCCGCGCCGTCGCCGAAAAGCTGGCCGGCATCCAGCGCGCGCTCCCCCAGCTGCATGTTGTTTTCAAGGGGTCGTACGACAAGGCCAACCGTACCTCGATCGAGGGACCTCGCGGCACCGGGCTGGAGGGCGGGCTGGCGCTGCTCGAACTCGTGCGGCGCGAGTACGGTTTTCCCATCCTGACCGACGTGCATGAGTCGGCCCAAGTCGCGGCCGTGGCTGCAGTGGTGGATGTGCTGCAGATCCCGGCGTTTCTCTGCCGGCAGACCGACCTGCTCGTGGCATGCGCGGCAAGCGGGCGCACGGTCAATGTGAAGAAGGGCCAGTTCCTCGCTCCGCAGGACATGAAGCATGTGTGCGCCAAGCTGGCGGGGGCGCGCGAGGTCTGGCAGACCGAGCGCGGAACGACCTTCGGCTACCAGAACCTGGTCGTCGACATGCGCAGTTTTCCGATCATGGCGGCAAACGGGTTTCCGACGGTGTTTGATGCCACCCATAGCGTGCAGTTGCCGGGTGCGGGCGGCGGCAAGAGCAGCGGGCAGCGCGAGTTTGTGCCGCCGCTGGCGCGCGCGGCGCTCGCGGCGGGCGCGCAGGGACTCTTTATCGAGACGCACCCGGATCCCGCCAACGCCCTGTCCGATGGCCCGAACCAGGTACCCCTTGATCAGCTCGAGGGCGTGCTGCGCGGCTGCCTCCGAGTCTGGGAAGCGGTGCGCTGAGGCTCGACCGTCGACCGCCACACACGCCAGGGAGTCCGCCTGAGCGGCGCGGGGACGGGTCCGCGGCCACGGTCCCCGCCTGTGACGCCACGGTGCCGGCCCCGAACGCGGTCCTGCTCCGGCATTGACCTTCGGAGTGGCACTCGGACCATGAGCGCGGCACGAGGCGCTGCGTGTTGGTGCGTCGGTGTCCCAGCCATCCTTCAGATGCCCAGATTCCTGATTGATATTCCCGTTCCCTCCATGGGCGCGACGGTCAACGAGCTTACGTTGATCGACCTGCTGGTCGCTCCCGGGGTGACTTTCACCAAGGGGCAGAAGCTCGCCGAGTTCGAGAGCGACAAGTCGGCTTTCGACTTCGAGGCTCCCTGCGACGGAACCCTGGTCCAGGTGTTCTGCCGCGCGGGCGACATCGTGCCCGTCAACGCAGCCTTTCTGCGTCTCGAAACCGAGGATGTTTCGCTCAAGCACCTCGCAATCAAGGACGAGCCTGCCGTTGCGGCCTCGGCCGCTCCGGTTCGGAAGGCAGAAGTCGCCGCCGCTGCCGCCGCCACGGGTGCTGCATCCGCCCTACCCGCGGCCCGACCCGCCGCGCCCACTGGCGGATCGGCCTGGACGCCTCGGGCGGCCAAGATCGCACGCGATGCGGGGCTCGATCCCGAGACCCTGCTCGACGTGCCGGCGACAGGCCCAGGGGGACGTGTGTCCGGCGATGATATCGAACGTTACCTGGCGGCACGCGCCGCCGCGCCGCGCGTATCCGCGCCCGCGCCAACGGCTGCTCCCGCCGCCGCCGCTTCGGTTGCGGACGAAACTGTCTGCGTGGCCGGCATCGGCTACGCCGTGCCGCGCAACGTCCGGTCCAACGAAGAGATCCTGCAGGCGTTTCCCGACAAGACCGCCGAGGAGATCGTTCGTATCACCGGAATCCGTACACGGTACTACGCCGGCCCGAACGAATCCTCCACCAGCCTCGCGGTGATCGCCGTCAATCACGCCCTCTCGCACTCGGGGGTGAACCTCTCCGAGATCGACGGCATCATCATGGCGACTCTCATACCGGACCAGCCGGTGCCGAGCGCGGCCAGTGCGCTCGCGCGGGAACTGGGCGTCCACCATGCGCTTTGTTTCGACCTCAATGCAGCGTGTTCAGGCTGGCTCTACGCGCTCGAGATCGGTCGCGCGTTCATCCGTGCCGGCACCGCCCGCAAGCTCATCGTCGTCACGGCCGAGCTTCTCTCCCGCATCACCAACCCGCAGGACTTTGCCACCGCGTTTCTCTTCGGCGATGGTGCCGGGGCGGCGATTCTCACGGACGCCAGCGGCGGGCACCGGCTCAACCGCATGAGCCTCTCGGGCAACGCCGAGCAGTACGAGGCGATCCAGCGCACGGGCGGCGGCGCGCGCTACCCGCTTCCGCAGCCGGGTTGCGACCTCAGCCACTTTTACCTGCGGATGGATGGGCCGACCGTGTTCAAGCACGCGGTCATCGCCTTCGCCAACATCATCGAGGCCACGCTCCAGCGCCATCAGCTGCAGGCGGACGACATCGCCTGGGTCGTGCCGCACCAGGCCAACGAGCGCATCCTGCGCGCGGTGAGCAAGCGCGTGGGCATCCCCTTCGAGAAATTCGTCGTGACGATCGGCAAGTACGGCAACACCTCCGCCGCCTCTGTATCCATGGCATTGGGATGGGCGGCCGAGGAGGGCATCTTCAACCCCGGCGACCGCATCGTCTTCTGTTCCGTCGGCGCGGGCCTGACATTCGCCGGGGGACTGCTGACCTGGTAGGCGCGGGCCGCCGAAGCCGCCGCCACCCGTGGTGGAGAATGAATTTCGAGGTAGGGCGAGGCCTCTGGCCGAGCCGCAACGCCGCGTATCGCTCGCGCGGCTCGGCCAGAGGCCTCGCCCTACCTGAGGAAGCGCGCGCGCTTCTCGTCATTCGGCACGAGACACGCCTCGTCGTCGCGTCCGAACCAGCGGTAGCGGTTTCGGGCGATGAGGTCGTAGACAGGGTCGCGTAGTGGCCGTGGAAGGACACGCGCCGCGCGACACCACGACCAGGGGACGCGCAGATGGCGCGCCACGCGCAGCGCCGCCTCGGAGCGCGTGAAGGCGCGCCCGTCCTCGAAAAGCACCATGGTCCGCAGGTAGCCCTCGGGAAGGTCGAGGCCGCGCAGCAGGGCCCGGCCGGTGTCGGACTGCAGCGCGGCGAACAGCACGGTCGGCGCCCGCTCGTGGCGCAGCACAAATCTCACCGCGCGATGGCAGAGGTGACACACCCCGTCGAACAGCAGTACGGGTCGATCAGGTGCGTCGTGTCGGCTCGGCGTGAATGAAGTCACGGCTCCACAGATTCTCCCCACGTCGCGCCCAGCGCAAGCTGCCGCGGGACGAGCGCGCTGCGAGGGCGGCGCCGACCGCGCTTTCCGCGTGTGCCGTGGTGCGGGCGAAGAGTTCTTTCGCCGGAGCCGATGCGCGCGCGTCAGCCCGCGTTCTGCAACTCGTAACTGAGGATGCTCAGCGCGAAGATCGCCGCCGTCTCGCAGCGCAGCACGAGCGGCCCGAGCGACACGGGTTCGAACCCGGCGTTGCGCGCATTTGCCATCTCGGCCTGCGTGAAATCGCCCTCGGGTCCGACCATCCACGCCACGTTTTTCGGCGAGCGCCCCTTCTCCTCCCGGAATTGTGCGAGCACGGCTTTGAGGGAACGTGCGCCCGGCTGGAGACTCGCGATCAGGCGCAGGTCGTGCCCGCGCGCGCTGGAGCTGATGAATTCATCAACCGGCTGAACCGGTTCGATGGCGGGCAGGTAGGCATTGCCGCACTGCTTGGCGGCCTCGATCGCGGTGGCCTGCCACTTCTCGAGCTTGTGCTCCTCGGCGCCAGCCTCGACCTTCACGACCGTGCGCTCGCTAAGAACGGGCACGATCGTTGCGGCGCCAACCTCGGTCGCCATGCGAACGATGGAATCCATGTACTTTCCCTTGGGAAGGGCCTGGGCCAGCGTGATCGCGTAGGGGAGGGGGCGCGCCTTTTGCGCGAACCGGACCTTGAGTCGGGCTTCGTTGCGCTCGGGATCGACGCATTCGCAGACCCATTCGTTGCCCCGACCGTCAAATACGACCACGGTATCGCCGGGGCGTGCGCGGTTGGTCGTGACGAGATGATGCGACTCCTCGCGGGAGAGGCGGATCTCCTTGGGTTCGAGTTCGGGCGGAAGGCAGAAGCTGCGCAGGTCGGGCATGGCGTGAAGAAGAGGAAGCGAGCATTGAGTAGCGGGCAGCGGGCAGGTGGAGCACAAGCTCAGAGTTTGCGGCGAGCGTGATCGCGCAGGAGCCCGGTCGCGAAGGCAGTTCCGTCCGCAACACCGGGTGCCCAGGTTTCATGACGATTCCGCGGATCCTCCGCAGAGATCTGTGCTTGCCGGGCCGGTGGAGAGTCCTGACGCCGTTCGCCAATGGATTCCTGGCCTCGCGGTGTTGTCGGGGCACGGCCCGCGGCCAGGATTCCGAACCAAGAAAGAACCGTTGGACACGGAGACCACGGAAAACAGAGCCGACGGAACCGGGAGTTGCAGAGGATACGGCCGCTTCAGCTCATCACCTCCTGGGTGACTCGGTGAAGGCGTGATCTTCGTTCTGCGAAGAGCGCAGGGTGAACTTCTGCTCGTCCTCTACCGGCGAAGCCAAGGCTTCGCCGGAGGCTGACGCCTACTGTGACCTGAGCAAGTGAGGGAATCAGGCTGAAACATCCCGGTGCCTCTGCGTCTCCGTGGCCACTCGCTGGGCTGAAACGGAAAAGGCACCCCGCGTAAGCAGAGTGCCTTTCCCGACTTATCAAACTACAAACCAGAACGCTAACTAGAACAAAACCCTAAACATCTAGCGCGATGAGAAAGACGCGGGTGGGGCGGAAGCGTTCAAATTGCGCTGAGAAAATTCCGCGAGGAAATCGGCGGAATTTTATCCTTTTCAACGCCAGCATCTTGGAGTTGCTTCGATCGTACCACGATCTTGCCCGGGTGGCGGAATCGGCAGACGCGCCGGACTCAAAATCCGGTTCCCTCTAAAGGAGTGTGGGTTCGACCCCCACCCCGGGCACCACCTCCGCCGCCGACCGACCGGACCGCGGCGCGCCTCGCCAGCTTCCTGCGGAGCAGGAAGCGATCTGTTGTTCTGGCAATTTGCACGGAGCGCGCTGGTCGAAGCGGGTGGCGAGTCGTTTCGCGGTTAACGCGGTTCGCGGAGCGCCGATGGGGTGCTCGTGCTTCTCCCCGTTTCGCATCCTGCAGACGCTTCACGGCCGGCGGGTGCCGCTTTGGCGATTGCGCGCGCCGCGCTGGCGCTCGTCCTGATCATTGCCGCGGGCGCATTGCCGGCCATCGCCGCACCCGCGGCCCAGCCGCGGGTCGATGCGGACCGCCTCGCCCAAGCGCAGGCGCGGCGTTTCGACCAGGTGGAGAACCTCGTCCGTCGACGGTATTACGCTCCCGACCTTCACGATGTGGATTGGCCCGCGCTCTGTGCGCGTTATCGTCCGGCGGCGATCGCAGCCGCTGGCGAGGCCGAATGGTACGCGCTGGTGAATGCGATGCTCAGCGAATTGCGCGATGCCCATACGCGGGTCGTCCGGCCGCTGCGTGATCACGCACATGAAACGGGTGCCGCGCGCGAAGCCGTGGGAGGCGCAGTCGCGCGCGAAGCCATGGTCCTGGAGAGCGGACATGTCCTGCTGCGTTTCCACCGATTTGACGCGGGAAGCGTGCGGTGGTTGCGCGCGCAACTGATGCGCCATGCGGGCGCTCCCGGCGTGATCCTCGACCTGCGAAGAAACCGAGGCGGGTCGATCGACGCCGCCCAGCGGGCCGTTGGGCTGTTCTTCGAGGATCCGGTTCCGATGGGCTGGGTCGTGTCGCGCACAGGGCGGCGATGGCTCGAACGCTCACGAGACGGGCGGTTTTACGCCACCATGCCCGCCACGGTGTTGATCGGTCCGGGATCCCACAGCAGTGCGGAGGTCTTCGCGTATGCGCTCAGGCATCATCGGAGGGCGGTGCTGATCGGCGGGCGGACAGCGGGCGAGGTGCTGGGCGCGCGTCGTCACCGGCTGGCGGACGGCGGAGGTCTCTACATCAGCGAGACCGATTTTCACCGGCTCGACGGCGGGCGGCTCGAAGGTGCGGGCGTCACGCCCGATTTCAGTCCGGCTGCTATCGCTTCGGCTGCCCCCGGGCATACCGACCCGGATGTGGCCGTGGCGCTCGATCTCATGCACGCGCATCGATCGTCCCAAGTCGTTGGGAATCAGGTGGTGCCGCCCCGGGGACTCGAACCCCGAACCAATTGATTAAGAGTCAACTGCTCTACCATTGAGCTAGGGCGGCAAGCGACCACCTGCAGCCTGTCGCCGCGGGCGCGGCAGGTGCGAAGTGGGAAAAGGAGACAAATCGCGCGCGGCTTGTAAAGTGTGGAATCGCGACAGGGTCGTGGATCGAGCCTGGCGAGGGTCGGATCCGGGCGTTGACTGGATCGAACGACCGGGAAACTGCACAGGTTGTTGAAGGTGAACACTCATGGGCTGTCAGCGAGTTGCGAAACGGCCGCCCGCGGGACGCGAGGGTTGAAATCGATCTCATTCGCGGTCAAATTCGACCGTTGAACGAACCCGATGTCGCGCGCACCCAACATGCAGCAGGTGGCGGATGCCGCCGGCGTGAGCAAGTCTGCCGTGTCGCTCGCCCTGCGCGACGATCCGCGACTCGCCAGTGAAACGCGTCGCCGGGTGCAGCAGATCGCCGAGCAACTCGGCTACCGCAAGAATCCGATCGTCGCTTCACTCATGTCGCAGTTGCGCGCGAGCCAGACGCCGCGGTTCCAGGCGAACTTCGCGCTGATCAACTGCTCGCCCAACCGTCAGCTCTTCGATGTGCCGGCGTTTGCGGAGTTCCGGCGCGGCATCCGGGAGCGAGCAGACCAAAGTGGATACGGCGTGGAGGAGTTCTGGGCGGAGGAGCCTGGCGTGCCGCTGGGTCGCCTGCGCCAGATCCTGCATGCGCGCAACATCAAGGGCATCCTGATCGCGACGGCCCGCGAAGCGCGACCGCTCTTCCTCGGGCACACGGAGTTTTTCCACGAGTTCTGCTTTGCGTCGGTCGGCGCCGACCGCACCGATCCACCGCTGCCGCGCGCCGCGAACAATTTCTTCCGCACCGCGCGTGCCGCGGTGGAGGCGGCATTCCGTTTCGGCTACCGTCGCCCGGGGCTTGTGCTCGATGAGCGGCTCGATGCGCTGCTGGAGCGTCGTTTCTCCGGCGGTTTCGCCGCGGCCGTGCAGGATCGCAGTGCGCAGATCGCCGCCGTCGCCACGCAGCCGCTTCTCTCGGCATCGATTGATGCCATCGAATTCGCCCGTTGGGTCCGCGCCGAAAAGCCCGACGTCGTCATCACCGACCAATCCGCGGCCCTCGAGTGGGCGCGCGACATGAAACTCGCCGTGCCGGACGAGCTCGGGTTCATCCATCTCGAGTGGAATACGCAGCTGCGCGACTGGGCGGGCATGAACCAGAACAGCCGGCTCGTCGGCGGCGCAGCGGCTGACCTCCTCATCGCCCAACTCGTCAACAACGAGACCGGGCTGCCCGATCATCCGAAGTTGGTGGTGATCGACAGCGATTTCGTGGCCGGACCGAGCGTGCGTGAAGTGATCCCGCCCGACGCCGTGCCCGCGACGTCGGCACCCAAGCGGCGGATGCCGCTGCGCGCGCTCACGTCGCGCGTGCTGCCGGGTGCGAAGCGCTGAGCGGCTCATGGCGCCCTGCGCGCGTCGGGCGTCAAGTCGCGGCCGCCGGCATTTGGATCAGCGGCGCGATCTGCTCGTAGGTGCCGCCGCCGAGCAGTTGCCCGGAGCCATCGCCCGCGTAGAAGGCGATCACCTGGCCTGCCGCGAGCGCGCGCTGCGGCTGCTCGAACACCACGCGGGCGCGGCTTTCGTCGAGCGGCTCGACCTGCGCGGGCACGGCAGGGTCGCGATAGCGTGCGCGCACGAGGAGGCGTTGGCGCTGGCGAAAGGGCTGATCAAGGGCGCTGAGGCCGGACACCAGGCATTCGCGCGCCCAGAGTCCGGGAGCGTCCTCGCCCTCGAAGGCGACCAGCAGGCGGTTGCGAGCGGTGTCGCGTCCCACGACGACGTAGTTGCGATGATCGGTGTTTGACGGGATCCCGATGCCGCGCCGCTGGCCGATCGTGAAGAGATGCAGCCCGCGATGCCGGCCGAGCACAATCCCGTCGCCGGCGCGGACGATCTCCCCGGGGTTGTCCGGCACATAGTGGCGCAGGAAATCCTGCATGCGCACATTGCCGATGAAACAAATGCCCTGGCTGTCCTTCTTCTCCGCGACGGGGAGGCGCGCCTCGCGGGCCAGGGCGCGCAGCTCCGGCTTGAGCAGATGCCCGACGGGAAATCGTGCCGCTGCGATCTGGTCGGGCTGCATGAGGGCGAGGAAGTAGCTCTGGTCCTTGTTCGGGTCGGCGCCCTCGAACACGCCGAGGCGTCCGGGCGCGAACTCCCGCCGTATCGCGTAATGGCCGGTGGCCACGGCGGAAAAGCCCTCGCGCCGGGCAAAGTCGAGAAACACGCCGAACTTGATCTCCCGGTTGCACATCGTGTCGGGATTGGGCGTGATGCCGCGCCGGTACCCATCCAGCAGATACTCGACGACGCGCTCGCGGTAGTCGCGCATCAGGTTGACCACGCGAAACGGAATGCCGATCGCCTCGGCCGTCGCGCGCGCGTCGGTGATGTCCTGCTGCCACGGACAGTCGCCCAGCACGTCGTCCTCGTTGATCCAGTTTTTCATGTACGCACCCTCGATCTCCGCCCCGGCTCGCTTGAGCAGCAGGGCGGCCACGGCGCTGTCGACGCCGCCGGACATGGCCACGAGGATGCGTTCCATCGCCGGCATCGAAATGCGCCGCGCCGGTGTGCGCAAGCCGGAGCGCGGACCGAGGAGGGATGTCGGAGGACGAAGGACAGTGGACGTAGTCAGGGGAAGAGAAGTCTACCTGGAGCCGCGGGCCTCTGCCCGCGGTTTGGATCGTAGGCTGCGGGCAGGGCCCGCAGCTCCAGGGGCGGTCACAGTGCTCTTCGACAGCGGTTCTAATCTCTACCCTCCGATGTCTGGGCCTGTCCTCCGTCTTCTGTCCTCCGACTGCCGCTGGCCCAAAAACGGCTTGTGCGGGCTCGGATTCGAACGCGACACTGTGCCAGGTGTCGGCCGTGCCGATACCCTTTCAATGAAGACCCGTGATTTGCGCATCGCCAGGGCGATTCTCGACACCGCGACGAGCGGGCGCATCGAGCTGACCGGCGATTGGCACGGGCGAGGGCGTCCGCGGCTCCGACTGGCGAACGATCCCCACCAGTTTCTCGAGCTGCATCAGGTTCCCGACTACCTCTACGGCCTTGAGGCGGGTTTCTTTTCCAATCGCAAGGGGTGGCTCTACTTCTGCCTGGATCCGGAGCGCCACGCCGCTTTTGCGGACTGGCAGTCCACGCCGGTCTATGTCGCCGGCAGTTTCAACGGCTGGCAGCACGCCATTGGTCGGGAAGAGTGGCGGCTCAAGCCTGATCTTCTCGCCGGCCGCCCGGTGCTGCTGTGGTCGGGCCGGACGCCGGACCTGCTCACGGAGGGGAATCACCAGTTCAAGTTCGTGACGGCCGAGCACCGATGGTTCGACGTGCCGGACAGCGCGCCCAACGCCGTGTTTGCCGGAAACATCCGCAATCACGAGCTCACAGCGCGTCGCACCGGCGCGCATCGGTTCACGTTCACGCTGGCGCGGCCGCCCGACTTGTCGCGGGAACAGTCGGTGATCCTCGCCGTCGGCGGCGCCGAGCACGCCACCGACCTGCAGCCCGGACGCTTCTTCTTCGAACTCGGCACCAGCCTGCCCCTCGGCGCCATCATCGCCGGTGGCTCGACGACGTTTCGCCTGTTCGCGCCCCGCGCGCAATGGGTCAAGGTCGGGGTGTTCGACTCGCTAGAGGCAACTCGCGCTCCGGAGTCGATTGAGTGGCGTGCGATGGGGCGGCTGCCTGACGGTGCGTGGGAGCTCGAGGTCCCCGGCGATCTGCACGGCTGCTACTATTGGTACCGCCTCGACGGACCGCGCGGGCGTTTCTCGGGCTTCAACCCGGAGTTCAACATCGTGGACCCGTGGGCGCTCGCGGTCGTGGATCGCGGGGGGCCCGGCATCGTGCTCGATCCGTCGCGCCTGGCGATCCCGCACGGGTATTTCAAGCCCCCGGCCTGGCAGGATCTCGTCGTGTGCGAGGCCCACGTGCGCGACCTGATCGAAAAGAGTCCCGTGCTGACCGATCCGGTCGAGCGGCGGACGTTCAGCGGGCTCGTGAAGTTCCTGGATCATCGCAACTGCTACCTCAAGAAACTCGGCGTCAACGCGGTCGAGCTGCAGCCGGTGCAGGAGTTCGACAATGCCACGCCCGAGGAGTACGGCTGGGGCTACATGCCGGTGAACTATTTCTCGCCGGAGTCGAGCTATGGCCGGGATCCGGCGCGCGCGTCGCACGTGGTCGAGTTCCAGGAGGCGGTGGAGGCGTTTCATCGCAACGGCATGGCGGTCATCCTGGACGTGGTCTACAACCACGTGGGCGAGCCGAATCACCTCTTTCACATCGACCGTCTCTATTACCTGGAGGCCGCATCCGACGGCACGCTCTCCAACTGGAGCGGATGCGGCAATGACCTGCGCTTCGGCGCAGCCATGACCCGGCGGCTGGTCATCGACAGTCTCGTGCATCTCGTGCGCTATTACGGCGTCGACGGATTCCGCTTCGACCTGGCCGAGCTCATCGGGGTCGAGGCCCTGCGCGAGATCGAGGCCGCGCTCAAGCGCACGCGGCCCGACCTCATCCTCATCGCCGAGCCCTGGAGTTTCCGCGGGCACATCGCCGGCGCCCTGCGCGAGACGGGCTACACGTCGTGGAACGACGGATACCGCGAGTTCCTGCGCGCCTACGTGCGCGGCGGCTCGACGGCCGAGGCCGCGGCCTATTTCCTGCGCGGCTCGCCCTGGTACTTTGCCCGCTGGCCGGCGCAGACGGTCAACTACACGGAATCCCACGACGATCGCGTGTGGATCGACACCATCACGGAGAACCACGGTTTCAACGGGCACAACCCGACGGCCGATGACATCCGCCGCACGCACCTGATGGTCGCGTTCCTGATGGCCTCGTTCGGCATCCCGATGCTCCAGGCCGGGCAGGATTTCCTCCGGTCCAAGCACGGGGTGAACAACACCTACCAGCGTGGCGACCTCAATGCGCTTGATTACCGGCGGCTGTATCGCTTCCCCGGAACGCACGCGTACTTTGCCGCGTGGATACGCTTCCGGCTGGGTCGCTGGGGACGGATGTTCCGGCACTACTCGCGTCCGGACGATGGCTTCCTGCACGTGATGCAGCATCCCGAGAACGCCGCGATCGCCGCCGTCTACAACGC
This sequence comes from Verrucomicrobiota bacterium, assembly GCA_023399155.1. Taxonomy (GTDB): domain Bacteria; phylum Verrucomicrobiota; class Verrucomicrobiia; order Opitutales; family Opitutaceae; genus JAEWQP01. The sequence continues at coordinate 26,408 of JAEWQP010000003.1, read as the reverse complement.
CAACGGCTCACTCGGGCCGATGCGGGTGCTCTTTGCGATGAATCCGCACCTGCACGACCTCACCATCGCGATCGGCGAGCACGGGGCGCTGCCCTGGCAGCAGGTCGCCGATCACGAGCGGTTCTTCCCACCCGGCGAGACCGACACCGACCTTCCGATCAATGGCGAGGTCTTCCTTCCGGGCCTGGGCTGCGGTCTCTGGATCGCTGGCGGGTAGGGGTGCTGTTCTGGGACCCTTGTCCGCGGACCGGCTTTCCTCCTCATCTTTTGCGAAAAACTGTGCGTCCAGACGCGTGCGGGGTCGCATCTGGCGGCTCGATGCCCATCGCGTCCAGCGGCTTGCATCAACTGCGGCAAACCACGGCTGCCACCCTCGATAATTTGGCCGGTTTATCGGTTGCATTTCCTATCAGGCGTCCTTCTCCTGACGGTTCCTTGCGGGAGCGATACGCGGTCCGCGCCGCGCGCCGCACCGGCTCGGAAATCATCTCAGGAACAGCAAACAACACCGCGCAATTCCCATGGCAGTTAAAGTCGCAATCAACGGTTTCGGCCGCATCGGCCGCCTCGTCTTCCGTGCTCTCGTTGAGCAGGGCCATCTCGGCACCACGTTCGACGTCGTCGCCGTCGGCGATATCGTGCCGGCAGACAATCTCGCCTACCTGCTGAAGTACGACTCCATCCAGGGGAAGTTCAACGGCACCGTCACCTCCAAGAAGTCCGCCGCCGACAAGGCCGAGGACGACGTCCTGGTGGTCAACGGCAAGGAGATCCTTGTGGTTTCCGCCAAGACCCCGGCTGACCTGCCGTGGGCCAAGCTCGGCGTGCAGGTCGTGATCGAGTCGACCGGTCTCTTCACCGACGCGGAGAAGGCCAAGGGCCACATCGCCGCCGGCGCCAAGAAGGTCATCATCTCCGCCCCGGCCAAGGGCGAGGACATCACCGTGGTGATGGGCGTAAACGACGACAAGCTCGACGCCGAAAAGCACAACATCATCTCCAACGCCTCCTGCACGACGAACTGCCTCGCGCCGGTTGCCTACGTCATGCTGAAGGAAGGTTTCGGCATCGCCGAGGGTCTCATGACCACCGTGCACGCCTACACCGCCACGCAGAAGACGGTGGACGGTCCCTCGAAGAAGGACTGGAAGGGCGGCCGCACTGCCGCGCAGAATGTCATTCCGTCCTCGACCGGCGCCGCCAAGGCCGTCGCGCTCGTGCTGCCGGAAGTGAAGGGCAAGCTTACCGGCATGGCCTTCCGCGTTCCGGTTCCGACCGTCTCGGTCGTCGACCTGACCTTCAAGACCACCAAGGACACCTCCCTCGACGAGATCAAGGCGGCCCTCAAGAAGGCCTCCGAGACCTACCTCAAGGGCATCCTCGGCTACACCGACGAGGAGGTCGTTTCGAGCGACTTCATCCACGACGCCCGCTCGTCGATCTTCGACGCCGGCTCGTCGATCGAGCTCAACAAGAACTTCTTCAAGCTCATCAGCTGGTACGACAACGAGTGGGGCTATTCCAACCGCTGCATCGACCTCCTGAAGAAGGTCGCCGCCAAGCTCTGATTCGCGCTCTGCGCTAAGGAAGAGGGCAGAATGGAGAATGCAGAAGGTCCTCAGGACGCTGCATGATCCTTCTGCCCTTTTTCGCGCTCGGCGCCAAGGAAGGCAGAACGGAGCATGCAGAAGAGCAGCCAAGCCTGCAGGTCCGTGCTGCCTTTCGACAGTTCCTTCAGCATTCTACATTCGTCCTTCTGCCTCACGCGTCAGCGCGCTCGGCGCGAGTAACGAAAGCACAGGGAAGAACGCCGCAAACGCCTCGGACCGCGCTCCTTCCTTCGGCTCTGTAATTCAGCATTCTACATTCATCGTTCTACCTTAGGCATCCCATGCCGTACAAATCCATTCGCGACCTCGACCTCGCCGGCAAACGCGTGTTTATCCGCGTTGACTTCAACGTCCCGCAAGACAAGGCGACCGGCGCCATCACCAACAACGCGCGCATCGCCGCCGCCCTGCCGACGATCAACTACGCGCTCGAAAAGGGCGCTGCGGTCGTCCTCGCGAGCCACCTCGGCCGCCCGGACGGCAAGAAGATCGCGAAGTTCTCGCTCAAGCCCGTCGCCGAGGAACTCTCGAAGCTCCTCAACAAGCCGGTGAAGTTTCTCGACGATTGCGTCGGCCCGGCCGTCGAGGCCGCCTGCGCGCCCGGCGCGCTCAAGGCCGGCGATGTCGTGCTGCTCGAGAACCTCCGCTTCCACATCGAGGAAGAGGGCAAGGTGAAGGAAAAGCAGGCCGACGGCACGGAGAAGTCCATCAAGGCCGATCCGAAGGCGGTCGAGGCGTTCCGCGCTTCGCTCTCCAAGCTGGCCGACGTCTATGTCAACGACGCCTTTGGCACCGCCCACCGCGCGCACAGCTCGATGGTCGGCGTGCAGCTCAAGGACAAGGCCGCGGGCTTCCTCATGCAGGCCGAACTCGACGCCTTTGCCAAGGTGATCGACAACCCGGCCCGCCCGCTCCTCGCCATCCTCGGCGGCGCCAAGATTGCGGACAAGATTCCGCTCATCAACAACCTGCTCGAGAAGGCCAATGAGATCATCATCGGCGGCGGCATGGCCTTCACCTTCAAGAAGGTCCTCGAGGGGATGGAAATCGGCAACAGCCTCTTCGATCCCGAGGGGGCGAAGATCGCCCAGGAACTCTTCGACAAGGCGAAAGCCAAGGGCGTGACGATCACGCTGCCGGTGGACTTCATCACGGCCGATCGTTTCCCCGGCTCACCCGCCGACGTCGAGGCCGTGCAGACCGGCGTGGCCGACGACAAGTCCGGCATTCCCGCCGGCTGGATGGGCCTCGATGCCGGCCCGAAAAGCCGCGAACTCTTCAACGCCGTCATCGCCCGCTCCAGGACCATCGTCTGGAACGGCCCGGCCGGCGTGTTCGAGGTCGACAAGTTCGCCGAGGGCACGAAGTCGATGGCCGACGCGATCGCCAAGGCCACCGCAGCCGGAGCGGTCACGGTGGTCGGCGGCGGCGACACCGCCACTGCGGCCAAGAAGTTCAAGGTCGCGAAGGTCGTGACCCACTGCTCGACCGGCGGCGGCGCAAGCCTCGAACTCCTCGAAGGCAAGACGCTCCCGGGAGTCGCGTTCCTAACTGCCTGATTTGAACCACAGAGTTCACAGAGGACACGGAGGAAAAGACAGAGTCTCTTTGCATTCTCTGTGCTCTCTGTGTCCTCTGTGGTGAATCCCACTTTTCACAAATGAAGTCCCGCAAGTTTCTCATCGCTGGCAACTGGAAGATGAACAAGACCGCCGCCGACGGCATGGCCCTCGTGAAGGACATCGTCGCCGCCGTGGGTCCCCAGACCGAGGTTGACGTTGTCGTGTGTCCGCCCTTCACCGCGCTCGAGAGCGTGAGCAAGGTGCTGGAGGGCTCGGCCATCAAGCTCGGTGCGCAGAATATGCACCCGAAGGCCTCGGGCGCCTACACCGGGGAGATCTCCGCGGAGATGCTGCGCGGGCTGTTCGCCAGTCACGTCATCCTGGGCCACTCCGAGCGCCGCCAGTACTTCGGCGAGACCGACGCCTTCATCAACGAGAAGGTCCAGGCCGCGCTCAAGAATCTCCTCAAGCCCATCCTCTGCATCGGCGAGACGCTCGCCGAGCGCGAGGCCGGCAGGACGCTCGATGTGGTCAAGACGCAGCTCGAGGGCGGCCTGGCGGGCGTGAGCGCGACAGAGGCGACGAATGTCGTGCTCGCCTACGAGCCGGTCTGGGCGATCGGTACTGGAAAAGTGGCGACAACCGAGCAGGCGCAGGAGGTCCATGCCTACATCCGCGGCTGGCTCACGACCCGCTTCGACAAGATTGTCGCCGGCAAGATGCGCATCCTCTACGGCGGCTCGATGAAACCCTCGAACGCGCCCGAACTCCTCAAGCAGGAGGACATCGATGGCGGCCTCATCGGCGGCGCTTCGCTCGAGGCTCCCTCGTTCATCGAACTGATCAAGGCCGCGAAGGGCGCGAGCTGAGCGAGCCAGCAGCACCGACGGATTTCGAAGGCCGGTCACGCGAGTGGCCGGCCTTTTCCCTTTGTCGCGCGGCTGCGGGTGTCGCTATACCAGCCACGGGTGTTGACCGGCGCACGCAGTGGTGCTGGAGTGGGCTCCGTGATGTTTGCACCTGTTGACGCATCTGGCTCAGTGGGTAGGGCGAGGCCTCCGGCCGAGCCGCAGGCGCGGACAACCATGCGAACGCGGCTCGGCCAGAGGCCTCGCCCTACCTCAAGCGTCGGCTGCGTTTTTGGCCCCACCATCCTGGCGACCGTCGCCCTCATCGCCTGCCCTCGCGTCGACGCCTCTGCTCCTGAACTCCTCTGGGAAACCTCCGGCTTCAGCGCCCCCGAGTCCGCCGTCTACGACGCCGCACGCAACCAGTACTACATCTCGAACATGGGGACCTGGGGGCAGGGCAGCGTGCCCGGCGACGGGTTCATCAGCCGCGTGGGCGCGGATGGAGCATTGCTCGAGTTGACCTGGATCGCGGGCCTGCAGAGCCCGAAAGGGCTCGCACGGGTCGGCGACCGTCTCTTCGCGGGCGATGACGACGCGCTGATCGAGATCGACCTCGTCCGCGGGGCGATCGCGGCCCGACATGTGCCGTCCGACGGCGGTCCTGGACGCTTCAACGACTGCACCGCCGATCCCGACGGCCGCGTGTATGTATTCAGCTCCCGTCTATCCACGGTGTTTCGCCTGGCTGATGGCGTATTCGAGGCCTGGACACCATTCGACACGAGCGGGACGGGGTACATCAACGGCCTGCTCGCCGAGCGGGACCGGCTGCTGCTCGGCAGCTGGAGCGTGAAGGGCGCGGACGGCGTCGAACGAGCCGGGCATATCTCGACGATCGACATGACCACGCGTGAAGTGGGACGGATTGGCACCGAACCCCTCGCCCACGTCGACGGACTTGAGCCCGACGGACGCGGCGGCTACACCGTCGTCGACTGGGTGACGGGCATCGTCAGCCATGTGTCGCCGGACGGCGCGGCGCGGACGATCTTCACCCTGCCGCAGGGCGCGGCCGATCACACCTATGTACCCGGAAAACGGATGCTGGTGATCCCGCTCGTGAAGGATGACGTCGTGCGTGCCTACCGTTGGGAACCGTGACCGGTGCGGCTTCCGCGAGAGGCCCACGCGACCGTGCGAGAACGAGAAGCACGCCCGGAGGGTGCGCTCCACGATCCCCCGCTGCATGGCCCGGCTGAGTGCGTGATTCGGACGCAGATCAGGGGCCCGATGCGATGCGTGCCCCGCTTCCGGTGCGGACGAGCGTCCGATGGGGATCGCGCGTCCGACGAAATGACGGTTTACGCGGTCCGCTCGAGCATCCCCATGGCCAGCGCTTCGAGAAAGGTCGTGTCGCCGGGGAGGGCGCGAATCGATTCGAGCGCCAGCGTGGTGCTGCGGGCCGCGGAGTCGCGTGAGGCGGCGAGCCCGTGCACGTTCACATAGGTGAGCTTGCCGACGGCTGCATCTTTTCCGGCCGTCTTTCCCAACTCCGCCGACGTGCGCGTGGCATCGAGGATGTCGTCCACGATCTGGAAGGCGAGGCCGAGGTGTTCGCCAGTCCGTCGCAGGGCATCCACGGCCTCGGAGCCGGCGCCTCCGCACAGACCGCCCGCGACGAGCGAGACCTCGAGCATCGCGGCCGTCTTGTTACGGTGGATATAGTCAAGATCCTCGCCCGTGGCGGTCCGGGCGCGTTCGCCCAGCATATCGGCCATCTGGCCTCCGATGAGACGCGTGCTGCCGGCCGCGAGGCTGAGTTCGCGCACGAGTTCGACGGCCAGGGCGGGGCGGTCGCCGTAGGCGGAGCTCAACAGGACGAACGCGTGGGTGAGCAGGGCATCGCCGGCGAGGATCGCGGTGGCCTCATCGAACTGCCGGTGGCAGGTGGGCCGGCCGCGGCGAAGGTCGTCGTTGTCCATGGCGGGCAGGTCGTCGTGGATCAACGAGTAGGTGTGCACGCATTCGATCGCCACGGCGGCGGGCAGGGCTGCGGCGCGCGGACCAAAAAGTTCTGCGGCGGCGAGCGCGAGCACCGGCCGCAGGCGTTTTCCCCCGGCCTCGAGGCTGTAGCGCATCGCCTGGTGCAGGCGATCGGGGCGCGTGGAGGCGGCGGGGAGCAGGTCGCGCAGACCGGCTTCGACCTCGGACACGAGGGAGGAGAGTTTTACTTTGAAGTCCGGGGAGCTTGCCATACGGTCACGCACCTTACAGACGATCCCTACATGGTGACCCTGGAGCAAGTGTCGAAGCGCATCTTCAGCGAGCCCAACTGGTTCGTGAAGACGGTGGTGGGCGCGATCCTGATGTTCTTCCCCGTGCCGTTTGTCTTTGCCTTCGGCTACATCGCCCGGGTGTCCGCCATGGCCCGGCGTGGGGAACCGCCCGATCTGCCGGACTGGGAGGACTGGCCGGCGCTTTGGTTCGACGGCTTGCGCATGCTCGCGATCGTGCTCGGTCTGGCGATCCTCCCGATCGTGGCGGGCTGGCTCGTGTCGTTGCCGCTTCGCATCGCTCTCGCGCCCGTGCCGCTCTACTCGATGCTGTCGCCGTTCCTTTATCTGCCGATCGTGCCTGGAATGTTTCTGTCGTTTCCGCTCACAGCGGCGGGTCTGTATCGGTTTCAGCGGGCGGAGGAGCTTCGTGAAGCATTCCGGATCCCGATGCTCCTGCGCATGATCGTCGCGACCAAGGGGCGGCTGGTGCTGCCGACGCTCGCGTATCTCGGCCTGGTCGTCGCGCTGTTCCCACTCTTTCCTTACGCTTTGTTTACCGGTGGCGTAGTGGTTTTCTACTACTCGTCCGCCATCTTCCGTCAGATTGAACAATCGCGGCACTCCCCGGTTTCAGCCCAGGCCGTCGCCCGCCGTTACACCTAGTCGATCGAGATCATGCCGACCTACGAATACGAATGCTCATCGTGTCAGGACGTCGTCGAGGCGTTTCAATCGATGCGCGATGCTCCGCTCACGACCTGTCCGCGCTGCGGACAGCCGGGGGTGAAGCGACTCATTGGTCGCGGGGCCGGCATTATCTTCAAAGGCTCGGGTTTCTACGAGACGGATTACCGGCGGACCACGACGACCAAGGAGGGTGGGGAATCCACCTCCAGCGCGCCGTCCAAGCCGGCACCGTCGTCGGACAGCGGCGGCGGAGCCAGTGCGCCGGCGGCTGGTGGAAATGCGAGCCCATCCCAAGGCACGTCATCCTCCACCACCTGAGCCGCACCATGCGCAAGTTCCATCACGACATTCCCGGTCCGCTCGCCATCATCCTGCAGATCCTTTCCGGCGCCGCTTGCGGCGTATTGATCGCCGGCATCTATCTCGCGTTCAAGCCGGTGAAAATGGTCGATGCCTCCACCGCGGCCGCGGCGAAGGAGACGCCGGGCGAGCGCAATGTCGTGACCTACATCCCCGGCAATCCCGGGCATCCCAGCGGCCAGCAGTGGCGCGTGCGCGAGCGTGCGTTCGTCGAGAAGGCGCCTACCGGCGTCGCCATCATCGAGCAGGATGTCAACCGGTGGGTCGCGACCACGTATGGTTCGTCCGATCGCCGCGTGAAGTTCGACGAGTACGACCTCGAGATCGATCCCGGCCTGCCCCTGTTTCGCATCAACGGCTCGGATTTTCAGATCGGGCTCGAGTATCGCGTCACCTGGGGCGAGGCGGACAAATCCGTCGTGACCCAGGCGCGCGGCCGCTTTGAGAAATCCGGCGACCGCCACGTCTTCGTGCCGACGAAGGTTTACGTGGGCTCGTGCCCCCTCCCCGGTCCGCTCGGAAAGATGTTCGTCGGGAAATTCGTCGGCGCGTATCCAGTTCCTGATAACGTCGAGGCGTCCTGGAAGGCCGTGACGAGCGTCAAGGTCGAGGAAAACCAGCTCAAGCTGGCGTTTAACTGAGAGCTCCGCTGCTGCCAGTTGGCAGCTGTCAGCAGTCAGGCCGCAACCGACAGCGATCCGCTGTTCGCTTCGCGATTGAGCGCAGCCTGCTTCAAACCCGATTCCATGGTCACTCAGCTGATCGCTGAGAGCTGACAGCTGACCGCTCCGAGAAACGCAAACAGGCGGCCAGGAGCGTGGTGCCCCCGACCGCCTGTCCCGATTTCGCTCCTGCTGATGAGCAAAGGGAGGCCGTCAGCCGCGACTTCGCGCGGGTCGCACGAAGAGCGAGTCGACGGCAAAAGCCGTGATGGCCAGCGAAGAGGCGAGGGCGAAGGACATCTCAGCGGAGAGGCTCGTCAGCCCGAGGATGAAGGTGGCGGCGGGGGCCGCGGTGATGGCGAGGACGGAGAAGGTGGCAGTCTTCATGGGTGGATCGTTTCGTTGTTGTTCTGCCGTATCAACCCGGCGAACCCGGGATAGGTTGCAGAAAAAAAACGCGGCGGCAGGATGCTGATCCCGCACCCGCAGGGAGGCGTGGGAAACTTCAGCCTTGATCCGCGCCCCGCTGCACCGATATCCACTCCAGCTCATGATCTCCTCCGGCAACGCCAGCCTCGCCTCGCTCCGCTCGCTCGTCCTTGCGGTCGTTGTCGTCGTCGTCGTTACCAACGCGCCGCGAGGGGTCTGATCGCTTTCACACCAAGCCCCCTCCGGTGCACCACCGGAGGGGGCTTTTTGTTTTGCCCCGGCCGGTCCGCACGGGAGCGGGTTTCAGCACCGCAGAAACCACCCAACGCTCACCCAGACTCGACCATCATGAAGACCAATGGAGCCAACCTCCTGCGTATCCTGCTCGAACGCCAGGGCATCGACACGATCGCAGGAATCCCCGGCGGGGCCATCCTGCCGTTTTACGACGCGCTGCATCGAAGTCGTATCCACCATATCCTTGCACGCCATGAACAGGGTGCGGGATTCATCGCCCAGGGCATGGCGCGCGTCACGGGGCGTGCGGCCGTCGCCCTCGCCACCTCCGGCCCCGGTGCCACCAACCTCCTCACCGCGATCGCCGATGCGCGCCTCGATTCCATCCCTCTCGTGGCGATCACGGGGCAGGTGCCGCAGGCACTGATCGGCACGGATGCGTTCCAGGAGGTGGACGCCTACGGGCTGACCCTTCCGATCACCAAGCACAACTTTCTCGTGCGCTCGGTCGGCGAGCTGCTCGAGGTGGTGCCGCAGGCGTTCACGATCGCCGAGTCGGGGCGGCCCGGGCCGGTGGCGATCGATGTGCCCAAGGACGTGCAGAACGCTCAGATCGACTTCGACGAGAGCCGCCTTCCCTCCCCCGGGGGACGAACGCCTGAACCGCGCTGCCCAGACGCGTTGATCGACCAGCTCGCCGCCCTGCTTGCCCGGGCGGAGCATCCCGTGCTCTACCTCGGTGGGGGTGTGATCGCTGCGGGCGCGGCGGACCTCGCGCGCGACCTCGCGCGCCGCCTGCAGGCGCCGGTGGTGAGCACGTTGATGGCGCTCGGCGCGGTCCCGCCGGATGATCCTCTCGCCATGGGCATGCTGGGCATGCATGGCGCGCGTGGAACGAACCAGCTGCTCGAGGAGGCCGACCTGCTTTTCGCGATCGGGGCGCGGTTCGACGATCGTGCCACCGGCAAGGTGGCGGAATTTTGTCCGCGTGCGACGATCGCCCATATCGACATCGACGCGGCCGAGATCGGCAAGATCAAGTCGCCATTCCTCGGGTTGGTGGGAGACGCTGCGGACATCCTTGGCCGCCTCCTGCCGCGCCTGCCGCAGGCGGAGCGACGGGCCTGGTGCGCGCGTGCCGCGCAGTTGCGCGCCGCCCACCCGCTGCGGCATCCGCCGCAGGCGGAGGATCCGCTGCATCCGGTCAACGTCTGCCGTTTTCTCGGCGCCTCGCTCGCGCCGGACACCGTGGTGACGACCGACGTGGGCCAGCACCAGATGTGGATGGCGCAGGCCTACCCGGTGCGGCGGCCCCGCACGTTCCTGACCTCGGGCGGGCTGGGGACGATGGGCTTCGGGCTTCCCGCCGCGATCGGCGCCGCGCTCGCGCGGCGCGACGAGGGCGGACGGGTGGTGTGCGTGAGTGGCGACGGATCGATCCTCATGAATATCCAGGAACTGGCAACGCTCGCCGAACTCGACCTCCCGGTGGCGGTGGTGGTGTTCAACAACGACCACCTCGGCCTGGTGCGCCAGCAGCAGGAGCTGTTCTATGCGCAGCGCTTCGAGGCCTCGCGGTTTCATGCGGCCCCGGACTTCGCCGCGGTGGCCCGCGCGTTCGGCATCCGGGGCGTGCGGATCGAGGCGGGTGCGTGCGACCCGCTCGCCGACCTCGCCTCAGCCCTCGCCGCGCCGGGTCCATGCCTGATCGACGTGCCGATCCACGAGTCGCACAACGTGCTGCCGATGGTTCCGCCCGGCGCCGCCAATCGAAACCAGATCGTGAATACGCTGGAGACGGAGGTGAGCCATGCCTGACGCGTCAACCGACCAGGAGCGCGTCGCCGAGGCGCGCCGCACCGTGCTCGAGCTCCGCGTGAGGAATCACCCCGGGGCGATGTCGCACATCACCGGGCTGTTCTCCCGCCGCGCCTTCAACCTGGAGGCGATACTCTGCGTCCCCGATGCGGAATCGGGCGGCGAGACGAGCACCATGCTGCTCGATGTGTCCGACGATCCGCGCCTGGAACAGGTGGAACAGCAGCTGCGCCGGCTGCAGGATGTGCTTGTGGTAAGCCGGCGACCGGACCTGTCGCCGGGCGTTTTCCAGGAGATCCTGGGACGGACCCGGAGAATGGCGGAAGGGCCTGCCTAAAATCGGGTAAATAGCCGTGGAAAACGCGCCGACGCGCTCGCGGTCCACGGGATGGGCGCGTCTATTCCGATGTGCGAAGTGGCACCGGGTCCGTGGATCCGGCCCGGTGCCCGCCTCACCTCCATGTCCCGCCGCTCCAAGTCCTTTCTGGCCGGAATCGCACTCGCGTGTTTCGGCGCTTCCTCCGTCTTCGTGTTTGTTGCGACCCAGCGGTCGGCGCCGGAGGTTGTCTCGATCCCCGACAGGCTCGCTGGACCGGATGTGGCGAATCAGTTGGAGCCGGCTGCACGAGTGTCGGGAGGTTCGACCCGCGAAGCCATGCGGGCCGCGCACTCGCCCGCGCTGCCGGACCCAGTTGCGCCTCTGGCCTACGCCCAGGCTTGGGATGGACCCATGCCGCCGGCGATGAACGCCTTCCGGGAATGGACGCTCGCCTACCTCGGATCCGACACGGCGCTGGATCACGCGCTGCTTGAATTCGAGGGCGTGGCTCTCGCGCACGCCCGGCGCGGGGAGATGTTTGACCTGATCGCTTCTGATCCGGAGCTGGCGCTGGCACTCACCATTCCGGCTGCCATGCGTACGCTCCTGCCCGCGTCTGTCGACGCCTTGCTCGAGACGCGTGTAGCCGGACGGGGCGATTACGAGATATTGATGGCGGTGCAACCGCTCGGCTCGCGACGGCCCGAGGCCCGGATCAACCGGGTCTCGTTCGAAGGCCGGAGCTTCGATGCCTATGTCTATGGGCGCCGCTCCCGGCAGACTTCGCAGGAAGGAGCGTCGCTTCACGGCATCGCCCTGGATGGCCGCATGGCCGTGCATGAGAGCCCGCTGCGGGTGCTCGAACCGGGAGAGGTGGTCGACCAGGGAATCGCAGCCGGCCCGTGTCCCGCATCCGGAGTGGCGCTCGCTGCCGTCCCGGCCCAGGCCTCCGCAAATCGTGGCGAAGCGACCCTGGTTGAGGTGGACGGGCGCCAGTGCCAACTCGCCTCGGCCGAACTGATCGACGTGCTCGAGGCCGACCTGATCGCCGCCGAGGATCAGCCCGGCCCTTCGGTTCCCGCGGTGATGGCCGGCGAGACGGTGTTGCCGCTCGAGCCCACCTCGTGGACCACGGGGGCGAAGTCGCTGCTGGTCATTCGCGTGGACTTCCCGGACAAGACCGGCGATCCGGTCGCCTACCAGACCGCGCTCGACCTGATGAACAACTCGGTGAGCCCGTACTTTGATGCGTCCAGTTACGGGGCGGCGTCGATCGTGACCACCGTCACCAATCGCACCTACCGGATGCCGCAAACGGCCCAAGCCTATGCCACCGGCGATCTGACGGACCAGCTTCATCGCGATGCCACGGCCGCAGCCGGCGCCGACTACGCCGTGTCGGGTTACGATCACGTGATGGTCGTCTTCGCCAACCTCGGCGGGATCACCAATTCCGAATGGACCTGGGCCGGCCTCGGTTCGGTCGGCGGCGGCAAAACCTGGATCAACGGCTGGTTCAACTTCCGTGTGACCTCGCACGAACTGGGCCACAACTTCGGGCTCTTCCACGCCAACCTCTGGCAGGTCGCGGATGGCAATCCCGCATCGCCCGCGGGCACGAGCACGGAGTACGGCGATCCCTTCGATGTGATGGGAGGCGGCTCGACGGCGGCGTCCAACCACTTCAACCCCTGGTTCAAGAACCTGCTTGGCTGGCTGCCCGACGCCGCGGTGCGGCCGGTCACGCAGTCGGGCACGTACCGAGTCACGCGCTTTGATACGAAGGCGGCGCCCCTGGACCGCAGTCTCGCCCTGAACGTCTTCTGCGACGGCGAGCGCACCTACTGGATCGGTTTCCGCCAGAGCATCACGAACAACACCTCGCTATACAACGGCGCTTATGTGGTGTGGGGCTTCGGCTCGAGCGAAGCGAGCCAGCTGCTCGACATGACGACTCCGGGATCGCGGGCACAGGATGCGGGCCTTAGCGTGGGTGCCAGCTTTGTGGATACGAAGCACGGCGTCACCATACGCCCGCTGGCCAGGGGCGGGAACGCGCCCGAGGAGTATCTCGACGTCGAGATCATCCTCGGCCAGCCCGCGAACCCGTTCCTCGTCGGGTGGGGAGGCAGCCAGGCGGTGAGCGCTTCGGCCGGCGTCACGGGGATCCGTCGCGTGGTCGCGGGCTCCCAGCACGGGGTCGGACTGCGGACGGACGGCACCGTGACCGCGTGGGGCAGCAACACCGCCGGCCAGACAACCGTGCCCTCCGGCCTCTCCGGCGTGGTCGCGGTTTCCGCCCGCGGCGCGGTCAGTGGTGCGGTGCGGGGAGACGGTAAGGTCGTGCTTTGGGGCGATCCGGCGTATGGGCAGACGACGCCGCCCGCGGGCCTCGGCAATGTGACGCAGCTCGCGATCGGTGGTGACCACGCGCTCGCACTCAGGAGCGACGGCACGGTGGTGGCCTGGGGCAACAACGGTCAGGGCGAATCCACCGTTCCCGCCGGGCTCTCCGGCGTCGTCGCGATCGCGGCAGGCAGCAACGTGAGTTACGCCGTGCGCAGCAACGGCACGGTCCTCCGGTGGGGTGCCACGCAGGGGACGATTCCCAGCGGGCTTTCCGGCGTCGTGTCCCTCTCGGTGGGCGGCCAGCACGCGCTCGCGCTGAGAAACGACGGCACCGTGGTGGCCTGGGGTTCCTCGAACACCTACGGCCAGGCCACGGTCCCGGCGAACCTCAGCGGCGTCGTTTCCGTCGCCGCGGGAAACTACCATTCGCTCGCGCTGAAGGCGGATGGGACGGTCGTGCAGTGGGGCTACGGCGGCCGGAATGCCTCGATGCCGGTGGCGCTCTCGCGGGTCTCGGCCATCGCCGCGAACGACTCGGTCAGCCTCGCCATCATCGGGGGTGCCCTGGCCTCGTCGCCGACATTCGTGGAACAGCCGGCGGACCGGTCGGTCGAGGCCGGCCAGGCGGCGCGGTTCTCGGTGAGCGTGTCAGGCGCCGAAGCCCCGGCGTTTCGCTGGCAGCGACGCCCCGCTGCGTCGGGCGACTGGACAGAAATCACAGACAACGCGACGTACTCCGGCGCAGGCACAGCCACCCTGACGGTGTCGCCCACGACCACCGCGATGCACGGCGATCAGTTCCGCTGCGTGGCAACCCAGCCCGGCAGTTCGCCCGCAGTCTCGAACGCCGCGACCCTCTCCGTCACCGCACCGCTCGCCATCACCGCGCAACCGGCGTCCGGCTCCGGAACCGCCGGCGGTGCGCTCTCGCTTTCCGTCGGTGCCTCCGGTCCCGGCGAGCTTTCGTATCAGTGGCGCCTCAACGGCGTCGACATCGCGGGCGCCAACTCGGCCACCTACACGCTCGGCAGCCTGCAGGCGTTTCACGCCGGAACCTACACGGTCCTCGTGAGCGCCGGAGGTTCCTCCGCGACGAGTTCGGGTGCGGAGGTCACGGTGGCCGCGGCCGCCCCGTCCACCGCGCGCCCGCTCAACCTCTCCACCCGGGCTATGGCGCTTGCGGGCGAGGCGCTCATCCCGGGGTTTGTGGTCGAGGGCACCGGGACCAAGCGCCTGCTCATCCGTGCCGTCGGTCCGACGCTTGGAACGCTCGGGCTCGGCGGCACACTGGCTGATCCGCAACTCACGCTCACGCGCTACAACACCGCCTCCCGCCAGTTCGAAGCCCAGCTCGTCAATGATGACTGGGGCACGAACGGCAACGCGGCCCAGATCCCGCTCGCTTCCAGCCAGGTCGGTGCGTTCCCGCTCCCCGCGGGGAGCGCGGACGCCGCCGTGCTGGTCGACCTTGCCCCGGGGCAGTACACGGTTGTCGCCAGCGGCAAGAACAACACAGCCGGCCTGGCGCTCGTCGAGCTCTACGATGCCGATACCGGCACGCCGACGGCGCGCCTGTCGAACATATCGAACCGGGGCTTCGTGGGCACCGGTGACGCGCTCATGATCCCGGGCTTTGTCGTCTCCCAGGAGGGTTCGCGGACCTTCCTCATCCGCGCCGTCGGGCCAGGGCTGCAGTCCACCTTCGGCCTCACCGGCGTGCTCGCGGATCCGCAGCTCGCGATCTACAAGCGGCGGGCCGGCGAGCCGGTCGACGACCTCGTCCTTACGAACGACAACTGGGACGGTAGTGCCGGATCCACGACGACGCGGACGGTTGCGGCCGAGTTGGGGGCGTTCCCACTCGTCGCAGGCAGCAGGGACGCGGCCTTCGTTGTGACCCTCTCGCCCGGGATCTACACCGTGCACGCCACCGGCGCCGGCGGCACCACCGGCGTGGCACTGGTGGAAGTGTATCTCCGGCCGTAAGGCTCGCGACGCCGGTGGGAGCCGCGGGCCGGGGTGAATCCTCCGCCTGGTCGTCCCTAGAACTCGCACACACCCGGCGTGCGGGCGAAGGGGATGACGTCGCGGATGTTGCCGACGCCGGTCACGAACATGAGCATGCGTTCGAAGCCGAGGCCGAAGCCCGCGTGCGGGACCGTCCCGAACCGGCGCAGGTCGATGTACCAGCCGTAGTCCTTCTCGCTGATACCGTGGCGGCGCATGTTGTCGATGAGCACGTCGAGGCGCTCCTCGCGCTGGCTCCCGCCGACGATCTCGCCGATGCCGGGCACGAGCACGTCCATCGCCGTCACCGTCTTGTTGTCCTCGTTCAGCCGCATGTAGAACGGCTTGATCTCCTTCGGGTAGTTGAAGACCGTGACCGGGCTCTTGAAGTGCTCCTCGGTGAGGAAACGCTCGTGCTCGCTCTGCAGGTTCGTGCCCCAGGAAACTGGATACTCGAAGGTGCGGCCGCTCTTGAGCAGGATCTCGATGGCGTCGGTGTAGCTCAGGCGGACGAAGGGGCGCTCGAGCACGAAGTCGAGCCGCGGGAGGAGTTCCTTGTCCACGAACTTGGCGAAGAACTCGAGATCCTCAGCGCAGTGCTCGCGCACGTCGCGGATCAGGCCCTTCACGAACTCCTCCGCGAGATCCATGTTGCCCTGAAGGTCGCAGAACGCGATCTCCGGCTCGATCATCCAGAACTCGCTCGCGTGCCGCGACGTGTGGGAGTTCTCCGCGCGGAAGGTCGGGCCAAAGGTGTAGATGTTGCTGAAGGCGCAGGCGAAGATCTCGGCCTCGAGCTGGCCGCTGACGGTCAGGAACGCCTTCTTGCGGAAGAAATCCTGGGCGAAATCGACGCTGCCGTCCTCGCGCAGCGGCGGGGCCTTGGCATCGAGCGTGGTGACGCGGAAGAGTTCCCCCGCGCCCTCGCAGTCGCTCGCCGTGATGATCGGCGTGTGGACGTAGAGGAAGCCGCGGCTCTGGAAGAACGAATGGATCGCGTAGGCGAGGCGGCTGCGCACGCGGAAGACGGCGCCGAACAGGTTGGAACGCGGCCGCAGGTGCGCGATCTCGCGCAGAAATTCGAGAGTGTGTCCCTTTTTCTGAAGCGGGTAGGTGGCGTCGGCTTCACCGAGGATCTCCACGGTACGAGCCACGACCTCCCATTTCTGGCCCGCACCCTTGGACGGCACGAGCGCCCCGGTGATCGAGACCGACGCACCTGTCGTCGCGCGCTGGATATGCGCGTAATCGGGCAGGGAGGCGTCGACGATGACCTGGAGGCCCTTTAGGCTCGATCCGTCGTTGAGCTCGAGGAACGAAAATCCTTTCGAATCGCGGCGCGTGCGGACCCAACCCTGCACGAGGATCGGGTCGACCGGCCCGGCGCTCGCAAGCGCCTCTTTCACGGTGGTGCGTTTCATATGGGGAAATGGAGAAGATTGAACTGATTCTGCACACGGGCGGACCGTGATGTCGTCGGGGCGCAAGCATGGCCCGCCGACGCTTGCCGGCGCTTTTCCCGACGCAGCAATGCGTGGGAATCCGCGCAGATCAGCGCGATCCGTGGCTGGTCAGGGTTCATCGTTCCGGATCCGTGGTTCAGCCCCGGCCGTCTCGGCGACGACCGGGTTGGTCAGGGTGCCGATGCGCTCGATCTCAACCGAGACGACATCGCCGGGACGGAGCCAGACCGGCGGCGTGCGGGCATAGCCCACGCCATGGGGAGTGCCGGTGAGGATCACCGTTCCTACGGGCAGCGTGCGGCTGGCGCTGAGAAACTCGATCAGCGTCGCGACGTCGAAAACCATGTCCGAGGTCGTCCAATCCTGCCGGATCTCGCCGTTCACGCGCGTGCACAGCCGGAGGTTCTGCGGGTCGGGCACCTCGTCAGGCGTGACGAGTACCGGGCCGAGCGGGCAGAAGGTGTCAAAGCTCTTGGCATGGCAGAACTGCCCGCTGCCGAGCCTGAACTGCCAGTCGCGCGCGCTCACATCGTTGGCGCACGTGTACCCGAGAACGTATGACAGAGCCCGCTCGCGTGTGACATGGCGCGCGGCGCGGCCGAGCACGACGGCGAGTTCGCCCTCGTAGTCGACCTCCGGGCTCGCGCTGGTGCCCGGGATCACGATCGGTCCGCCGGGATCCTGCACGGCGCCGGAGGTCTTCATGAACCACATGGGCCGCGCGGGCACGCCCTTGCCGCCCTCCTCGGCATGCCTGCGGTAATTCAGGCCGATGCCAATGATGTTGGTCGGGACGACTGGAGCCAGGAGAGAGAACCCACGCACGGTCTCGCCGGCCTCGGTGCGCACCGAACCGTCGTCCTGCAGCGTCCCTCCCGCGATCCGGCCGTCGGCGAGCCGGCATCGAACGATTTTCATGCGCGGATTTATCGTCGTGTCGCCACCCGGTTCACAGCCCAAAGTGGCGGAGCCTCGCCGGACTGTTCGCTGTCGCGCAGCCCTTGCGGATGTGAGCGGCGGGCGCCTGCGCCATGTTACCGGGACGAGCCAGGGTCGGTCGGCGGTGTGTCCGATCGCCCGTAGGCGCGGGCCGCGGCAGCGCGTCCGCGCGCGGCGGAGGTCGCGATCAGCCACGCGCCGGCGGCGAGGAGGCCCAGCGAAAGCCACGCGCCGCGATTCAGCCCGAGGAACGGCTCGATCCCGACGTCGTGCTCGCGAAAGTGCTCGCTGATCACGCGTGCGACGGCGTAGCCGAGGAGAAACTCCCCCGCCAGCCGGCCTGGCGCGCGCGTTACCACTGGTGTGCACCAGATCCGCCACTGCGTATAGACGAGCAGGACCAGTCCCTCCAGCGCCGCCTCGTAGAGCTGCGACGGATGGCGCGGCTCGATCAGCAGCGGGTTGGTGCCAGGCGGTGCGGAGGTGGTGAAGATCACGGCCCACGGGACATGGCTTTGGATCACATTGCCCCAGAGCTCGCCGTTGATGTAGTTGGCGAGCCGACCGAGCATGAGCCCGGCGGGCGCGAGCGTCACCGCGATGTCGCCCGCGGTGACGAGCGGGATCCGGTGCTTGTGCGCCGCCCACCAGACGCCGACGAAGACGCCGATGAAGCCGCCGTGGCTCGCCATCCCGCCCTCCCAGATGCGGACGAGTTGAACCGGATCCTCCAGCAGGGTCCCGGGAGAATAGAAAAGGAAGAAACCGAGCCGTCCACCGATGAACGTCCCAAGCATCCCGGCAAACATCAGGTCGCCCTGCGCGGCCGGAGTAATCGGCGAGCGGCCGCGGCGCCAGTAGATCCAAAGCAATCCCGCCGCGATCCCGAAGCCCAGGATGTAGGCGAGGCCGTAATAGCGGATGCCGATCGTCTCCGTGAACTGGATTAGGAACGGGTCGGGCTCGTGAACGTGGTACTGCGGCGACATCTGGACTGGGACGCGCTCAGGAGCGCGAGGTGCGCATCACCGTAGCGGGCACGAGGGCTGCGCGGAAAGCACGAACGACGCAGGCGTCGCGGCGGCCGAGCCCGGAAAATGCCCGCGGCATGCGGGGCGTCGCGCACTGGGCGTGCGGGCGCGGCACTGTTTAGCGGCGCACCGGAGCCTTGGCCGGCGCGGCCGTGCGGCCATGTGCGCCGATGCCCCGGAACCCTCGCGCACGCGCGAGCTCGCGCATGTCGATCGCGACATCGTCCTTCTCGAAGATCTCGCGCCCGATGATATGCTCGATGATGTCCTCCATCGTCACGACGCCCGCCACCGAGCCGAATTCGTCCACGACCACGAGAAGTTGTTGGTGCGTCTTGAGGCACAGCTGCAGCGCGGCGGCTCCACTGACGGTCTCGGGCACGAAATGGATCTCCTGCTTCAGCGTGCCGACCAGTTCGTGATCCTGGTCGTTGGCCTTGGCGTTGAGCAGATCGCGCCGGCGCACCATGCCGATGACGTGGTCGAAATCTTCCTGATACACCGGCATGCGGGCGAACGGGATGTTCCGATGCTTCGCAAAGACCTCGCCGACCGTCGTGGTCGCATCGAGCGCCGTCACCACCGTGCGAGGCGTCATGATCTCGGACACGCGGATGTCGTCGAGCGTCAGCGCGTTGGCGATCATCTTTGATTCGACAGGGGTGAGCTTTCCCTCCTTGGCGCTCCGTTCGGCCAGCAGGATGATTTCCTCGCTGGAATCGTGCTCCTCGGCGGGCGATTCGGGCGCGATCATCCGGGCCGAGCGCGTGCAAAGCCAGGTGATGGGATGAAGCACGACGCGCAGCACCGAGATCATGCGGGCGGCGGCGGGCTGCAGCGAGGTGCGGTAACCGGCGCCGACGTTCTTGGGCAGGACCTCCGCGAGCAGCAGGGTGGCGACCGTGAGGCCTGCGGCCGCTCCGCCCAGCCACCACTCGCCCAGGCGGGCTGTGACCAAGCCGCCGACCACCGCGGCACCCAAGGTGATGGCGATGGTGTGAAGCGAGATGAGCGCGGTCAGGGCTTCCCGCGTTTCGGCCTTGTGGCGGTCCAGCTCGGCACCGAGCGCGGGCGAGCGCTTTTTCAGTGATTCAATGTCGGCAGCCGTGGTGCTCAGCAGTACGGCCTCGAGCAGGGAGGCGAGAAAGCAGACCCCGAGGGTGAGTGCAGCGGCGATCAGGATGGCTGTCATGGCTTCGAACCGAAGGCCGCGTCTTTGGCAGGGTGCATGAGCAGACTGGAAGCTTATTCCGACCAAGCTCCTGCTGCAAGGTGTGGTTCGAGAAAGGATTTGTGAGCCGCTCACAAATGCGGCAACTGTTGCGCGATCGTGAGTTACAGTTTGGGTATCCTTTTCGTGTTCACGCTTTTGGGCGGCCTGTTCGCTCTAGCTGAGATCGCGGTGGTGGCCGCTCGGAGGGCCCGGCTCAAGCACCTGGCCGATCAGGGAAGCGCCAGCGCCAAGGCCGCCCTGGCCCTCGCCGAGGCGCCGGCAAAGTTTCTCTCGACCGTCCAGGTCGGCATCACGCTGATCGGTGTGGTGACCGGTGCGATCGGCGGAGCGACGTTCGCTCCGGCCCTCGAGCCGTGGCTAGCGGACCTACCGCTCATCGGTCCCTACGCCAACCGCGTGGCGATCGGCCTCGTGGCCGTGCCGATCACACTGTTGTCCGTGGTGTTCGGCGAACTCGTGCCCAAGCGCATCGCGATGTCCCGGCCCGAACGTTACGCCATGCTCGTCGCCCGGCCGATGACCGCGCTCTCGCGGCTGGGCGGCCCGCTTGTTTCCGGACTCGCTGCGATCACGGATGCCGTGCTCAAGCTCTTCCGCGTCGGCCGGGTCAAGGAGGCGACCGTGACGGATGAAGAAGTCACTCTGCTCATCGAGCAGGGCCTGACCGAGGGTGTCTTTCTCGAGGCGGAAAAGCGCATGGTCGAGGGGGTGCTCGCGCTGGATCGCCTCCAGGTCACCGCCATCATGACCCCGCGTCCGAAGATCGTCTGGATCGATAGCGAGGATCCCGACGAGGTGAACTGGCGCAAGATCGTCGCCAGCGGGCACTCGCATTTCCCGGTGCATCGCGGCGGCCCTGACGACATCGTGGGCATGCTCTCGGTCAAGGCGTTGTGGGCCAACTCCGCCGCAGGCTTCCAGACGCCGATGCGCGACCTCATCACCAAGCCGCTGTTCGTCCCGGAGACGGTCTCCGGTATCCAGCTACTGGAGTCGTTCAAGCGCTCCTCACGCCACATCGCGCTCGTGACCGACGAGTTTGGCACCGTCAGCGGCATCGTCACGTTGATCGATGTGCTCGAGGCGATCGTCGGGGACCTGCCTTCACGCGGAACGTCGGCCGGCCCGGAGGCGCACCGCCGCACCGACGGTTCGTGGTTGATCGATGCGACGATGGCGATCGTCGACGTGCGCGAGGTCCTCGGCGTCACGCGACTGCCGGGTGAGGATCGAGCGGATTTCCAGACACTCGGCGGTTTCATCATGACCCACTTTGGACGCATCCCGAAGGCGGGCGACTTCTTCGAGGCAGGCGGTTTTCGCTGGGAGGTCGTCGATATGGACCGTTTCCGCGTCGACAAGGTGCTGGTCGCGCGGCTGCCCGTCACGCTGCCCCCCAAGGAGGAGATCAGGGGATGACGCGGCGTGCGCCAGGCGTGCGGCGTGCGGGAGAAACGACCTTGCACGCGGCCCACCCGCGTCATTAGTCGAGCGTTCCCATGTCCACTCTCCGGCGAACCTGCCTGCACGAGTTCAACGCGGCGCGCGGCGCGCGCTTCGTGGATTTTGCAGGATGGGAGATGCCCGTGCAGTTTAAGAGCATCCTCGACGAGCACCGCGCCGTGCGCACAGCCGCCGGGATGTTCGATGTCTCGCACATGGGAGAGTTTCTCGTGCGCGGGCGGGGCGCCGGGGCTTTCATCGACCGGCTCCTCACCAACGATGTCTCCCGCCTCACGCCCGGCGGTGTGCTTTACTCGCCCATGTGTCACCCGGGCGGCGGGGTGGTGGACGATCTGCTCGTCTACATGCGCGCGCCGGATGATTTCCTCATCTGCGTCAACGCGTCGAACACGGGAAAGGACCTCGCCTGGATCCGCAGCCACGCCGGCGACTTCGGCGGCGCGATCGAGGATCAGTCGCAACAGTGGGGCCTGATCGCGCTCCAGGGGCCGCGCTCGCGGGACATCCTGGAAAAGCTCACGCCCGTGCCGTTGCCCGAGCTGCGCTACTACCGTTTCGCCGAGGCACCTGTCGCCGGCGTGTTGTCCATCATCAGTCGCACGGGCTACACGGGTGAACTCGGCTATGAGCTGTTCGTGCCGTGGGACCGCGCCGAGGAGATCGCGTTCGCGCTGGAGGAAGCCGGGCGGACGCATGGGCTGATCCCCTGCGGGCTCGGCGCGCGCGACAGCCTGCGCCTGGAGGCAGGTTTCTCGCTCTACGGCCACGAGATCGACGACGAGATCACACCCGTGCAGGCCGGTCTGATGTGGACAGTCAAGCTGGGCAAGGCCTCCGACTTCGTCGGGCGCGAAGCCCTTCTGCGCGAGAAAAACGAGGGCCCCGCGCGGCGCGTGGTCTTTTTCCGCACCGGCGATCGGCGTATCATTCGCCCCGGTACGCCGGTGCTCGCCGGCGAGCAGGCCGTCGGCCGCGTGCTCAGCGGCACACTCTCGCCCGTGCGCAACGAGGCCATCGGCTCCGCGCTCGTGACCGCCGCCGCCGCGACCGGGGCGCTGGCCGTGGACGTGCGCGGGCAGCGCGTCGCCCTGCTCACCTGCAAGCCGCCCTTTGTCGACCTTCCCAAGCAATCCTGAGGACTCCGAAACGATGAACGTCCCGACGAATCTCCACTACACCCGCGAACACGAGTGGCTCAGTCTCAACGACGACGGGACTGCTCTCATCGGCATCACCGACTACGCCCAGAACAGCCTGGGCGACATCACATTTTGCGAGTTGCCCAAGGCCGGCCGCACGCTGCGCTGCGGTGAGACCTTCGGCGTGGTCGAGTCGGTCAAGGCCGCCTCCGACCTGTTCATGCCCGTCGACGCCGAGGTCATCGAGGTCAACCCGCTCCTCGCCACCGCGCCCGAGACGCTGAACAAGGCACCGTATGACGACGGGTGGATGCTTAAGATCAAGGTGATGAACCGCGCGCAGGTCCCGGGCCTGCTCTCGCCCGAGGCCTACGAGAAACACATCGCGGGATAGGCCGGGTCGGTCGGGCGCGGCATTTCCCGCCGACGCCGTAGCGCCCCGGCGCCGCATCAGGGGCTGTTCGCGGCGGAGGAATCGGCGGAGGGGGCCTGGTGCCGCAAGCGGCTGCGCCCGGCTTCCGTGGGGAGCGACGTGTTCGTGGCGAAATTCACCTTTACAGCCTTCCGCGTGGGTTTGACACTGCGCGACTCGTCCGGGCCCTGCCTGGCGCCGTGCTCCTGTAGTTCAATGGATAGAATGTTGGCCTCCGAAGCCGAAGATCCGGGTTCGACTCCCGGCGGGAGTACCACGAGCGAGCCGCTGAAGCGGCTGATTTCGCAGAACAAAGTTCTTCAAAGACCGAACCAAGTTCTCAAATCAGGACCCAAGTTCTCAGAATCGTTTTTTTGAGAACATAACGGAAGCCGTCCTGTTCGATCCTCCGCCCCCAACTGGGGCAACGACTGCGCGCGAGACCTCGAGCTCGCCTCACCTTTCGCTCGCCCTCGCCGAAGAATGTCATTCAATGAATGACATGAATCGCTCGATTTTTTCGCATCCGAAGGCGGCGATTGCCGACGATATTGGCCAGGCTCTCTGGGAGGCCGGAGCCCGGCTCGCCTTCGAGGCGGCGGATGCGGCGAAACGGGCGACTGCGCGAAAGCGCAAGCCTGGAGCGACGCTTCGTCCAGGCGAAGCCACGCCGCTGTGGAACGCCCTCGCTGCCGAGTTGCGTCGCGAGTTTGCAGCCCATGGGGAGCAGGCGCGGGTGGCGCGCGTCATGGGCGTTTCCCGACAAGCGCTCAATGCCTGGATCACCGGCGTGCGTTTGCCCGATGCCGAGCGCACGCTGCAGCTCATCGCCTGGATGCTCGCCAGAAGACGGGGCCAGGAAGTCCTATAGGCCCGAGACCCGAACGAGCCCGCCGCCGCCTGGAGGGCGGAGCGCCCGCTCCGCGGCGCATGCGCAACCGTGGGCGTTTGCCGAGCGACGATCGCGGCCGGGCAGGAGCCGGGGTCTCCCTTTCTGAAGCTCGTCGATCGGCGTGAACCGCACCACGGGTTCGAAAACACGCGCTAGAAAAGAAAGTAGCGCTGCGCCATGGGCAGCACTTTAGCCGGCTCGCAGGTGAGGTGCACCCCATCGGCCCTGACCGTGTAGGTCTCGGGATCGACCTCGATCCTTGGAAGCGCATCGTTCAGCACCATGTCCTTCTTGCCGATCCCCCGCGTATGCGCCACCGGTACCAGCCGTCGGCGCAGGTCGAGGTGCTGGATTCCGGTCCGGGAACGCAGCGAGGCCTCGCTGACGAAGGTGAGGCACGTGCTGGCGAGTGCACGCGTCGCAGCGCCGAACTGCGGCCGGTAGAACATCGGCTGCGGCGTCGGAATGGACGCATTCGGGTCGCCCATGTTCGCCCACGCAATCATGCCGCCCTTGAGCACCATCTCCGGTTTCACCCCGAAGAGCGCGGGCCGGAACAGGACGATATCCGCCCACTTGCCGACCTCGAGCGACCCGACCATGTGGGAAATGCCGTGGGCGACCGCGGGATTGATCGTGTACTTCGCTAGATAGCGGAGGGCGCGGAAGTTGTCGGCCGCCGCGTGGTTGCCTTGTGGTGACGCCAGGCTCCCGAGCTGCGCCTTCATCTTGTGCGCGGTCTGCCAGGTGCGGCAGATCACCTCGCCGACCCGCCCCATAGCCTGCGAGTCCGAGGCCATGATCGAGATCGCGCCGAGATCGTGAAGCCGGTCCTCGGCCGCGATCGTCTCGGGGCGGATGCGCGACTCCGCGAACGCCACATCCTCGGGGATGCGCGAGTCGAGGTGGTGGCAGACCATGAGCATGTCGAGGTGCTCATCGATCGTATTCACCGTGAAAGGACGCGTCGGATTGGTCGAGGAAGGGAGGACGTTCGGCTCGCCGCACACGCGGATGATGTCCGGCGCGTGGCCGCCGCCGGCGCCCTCGGAATGGAAGGTGTGGATCGTGCGTCCCTTGAAGGCGCGGATCGTGTCGTCGACGTAGCCGGACTCATTGAGCGTGTCGGTGTGGATCGCGACCTGGACATCGAGTTCGTCGGCCACGCCGAGGCAGGTATCGATCGCGGCGGGCGTGGTGCCCCAATCCTCGTGCAGCTTCAGGCCGATCGCCCCGGCGAGCACCTGGTCGCGCAGGGGTTGGGGTGTGGCGCAATTTCCCTTGCCGAGGAACCCAAGGTTGACCGGGTAGCTTTCGGCAGCCTCGAGCATCCGGTGCATATTCCAGGCGCCAGGCGTGCACGTCGTGGCCAGCGTGCCGTGCGCGGGCCCGGTTCCACCGCCCAGCATCGTGGTGAGACCCGAGCTGATGGCCTCGTCGATCTGTTGCGGGCAGATGAAGTGGATGTGCGAATCGATGCCCCCGGCCGTGACGAGGCAGCCCTCTCCGGCGATGACCTCCGTGCAGGCGCCGACGATCATCGGATTCCTGCGCTGCGTACGCGGGTCAGGGTAGACCGAACCGACCCCATCCTGGATCGCCGGGTTGCCGGCATGGCCGACGCCGACGATGAATCCGGCCTTGATGCCGATGTCGGCTTTGATCACACCGAGAATCGGATCGAGGATCGTCGCGTTGGTGATGACAACATCGAGTGATTCGGCGTCGGTCGCCGTCGGGGACTGGCCCATGCCGTCGCGAATGACCTTGCCGCCGCCGAACTTGATTTCGTTGCCGTACCCAGCGGCCTCGGCGATCAGGTCGCGCTCGACCTCGACGAACAGGTCGGTGTCCGCGAGCCGGACTTGGTCGCCGGCTGTGGGGCCATACATTTCTGCATACTGACGGCGGGAGAGGTGGAGAGGCATGAGGAACGGCTTGAGCGTAGCGGGTGGATGGAGTGCGGGGACAGGCCTCCGGGCCGGAGGGCACCGGGGGTGGATTTCGCCCCGCACGTTTCGCGGAAGCACGAAGCGGGCCGGCTCGCCGCCGCCCGCTTCGCACATCCGAGTCGGGTTAGCGGCGTATCATGGGTCGGCCGGGTTGAGGCGACCGTTGATCTTTCCCTGCAGGCCGAAGACCTCGCGACGCCCGGCCAGGGCGACGAGTTCCACGCGCTTGGTGTCGCCGGCTTCGAAGCGCACGGCCGTGCCGGCGGGAATGTTGAGCCGGAAGCCGCGTGCCGACGGGCGATCAAACACGAGGGCGTCGTTCGTCTCGAAGAAGTGATAATGCGAGCCCACCTGGATCGGTCGGTCGCCAGAATTGACCACCTCGATTGTCCGCGTTTCGAGCCCGGTGTTTGCAGGAAGCCTCGGCGCATCGGGCGGTGTGATGATTTCTCCGGGTGTCATGGTTGCTCCCCAGGGGATCAGCGAATCGGTTCGTGCACGGTGACGAGCTTTGTCCCGTCCGGGAACGTTGCCTCCACCTGCACCTCGTGGATCATCTCGGCGACGCCCTCCATCACATCATCACGTCTTATTGATTGTTACTTATAGAAGTGACAACTGAGGTCACATCTGTATGTTTGCGGTATGGGGATGCCGAAAGGATGCAAGATTGATGGGGAAGCGCTGAAGGTCCGGCGGCTGGAAGCACGACGTC
>JAEWQP010000023.1 GCA_023399155.1 Verrucomicrobiota bacterium | reverse complement strand
ACCGCGCCTGTCAGGCTCTCAAACGAATCCGGCGAAAACGCCGACGTCCCCAACTCATCGCTGCCTTCTTCGCCCAAGCCGAACTGTTTTGAATCAATCGTCACTTCTATGGGTAAGTGTCAATAGGAGCGTCGTGCCAAAGCTCATCAGGTCGGCGACACTGCGGCCGTCGCGCGCGCCTTCCATGATCTCATAGGAAATGAGTGCGATCGACTCGGGGTAATTGAGTTTCAATCCGCGGGCCTGGCGCCTGCGGGCGAGGTCGGCCGCGACCACGACCATGAGTTTTTCGCGTTCGCGTGGGGTGAGGTGCATGGGAGCGAGGTGAGTGAAGAAGGGTGGATGGCGAATGCAGAATGGCGGAGGGTGCGGAGTGCCTGCAGTTGGTTAAGCGTGCTCGTGTATCAACAATCTACATTCTGCACTCCACATCTTCCTTCGCTACACCTGCAGGTGCTTGCGCACGACCTCGTCGGTGAGGTGCTCGATCGGTCCGGAGATCGTCACCGCGCCGCGGTCCATGGCATAGAAGCGGTCCGCCACCTCGCGGCAGAAGTCCACGTACTGCTCCACGAGCAGGATGGCGAGGCGATGATCCTTCTTGAGTTCGTGGATCGCATCCTGGATCTCGCGGACATCGTGCGCGGCGCGTTCGATCGCATTCGGCGGAGCGGCGGGCGCCTTCAATTTCCTCAGGGTATCGCCGATCTGATCGATAATAGATGGCTGGATACCTTCCGTGGGCTCGTCGAGGATGAGCAGCCTGGGTTCGGTCAGGAGCGCCCGGCCGATGGCGAGCTGCTGTTGCTGCCCACCGGAGAGGACGCCGCCCTTGCGCGGCAGAAACTCCTTCAGCACGGGAAACAGCGAGAACACGCGCTCGAGCGCCTGGCGCGCCTCGTTCCCGCGACGTCCGTGGACCACCAGGCCGAGTTGCAGATTCTCCTCCACCGTGAGATGCGGGAATATCTCCCGGCCCTGCGGCACGTAGCCGATGCCGGCCCGTGCCCGGGCATCGCAACCCAGGCGTTCGATGGGTTCACCCGCGAACCGGATCGACCCGGCTCGCAGCGCGAGGACGCCGGTGATCGATCTCAGTGTCGTCGTCTTGCCCACGCCATTGCGGCCCATGAGGGCGACCACCTCGCCGGCGTGCACCTCGAGCGTCACACCACGAAGGATACGCGAGCCGCCAATGTCGGTCTCGACAGACTGCAGGGAAAGGACGGGAGCGGAAGCGACCATGATTCGCGGACTTTGGGTATGAACCACAGAGGGCACAGAGGACACTGAGAGAAGAACCGATCAAGGGGAGGAGTCCTGCAGATCGGAACGCGCGCGGAACGCGATGACCTTGTGGCGACGATGTGGCTAGGTATGGGTCTCTGGTATTTCTCTGTGCCCTCTGTGTTCTCTGTGGTTCAGATCAGGCGGGTCAGTTGTGCTTGCCGCGGCCGAGGTAGACTTCGCGGACGCGCGGGTGGGACTGCACCTCGTCGAAGCGACCCTCGCACAGCACGGAGCCCTGGTGCAGCACAGTCACCCTGTTCTGCTGGGCGATCTGTTTGACGAAGGTCATGTCGTGTTCGACGACGACGAGGCTGTGACGGCCTGCAAGGGAGATAAGCAGCTCTCCCGTACGATGGGTCTCCTCGTCCGTCATCCCCGCCGCAGGTTCATCGATGAGCAGCACCTTGGGACCTGAGGCGAGCAACATGCCGATCTCGAGCCACTGCTTCTCCCCATGCGCGAGCTGGCCGGCCTTCCAGTGCCGTTTTCCCGCGAGGCGCACGAGTTCGAGCAACTCGTCGATGCGGTCGCGCTCGGCTGATGTGAGCCGGTGGAAGATCGACGAGAAGACGCCCCGTGCTCCGCTGAGCGACAGCACGAGATTGTCCCAGACCGTGTGCTCGACATACACGCTCGGCGTCTGGAACTTGCGTCCGATGCCGAGGCGGTTGATCTCGTACTCCTTCAACCGCGTGAGGTCCGTCGTCGGGCTTTTCCCCGGACCGTACTCGATCCGGCCCGTATCCGGACGAGCACGACCGGTGATCAGGTCGAAGAACGTCGACTTCCCCGCGCCATTCGGGCCGATCACCGTGCGCAGTTCACCCTCGTAAAGGTAGAACGTGAGATTCGAGATCGCACGGAACCCGTCGTAGGTCTTTGTGACGTCTTCGACACTGAGGATCGGATGGGGCATCGGTGAGGAAAGGCGAAGAGCTGGAGGTCCGAGCGGAGAAGCGGATGGTGGAATGCGGTGGCGACGGTTGGGTGTCTGGTGGCGGGGGTCGGGAAGCCTAACCCCTCAGCCTTTTCCAGAGCGGTGCCAGGCGCTGCGGGATGCTCACCAGGCCGCCCGGGAGGAACAGCACCACCACGATGAAGAGGGCGCCGAGCAGGAGCAGCCACAGGTCCGGAAAGGCCCGCGTGGCCCAGCTCTTGAGCCAGTTCACGCCAATGGCGCCGAGGATCGGGCCCACGAGGGTGCCGCGGCCGCCGAGCGCGACCCAGACGACCGCCTCGAGCGACTTCTCGGGCTTCATCTCCTCGGGATTGATGATGCCCGCGAGCGGCACGTAGAGCGCGCCTCCGATGCTTGCGATCAGGGCGCAGAGGACGAATGCGAACAGCTTGAAGTTGGCGGCAGCGTATCCGGAGAACAACACACGATTCTCGCCGTCGCGGACCGCACGCTGAATCAGTCCGAACTTTGTCGTGCTCAGCCAGCGGCAGAGGCCGTAGACCGCGAGCAGGACGGCGCCGGTCGCGATGAACAGCCCGCGGATCGTCGCGGGCGCACCGGCCGGATCCACGAGCGAATGACCGAGGATGAACTTGAAATCCGTGAAACCGTTGTTCCCGCCCATGAGCAGGTTGTTCCGGAAGAACATGATCATCGCCGCGTAGGTGAGCGCCTGCGTCAGGATCGAGAAATACACACCCCGGATGCGGGACCGGAACGCCAGGTATCCGAACACAAATGACAAGCTCCCCGGAACGACCAGCACCATGAGCATGGCAAACGCGAAGCTGTCGAACGGCTCCCAGAATGCGGGCAGGCGGTTCCAGCCGAGAAAGACGAGGAAGTCGGGGATCGGCAGGCGATACTGACCGAGATCGCCGATCATGCGCATCAGGTACATGCCGTGCATGTATCCGCCGAGGGCGAAGAACAACGCCTGCCCCAGGCTGAGCAGGCCGGTGTAGCCCCAAAGCATGTCGACCGAGATGGCAAGGAGCGCGTAGCACAGGTACTTGCCCCAGACGCCGAGTGCGAAGTCGCTGAGCCATCCCGCGGCGTTGAGCAGGGGCAGCACCGCCAGGAGGAGCACGGCGATCGCGCCGACTGCGGCGATCTCGATGTGCAGACGCGAACGATCGATGCTGCGGGTGGGGGAGACGGGATCGGTCATGGTCAGCCCTCGAGGCTCCGGCTTCGCGTGACGAAGATCCCCGCCGGTCGCCACTGCAGGAAGAGGATGATCATGCCCAGCACGAGGATCTTTCCGAACACGGCCGAATCCTGCGCCAGGTTCTGGAGGAAGCTTCCGATGAACGGCACGCCCGCCAGGCCGGGTGCCCAGGAGGGAAGATACTGCTGCAGCACCTGGTCGGCCCCGCCGATCCCGAAGGCGCTGATCACAGTGCCGGCGATGTTTCCGACGCCACCCACCACCACCACCATGAACGAGTCCACGATATAGCTCTGGCCGAGTGAGGGCCCGACATTGCCGATCTGGCTGAGGAAGGCGCCGGCAAGTCCCGCAAGCCCGCTGCCCAGGCCGAACGTGAGCATGTTGACTCGGTCCGTACGAACACCCATGCACGAGGCCATGACCCGGTTCTGCATGACCGCGCGCATGAGCAGTCCGAGGGACGTCTTCGTGAGCACGAGCCAGATTCCGAGGACGATCAGGACGCCGAAGCCGATGACGAAGACGCGATTCCAGCCCAGGATCACATCGTTGACCGTCCAGTTTCCGCTCAGGTAGCTCGGGCTCGACACCTGCACATTGTTCGCTCCGAACATGAGGCGGAAGACCTGCTGCAGCACCAGGGACATACCCCAGGTGGCGAGGAGGCTTTCGAGCGGCCGTCGGTAGAGAAATCGGATGATGCCGCGCTCGAGGCCAACGCCGACGATCGCCGCGGCGAGAAAGCTGGCCGGCACCGCGGCGAGGAAATACGCGTTGTAGGCCGCTCCTTCGAGGCGAAGCCCGGGGACGCCCACGCCGAACCCGAAGAACGGAAGCGTCACCCCGGCGCCGAAGATGTTCTGCACCACATACGTCGTGTAGGCGCCGACTGCGATCATCTCGCCATGGGCCATGTTGATCACGCCCATCAGTCCGAACGTGATCGCCAATCCCAGGGCAACGACGAGCAGGATGCTGCCGGTGCTCGCGCCGCGAAAGAGCGTGCCGAAGAAGTCGACCGCGGCGCGATGACTCTCGATCGCGCGCTGCGCGGCGCGGGCGGCGCCGACGAGTTCGCGGTCTCCGGCTGCCTCCGCCTGCTGTCGGGCTGCGGCGACGAAGTCCGCGCTGCCGAGGGTGTGAAGGTCGCGCAGCGTGCCGAGTGCCGCGAGCCGCGTGGCCGGCTCGGGATCCTTGAGTTCGATCAACGCAATCGCCTCCTGCAGGCGCGCACGCACCAACGGCTCCTGTTCGATTTCCAGGCGTGTCCGGAGGACGGGAAGCTTGTCCGGCGCCTGGGCCTTGCCAAGCGTCTCGATGGCGCGAATACGCCGCGATCGATCGGGTGAGGCCAGGTCGACCAGGTCGAGCACGGCTTTCATGGCCCGGCGCAGCCCGCTGGTGTGCTCCACGGCCTTCGTCGTGCCCGGTACGAGACGGATGGGCTCGCCCTGTGCGTCGCGCAGGAGTTCGCCGTCGCTTACGCGCAGGGCGGCGGTGGCTCCTGGACCACCATCCGTCGTGGTGAGGACCACCACCACCGGGCTTCCGCCCTCGGGCGTGTGGATGAAGAGCGCGTCGCGTTTCCAGGCGTCGAGCAACTCGGGGATCGCCGGGTCGCCCTGGCCGGCGAGCGTGGCGATGATCTCGCGCTGGGCGCGGTCGTTGGGCGCGAGCGCGGCGCGCGCGATTGTTTCGCGTGCCGACTCCGCGCCCGCCTCCGCACCCGCCCCGAGGGCGAGCAGGAGGACGAGACCGATGCGATGAAGGGAGTTTCTCACCGGAAGTCAGGGAATGAGCCGCGCATTTGCAGGATTCGCGCCAGCAGGATGCGGCCGCGTCGATTGGGCGAAAATTGCCGTGCCAGGCGTTGAGGGCAAAACTGCCGGGAGCGGATCCTTCTCGGATCCGCTCCCGGAGGGCTGGAGAACGTGGACCGCCGCTCCGGCGGTCAGGCGCTCACTTCTTGAACTTACCCTTCAGCCACGGTTCGCCGTAAACGCCGTCGAAACTCTCGAGGATCTTGAACTGGCCGTCGGCCCGGGTCTCGCCGATGTAGACGTTCTTCGTCAGGTGCATGTTCGGCTGCGTCGTCACCGTACCGCCGGGGCCGTCGAAGCTCACGCCGGATTTCCAGGCGGCGCGGACCTTGTCCACGTCGAACGAGCCGGCCTTCTCGACGCAGGCTTTCCAGAGGTGGACGCCGTTATACGAGAGCACCATGGGCGAGCATGTGACGCGGTCGTTCTTCACGATGCCGGGCACGGTCGTCTTCTTCAACCAGGCCTGGAAGTCGCCCACGAACTTCTTGTTCGCCAGTGTATCCAGCGACTGGAAGTACGTCCAGCACCCAAGCTGGCCGACCAGCTGATCGGCGGGCAAGCCGCGGAACTCGTCCTCCGAGATGGAAAAGGACACGACCGGGCAGGTTTCCGCTGAAAGTCCGGACGCCGCGTACTCCTTGAAGAACGGCACGTTGGTGTCGCCGTTGAGCGTCGAGATCACGCAGGCATCGCCGGAGGCGGCGAACTGTTTGATCTCGGCCACGATCTGCTGGTAGTCGGTGTGTCCGAAAGGCGTGTATTTGCCGGCCGAGATGATCTTGCCGGACTCGTCGCGGCGGAACCCGCCACCGATGTTCTCGAGCGGCACGCCTTTCGACTGCAGATATTCAAGCAGCACGAGGTTGGTCGTCTGCGGGTAGACGTAGTCCGAGCCGAGCAGGTAGAACTTCTTCTTGCCCTCCGCCAGGTAGTAGTCGACCGCGGGCGTCGCCTGCTGGTTCACGGCCTCTGCCGTGTAGCAGACGTTCTGCGACTCCTCCTCGCCCTCGTACTGAACGGGGTAGAAGAGCAGTCCGTTGTTCTTCTCGAACACCGGGAGCACGGACTTGCGGCTGACGGATGTCCAGCAGCCGAAGACGACGGCGACCTTGTCCTGCTCGAGCAGCTGTTTCGCCTTCTCCGCGAAGAGCGGCCAGTTCGAGGCGCCGTCCACGACGACGGGCTCGATTGTGTATTTCCTGCCGCCGACACTGATCCCGCCCTTGGCGTTGATCTCGTCGAACGTGAAGAGCAGGACGTCGCGCAGCGAGGTCTCGCTGATCGCCATCGTGCCGGACAGGGAGTGGAGCACGCCGACCTTGACGGTCTCGGCGTGGAGCGGACTGAGCATGCCGGCCGCGGCGAAGGCGGCGACGGCGAGTTTGGATTTCCAGGTGGTCATGCGTGGTGGAAGGCTTCGGGTTTGGGGGAAGGGACTGCGGACGAGGATTGCGCGGAAAGGGAGGGGCGGGCGGCGCCCGCCCGGCGCGGATTCGCGGCGGGCGCCGGACGGGTGGCTGCGGCCGACCTAGAAGGTGAAGAGGAGCTCGGCGGCGATCAGGGTGCTGTTATCGAGAGCGAAGTCGCTGTAGTCCGTGTACGAGATTTCGAATACGGACAGCAGGTTGCTCGTGATCTTGTAGCTTGGGCTCAGGCTCAGCTTCAGATTGGACGGGCCGTCGTCCACGTCCTGCGAACTGATGCGCGCGGTGACGGCGAAGCTGTCGCTCACCGCGTAGTTCGCCATCAGCAGCCAGAAGAGATGGGTCGGGAGTGCGAAGGCGTCGTCGTCGTCGAGCTTGCCGATCTCGCCGGCGAGCGTGAGCTTGTCCTTCTGGTACTGCACCCAGAGGTTGTAGAACGAGATGTCATCGACCTTGCCGCCTTCGCCGAGGGTCGCCTCCTTGCTGTCATAGGAGTAGCCCAGGAAGATCGTCCAGCCGTCGGCCGGCGTGATCGTGGCCTTCAGCTCGATTCCAAACTCGTCGGAGACGCGCACGTCGCGCCCGTAGTTGGCGGAAACGAGCGCCGCGCCGAGGCTGTAATTCTCGGCCGTGAAATCGTATTTGATGCCGTCGTTGTAGCCAGCGTAGGGCACGCCGAAATCATAGGCATACGAGTACTGGAAGAGCTTGTACGGCTCGTCGCCTTCGAAGCCCATGTAGCTCAGGAACCGGCCGGCGGTGAACGAACTCTGGTCGTCGAACTTGTAGGTCAGATAGGCCTGCTCGACCGTGACGTCGCCATCGGTGCGCCACTCCAGGTCGACGTTGCCCGTGACTTTTTCAAACTTCGCCACGAAATCCAACTCGACCTGGTCGAGGTTGGCGTCGTTCTCCGAATCACCGGGGTCGGTGGAGACGATGTAGGCGGACATGTCGGCAAAACCCGAGACGGCGAAGTTCGGGTTCAGCTCGATCTCGGCCCGCGCGGCGGTCAGCGAAAGGGCGCCGGCAGCCGCCGCGCCCGTGAGCTTGATGGTGGTCGTTAGCTTCATGTGGTTCCTGATGATAAGTCCGCAGGTCCGCCGGGGTTGGCTCGAGTGGATGGCACGACCAGCGACGACTTGTGCGGTCGAAGGCTCCGAGCAGACGCGGTGCCACCGGGAGAAACGCATGCGCGTTTTGTTTCGATGGTTCGGATGAAAGGAATTCATCCACCCGCCCGACGCCGGGCGCTGTGCGGCTGGGCCGCCCGTCGGGTTCCGCCGCGCGAACGCGCGCGGGACTCAGGCCGGGGTGTTGGCGAGCTGGCGGGAGAACTCGATCAGGAACGAGCGCACCCGTGACCAGGTGTCGCGCGTCGTCACGAGATCGATGGCCGCCGTCTCGAGTTCACCAGCTGCGGCGGCGCGCTCGAGACGCTGGAGCACGGGCACGAGTGCGACCGCCCCACAGCCCGCGCTCGATCCCCCCCACTTGTGGGCGATGCGCCGCACCTCCGGGGGACTGCCCGAGGCCACGGCGCTCTCAAGTTGCCGGAGGAGATCCTCGGACTGGTGAAGGTAGCGTTCGACCAGCTGACTGACCTGGGCGCGATCGTCGGGATAGATCTCAAAGAGCCGCTCCACCTCGAAGGGCGGGCCGGACTCGTGCGTGACCGTCGTGCGTGCGGGCGTCAGTTCTGCGGGCGCGAACGCCGGCGAGCCGCAGGGCTGCCAACGCGCCAGCGCGCGCCAGAGCGCCTCGGCGCGAAGCGGCTTGCTGATGTAGTCGTCCATTCCCGCCTCGAGGCACTTCTCGCGATCGCCCGCCATGGCGTTGGCGGTCATGGCGATGATGTGCACCCGGCGTCCGCCGAAACCCGGGTGGTCACGTGACTCCAGATCACGGATACGTCGCGTGGTCTCGTATCCGTCGAGTTCCGGCATCATGCAGTCCATGAGCACGATGTCGTAGCGGATTCGCTGCAACGCCTCGACCGCCTCGAGGCCGTTTGCCACAAGGTCGCAGGCGATGCCCAGGCGGCGCAGCTGCGAGAGGGCCACCTCCTGGTTGATCGGGTTGTCCTCGGCCACGAGGACGCGCGCGCCGACGGCGACGGGTGACTCTGCCGGTTCGGAGCGGGGCAGCGCCGGACCGCCGCGGTCGTTGCCCGTGCCGGAAAGCGCGGTGGCGATCGAGTGCGCGAGGCGCGCGAGACGGACCGGCTTGGAAACGGTCGCGACGATCCCGGCCGCGCGCGCGTCCGCGTCGCTGATCGAGAGACCGAGCGGCAGGCAGAGCAGCAGCCGCGTCCCCGCGAGTGCAGGATCCTCATGAATCGTGCGTGCCAGCTGAAGCCCGCCGGGAGCCGGGAGGGAGGCGTCGATCACGGCGAGGTCGCAGGGTCGCCCCGCCGCCGCGCCGTCCCGCAGCTGCGCGAGCGCGGATTCCGGGTCGCCGGCGGCGGCTGCCTGCATGTGCCAGGCGGATACGCGCTCGACCAGCACCGTGCGCCGGGAGGCGTTGCCGTCGGCGATGAGGATGCGGGCTCCCTCGAACGCGCGAAGGGAATCGGGCCGCGCGGCTTCCCGGAGCGGCTGTTTCTCGAGCCGGACATCGAAGAGGAAGGCAGTGCCGCGCCCCGGCGTGCTCTCCACCGAGATCGTCCCGTGCATCATCTCGACGAGGAGGCGCGATATCGCGAGTCCGAGGCCGGTTCCGCCGAAACGGCGTGTGGTGGACGCATCGGCCTGGCTGAAGGCGGAGAAGAGCCTGGCCTGGACCTCAAGGGGGATGCCGATGCCCGTGTCACGCACCTCAAACTGCAGATGCACGTCGGACTCGGTCTCCTCGAGGGGCATGCAGCGCACGGAAATCTCGCCGCGTTCGGTGAACTTCACGGCGTTGCCGACGAGGTTGTTCAGGACCTGCCGAAGGCGTCCGGGATCGCCGCGCAGGAGCGACGGCGTGCCGGGAGCCGGGGCGCCGACGAGTTCAAGCCCGCGGGCGTGGGCCCGCGTGGCGTGGACGTCGAGCGTGTCCTCGATCACCTCATTGAGGTCGAAATCGAGGATCTCAAACTCCAGCTTGCGCGCCTCGATTTTCGAGAAGTCCAGGATGTCGTTGATGATCGTGAGGAGGGCGTCGGCGCTCGTGCTGATGAGTTCGGCGATCTGGCGCTGCCGCGGATCGAGCGCGGACTCGAGCATGAGGTTGTTCATGCCGATCACGCCATTGAGCGGTGTGCGCACTTCGTGGCTCATCACGGCGAGAAACTCGCTCTTCGCCCGGGTGGCGGTCTCCGCGGCCTGCATGGCCGCGCGCAACTCGGCCTCGGCCTGTTTGCGCAGCGTGATGTCCTCGATGTGGGAGACGAAGTACCCGGGGCGTCCGGCGTGATCGCGCACGAGGGAGACGCTCAGCGAACCATGCACGATGCGTCCGCTGCGATGGAGGTAGCGCTTCTCCATCTGGTACTCGTGGATGCTCCCCGCGAGCATCATCTGGATGAGATCGGCGTCGACCTCGAGGTCCTCGGGATGGGTGATCTGCTGGAAACTCGTGGCGAGCAGCTCCGCCTCGTCGTATCCGAGCATCCGGCACAGCGCGCGGTTCACCTGGAGCCAGTGGCCGTCCGTGCCCACGAGGGCGATGCCGATGGGCGCCTGGCCGAAGGAGAGGCGGAAGCGCTCCTCGCTCTCGCGGATGGCGGCCTCGGTGCGCTTGCGGTCGGTGATGTCCGCGACAATGGCGAGGTAGCCCGAGATGGCGCCTTCGGCGGTGTGGAGGGCGGTGATGCTGATCTGCGTGGGAAACTGCGACCCGTCGCGGCGCACGCATGTCCACTCGCGTTCGTCGATGTCGCCAACGCGTGCCCGCGCTACGAGCACGTCGAAAGTCGGTTCGATCGGCCGGCCGAAGAGGCGCCCGAGCTCCTCGGCGCGCTGCTCAATCTCGCGCGATTCGAACACCACCAGCGGGGTGTGGCGTCCGGTGAGTTCCTCGCGGCGGTATCCGAGCATCCGCTCCGCCCCGGCGTTGAATACCACGATGCGTCCGCCTGGGTCGGTGCTGATGATGCCCAGGTGCGTACCGTCGAGGATCGCTTCCTGGAGGCGGTTGACCGTGGTGAGCGCGTCCTGGGCGGCGCTCAGTTCATGCGTGCGCTGCTCGACGAGTTTTTCCAGGAGTCCCCGGGCCTCCTTCTGGTCGTGGATATCCGTGCACGTACCCACCCAGCGGATCACGCGCTCGTTGTAGTCGCGCTGTGCGACGGCACGCACGAGATGCCACCGGGCCGCCTTGTCGTCCGCCCGGACGAGACGCACCTCGGCTTCGAAGGGATTTCCCGTTTCGCAGGCGCGGCGCCAGCCCTCGTTCAAACCCGGCAGATCCTCGGGGTGCACGATGTCGCGCCATCCATCGGCCTGCGACTGGGCCGGCGTGAGGCCCGTGAAGTCGTACCAGCGCTGGTTGAATGTATCCGGCGTGCCATCGGGTCGCGCCGTCCAGGTGATCTGCGGCATCGCGTCGGCAAGGAAGCGGAAGCTCTCCTCGCTGCGGCGAAGGGCGTCGGCGTAATCCATGCGCTCGGTCACATCGACGCACGCCCCGACGATCCGCAGCGGCCGGCCGGTGTCGTCGCGCTCCAGGCGGCCCTTTGAGGAGAACCATCGCGGGGCGCCGTCCCGACGACGATGAATACGAAACTCGAGGTTCCAGTCGCGTCCCTGGGTGGTGGACTCGCGCAAAGCCGCCTCCACGCGCGGGTGATCCACCGGCTGCACAAAGGACAGAAAGAACGACAGGTCGTGGGGTTTCGCGTCGCCGGTGCGCACGCCCAACAGACGGTTCATCGCATCGTCCCACGTGAACACACCCGTTCCGATATCCCAGGTCCAAGTGCCGATGCCGCCGCTTTCCAGCGCGACCTGCAGGCGGGCCTGGGCGATGTGGAGGTTTTCGTTGGCGGTTGCGAGAGCTTCGGTCCGTTCACGCACGCGACGCTCGAGGGTCGATTCCGCGGTGGAGAGGGCGCGCCGGTGCCGGCGGTCGGATATCAGTCCAAGCAATACAACACCCGCGGCAAGCGCCGAGGCCGTGGCGACGAGGCGGCGCGTCTGGCGTCTCGCGGCAGACCGCTCTGCGTCCCGTTCCGCAAGGACAGCGCCGGCCGCCGCCGCGAAACGTTCGCAGGCCGCGGCGGATGCGCGCCGCCGCAGCTCCGCGCGCTGGACTGCGGGTTCGATCGCGCGGTCCTCGGGATTGTCGCCGGGCGGCGGGCCCCGTCCATCCTCCACGAACGCGAGGAACGCCATCTGGAGTTCGCCGAGGGGCGCGGCCAGGCGCGGTTCGTCAGTGGCGAGTCTGACCACGGATTCGAACTCTCGCCGCAAGGCGGCGCGGTGATCCGCCGGGGCGCTTCCCGTTTCCAGTCCCGATGCCTCGCGATCCAACCACGAGCCAAGATGCTCCGCCCGGAGCACCAGTTCCAGGGCCTGCTCCACGCGTGTGCTTGCTGCCGTTCGCGCGGATTCCCGCTCCAGGGCAAAACCGCCAAGAAGGCCCAGGAGCAGAAATCCGCCGAGAAAGAGGACGGAAGCGCGCGGCACAGGCGTCACTCCGGATGACCGCGCAGCTGGCGCGGCGCGAGTGCAGGCGGGAGTTTGACCCGGATCCGGATCCGATCGGCGAAGTTGCGAGTGCGGCGCATGCGTGGAGAGCTCAGTCACTATCGTCCTAAAGGGGGGCTCTCTTGAACTGGCGGCGCAAGCTGCCGGATGCCAGGGAGCGCCGGGGGACCCTCGCGGCGGAGCGCGCGGCGGCGCCTGGGTCGGGTCCGCCCCCGGAAGTCGGCTGGCGGCGAGCCGGTTTGAGCGTCGCGCCAACTTGGCCGGAATCGCGCTTGTGCTCGAACTCGCGACGAGGCCGGCTGCGCACCCGGCCTGTCCGCGGGGCTGCTAGTGCGCCGGTGTCGCCGCGGCGAGCGTGCCATCGGCATGCAGGCTGCGGAGGATCGAGGTCAGGAAGGGTAACAGCTGCTTCTTGCGGCTGACGATGCCGGGCATGTCAAAAAGCTCTCCCGGCTCGACGGCCTGGAAAGTCACGCGTTCCACGAACTCGCGTTCCCCCTTGATGAGGAAAAACGAGTTCTGGGTGTTGATGTCGGTCACGAGCAAGCCAGCGAAATAAAGGCCCTCGGAGGCGCGGAGGCGGGCCAGAGCCTCGGCCAGTTCGCGCTCGTGCGTGCGGAAGTTCGTGAAGCCCACCTCCTCGACCTGAGACACGGCGAACTTCACGCCGTCCTCCTCGTACATCTTGAAGTCGGCGCGGATGACCTCGTCGGGCGTGGACGAGAGGATGACCGAGCCGCTGCTGAAGATCAGCTCGGCGAGGTCGCGGGCCGTCGTGCCGGCGATGCCCTCGAGCCAGCGCAGGACGGAGGCATCCTTCTCGGTCGAAGTCGGACTGTTGAGGTTGAGCGTGTCGGAGATGATGCCGCCCATCATCACGCCCGCCTGCTCGGGTGTGGGGGAGAGCCCGTGCCGGCGATACTGGTCGGCCACGATCGTGCAGGTCGACCCGACCGGCTCGTTGAGGAAGAGAATCGGCTGCTGCGTATTCAGTGCACCGAGACGATGGTGATCGAGGATCTCGACGATGTTGACCTCGGCGGCGCCGGGCACGGCCTGGCTCATCTCGTTATGGTCGACCAGGACCAGCCGGGTCTGGACGGGCTGCAGGAGATTCGTCTTGGAAAAGATGCCGGCGAGCCGCCCGGTGTCGTCGAGGACGGGAAATGCCGGGGAGTTGCTCACCGCCACCTTGCGGCGGACCTCGGAGAGTCGCTCGTCCGCGGCGAAGCCGTGAAAATGCTTGTCGATCATCTGGTCGATGCGCGACGCCGTGCGGATGATCCACGCCGTGGTGGCGGAATCGTAGGGGCTCACGACGAGACTGATGCCTTTCTCGCGCGCCTGCTCGAGGATCTCCTGCTCCACCGGCAGGCCGCCGGTGATGACGAGCACGCGCACGCCGATCTGGATCGAGCGCTGCTGGATGTCCCAGCGGTCGCCGACCACGATGATCGTCTGCGAGGCGGGAAAGCCCTCGGCGTCGGAGTTCTTCCCGAACGAGCGGATGTCCATCGCGCCGATCTTCACGTAGAGGTCCTCGAACCGGTCGCCGTCGTGCACGTTGAGCACGCGGGCGCGGAGGGCCCGGACCATGGAGTTGAGGCTGGTGAAGACGTGCCGCATCGCGCGCGGGTCCTTCGCGGTCGGGATGAAGTAGCCGCCGAGCTGGAAGACCGAGATGAAGCCGATGACGCGGTCCATCTCGTCGACCACGGGCAGGCTGCGCACGTCGTGCGTATCGATCAGTTCGAGACACTCGGCGCAGGTCGCGTTGTGGTGCACCTTGAACACCTTCGTGCGCATGATGTCGCGCACGCGCGGCGTGACATCGGAGAGGAACAACGGCAGGGGCTGGCGGAACCGGCTCAGGATCGCGTCGATGCGCTCGTTGGTGTTGCCGCAGCGTGCGGCGACGAAGCCCTCCTGCCCGGACGCGGCCTTGAATCCGGCATAGGCGATGGCCGAGCAGATGGCGTCGGCATCAGGATTGCGGTGACCGATGATGTACGTGGTGGGGGCGGATGCCATCGTGTGCGTTTCTGGCGTGAGGGTTCAGCGAACCGGCCGGGGGGTCAAGTGCCGTGCCTCACGCGGGGCACGGGCAGTCGGATCGGTTGAAAGGCGGCAGTGCTGAATAAGCGCCCCGCACGGACCACCGGTGGGAAAGCGGCAGCGCACACGGGTTCCACCCGCATGCAAACTTCCGGGCGCAAGCTCCCAAGCGAGGGAGCGCAGGCCTCCGGGACTTGGCGCAAGCTGCCGTACACCCGCAGGCAACGCCGGCCGGCCGGCCGCCCTCCGGGAAGCGCCTTCCTAGAGTTCCTTCATCAGGATCCGCGAATTGCGGCCGCTCTGTTCATAGGCCTGCCGGCGTGCGTCGGGGAGGACCTCCTTGCCGACCTCGGTGAACCCGCACACCGCGGTGAAGAAGGCGTAGCTCTGCGTGCTCAAGGCGATCACCTGGCGGATCCCGCGCTTCTTGGCCTCGATGCAGGCGTACTCCACCATCTTCTTTCCGACGCCCCGGCGGTGGTAGAACGGCAGCACATAGAGCGAGCCGAGCTCCGCCACGTCGGGCCGGTCCGGGTAAAGGGCGAGCGAGACGCAGGCGATGAGGTTTTCGTCGATCTCGAAAACGAAGAAGTTCTCGATGTTCTTCTCCACCGCCTGGAGCGTGCGATGGACGAGCTCCTCACGCTTCACGGCGTTGCGCGTGAGATTGTAGATCCGGCGCGTGTCGCGGCGCGTGGCCTTGCGGATCTGCTGGTAGTCGTTGCCGTAGACGAGTGTCCCGACGCCCTCGTTGGAGAATATCTCGTTGAGGAGGGCGTCGTGCACGCGTCCGTCGACGAAGTGCACGCGCGGCACGCCAGACTGGATGGCCTTGACCGCGTGCAGGGCCTTGCTGCGAAACCGGCTGTCGATCGCGTCGCCCGCCTCGTTGAGGACCTGATCGAGTTCGTCGACCGAGATCTGGCGGCGCACTTCGCCGCGCACTTCGAGGGCGGGATTCGGCCCAAGGTAGATGACCTTGGTGGCGCGCAGCTCGATCGCGAGTTCGGTCGCGAGCAGGTCGCTGTTGATGCGCAGCGAGTGTCCGTCGCGGTCGAAGCCGATCGGCTGCAGGATCGGCACCGCCTGCGAGGCGATGAGATGCTGGATGAATTCGGTCTCGAGGCGGTCGACGCGCCCGGCGAACTGCAGGTCCGTGCCCCGCACGATGCCCACGGGCACGGCGCGCACGGAATTGGTGATCGCGCACTTCAGGCCGCTCTGCGTGAGGCCCTCGAGGATCTGGTGCGAGACCCGTGAGGACGCGCGGATCGCGAGGTCGAGTGTGGCGGCATCGACCGGCCCGGTGCCCTCGACGTCAGTGATCGGGATGCTGCGGATGACCGAGAGCTCCTTGAGCTGATGGCCGATGCCGTGGACAAGCACCACCTTCACCTGCAGGCTGCGCAGCACCGCGATGTCGAGCAGGAGATTCGACAGGTTCTCGTCGGCGACGATGACGCCATCGAGCGCGATGATGAAAATCTGCCCCTGAAACCGCGGCACATAATTGAGGATGCCGCGGAGGTCGGTGGGTTTGATCGGGGCGGTACCCTGCCCGGGTTGACTCATGGGTGTGGTGGCGACGTGGAGACTGGTACTCGCGTTTTGCCGGTGCGGCTATGGAAAAGTGCGGGGGAGGGATGCGCTGGGCTTAACTCAAGTCGATGGACCCAGGCGCCTGCAACACGCCGCGGCCTGCGTGAAATGAGTCTGGCGTGACAGCCGCTTGCAGCCGGTGGCGGACCCGCGGAAGCGGTGCTGCGAGACCCAAGAGTACGGCCGGGCTCACTCACTCGACCGTGAAGCTCCAGGTGACCGCCTGCGACGCCGTGAAGGCGGTGGCTTGCCAGGTGCCTGGAGTCAACGTCGCCGGACGCAGCGCGATCGCGAGTGGCGAAGCCGCGGGCGTGGGCTGCGCGTCGCGAGCGACGTGGCGTTGGTCCTGGATGAAGACATAGAGGCGCTGGTCCTTGATGTAGGCGAGGATCTCGCCGAAGGCAGGAACGGACGCGTCCTGGGGGAATTCAAGGTGCAGGAGCAGCGCATCGGCCGCCGCGACGCGCGCAGGTGCCTTCAGCGTGATGGCCGCCGGGTGCAAGGCCGGTTGCCCCGGCATGATCATCGGGAGCTCGCGGGGCAGGTGCTGGTCGAGCGGCTGGGGGAGCGCCTCGGCGGAGATCGTGGCAGGCTCGAACACCGGGATCGCCTCGGTGAACGTGCCGGACAATCGCGTCCACCCCTGCATCGTGGTTGGTATCGTGCGCAACTCGCGCTGGCGCGCCTCGGCGAACGGTTCGTGCGCCGAGCCCGACGGCTTGCGGTAGGCGATGTTGATGAACGTGTAGCCGACCACGTAGACGAGGATGACCAGCAGGATCCAGCGCATGGGCCAGGGCTTCCTGGCGGCCGTGGGCGGCGGGTTGGCGTCGTGTTCCATCAGGGCGTAATTGGAAGCATAGAGGACGGCGGCCGCGGATCTTCAATCCTACTCTTCGCCAGTTCGCGCCCCGGCTCCTTCGGACGTCTCCGATCCGGACCTGCCGAGGAATGGCGGGATCGCACGCAGCCGGCTCGCTCGCGCGCCTGAATGGCCGCGTGCGTCCGAGCAGCGTGGGAACGGCCGCTTCACGACAGGCGCGGAGCCAATGCCGAGCGTCCGATCCGGGAAGCTCGAGCCGGGGCCAGCCGGCGGCCGGGAAATCCGCCTTGCGGGTAGGTTCGCGCGCTGGCAGACCCGATCCTTTCCATTCGCGGATGAAACTCTGGTCGCACACGTACATTCCCACTCTCAAGGAAAGCCCGGCCGAGGCCGAGATCGCCTCCCATCAGCTCCTGCTGCGCGCCGGTCTCGTGCGCAAGCTCGGCGGTGGCATCTATACGTTCCTGCCGCTCGGCCTGCGCGTCCTCGAAAAGGTGAAGCAGATCTGCCGCGAGGAAATGGAAGCGGCGGGCGCGATCGAGGTGCTCATGCCGCACATCCACCCGGTCGAGTTGTGGCAGAAGGGTCCGCGCTGGAAGGCCGTGCGCGAGGTGATGTTCGCCGCCGGCAGCGCCTCGGCTTCCGCCAAGCAGGGCGGCGAGATCCAGTACGTGCTCGGTCCGACGCACGAGGAGGTCATCACGCCCACCGTCGCGGCCGAGATCACCAGCTACCGCGACCTGCCGCGCAATTTCTTCCAGATCCAGACGAAGTTTCGCAACGAGATCCGGCCCCGCTACGGCCTGATGCGCGCGCGCGAGTTCGTCATGAAAGACGGATACAGCTTCGACGCCACCGACGAGGCCGCCAATGGGAGCTACCGCAGGATGGAGGCCGCCTACCGGCGCTTCTTCTCGCGCGTGGGTGTGCGCTACATCGCGGTCGAGGCCGACACCGGCGTGATGGGCGGCAGTTTCTCGCACGAGTTCATGGTGCCCGCCGAGATCGGCGATGACGACGTCGTCTATTGCGAGGAGAGCGGCTACGCCGCCAATCGCGAGAAAGCCACCAGCGGCCTTGTGCCGAAGGACTTCGCGGATGCGGCGCCGTCGGGCGCGGTCGAGGAGTTTGCCACGCCCGGCGTCGCGACGATCGCGGCGCTGGAGCAGGCACCCTACGGCGTGCCGGCCGAGCAGCAGTTCAAGACGCTGGTCTTCATCGGCGACGACAAGCCCTTCGCCGTGATCCTGCGCGGCTGCGACGAACTCGAGGAGGCCAAGCTCGGCGCGCTCGGGTTCGGGCTCTTTCGTCCGGCCACGCCCGAGGAGATCGAGCCCATCATGGGCGCGCGGCCAGGCAGCCTGGGCGCTGTCAAGGGCACGATCCGCAACCCGAAGGCTCTCGCCGGCATCTTCGCCGACCATGCGATCCGTCTCATCGGCAACGGCACCACGGGCGCCAATCGCGACGGGTTCCACCTGCGCCAGGTCAACGTCGCCCGCGACCTCGAGATCACGCGATTCGGCGACTTCCGTCGCGTGCGCGAGGGC
Source organism: Verrucomicrobiota bacterium (assembly GCA_023399155.1). GTDB lineage: Bacteria > Verrucomicrobiota > Verrucomicrobiia > Opitutales > Opitutaceae > JAEWQP01. The sequence goes on along the minus strand of JAEWQP010000023.1, from coordinate 21,422 downwards.
GAGCCCTGCCCGCGCTCGGGGCAGCCGCTCAAGATCGCACGCGGCATCGAGGTCGGCCACGTCTTCAAGCTCGGCACCAAGTATTCCGAGGCCTTCAACGCCGTCTACACCGACGACAAGAAGGAGAAACATTTCATGATCATGGGCTGCTATGGTATCGGCATCAGCCGTACGCTGCAGGCCGTGATCGAGCAGTGCCACGATGCCGACGGCATCGTCTGGCCGTGGGCGGTCGCGCCCTACCAGGTGCTCATCTGTGTGCTCGACCCGCAGCTCGCGCCCGCGATGGAGACGGCGAAGAAGCTCGCTGCCGCGGCCGAGGCCGCCGGGGCCGAGGTGTTGATCGACGACCGCGCGGAGCGCCCGGGCGTGAAGTTCAAGGACGCCGACCTCATCGGCGTGCCGCTTCGCGTCACCGTCAGCAGCCGCGGCCTCAACGAGGGCATGGTCGAGCTGAAGTGGCGCACGGAGAAGCAGTTCACCAAGGTCCCGGTGGCGGAGGCCGAGGCGCGCCTCGCCGAGGCCGTGCAACGCGCGTCCGCACCCCGCGCATGATCGGCCCTACCAGCGGCAACCAGACCGTCCTCGAGAAGAGCACCGAAACGGTCCTCGCACCGGAAGGCCAGTGGAACGTCGTTGTCCTCAATGACCCGGTCAACCTTGCCTCATATGTGGTGCTGGTCTTCCAGCGCGTGTTCGGTTTCGACGAAGCCACGGCACAGCGCCACATGATCGAGGCGCACGAGAAGGGCCGGTCGGTGGTCTGGAAGGGCGCGCGGGAGAAGGCCGAGGCCTACGTTTACTCGCTGCAGGAATGGCATCTGTCGGCCATACTCGAGAAGGATGCGCAGCATTGAAGTCACGCTGAACGTCGGCGTTGTCGCGCCGCTGCTCGATTTCATCCAGCCGGTGCTGAGCCGGCTGGAGACCGAGACGGCTTTCGCCGCGGACATGGCCCAGGCGGACCGGGAGCTCGAGAGCGTCTGGCGCGACGGGTTGATCCACACCCAGGTGAGCGACTGCAAGTGCCTGGTCGGCCTCTTCGGCCGGGAGTTTCTCGACTCCGGGCGCATCGAGCTCAACGAGGAGAATGCCGACGCCGTGCTGCGTGCGTCCGCGGCCGTGCGCCTCAAGCTGCGGCAGACCGCGCTCAAGGGCATCGCCGACGACGCCCTCGCGACGGAAAGGATCAACCCCGAGTCGATCACGCGCGACGAGCGCCTCGGGTTCGAGGCCTTCCTGTTCCTCGAGCGTATTCAGGAAGTCATCATCAAGCACCTGAGCTGAGCGCGCGATGCAGAGGGTCACGTGCAGCTTCTGCGGGTTGCCCTTTTCGGTGCGCAAGGCCGAGCCGGGCGCGGATTGTTTCTGCTGCTCGGGGTGCGCGCTCGCCAGCCGCATTCCGCTGGGTACGGCGGGGCAGTTTCCCGTCAGCCCCGGCCTGATCATCGCCCTGGCGTTCGGATTCGGGCTCTTCAACCAGCTGCTCTTCGGCGTGATGGGCGGCGCGGTGGCCGACGAGGGGCGAGCCGATGTGGGAGCACGGCTCGAGATGGTATCGCTCGCGCTCGGTGGCGCCCTCGCGATCGCGGGTGCGACCTTCGCCCTGCTGGCACGCGGGCGCAGTGCCGCGGACCTGGTGGTGGGACCGTCGATTCTGCTCGCGGCGCTCGGGCTGGCGGTCCTGTTCTGGCGTTGCGGACCGGGTCCCGTCGTGTGGCCGGCGCTCGCGCTCGACGGGCTGCTTGCGCTCTGGCTGGCGCGCGGTTGGTTCCGGCGTCATTGGGTGCGCCGGCGGCAACGGGTGGCAGGTCCGCTTTAGGCGTTCGTGAGACGGGCCGCGTCGACAAAAACGCCGCGGAGAAACGTGCGGATCACGCGCGGCGCCAACGAGAAAGGACGTCTCGCACCGCGTCGTGGACAATTCGTATCTTCAGATTTGACCGGTCGAGGTCGATAGGTACGGTCCGGTCGCACCCTGCAGTGTCCGAGGTGCCAACAAATCGCTCTTTGCCTACTTTTTCCACAAGGGAGCTGCCCCGGGCAGGCTGATGCTATGCCGCACACCGGAAAGCAAAGGTCTGTCAGGAGGTTCCCACCTGTAACACATCAGGACCAAGAGCCCGTAGGCATACGGCACAACGTGGGGTGCGACTCACTTTCCACGATCCAAGGCGCCGGTCGGCACACGCTGACCGGCGTCTTCGTTTTTTCGGTTGTCCGCCCCGGGGCCGGTGCTCAGCGTGCGCTTTCATGAGCCCGCTCGTCTATCAGATCACTCACGTCCTCAGTGCCATCCTGCTCGTCGCGTTTGTGATTTCCGCGTGCGCCGACCCGCGCCCGGAGCGCAAGAAGGCGATCATGATCACCACCGGCGTGCTCAGCCTCTTGGTGCTGGTCGGCGGCTTCGGGCTCGCGATGAAGATCTACAACATCTCCAACCCGCTTAAGTTCACGGGCTGGATGGTGGGCAAGGTGATCGTGTGGGTGCTCCTCTCGGGCATGGCCGGCATGGCGTTTCGTCGCTCCACGATCGCTGGCGTGCTCACGCTTGTTGCGGTCGTGCTCGCCGGCACGGCGGTCTACCTCGTCTACGCCAAGCCGGTGATCTTCGGGATCTGATCGACCCGCGGCGGTAAGCCGGCACGGCGCGGATCCGCCCTCGTCGGAACGATGCGCCTGCCAGAGGGCTCGGGCGCCTTTCGGCGCGTGCGGCGGTGCCCCGGGACCGCTCAGCCCGAGAGCAATTCCTCGGCGTGGGCGAGGGCGGACTTTGCCGCGCGATCGCCGAGCATGCGCGCGAGTTCGCCGATCCGACCCTTGCGATCGCCGTGGATCGCCCGGATATGCACCACGGCGCGGTCGCCGCGCTGGTCCTTCTCGACCACGAGATGCTGCGAACCCAGGGCCGCCACCTGCGGGAGGTGCGTCACGCAGAAAACCTGATGGCGGCGCGCGATGGCGGCCATCTTCTCGCCCACCACGCGGCCGATCTCGCCACCCACGTTGGCGTCGACCTCGTCGAACACCAGCACGGGGATGTCGTCGACCTCCGCGAGCACGGTCTTGAGCGCGAGCATGACACGCGCGAGTTCGCCGCTCGAGGCGATGCGGGCGAGGGGCATCGGCGCCTCGCCGACATTGGGCGCAAAAAGCATCTCCGGGCGCGCATCGCCATAGGGACGCAGCTCGTTCTCGCTGTTGAAGGCCACGCGCAGCTCCGCCTTCTTGAAGCCGAGCTGCGCCAGCACCTTCGCGGCGCGCTGCGTGAAGCTCTTCCCGGCCATCTCGCGCGCGAGCCTCAGCTCCTTGGCCAGTTCGCGGCAGCGCTTCTCACGCTCCGCCGCCTCGGCGCGCAGTCGCGTGAGCGTGCCCCCGATGTCGCCCTGGTCATCGATGCGGCGGGCCATCTCGTCGCGCGCGCGGCGGATCGCGGCGGCCTCGACGCCGTATTTGCGTCGCAACTCGAGGAGGGCCGTCATTCGCTCATGGATACTGTTGGCCGCCTCGGGGTCGAAATCCAGCGCGCTGCCCAGCGACGCGAACTCGCGGCCCAGGTCCTCGGCCTCGACCGCGAGTGACTCGAGGCGCGAGACGAGCGGCTGGCTCGACGGGTCGATGGATGCGAGCTGGCGCGCGGTGCGCACGAGCGGGCCGAGGAGCCGCAGCACGCTCCCGTCGTCGCCGGTGAGCCCGAGCGAGAGCTGTTCGGTGAGGGTGGCGAGTTCCTGTGCGCGGTTGAGGCGGATGTAGTCGCGCTCGAGTGTCTCCACCGCCTCGGGGTCGAGGTCGGCCTCGTCGATGCGCTTGATCTGGTCGCGCAGGAAATCGAGCTGGTTCTCATCCAGCTGCGTCTCGCGCGAGAGGCGGTCGATGTCGCCGAGCGTCCCGCGCCAGGTGTCATACTCGGAGCGATACGCCGCGGACTGGCGCGCGAGCTGCCCGAAGAGGTCGAGCAGCTCGATCTGGCACTCGGTCCTGAGCAGTCGCCTCGGCTCGCCCGGGCCGTGGAAGTCGATCCAGAGGTCGCCCAGGGCCTGCAGGTTGGCCAGTGTCGCCATGCTGCCGTTGACCTGGATGCGCGGCGCCCTCTCGCGGGGCAGCGTGCGCTTGAGCAGGAGCAGGCCGTCCTCGCAGGCGGGCAGGCCAAGCTGCTCGAGCGCGTGGTTGATGCGCCGGGGATCCGCGAAATGGAGGCCGGCCTCAACCTCGCACGTCTCCGATCCCTGCCGGATCACCGTGCGGTCGGCGCGTGCACCGGAGAGCAGGCCGAGCGCGCCGAGGAGGATGCTCTTGCCCGCACCCGTCTCGCCGGTCACGGCGGTGAACCCCGGCTCGAACTCGAGTTCGATCGACTCGAGCAGGGCCAGGTTGCGGATGCGGAGGAACTGGAGCATGGGAGGTTTCGCGGCGGGTCGCGATCGGCGGAAGCGGCGCCGGGATCGCGCCGGTTTTCAGGTAAGCGCAATCCCGGATCAAGTGCCAAGGGGGCGGGCGACCGCGAATTGCCGGGAATGGAAGGCATGAAATTCGGACTTGCTCCAGACCCGGCGCCTGATCTTTCATCGGCCCCTTCGCGCGAGCCGCCGCAGGCCGAGAGGCCGGTGAAGGCACGCATGGTTCCGGGGGATTAGCTCAGTTGGTTAGAGCGCTTGCATGACACGCAAGAGGTCCCGAGTTCGAGTCTCGGATCTCCCACCATCTTGATAAAGAGCGAGTTAGTGTGAAATACTGCGCTCAGTGCTAATCCGAGTGCTAACGCGTCCAACGGTGTCAGAGGATGTGCGCGAACGTCGGATTTCCCTCTCTCGACCTAACGCAACCCCTCCCCGTGATCCGGATTCTGTGTCATTCGACCGTGCGTGAACACCATATCCGATGAACAGGGTTCAAGAATCGAGGCGTTGGTTTTCCAACGCCTCCGCGGAGAGCAAAGCGTCAAAATCGACGTTGAAGAGCTGATACGCGTTTGTGGCTTACCGCGTCCGTTCTACCAGGGTTTGATCGCGTGGGCTCATCGAACGAATCCGGGATTTGACTTCCACGCGGACTGGAAGAGCGACGAAGGCGAGGCGGCTGAGGCGATAGAGTTCAAACGTCCAGCGGGCCCGCGTTGACGTTTGCTTGGCTTCCGGGCGTGCTGAGAATCTGGCGATCGAAAACGGGAGCGGTCCGCCGAGTGTATCTTCAGTCGGTCGCCTTGCGCGAGGGTTTGGGTGCCACTCCCGGCCGAATCGTCATGGTGGTGGATTCAGGGATAATTCCCTTCTTGTGGGCCTGCTCCATGAGCCACCAGAGCCGCGGTTTAGCGAGTTACGTAGCTGCAATCCAGTCGCAGACTGAATCGTAGTCCGCCACACGCGCACGGCGCACATTACCGCGTTATCAACTAGCATGAACCGTCCATCCGGCGATCAACCACGCCGTCGAGCGCAAGCGTACTACGGATTCCGGTGATCGTCGTAGCGAGCACCCAACCGGCCGAATGCCTTGGGGTCGTGGCCGACGATCACGGCATCCATGCAATCGGCGACGGCCACCTGCCACGCGTCGTTTTCACCCAGGCGTTGCTGGGCACGGCGCTGGCGCAAAGCCACGCGCTCGGCCTGTTGCCGCCCGATGATCTGCCAGCGGAACGCACGGAACACCTCGCGCATGGCATCGACGTCGTCAGCACCCTCCAGAACCTCCGCGTAGGTCACGGCCGAAACCCAAAGCTCCGCGGTCGGATTTCGCGTCGCCCAGGCCCGCGCCGGCCCGCGTCGATTGTCCGCCAGCTCGTTGAGGAACTCGATGACGAACGACGAATCGAGCAGACAACGCTTCATTTGCGAGGCGTGATGCGCAGCCGTTCGTCGCCAGCGTGACGATCCGCCCACGAGACCAGGTCAGCGCCCGTGATGATCTCTTCGTCACGGATTAACTTGCGGACAAAGGTCGCCTTTTTCATCCCCGCGCGCTTCGAGCGCTTCGCGAGAATCCGCTGTTCTTCTTTGGTCAGACGCACGGTGAGGACGGCAGGCATAGTATGTCTTTTGTATGTCAATTGAGCCGATGTCAACGTCCCCGCTCGATCCTCGACCGATCCCACCATTTCGATGGCTTTCATGCCTCACCTTCTGCGGAGGCGACGGATGTAGTCCCGGACTGGATCGTAGACGACCAAACGTGCGCCGCGAACGGTGCCGCGCCGCCGGATAGCGACCATCTTGATTTCACCGAGTGCGGCGGCCTGGTAATACCACGCTCGTGATTGGCCGAAATGCTCATCCCGTTTGCCCGGTGCAGGGATCCGGAAGAACTCGACTGCGGGTGCCGCGTTTTCTGTGGTGTGAGGATGAAGAGTGTCGGAGGTCATGTTCGATGCGCAGAGAGAATTCCGGCTGGGTAGGCGTGGCGAATGTGTCCAACTCACGGTCACGATCCCGCGTCCATTCCGGATGAGCGGTCAGCCGCTTAAGCGTGTGCTCTTCGATCGCGGCAAACAGCGGACCGAGATTGTGGCTCGTGATCACGACGAGCATCTCGCCGATACCGTGAATCTAAAGGGCTAATCGTCTCCGAAAAGCAGTCGGCGGTCAGCGGGCGTTAATCCACCGAGCAGTTCCTGGCTCGTGAGCGCATACCGGAGAGAGATCGCCCGCGCGCGCCCTTGGTGCGATCAATAGCGTTTACGTTGAGGAGCGGCGCGACCATCGTTCGGCAATTCCGCTCGGGGCTTCACGGGCGACTTCCTTTCCATGAACTCGAAAGCGTTCTTCGTTCGGGCCATCACGTTTCTGATCCTCACCTGCCTTGGTCCGGGACGGCTGGGCGCCGAGGCGACGCAGGGCACGGTGCCTCCCGAGGCGACCGAAGCGGCGGAAGTGCTCAACAAGGCCCCGATGGCCCTGATCCTTTCGACCGGCCAGCGCTACCTGGATACGCGGCGTTGGCCGGAAAGTCTCGCCGACATCCGCCGGGTGCTGGAGGTGAACGCGAACGTCCTCCCGAGTTCCTTCGCATTTGAAACGGTGAAGTTCACCACGCAGAACCGGCAGCAGTGCACGATCGAGTTTTCGTTTGAATGGCCGACGCTGGAAGGTGGGCGCGCCGAAGGGACCATCGTGGTCCGCGCGGGAAACTCGTTGAAGGACATCGCCCGAGGGGCCAGGGTCGCCTGGGCCAGCCCGCCGCGCCTGCGAGCCGACCTGTTGCCGAAGGATTCCGAAGCCAAGGGCGCGGCGTCGTCCGGCGAGCGCTGACCTTTTTCACCGTGGGATGGCGCGCCCGCGAGTGGGATCGCCGCTCAAAGGACGGGGCGCTTTTGTGGGCGAATCAGTGAGGGCGTAATCGTGGTTTTGCAGACCCGCCCTGTGAACTGCACGATCGTCCCCCGTGACCTGATTCCCATTGAGGATATCAGGATGATCTTCGCGCCGGAGTGAAAATCCGAGTTGCGGGCCGGCCGAGGAGTCTCATGCTGGGGCTCCTCTTTTCACCTCCTGATGAATACCGCTTGAAGATGTGAGCCACGGGCATGCCGGTTTTTGATCGCCAGACCAAAAACCCCAACTACCCCTCACTCGACACCGGTGCACCGGAGGCAATCGCTCAGTACCTGGCGGGCAGGAATCTGATCCACGCGGATGAGCGGGTCCTGAGCGTGGCGGCCATCGGGTCCGCCGCTCGCAACGCGATCGTTCGCGTCACCACGTCGGCGCGGTCGTTCGTGGTGAAGCAATTCCGGCCTTGGCCGGCTTTGGACCGGCCCGCACCGGGGCCGGAGGAACGATTTCGCGCCGAAACGCTCTTTTACCGGTCAGCGCGGATCGCGGACTGTGCACGGGCCGCGCTGCCGGAGGTCCTGCATCAGGACGCGCAGGCGGGATGCATCATTCTCGACGACGCCGGGGATGCCTTGCCGTTGTCGGGGCGGCCGATCCCACCGGAAACGGCGGCCAAGCTCGGGTGGTTTCTCGTGTCGCTGCACCACCGCAGTCGAAGCGTTCCGGCCTGCGCGCACTACCGCAACGAGCAGGTGGTCGGCTGGCAGATGGCGCGACTGTTCACTGTGGCGTCCGCGAAGGGACGCGGGGAATGGCTGGCCCGATGGCGTGCCTCCGGGGACGATGTGTGCTTTGCGCTCGAGGACGCGCTCGGCGCCCTCGAGCGGGGCGGCACAAGCCTCGTGCATGGCGACTACACGCCGGCCAACTGGGTGCAAAACGGGCACGGGCCGCGCATCGTGGACGGGGAGTTTTCGTTCTTCGGACCGCCCGAGTACGACGTGGGCTCGTACCTCGCGGGGCTGCTCCTCGATCGCCAGCCGCGGGAGACACTCCATGCCGCTTTGGAGGTGATCAGCGGCGGGTGTTTCCGCTATGACGCGCGCCTTGCGGCTGCATTTGCCGGCGCTCACCTGTGCAGCGCCCTGGATCGCACGACGAGGGCCGGGCTGGCGGTCGCCTTGCGCGGCTCCGCGGCGATGGCCGTCCTGCGGCGGCTGCACTCGGCAATCCGGATCCGATCGTTTGACGTGCTTCTTCCCCGCGCCTGATGCCCGGCGGGTAGTGCCGAAGGAATCTGGGACACCTACGAGTCGGAATCGATCTTCGGCGACGGGGGATGCTGCCGGGTCGGGCAACGCCGCAGGGATGGCGACGAGCGCGGCGGTCGCGAAACAGCTTGGCGGCGCATCGGCGAAGGCTTTGGCTGTGTTGCAAGCTCCCCATGACGTTTGTCTCCACCGCGTTGGCGATGGTGGCGGTACTCTTTGGCTTGGGCGCGCCCGTGGCGCTCCTGATCCTGCCGCAGCGGTGGCGCGTGCATTGGCCGGTCTTCGCGCCGCTGGGCGGCGTGGCTCTCGTAGCGCTGGTCGCGTGGCTGGCGGCCTCCTGGGGTGACCGCCTCTCCGGGCGCTGGACATGGGCCGCGGTGATCGCGGCCGGGGTGGTCGCCGCAGGCGTGATCCTGCGTGAGCGCGGACGGGTGCACCAGCTTGTATCCTCGGGGATCCTACGCCACGCGGGCGTGCTCGTGCTCGCCCTTGCCGTCCTCGTGGCCACGGCGCGCCCGTTCAGCCAGGCGCGTCTCGGTTTGACCACCGCCTCCCTCGGCAGCTGCGACGCCGCCGACTATGCGGCGGGTGCGAATCTCCTGCGCGATGTCGATCCCGATGACCGCAGCGGCTTCAACGGCCACACCGCGACCGTGGCGCTCGGATCGGTGGATACGTTCTATGGCCATTGGCTGCGCTTGAACCATTTTGCGCCTGCCGCCCTTCTGGCCTGGTTCTCGCGGCTGTTCGATCTGCCCGTTTTCAAGCTGGTCAGCGCGCTTGCGATCGCGCTCCACGCGGCCGCGGTGCCGGCGGTGTTCTGGGTCGCGCGCGCGGGTCTGCGGCTGGGCGCGTTTGCGGCGATCGCCGTGGCGGCCGGCTGGGCGGTCAGCGCTCCCGCGCTCTACGGGGTGGGGCACACGGCCATCGGGCAGATCATGGCCGTGCCGGCGGTGGCGCTGCTGACGTGGGTCGGGCTGCGCGCCTTTGCCGAGGGAGGCACTCTTCGGGCCGCGGGGCGGTGGCTTCCGGCGGCGGTGTGCGGGTTTGTTGTCCTTGTCTCAGGATACACCTTCTCCCTTGTCTTCGTGCTCGCGCCGTTGGGGGCGGCGTTGGTCTGGCTGGCCTGGTGGCGTGTGGGGGGCATGGTCCGGCTGGTGCGTGCGGCCGCGGTCGGCGGCGCGGCGCTGCTGCTGGTGTCACTCGTTTTTCGGGAGCGGATGGCGGGGCTGGGGGAACGCTTCCGGTTGTTCGAAGCAATCGACTTCGGCTGGTTCATTCCGGTCTTCACGCCGGAGCGATGGCTGGGATGGTTTGGCGACGAGCGGCTGGGCCCGCGCGACTCCCCTGGCGCGTGGCTCGTGGGCGGACTGGCGATGGCGGCCCTGCTTGGCTACGCCGCATGGGCCTGGCGGCGGGACCGCGCCGTGCTCGGGATCGCGATCGCCTGGCTGCTCGTGACCGCCGGCGGCTACGGCTGGCTGGCGGCGAAGGGCGTACGCGAAGGCAGCAATGAACTCTACAACGCCTACAAGGTTTTCGCCCTGCTCCAGCCGTTGTCGCTGGCGGCGCTGATGGTGCCGCTGCGGATCGTTCGCAGGGGCGGGCATGCAGTGCGGCTCGCCGCCGCGATCGCGGCGGGGGGCGTCGTGGCGATGCACGCGGCCGGAGCCGCGCCGCTACGGGCCGCGCTCAAGCAACCGCCGCTATGGGTGAACAAGGCGCTGCGCTCCATATCGTCGGCTGCCGCACGCGAGGATATTGCCTCGGTGAACATGTTGCTCGAGCCCATGTGGGCACGCCTGTGGGCGAATGCGATGCTGCTGGAGAAGCGGCAGTACTTTCGAACCGACACCTATGAAGGCCGCCACGCCTCGGCGCTGGACGGCGAGTGGGACCTCCGGGACGCTCTGCTCAGCATCGACGGCGGGCCGGAGGCGACGATCCATCTCGACGGGGGCTATCATCTCGTGAAGTGCGGGAGCGTGGCCGGCTTGCGCCTGGATCTGGCGGAAGGCTGGCACGCGGTGGAGAGCAGCGGCGCGGCGCGTTGGGTTTGGAGTTCGTCCCAGGAATCGCGGATCCGGATCAGCCGGAGCGGCCCCGGGAGGGCATTCGTGCGGCTGGGACTGACCCTGCAGGGAAACGGCCGGCGCGCCGTCGAGGTGGCGCTCGACAACGCCGGGACCGCCTCGTGGCGCGGGGTCGTCGACCGTGAACCCCTTCGGATCGACCTCGGCGAGATCGAGATTTCCAGCCTGGATGCTTTTCTCCGTATTCGCAGTGTGGATGCGTTGTCCGCGCCCGCCGGCGACGGACGTCTGCTTGGGGTGGCCCTGCACAACCTGACGGCGACCGCAAAGGAACGACAGCCATGAACATGAACCAGAGATCTACCGGCCCGTGTCCGGAAGTGACCGTGGTGATCCCGCTCTATCGGAGCGCGGAGAGCATCGCACGCGTGGTGGCGGAGATCGAGCGCGTCGGAGGCGAAATCGATCTTGAGCTCGTGCTCGTCAACGATGGCAGTCCGGACAACACGCTCGCGGTGTGCCGCGAGATCGCCGGGCGCTGCACCGTCCCGCTCACGGTGGTCGACCTCTCGCGCAACTTCGGCGAGCACAACGCGGTGATGGCCGGCTTGCGGCATGCGCGAGGTGCCTGGGTCATCACGATGGACGATGACGGGCAGAATCCGCCGGCGGAGATACCCCGGCTCATCGAGGCGGCGAGATCCGGCGGGCACGACGTCGTGTTTGGGCGCTATCGGAGCAAGCGGCATTCACCCTGGCGCAACCTTGGAAGCTGGTTCGCGAACACCGTGGCCGAATGGACGCTCGAAAAGCCCCGCGGGCTTTACCTGTCCAGCTTCCGCTGCATGAGCGCCTTTGTGGCGCGACAGGTCATCCGTTACGAGGGTCCTTATCCCTACATCGACGGGCTGATCCTGCAGGTCACGCGCAAGCTGGGTTCGGTCGACGTCGAACACCGCGCGCGTGACAGCGGCTCGAGCGGCTACACCGTGCGCAAGCTCGTGCGCCTGTGGACAAACATGTTTGTCAACTTCTCCGTGCAGCCGCTGCGCCTGGCCACCTACCTCGGGCTCTTCATGGGCGCCGCCGGCCTGGTGGGCGTGGCCTGCGTGGTGGTGCTGTGGTGGCGCGAAGCGGGTCCGGCGTTCGGGTGGGGTTCGCTGATGGCGGCACTTCTCATCTTCTCGGGCGCGCAGATGGTGCTTCTCGGGCTGATCGGCGAGTATCTGGGGCGCACCTACCTGAGTGCCAATCGCCAGCCGCAGGCGATCGAGCGGGACGTTCAGCGGGTGGAGCCGGCGACACGCGGCGAAGCGCCCGGCGCCTGACACCTCACGGTTGGTTCTCGGGCGTCTGCAAGGCGCGCGGTTGGACGTCGATCTGGCGGGCCGGCTCCACCTCGCTGCTGGACGAGGCCTTGAGTTCGGTGAACTTTCGCGCCGTGACGAGCACGCGGCTCTCAAGGCTGGCGGCCGCGGCGTTGTAGGACTCGACCGACTTTTGCAGCGACTTGCGCAGCGCGTCGAAATGGTCGGCGAGCACGCGCACGCGCTCGTGCAGCGTGCGCCCGAGCTCGCTGATCTCGGCGGCGTTGGCCGCGAGGCTTTCCTGGCGCCATCCGTAGGCGACGGCGCGGAGCAGTGCGATGAGGGTGGTGGGCGTGGCGACGATCACGTTGCTGTCCACGCCGGCCTCGATGAGTGCGGGTTCCTGCTGCAGCGCGGCGCTGAAAAACGACTCGCCGGGCAGGAACAACACCACGAACTCCGGCGCGGGCTTGAACTGCTCCCAGTAGGCCTTTTCGCCGAGCTTGCCGATGTGGGCACGCACCTGGCGCGCATGGCTGGCGAGGTGCTCCGCGCGGGCGGTGTCGTCGGTCGCGGCGAGTGCATCGAGGTAGGCCTGGAGCGGGGCCTTGGAGTCGACGACCACGCTCTTGCCGCCGGGCAGCCGGACGACCATGTCGGGCCGGAGCCGTCCGGTCTCGGCCGTGACGCTCGTCTGCTGTTCAAAGTCGCAGTACTCCAGCATCCCGGCCATCTCGGCCACGCGGCGCAGCTGCATCTCGCCCCAGCGGCCACCGGTCGAGGGTGCGCGCAGGGCCCGGACCAGCCCGCCGGTCTCGGCCTGGAGCCTGTTCTGCGACTCCAGGAGCGCGCGCAGCTGCTCGTTGAGCGCGGCGTAGGCCCCGGTGCGCGCTTTCTCCAATTCCTGGATACGCGTGTCGACCTGGGTGAGCGATTCCTTGAGGGGCTTCACCAGGGCGTCGACCGCCTGCCGGCGCAGCTCGATCGCCGCCTCCCCCTCCTGTTGCGTCTTCTCGAGCGTGGAGCGCGCAAGTTCGAGAAACGTCTGGTTGTTGCTGCGCAGCGCGTCGGCGGAGAGCGCCTTGAACGTCTCGGTCAGCTGCCGTTGCGCGTCCTGCAACGTGGCGATCTTTTCCTGGGCGGCGCGGCGTTCGTGGGTCAGCGCAGTCTCGACCTGGGCAATCCGGGATTGGGCATCGGCGAGGGTGCCCCGGGTCTGCGCGAGTGTCGTCTCCGAGCCGCGCAGGCGGGCCTCGAGGTCGGCGTTGGCGCGCTCCAGCCCGGCGGCGCGCTCCGCCGCGGCCGCCAGGGCGCGCTCCGCCTCGAGGCGCTGCTGGGCGAGTTGCGGGTTGATGCGCAGCCGTGCGATCCACGTGCCCGCGCCAATGCCGGCGGCCAGCACCAGCACAACGACGGCAATCCAGACAAACGCGTCGGCCACGGCGCGTGGGGCGCTCAGGCGCCGGTCGGTGACACGGCGGGAAAGTAGAGCGTGATGCGCGTGCCGGTGCCCGGATGGGTCTCGAGATGCACCAAGCCGTGGCAGTTTTTCATCAGTCGCGATACGATCGAAAGCCCCAGGCCGGTGCCGCCCTGGGTGCCTTTCGTGGTGAAGTACGGCTCGAACACGCGGCCGACCACGGCTTCATCGATGCCCTTGCCCTGATCGGAGATGGAGACGGCCACGAGCGGCGCCCGGTTCGCGAAGGTGGCTTCATTGACCACGGCTGAGAGCGGGTTGCGCGGGAGTGAGGCGAGGTCGAGCGGTTCATCGAACCGGCGCGCCGCCACCTCGACCGTCTGCGGCTGGCTCGTGCTCTGGAAGGCGTTTACGGTCAGATTGAGGAGAATCTGGATCAGCTCGGTGCAGTTGATGCACACCATCAAGTCGCGGTCGAGCGGCTTGATCACGAGCTTCGAGGCCTTCGCCGAGGGGTGCGACTTGAGCAGCGAGATCAGGTCGGAAAGGACCAGGTTGGTCGAGACGGTCTGGCTGTCGACCGGCCCGCTGCGCACCAACTTCAGGTAGCGCGCGATGATCGCGGTGCAGGTGGAAACCTGCTTGGAGAGGAGTGAAATCTTGTTGCGGGCATCGTCGAGCGATGGACCGGTCAGTGAAGCCGCGCGCGCAAACTGCATCTCCAGCATCTCCACGATGCCGGTGATGATCGTGAGCGGGTTGTTGATGTCGTGCAGCACACCGGCGTAGATCTCGGTGGCGGTGCGGGCCATCTCCTCGCGCAGGTTGGCGTCGTGCAACTCGTCGGTAAGGTGGCGGAACCGCTCGAACGTGGACGAGACGTTGTCGGAGATCGTGCGCAGGCGCATGGCCCGGGCCACCGCATCGCGGATCGTCGGGAGATCGAAGGGCTTGCTCAGGTAATCGCACGCCCCATGTCGGATCGCCTGGCGAGCCGTCTCCAGCGTCTCGTACGCCGTCAGCATGATCACCTCGGTCTGCGGTGCGAGGGCCTTGATCTGGCGCAGCACCTCGATGCCGGAGATGCCGGCCATCCGGATATCCAACACCACCGTGTGCACCGGATTCGTGCGAAGGAAGTCCAACGCCTTTTCGCCGCTGTCGACCGCGTGCACGAGATAGTCGTTACGAAACACCATCCGGAGCGACTGCCGCGGACCTTCCTCGTCGTCGACGACGAGCAGGGTCTTCTTTTCTACGGCGGTGGATGGCATGACGTCGGGCCGGGGTGTGGCCACAGGTGGGGGTATGATGGGGTTGGCGACGACGCTCATGAAGGGGAGGGGCACTCGCGGATGCGCTAGGTCGTCTGTGACCGGCGCGGGCACGACCGCTGGGGGTACAGCGGATCGTTAGCCCGGGGAGGAGTGTGGGCCATTTTCATCGAGGAGTGCAGGGAGGGAGTGCAGGCGTGCATAGCCGAATCTTCTGCTTTTCCAACACCTAAATCACCGGACAAGGGTTTCTACGGAGGGTGATTTCAGGGTGCAGGTCTATCGGCTGCTGACATTTGCGGAAGCAGCAGCGCGGCGCGGGCAGCTGGCGTGGGTTAAACTTTACTTTATTACCTAAGTTAGTATTGATTATGGAAAGTCACTTCGCGCCATGTCCATCGACGCTTCTCCCGCAACTGCTCCGCACGCTGCCGGCAACGGAACCGAACTATCGGCTGAGCACCTTGAGCAGGCTTCGGCCGTGGACCGCATCCGGTGGGCCCACGCGAGGTTCGGGCGCTCCCTCGTGCTCACCACGAGTTTCGGCGTCCAGTCCGCGGTGATGCTGCATCTCGTCACGCGGGTCGTGCCCGACATCCCGGTTGTCTTCATCGATACGGGTTATCTGTTTCCCGAAACCTATCGTTTCGCGCACGAACTGACCAAGCGCCTCGGACTGAACCTCAGGAAATATCGGGCCGATATGAGCGCGGCCGAGCAGGAGGCGCTTTTCGGCCGCCTCTGGGAGCAGGGTCCGAACGCCCTCTCGCGCTACAACTTCCTCAACAAGGTCGAGCCGATGGAGCGCGCGATGCGCGAACTCGGCGCCACTGCCTGGCTGGCGGGACTGCGGCGCGAACAGGCCTCGACGCGCCAAAGTCTCAGCGTGCTGCAGGTGCAGAACCGCACGACGAAGATCCATCCGATCATCGACTGGACCAATCGCGACGTGCATCTGTATTTGAAGAAGCACGACCTGCCCTACCACCCGCTTTGGGAGGAAGGTTATGTCTCGCTGGGAGACTGGCATTCCACGTCCAAGCTCGAACCCGGCATGACGGAGGAGCAGACGCGCTTCGGCGGAATCAAGCGCGAGTGCGGCCTGCACGAGAGCTCGGGTCGGGTCGATTTTCAGATCTGAGCCGCTCTCCAGGGCTTGGGGATCGATTCACGCCAGCTTCCTGGGGACCGCGCGTGCTATCTTTCAGATCCGGGCACCGTCAGCTTGACACACGTGAACGGATGATCACTGGTAAGGGACCATGGTCTCCCGTGCGACGACAAAGGCACGAGCGCACTCCGCGACGGGCGCGGCGTGCGGCGACGCGGCGCCGTCCCCGGGACCCGTGCGCGTGGTTGGCCGTGGTGCGGGGTTCAATCCCGCCAATCGCTTTGAGCCGATCGCCATCGAGTACGGCGACCCTGACGGCGCGGGGAGCGGCGACGCCGCAGACGCGTCCGCGCAGCCCGTGCTGCGCACGCAGTTCTACAAGGATCACGCGAGTTCGATCCTTACCCGCAATACCAGTCCCGATCTGGGCTTCGAGTATACGCTCAACCCCTACCGCGGTTGCGAGCACGGGTGTGCCTACTGCTACGCGCGTCCTTACCACGAGTATCTCGGGTTTTCGGCGGGGCTGGATTTCGAGACGCGCATCATGGTCAAGGAGGATGCTCCCGGACTTCTCCGGGAGGCTTTGTCTGACCCGAGCTGGATTCCGTCTCCAATCGCCCTGAGCGGCGTGACGGACTGTTACCAGCCCGTCGAGCGACGCCTGGCGCTGACGCGTCGCTGCCTGGAGGTGATGGCGGAGTTCCGACAGCCGGTCTCATTGATCACGAAAAACGCGTTGGTCGTGCGCGACCTCGATTATCTCGGCGACTTGGCGCGCCACCAGGCCGCGGCGGTCATCCTGTCCATCACCACGCTCGACCCGGAGTTGTCGCATGTCATGGAGCCGCGCGCGTCGGTTCCAGCACAA
The DNA here is from genome assembly GCA_023399155.1 of Verrucomicrobiota bacterium. Lineage (GTDB taxonomy): Bacteria > Verrucomicrobiota > Verrucomicrobiia > Opitutales > Opitutaceae > JAEWQP01. Next base: position 4,867 of record JAEWQP010000023.1, on the reverse strand, counting down.
CGGCTCGCGGCGGTGCGCGCGCTGGCCGCCGCCGGCGTGCCGGTGGGTGTGAACATCGCGCCGGTGATTCCGGGGCTCAACGACCACGAGATCCCGGCCATTCTCGCCGCGGCGGCCGAGGCGGGCGCATGCCATGCCGGATGGGGCATGCTTCGGCTCCCGTACGGTGTGAAGGACGTGTTCCTCGACTGGCTGGACCGGCGCTTTCCGGGAAAGAAGAACCGGGTGCTGGCGCGGATCCGCGACGTGCGGGGCGGGCAGCTCGACCAGAGCGGGTTCGGCGTGAGGTTCACGGGCGAGGGGATTTTTGCCGAACAAATCCGCGCCCTGTTCCGTGCCGCCGCCCGGCGCCATGGCTTGGAGCGCGCGTTCCCGCCGCTTGCGACGGGGGCATTCCGGCGCCCAGGCGGGCACCAGCTTGATCTCGGCCTGACCGGCGGTTGAACCGGGATCTCTCTGGCAACCCGGCCCCACTCGGTGCCGAGCATCTGAAAGAAGCTCGCGAAGAGCGTGTTCGGGAGATCAGCCCTGGCCGGTCATCGAAGGGCTGCGACGTCTCGAACGGCGACAGCGTGAAAGCCGGCGGACCAGACGAAAAACGCCGCACCCGGATGGATGCGGCGCAGAAAGGAAACGCGATCGCCGAGGGGCTAGACGGCCTTCTGAATCTTGCCGGCCTTGATCGACTTGACCGAGACCAGCATGCGCTTGGTCTGGCCGTTCGGAAGCTTCACCCGCACGCGCTGGAGGTTCGGGCGGAACTTCCGTTTCGTCACTTTCGTGACGTGCGTGCCGATGCCGCCGCTTTTCTTGCTCTGGCCCTTGCGATGGATGATGCTCCCCTTCGTCGGGCCGACTCCAGTGATCTGACAAATGCGTGACATGGCTGCGATGGATTAAAAGGGTCGTGAGTAAAGGTTGGCTCCGGGGCGAAGCAAGATGTTTTTCCTCGACACTCCGGCGGGCGCGCCGGGCCCTGTTCCCGTGGGGCCTCCGACGATCGGCACGCGGGCGCGGGTACCGCGGGGCGAAAAATCGGTTCGCGGCCGGGCCGGAGGAAGGGTTTGCTTCAGCCTCGTCATGCCCTCCACCTGGAAACTTGAACTGACCCGCCGCCCGCGCCGCCTCCGACGTTCCCCCGCGATCCGCGCTCTTGTGGCTGAGACGGCGCTCGATGCGGGCGATTTCATCGCCCCGCTGTTCGTGATCGACGGCCAGGGCGGGCCGGAAGCCGTCGGCTCGATGCCCGGGGTGATGCGCTACAACCTCGAGGATCTCGCGCGTGAAGCCGTCGAACTGCAGGACTTGGGCGTGCCGGCCGTGGCGCTGTTTCCCTGCCTCGAGGCGTCGCTCAAGGATGAGTCGGGTAGCGCGGCGCTCGATTCGCACGCGCTGGTGTTGCGTGCGGTCAGGGCCGTGAAGAAAGCGGCACCGGGGCTGATCGTGATCACCGACGTGGCACTCGACCCGTACACCACGCACGGGCACGACGGTCTCCTGACGCCGGCGGGCGATGACGTGGACAACGATCGCACCGTCGACGTGCTGCGCAAGATGGCCGTGCTCCAGGCGGAGGCCGGCGTCGATCTGGTGGCGCCCTCCGACATGATGGACGGACGCGTGGGCGCGATTCGCGCGGCGTTGGATGCCGCGGGTCATACGAACACCGGCATTCTCGCGTATTCGGCCAAGTTTGCCTCGGCCTACTACGGCCCGTTCCGCGAGGCGGTGGGCAGTGCCAAAGCCGCGGGCACGACACTCCTGGACAAGCACACCTACCAGCTCACCGCGGGCAACCGCCGCGAGGCGCTTCGTGAGGTGGAACTCGATGAGGCGGAGGGTGCCGACATCGTGATGGTCAAGCCCGCGGGGCCGTACCTTGACATCATCCGCGACGTGCGCGAGTCCACGGAACTTCCGGTCGCAGCGTATCAGGTTTCTGGAGAGTATGCTCAGATCCATGCCGCGGCCAGAATGGGCTGGCTCGACCTCGAGCGCTGCCGGGCCGAGTCGCTCCTGGCGATCAAGCGGGCTGGCGCCGACATGATCCTCACCTACTTCGCCAAGGACATGGCCCGCGCACTCCGCAGCGCACGCTGAAGGAATGCATCAGCAGGCGCCCGCTGGAGCGCGATCTTCCCCGTGGGTCGCGGCGCGGCGCGCGCCCGGTCGGCCGGGCCCAATGAGCGAGGTGCGATGATCATCCTAGAACGGGCGGTTGGACACAGGGACCACGGAGGATTGCGTCGAGAGCACCGAACGTTCTAGGGGGATTCCTGGCGAAGGCTGGGTGCCCTCCGTGACCTGATGCAAGTGACGAAATCAGGCTCATGGCGTCGCATGCGACGCGCGGCGGCTCCGGGCCGAAAAGAAAAGCGCCGCCGGAACTCCGGCGGCGCGAAAATCGGTCCTCTGCTCGTGGAGGCGTCGGATCGGGCCCGTCAACGGCGACCCTTGCGGCGCCGGGGAGCCTCGTCCTCCTCCTCGTCGTCGTCAGCCTTGTCGTCTTCGTCTTCGTCCTCGTCCTCGTCGTCGTCGCCTTTGGCCTTCGGCTTGCCGTCCGCGTCCTCCTCCTCGGCTTCATCCTCATCCTCGTCCCATTTGAGCGACTCGTCGCCCTTGAGGGCCTCGTCGTCCTCTTCGACCTCAGGGAAGTCGGCGTCGTCCTCGTCCTCGACGGCCTTCTTGCGACGCGGCGCATCCTCGTCCTCATCGCTCTCCCAGCCGGCGGGCGTGTATTCGAGCACGTTCAGGACCTCGTTGTAGAGATGGACGGCCTTGCCCTCCATGAAGTCCGCGTTGTTCTCCTCGCGGATCTCGTCCTCGACTTCGTCGACGGTGAGCTTCTGCTCGAAGTCGAAGAGATCGTTCAGCATTTTCACGCGCAGGCGCGTGATGTGGTCGAGAAAATCGGCGTACGGGCTGTTCTCGTCGTCAAGGATGTCGGGAAGGGCGAAGAGCTTCTCGTCGGATTCGAGGAGTGAATCCTTCACGCGGGACAGGCGGACGCGGTTCTTGCCGGCGTCCTTGTCGATGCGGAAGGGGATGAACGCCCGCTCCATCACGGCCGGGTCGAACCCGTAATCGCGGAGCGGATCGATCAGCTCGATGAGATGATCCACCTGGCGCGGATCAATGATGCTCAGCCCATCCGTGTCCCAGTGCACGGTGTCGCTGACTTCCTCAACCCACCAGTTCATGTCGTCGCCGAGGCGAACGACGCACCATTCGAGAGTGGGAGTGGATTTGGCCATGTTGTCTTGGGTAAAAAGTCGCGGAAGGAAAAAGCTCTCCGAACTGACGAGTCAATCCGTGAGCAAAGTTTTTTGGCAGCCGCCTGTCGCCGTCCACGCATCCGGCTAAACGGCTGGCGTCAAGCGGCTTCTGTCGGGGTGGGGCAATGACCTCCCGGTGCATGCCTCTTGAGTCCCAAACGCCGCAGGCCCATTCTTCCCTTCATGGGGTTGCTCTACCGTCATATCGCCCGCCCGATATTCTTCCGCCAGGATCCCGAGGAGGCCCACGAGCGCGTCGTGCGGGCGCTCGCACTCGCCTCGCGCCTGGCGCCCGTCCGGGCGCTGCTGGCCTGGCGCGGGCGCACTGGCGTGCCCGGCGGACCGGTGAAGCTTTTCGGTCTGGAATTCCCCAATCGCGTCGGGCTCGCGGCGGGATTTGACAAGAACGCCGTGTGCTGGCCCGCGTTGCACGCTCTCGGCTTCGGGCACGTGGAGGTGGGCACGGTGACGCGTCACGCCCAGCCGGGAAATCCCAAGCCCCGGATTTTCCGCTACCCGGCGGAGGATGCGGTGATCAACCGCATGGGCTTCAACAACGAGGGTGCCGAGGCCGTGGCCCGGCGGCTCGCGGCACAAACCCCGCCGGCTCGCCGCCGCGGGCCCCTCGGCATCAATCTCGGGAAGAGCAAGGTCACGCCGCTCGAGGATGCCGTGGCGGACTACCTGGAGTCGTTCCGCCTGCTTGCCGACCATGCGGACTACGTCGCGATCAACGTCAGCAGCCCGAATACTCCCGACCTGCGCAAGCTCCAGGAGGAGTCGCGCGTGCGCGAGTTGCTCGGCGCGCTCGCGGAGGCGAACCGCGCGCGGGGCGGGCAGGCGCGGCCGATCCTGATCAAGATCGCGCCCGACCTTACGTATCCACAAATCGATGCCGTCATCCAGGCGGCCCTCGACTTCGGGCTCGCCGGCATGATCGCGACGAACACCACGCTCGCGCGGCCGGGGTTCTTTGCCGGCGTGAACGAGGCGGGCGGCCTCAGCGGCCGTCCCGTGCGCGCCCATGCGTCACATGTTATCAACTACATCGTGCGCGCGACCGGCGGGAAGCTCCCGGTCATCGGCGTGGGCGGCATCGACGATCCGGCCTCGGCCGGCGAGAAGATCGATGCCGGGGCTTCGCTCGTGCAGGTCTACACGGGCATGATCTTCCAGGGCCCGTTCGTGGGCCGTGAGATCGCGACCGCCCTCGCCGCGCGGGACTGGTCGCCCTGGATGCTGTAGGGCCGGGCGGACTATTCGAGTCGGCAAGGACTACCGCCGATCGGGCACGAGGTAGACCTCGACGAGGGCGACGCCGGTGGAGGCGTTCTTGCCGGTGGCCTGGATGGTGTAGTGCCCCGGGGCGAGCGTGACGACGAAGGCGGCATCCTTGCTGCCCTGGACCAGCGGGAAGGCGCCGACCTGGGTGGCCACGGCCTGCGTGGTGGTCGCCTGCGAACCGGCGCTCCAGTCGTCAACCGTGAGGATCGGATTGGCACCACGGAAGACGGTGAGCACCGGGTCCTGCAACACGGTGTCCGCGGCGATGATCTCAGGGAAGGTGGTGGCCAGGCCGGGGCCCACCGCGC
>JAEWQP010000016.1 GCA_023399155.1 Verrucomicrobiota bacterium | reverse complement strand
ACCGCGCCTGTCAGGCTCTCAAACGAATCCGGCGAAAACGCCGACGTCCCCAACTCATCGCTGCCTTCTTCGCCCAAGCCGAACTGTTTTGAATCAATCGTCACTTCTATGGGTAAGTGTCAATAAGATGAGCGGGTGGACACGGAGGTCACTAGGGATGGAGCCGAGGGCACGGAGCGTTGCAGAGGATTCGGCCGCGTCGGTTCATCGCTCCGTGGGTGACTGGGTGAAGGCGTGATCCCGGTTCTGCGAAGACCGCTCCGTGGACTCCGTGATGGTCGTCTGTGTCCGGATTCAAGTGAGGAAGTCAGTGCAGTGCTTCGCTGCGCTCGGCGCTCACCTCCGCGAACTCCGGGCCCACCGGCGAGGTCTAGACTCACCCGTGGGCGAGCCGCTGCGGACCCGGGTCAGCGGAGCGCGCGCAGGCGTGCGCGGCCGGGCCCGCGCGTGTCGATGCAAAAACTCTTGCGCTTCCGAGCGAACGCTCGTGCTTTCCTCGCTCACGTTGCGCGCGCGGCGAGCGCCATCCTGCACGAGGCCAAACCCCCTCGTCCGCCCGGCCACGACGCAACCCTCAAAAGGTCCGAGATCCATCATGGTCGAATTCAAGAACAAGATCCTCTTCATCGGCTTCGGCGCCGTCGCCGAATGCACGCTCCCCATCCTTTTCAAGCACATCAAGGTGCCGGCAAGGAATGTCACGGTCATGGATTTTGAGGACCGCGCGAGCAAGCTCAAGAAGTGGACTGCGAAGGGGGTGTCGTTCGTGCGCGACCGCGTCACCCCCGAGAATCTCGGAAAGATCCTCGGCCGGCATGTCGGCGCCGGCGACATCATCATCGACCTGGCCTGGAACATCGAGGCGCTGGAGATCCTCCAGTGGTGCCACGACAATGGTGTGCGGTATGTGAATACATCGACCGAGCTGTGGGATCCCTACACCGGCCTGCCCGACAAGAAGCCGACCACCCGCACGCTCTACTGGCGCCACATGAACCTGCGCCGGATGACGGCGAAGTGGAAGACCAAGGGGCCGACCGCCGTCATCGAGCACGGCGCAAACCCCGGGCTGATTTCACACTTCACCAAGCAGGGCCTGATCGACATCGGCAACGCCGCCATCGCCGAGAAACGGCTCAAGAAGAAGGTGGCCGAGCAGGTCGGGCAGCACATCCGCAGCCTTGAGTTCAATCACCTCGCCCGCGCCCTCGGCGTGAAGGTGATCCACTGCTCCGAGCGCGACACGCAGATCACGAACAAACCCAAGGAGGTCGACGAATTCGTCAACACGTGGTCGATCGAGGGCTTCCGCGAGGAGGGCACGACGACCGCTGAGATGGGCTGGGGCACGCACGAGAAGACCCTCCCGGCGCTCGCCTACGAGCACACGCAGGGGCCGAAGAACCAGATCTGCCTCGCCCGGATGGGCATGAACACCTGGGTGCGTTCCTGGGTACCGAATTACTCGATACGCGGCATGGTCGTCCGCCACGGCGAGGCCTTCACCATCTCCGACGCGCTCACGGTCTGGGAGAAGGGCAGGGCGGTCTACCGGCCGACGATGCACTACGCCTACTGCCCGTGCGACGAGGCGATCGCCTCGCTCAACGAGATGCGCGGCTATGGTTATCGCCTCGTCGAGAACCAGCGCATCATGGGCGACGAGATAACGAGCGGCTCGGACATCCTCGGCGCACTGATCATGGGCCACACGTTCAACTCCTGGTGGACCGGCAGCGACCTTTCCATCGAGGAGTCGCGCCGGCTCGTGCCGCACCAGAACGCGACGACCATGCAGGTCGCGATCTCGGTCGTGGCCGCGACGATGTGGATGATCGACAACCCGGAGAACGGCGTGACGGTGCCCGACCAGATGCCGCACGACTTCATCCTTTCGATTGCAAAGCCCTACCTCGGGAAGTTCATCTCGACGCGTTCGGACTGGACGCCGCTCAAGGATACGGTCGATGCGTTCGCGGGCTTCGGCAAACCGAAGCTCGATCGCAAGGACCCCTGGCAGTTCAGCAACTTCCTCGTCACCGACAACAACGAGTGACGTCCCTTCGCGGGCGGGCGCGTCGGCACGACGACGCCCGCCGCGAACGAACCCCTGAATTGAACCACAGAGTTCACAGAGGATGGAGAGGTGCGGGTAGGGCGAGGCCTCTGGCCGAGCCGCAGGCTGACGTGTTGCGTTGCGGCTCGGCCGGAGGCCTCGCCCTACCGCCTTTGCTTTTCCTGGCCTCTGTGCTCTCTGTGTCCTCTGTGGTTAACTCCCTTCCTCGATCCGTCCCATGATCTCCCAAGCCAAGCTGCAGAAGCTCGCCCGCGAACACGGCACGCCGCTGTTCATCATCGACCACGACGAGCTGAGAAAGAACTACCGCATGTTCCGCAAGTATCTGCCGCGCGTGCAGGTCTACTTCGCGGTCAAGGCCAACTCTCATCCCGCGATCGTGCGCACGCTCTTCAAGGAGGGCGCCAGCTTCGACGTGGCCTCGATGCCGGAGTTCAAGGTCGTCTACGAGAACATCCGGGACATGCCGGCGAAGGAGCGGCAGGACTGGATCTGGGACAAGATCATCTACGCCAATCCCAACAAGCCGACCGACACGCTCGAGGAACTCGACCAGTACAAGCCGCTGGTCACCTTCGACAACCTTGAGGAGATCCACAAGATCAAGAAGCACGCCCCGCGTGCCGGGCTCGTCATTCGTATCAAGGTGCCAAATACAGGCGCGATGGTCGAGCTCTCGTCCAAGTTCGGCTGCCATCCCGGCGAGGCCGTGGACCTGATCCTCGAGGCCGACCGCCTGGGGCTCACGGTCGAGGGCATCAGCTTCCATGTCGGCAGCCAGACGACGAATTTCGACAACTACGTGCAGGCCCTGCAGCTCACGGCCAACATCTACGAGGAAGCGAAGAAGCGCGGCTATACCAAGATGAACCTCGTCGACATCGGCGGCGGCTTTCCCGCGCCCTACGACGACACTGTGAAGCCGTTCAAGGACCTGGCGAAAGTGATCAATTCGGAGCTCGAGCGGCTCTTCCCGAAGGAGATCCAGATCCTCGCGGAGCCGGGCCGCTTCCTCGTCGCGACCGCCGGCTACGCCGTCTCGAAGATCATCGGCAAGGCCGTGCGCGACGGGAAGACGAGCTACTACATCAACGACGGGGTCTACCACACCTACTCGGGCGTCATCTTCGACCACTGCAAGTACCCGATACGTTCGTTCAAGAAATCGGCGACCAGCCTCTGTGCGGTGTATGGACCGACCTGCGACGCGCTCGACGTCGTCTCGATGGCGGAGAATCTGCCGGACCTGCAGCGCGACGAGTTCGTCTACTCCACGAATATCGGCGCCTACAGCCACGCGTCCGCCACCTACTTCAATGGGTTTCCACCCGCGAAGGTCGTGCAGGTCAACGAGTGAGTGGGCGGTGAGGCGTGACGGGGGCGACAGTCACTGTGACCGAGCCGCACCTGCAGGCGTAGCGTCGGCGCTTCCAGCCGAGGGCCCGCCCGGGTGTCCCGGGCGGAAGCGCGCGGTGTGAGTTTCCGGGAAGGCGGCTCAGCTGCGGTAGTCGGCGTTCTCACTCACGTACTCGTGCGTGAGATCGGCTCCGAGCACCGTCGCGCAGGCTTCACCGAGGCCGAGGTCGATGCCGATCTCCACACAGCGCTCATGCGGCGGGTAGTCGATCGGCGGGGCAAACACGCCGTCCTTCGGGGGAGCGCTGGCGTAGAGTTCCGCTGACTTGAGATGCGCGACGAGCGCTTCCTCCTTCCGGGGATCGAGCGTGAACGTGCCGTTCTCGACGATGGTGATGCCGCCGAGCGAGGCGCGCGTGCGGCCGAGGTCGAGGGTTGCCTCGTGAGCCCCGACCCACTTGCCGATTGCCTGAAGCAATCGTCCGACATTGGGATCGTTGCCCGCGATGGCGCACTTGAAGAGCGGCGCGTTCACGACGGATTTCCCGAGTGCGCGCGCGATCGTCTCGGAGGGTGCGCCAGTGATCGTCACGCGCATGACGTGGCGGACGCCCTCGCCGTTGCGCACCACATCCTCGGTGAGATCGGCGCAGACCAGGCCGAGCGCGCTCTCGAAGGCCGCGAGGTCGGGGCAGGGCACCCGCCCGGACGACAGCAGGACGATCGTGTCCGACGTGCTCGTGTCGCTGTCGATGCTCATGCGGTTGAACGTTCGGTCAACCGCCCGGGCAAGCATGGCGCGAAGCGCGTCGCGCGGCACCGCCAGGTCGGTGAGCACATAGACGAGCATCGTCGCCATGTTGGGCTCGATCATGCCGGCTCCCTTGGCGATCCCGACGATCGAGCCGGCGCCGAGCGAAGCGCGTCTGATCTTTGGATACAGGTCGGTCGTGACGATGCCCTCCGCTGCGGGCAGGATCGAGCCGGGCGCGAGGGCGGCCACCGCCTTCGGCAGTTCCGCGCTCATGGCATCGACCGGCAGGCGCCAGCCGATCACGCCGGTGGAACTCTGCATCACCTCGGCGGGTGTGAGGCCGAGGGCGCGGGCTGTTTCCGCACACAGGCGTTCGCTCGTCTCCACGCCGCCGGGCGCGCAGACGTTTGAGATCTTGTTGTTCACGAGGATCGCGCCCAGACGCGGCCCGGCGAGGCGTCGCCGGCCGGTGATCACCGGTGCGCCAGGAAAGGCGTTCCTTGTGAACATCGCGGCGAAGTCCTCGGTCGGCGTATCGCATGCGATGAGCGTGAGCGTCATCTTCGCGGGTTTCGGCACCTCGACGGGCGTGAACCCGAAGCGCGTCGTACCGACGCGAAAGCCCGCGGGCAGAGCGGCCTGCGTGGCGAGCCAGGCGCGGTGTTCGTCGCGCGACGAGAAGGTCAGTTGGGTGCTGGGCACGCTCGAGCGATGCGGGCAGCGCGCTCCGGTGTTAAGCCGAAACTCGCGAGCCGATCGAAGACAGGGGCACAGAGCGCGCAGAGGAGACGCATAGCGCACAGAGGCTGCGTCCGGCCTTCCTGACTCCGACTCGAAACGTCTGCGGCGAGACATCTGAATCCGGATCTCGGGAGACGCTCCGTGACCTCGCTGTCGCCTCCCCGATCTCTGTGACCCCTCTGGAGCTGATTCGCGAAATCCGTGTTGGCTTCCACGCGCGAAGGCTTCACAACACGCACGTTTCCGTTCGGCCGTTTCGAACATGTCCATCATCTACTCCGAACTCATCGCGAAGGCGCAGGTGCTCATCGAGGCGCTTCCGTACATCCAGAGTTTTCGCGGCTCCACGTTTGTCGTGAAATACGGCGGCAGTTTCATGGACGATCCGGACCCGGAAGTCCGCTCGCGCGTGGTCGGAGATGTCGCGTTCCTCGCCGCCGTCGGCATCAATGCCGTCGTCGTGCACGGCGGTGGCAAAGCCATCAGCCGCGCGATGGAGACGGCGGGATTGAAGCCGATTTTCGTGAACGGCATGCGCGTCACGGACGAGGCCACCGTGGCGGTGGTGAAGCGCACGCTCAATGACGAGATCAACCGCGAGGTCTGCGAGATGCTCACCGCGCGCAAGGCGCGTCCGCAGTCGCTGCCGGGCGACCAGGTGCTCGTCTGCAAGAAGCTCGAGGAGGACGACGACGGCAGAAAGGTCGACCTCGGCTATGTGGGCGACGTCACCGAGGTGAAGGTGAAGTTGATCAAGAAGGCGATCGCCGACGGATTCACGCCGGTCATCTCACCGGTGGCCGAAGGTCTCGACGGCAAGCCCTACAACGTAAACGCCGACGTGGCGGCCAGCCGCGTCGCGGCCTCACTTCGCGCCCGCCGCCTCGTCTACCTGAGCGATGTGCCCGGGCTGCTCTCCCGTCCACCGGATGCGGACTCCCTCATCTCCACGTTGCGCGTGAGCGAGGTCGACGGCCTGAAGAAGGCGGGCGTGATCGACAAGGGCATGCGTCCGAAGGTCGCGAGTGCGATCCGGGCCCTGGAGGAAGGCGTGCACCGCGTGCACTTCATCGACGGCCGCATGCCGCACAGCCTGCTGCTCGAGATATTCACCGACAAGGGCATCGGGACCGAACTCATCCACGGGTAGCCTGCGCTTTCCGGGCGCGCCGCGAAGATCAGTGTGCATGCGCGGCGGGTTCGGAGCCGCCCGCCCCGCCGAGAACTTGTCGCACACGCCCGACGGTCCGTTGACTCCAGCTTCATCGAACACTGCACCCTCTTCATGAATCCTCAGACCCTGAGTCCCCAGCCCGCCATTGAGCAGACGGCCACGGCCGCGCTCTACGACCAGTTCGTCATGGGCAATTATGCGCGCCCGGCGATCAGTTTGGTGCGCGGACGCGGCTCGCGCGTCTGGGACGAGACGGGCCGGAGCTACCTCGATTTCACCTCGGGGATCGCGGTGTGTGCGCTGGGGCACTGTCATCCGCGGTGGGTCGAGGCGATCCAGCATCAGGCGGCCCAGCTCATCCACGTCAGCAATCTGTTCGCGAATCCAAACCAGGGTGAACTCGCGCGGCGGCTCGTGCAGCGGGCCGGTCCGGGGCGTGTTTTCTTCTGCAACAGCGGCGCCGAGGCGAACGAGGGCCTGTTGAAGCTGGCACGGTTGCACGGGCGTCGGATTTCCGGCGGCCGGGAGGGGGTGCGCTACAAGGTGCTCTGCGCGAAGAGCGCCTTTCATGGTCGGACTTTTGGCGGCATGAGCGCCACCCCGCAGGAGAAGATTCAGGGCGGGTTTCGGCCGCTCGTGCCCGGGTTTGCCTTTGGCGAACTCAACAACCTCGAGAGCTTCCGCGAACTCGTCGATGCCGAGACCGCAGCGATCTTCGTCGAGACGGTTCAGGGCGAGGGTGGCGTGCATGCCTGCACCCCGGAGTTTCTCCGCGGCCTGCGGGCGCTTTGCGATGAGCACAACCTGCTGCTCATGCTCGACGAGGTGCAGTGCGGCATCGGACGCACGGGACGATTCTTCGCATTTGAACATTATGGCGTCCTGCCGGATGCGATCGGCATGGCGAAGGGGCTTGGTGGAGGATTCCCGATCGGCGCGATCTGGGTGCGCCAGCCGTTTGCCGACCTGTTCACCCCGGGCTCCCACGGCACGACCTTTGGAGGCACGCCGCTGGGCTGCGCCGCGGCCCTCGCGGTCCTCGATATTCTCGAAAAGGAGCAGATCCTGGAGCACGTGCTGGCGACCTCGCCCCGGCTCTACGAGCGCTTGCACGAGCTGCAGCGCGACTTCCCTCAGCTCGTGGTGGCCGTGCGAGGACTCGGTTTCCTCTCGGGCATCCAGCTGAGCGTGGAACCGCCTCAGATCATCAAGGGGTTGCGCGAGGCGGGGCTGCTCTGTCCGGCGGCTGGAAACAACGTCGTACGCCTCTTGCCGCCGCTGACCGCGACCGCGGCGGACATCGACGAGGCGGCCAGCATCCTGCGCAAGGTTCTGGCGGCGGTATAGGCCGCCCTCGGGCGTGTGCAGCCCCCTCACGGGCGCCCGCGAGTGGGCAGCCGAGGGGGATGACCGGGCCGGCCGCCCGGTATTTTTCTCCTCGCGGCCGTCCGCGCCCTGCGGTAATCCTCAACGTTTTTCCCGCCGTGAAACACTTCCTCAAGGAGACCGACTTCACCATTCGCGAGGCCGCCGAGGTCTTCGCGCTCGCCCGCACCCTGAAGCGCGAGCGAGGGGTGCGTCCGGCCACGGCGCTCGCAGGCCAGACGTGGGCGATGATCTTCGCGAAATCGAGCACGCGCACGCGTGTGTCGTTCGAGGTCGGGCTCCACGAACTGGGCGCGCGTCCGCTCTTTTTGAGCAAGAATGACATCCAGCTCGGGCGCGGTGAGTCTGTGGCGGATACGGCCCGGGTGCTTTCCCGCTACGTGCACGGGCTCATCGTGCGCACCTACGCCCACGCCGAGGTCGAGCAACTGGCGCGTTTCGGCAGCGTGCCGGTGATCAACGCGCTGACCGATTTTCTGCACCCGTGCCAGGTTTACACCGACGCCTTCACGGCGGCCGAACGCTGGGCGGGGCCGGACGGCGATCTCCTCGCCTCGCTGAAGGGGCGCAAGATCGCCTTTCTGGGCGACACCAATTTCAACATGGCGAGTTCGTGGATCCTTGGCGCAGCCTTCTTCGGCATGGAGATGGCGCTCGCGGGTCCTGCGGGATTTGAACCGAACCCGGCCGTCCGCGACCTGCTCGCGAGGGAGAAGCTGCCCGCCAATTACCGATTCACGACCGATCCGTACGAGGCTGTGGCGGGGGCCGACATCGTCTACACGGACGTATGGGCGAGCATGGGACAGGAGGAGCAGACGAAGATCCGGCATGCCCAGATGAAGCCCTACGCGGTCACGACCCGGCTTTTCGACGCCGCCAGGCCGGACGCCCTGTTCATGCACTGCCTGCCGGCACACCCGGGGGAGGAAGTCGAACAAGCGGTCCTCGACAATCCGCGCTCCATCATCTTCGACCAGGCTGAGAATCGGCTGCACATGCAGAAGGCGATCCTGGCGACCCTGGCCGGCGGTCGCTGAGGGTGCAGAAAACGAAAGGGCCGGCACGGGCCGGCCCTCGAATGGGAAACGCGCTTCGTGCGCGGGCGACTACTCGATGATATAGACGACGTCGCCACCACTGCCCTGGAACATGCCGCTGCTGAGATCGCCGTCATCGAGGCGACGATCGATCGCCTGGAGGAGCGAGGTGGGTACGACCGCACCGGACACCGCGACCCCCGCATAGTAGGAACCTTGATCGACGGACCAGTCCCAACTTCCGCCGATCGGCGTCGGCTTGTCCCACAGCGTGCGCTCGAGCTCTTCGGCCATCTCCGGCGGCCTTACGCCCGGTGCCGTGTCGCTCGGGTAATAGCCGGTCTGTATCGCATAGAGTTCAAACGCCTGCACCGCATTGCGAAGGTCGCTGATGAACCTGGCGGCGCGCGCGTTGTCACGGGCGCGAACCACGAGCGGAAGGGCGAGAATGGTCAGCAATCCGATGATCACCACCACGAAGGCGATTTCGACGAGCGTGAAACCGCGTTTGGACACAGTCCGACAGGAGTTCTTCTTGGGGCTCATCATGCAGAGTTGATTCGGGTCGGGCCCTCTTGCCTTGAGCGGGCGGCACAACTCTTCGTGTCAAAGAAGCATCAACCAACGATGCGCATGGGGCCTTCCCCCTCAGGGACCCGTGCGAAACTTCTTGCCGCCCGGGCGAATTCCTCCGCTGTTTCACGATCCCGGCGGCCTCGTCCCCCCGGTTCATCACGACAGGAACACATCACCATGAAGGCAGTTCTCGCGTATTCCGGCGGTCTCGACACGTCGGTCATCGTCAAGTGGTTCACCGAGCATTTTGATGCCGAGGTCGTCAGCTTCTGTGCCGACGTCGGCCAGGAGGAGGAACTCCGCGGCCTGGACAAGAAGGCGCTCCGCACCGGCGCCTCCCAGCACTTCACCCTCGATCTGGTCGAGGAGTTCGCGCGCGACTTCATCTTCCCGATGATGCGCGCCAACGCCGTCTACGAGAGCCAGTACCTGCTCGGGACCTCGATCGCACGCCCGCTCATCGCGAAGGCGCAGATCGACATCGCGCGCAAGGTCGGGGCCGACACGGTCTCGCATGGCGCCACGGGCAAGGGCAACGACCAGTGCCGCTTCGAGTTCACGTATGCGGCGCTCGCTCCCGACCTGAAGGTCGTCGCGCCCTGGAAGATGGAGGAGTACCGCGCGCTCTTCCCCGGCCGCGCCGAGATGATCGCGTATTGCCAGAAGCATGACATACCGGTCGAGGCCTCGCTCAAGAAGCCCTATTCGATGGATCGGAACCTCCTGCACATCTCCTACGAGGCGGGCATCCTCGAGGACCCGTGGTTCGACCCGACCACGCGGCAGAATCGGGCGATGTTCAAGCTTTCGGTCTCGCCCGAGGATGCTCCCGATCGCGCCGAGTACGTGGAGCTCGACTTCGAGCGCGGCGATTGCGTGGCCGTGAACGGGAAGCGCCTCTCGCCGGCCGGGGTCATGCGCGCCCTCAACAAACTCGGCGGCAAGCATGGCATCGGCCGCGTCGATCTTGTCGAGAACCGCTACGTCGGCATGAAGAGCCGCGGCGTCTACGAAACTCCGGGCGGTACGATCCTCATGCACGCCCATCGCCAGGTCGAGACCCTCACGATGGACCGCGAGGTCATGCACCTGCGCGACTCGCTCGTGCCCAAGTATGCCGAACTGGTGTACTACGGATTCTGGTTCGCCCCCGAACGCGAGGCCCTCCAGGCGCTCATCGACAAGAGCCAGGAGAACGTCACCGGCACGGTGCGCCTCAAGCTCTACAAGGGCAATGTGATCACCTGCGGCCGCAAGTCGTCGTTCTCCCTCTACGACCCCCATGTCGCTTCGATGGAGGGCGTGCAGAGCACCTACAACCAGAGCGACGCCCAGGGCTTCATCCGCCTCAACAGCCTGCGGCTCCAGGCCCGCCATGCCGCGCAGGGCGGGCCGGCCGAGGCCTCGAAGCCGAAAAAGGCGAAAGCCCGCCGAAAGTAGCGTCGCGTCCGCGCCAGCGGGCGCCCCGGACAGGACATGGAGGCCGCCGGAGTTCCGGCGGCCCTTGTCGTTTCCAACATCGAATCCAACAGGGGCCGCCCGCTTCCGCCTTTTCGCGGTGCCCGCCTTTCGCCAGGCTGCAGCCATGGCAGTGTGCGGCAGCTTCAGCGGCTTTTCCCACGACAGGGCAGGACGCGCGACTCTCGGTCGCGGGGCGGCTCTCGCCGGTCGCGGCACTGGGGACTCCGCCACGCCTCGGTTCCCGCAATGAAACTCGAGCAGCTCGCCGTCCAGCTCTACACCGTTCGCGACTCATGCCAGACCGCGACGGATCTCGCCGCCACGGCGCGCAAGCTCCGCGAGATCGGCTTTGCCGCGGCGGAGATCGCCGGATTGGGGCCGATTCCCGAGGACGAGGTTGTTCGCATTCTCCGAGGTGAGGGGTTGAAGATCTGCGCGACCCACGAGCCGCCGGCCATGATCCTCGACTCGCCCGAGATGTCACTCGGACGCGTCCAGCGGCTGGGATGCGCGCTGGCGGCATACCCCTGGCCAGCGGGTATCGATTTTTCGGATGCGGCGCAGGTGGAGTCGCTTTGCGAGCGCCTGGAGCGTGCCGGAGCGCTCTTCCGGGCGGCGGGTGTCACGCTCTGCTACCACAACCACGCGCTCGAGTTTATGCGTTTTCCGGGCGCCCACACGACCGTGCTCGAACACATCTTCGCACGCACCGCGCGCCGTCACCTCGCGGCCGAGCTCGACACCTACTGGGTCCAGTTCGGCGGTGGCGATCCGGTCGCATGGTGCGCGAAACTTGCCGGCCGGCTGGGCGTCCTTCACCTCAAGGACTACGTGTTCACACCCGAGAACAAGCCGGTGTTTGGCGAAATCGGACGCGGCACCCTCGATTTCCCCCGCATCATCGCCGCGGCGGAAAACAGCGGCTGCCAATGGTTCGTCGTCGAGCAGGACACCTGCCCGGGCGACCCGTTCGAATCGCTGCGCTACTCCTTTGAATACATCCGGCAGCACCTGGTCGAAACCTGACCGGCGCCGCCGATCCCAACGCTCGACAACTCCACACCATGGCTTCACCTGCCTTTCTCCCCGAGGATTTCCTCCTTCAGTCGCGCTGGGCGCGGCGGCTCTACACCACCCACGCGGCGCCTCAGCCGATCTTTGACTACCATTGCCATCTTCCGCCCGACCAGATCGCGGCGGATCACCGGTTCAAGAACCTCTGGGCGATCTGGCTGGCGGGCGATCACTACAAATGGCGCGCCATGCGCGCCAACGGCGTGCCCGAGGAGCTGATCACCGGAACGACGACCTCGGATTACGATAAATTCCTCGCTTGGTGCCGCACGGTGCCACTGACCTTCCGCAATCCGCTCTACCACTGGTCCCACCTCGAGCTTCGTCGCTACTTCGGAATCGATCTCGTCATCAACGAGGCTAACGCGCCGAAGATCTGGAAGCTCGCCAATGCCCAGCTCGCTAAACCCGGGATGTCGGTTCACGGCATCCTGACCAGGTTCAAGGTCGCGGTGGTTTGCACGACCGACGATCCGGCCGACAGCCTCGAGCACCACCAGGCCATCGCGCAAAGCGGGCTGCGGACGCGCGTCTTCCCGACGTTTCGTCCCGACAAGGCGCTGCTCGTGGACAAGCCTGCCGCCTTCAACCCCTGGGTCGAGCAACTCGCCGCCCGAAGCGGGATGCCGGTCAGGGATCTCGCCGGTCTCCTCGCCGCCCTCGACAACCGCCATGAGTTCTTCCACTCGCTCGGCGGCCGCGTCTCCGACCATGGCCTCGAGAGCATGCCGTGGGATGACTGCACCGAGGCCGAGGCGGCCGCGATCTTCGACCAGGCCCGCGCCGGCCGAGCCGCCACGCCCGAGCAATGGACGAAGTTCGCCGCCTTCATGATGCTCTTTTTCGGCCGCCTGGATGCCAGACGCGGGTGGACCAAGCAGCTGCACCTGGGCGCACTGCGCAACAACAACACCCGTTTGCTCAAGCGCCTCGGTGCCGACGCGGGCGTGGACTCGATCGGCGATTTCGCGCAGGCCCGTTCCCTGGCGCGCTACCTCGACACGCTGGACGCCGCGGACGAGCTGCCCAAGGTCGTCCTCTACAACCTGAATCCGGCGGACAACTACGTCTTCGCCTCGATGTGCGGCAATTTCGCCGACGGCTCCATCGTGGGCAAACTCCAGTTTGGATCGGGCTGGTGGTTCCTCGATCAGAAGGAGGGCATGGAATGGCAGTTGAACGCCCTTTCGCAGCTCGGACTGCTCTCAAGATTCGTCGGCATGCTGACGGATTCGCGCAGCTTCCTGAGCTATGTGCGGCACGAATACTTCCGCCGCATCCTCTGCAACCTGATCGGCAGCGATGTCGAGGCGGGCCTGATTCCGGCCGATGCAGCCGCGGTCGGCGGCATGGTTGAGGATATCTGCTTCGGAAACGCCGCGCGGTTCTTCGGGCTCGAGTACGGCCGGTTCGACGCCCGCGCCCGTGGCACCCGCGCACCCGTACGGTCGAAACCCTCGGCCGGGAAGGCCTCCGTTCGCCGGGGGGTGGCGACAAAGGCCCGACGTTGAGCGATTCGGCATGGGCCGAGTGGGGCGGAGCGTCCTCGGATCGGCCGGATTAGGGACAGCGGAGACTAGCGCGCGGCCGGGCTAATTCCCTGCAGCTTCATGTCTAGCCGCGTTACCGCCGGCAGGCCTGACGCGTCTTCATCGCGTCACTATGTCCCGCTGTCTCCCATCCTTCGCCGCAGTCCTGCTCGCGGCGGCCCTGCTCATGTCCTCCGCCTGCGGAAAGAAACCCGTGAATGGCGGTCCAGGAGCGGCGGCTGGCGGACCTGGCGCCCAGAAGCAACCGGTTGAGGTGACCGAGGTCGCGCGGCGTGATCTGGTCGATACGCTCACCATCGTCGGATCGATGGCGGCGAACGAGTCGGCGGAGATCCGGCCGGAGATCGTGGGGCTGGTCCGGGAGATCCTGTTCACGGAAGGCCAGCCGGTCACGAAGGGCGCGGTGCTCGTGCGCATCGACGACGCCGAGATCCGGGCCCAGCTCGCGCAGGTCGAGGCCCGGTTCAAGCTCGCGGAGTTGAACGTCACGCGCAGCGAGAGCCTCAGCGTGACCAACACGATTCCGCAGTCGGAGACCGATCGTGCCCGCTCCGAATACGCAGCGGCCAAGGCCGAGCTTGCGCTGCTCCAGACGCGCCTCGAGCGGACGCAGATCAAGGCGCCCTTCGATGGCGTCGTGGGGGCGCGAGTGATCTCGCCGGGCGACTACGTCACGACCTTGACCGTCATCACCACGATCGACGACCTCTCCCGGCTCAAGGTGGACTTCCAGGTTCCGGAGCGGTTTCTCAGCAAGGTGGAACCGGGCACCTCCTTCATCGTGCGCTCGCGCGTTCTCGAGCGGGCTGCGCAGGTCCAGGGTCAGGTCTACTTCGTCAGTTCGGTGATCGATCGCAGCACGCGCTCCAGCGAGGTGAAGGGTTTCCTGGAAAATCCGCCGCCAGCGCTCAAGCCCGGGATGTTTGCCAACATCGAACTCGTGCTCGAGGTGCGGCGCGGCGTGCTGACGGTCCCCGAGGGCGCGATCCTCACCGTGCCGGGCGCAAGCCAGGTGATCGCGGTGCGCGACTCGGGTGCGGACAAGGTCGCGGATTTCGTCCCGGTGCAGCTCGGGATGCGCGCCAGGGGCCTGGTGGAAGTCGTCGCTCTCGAGGGCGAACTCGCGGAGGGCACGCCGGTGGTCGCGGCCGGGGTGGGTGCCTTGATCATCTATCCCAACGCGCGGCTGGAGCCGCGACCCATCCGTGACGAGTTTCGCATCGGCAACTGATCGATGAACCGGCGCCGACCGCTCACAGCCCTCGCCACCCGCTCCCAAGCCCGCCGATGATCCTCTCCGATCTCTCCATCAAGCGCCCGGTCGTGGGCCTCGTCGCCTCGATCCTCATCGTCCTCATCGGACTCCTGAGCTTCCGGCGCCTGCCCGTGCGCGAGTATCCACTGATCGACTCGCCTGTCGTGTCGGTGCAGACAAGCTACCGCGGGGCGTCGGCCGAGGTGGTGGAGTCGCGCATCACCGAGCCGCTCGAGAAGGAGATTGCGGCGATCGACGGCATCCGCGTGATCCGCTCCTCGTCGCAGGAGGAACAGTCGAATATCACGGTCGAGTTCACCCTGGATCGCGACATCGACCAGGCGGCGAGCGACGTGCGCGACCGTGTGGCGCGCGCGCGCGGGCGCCTCCCGACGGAGATCGACGAGCCGCGCGTATCCAAATCGGATGCCGATTCCTCCCCGGTCCTCTCACTCTCGTTCAACTCGCCGAAATACTCGCGTCTCGAACTTGTCGAGATGGTGGAGCGACTGGCGTTGCAGCGCATCCAGACGATCCCGGGTGTCGGCTCCGTAAACATCCGCGGCCCGCGCTATGCGATGCGACTGTGGGTCGACAGCGACCGGCTGGCTGCATACGGGCTCACGGTCAGCGACGTCGAGAACGCCCTGCGGCAGCAGAATGTCGAGATCCCAGGCGGGCGCATCGAATCGGCGTCGCGTGAGTTCCCAGTCCGGCTTGAGGGCCGCATGCAAAGTGCGAGCGAGTTCGAGGACCTTATTCTCGCCACGCGCGGCAACTACCAGGTCAAGTTCTCCGACGTGGGCCGCGTGGAGCTCGGGGCCGAGGACTACCGCTCGGAAACTTACTTCAAGGGGCGCCCGACGGTGGGCGTGCAGGTGTTGCGCCAGTCCAACGCCAACCTTCTCGAGGTCGCCAACGGCGTGAAGGAAGCCATTCCGCTGATCAAGGCGGACCTGCCGCCCGAGGTGGACGTCGAGGTTGGTTATGACAGTTCGGTGTTTGTCGCTCGTTCGGTCGACGAGGTCTACAAGACGCTTTGGGAAGCGGCGGTGCTGGTCGTGCTGATGATCTTCCTCTTCCTGCGCGACTGGCGGGCGACGCTCGTGCCCCTGATCGCGATTCCCGTCTCTGTCATCGGCTCCTTCGGGATCATGTCGGCGCTGGGTTTTTCCATCAATACCCTGACGCTGCTTGCGCTCGTCCTGGCGGTCGGGCTCGTGGTCGACGACGCGATCGTCGTGCTGGAGAACATCTACCGGCGCATCGAGGCCGGCGAGAGTCCGATCCACGCGGCCATCTTCGGCGCGCGGCAGGTCGCGTTCGCCGTGATCGCCACCACGCTGACGCTTGCCGCGGTGTTCCTGCCGGTCGCGTTCCAGCGCGGGCAGACCGGCCGGCTGTTTTTCGAATTCGGCATCACGCTCGCCGTGTCGGTGCTGGTTTCATCCTTCGTCGCGTTGACGCTGACGCCCATGCTGTGCTCGCGACTGCTGCGTGCGAAGATAGTCGACGGCCACGCGAGGCACGGATGGTTCTACGAGCGCACGGAACCGTTCTTCGCCTGGTTGACGCGCGCCTACGAGCGCATGCTCCGTGTTGCGCTGAACTGGAAAGCCGTGGTGTTGCTCGGGTCCCTCGTGGCGACGGCGCTCGGCTTCTTCCTCTACACGACGCTGCAGCGCGAACTCACGCCGCTCGAGGACCGCGGGGTCTTCATTTCCAACCTCATTGCGCCCGTCGGTTCCACGCCGGAGTACCTGCGGACCTACTCCTACGACATGGAGCAGTTGATCCTCAAGATCCCCGAGATCGACCGCACCTTTCACCGCACCGGGGACGGCGGACGCGCCTTCATCTTCGCGACCTTGAAGCCCTGGGAGGAACGCGAGCGCAAGACGCAGGAAATCACCGCCGAGCTTCGGCGCAGCCTCCAGGCGATGTCGACCGGAGGGCAGGCATTTGCCAATCCGGTGCGGCCGTTCCAGCGCGGGCGCTCCGGTATCCAGATGGTCCTGCAGGGTGCCGACTTCGCGGAACTCCAGCGCATCGGCGCGGAGTTTGTCGCCGCCATGCGCCAGGCCGAGATGTTCGTGCAGCCGCGCGTCGATCCCTCGCCGACCAAGCCCCAGCTGCAGGTGCGCATCGATCGGTCCAAGGCGGCCGATCTTCGCGTGCGCATCAGCGAAGTGGCCTCGACTCTCGAGTCGTTGCTGGGGAGTCGTCGCGTCACGGAATTCCAGCGCGGCAACCAGCAGTACTACGTGATGATCCAGGTCGAGGACGACAACCGCGTCACGCCGTCAGATCTCGCGCGGCTGTATGTCCGATCCACTGACGGCCATCTCGTGCAACTCAGCAACCTCGTGAGCTGGACCGAGGATGCGGTGCCGGAGAGCTACCCGCACTTCGACCGGCTGAGGTCGGTCACCGTGTCGGCGCAGATCATCGAGGGACGGACGATCGGCGACGGAGTCGAGTTCATGGAGCAAAAGGCCGAAGGCCTCCTGCCGGCCGGCTACACCATCGCGTGGGACGGCGAGACGCGCGAGTTCGTCGAGAGCGGCAGCGACACCTTCATGCTCTTCGGCCTGGCGCTGCTCTTCACCTTCCTGATCCTGGCGGCGCAGTTCGAATCCTGGATACACCCGGCGACCATCTTCACCGGGGTTTTGATCGCGCTTGCCGGCGGGATCACGGTCCTTTGGGCGACGCGGCTGTTCGGGCAGCCGATGACGGACAACCTGTTCTCGCGCTTCGGCCTGATCATGCTGATCGGCCTCGTGGCGAAGAACGGCATCCTGATCGTCGAATTCGCCAACCAGCTTCAGGTCGAGGGCAAGGACGCCTTCCGTGCCGCGTTCGAGGGGGCGGTGCTGCGATTCCGGCCGATCCTGATGACCTCGATCTCGACCGTTCTGGGCGCCGCACCGATCGCCTTCGCCAGCGGGGCGGGCGCGGAGACGCGCAATCCAATGGGCATCGTCGTGGTCGGCGGGCTGTCCATCGCGACGATGATGACGCTGTTCGTCATCCCGATCGTCTACGTGCTGATGGACCGGATGTGCGTGAAGGTGACCGGCAAATCCAGCGCCCAGGGCCTGATCCAGGCCGCCCAGATCGACCGGGAAGTGAACGGGCGCGCCTCGGCGGTGAAGGCCTGACGCGGGCGCGGGCCCTGTCACGGCCGCGTCGCGTCCCCGGCGCCGGCGCGATGCCGGCGTCCGGGACGGACGGTGCACTCGGCCAACGGCATGGGTCCGCCTCAGCGGGGCTGACCGGAATCGAGCAAGTCCTGCCCGAGGTGCACGAGTAGCATGTAGCTCGCGCCGAGGTTGATCACGTATTCATTCTCTCCCCACAGGAACGGCCAGTCCTCCTTGTTCTCCGGGAAGTCCGGCTTGAGGATCAGCACACCGGGGACCACGCCGCCCGCGATGAAGGAGAAGTCGGCGCGATTGCTGCCGTAGGCGACGCTCTTGGAGTGCGTGCCCACCCCCGAGACAAACGAGATGTCGGAGTCGGGATGACAGCCGTAGAGATACTCGAGTGAACGGAGCGTATCCTCGCGGCCAAACAGGTCGGGGAAGGCACGATGGAGGTAGTAGGCGTTGATGCCGAACGCGGCCACAAAGCCATTTCCCGCCCAGCCGCCGCGGGTGATCGGGACACCGAAGGGGTTTTCCTTCAGGAAGCCCGCCATGTCGTCGCGATGCTTCTGGGCGCGGGAGCGGACCCTGGCACGGAACGTGTCGTCCATGAGCGGAAGCACGCGCAGCACCTCGCCGACGTTGAACGCGAATCGCTCGTCGATCACCGGCCACAGCTCAGTCAGGCGCGCCGCGTACCGGGCGTCCTTGGTCGTGAGCAGGAGCTCGGTGGCGCAGGCGATCTCCTCATCGCCGACATCACCACCGGTGGTATTGCCGACGCGGAAGAGGTTTGGCGTGCGTCCCTTCTCGAACTCCCAGACCTTGATGGCGGTGGCGAGGCACTCGTCGGCGCGTTCATCGCGCCAGCCGCGGAGGGCCCGGCTGGCGGCGGCGAGGCCTGCGGCCGAACCGTAGTTGAGCGCGGTGGTGGCGGTGGTGAAGGCCAGCCGGTCGTCCGCGGGCGATTTCGGATCCGACGGATCGTGGACGAGCCCGTCCGTCTTGGTCACGGCGTCGCCCAGATGCGTGTATTGGCCGAGGTCGGGCTCGACGATGCCGGGAATCGCATGGCCGAAGACCCGGTGCTGCGCGAGGAGCATGAGCGTGCCATGTTCGATCTGCTGGAGCAGGTCGGGCACGCCATCGGGTCGGTGAAGTTCCACGTGGGCCGCGTCCTGATCGATGCTGGTCTCGTCGCGCCCGGGACGAAACTGCTCCCAGAGATGGGCGAGCGTCTGCACGCAATGATAGTGGGTCTGTGTGCGCAGGTCGAAATCTCCGGCGTCGTACCAGCCGCCCACGGCGAGACCCGGGATGTGCTCGCCCGGCTTGAACGGCGAATCCGTTTCCGGGCCCATCGCGTAGAGGTCGAAGTGCTGAAGGTTGGGCGGCGCCTGGCGCGCGTCGTCCATGTGTGAGCGCCCGTGCCAGACGCGGTAGGCCTCGTTGACGAACATGTGGTCCATCTGCACGGGAAAGAACACGTCGAGCGTCGGGTGCCACGCCGTGGTGAGAACGTCGGGGGCGATCCGAAATGCGTGGGTGCGCCGTCCCGCCCCTTCCAGGACGTAGACGCCCGGCTCGCGCACGCCGGAGAAATCGAACGTGTAATAGACGTAACGCAGATATCCGCCCCAGCGCTGCGCCTCGGCCGCAACAGCTTCCACCTCCGTACCGTCGGGTTGGATACGCAGCAGCCGCACGCGTCCGGGCTCCGGGGCACGGGCATCGCATTCGAGGACCGCGACCTTGGACTGGGCGGGGTGATAGCCCACCTGCGAGTGCGCGATCACGGCCGGCCGCGTCCAGCCCGGGACCGTGCCGGCGGTCAGGGACCACTCGATCACTGTTCCGGTCTTGCCCGCGGGAAGGAGGCCGCGGACCACCAACCAGCCGTTTTGCGCCTGATTGCGGCCGTCGTAGAGGCCGAGTTGGCCCGAGCGTGATTCGATGGATACGCGCCGGGTCGCGTCCTCCGGCGCCAGGACGAGGCGCGTGCCGCGAGTGAGCGGCAACCGCTCGCTCGCGCCGGTGGAGCGGTCCCGTCCGGTCGGTCCGGTCGGATAGAGCGGGAGGTAGCCCGGCGCGGCATCCATCAGGTAGGCCTTGCCGAAATAGGCCGAGGGCAGGAACTCGAGGTGAAAACCGGCCTTGCCCACGAGCTGGGGCGGCAGCGGTTTGTCCAGGGAAACCCGGAGAACGGCTCCGCCAGCCTGTGGCTCCACACGGATCGTGTAGTTGAAGTCGTGAGTCGGATAGGCGAGCACGGCCTCGATCGCACCCGTGTCGCGGAGCACGCGACGGTCCTTCAGTTCCGGTGTCGGATCCCACTGCTCGGGTGTCGCGCTCAGGCGCACGTCGCCATTCGTCGCGGTGCGCACGCCATGATGGATCAGCTCGATCCCGGCGATCTTGGCATCGCTGAAGCTCCCGTCATACCAGTTGGAGAACACCAGCACATCGAGGCCTGGCATCGTGAAGTATTCGCGATCGTTCAGAGTGGGAACGATCGCCGACGCGGGTGCCGTGGCTTGGGCCGAAGCAGCGGAACCGGGGGCCATCATGGCGGCGACGGCGGCAGCCGCCAGGAGAAGGACGGGAATCTTGGGCATGAGGAGAGAAAGGTGGCGGACACGCCGGTGTGATTTTCGGGGTGCGAGGCATCGATGGGGCGCATCGCCACCGGAACAACGAGGGGTGCGTTCGCACAGTTGAGCGGGCGAGTTCGCGGCCCGCGCCCCGATTTGCGCATCGGTGAGACCGGAAGCTTTTGTTCGGCACTTTTGCACGGCGTTGCAGTCAAACGGGTTGTGCGGCCGCCCGGCGCCTCCGCGGGCGTGGGCGTTCTGGCGCGAAGGCTCGACGCAACTTGCACCGGGTGTCGCAGGTCGCTTAGCTTCAACCTCTTTTCCCGCAAACATGCTTCAGCCACTCGGACAGAAGACCCTCGGCACAGTCGCGGAGTTGGGCGACTTCGCTCTCTTCGCCGCGCGCTCGTTCGGCGCTGCTGTGGGTGCGCCGCGCCTCGGCCGGCGGGTCGTGCGGGCGATGTATGAGCAGGGGGTGCGATGCCTCCCGGTGGTTCTGATCGTCGGGGTATTTACCGGACTCGTGCTGGGCCTGCAGGGGTATTACGTCCTCGCGCGGTTCGGTTCGGAGGGCCTCCTTGGGACACTCGTCTCGCTGACCTTGGCGCGGGAACTGGGGCCCGTGCTCGCCGCGCTGATGATCGTCGGGCAGGCCGGATCTGCGGTCGCGGCCGAGATCGGAATCCAGCGCAACAGCGAGCAGATCGATGCGCTTGAAACGATGGGTGTGGATCCGCGGCGCTACCTGGTGTCGCCGCGGTTGCTGGTCGCGGCGGTGGTATTTCCCATGCACGCGGCATTTTTCACCCTGATTGGCCTCGTTGGCGGGTACCTGTCCGGCTCGGTGCTACTTTCGCTGGAGGGCGGCATCTACTGGTCGTCCGTCATGCGCGCGGTCGGGCCGGCCGATGTGCGCGAGTGCTTCATCAAGGCGGTGATCTTCGGCATCGTGACGATCGCCATCTGTTGTCACAACGGCTTCAACGCGCACCGGCGGCCGGGTTTGACCGGCGCGCGCGCTGTGAGCGCGTCCACCACCCGCGCGGTCGTGCTCTCGAGCATCGCCGTGCTGGCCACCGATTATCTGATCACGTCCGCCCTGGTATGAGCGACTCAGACAACACCTCAGGCGGGGCCTGCAAGCACCTGCTCGAAGCTCGCGGGCTGCGGAAGGCTTTTTCCGGCAAGGTCGTGCTCGATGGCGTCGACCTGATCGTGCCGCGCGGCACGCTCGTGTGCGTGCTGGGCAAGAGCGGCACGGGAAAGTCCGTGCTGCTCAAGTGCATCGCCGGCGTCCTCCGGCCCGATGGCGGCGAGATCTGCTTCGATGGCAGCGTGCTGCCGGCGGGGCACGGTGCGGGCCGCGAGGAATTTCGCCAGCGCTGCAGCTATCTGTTCCAAAGCAATGCGCTGTTCGACTCGCTCAGCGCGCTGGAGAACGTGATGCTGCCGCTCGAGCAGACGACCACCCGGCGGCGGCGCGACATCGCGGTCAGCGCGCGGGAGGTGCTTCGCGCGCTCGAACTGGACGAGTTTCGCGACCGGTTCCCCAGCCAGCTCTCCGGGGGCATGCAGAAGCGCCTCGCACTTGCGCGCGCCCTCGTGACCCGGCCGGAGATCGTACTCTTCGACGAACCGACCGCCGGGCTCGACCCGCTGCGGCGCAACGCGGTTTTCTCCATGATCACCCGCTACCAGGTGGAGCTCGGATTCACCGCGGTGGTGGTGACGCACGATCTGGACGAGGCCCTTGTGGCGGCCGACCGTGTCGCGTTGCTCGACGAAGGGCGCATCCGCTTCGAGGGAAGTCCGGCGGAGTTTCGCGCGTCCGCCGACAGTTCCGTGCGCGACTTCCGCGACAGCGTCGAGGACCTTGAGACGGAGATCGCCGCCAATCGGGCGCGTTCACCAGGGCGGCGCGGCGAAAAGGAGACCTTTCCATCATGAACTCCAGGAGACTTGAAACCGTCGTGGGCGCCTTCGTGCTGCTCGGCCTCATCGCGGTCGCCACACTTGCGTTGAAGATTGGCGCAGGTTCGTTCGTCGGAGGAGATACCATGCTCGTCCACGCACGCTTTTCCAACGCCTCCGGAATCAATCCCGGGAGCCAGGTCGTGATTTCCGGAGTGACCGTCGGGCGCGTCGACGCCGTGCGGCTCAACCCCACGGATTTCAGCGCCGTCGTCGACCTTCGGGTCCGGCGCGATCTGCAGCTGGCGACCGACTCCCTCGTGTCGGTGAAGACCAGCGGCCTGATCGGCGACAAGTTCCTCGCGATCAGCCCCGGCGTGGACGACGAGTTGATCACCACGGGCGGTACGTTCTACGAGACAGAGTCAACGCTCGACATCGAGTCCCTCATCAGCCGCTTCGCCTTCGGCAGCATGGACAACAAGGACGCGAACCCGAAAACACCAGCCAGCCCATGAGCATCCCATTCCTAATGAGACTCGCCGCCATTCTCGCGGTCGCCACGGCCTTCGGCCCGAGTCGAGTCCGGGCCGAAACGCCCGAGGCGGTCCTGCGTCGCGGCGTCGACGAGGTCATGGCCGTCGTCTACGACTCCGGATCCAGCGAGGCGCCCCTTTCCGTCCGGGTGCGTCCGGTGCTGGAGAAGTACTTCGATTTCGGCGGGATCACGCGCCGCGCCATCGGCCCGGGCTGGCGCCAGCTTTCCCCGGCGCAACAGAAGCAGGCCACCGAACTCTTCGGGGAGGTCGTGCTCCGGACCTACGCGGACCGATTCCAGCCGAAGGAGAAGCCGACGATCACCTACGGCAAGGTCACGCAGCTCTCCGGCAAGCGCCACGAGTTCGCCCAGACGGTTGGCTATCTCGGCCAGAACTATTCCGTCGCCTACCGCATGGAGCAGCAGTCCTCCGGCGGCTGGCTCGTCTACGATGTGATCATCGAGGGTGTCAGCATGGTATCCAATTATCGGGCACAATTCGAGGCCATCCTGCAGAGGGGTGGCCCGGAGGCGCTCCTGAAGTCGCTGGAGGACACCCTTCGCGACGTCTCCACCAAGACGACCCCATGAGCGGCGATTTCGTCCGATGGATCCTGCGCGCCGTGGCGCTCGCGGGCGTGATGGGCGCATTGTCGCGGGCGGCGGCGGCTGAGGAAGCCGGCACGGCCGCCGCCGGGGTTTCCACCGCCGCGGCAGGCGCGGCCGAGGATGTCGCCGAGGTCGACGACGAGGAGGATGAGTACGCGCAACCCGCGGTCTGGGATCCCTTCGAGAAAGTCAACCGCACCACCTTCAAGTTCAATGACGGCCTCTTCCGCCATGTCGTGCGGCCCGTCACACGGGGGTACGAGGCGGTCACCCCTGCTCCCGTGCGTCGCGGACTCGTGAGCTTTTTCGACAATGTGAAGTTCCCCGTCCGGTTTGTCGGCAGCCTGCTCCAGGGAAAAGTCGACCGTGCGGCCGCAGAGACGGGTAAGTTTGTCGTCAATACGACCGCCGGGATCGGCGGGTTCATCAAGGTCTCCGAGCGGTTTCCCTCGCTGCGCGTTCCGGAGGAGGACATCGGCCAGGCGTTGGGCGCCTGGGGACTCCCGGCGGGCCCGTTCATCGTGCTTCCCGTGCTGGGGCCGGCGAACCCGCGCGAGATCGTCGGTCGCGTGGGCGACTACGTGCTCACGCCGACCACGTGGGAGAAGGGTTCCATCATGCCCGAGGAACTCGAGGTGATGGACGAGTTGTCATGGGAGTGGGACCTGGCCTTGAGCGGGCTCGATACGCTGAGCGCGCTGCCCGGGTTGGTCGCGGCCTATGACTCATTCTCGAAGTCCGCGGTCGATCCCTACATCGCGTTTCGAAACGGGTTTCTTCAGTATCGCGAGGCTGTGATCCGCAAGTGATGCCGAAGCAGACGACGGCGCACCCATGCGCATAAGCGGAGGCCGAGCCCGGGGCATACCCTTGAGAGTGCCGCGCGGCGTGGACGTGCGTCCGGCCATGGACAAGCTGCGGCAAGGCCTGTTTTCCAGCCTTGGTGAACGCGTGGTCGGCGCGCGTTTTCTGGATGTCTTTGCCGGCACGGGCAGTTACGGGCTGGAGGCCTTGAGCCGCGGTGCCGAAGCGGGCTGGTTCATCGAACGCGACCGGGGTGCCACGTCTGTGCTGCGCGAGAATCTTGCCGCAGTGGCTCGAAGCGCAGGTATTTCGCCCGCCGCGGGCACCATTGTCACCGCTGATGCGATGACGTGGATCCCGCCGGATGACGTCGCCTGCGATCTCGTCTTCGCCGATCCGCCGTTCGACACCATCGTCGCCCTGAGTGAAGGCCTGTTTCGGCGACTGGCCGGATTCGTGCGCGGCGCACCGAACGCACTTCTCGTTTTCGAGATGCCCGGCGAAATGGAACTCCCCTCGCCCGGCTGGCGGTTTCTCAAGCGAATCGGCCGCGGCCGCGATCAGCCGACGTGCTGCCTCTACAGTCCGGCGGAATGATCACCAAAGGCCGAGCCGCGTCTTGAGCACCGCCACGCCTGCGGTGCACGCGGTCTCCGTACGCAGCACGCGCGGCCCGAGATGCGCCAGAGTGAATCCCGCATCCCGCAGGGACATGCGGTCGGCGTCCGACCAGCCGCGTTCAGGGCCGACCGCGAGCAGGGCGGCCGCGCCGCTGAGTTTGGCGGCACCCAGGCCGCACGACGCCTCATAGTTGTCGAGCGCGAGGCGTGTCTCAGGGCCCTGATCGCGCCCGGACAGGACCGCACCCAGCGACGCCATGCGCTCGATCCTTGGGAGCCGCGTGCAGAAGGCCTGCTCCGCGGCCGCGAGGGTGAGCCGCTCGACTTCGCCGGACGTCCAGAGCGTGCTGTCGCCGTAGGAGCGCTCGCCCCGACTTGCGGAAAAGAAAACAAGGTGCGCGACGCCGAGCGTGGTGGCCTCGCCGATAATCTTCCGTGCCGTTTGCGGACGCGGGAGCCCCACCAGCAGT
Source organism: Verrucomicrobiota bacterium (assembly GCA_023399155.1). Classification (GTDB taxonomy): domain Bacteria; phylum Verrucomicrobiota; class Verrucomicrobiia; order Opitutales; family Opitutaceae; genus JAEWQP01. The sequence goes on along the minus strand of JAEWQP010000016.1, from coordinate 362,300 downwards.
GTGATCGGCAGGAGCGAAGGCGGGGATTCCGAGTCCCAGGAGAACGCCAGATGGAGTCCGTCCTCGTCCTGGCTGACCAGGTGCGCCCGGCCCCGTGGGCCGTCCACCAAACCGCAGTCGAAGGCGTCTCCGGGCCGCCGCCGCAACACCTCGATCACGTGCCGCGCGCGTGGATCCCCGGTGCGCAGCGGTCGGGTGCATTCCCCCGCACGAAAGAGGATCAAATTCATGCCGCGCGGGCGCGTGATCCCCGGGTGCTCGCATGAGGTGAAGGCCTCATGGAACGGGGGCCTCCGCAGGGTCGGTCACTCACCGGGAGTGGTGCGGGTAGACAGAATCGAACTGTCGTATCCAACTTGGAAGGATGGCGTTTTACCACTAAACTATACCCGCGGAGTTTAAGTGGTTAGATACACTTCCGATTACCTCGGTCAAGGCTTGCTTCGTACCTTGGCGAGGCAGGGGCCTTGTCCATCACCTCGTTCGGATCAACCACGCCATGGCCTTTCTTTCGACCGCCTCAACCGTTTCCGCTTCGGGACTCAAGACGGGGGCAAAGGGGCGCACAGGACGCTCTGCCGTCCAAGCGCTTGCCCGGCAGAAATCGTTGGAGAAGAAGAGCAAGACCTACAAGCTCAAGCTCGCGAGTCTCGCCGTCTTTACGCAGCAGCTCGCCTCGATGCTCGAAGCCGGTCTTCCGCTCGTCGCGGCCCTGGAGGCGCTGCAGGAGCAGACCGAGGATCAGGTTTTCCGCATCATCATCCGGGATGTCCGCACCGACATCGCGGCCGGCAATTCCTTCTCCGCGGCCGTGAAGAAGTTTCCGAACGCGTTCAACACGCTGTTCGTCTCCATGGTCGAGGCAGGCGAGGCCAGCGGTGGCCTGGCGGAGATCCTGGCAAAGGTGGCCGGGTATTTCGAGGCCTCCGTCAAGCTGACCAAGAAGGTGAAGTCCGCGATGACTTACCCGATCGCGGTCATCGCCCTCGCGGTCATCCTCGTCCAAGTCCTTCTGATCTTCGTCATCCCGGTGTTCGCCGAGATGTTCCAGGACTTTGGCGCGAAGCTGCCCAAGCCCACTCAGGCGCTGATCGATACGTCCAACTTCATGCGGTCGAACATCGTGTATATCATCATCGCGATGATCATCGGGTTCCGCCTCTGGATCAGGTTTGTGAAGACGCCGAAGGGACGGGCGTTCAAGGACGAGATGCTGATGAAGTTGCCGATCTTCGGCAACCTTCTGCGCAAGATCACGCTTTCGCGTTTCTGCCGCACGTATGCCACGCTGTTGCGTTCCGGTGTGCCGATTCTTCGCACGCTCGAGATCGTTGCGGCCTCGAGCAACAAGGTGCAGGTGGAGCAGGCCTGCGTGGACATCTCCCGACACATCAGCGCCGGCGGACAGGTTTCCGACATCCTTGGTCAGAATGCTTTCTTCCCGCCCATGATGCGCCATATGGCCAAGGCCGGCGAATCCACGGGTAACGTCGATGGCATGCTCCAGAAGACGGCCGATTTTTATGACACGGAATGCGATTCGATCATCGCCGCGCTCACGTCGTTGATCGAACCGATGCTGATTGTCTTCCTGGGCGTGTTCGTCGGCGGCATCGTCATGGCGATGTTCCTGCCGATCTTCCAGCTCTCGTCTGTCGCCGGGGGCTGACCCCGGGGCATGCGCAAACGCATGCCACAATCGGCTTAGTCCGTTTTGGGGCTTTATTTCCGCTGGGGGGGACTTAGGAAAGAGAGTCCCTCCACCGACCGCCGCAAAATGTCTTCGTCCATCCTTATCGTTGATGATCTCGTTTCCATCCACGAGATGCTCGAAGCCGTCGTCGCCCCCACGGGGCTGACAACGGTCTTCGCGACAGATGGCGAGCAGGCACTCGCGAAATACAAGAAGCAGAAGTTCGATCTTGTCCTGGCGGACGTGGATATGAAGCCGATGGACGGGATCACGCTGCTCAAACAGCTCAAGGTCCTGGATCCGACCTCGGTCGTGATCATCATGACGGCCTACGCCAGCACGGAGAGCGCGATCCAGGCGCTCAAGTTTGGGGCGTTCGATTATCTCCAGAAGCCGTTCAAGGTCGACGAGTTGATCAAGACCCTGAAGCGCGCGCTCGATTATCGGCAGTACAGTCAGGAGCAGGATGCCTCCTCGTCGTCTCCGGCCGCAGCGGTTTCGCTGCCCGCGGGCGATATCGAGTCGCAGATCATCGGGAATAGCCCGGCAACCCAGCGCCTGCTCCAGCAGCTCAAGAAGCTGGTCAGCGCGAAGTCAGCCGTCCTGCTCCAGGGTGAAGTGGGCACCGGCAAACGCCAGATCGCCGAGCTGTTGCACAACGCCTCGAACCCCACCGCATCGTTCGTGCGGGTGGATTGCACACACAGCTCCGACCCGGATTTTCGCGAGCAGTTGATCGGCGACCGGAACGCGGGGGGACCCAAGGTCGAGGAGGCCAAAGGCGGCACGCTGTTTCTCGACAACCTTCCGAGCCTTCCCATGGAGATGCAGCAGGCGCTCGTGGGCGTGCTCAAGGCGGTCAGCGGCAATGTCCGCCTGATCTGCTCCTCGACGGTGGACCTCGAGGCGCAGGTCGACGAAGGGAACTTCGACGACGAGCTATTCTACCGCGTGGCCTCGCTCCCGGTGGCCCTTCCGCCGCTCCGCGAGCGCGCCGAGGACATCCCGGCACTCGTCAAGGATATCATCCTTCGCACGGCGAATCCCACCTTCCCCTCGAGCCAGATCGAGTTTACGGACGATGCCCTTCAGGCCCTCGGGGCACATTACTGGCCGGGCAACATCTCCGAACTCAACCAAGTCATCTCCAAGATCGTCGCTACGACGGAGACGCGCGTGATCTCGTCGCGTCAGCTGCCGATGCGCCTGCGGGAGATGACGGATTGGCCGAACCTGGCGGATTATCTCGCCGGTCAGGAGAAGGAGTACATCTCGACCGTCCTCAACGCCTGCAAGGACGACAAGGCGCTCGCACTCAAGATTCTGAAGTGCGATCCGGCCAAGCTGAAGTGATCCGGTCCGAGCGCTGAGGCAGCCCGGACCGAGGTGCCTTTGCGCGGCGGTTCGGTGCTCCGCTCGCGTGTCGCATCGGGGCAACGTAGCGGTTCGAACGGTCTGCGCATCGGTGTGGGAAAGTTCCCGCTTGCGCGCCTTCAGGGTGGTCCCAACCCTCGCCGGTCAGGCGCGTACCGCTGCCTCCCGCCCATGCCTAAACGCACCGATATCAAGTCCATCCTCGTCATTGGCGCCGGTCCCATCGTGATCGGCCAGGCGTGCGAATTCGACTATTCCGGCACCCAGGCCTGCAAGGCGCTCAAGGAGGAGGGCTACCGGGTGATTCTGGTGAACTCCAATCCGGCCACGATCATGACCGACCCGGAGTTTGCCGATGTGACCTACATCGAGCCGCTCACGGTCGAGATGGTGGAGAAGATCATCGACGCGGAGCGTCCGGACGCCCTTCTGCCCACTCTCGGCGGCCAGACCGCGTTGAATCTCTCGGTGGCCCTGCACGAGGCGGGCGTGCTCGAAAAGTACGGGGTGGAAATGATCGGCGCCAAGGTCGAGGCCATCCGCAAGGGCGAAGACCGCGAGCTCTTCAAGCAGGCGATGTTCAAGATCGGGCTGGATTGCGCGAAGTCTCGCACGGTCAAGTCGCTCGACGAGGCCCGCGCCGCCGCCGAACAGCTCGGCAATTTTCCGCTTATCATCCGCCCGAGCTTCACCCTCGGCGGACAGGGCGGTGGCATCGCCTACAACAAGGAGGAGTTCGAGCGGATCGTCACCAACGGGCTCGACCTCTCGCCCGTGCACGAGGTGCTGATCGAGGAGTGCCTCCTCGGCTGGAAGGAATTCGAGATGGAGGTGATGCGCGACCACAAGGACCAGTGCGTCGTCATCTGCTCGATCGAAAATTTCGACCCCATGGGCGTGCACACCGGCGATTCCATCACCGTCGCGCCGGCCATGACGCTCACCGACAAGGAATACCAGGTGATGCGCGACGCCTCCTTCGCCGTGATCCGCGAGATCGGCGTCGAGACGGGCGGCTCCAACATCCAGTTCTCCGTTCATCCCCAGACCGGCCGCATGGTCGTGATCGAGATGAATCCCCGCGTCTCGCGCAGTTCGGCCCTCGCCTCCAAGGCGACCGGCTTTCCGATCGCCAAGATCGCGGCCAAGCTCGCCGTCGGCTACGCGCTCGACGAGATCCAGAACGACATCACGCGGGAAACGCCGGCGAGTTTCGAGCCCACGATCGACTATGTGGTGACGAAGATCCCGCGCTTCACCTTCGAGAAGTTCATCGGCGCCGACACCACGCTGACCTCCTCGATGAAGTCCGTGGGTGAGGCCATGGCGATCGGCCGCACCTTCAAGGAATCGATGCAGAAGGCGCTGCGCTCGCTCGAGATCGGCGCCCGCGGCTTCGGCGGCGGCGGCAAGCACGGCGGCGACGACACGATCGACGTGTCCGTGATCAAGGCCCACCTCGCACGACCCAACGCCGAGCGCATCTTCTACATCCGTCATGCGTTCCGGGCCGGACTGACGCTCGAGCAGATCCACGAGCTCTCGGCCATCGATCCGTGGTTTCTCCGGCAGCTCTGGGAGATCTACGAGATGGAAGAGGCGCTGCGGAAGGAGACGCTGGCCACGGTCACGGACCAGGCCCTGCGGCGCGCCAAGCAGTTCGGCTTTTCCGACGTCCAACTCGCGCATCTGCTCAAGGCCGCGGTCGCCGAGGTGCGCGACCGGCGCCGCAAGGCCGGCGCGAAGACGGTCTTCCGCCTGGTCGACACCTGCGCCGCCGAGTTCGAGGCGTTCACGCCGTATTATTATTCCAGCTACGGCGATGAGAACGAGGTCATCCCGTCGGATCGGAAGAAGATCATGATCCTTGGCGGCGGGCCCAACCGCATCGGCCAGGGCATCGAGTTCGACTACTGCTGCGTGCACGCGTCGTTCGCGCTGCGCGAGATGGGTTTCGAGACGGTGATGGTGAACTCGAATCCCGAGACCGTATCCACCGACTACGACACCTCGGACCGGCTCTATTTCGAGCCCCTCACGCTCGAGGATGTCCTCGAGATCTACGAGCAGGAGAAGTGCTCCGGCGCGATCGTGCAGTTCGGCGGCCAGACCCCGCTCAACCTCGCCACGCAGCTCAAGGCGCATGGCGTGAACATCATCGGCACCTCGCCGGAGAGCATCGAGGTCGCCGAGGACCGCAAGCTGTTCGCCGCCATCCTCAACAAGGTCGGCCTCAAGCAGCCGGCCAACCGCACGGCGATGAACGAGGCCGATGCGCTCGCCGGCGCCCGCGAGATCGGCTTTCCCGTGCTCCTGCGTCCGTCCTTCGTGCTCGGCGGCCGCGGGATGTTCATCGTCTTCAACGAGGATGAGTTCAAGGGCGTGGTGCGCCAGGCCTTCGATGTCATGCCCGACAAGCCCGTGCTCATCGACAAGTTTCTCGAGGACGCGATCGAGCTCGATGTCGACTGCATCAGCGACGGCACGCACAGCGTCATCGGCGGCATGTTGGAGCATATTGAATACGCCGGCGTGCACTCCGGCGACGCGGCCATGGTCATGCCGCCGCACACGCTCTCCCGGGAGATGCTGCAGACTGTGCGCGAGGCCACGCACGCGCTCGCACGCGAGCTCAAGGTCATCGGGCTGATGAACGTGCAGTTCGCGATCAAGGACAACCAGCTCTACGTCCTGGAGGTCAACCCGCGCGCCTCGCGCACGGTGCCGTTCGTCGCCAAGGCCGTCGGCGTGCCGCTCGCCAAGCTCGCCGCCAAGATCATGGCCGGCGCCACGCTCGAGAAGCTCGGCTTCACCAGGGAGATCCGCCCGCGCCACTGGTGCGTGAAGGAGGCGGTGTTTCCCTTCGTGCGCTTCCCCGGCGCGCCGATCATCCTCGGCCCGGAGATGCGTTCGACCGGCGAGGTCATGGGCCTCGACGACGATCTCGGACTGGCCTACGCGAAGAGCCAGATGGCCGCGCGCCCGGCGCTGCCCAAGGGCGGCAACTGCTTCCTGTCGGTGAAGGATCACGACAAGGCGCGCGCCGTCGAAATCGCGCGCCAGCTCGAGGAGCTCGGCTTCACGCTCTACTCGACGAGCGGCACCGCACAGTATCTATCCGACCACGGCGTGAAGGTGAACCGTCTCTTCAAGATCGACGAGGGTCGCCCGACGGTGATCGACATGATCAAGAACGGGCAGATCCACCTCATCATCAACACGCCCTCCGGCATGGTCCCGCGCCGCGACGAGAACCTGATCCGCTCCGCCGCCATCGCACACGCCGTCTGTATCATGACGACCATTACCGGCGCCAACGCCGCCCTGCACGGCATCAAGGCCCTGCGCAACGGCACCGTCAGCGTCCGCCCGCTGCAGAAGTACGTCGGGAACACGGTGGGCGTGTAGGCCGCGCCGGCGGGCCGCCGCCGCCGGCCAGCGCGTTCCCGCGGCGCGCGTTACTCTCGCGCGCCGCGGCGCCAATCCATCATGCCGTCGGTCGGATCGAGTGATCCCTGCGATTGGTGAACTTGGGCATCGGGTGAAGCCATGCTTATTTGTATCAGAGTCGGACGTACGAGTTGGCTGTCTCGGATGGAAAGCGGCTCGCGTGGTGGCGCTCGCGCTGAAAGCCTGAGGCTACCCCAAGCCTTATGTACCCCATACTCCGCCGTACGATGGCGTGCCTCGCCATCATTGCTGTATGCACCCAGCTTACCGCCGCCGAGGTGCTCCGCTTCGCGACGCTCCGCCGCACTACCCCCGAGGGACCTTACGCGTGGTTTGATGAAAGTCCGACTGGTTTCTGGTCCGTAGCTCCGCAGCAATGCGTCGCTCTGGACCATGACGGCAGGCTCCTTTTCGGCTACGGGGGCCCAATCTACCGGCTCGAAAGTGACGGCACGATTTCGTCCCTGGGAACGGATCGATATGTGCGGGGGCTCGCTTTTGCGCGGGATGGTTCGCTGATTATTGCCGAGGCTCGAATAATCTCACGTATTTCCCCAGGGGGTGATTATGAGGTCGTGGCAGGCGGCGACGACTATGGTTTTGCGGACGGCCCGGCCGAGGACGCTCGCTTTCGCGAGCCGGATGGGATTGCGATCGGTCCAGACGGGAAAATCTATGTGTCTGACACGGGCAATCATGTCATCCGGGTGATCGCTGCGGATGGAATGGTCTCCACGCTCGCCGGTGCGCCGGGAATTCCGGATTCGACTGATGGCCTTGGAGCGGCGGCTCGATTCAATCAGCCGCGAGGCGTGGCCGTCGATTCGTCTGGAAATGTCTACATCGCGGACACGGGAAGCAGCACGATTCGGAGGATCACCGCCGATGGCCAGGTCACGACAATTGCCGGAGTGGCCGGAGAGCATGCGTTCGCCGACGGCATCCGCGGGGCGGCGCGATTCCATGAGCCGGAGGGAATCGCGCTGGATGGGCAGGGGCGTCTCGTCGTTGCGGATACGGGAAATAGTAGTATTCGGCTGATTAATACGGACGGCAGCGTCACGACAATTGCGGGAAACAACCCTGCGGGTGGTGCGACCCAGATTGGGCTCAATGTCCGATTGAATGCACCAAGCGCGTTGGCGATCGGCCTAAACCGAGAGATCTACGTCGGGCACGGGTACGGAATGCTTCGAGGAACGCCGGCGTTGCATACATCCACGGGTTTGCCGCCGGCCGTCACGGCGGTGGAGACGTATTTCGCCGGGGTCAGCACCACGATCGCGGATTCAGCCGGATCCTTCAGCTATGTGTGGCAGGGATCAATGGACGGGGGAAGGAGTTGGAATGACCTCCTCGAAGGACCGCACTTCAGTGGCGTTCATACCGCCGATTTGTTTCTTCGGAACTGCCCCCGGTCACTTTCGAATACGCTCGTCCGGGTCGTCATCAAGGAAGGGACCGATGAGCGGGTGTCCGAGGCCTGCGAGGTCTGGGTGACGCCGGCTCTGGATGTGGCTCCATTCGTCGGCACGATGTGGGCCGGATCGGCTGACGGGCCGGGGCCTCAGGCGCGATTCAGCTCATTGAGAGGTATCGCCCGAGGTGGGGGCGGCGACCTGTATGTAACAGATGGCGACAAGGTTCGAAAGATTTCCGCATCCGGACAGGTCTCGACCCTTGCAGGGAGTTCCGTCGCCGGAAGTGACGACGGGAATGGCGCGAGCGCGAAGTTCCGCGGCCTCCTCGACATCGTGGTCGATGGCCGCGGCTATCTGTACGTGTCCGATGCTGGCAATTCCACGGTGCGAAAGATCAGTCCGAGCGGTGACGTGACGACCTTGGCAGGATCGGCCGGATTGAAAGGAACGACCGATGGGACCGGGAATGCAGCCCGGTTCATGTACCCGGCGGGACTTGTCGTCACCCCTAGCGGTGACCTTTACATCGCAGACTCAGAGGCGAGAACGATTCGGAAGATCACTCCCGAAGGCGTCGTGACCACGTTTGCCGGAACACCCAATGTTTCGGGGCGCGTCGACGGTGCGGCCGGCGAGGCACGCTTTGGTCGTCCCACGCTTCTAGCGCTGGATGGGAATGGTAACCTTTACGTGTGCGACGGTTCTTCGTTCGTAAGAAAGATTACGTCGGCAGGTGTCGTTTCGACGCTGGCTGGAAGCGAGGGTGATTCACCCGGGCCTTGGGGTACGGATGGTCCGGGTGGGACGGTTCGCTTTCAGAATTTGCGCGGCATAACCGTGGATTCGGCCGGCACGCTTTACGTCGCCGACTATTGCGCGATTCGGAGAATTCTGTCCGACGGGATGGTGTCCACCTGGCTGGGCGGGCCGAATAGGTTCGGAACCAAAGACGGCGGCACTGGGGACGCGCGGCTATCCTTGCCCGGGGGCATTGTCGTTTCAGCCGGAGGAGAGGCATTCTTCACCGACGGATCCAATGTGCGTCGGGTGAGCTCCTCAGGGATTGTATCCACGTTCGCCGGCCCCGGGTCCGCGATCGCGGACGGTGTCGGGGACGCGGCGCGTTTTGGGTCGCCTCGATCGATGGCTGTGGGCGCGGACGGCACCCTGTTCGTGGCTGACGCGAGTGGACACACCATCCGGCAGGTGACCCGGGCGGGTGTGGTCAGCACTCTCGCCGGGGCACCGGAGATCTCTGGGTTCGCCAACGGGAATGGTTCCAATGCGCGGTTCAATTCTCCAAAGGACATCGCGGTCTTGCCCAACGGCGACTTGGTCGTCGCGGATTCTGGCAATCATGTCATCCGAAGGGTGACTCGAGCGGGCGTGGTATCGACGTTCTCCGGCACTCCCGGCATTGGCGGAAAGGCCAATGGAGCGGCCGCTGTCGCGACTTTCTATTCTCCCACGAGGGTGGCGGCGAACTCGTCGGGCGATGTCTTCGTGCTGGATCAGAACTGGCCCTACGCTGTGCGGAAGATCTCGGCTCTCAACGGGGAGGTGTCCCTGCACGCGGGCGGCGCCTGGTCGGAGACAGATGGAAACGGCGTCGAAATCGGGTTCATTGTATCCATTGTCGACATGGTCCTGACGGACGATGGTAGCCTCTTGCTTGCTGACACCGGAGGGCGAGTGAAGCGGGTAACCCCAGACGGGCGCATATTCAGGATGCCCTACGACATTATCGGGATACCTTCAGGCTTGGCGATCGACGGCGTGGGAAATCTGTATGCCGTCGCCAGCACACCGAATCTGGCCCAGCGCATCAGCCCTAGCGGCGAGGTTACGTTCCTGGCGGGAGTCTATTATGGTTTGGGTGAGCAGGAGGGTTTGGGAAGCGGGATCCGCTTCTCGTACCTCGAGAGTATCGCCGTCAGTGCAGACGGCATCGTCCACGTAGCCGATGGCACAGGTCCAATCTTCTCTGGCTTCAAAGCGCTGGAAATCGTGCGACAACCGGAATCGTCAGCGGCAGCCGAAGGTGCCGAGCTGACGTTCTCCATCGGAACCGCAGCAACTGGCCCCGTGACCTATAGATGGCAACACCAGGCGGCCGGTAGCCAGGAATTCCGCGATGTGGCTGGTGTGCAGGGAACCACCTTCACGCTGCCTTCCGTGCAGGCGTTTCACGCCGGCACGTATCGCGTTCTGGCGAGTTATGACGGGTACGTGATCCCCTCGGATGAATTCGAGATCGATGTCGCACCCTCCCCCCGGAGCAATGCCCGTGTGCTCAATCTCTCCACGCGCGCGCTGGACCTGCAGGGCGATAACGTGCTCATCCCGGGGTTCGTGATCGAGGGCACGGGGACCAAACGCATGCTGGTCCGAGCGGTCGGCCCTGGGATGTGGGATACTTTCGAACTCGAGGGCTATCTCCCCGACCCGAAGCTGTGGTTGGTCAACCAGAAGACCGGCGCCGAGGTGGCGAGCAATGACGACTGGGGAACCAGCGCGAACAAGGCCGACATCATTGCCGTGTCGAAGAGCGTGGGTGCGTTTCCGCTGCTTGCCGAGAGCCGGGACGCGGTGGTGCTGGTGGACCTGCCCGCCGGCCAATACACCGTGCCGACCGTTGGAAACAACGACGGCACGGGCATCGCGATGGTGGAACTCTATGATGCGGACGACGACGCTACCACCACTCGGTTGGCGAACATCTCCAATCGCGGCTTCGTGGACGTCGGCCACCGCATCATGATTCCCGGGTTCGTTGTATCCAGGGAAGGCTCACGCACGTTCCTGATCCGTGCAGTCGGCCCCGGCCTGCGATCGACCTTCAATTTGCAGGGCGTGCTCGAGGATCCCGTCCTGACGGTGTTCCGAGGGGCTGAAGCGATCCTGGCCAACGATGATTGGGATGGCACCACCGGTTCAACCACGACCTCTGCGGTCGCCAAGCAGGTCGGCGCATTCCCGCTGGTCGCCGGAAGCGCGGATGCCGCTTTCGTCGTCACGTTGCCGCCCGGACACTACACCATCCAAGCCACCGGAAAGGACGGAACCACCGGCGTGGCCCTGGTGGAAGTGTACCTCGTGCCCTGACCGGACGCCTGTGCGAGGTCGGGATTTCGTCGGCGAGGAGGTCAACCCAGTCCAGGAACGGAAGCCCGATCTCGCCGCCGTGCGTCACGGCTGCGCGCGTTCGAGCGGCGAGGGTCGACGCCGCTCGCGCGTTCGTAAAAACTGAGCGAGCCACGCGTGCGGCGTGTGTGGCTCGCCAGAGGCCGGACGGGGGCCCCGATTTGCCCGCGTTGCGGCCGGGTCGCCTCGTTTCCATGGCTGCAGTCGCCGCGCCTGCCGGTGACGGGACATCGCGGTTTGCGAAGTGTCGCCGTGGATGCCTGTCGCCGTCGTTTACCGGGCGAGGATCGCCGCGAGCACGAGGGCTTCCACCAGGCCGATGACCGAGACGAGCGTGAGCAGCACCGACCATGAGCGCAGCGTTTCGCGCTCGGTCAGGCCGGTCATGCGGCTGAAGATCCAGAATCCGCTATCATTCATCCAGGACAGGCACAGTCCGCCGTATCCGATAGCCAGGTACAAGACCACGGGATGCACACCGAAGGTCGCGGCGCCACCCATCGACATGATCAGGCCGGCCGTGGTGATCACCGCCACGGTGGTCGAGCCCTGTGCGGCGCGCAGCAGGGCCGCCAGCCCCCAGGCAAGGGCGACCGCGCCGAGCCCGGAACCGCCGGCCCATCCACGCATCGCCTCGCCGATGCCGCTCTGCTTGAGCATCGCACCGTAGGCGCCGCCGGCGGCGGTGATGAGGATGATCGCTCCGGCCGTCGCGAGCGGCTCGCCGACGATCGCTTCCGTTTGCCGCCACGGCAGCCGCTTCTGCCGCAGGTAGATCATGACCGCGAGAGTTGCGGCGAGGCTGAGCGCCACATTCTTGTTTCCGAGCAGCGCGACGAGTTCGACGACCCCCGGGGAAAAGGTGCCGGGCATCGTCCCCACGATCGAGGCCGCGCCGATCAGGATCAGCGGCAGGATGACCGGGGCGATCGACAACCCAAAGCCGGGCAACTCACGCGCATCGCGGTGCGCGATGGCTGTGACGTGCTCGACGGAGGAGCCGGGTGCGGCCCGCAAGGCGACCGGGTTGTGGCGATCCGACCACCGGGCAAACCAGAGGCTTCCGGCGGCCACCGGAATCCCCGCCGCGAGCCCGACCAGCATCACGAGTCCGAGATCCAGCTCCAGGATATCCGCCACCGCCAGCGGTCCAGGCGTGGGCGGCACGGTGGCATGCGTGATGACACTGCCCGCGCAGATCGCGAGGAGGTGCAGCATGTAGTTCTTGCCTGTCCTCGCCGTGAGCGCACGCGCCAGCGGCACGAGCAGGAAGAAAACCGTGTCGAAAAACACCGGCACACCCAGCACGAAGGCCGCTCCCAGCAGGGCGAGGGGCGCGCGTTTTTCCCCGAGTACTCCGAGAAACGTGCGCACGATGCGGTCCGCCGCGCCGCTTTCCATCAACGCCGCGCCGATCACTGCCGCGACCGCGATGGAGTAGCCAACTGCACCGACGGAGGCGCCAAATTCCCGAAGCATCGCCTCGATCGATGCCGCCATGGTCCGGTCCCCGCCGGTCAGGAGCGCGACGAGTGCGGCCGCGGCGATCAGCGCGAAAAACGCGTGCAGGCGGCACACACTGATCAGCACCACGACGACGCCGATGCTGAGCGCGAGGACGGAAAAGGGGTGGGTGAGCAGATCCAAGACGGCGAGAAAGGGGAGGGTCATGCCGGGGGGGAAGACGTGCGGGGTGGACGCGACGGGAGACGAGAGGAGCATCGACTACCACAAACGCACTCGTCAAACGCTAGACTGCAACGTCGCTTTGCGTCGCGACACCTCGTGATCCACCGTTGTTCTTCCCCGCCATGATCCGCCTCTTCTCCACCCCCGAAGGCGTCGTGCTCGAGCGCGATGGCCAGTATGTCGAACCCGCCGCTTCGTTTTCCATCGACGCGCTCTTCGCCTCGGAAAGGCCCGCCGCGTTCGCGGCCGAGGCCCATGCTGGCGGTCGCGCCGTGTCCCAGCCCACGACCTTGCGCGCCCCGATCCAGAACCAGGAGGTCTGGGCCGCGGGCGTGACGTACCTGCGCAGCATGACAGCCCGCATGGAGGAGTCGAAGGACGCCGGCGGAGGGAGCTTCTACGACCGCGTCTACGCTGCGGATCGTCCGGAGTTGTTCTTCAAGTCCACACCGCACCGCGTCGCGGCACCGGGTGGGCCGGTGCGCATCCGCCGCGACTCCAGATGGAATGTTCCGGAACCCGAACTCACGCTCGCGATCGACACCCGCGGACGCATTCTCGGCTATACCGTCGGCAACGACATGAGTTCGCGCGACATCGAGGGGGAAAACCCGCTCTACCTGCCGCAGGCCAAAGTCTACCTGCGCAGCGCCGCCCTGGGGCCCTGTCTCGTCATCACCGATGAACTCCCGCCGGCGACGACGCAGATCGCCGTGGAGATCCGGCGCGGCGGAGCCCCGGTCTTTTCCGGCAGCACGCACGTCGGGCAGATCAAGCGTTCGCTGCCCTCGCTCGCGGAGTGGCTGTATCGCGAGGACACCTTCCCCCACGGCGCCTACCTGATGACCGGCACGGGCATCGTTCCGCCGGATACATTTACGCTCGCGCCGGGAGACGAGGTGCGAATCACCATCGAACCTGTGGGCACGCTCGTGAACCTCGTGGAGCAGGGCGGCGCCTGAGTTGCCCGTCGCTGCCTCCCACCACCGCGAATCATCACACCGCGGTCCGTTGAGATCCACGGAAACCCGCGCACACTGACTCGACTCCATTTCTTGTTATGACCTTCCATGCCCGCAACGCCGCCACCGGCGAAGACCTTCCCGGCGAATATCACGATGCCTCCACGGCCGAGATTGACCGCGCCTGTTCCGGGGCTGCAGCCGCAGCTGCCGCCTTCGCCGTCCTTGCGCCGGAACATCGCGCGGCGCTGCTCGAGGCGATCGCCGACGGGTTTGGTGCCGCGAGCGAGCGCCTGCTCGCCCGCGCTCACCTGGAGACGGGACTGCCCACGCCGCGTCTGGAGGGTGAGCGCACGCGCACCCAGATGCAGCTGCGGCAGATGGCGGCGCTCGCGCGTGAGGGCTCCTGGGTCGACGCACGCATCGACACCGCCCTGCCGGATCGCAAGCCCGCGCCGCGCCCGGATCTGCGCCGCATGCTCCGCGCCCTTGGTCCCGTGGCCGTGTTCGGCGCAAGCAACTTTCCGCTGGCGTATTCAGTGGCTGGAGGCGACACCGCCTCGGCGCTCGCCGCGGGCTGCCCGGTGGTCGTGAAGGCACACCCCGCGCATCCGGGCACGTCCGACATCACGGCGGAGGTGATCCACGGCGCGGTCGCCCGGTGCGGCCTGCCGGCGGGCGTCTTCGCGATGGTGCATGGGGCGTCCCCGGAGGTTTCGCTCGGCGTCGTGCGACATCCCGGCATCGCCGCGGTGGGGTTCACCGGTTCGCTGCGCGCGGGCCGTGCGCTGTTTGATGCGGCGGCGGCGCGGCCGGTCCCGATCCCGGTCTTCGCCGAGATGGGCAGCGTGAACCCGATGTTCGTCCTGGCCGGAGCCCTGCGCGAACGCGGCGCGTCGCTGGCCGAGGGTTTCGTCGGGTCGTTCACGCTCGGCATGGGGCAGTTCTGCACCAAGCCGGGGCTTGTCTTCGGCGTGGCCTCGCCGGAATGGGACGCCTTCTGCCGATCGGTCGGGGAACGCGCGAAGGCTTTCGTGGCTTCGCCGATGCTGCATGCCGGCATTGCGGCGGCGTTTCGTCGGGGGTGCGGGGATCTCTCGGGCGTGGAGTGGCTGACCGACGGCCCTGCGCGCGTGGCGCGGATCGATGCGGACGCGTTTCTTTCCCGGCCGGAACTCGCCCATGAGATTTTCGGACCGTACGCATTGCTGGTGACCGCGCGCGATCCGGCGCAGTTGCGTGTACTCGCCGACGCTCTCGAGGGCCAGTTGACCGCCGCGGTGCATGGTACCGAGAGCGACCTGACGGGGTCGGCGGATTTGCTCGCCGTGCTTCCGCGCAAGGCGGGCCGCGTGATCTGCAACGGTTTTCCCACCGGTGTGGAGGTCGTGCCCGCCATGACCCACGGCGGCCCGTATCCGGCTTGCACGGACGCGCGATTCACCGCGGTCGGCTCGGCCGCCATCCTGCGCTGGGCGCGGCCGGTATCGTACCAGGCTTTCCCCGACGCGCTTCTGCCTGAGGAATTGAACGACGCAAACCCGCGCGGACTCCTGCGGCTCGTCGACGGTCGGCTGACCAAGGAGCCGCTCTGAACGAACCTCCAAATCGCGGGGGACGCGGAGGCGATGTCGATGCGGGATCACAATCCCCGCTTTCTCCGCAGCCTCCTGTGCGCCGCCCCGGCTTACTTTCGTGATGCACGACCCGATTCTTGATTCGGCGAACGACGCGATCTACGCGCTGCGGACCACGGCTCCCGGGCCGGTGGGCTCGCTGCCTTTGCAGCCGGATCAGCTCCGGGCCATGCCGAGCGGTGAGCTGTTCGGATGGACGCAGAACGCCGGGATGGGTTGGTCGCCCGAGCGCATGCGCGGCCGGCAGTTTCTGATCCTGTCGACCCAGGGCGGTGTGCGCGCGCCCGATGGGTCGCCGGTCGCGCTCGGCTATCACACGGGCCACTGGGAGGTGGGGCTCCTCGTCGAGGAGGCCGCGAAGACGTTTTCCTCGCTGGGGGCCATCCCGTTTGCGGGATGCGTGAGCGACCCGTGCGATGGCCGCACCAACGGCACGGCCGGCATGCTCGAC
This sequence comes from Verrucomicrobiota bacterium, assembly GCA_023399155.1. Lineage (GTDB taxonomy): Bacteria > Verrucomicrobiota > Verrucomicrobiia > Opitutales > Opitutaceae > JAEWQP01. The sequence goes on along the minus strand of JAEWQP010000016.1, from coordinate 346,479 downwards.
AGCCTTCCCTACCGGAACGATGCGGCGGTGGTATTTCGCCGGCTCATCCGGTCCCTGCCGACCCGGCGCGGTGTCGTGGGCGTCGCGACCTGCGACAAGGGCCTGCCGGCGATGCTGATGGCTCTGGCGGGGACGCCGGAGCTGCCCACGGTGCTGGTTCCGGGGGGCGTGACGCTTCTCGCTGAGGAAGCCGAGGACACCGCGAAAGTGCAGACGCTGGCCACGCGCTTCGCGCGCGGCGAGATCTCGCTCGAGCACGCAGCCGACATGGGCTGCCGCGCATGCGGCTCGCCCGGCGGCGGTTGCCAGTTCCTTGGCACGGCCGCGACCAGCCAGGTCGTGGCGGAGGCGCTCGGGCTCGCGCTTCCGCACGCGGCGCTCGCCCCCTCGGGATCGGAGATCTGGCGCGACACGGCACGGCGCTCGGCGCGCGCGCTCGCCGCACTCGATCAAGCCGGGCTTTGTACCCGGAATATTGTTACGGACGACGCCGTCCACAATGCGATGGTCGTGCACGCGGCATTCGGCGGCTCGACCAACCTCGTGTTGCACATCCCGGCGATCGCGCATGCCGCGGGACTGGCGCGCCCCACGGTCGAGGACTGGGCGCGCATCAACCGCACCGTGCCCAGGATCGTCGATGCGCTGCCAAACGGCCCGCGCCATTTTGCCACGGTGCAGGTGTTCCTGGCCGGCGGTGTGCCCGAGGTGATGCTGCACCTGCGCGAACTCGGTCTGCTGCGCGTGGATGCGCGGACCGTGAGTGGACGCACGCTTGGCGACAACCTCGACTGGTGGGCGGCGAGCGAACGCCGTTCCCGCCTGCGCGAGAAGCTCCGCCAGCTCGACGGCATCGATCCGGACGACGTCATCATGACACCTGCACGGGCACGGGAGCGCGGTCTCACGAGCACGGTCACCTTCCTGCGGGGCAACCTCGCGCCCGAGGGCGCGCTTGTGAAAAGCACCGCCATCGATCCGCGCCGCGTCGGAGCGGATGGCGTCTTCCTGCACGAAGGATCGGCGCGCGTGTTCTGCAGCGAGGATGCGGCCATTGCGGCGATCAAGGCCGGCCTGGTCGCGCCCGGGGACGTCATGGTCCTGATGGGACTCGGGCCGGGCTGTGGCATGCCTGAAACCTACCAGATCACCGCTGCACTCAAGTATGTGAAGGGCGGCGAACAAATCTCGCTCATCACGGACGGACGATTTTCCGGCGTATCCACGGGCGCCTGCGTCGGCCACGTCAGTCCGGAGGCCTGGGCGGGCGGACCGATCGGCCGCGTGCGAGACGGCGACCTCATCCGGCTTCGCATCGACACCCGGACGCTCGAGGGCTCGGTCGACATCGTCTCAGCCTCGGCGGAGGAACTCGCGGCGCGTCCACCGCACGATGCCCTGCGGCTGGATGCGCGGGTGCCTGCGGACACGAGGCTGTGGGCGGCACTGCAGTCGGCCAGCGGCGGAAGCTGGGGCGGGTGCGTCTACGATGTGGACTCCATCGCCGGTTTGCTCGCGCTCGGCGCCCGAGCTGCCGCCACACCCGACGCTGGCGTGTAACGACCGTTACATGCGAACGTCGGACCCGGCTGCCGTTCGGCGGACACAACCCTGTAACGGTCGTTACACGTTTATGGACAGGATGCCAGGGGGCGCGGCAAGGTGGGAGGGTAGGGAGGACGCGAACGCGTCGCGCGACGGCCGTGCGCAGGCCGTTCGTGACAACGGCCGTGTTTTTTGCGACCACAGGGCTGTCCATCATGTCTGCAGATACCTCATCGCCCGCCACGCTCATCGCCCTGCTGCACGGGCCCGACCAGCCCGGCATCGTCGCGCGAGTCGCCGGCTGGATCTTCGCCAACGGTGGCAACATCATCCATGCCGACCAGCATCGGGACCAGCAGGCGGGGATATTTTTCCAGCGCATCGAGTGGGCCCCCTCCTTTGCGAAGGTGGCGGACGGCGCGCCTTCGCCGGAGCAGTTCGAGGCGGAAGCCGCGGCATTCACGCATTTCGCGCACAGCAATGGCATGCACGCGCGGATCGCGGTCTCGACGCACCGGCCGCGCGTGGTGCTGATGGCCTCGAAGGCGCCGCATTGCTTCCACGACCTGGCGCTGCGCTGGAGGGCGGGCGAGCTGGCGGCAGACATCGTGAGCGTGATTTCCAATCACCGCGACCTGGCGGACGACAGTGCCCACTACGGCCTGCCGTTTCATCACACTCCGACGGAGGGCGTGGCCAAGGGAGAGTTTGAGCGCAGTCAGCTCGCCATCATCCACGACCTGAAAGCCGAACTCGTGATCATGGCGCGCTACATGCAGGTGCTTTCCGTGGAGTTTCTCCAGAGCGTGGGTTGTCCCGTGATCAACATCCATCACTCGTTCCTCCCGGCCTTCGCGGGCGGCAAGCCCTACCATCAGGCGCATGCGCGCGGCGTGAAGCTCATCGGCGCCACGGCCCATTATGCGACGGCCATCCTGGACGACGGTCCGATCATTGCGCAGGACGTCGCGCGGGTGACGCACCGGCACGACGTGGCCGACCTCATCCGGAAAGGCCGCGACCTCGAGAAACTCGTGCTCGCCCAGGCGGTGCGATGGCATCTCGAGAACCGGATCCTGGTCTTCGGGAACAAGACCGTGGTGTTCGACTGAGGGTGCCGCAGGGGCTTTTGGTGGCGCACTGCGACGCTCGTGGGACGCGTTTCTGCCGGGTTCCGCCTGCGACGTGCCCGGGCCAGACAGGCGCCAACGTGCGATTTTTCGGCTTTATCCGCCGGGCCCACCCGCTCATCGTCGCCGTTTCCCCAGAGAGCCGGTGATACCCACGTCCGGCTGCGGGACTCCGCCATGACCGATCAAGCTTCCTCCACACCGAAACCGGCCAAGGGCGACGAGCGCAATGTCGTCGCCGTCGACCCCGCTGCGCCCCAGGCGACGCTCGAGGAGCGTCTGGCGATCTTCTGGGCGGAAAACCGCACGTTCATTCTCGTGGGCATCGTCCTGGTGATCCTCGCGATCATCGGCCGGGCGTTTTGGGACAACCGCGTGGCTTCGAAGGAACGCGAGGTCCAGGCGGCCTATGGGCGCGCCGAGACGGCCGAGGCCAAGCTCGCTTTCGCCCGTGAAAATCCGGACCACCCGCTCGCTGGCGTGGCGGTGATCGGTGCGGCCGATGAGGCTTACGCGGCCGCGGACTACACGACCGCCCTCGCGCGCTACGCGCAGGCCGCGGGCATGCTTGACGACTCCCTGGTGCGCGCGCGGGCGCGCCTGGGTGAGGCTGTTTCCACCCTCCAGGCAGGCATGCAAGAAAAGGGCGAGGCCCTGCTCCGGAAAGTCGCGGCCGATACGAGCGCGTCGGAGCCGATCCGTGCGGAGGCGTGGTATCATGTGGCTTCCTACAGCCGGGACGCGGGCAATATCGAGGCCGCTCGCGAGGCGCTGAACATGATCAACGAGATCTCGCCACGGGGCCTCTGGGCGTCGCGCGCCGCGACGCTCTACGCCAAGCTTCCCCCGGAGACGGGCAGTCCAGCTCCGGGCGCAATGCCCTGACCGGACTCCGGCCGGTTCGATGGTTTAGCGGGGCGGCTGTGGCCGCCCCTTCTGTTGTACGCCCTGCACGAACGGAATCGCCCGGATCTTCCATGCGGTCCGCTTTCCGAGCGCGGGACACCCCAAAAATCAGAACGATTTCGGAGCGGGACTTCACAGAAGGTAACAAAGAAAAACCGGGGATGGAGCCGTGGGTGTGAAACGAGCGACACGAAGGGTTCACCGCCTGGGTTCAACGGGTGGTTTCCGGACCGCAGGTATTCAGTCGTCGGGGACGGCCTTTGTCCCTCGTTTCGCTTCGTGGACGGCGCTCTTCTGAAGTCGGTGAACGTCGGTCGAACTCATCCTGATTTGCTCGTGCATCCGGTCGCAGCGGGCACCCGCCTTCGCCAAGGCTTCGGCGTGGCGAGCAGGGGACGATGACGGAGTCTGCAGTGCGGCTCTCTGCAGAACCGAGATCAGCCCTCATGATTCGCCCACGAGGTGATGAGCCGAAGCGGGCGAACCCTGGACAACTCGTGCCTGTTCTCGGCGCCACCCTCCGTGGTTTCTGTGTCCGACCATTCTTTCGGGATCATTCAAGGTTTACTCTTCTGCCCCGTATGGATGAAAAAAGCCCCGCCTGAAAAAAGGCGGGGCTGCGTGATCGAACGGTCCGCCGCAGCGGCACGCCCGTGGGCGGGGAGTCGATCAGTCCCAGTTGAGCACGAGCTGTGAGAAATAGGTCCAGTCGTGCTTCTTCAGGCCGGGATTCGGCGGCTCGCTCGTATAGTCGTTGCGGATACCGAAGCGGAGCTTCCAGAATTCACCCGTGCTGATCGGCATTTCGACCGCGCTCTCGTGCAAGAGCACGAAGTTCGAGAAATCGTTGAACGAGGGCGTGGCCGTGATCGTGTTCGTCAGGCGGCCCCAGGGGAACTCGTAGCGATTGATCAGGCCCAGGTCGATGCCGGCGGAGTCAAAGTCCTCGAGCGACGCAGCGTAGTCCTCGAAACGGTAGTTGAGACCGACGCGGCCCTCCAGCGTCCAGTTCGTCCTCTTCTGGAAATGGTAGCCGAGACCGACTGCAGTTTGGGAGCGGAGATCCAGATCCTTGGTACGGTCAAAGCCGAGCTCGGTGCGCACGTACCACGACATCTTCTCGGTGAAGAAGTTTGAGTAGTCCACGCCACCCTTGGCCTCGTCCTGCGTGGTCGCGTCGTTCTCCTCGCCGCGCGCATAGCGCCCGTAGAAGGCAAGGCGGTCATCGCTGCTCTTGAGCACCGCCTCGAAGTCAGTGCCGATGAACATGCGTTCGGTGTTGCCGTTCTTGCCATTGATATCGGCCGCGATGCGATAGGTCCACTTGCGACGAAGCGCATCCATCGCCTTGTCCGCCGGGCTCTTGTCGCCGTCGCGCCACACGGCCGTGACGGCTTCGGTTTGCGTGGAGAGCACGCCGGTGGGCGTGCTCACCCGCAAGGTGGAGCCGGAGGTGTCGAGCGCGCCCTTGGTGTTCGTGCCATCCTTGAGCGCGATGTGAATGGGATCGTCCGTGGTGATGGACTTGATCTGATCCTGCTTGATCGTGACCACGCCCGCGAACTCGGTGTCGACCTTGATGACACCCTCGTCGGAGGCGATAACCTTGCCGCGAATCACCGAGCCATTGCTCGTTTCGACCACGTCAGCCGAAGCGGACACGACCCACGCGATGAGGCCAGCGATCGCGCCCAGCATGCGGACGCGATGGATGAGGTTGAGCGATATTGTCATGTTATTGTATGTATGTTCCGTTTGCGCTGGGCTCCGGAGGAGGGGACGCTGAGCTGAGCACTCGCATTCGTGGGCGCAAGAGAAATCCCCGGCCGGTGCTTTTACATCACCCGAGTCAACAATTCCATGCCACCCGTATCCTCGCCGGCCCTCGCCACGCTCATCGCCCGCCTCAAGCGCGCCAACGTCCTGGGCTCGATCGTCAGTCTCCTGCAATGGGACGAGCAGGTGAATCTGCCGCCCGCGAGTGGCGATCGCCGCGCGTCGCAGCTCGCGTTGATGGCGGAGCTCACTCACCGCGCCGCGTCGGACCCGGAGATCGGCGTGTTGCTGGACCGCCTCGAGGAGGCCTCCGCGGCTGCGGCTGCAGATTCAGACGAGGCCGTGATCGTGCGCCACGCACGGCGCGACTACGACCGGGTGACGAGGCTGCCTTCCGAGTTCGTCGCCGAGAAGGCCGCTCTCGACAGCGAAGCCTATCACATCTGGACGCGGGCTCGCGCCACCTCGGACTTCGCCCTCTTCGCGCCCTTTCTTGAGCGGCAGCTCGACATGGCCCGACGGGAGGCGGCGTATTTGGGATGTGGCGACCGGCCCTACGACTACTTTCTGGATCGTTTCGATCCGGGGATGAACGAGGCCCAGGTCGAGGCGCTTTTCGCGGAGTTGCGGGCCGGACTGGTGCCATTCGTACGCGAGATCGTGGCCGCGGCAGGCGCGGCCCGGGAGGACCTGCTGACGGGCTTCTCGGTGGCGGAACAGGATGCCTTTCTGCGGGAGGTCACGAGCGCCCTGGGCTTCGACTACCGGCGCGGCCGCATCGACGTGGCGGTGCATCCGTTCTGTTCCGGCGATGCGGCGGATACGCGCATGACCACGCGCTTCAAGGAAGACCTGCCGCTCGATTCGCTCTTTTCCGCCATTCACGAGACCGGGCACGGACTCTACGAGCAGGGGCTGCCGGTCGAGGCACTGGGCACGCCTCTGGGTGAGGCGGTGGGCATGGCGATCCATGAGTCGCAGAGTCGCCTGTGGGAAAATCAAGTCGGGCGCAGCCGGGGTTTTTGGGCGTTCTATGAGCCGCGGCTGCGGGCCCGGTTCCCCGGCCGGCTCGATCACGTCAGCTCCGAGGAACTCTATCGCGCCATCAACAAGGTCGGGCTGCATCCGGTCCGGATCGAGTCCGACGAGGTGACCTACAACCTGCACATCATCCTGCGATTCGAACTCGAGCGGGCCCTGTTCGCGGGGCGCATTGCGGTCGCCGAGCTGCCTGCCGCCTGGCGTGCGCTCACCCGTGAACTCCTCGGCCTCGAGCCACGGAGCGATGCCGAGGGCGTGCTGCAGGACGTGCACTGGTCGGGGGGCGCATTCGGCTATTTTCCGAGCTACTGCCTCGGCAACATGATCGCCGCGCAGCTTTGGCATGCCGTGCGCGCGGCGTTGCCAGGCCTGGAGGACGACTTCGCCCGCGGCGATTTCTCGCGGTTGCTCGGCTGGCTGCGCGAGCACATCCACCGCCATGGCAAACGATTCGACACGCGCGACCTCGTTCGCCGGGTGGCGGGCGAAGAACTCTCGCCGCGCCACCTCCTGGATTACCTCCGGGAGCGTTACGCTCCGCTTTACTTACCGCCGAAGCGCTGAAGCGACTTGCCGCCGCCCGCGCCGACCAGCTCGCCCTCGGGCTCGGCCGGGATGCGGATCCGCCGCCGGGGAGCCTCAGGGGCCTGCTTGTAGAAGAGGGCCGTGTGACCGACCATGCCCGCCATAAACGAACTCGTCTGGAGGGCGATGCTCTCGGCCATTTCGTCCTTCTCGTCTTTGAGCTTGAAGGAGGTGAATTTGACTTTGATCAGCTCAAGGCGGTCGAAGGAACGATGGATTTCGGCCATCACCTCCGGTGTAAGCCCCCCTTTACCAACGATCACCGTCGGTTCGAGGGTTTTGCCAAGAGCCCGCAAGTAGGCTTTCTGGAATCCTTTCATCACGTGCAGAAGCCAGTTGGATAGAGCGATTCGCGGAAATGCTCAAGGCTGCGGATCGGACTTTTTCACCCCAGACAGCAGGAGCACAGTTCTGCACCACAGATGCGCAGTCGGCAGGCGCAGGCACCACACTGGTCGTTTGTATCTACCGTATAATCAGCACGTTTCAAACATGACTGTGCGCCGGGTCCGTTTGACCCGCGGAGGCGGGGTTGCGAGCCTCATGGACGCCGAACGGCCATGGGAGGCCGATTGAGTGTCTCGAGGGCACCGGCGATCTGCGTTTTCGAGGCGACGAATTCTGAGACCCGCGGCACGTTCTGCCCATGAAGCAACGTGCGTTCGGCAAGCATGGATTTAACGTCTCCGAGATCGGCTTTGGTGCCTGGGCGATCGGCGGCAGCTGGGGGCCCCAGCCCGAGGACGAGTCGATCGCCGCGCTGAACCGCGCGCTCGATCTGGGCGTTACCTTCGTCGACACCGCGGCCGGATACGGCAACGGCCGGAGCGAACGCACGATCGCGCGCGTGCTGCGCACCCGGGCCGCGGGCGGCCGCGTTTTCGTGGCCACGAAGACTCCGCCGGTCGCGGGCACGTGGCCGCCGTCTCCCCATTGCCGCGCCGACGAGCGCTACGCCGAGGGATACCTGCGCGCAAATCTTGAGGAGCGCCTGCGGTGCCTTGAGACCGACTGTGTTGACTTGCTTCAGTTGCACACCTGGACACGTGCCTGGAATCGCAATCCCACGCCCTTCATGGCCCTGCGCAAGCTCCAGGTGGAAGGGAAGGTGCGCCTCATCGGTGTATCCACCCCGGAACACGACCAGAACAGCGTGATCGATCTGATGCGCGGCGGTTGGATCGACGCGGTGCAGGTCATCTACAACATCTTCGAGCAGGAACCGGCTGCCGAGCTGCTCGACGTGGCCCGCGAGTGCGGCGTGGCCGTGATCGTGCGGGTGCCGTTCGACGAAGGCTCTCTCACGGGCAAGTTCACCGAGGATACAACCTTCCCCGAGGGCGATTTCCGCCGCGCCTACTTCGCGGGCGACCGTGTTGTCCGCACGGTGCGCCGGGTGGAACAGGTGCGCGACGACCTGCGCGAGACCGGCTACACCCTCCCGCAGGCGGCCTTGAAGTTCATCCTGGCACATCCGGCCGTGTGCACGGTCATCCCCGGCATGCGCAACGCGACACAGGCCGCGCTCAATTGCGCGGTCTCCGATCTGCCCGACCTTGCGCCGGCCGTGCTTGCGCGTCTCCGCCGGCATAACTGGCGGCGCGCCGTCTGGTATTCGGGAAAGTGATTCACGGCCAGGGGGTGGAGGGCAGGGCGCTCCTCATGCGTTTCCTCTTCCGCTCGCGCTCCCCACATCGCGGTCGCGAAGGGAAGAACGCGGGCAGGAACCGGATACATCCGCGTGGGCAATGCCTCCGCGCCTCGTCCGCGAGCCACGAGGCCCGACCGGCCCGATGGCTTTGGGTCGCGACTTAGGCGCGAGGCATGCCGGCCGGCAACGGTGGTGCGCGACCTTTGGGCGGGCTTGTCACTCTCGCATCAACCAACAACCCGCCCGGCTGCCGGCGCGGTTGCGTCTGCGTCTCCGAGGACTGCCGCCATGCCGGGGCGCTCCCGCGACATGGCAGGATCGGAATCAGGGCGGGGAAGGCCGCCTGCTTGGTGCTTTCCTTCGGCGGACGCGGGGCGATACTTGCGCGCGTGTCTGTTCCGGCATTCTCCCAACCTGGGGCCGACGTGTTTGTCCCTGACGGATCGTCCGTCGAGCAGGCGCTGGCACGCACCACGCACCTGGGGATCGCAGCCCATGCCGACGATCTTGAGTTTTTTGCGTGGCACGGGATCTCCGCCTGTTTCGCCAGCAACGACCAGTGGTTCACCGGGATCGTCCTCACCGATGGGGCGGGCAGCCCGCGCATTGGCCAGTACGCAGGCTACAGTGAACGCGAGATGGTCGAGGCCCGGCGCGCCGAGCAACGCGCCGCAGCTGTGATCGGCGAGTACTCTGCGGTCGTGCAACTCGGTCATCCCAGCGCGGCGGTGAAGGACGCGATGAACGACACGCCGGTCCAGGAACTTGCGCTCCTTCTCGGCCGGATGCGGCCGCACACCGTCTACCTGCACAATCCGGCGGACCGGCACGACACCCACATCGCGACGTTTCTTCGCTCGCTTGCCGCGCTTCGCGCACAGCCGCAGGAGACCCGGCCCGCGAAGGTCTACGGGTGCGAAGTGTGGCGCGACCTCGACTGGTTGGTCGGCGACAGCAAAGTCGCCCTGCCCGCCGGCGACCGCCCGCATCTGCAGTCCGCGCTGGCCGGCGTATTTGATACGCAGATCAGCGGGGGTAAACGCTACGACCTCGCAGTGGCCGGCCGCCGTCTCGCGCACGCCACCTTCCACGACTCGCATGCGGTCGACGACGCGCATGGCCTCACGTATGCGATGGACCTCACGCCGCTCGTCCAGGACGACGCGCTCGATCCGGTGGCATTCACCATCGCTCATGTGAAGCGCCTCGCGGACGACATCTGGTCGCGATTTACGCGCGTGGGCTGAGGGGGTGTGAGGCGCTGGGTCATGGAGGCTAGGAGACACCGGGAAACGGAGCGAGGGCGAGGTTCTGTTCCTGATTGCCGCCTTCGTGTGTCCGTGCCTCCGTGGCCAGTTCTCTTCGCATGAAACCCACCCTCCTCGTCATGGCCGCCGGCATGGGCAGCCGCTTTGGCGGCGCCAAGCAGATCGAGCCGGTCGGCCCGCACGGCGAAACGCTTCTCGATTATTCGGTGTTTGACGCCCTGCGCGCCGGTTTCGATCGCGTCGTGTTCATCATCCGCAGGGACTTCGAGGCGGTCTTTCGCGAGCGCGTGGGGGCGCGCTTCGAGAAACGCGTCGCCGTCGATTACGTGTTCCAGGAGATCGACCGGCTTCCGGACCCGCTCTTCAAACCCCCGGCGGAACGGACAAAGCCCTGGGGCACGGGCCACGCTGTCTGGTGCGCGGCCAATGCGGTGCGGCGCCCGTTCGTGGTCATCAACGCGGACGACTTCTACGGGCGCGACGCGTTTGCCAGCCTGGCGAAGTTTTTCGCCGCGTCGCCCGCCTCCGCGACGGCCGGACCGGCACGCTTCGCCATGGCGGGTTACCGGATCGCGGATACGCTTTCCGAACACGGCAGCGTGTCGCGCGGAGTCTGCCGCGTGGACGCACAGATGCGGCTGCGCGGCATCGAGGAAGTGACCGCGATCGAAGCGGCCGGCGATGGAGCAGGCCGCGCGCGGCTGCCCGACGGTACGGTTCGTAGCATCTCGTCCGATACACTCGTATCGATGAACTGCTGGGGATTCACCCCGGCCTTTTTCCCCATGCTGGAGGACGGCCTGCTCCAGTTCCTCGCCACGCACGGCCGCGATCTGAAGGCGGAGTACTACCTGCCTTCGGCCGTGGCGGAGTCGATCTTCTCCGGGCTGGCCGAAACCAGCGTGGTGCCGGTGCGCGCGTCGTGGTTCGGCGTGACCTATCGCGAGGACAAGCCCCGCGTCGTCGCGGCCATCGGCAGGCTCATCGCTGCGGGCGAGTATCCCGCTGCGCTGTGGCCGTGAGGTGGAGCGGGGTCTGCGGCTCCTTGCTTTGCGAAAGGGGGCGGCCAGGCATGAGCCCTGCCCTTCATTTCAGAGACTGGTCGATCGTTTTGAACCAGCCGAAGCCTTGGCGAAGGCGGGTGCCCACTGTGACCTGATTCGATCGAGGAAACGAGATTGATCGACGATCGCACCGTGCCGCCCGAAAGCAAAAGCCGGCGAAACGGAGATCGTCTCGCCGGCTTGATGGACCGCGGCAGGCGCCGCGGCCGGTCAATCATGTTGACTTAAAGGCTTAGAACAGCGTCACGGCGATGTTCACACCGGCCGTCACGATCGAAACCATGCTCATCAGCTTGATCAGGATGTTCAGGCTGGGTCCGGACGTGTCCTTGAACGGATCGCCCACAGTATCGCCGATCACCGTCGCCTTATGGGCGTCGGAGCCCTTGCCGCCATGGTGTCCTTCCTCGATGTACTTCTTGGCGTTGTCCCAGGCGCCGCCTGAGTTGGCCATGAACACGGCGAGGACGAAGCCCGCGGAAAGGCCGCCGGCGAGCAGGCCGAACACGCCGGGCACGCCGAAGACGAGACCGACCGCGATCGGGACGAGCACGGCAATGGCAGAGGGCCAGATCATCTCGCGCTGGGCGCCGGCCGTGGAAATGGCGACGCAGCGCGCGTAGTCGGGCTCGGCCTTGCCCTCCATGATGCCGGCGATCTCCTTGAACTGGCGACGCACCTCCTCGACCATCTTCTGCGCGGCGCGACCGACGGCGTTCATCGTCAGGCCGCAGAAGACAAAGGCCATCATCGATCCGATAAACAGGCCGACGAGCACCTTCGGGTTCATAAGGTTCACGTAGAAGTACTCCATGAACTGAACCATCGAGATCCCGTGCACCTGCTCGACCGTGGTGACGGTGAAGCCGTTCGGAAAGCCGAACGGGATGCCGCGCTCGAGCTGGTGAATGATGCCGATCTTCAGCTCCTCGATGTACGAGGCAAGCAGCGCCAGGGCGGTGAGCGCGGCCGAGCCGATGGCGAAGCCCTTGCCCGTGGCAGCCGTGGTGTTGCCCAGCGCGTCGAGCGCGTCGGTGCGCTTGCGGACCTCGGGTCCGAGATGACTCATCTCGGCGTTGCCGCCGGCATTGTCGGCGATCGGCCCGTAGGCGTCGGTGGCGAGCGTGAGGCCGAGCGTGGAGAGCATGCCCACGGCGGCGATACCGACTCCGTAGAGGCCCATGTTCAGCGAGGCCGCGTCGAAGGAGAAACCGCCGGCGGACGAGGCGAAGGCCAGCATCGTGCCGATGGATACGGCCATCACGGGCACGACCGTCGAGTTGAAACCCACACCCATGCCGGCGATGATCACCGTGGCGGGTCCGGTCTTGGCCGACTGCGAGATGTGTCGCGTGGGCTTGAACTCATGCGACGTGAAGTACTCGGTGGCCTTGCCGATCACGATGCCGGTGACCAATCCGATCACGATCGAGCCCCAGATGCCGACGTAGTTGGGCATCTCCAGCGCGCGCAGCGCGAGGAACGAGGCGACGACGATCAGCACGGAGCTGAAGTTGATCGCACGGTTGAGCGCGGCCATGAGCTGGCCCTGGTTGGCGCCGGGCTTCGTGCGGACGACGTAGACGCCGAGGATCGAGAGAATCGTGCCGAGGCCGGCGACGATCATCGGGGCGAGCACCGCCTTGAGCTGCATCGCCTCCTGGCCCGCGACCGCGAAGGCCGCGGCGCCGAGAGCGGCGGTGGCGAGGATGGAGCCGCAGTACGACTCGTAGAGGTCGGCGCCCATGCCGGCGACGTCACCGACGTTGTCGCCCACATTGTCGGCGATCGTGGCGGGATTGCGCGGGTCGTCCTCGGGGATGCCCGCCTCGACCTTGCCCACGAGGTCGGCGCCGACGTCGGCCGCCTTCGTGAAGATGCCGCCGCCGACGCGGGCGAAGAGCGCCTGGAGCGAAGCGCCCATGCCGAAGGTCAGCATCGTCGTGGTGATGATCGTGAGCTGGCTCGGGCCGGCGTCGGTGAACTGCCGCAGCACGACGAACCAGATCGAGATGTCGAGCAGCGCGAGGCCGACCACCACGAGGCCCATCACGGCGCCGGAGCGGAACGCGAGCTTGAGACCGGCATCGAGGGACTGGCTGGCGGCCTGGGCCACGCGCGAGGAGGCGCGCGTCGCCGTCTTCATGCCGAAGAATCCCGCGAGTCCCGAGAAAAAGCCGCCCGTGATGAACGCGAACGGCACCCAGGGGTTCTGGAGCTTGAACCCGTAGGCGAGGACGGCGAAGAGCAGGAAGATCGCGACGAAAAAGACGCCGACGACCTTGTATTGCTGACGCAGATACGCCATCGCGCCCTTGCGTACGTGCTCGGCGATGCGCTGCATCAGCTCGTTGCCGGCGGGCTGGGCGACCATTTGCCGGTAGAAGAGCCAGGCAAACAGCAGCGCTGCGACCGAGCTGGCGGGCACCAGCCAGAAGATGTTTGGTAAATTCATTGGAGGAGCGGAGTCGAAGGTGGAAGGGGAGCGTGCGGATCAGCCGCCAAACGTCGTCTGGGCGCTGCGCCACCACACGTAGTGCGTCGACTCGAGCTCCTCGCGCGAGGGCATCGGGTAGTAGGCGAAGTCCTGCTGGTCGCCGACGTAGAAGCCCCGGCGGATCGTGCGGAAGAGCACGTCGCCCGCGAAATGCCGGATCACCGTCTTCGTCGGCTTGGCGGCGGCGCGGGAGATCTCGCGCAGGCAGTCACGGAGATGCTCGAGGTTGTAGTAGGGCAGGTTGTCGACGTCCTGCGCGTTGGGATCGCGCGCGAGCGCCTCGAGCTTCAGGTCCGCGAATACGATCCGGTCCACGGATACAGGCTCACGGCGGTCGGTGATGCGCCTGCAGAACTCCAGCGGGCCGAACTTGCTGACCACGCGGGGCGTGAACGGGCAGAACTCCTGGTAGAGGCTGTAGGTGCGGCCCTCCTCGGGCGTGTGCTGTCCGCGGTCGAGCCCCAGCACCTTGCCGTCGTCGGTGACGAGATAGAGCCGGCCGAGCTGGGCCACGGGGATGTGCTCGAGCACCCGATAGATGCTCAGGTAGGTGGAACGCTTGGGCGTGCCATCCTCGTGCGGCCTGCACCGCGCCTCGATGTCGCGCAGCGGGAGGTACTCGCTGGTGAAATCCGGACGGATCTCAAAAAACGCGGCCTGGCCACGTGAGCGCTTTTTGGAGCCTGTGGCGTAGTAAGCGCCGAACTCCTCGGGCGGCAGATGCGAGGCTACCAGAGCCTCGGGGATCAAGGACAAGTACAGGTAGGTCTTCATGCGGGGCGGGCTTAAGAACAACGCCAAATAAGGGCCACTTACTCGGCGTGTCGCATAATAAAGTATTCCTGTTGAGCCGCTGCGCGGATCTTGGGAGGCTGTCCGCGCCGGTTGAGCTCTACTGATCCAGTCGGGCGCAGCAGGCGTCAGGCATGCACTCGAGCGATGCCATCGGATGCGCAGCCGCCGGCTTCGTCTCGCCGAAGCCGATCTGTCCACGGGTGTGCCGGGATGCTGCGCGTTACCGAACGCTCGAGAACACCGCGTGGGTGGAGGCAGCGAACCGGTCGCACAGGCGTGTGGCGATCTGCACCGTGGTGAGCACCTGGTTGCCGAGGCGGTTCCGGAGGATGAAGTATCCCAACATCGCTGGGATGCCGATGATCAATCCGGCCGCCGTCGTGATCAGCGCCTCGCCGATGTCGCCGGCGAGCAGTTCGGGCCGCCCCATCCCGCCGGCAGAGATGGTCTGGAATGCGCCGATCATGCCGCTCACCGTGCCGAGCAGCCCGATCATGGGCGCGATCGTCGCCACGACGTTGAGGTAGTTCACCCACTGGCCGATCGCGTGTTCCTCGTGCTCGACGCCCTCCGCGATCGCGTCCTCGATGCGCGCCTTGTTGCCCTCAGGTGCATCGATCCGCGCATGTTCCAATCCCTGGTGCAGGACTCGCGCAAGGACACTGCGGTCGGCGACAAGAACGCGCCGCGCCTCATCCAGGGCCTGCCCGCCGAGATGGGATTCGAGCGGTCCGATCAAGTGGTCGGGAATGAAACGGGCCCGGCGTGTCTCGCGTGCAGCATGAATCATCAACGCGAATACAGCGAGCGAGCACAGGCCGAGCGGCCACATCGCCCACCCGCCGAGGACAATGAGCCCCCAGAGCGTCACGTCGGAACCGGTCGCGGCGAGGCACGGGTGGCAGAGGACTGAGAGGCAGACGAAGGAAAGCATCGGGCGGCGCATGGCGGAGGGACTTGGATGGTTCAGGGAAGGGCGTCCGGGATCGTCGTGAGCTTGCGGGCGGCCTCGAAGGGGGCGGAGGTGCGGGGCGCGGGCGGGCGCGGGCCGGTCGCTGTTGTGCGGGGGAAGAAGGGCACGGCCTGTTCCGTTCCTGCATCCCGGTAATGGGCGCCGAGCCCGGCGAAGGCGGCGCTCGCGGGCCAGTCGAGGCCCCGATGCTGCATCTCGGTGGCGAGCAGCCGGGCATGCGCGACGTCGCCGAGACGGTCGGCCGCCGCGATTGCCAGCGCGTAACACAGCTCGAGGTCGCGAGCCACCCGGTGCCCTCCGAAGGTGATCGGCTGGAGCGCGAGCCAGCGGGTCTGCTCGTAGTCGCCTTCTTCATACGCCGACTCGGCGAGCACGCGCCAGCCGAGGGCCGAGGGGCCGGCGGGATCCGCCAGCGAACACAAGCGGGCGGCGATCGCGCCATACTCTTCGGGCGTCCCATGCCGGAGCCCGAGAGCAAGTTCGCATTCGGTCAGCTGGAGCTCCTCGTCCGGTCGGGATACCAGGGGACGAAGCGCCCGGACCGTGGCGGCGACGGTGCCGGGATCGCCGGATCCACCGCCATGCCGCACAAGTTCCCAGAGAACTCGCCTGGCGCTTGGATCCAGGACGGGAAGGTAGCGCATCCGGTGGCGCGCGAGGGCCTCCAGCAACGGTATCGCCGCCGTGGTGTCGTCCCGCTCGAGAAATTCCAGTGCATCGACCTCAAAGTCCCGGCCGGGAAGCGCGAGGCGCGCGATTTCCTGCGGAGCGAAGGAATAGCCGACCTCGCCTCCGTCCGCCGCGCGCCGAAGGTGCAGGCGTCCATCACGGACTCCGTCGAGGATGCCGCGAAACGTCCGCCCGTTGGAAGTGACGAGTTCGGCCGGCTCGCGCGCAAGCCGGGCATCGAGGCTTTCATGCGTATCCGACTGTGCGGTACACATGGCCAGGAGCGCGATCACCATCGCAAGGGCGCGGCGGCAGGCGGACGCGGCAGTCATGGGGCGCCCTCCGGGGAATTTGCGGACGCGGTCGGCGCGAGTGATGCGAGCGCGCCGAGGGCGTCGCGCGCACGCTCCCGTTGCGTGGAGTCGCCGACGTCGGGCAGCGCGAGCATTTCGCGGTAGGTCGCTGCCGCGGCGACCGCGTCGCCGAGCTGCTCGAAAAGGGGACCGCTGCCAAGATAGGCCTCGGCCGCCAGATCGGACTGGGCGCGGTGCAGCGTGTAGACGCGCTGGTAGCAGGCGATGGCGCGGGGAATTTCCCCGTCGGCCTGCGCACACCGGGCCAGTCCGGCCAGCGCGAGTGCGTGGGGGCGTCCGCGCGCTGACTTGAGCCGGAGGAGGGCGTCGTAACGCGTGGCGGCCTCGGCGTGACGACCGGTTTCTTCCAGCATCTCACCGGCGAGCAGTGCCGTGCGAATGGCGAGCGCGTGCGCGGGCGTTTCATCGTCGAAACGCGCCACCCAGTGCAGGGCATCCTCGTAGCGGCCCGCGGCGGCGGCCTCCGCCGCGAGCCCGTGCAATGCCACCGCGCGTGCCGGGTGCTGCGGGTGGGCGGCGAGCAATCGATGAAAGTAGCGCGCCGCTTCCTCCGACCCGATCGCCTGCAGCGCTTCGCCGGTGCGGGCGAGCGCGACGGCGTCGAGTGCCTCGATCGGGAGGGCGGCGAGTTCGAGGACCAGCAGTTCGGCCTGGGCGGGTTCGCGGCGAGCCAGGTGGAGGTCCGCGAGGGCGAGGGTGAGCCGTGCATGCCAGGTGTGGCGGCGCTGCTTCAGCGCCTCCTGCCGCGCCGTGCGCAGCCAGCCCTCGAAATCGCCGGCCAGGATCGGTCGCATCGAATCGTCGGATACAAGTGCCGCAGCCTCGGTCCGGCCCAGCCGCCGCGCGAGCTTGTGCAGTGCGGTGAGCGCAGCTCCGACCTCGCCAGCGGCGGGATCGTCGCCGAATCGAGCCAGGGCCTCGGCGTAGACCGGCAGCGCCGCCTCGGCCCGGCCGCATTGCTCCTCCGCCCAGCCGATCTGATGGAGCGCCTCGCTCACCCGCGGAAGACGCGCGTGTGAGGCGTGGCGCACAAAGTCGCGGAAATGATCGGCCAGGGCGGCGTGCCTGCCCTCGGCGCGAAGAACCTTGCCGATCTGGAACGTCGCGTAGACGTAGGAGTCCGCGGCCTCGGGCGTGACTTGGGAGAAGCGGGCGCGCGCCTGGTCGAGTTCGCCCGCTCCCATGAGGATGTCACCGAGCAGCACGAGCGCTTCGGCGAAGCGCGGGTGCATCCGGTATTCGGCGACGAAATGTTCCAGGCCGGTCCGGGCGCGGGCGAGGTCGCGCATCGCGTAGAGAGTCGTGGCGCGCCGGTAGAGGATCTCGGGCAGGAGCGGATCGTGCGGGTGTGCCGCCGCCAGCGCGTCAAAGACAGCCAGGGCCTCGGCCCGCTCCCGGGCGAAGTGGTGGGTCATGCCGCGCCACAGGCCGGCTCGGACGGCGAGTGGTGCGTCGGGAGCGGTGGCGATGCAGGCTTCAAAATCAGCGCGGGCGGCGGCGTACGCCTCGCGGACGGTGCGAACCCAGCCGCGCGTGAAGCGCGAACGAAGCGCGGCCGGATGCGCGGGGAAGCGCTCCAGGATCTGCGAAAGAACCGGCTCCGCCGCGGCATAGTCCTTCTGCTCCAGGTGCGCGCGTGCGATGAGGAAGAAGGCCTCGGGCGCAAGGTCCGATGCAGGATGCCGCTCGACGAACGCGCCCGCGATCGCGAGCGCCTCATCCCACCGGGCCAGCTCCGCGGCGGAAAGGATCCAGCGGTAGTGCCCCTCGCGACGCAGCTCGTCGTGCGCGCCGGGCGCAAGGGCGACGCTCTCGAAGCAGAGCCAGGCCTCGTGCGCGCGGCCGGCCAGGAGCATGGCCTGGCCGAGGCGCAGCCGAAGCGCTCCGGAGTAGTCCTCGGCCCGCTCCAAAGCCAGGAGCTGTGTCTCGATGCGGTGGATACGCCCGCGGTAGTAATCCACCCAGAAGAGGCCCGATCCCATCGAGACCGCGGGAGCGCGCTGATCGAAGCTGCGGCGCATCGCCTCGAGCCGCTCCCGCTGTGCCGCAACCAGCCGGGGCTTCGGGGCGACGAGTTGATACGCCCTCACCGCCTCGTAGGCGCGGCCGGCGGCGAGCAGCCGGTCTCCCGTCTCCATGGCGGCGAACGCGAGGATGCCCAGTTCAGGCATCGTGGTGACGCCCCATGGCTCGTGCAGGAGCAGACCGGCGGCGAGGTCGTCGCGGCGGAGCGCCACCGCCTGTTCCAGGGCGCGAAGCCGAGCCTGCCCGCGCAGGCTCTCCGCCAGCGTGGCATCGAGGCGCAGCTCGTCGAGCACGCGGAAACCCTCGTCGGGCCGGGCGGACGCGAAGCATATCTCCGCGCGCTGCAGCCTGGCGAGCGCAGCCTGGGCCGACCCGGGGTGCATCGCCTCGTATTCTAGAAAC
This sequence comes from Verrucomicrobiota bacterium, assembly GCA_023399155.1. Classification (GTDB taxonomy): domain Bacteria; phylum Verrucomicrobiota; class Verrucomicrobiia; order Opitutales; family Opitutaceae; genus JAEWQP01. The sequence continues at coordinate 327,778 of JAEWQP010000016.1, read as the reverse complement.
CGCGACAGCGCCGCATCGCTGTCCCCGGCCTGCTGGAGCGCGAGGGCGAGCGCGTAGAGTGCAAAGCCCCGTTGTGCAGTCTCCTCTGGGAAACGTTCCACGAATGTGGCGAGGTCGGCCGCCGCGTCCGACGCGCGCCCGGCGCGCAGCGCGGCAAAGCCGCGCAGGGGCAGCAGCCGGCGCGGCAGCGTGCCCGAGGCCCAGGCGGTCTCACGGCCGAAGACCGACTCCACCTGACCGAAGGCGTCAGCCGCCTGCGGGAAATCACCCGCCGCAAACGCCTGCGCGCCGCGCTGCAGCAGTGCCGGAAGTGTCTCGGTGGATACGGAGGGGGAGGCGGTTGGCGCCGCGCGCTTCGGCCCGGCAGCGTGCGCGGGAGCCGCTGCGGCGAGGCACGCGGTCAACCCGATGGAGGCGACGCGGGCACAGCGAAGAAGGTGTCGGATGCGGGGCGGCATCGAGCAGGCAGGGGCGGGCGGGGTCGGCCCGAGTTTTCAGGACAGGCGCTTGGCTGCAAGCCGAGATATCTGCGTCTGCGCGATCGCGTGGCTTGACGAGCGGCGCGGCCGGCATCGGGGGCTTCGGTGCGACGGCTCCTCGCTGGCGCAGCAGGCGTCGTCCAGCGCGCCCACGGTTCCCTTGGTATAGCGTGGTTCATTGGAGAAGGAATTCACCCGGTCTGGCGGACGCCCTCGGTGAGTCGCGGCTCGGCCGGGACCTCTCCCCGAAGGTCACGCCAGACCCGCCGCGGTAGGTGATTGTTCTCTGTCTCCCTTGGGGACAAACGGCACGATCCCCTGATTCGGGGCTCTGACGCGGCGTTGCGCCTCACCTGTCGGGTGGGTGTGCCGATGTTCTTCGCTCCATGCCACGCCTGAGCCAGGACACGGCTGCCCTCGCCGAGTTCTTCGGCCTGCTTGTCGAGTGTCCCCGGCTCGGCGGCAATCCGAGGGATTGCCAGCTTCATCATGTGCGTACGCTGCCGCTGCAGCAGCGCTATGAGTGGGCGAAGGGCTTGGATGCGGCCGAGGTCTGGCACATCCGGGGCCGGTGCAGCCAGTGCGTGCGCAGCTGCCACACCTCGTGGGGCGTGGACCCGGAGTCAGCCCGAAGCAACTCCAGCGTGCCCTGAGTCGTTCTGGGCCCCTTGCGGCAGAGGCTGTCCTGGCCTCGTCGGATCCTCGTGGTCGGGGCGGTGAGATTCGAACTCACGACCTCCTGCTCCCAAAGCAGGCGCTCTACCAGGCTAAGCTACGCCCCGTGACACGCGAGTGGCGCTGAGGCGATGCCTCCCCGCTGGGGGTGTCAATGTTATCTTCTGCCGCGGAACAGGTGTGGAGCCCTCGGGGTCGATGGGGATTGCCCCCAGGTTTCCCAGTCGTGTATCTCCTTGCTAATAGGGGCACGAGCGGCTATCCGAACGACCTTAGTTTTCTAAATTTCATGGATACTCCTTCTTCGCCGAAAAGCGGTTCCTACCTCGGGATCGTGGTTGGTATTCTGGCCGTGATCGCCGTCGTTCTCGCGGTGGTGGCCCTGTCCAAGGCCTCGGCCCTGGGCAAAAAACTCGACGACGTCGCAGCCCTCGCGGCGCGTATCGATTCGATGGAGGCAACCGTGAAGCGCGTGAGCGACGACTCGGCCAAGAACGTCAACAACCTCCGCGGCACCTACGATCGTTATTTTGACCAGATCAACACCGAGTTCGCCAACCTCCGTACCCAGATCAACAAGGTGTCGCTCGATACCAAGGAGATGATGGACCGGTCGGCTCCTGCCCCGAAGGCGAGTGCCGCTGGCACGGGCGGGTCCGCGGGCCCGACAGTGGCACCGGGCTCGCTGGCGGGCGATGGCACGTATGTGATCAAGGGCGGGGACACGCTGGGTCGCATCGCCACGCAGTTTGGCGTCACCCTCGCCGAGCTCCAGGCCGCCAATCCCGGGGTCGACTCGCGCAAGCTGCACGTCGGCCAGAAGATCGTCATTCCGAAGAAGTAGCCTCCATCCGCGGGGCGGGTCGGTTCGCCACAGGCGCCCCGCTTCCTCGATGGCTTCATCCACACCTTCCGGCCCGCACACGGGCGGATATCCGGCTCGCTGGAACAAGCTCTCCAGCGAGCTTCTTGTGGATTGCCGCGTCGTGCGGGTGAATCGCGAGCGCTGGGGACATCCGCTGCGCGGGACGGAGGGCGTGTTCGTGGCCATGGATGCCCCGGACTGGGTGCTTGTGCTCCCGGTCACCGGGGCGGGGGAACTCGTGCTGGTCCGTCAGTTCCGTTTCGGGTCGTCGGATCTGTCGCTGGAGGTGCCAGGCGGTGTGATGGACCCGGCCGACGCCGACCCGGTGGTCACCGCGCGACGGGAGTTGATTGAAGAGACCGGCTACGAGGGCGGCGAGGCCTGGCTGGCCGGTTCGGTCTTTCCCAACCCCGCCCTGCAGCGCAACCGCTGCCACTTCGTCATCATCGACGGCGTGCATCCCACCGGCACGCGCAAGTTCGACGAGCACGAGGATATCGCGATGGAGTCGCTGCCGATCACCCGGGTGCTGGAGCTCGCGCGTGCTGGCGGCATCACGCACGCGCTGGCCCTGACCGCGCTCTTCTTTTTCGAAGGCGAATGGCGGCGCCGCGGGCGGCTCGTTTGACAGACCCGGTCCGGGCCGTTTCTTGCGAACTTCCGTGCCTGTATCCGACCTCGCCCATACCGCCGTGATTCTCCGCAAGCAGTTCGCCAACCGTGGTCTCGATTTCGAGGGGCCGGGTGACGAGCCGATTCCCGCGCCGCTCGACGCGGAAGTGCGTGCGATCTACCGGCGCAGCCCGCTTTACGCGCGCCGCCGGGCCATCCACCCGGAGATGTTGCGCTGGAGCTGTTTCGAGGAGATTCCGCTCCTCACCAAGCAGGACATCGTCGAGGAAGGGCATTGTGCGTTTTTCGATGACTGCGACGAAGTCGACCGCGGCATCGCGGCCAACGATCTCGAGCGCGAGACCACCTCCGGCACGACCACCTCGCCGATGACCGTGATCATGGAGCGGGGCTGGTGGGATGAGCAGACCCGCCGCGCCTACCGCGCGCATCCGGTGCTGCGGGAGTTCGCCGACCGCCCGTATCGCAAGGTCGTGCTCGCCCCGGTCAACTGCTCGAGCAACCTCTGCCCGTACGAGGACTTCCCGTATCCAAACCGGTATTTCGGCGGTACGGTTTATCTCAACCTGTCCAGCGATCCGTTCTGCTTCTCGGATAGCGAATGGGACCGCATCGTGCTCGAGATCCAGGCCACCAAGCCCGAGGTCATCGAGGGCGAGCCCGTCTATCTTTCGCTCCTGGCCCGCGCGGCGAAACAGCGCCACCTGTCGGTACCGAGCCTCAAGGCGGTCATCCTCACCTACGGCAAGGCGAGCCTGATGCACAGTCGGCGCATCGCGGAGGTTTTTCCCGTGCCGCAGGTCGACCTCTACGGCTCCACCGAGGCGGGCTACCTCTTCATCGGCGACGCCTTCGCCGACAACTCGCGCGCGATCGAGGAGAATGCCTTTATCGAGCTCGAACCGATCAATCCGCGCCTTCCCGACCTCCACCGCGTGATCGTCACCACGCGCGGTCGCGAGGCCATGCCGCTGCTGCGCTATGTGTCCGGAGACGCGGTCCTGAAGCTGCCGGGCGGCTATCGCGTGCTCGGTCGCGAGCGCGACCTGTGCTTCCGGGCGGATGGGCGACTGCTGACATCGCTCGACATCGATCGCGCCCTGCCCGCCGACCTGCCGGTCTGGCATTACTGCATGCGGCAGGTCTCGGCAGACCGATGGAATTTCGAGTACGTGGCGGATCACAGTGCGCCCCAGGGCCTCGAAGCCCGGCTCGTCGCGGCCATCGGCGATGGTTCGCGCGTGAATCTCTTCCGCAAGCGCCTGCTTCCTCCCGCGCCCAGCGGCAAGTTCGCCCTCCTCAAGCCGCTGCCCAAGGCCTGAGTCGTGTTCAGGCAGGAGACGTGGAGTCCTGCCTCGATTCCCGGAGCACCACACGGCTGAAGCCGACCCTCCCGCCCTCGCGCCGTGCGCTACGGCGTAAGTGGCAGTCCCGGAGCCCGGCTCACTCCCGGCGCAGAGGGCTGGATGATGGGTTGGCTGCGCGAGAGCGGAACGCGCGCCTGGAGGTCATGCTCCACCTTCGCCGACGGCAGGCGTCCGGTTGATCGGGCACGGGCGAGCGCCTGTTTCGCCGGTCTGCAGCGGTATTCGCCGGAGGAATAGCCGGCTGCGCCTGAGCCAGGAGCAAAGCGCGGGGTGCGGACATGCGCTCGTTTGCCGGCGAACCCCTACATTGAAATCTGATGCTTAGAATTAGCGGCCCTGTGCGGCGGGCGACCGCTCGCTAATAGCGGGGCGTTTGGTTTTGACCCCCTTAAGCGAATCTTTTCCCTTCGCCCTTCCCCCCGAAGGGCGCGCTGTTTGAGACGCGTGCACGCGGGGTCCCATAAGCTCCACCACTTCACTCATGAACCTCGCCACCGCGCTGTTCAAATCCTCCATCGGCCGAAAGATCATCATGGCCGTCACCGGGCTCGTCCTCGTCGGGTTCGTGACGGGGCACCTGGTCGGCAATCTTCACGTCTTCGGACCGCCCGATGAGATCAACGGCTACGCCCACTTCCTCCAGGGACTCGGGCCGCTCCTGTGGCTGGTGCGTGGCTTCCTGCTGCTCTGCGCGGTGCTGCACGTCTGGGCGGCCGTCTCGCTGACGATCGAAAACAGGCGGGCCCGGCCCGAGGAATACGGGTTCAGGCACACGATCCAGGCGACGCTTGCCTCCCGCACGATGCGCCTGACCGGTTTCGTCGTGCTCGCGTTCATCGCCTACCACCTCGCGCATTTCACGGTCGGCGTGGAAGGCGGTCTCTTCCAGGGCGAGACATTCAAGAGTCGCATCCCGGAGGTCACGCTCAAGGAGGACTTCCACCTCGCCGGCGTGCTCCTCGCGCGTGAGGGCACGCTCGTGCACGACGTGCATACGATGGTGGTGCGCGGCTTCCAGAGCCCGATCGTTTCCGGGTTCTACATTCTCGCGGTCGGGCTGCTCGCCTTCCACCTCTGGCACGGCATTGAAAGCATGTTCCAGACGCTCGGGCTGAAAACCAGCACCTGGGGCAACGCCCTGCGCGTGCTCAGCCGCGCTTTCTGCGTGCTCTACTTCCTTGGCAATCTCGCGATCGTCGGCGGTGTCCTGGGCGGATTCGTCCAGGTGGCCGGCGCCGAGACCGCCTCGGCCTGCTGCGCACCGGCCACCACCGCTTCGGCGCCCACGCCCGCCCACCCGTAATCACTTTTCACCGCCGCTCCACCCATGAAATTGGACGCCAAGATTCCTTCCGGCCCGCTCGCCCAGAAATGGGACCGCTACATCGCGGAAAGCAAACTCGTCGCCCCGAACAACCGCCGCAAATACGAGGTGATCGTCGTCGGGGCCGGTCTGGCCGGAGCCTCCGCCGCAGCCACGCTCGGCGAACTCGGCTACAAGGTGAAATGCTTCGTCTACCACGACAGCCCGCGCCGCGCCCATTCGATCGCCGCGCAGGGTGGCATCAATGCCGCGAAGAACTACCAGAACGACGGCGACAGCGTCTGGCGCCTTTTCTTCGACACGATCAAGGGCGGCGACTTCCGCGCCCGCGAGGCCAACGTCCACCGCCTCGCGCAGGTCAGCGTGAAGATCATCGACCAGTGCGTCGCCCAGGGCGTGCCCTTTGCGCGTGAATACGGTGGCCTCCTGGCCAACCGCTCGTTCGGCGGCGCCCAGGTTTCCCGCACGTTCTACGCCCGCGGCCAGACCGGCCAGCAGCTGCTCCTCGGGGCCTACCAGGCCCTGTGCAAGGAGATCGGCAACGGCAGCGTGAAGATGCACACGCACGCTGAGATCCTCGATATCGTGCTCGTCGACGGCCACGCCAAGGGCGTGATCGTGCGCAACCTGCAGACCGGCGAGATCTCCCGCCATGCGGCCGATGCCGTGGTGCTCGCGACCGGCGGCTACGGCAATGTCTTCAATCTCTCGACCTACGCCCGCCAGTCCAACGCGACCGCGATCTGGCGCGCCTACAAGCGCGGTGCCGGCTTCGGCAACCCGTGCTACACGCAGATCCACCCGACCTGCATCCCGGTGAGCGGCGACTACCAGTCCAAGCTCACGCTCATGTCGGAGTCGCTGCGCAACGACGGCCGCATCTGGGTCCCGAAGAAGAAGGAGGACTGCAAGAAGGATCCCGCCTCCATCCCGGAGGAGGACCGCGACTACTACCTCGAGCGCAAGTACCCGAGCTTCGGCAACCTCGCCCCCCGCGACATCTCCTCGCGCGCGGCCAAGCAGGTGTGCGACGAGGGCCGCGGCATCGGCGACACCGGCCTCGGCGTGTATCTGGACTTTGGCGACGCGATCAGCCGCCTCGGCGAGCCCGCCATCCGCGAGCGCTACGGCAATCTCTTCGACATCTACCACGAGATCACGGCGGAAAACGCCTACAAGACGCCGATGCGCATCTTCCCCGCCGTGCACTACACGATGGGCGGCCTGTGGGTGGACTACGGCCTCATGTCCAACGTTCCCGGCCTGTTCGTGCTGGGCGAGGCGAACTTCTCCGACCACGGCGCCAACCGCCTCGGCGCCTCCGCGCTCATGCAGGGCCTGGCGGACGGCTACTTCGTGCTGCCGTCGACGATCAACAACTACCTCGCCACGCTCAAGCCGGGCAGCGCCCCGAAGGCCGACCGCCCCGAGTTCGTGCAGGCCGAGCAGGGCATCACGGAACTGACCAAACGCCTCCTCAGCACCAAGGGTCGACGCACGGTCCAGTCCTTCCACAAGGAGCTGGGCAAGATCATGTGGGACTACTGCGGCATGGGCCGAACGAAGCAGGGCCTGGAAAAGGCGCTGCAGCTCATCCCCGCCCTGCGCGAGGAGTTCTGGGCCGACGTCAATGTCCCGGGCTCGGACGCCGAGTTCAACCAGGCGCTCGAGCGTGCCGGCCGCGTGGCCGACTTCCTCGAGCTGGGCGAACTGATGTGCCGCGACGCCCTCGAGCGCGAGGAGTCCTGCGGCGGCCACTTCCGCGAGGAGTTCCAGTACCCGGACGGCGAGGCCAAGCGCGACGACGAGAAGTATGCGCACGTCGCCGTCTGGGAATACGCCGGCGCCGGCCAGAAACCGGTCCGCAACATCGAGCCTCTGCAGTACGAAGAGGTAAAGATGGTCACGCGGTCGTATAAGTGACGCGTTGCGAGTGACGAATGACGAGTCACGGATGTTCCCGAGGATATCACAGATTGTGATAAGCTCTGACGCGCGCCGCTGATGCCGAACGCGGAACCACTATCTGTCCCGACCGCCGGTGTTCTCACGCAGCGCAGCCACGGCTTTGAAGTGCCGAATTGCTACTTCAGGGCCGCAACGCACGCACGTTCAGGGGCTGTCGGGTTTGAGGTCACAACCTGTGACCTCAAGTCTCCAGGCAATTGATCACCGATGCCTGACGACTCGACAGCCATTCAGGTACCTATCGAGCGAGTCAGCTCGCGCATCTACCTGCTGCGCGGGGAGAAGGTGTTGTTCGATTTCGATCTGGCGGAGTTGTATGGCGTGTCGACGAAAGCTCTGCTTCAGCAGGTTCGCCGAAATCTGGATCGGTTCCCACCCGACTTTATGTTTCAGCTTAGTGCCGAGCAGCTTGCACAGAACCGGTCACAATTTGTGACCGGTTCCGGACAGCGGCATCGCGATCCTAAGAATCTGCCCTACGCCTTCAGCGAGCAGGGGGTCGCCATGCTCTCCAGCGTCCTGCGCAGTCCTCGGGCGGTTCAGGTCAACATCGCGATCATGCGCGCCTTCGTCCAGTTGCGCCGGATGATCGCATCGCACGGTGATCTCGCGCGCAAACTCAGGGCGCTCGAACGCAAATACGACGATCAATTCAAGGTCGTCTTCGATGCCATCAACGCCCTCATGACCGAGAGCGAAGCCGCTATCGAGAAGCACGGTCGCAAGATCGGATTTGGCCAGCCCACCGCTGACCGGGCCTGAAGACCGGTCACGCCACTCCACGGTTTTTCCAAACATCCACCCACCCGAATTTCACGCCATGAAAGTTAAGATCAAAGTCTGGCGCCAGAAGAACGCCGCCTCGCCCGGCGAGTTCAAGGTCTACGACACGCCCGAGCTCAATCCGAACATGTCCTTCCTCGAGATGATGGACGTGCTCAACGAGGAGCTCACGACGAAGGGCGAGGATCCGATCGCCTTCGACCACGATTGCCGCGAGGGCATCTGCGGCACGTGTTCGCTCGTGATTGACGGCAAGGCGCACGGCCCGCATCGCGCGGTGGCGACCTGCCAGACCTACATGCGCAGCTTCAGCGATGGCGACCTCATCACGGTCGAGCCGTTCCGCGCCAAGCCCTTCCCGATCATCAAGGACCTGGTCGTGTATCGGGAGGCCTTCGACAAAATCGTGCAGGCCGGCGGTTTCATCAGCGTGCGCACCGGCGCCGCGCAGGACGCCAATGCCATCCCGATCGAAAAGGCCACGGCCGACCTCGCGATGGACGCCGCCCAGTGCATCGGCTGCGGCGCGTGTGTCGCGGCCTGCAAGAATGCCTCGGCCATGCTCTTCGTCTCGGCCATGGCGGGTAAACTCAACCTGCTGCCGCAAGGGCAGGCCGAGAAGGACCGCCGCGTCCTCGCCATGATCAAGGTCCACGACGAGGAAGGCTTCGGCAACTGCACGAACTACTACGAGTGCAGTGCCGTGTGCCCGAAGCAGATCAGCCACGAGTTCATCGCGAAGCTCAACCGCGATTACCTCAAGGCCTCGATCCACGGCACGTTCAGTCAGGCCCCTGCGATGAGCGCCGGCGGCGGCGCCGGTTGAGCCTGCGCCTCTTCGCGACTCGTTTCACCTGCACGAGCCGCCGGAACGTCCGGCGGCTCGTGCATTTCTGTGGGTAGGGCGAAGCCTCTGGCTGAGCCGTCAGCGGCGTCAGGACCCACGCTCGGCGACTACAGCTTGCGTGAACCGAGGGGCGCTATCTCGACGGTTCGAAGAACCTCTTCGAACGCACTTTTGTGCAGCTCGTGGTAATGACGGTCCGGTGCCGTGAACCGAGCGACCACATAGGAATCGTCGGCAAGTGCGACACAGATCGTCTCGCGAACGGTCAATCCTTCCGGCGTCTTGAACGTGATCTCCAGCCGAAACGCGGGACGATCGTCGAGCGTGATGGGCCGATTCTCCACGACTGTTAAGTTGTGCCGGGACTGGTCGGCTGAATACGCGTCGATGAGGATCTGGGCCGCCTCCTGTTCGTCCATGCCCTTGGAAACGGTCCGATCGGTGTGATCCAACTTGGAGCCGTAGGCGGATCGGGTGACCCGGATGGTTTCCAGCAGGAAACCATCGCGAGTCATCACGAGGTCACGATCGGGAGAGTAGCGCGCCCATCCCACCGGGAGCGATGCAGTTACGCCAATCTTGCTGGCGGTTTGAGGTTTCTGCTCGGTCACCCAGATGGGGCCAGCGCAACCGGAGGCAGACAGCAGCGCGAGCAGCGCGAGTGACGAGGTCAGTTTGTGGACGGCTTGAGTTCGCATCGTTCGAGGTAGAGGAGAATGTAGGCTCGGTCCTGAGCTTGGGGTTCGAGATCGAGGAAGCGGCGGAGGTGAGGTGCGGCCGCCGAGAACTGACCCCCGCGGAACAGAAGGAGCCCCAGGCTGCGGTGTGCGGGGGCGAACGCTTCATCCATGGCTAGGGCCTCTTCCAGCAGCCTGCGTGCTTCCGGTATGTTCCCGTCCGTCCCTGCAACGCGCTCGTTCTCGGCGATGAGCCAGCGGACGCGCACGTCGTTCGGGTGAGCCGCGCGGTAGCGCCAGAGTTGGTCGCGTGCCGCAACAAAGCGACCGGCACGCATCTCGAGCTCACCGTTCAGCAGCAGGACTGGCCACATCGCTTGCGCGAAGGGTTCCTCTCCCTTTTCTCCGGGTTCCGCGTTCTTCCTGGTGCGGTTGAGACGTTGGAAGTTTCGCTCACGATCGGCGAGGCGCGGGTGAGTGCCAAAGAAGAAGGGTTCTTTGCGCTTATGCTGATCCAAGTCGGCCATCAGAAGCCGAAAGATGACAGGCGACTCTGCGACGTCATAGCCCGCTTTCAGCATGCGATTCCACCCGTCCTCGTCGGCCTCCATCTCAAGTCCCTTTGAGTAACCGCTCACGGATGCGAGAGTCCCGAATGCGCCGAGCAGATCCACTAAACCTCTATACTGTGCCGCCGCCGGCGAACTGGTTGTAATGACAGCAAAGATACCTGTTTTCGCCTTCAGACTTCGCTGTGCTTTCAGGGCGTGACGGTGTGTCGCGTGCGTCATCTCGTGCGAAAGTACCGTTGCCAGTTGTGCCTCGTTCAACATCCGCGCCATCAGCCCCGTATGGATATAGATCCGGCCGTTAGGGTAAGCGAACGCGTTCAGCGTCGGATCACGCAGGATGAAAACGCCAAAGTCATCGGCTCTCAGCCCATCGGCTTGCGCCAGTCGCGCCACAACTCCGTCGAGGTAGCGCTTCACCTCGGGAAGCTCGACCACGAACCCGCTCCGGTCCACGACCCCTTGCTCCTCCACGACGCGATTCCAGAGGCTTTCCTCCTCGGCTGTCGCGGGTAAGAGCGGTTGACCGTGCGCGAGTGATACGGCGAGCCAAGCCCCGAGGGTTGCTGTGGCGAGGGCCCACACGGGCGTATCGTCAGTTTCCGGCGACCTCCCTGCGGGGCACTGTCTGCAGCAGCGCGGTGAGCGTCGCCTTTACCCCCTCTGGCTTACGAAGATCGCCGAGCTGTCCAGCTCCCAACACGTCGTACCACAGGATTGTGCCGTCACGAGCGATCAGCGCCGCGCTCAGGTGCTCGGCTCCGCTCGCTGGAGCGACGTAAACGCCCGTGAAGGCGGACGCCAAAACGCCCAACGCGATCAGCGCCTTTCGATCCCCGGTGAAGTAGTCATCCTCCCCATACACGAGGAGAAGGGCGTCGCTTCCGGTCGCTTCGCAGATCCGATCTACGCTGCCCAAAGAAAAATCGAATCGCCCGATCAACGTCGGCATCCGCAGCATCGGGTTTCCGAAAAGCGTGAGATTGAGGTCGACAGCCCGGTAGAGGGCCTGGACCTCCGCGATCTCGGCAACGATCTCCGGCGGAAGATCGGTGTCGCGCAAGTAGACCCACGTCTCTGGAGACATCGATGCGAGCGTATCCCGGGCGGCATCTCGCGCTGATTGGGTCCAGTCGTCGCGTTGCTCGCGGACGCCTCCAGCGGTGAGCTGGTTAAGTGTGATCGACGGTGGAATAATCGCCGTCGTCTGGATGGCCGCGATTTGCGTCGTCGCTGCTTCGTGGATTTTTCCGGTCCGGACTGGTGCGGTAACGCAACCGCCAAGTGCCGCGGTGAGGATGAGAAGGGCAAATGCGCCAATGACGCGCGCGCCCGGGAGGAGGGTACGGACAAGCAGCATGGGAGTAGATTCAGGCGATCCTCATGATCACCTAGGCGTCCAGGGGGAAGACGTGGCGGAATCCTTTCCTGGATGCCGTGGCGCGTCAAGCTGTCACGCGATGATCCGGCGAATAGCCTACAGTGCCCACCGGCATCGACTCGCGGGAATCCCCATCCGGCGACGCCGCTGCGACAGTCGAGCTAGAACAGCGACAGCGCCTGCGCGCTCTCGATCACGACCCAGGCAAAACCGGCCACCATCATCCAGAGCAGCGCATAGGCGACCGCGCGACGGCGGCGCATGCTGCGCTCCCATTTATCGGTGTTGATGCGCCGGAATCCGCTGTCGTCCAGAAAACTCACGAATTGCGCATTCTTGGTCCTCGTCCTCTGGAAATCGCGCTGGTTGAGGAGCGCGACGGTGCCGACGGCGGGGCGGCGGAAGAGGTTGAGAAGCACGTGGACCATGAACGAACTCAGCGGACGTTTTGTGACGTTCTAACTTGGTGGGAGGAATCGGAAATGTGAATCACAAGTTGATGCCGAACGTCGCGGATGACGAGCATTTGACAAGCGCTCATGCTTGATCGTTCAAAAGTAATCGGTATGGCGGAGGGTTCCCTTGGTACAACCCAGGGTGGTCCACCTATGGAAGCACTTAAGTTTCTCTCCCAAGGCTCGGTCGAACGCATCGTCGCGCTCGCAGGTACGCCGACCTACGTCTACGACGAACGTTCCCTGCGTCGTCAGGCGGAGGCCGCACTCGCGTTTCCCAATGCGTTTGGGATCACCGTGCGCTACGCGATGAAGGCGTGCCCGAGCGCAGCGATCCTCCGCCTGTTCGATGCCCTCGGACTGCATATCGATGCGAGCTCCGGCAACGAGGCGCGTCGTGCGATGCGCGCCGGCATCGCAGCGTCGAAGATCAGCCTGAGCACTCAGGAGTTGCCCGATGATTTCGCCGACCTCGTGCGCCAGGGCGTGATCGTCAACGCCTGTTCGCTGCGCCAGCTCGATCGCTACGGCGCCGCGTTTCCGGGAGCCAAGGTCGGCCTGCGCCTGAATCCCGGTCTGGGTTCCGGTGGAACGACCAAGACCAATGTCGGCGGGCCTGCCTCGAGTTTCGGCATCTGGCACGAGCACCTCGACGAGGCCGATGCGATCGTCGCCCGGCACGGCCTGATCGTGGAGCGCATCCACACGCACATCGGCAGCGGCAGCGACCCGGAAGTCTGGCTGCGCGCGGCGTCGCTCAGCATGGCCTTCGTGGAACGCTACGCCTCCGTGACCACGTTTGACCTCGGCGGCGGTTTCAAGGTCGCCCGCATGGGGCACGAGAAGGGCACGGATCTGCAGATCGTCGGCGCGCCCGTGAAGCGTCTCTTCGAGGAGTTCGCGGCACGCACCGGCCGCAGGATCCACCTCGAGATCGAGCCGGGGACGTTTCTGGTGGCAAACTGCGGCGCGATCGTCGCGACGGTCCAGGACATGACCGACACGGGGCCGAGTGGATATCGTTTCCTCAAGCTCGACACGGGCATGACCGAATTGTGCCGGCCGTCGCTCTATGGCGCGCAGCATCCGATGATCGTCGTCCCGCGCAACGCCAAGGCGGCGGACGCCCGCACTGCCTATGTCGCGGTCGGCCATTGCTGCGAGTCCGGCGACATGCTCACGCCCAAGGCCGGTGATCCCGAGGCCCTCGAGCCGCGCGGGATGCGCGAGGCGCAGATCGGCGACTGGCTCGTGATCGAGGGCGCAGGCGCCTACTGCGCGGCCATGAGCACGACCAACTACAACTCCTTCGCCCAAGCCCCGGAGGTCCTGCTCAAGGACGACGGCACGCCGGTCGTCATCCGCAAGCGGCAGACCCTCGAGCAGATGGTGCAGAACGAAGTGTGACCTCGCACGCGCCCGCGGCGCGCCCGGATATTTGGCCACGGAGACACGGTGGCACGAAGGGGTGCATACGGATCAGAGCGGCCATGGTCGCGGGCGCATTGATGCGGGCAAATTGATGGGGAGGCACGGGCGATCGGGATCGAGTTTTCCTCCCTCTCCGTGTCTCCGTGCCTCTGTGGCCAACCCTTCCTCCGTCATGACGCCGACCGGCATCGCGCGACGCGAGGTTGCCTGTCGCGCCCGCTGGCATTGATTGCCCCATGAACATCTGCGTCCTCGGAGCCGGAGCTTGGGGCACCGCGATCGCAATCCACCTCGTCCGCCTCGGGCACACGGTCACGCTGGCGCCGCGACGGGTTGAGTGCGCACTGGAGCTCGGGTCCACCCGGGAAAACCGCGAGTACCTGGCGGGGTTTCCGTTCCCGGAATCGCTGCAGGTCGGCTTCGAGCTCGGCCCACTCCTGATGGAGGCGGAGCTGGTGCTGCTCGGTTCGCCGACCGCGGGGGTGCGCGACTGGTGCACGCGTGTAAGCGGCAGTCTGGGCGGCGCGCGGCAGTTGCGGCTCGTCCTGAGCCTCGCCAAGGGTCTCGAGGCCGATACCGGTCTGACGCCGTGCCAGATTGCCCGCGCGATCCTGCCTGAATCGATCGCGGTCGGCACGCTCACCGGGCCGAGCCACGCGGCCGATGTCGCGGCGGGGCTTCCCACCGCGCTGCTGCTGGCCGCGGAGCGGCACGATGCGTTTGTTGCACAGGTGCAGGAAGCGATGAGCAGCCGCACGATGCGCCTCTACACGAGCGACGACCTCGCGGGCGCAGAGCTCGGCGGGGCTCTGAAGAACGTCTACGCGATCGCCGCGGGGATGTGCGACGGCCTCCGGCTCGGCGACAACGCGAAGGCCGCGCTCGTCACGCGGGTCATGGCCGAGATGATACGCATCGGCGAGGTGCTGGGTGCGCGTCCGATCACCTTTGTCGGACTCAGCGGCTTCGGCGACCTCATCGCCACGTGCTACGGGCCCTGGAGCCGCAACCACCAGTTCGGCCAGCGACTGGGCGAGGGGCGCTCCATCGATGAGCTGCTCACCGGCCGCAAGACTGTGGTCGAGGGCCACCGCACCGCCGCCTCGCTGCATGCGCTGTGCGTCCAGCGGTCGATCGAGGCGCCCATCCTCGACCAGGTTCACGCCATCCTGTACCGCGGCTGCAACCCGGCCGACGGCCTCGCCGCACTCATGACCCGCGAGCTGAAACGCGAACAGCGACCTGATACCCGTAGGGCCGGCGCAGGAAGCGCATGACAGAAGCAGAACCCGCCGGTCGGCGCAGATAGTGTCAATCAATGATTGACATCGGGCGGCGGCGGGCGGGACCGATTTGGGGCTTTCGCCACGCGTGCCCAGCGCTCTGACTGCCTCCTCATCCGTTCCGCCGCGCAAAGCGACACCTCATTTTCGCCCTCGATTTTCGATCTCCTCACCGCCCATGGCCAAGCCCGACGAACCCAACAAAGTGATCTTCTCGATGATCGGCGTTTCGAAGAAGATCGAGCGCAAGGAGATCCTCCGCGACATCTCGCTGTCGTTCTTCTACGGCGCGAAGATCGGCGTCCTGGGCCTCAACGGCGCGGGCAAATCCTCGCTCCTGCGCATCCTGGCGCATCGCGACAAGGAGATCGAGGGCCACGTGCATGTGGAGCCTGGATACAGCGTGGGCATGCTCGACCAGGAGCCGCACCTCACGCCCGGTGCCACCGTGCGCGCCTGCGTCGAGGAGGGCGTGCAGACGCTGACGGATCTGGTCGCCGCCTACGACGCCACCTGGGACGAGATCGGCGCGGCCGAAGATGACGCCGAGAAGGATCGCATCATGGCACGCCAGGGCGATCTTCAGGAAAGGATCGACGCCCTCGACGCGTGGGACGTCGGCGCGAAGGTCGAGATGGCGATGGACGCGCTGCGCTGCCCGCCTCCCGAGACGATCGTCGACCGTCTCTCCGGCGGCGAGCGCCGGCGCGTGGCCCTCGCGCGCCTGCTCCTGCAGAAGCCGGACATCCTCCTGCTCGACGAGCCGACCAACCACCTCGACGCAGAAAGCGTGCAGTGGCTCGAGCAGCACCTCGGGCGCTACGAG
Organism: Verrucomicrobiota bacterium; assembly: GCA_023399155.1. Lineage (GTDB taxonomy): Bacteria > Verrucomicrobiota > Verrucomicrobiia > Opitutales > Opitutaceae > JAEWQP01. The sequence goes on along the minus strand of JAEWQP010000016.1, from coordinate 312,215 downwards.
GGGACGGTGATCGCCGTGACGCACGACCGCTACTTCCTCGACAACGTCGCGGGCTGGATTCTCGAGCTCGACCGCGGCCACGGCATCCCGTGGAAGGGAAACTACTCCGGCTGGCTGGAGCAAAAGCAGGCGCGTCTCGCCGTGGAGCAACGCACCGAGGACCGGCGCCAGAAAGCCATGGCGCGCGAGCTCGCGTGGATCCGCCAGAGCGCCCGCGCGCGGGTGGCGAAATCCCAGGCGCGCATCAGTGCCTACGAGGCCATGCTGCGGGAAAACGTGGCTGAGAAGGAGCGCGAATTCGAAATCGTGATACCGGCCGGCCCGCGCCTGGGTTCGCTCGTGGTCGAGGCCAAGGGTCTCGCGAAGAGTTACGGCGAGAACCTGCTCTTCGAAAATGTGAACTTCTCCCTCCCGCCCGGAGGCATCGTCGGCGTGATCGGACCCAACGGCGCAGGCAAGACCACGCTCTTTCGCCTCATGCTCGGGCAGGAGCAGGCCGACGCCGGCACGCTGCGCATCGGCGACACGGTGAAGTTCGCCCACGTCGACCAGTCGCGCGATGCGTTGCCCGACGAGAAGAACATCTTCGAGGCGATCAGCGGCGGCGAGGAGGTGCTCGACCTGGGCGGCCGGAAGGTCAACGCCCGCAGCTACTGCGCGCAGTTCGGATTCACCGGGGCCGATCAGAACAAGAAGGTCGGCGTGCTCTCCGGCGGCGAGCGCAACCGCGTGCACCTCGCGCGCATCATGAAGCAGGGCGCCAACGTCATCCTGCTCGACGAGCCGACCAACGACCTGGACGTGAACTCCATCCGCGCACTCGAGGAGGCGCTCGAGACGTTTGCCGGCTGCGCCGTGATCGTGTCGCACGACCGCTGGTTCCTCGACCGCACCGCCACGCACATCCTCGCGTTCGAAGGCGACAGCGAGGTGTTCTTCTACAGCGGCAACTACTCCGCCTACATCGACGACCTGCACCGCCGCAAGGGCAAGGACGCCGACCAGCCGCACCGGATCAAATACCGCAAGCTCACGCGGTAGGGGGAGTGGTTGCTTTGGGTTTCATGCAGGGACTGCATCGACTGCGTGAGCCCGGGCCATCACGGCCTCGCCGGGTCGACCCGGAGTTGCGCGAGTCGTGTGAGGGCGGAGCGCCCGCCCGATCTGCTCCAGCCTGGCCCCGCCCGAGTCCTCCCCGGGTGTTTCCCCGAATTCTTGTCCCTTGGCACGCGCGGAAACCGGGGCGGAGGTGTGCGGCGAATCCGAGGTTGAGCGCGGCTTGCACTCGTGTCTGACTGCACTCGCCGGATGTGCGGGCTATCCGCCTTCCTCCGAGTTCCCATACACGTCCTGATTTCTTCACTACAACATTCCCTGTTCGCTGGACATCGTCCACCGCGGTGCGCGGTGCAGGCGACGGCGAACCGCCGCGCGCCGCGCTTTTCGCGAATGGGATGCCGTGTCCGGCGGCTCCTCCTCGGCGCGTGCGCGTTCGCGACGCTCCTCTGCCCACGCGCGCCTGCCTTCGTCGTGCTCGAACCGGGCTCGGTCGCGCCCTCGGACCTGATCTCGCCCATCGACCTGCACATCACGCCCACCGTGGCCGGGGACCGCCTGGCGAACGCGGACGGGCAACTCCTTCCCGGCGTGGCGAGATGGGACGCCGGGGCCGCCGACGCGGCGGAGGCGGCGCTCACGGATGCGTTCGCGCAGGCGAGGCGGGATTTCCGGCGCGCGCTGGAAGACGCCTTTGGCGCGACCACGATCAGCGAGGAGAAAATCAGTTCGCTGCGGTTCCAGAGTTTTCGATCCGAGTGGGTGGCGGGCCATCCAGAGTTTCCCGTTGGATACGTTCTCGCGGCCAGCTGGGCGCGCGGCGACGACGGCGAGGTGATCCGGACTAAGATGGCCGGCGCCGTCGGGCAGATCATGCGCAGGCAGCTGATCGGGCGCATGCCCGCGGCGTCGACGGTCTTCGTCCTGGCGCTGCCGCGCGAGTTGCTGATCCGCTCATGGAGCGAAGCCTCGCCGACGATCGTTCGGGCGGTGGATGGCGGCGCTATGCTTTCGATCGAGGCCGCCCGAGCGGAACTGTGGCGAAGCCTCGGCGTGGGCGAGCGTTTTGCCGGGGGATTTCTCGAGACGCTGATTCGCGAAAACGTGGCCTACGACGCGCGTCTGACGGCCCTGTTCCTTCGCGAGCGGCTCGGCTCGAAACTGGACGGACGCTTCTTCGGTCGCGGCGATGCCCTGGTGCGCGCAGGCGGGACGGTGGATGCCCAGGTCGCCGAGGCGCTACGCCAGCTCCAGGAGCTCGGTCTTGCGCCGCTCGTGTCGGCGATGAGCGCTCCATCTCCGGCGCAGCCGGCTGTTTCGCCGGTGGCCAGAGCCGAGCCCGCGCCGACGCCCGTCCCGGCAGCGGCGCCGGGGCCAGCAAGCCTTCCGGTCGAGCTGCCAGGTCCTGCGGCCATGGCATCGTTGCCGGTGCGGTGGATGCTCGCGGTCGCCGCCGTCGGCCTGTTCTCGTTGACGCTCGGTGTGTGGGGCTATCTGAGGCTTCGGCGGCTGAAGCGCACTGCCCTCGCGATCCATGCGGCACAGGCGGACTCCGGGTTGCGCGATGCCCTGGCGCCGCACCTCGCGCGTGAGATGACCAGGCAGGGCATGACCACTCTGTTCGACCAGAGACAGGAGCTCCTGAAAGCGAGCGACGCGGCGACCGAACGCGTGACGGAGGCGGAGATGCGTGTCGCCAAGGTGCAACCCGCGATCCACGAGCGCATGCAGAGCTACGAGCGCCGGATCAAGGCGCTCGAGCGCGAACTGCAGGAGAAGTAGGGCGGTCCCAGCGCGAGTTTCAGCTTCACGCTTTCCGAAGGCCGCGGCTCGGCCGGAGGCCTCGCCCCACCTCGATCCTCACCAGCCGGTGAGCTTCCGGATCGGCGCGGTTAGCTCCTCGGCGATCTTCTCGTGCTGGAAGGCCACGGGGTGCGAGTCGTGGACGGTGCCGGGCTGCTTGTGCAGCGGGGCGAACACGATGCGTGTATCACCGGCGGCACGACGGCGCACGATGATCGATTCGAGGATCGCGCGAAGGAACACGCGGCGCGCCGCGTCCTCCGAACCGGAATCCTCGCCGTGCATGGCGCTCTCGGCGAGGACGATGCCTGCCTGCGGGTGCACCTCGCGAACGCGAGCCACGAGATCCGCGTACGCCTTCAGGAAAGCCCCCTCGTCCGGCAGGCCGGTGCTCAGGTCGTTCTGGCCCAGGCAGATTACGACGACATCGGGCTGGTAGGCCGCATGATCCCAGGACGAAGCTGGGTCGTCCGGAAGGGAGCGCTCGAAAATCTGCGGGGCTGTGCCGGTGTCGCTCCGGCCCTCCCAGTCGCGCATCACGCCGCGGCCGCCGTAACTCACGAGATGCACCTGGGCCCCGAGGCGCCTCCCGAGCAGCATGCCGAATGATCGTCCCGCGTTCGAGGTGCGGGCGGTGGCATCGTTCTCCGGCGGCAGGCGCTCGATGTACTGCCCGCAGGTCATCGAATCGCCGATGAAGAGGAGGCGTCGCTCCGGCCAGGGCGGCGGCGGCAGGAGTTCGCAGCCCGCGGGCAACTCGAGCCCGAGGAAGGTCGCAACTCCCTGCCACGACTCCGTGCGGCGGGTGAGTTCCACCGCGTATCCAGATTCCGGTGCCACGCCCGCGGGCACGATTGCGGTGCTCTCGCCGCGGGTGAGCCGCATCGGCGCGGGGTCCCAGCCGTTGACGGCGAGGTTGAACCAGCAGTCGTCCGAGGACGCGGAGAAGCGCATCACCGGGGCGGGGCCCCGATACGCGAATCGGATGACGCTGCCCGGGAAACCCATCCGGACGCCGCCACTCTCGGTGCCAGCGACGCGTCCCATGATTGCGATGCGCGCGTCTTGCGCGGCGACCACGGCGGGCGTGGAAGCGGTATCGGCGGCGGGACTTGAAGCGGCCATGGCAATAGGGAGGAGAAGCGCCAGAGTGCGGGACGTCGTGCGAGTCACGGACACGTCGGTAGCAACCCGGCGAGCGTGACTCGACTCGAAACGCGCCCTGGTGGCGGAGCCGGACAGCGCGCAGCGCCGGGCCGCACGCGCATCAATCGATGGCCGGGCCGACGCGGAGCCTTCGATTGATGCCCTCGGGCCGGAACTCGGTGCGCCTGCCGTCCGGCCAGGTCACGACCACGCGGCGCACACGGGCATCTTCACCCAGTCCGAAGAAGAGCGTCGAACCCGACTGCGCCAGCAGGCCGACCGGCGGGACATATGTGTTCACGTGCACGCGACGCGGCGTATGCACCTCCACGCGGGCGCCGATGGGCGTGCGACCCTCGGGCCCGGCGAGAAGATCGATGCCGAGCCACGGGGCCTCGCCGCGCCCGTCGTTGCGCAGCAGCACCGCGGGCCCGTTGAACTGCGTGAGCACCACGTCGAGATCACCGTCGCCATCGAAGTCGGCGGTGGCGACAGCCCGCGTCGTGAGCGGCCGGGCCCACGCCGGCGGCTCATCCCAAGCCGATACCCATCGGCCGCGGGCCGCCTCGCGCCAGAGCAGGTGCGGTACGCTCGCCAAATCGTAGCCGCCCTCGAACCGGTTGATGTCCGGCTCGAGACGGCCATTTCCGGCAAACGCCTCGAGCCTGCCGTCGTGATCGAAGTCGGCCAGGGCCAGACCGAGCCGGGTGTCGAGATTCACCCTCGAGTCGTTGTCCTCGTCTGTCCGCGGGCTGGATGGGGCGAACGAGCGCAGGGTCCGCAGTCTCGCATCGGTGCCGCCGGCGGGCAGGAAGGGAAGGGGCGTCGCGGATCCGCCTTCGCGCCGGTCGAGGTCGACGCCAGTCCAGGGTCGGAAGCGGCCGTTGCCCTCATTGAGGAAAAGCGCGGCGGGGCGGCGATGGAAGGTGCAGAGCAGGTCGAGCAGGCCGTCGTTGTTTTCGTCGCCCGGTATCGCGGCCAGGGCGAGGCCTGCGGGCAATCCGGTTTCGGCATCGATCGCGATCAGGCCAGCCGAGCCGGGCACGACCGCGAACCGTCCGTCACCAAGATTGCGATACACCGTGGGAGGCGACCCCAGGAAACCCGTAGGCATGCCGTAGGAGCGGCCCATCAGCGCCACGGAAAACGCGCCATCCAGTCCCACTTCCTCGGGCCAGCGCGCGTAGTGGCACACGACCAGGTCGAGCCGGCCATCGTTGTCGATGTCCACCCAGGTCGCGCCGGTGCTCCAGGCGTTGCTGTCGCCTGCGACGCCCGCCTGCTCCGTGACGTCCTCGAAGCGTCCTCCGCCGCGGTTGCGGAACAGGTGATTGGCCCCGACGCCCGTTACAAACAGATCGGGCAGCCCATCCTGGTCAAAATCGCCGGCGGCGGCCGCCATTCCCTGGAATTCGAGGTTCAGCTCGGCCAGAGCGGACACATCGGTGAATCGGCCGTTGCCGTCGTTGCGGTAGAGCGCGCAGGTGCGGCGGCTGGCACGTTTTGCGAGCGATTCCTCCCACGGCCAGTCCGCACCGTTGACGAAGAACAGGTCGGGATCTCCGTCCGCATCGTAGTCCAGGACGGCCACACCGCCGCCGAGCGTGGTGGGCGCGTCGGCGGGATTCGCGCCGGCCTGGTGCGTGAACGCGATGCCGCTTGCCTGGGTGGCGTCGGTGAAGCGCACCGCCGGCGGCTGGCCGCGCGGCTCGACCGGCATCAGCCAGGAGAGCAGCACGCCGGAGACGATGGCCGCCCCGATGAGAGGCAGCCAGATCGGGGCGAGCAGGGGCGGTACTGCGCGCGTGACCGGCCGCGGTCGCACGGGGCGAGGCGCGGTGGGAGCCGACGGAGACGTGTTTTGTGCGACGGCCAAACTCTACGCGATTGAACCGGGGGGCGCTGTCGGATGTAAACCAATTCCGTCCATGCGGGAATCCTCCCCACATCTTTCGCGCCTGCTGCGCGCCGCGGCCTTCCTGGCGCTGTGGACCCTCGTGGGTCTGGCCTTTGCCGGGCAGTTCTACCTCTCCAGCACGCTGCTCGGGCGCAGCATCCGCTGGAGCGAGGCCATCGCCTATGCGCTCGGTGACTGGTATGTGTGGGCGATCCTTTCGATCATCATCGTGCGCTTCGCGCGGCGGCTGCCGCCGGAGATCGGGATGTCGTGGCGTATTGGCGTGAGCCATCTGGGCATGGCGGTGGCGTGCTCGATGGCGTTCATTCTGCTGCGATCCGCCGTCGCCCAGGTGCACGGCTGGTGGATCGACGAACCGGTGTCGTTTGGCGACGTGTTCCGCCCGCTGCTGGTGAAGACGTTCCCCTTCAACCTCCTCATCTACGGCGTGATCGTTTCGGTCAGCCACGCGATCGACTACTACCGCAAGTACCACGAGCGCACCGTGCAGGCGCTCGAACTTGAGAAGGACCTGACCGAGGCGCGGTTGCAGTCGCTGCTGCGTCAGCTCAAGCCGCATTTCCTCTTCAACTCCCTCAACGGCATCGCCTCGCTCATGTATTCGGATGTCGGCGCGGCGGACCGGATGCTCGTGCGCCTCTCGGAGCTGCTGCGGATGGCCATGTCGCACTCCGGTGCGCCGGTGGCGACCCTGCGCGAGGAGATCGCGTTTCTGGAGAAGTACCTCGAGATCGAGCGCATCCGGTTTCGCGACCGCCTGGTCGTGTGCATCGAGGTCGACGCGGCGCTCCTCGACGCGCGGGTGCCGAGCCTGGTGCTGCAGCCGATCGCGGAGAACGCCATCCGCCATGGCATCGAACCGCACGCCCGCCAGGGACGCATCGAGGTGCGCGCCACGCGGGTCGCCGGGGAACTTGTGCTCACCGTCAGCGACAACGGAACCGGCCTGCCGCCGGGTGCGACGGCGTTCAAGCGCGAGGGGATCGGCATTTCGAATACACGCGCGCGGCTCGCCGAGATCTACGGCGCACGCCACCGTTTCGAGCTGGGAAACCGTCCGGAGGGCGGGTTGTGCGTGACGGTGGCGGTGCCTTTCGAAGTGGCGTCCACGCCGTCGCAGCCCGGGCGGGGATTGGCCACGGAGGCACGGAGACACGGAGAAGGGGCGACGGCCCGGCGCTGCTAGTGCGCCACCGGCTGATCGTTCTCTTCAATCTTTCTCTTTCTCATTCTCGTCCTCCCCCGGGCGGGCATTCGCAAACGAAGCCCAAAGCCTCCTGAATCGCTCCGTGCCTCCGTGTCTCCGTGGCCAACCTCATGGGCGCGGGACCGAACGGGATAGAAGAGAAAGAGAAAGATTGAAGAGAAAGAGGTCGTGGCGGGGCCTGTCGAGGGGGGCGTCCACGTCGGCGGAGCCCAGGCGGGGATTGGCCACGGAGGCACGGAGACACGGAGAAGGGGCGACGGCCCGGCGCTGCTAGTGCGCCACCGGCTGATCGTTCTCTTCAATCTTTCTCTTTCTCATTTTCGTCCTCCCCCCGGCGGGCATTCGCAAACGAAGCCCAAAGCCTCCTGAATCGCTCCGTGCCTCCGTGTCTCCGTGACCCACCTCATGCGCGCGGGACCGAACGGGATTGAAGAGAAAGAGAAAGATTGAAGAGAAAGAGGCCGTGGCGGGGCCGGTCGAGGGGGGCGTCCATGTCGGCGGAGCCCGGGCGGGGATTGGCCACGGAGGCACGGAGACACGGAGGAGGGGAGACGGCCCGGCGCTGCTAGTGCGCCACCGCCTGATCTTTCTCTTCAATCTTTCTCTTTCTCATTCTCGTCCTGCCCGGGCGCGGGCATTCGCGACCGATGCCCAAAAAATCCTGAATCGCTCCGTGCCTCCGTGTCTCCGTGGCCAACCTCATGCGCGCGGGACCGAACGGGATTGAAGAGAAAGGGAAAGATTGAAGAGAAAGATGGCCGGCGACGGGTCGGTCTGATTTCCTGCCCCCGCACCATACTCCCGCATCGTGAGCACCCTCCGCACTCTCATCGTTGACGACGAACCCCTGGCCCGTGAACGCCTGCGCGGGATGCTGCGGCGCGAGACGTCCGTCGAACTCATCGGCGAATGCAGCAGCGGTCCTGAGGCGATCGAGGCCATCCGACGCGAGCGGCCCGATATTGTTTTCCTCGACGTGCAGATGCCCGGTTGCGACGGCCTTCAGGTCGTCGGCGGGCTTGACCCGAAGGAGCGTCCGGCGGTCATTTTCGTCACGGCCCACGAGTCGTTTGCTGTCGATGCGTTCGCCGTCGATGCCGTCGATTATCTGTTGAAGCCGTTTGACGCCGACCGGCTGCAGGCGGCGATCCGCCGCGCCCAGGAGCACATCCGGGTCACGCGCGTCGGCGCGCTGGGCGATCAACTCGAGTCGCTCCTGTCCGCCAAGGCCCCCGTCGTGGACCGCCGCCCCGATCGCGTCACCGTCAAGGCCGACGGGCGCGTCGTCTTCCTCAAGCCCGAGGAGTTGATCTGGGTCGAGGCGGCCGACAACTACATCGTCATCCATCTCGCCAGCGGCGAACGACTCGTCGTGCGCGAGACGCTTTCCTCGCTCGAGGAGCGCATCGGCACGGCGAGCTTCGCGCGCGTCAATCGCTCGGCGATCGTCAACCTCCACCAGGTGCGGGAACTTCAGCCGACCATGCACGGCGACTATTCCGTGGTGCTGCGCGACGGCACCAAGGTGCCCCTGAGCCGCAGCCTGCGCGGGAGCATCGACCGCTTCATGTCGGGCGGCACCGGATAGGGCGGCGGTTTCATCCTCCGCGGACACGTCGCAGCGCATCACCACGCGACGCCGGCGGTTCGCCACAATGGCATTCTAATCGGCTTCATTAGCAGGTTTTCAGGATCTGTCCCGGGCCGGCAGGAGGTGCCGGGTCGGAGATCCCCCCCGATGAAGTCGCTCATCCGCCTCATTGTCCCCGGCTTGCTCGCATCCCTGGCGGGCGCTGCGCCCCTCCGCGGCGACAACGCCGTGCTCTACTGGAACGATCAGGCGCTCCATGCCGTGCGCCTTGCGCGCAATCCGCCGCCGATCGCCTCGGCTTTTTACGCGAGCTACCACGTGGCGATCTTCGATGCGATCAATGGCATCACCCGCACGCACCACGGCTGGCTCGTGAATGAGCCGGCTCCGGTCGGGATCGACACGGACGCCGCGATCGCGGGCGCGGCGCATACGATGCTCCTCGCCCAGTGGGGGCAGTCCACCAACCCGCGCACGCTCCACGCGGCCTACGAGCGCTTCATCGCCGGGATTCCCGACGGTCCCGCGAAGGAGGGTGGCCTCGCCTGGGGCCGCAAGGTCGCCGAGGCCATCCTCAAGAAGCGCGAGCAGAGCGGGTACAACACGCCGATCCCCGGCACCTACTCGAGTCAGGATCCCGGCAAGTGGCGCGAGACTCCGCCGGGCTTCCGACCTCCGGTCCTGCCCTTCTGGCGCAAGGTCACACCGTTCGCAATGACCTCGCCGGAGCAGTTCCGCTGTCCGCCGCCACCGGATATCGGATCCCGCCAGTTCGCCGACGAGCTCGCCTATGTCGCCCGCGTCGGCGCGCGCGATGGCGCCGAGCGCACGGAGTACGAGACGCTCGCCGCGGCGTTCTGGTCGGACGACCTCGGCACCGCGACACCACCGGGTCACTGGAACATGATCGCCCAGGACCTCGCGCGCCAACGCAACCTCACGGTGCTGGAAACGGCCCGACTCTTTGCGCTGCTCAACATCGCCGGGGCGGACTCCGCGATTTCCTGCTGGGACACGAAGTTCTACTACAGCACCTGGCGGCCCGAGACCGCGGTCCGCGAGATCACGCCCGAGATCAACCCGCATGCCACGGCTGTCCCGGACTTCATTCCACTGATGGTCACGCCCGCCTTCCCGTCCTACGTCTCCGGGCACAGCACGTTCTCGGCGGCGGCGTCGCGCGTGTGCGAACTCTTCTTCGGCACCGACGAGATCGAGTTCTCCGTCACATCCGAGGGATTGCCCGGGGCGGTGCGCACCTACCGCAGGCTCTCCGACTGCCGCGACGAGATCGGCATGAGCCGCGTGTGGGGAGGAATCCACTACATGTCCGACAACATCGCCGGGCAGGAATCGGGGCTCAAGGTCGCCGACTGGGTCTTTGCCACGCAGCTGCAGCCGCGCGGCGGCGGTGAGGCGCTCGCCTCGAACCCGACGCAACCCGCCGCGTGCCCGTGAGTTCCCCCGCGTCGGGCGCCGTGCGCCCGACGATCGACCGGGAGCGCCAACCACCCTGGCCTGCGTCCGCCGCTTACCCGTGACCCCGCTCCGTGCCCTGATCGTCGACGACGAGCCGCTCGCGCGCGAGCGGTTGCGCGCGATGCTGCGCGCCGAGCCCGCGGTGCAGCTTGCCGGCGAGTGCGCCTCCGGCCCGGAGGCGATCGAGTGGATCACGCGAGACAGGCCGGACCTCGTCTTCCTCGACGTCGAGATGCCCGGGTGTGACGGGCTGCAGGTCGTCGCCGCGTTGGACGGCGTCACGAGGCCTGCCATCATCTTCGTCACCGCGCACGCGTCGTTTGCGGTGCAGGCGTTCGGCGTGGACGCGGTCGACTACCTGCTCAAGCCGTTCGACCTCGACCGGATGCGCGAGTCGGTGCGGCGCGCGGTCGAGTATCTCCGCACGCGCCGCGCCGGCGGGGCGCTGCATCTCGAGGACATCTTCCCGGCTCCGCCGGCCGGGCGCGCGAGGCCCGGCCGGATCACCGTGCGCACCGACGGGCGTGTTGTCTTCCTCTCACCCGAGGAGATCGTCTGGATCGAGGCCGCGGACAACTACGCGATCCTGCACCTGCCCACGGGTGAGCGCGTGATGATGCGTGAGACGCTCCTGGCGCTCGAGTCCCGGCTCGAGGCCGCGGGCTTCGTGCGCATCAACCGCTCCGCCCTCGTCAACCTGCACCGCGTCCGCGAGTTCCAGCGGACGGTGCACGGCGATTACGTCGTCGTGCTGCACGACGGCCCGAGGCTTCCGCTCAGCCGCCACCTCCGCGGCCGGATCGAGCAGTTCGTATCGGGCGTTCTGTGACGGCTCCGGCAGTGGGTGGACGCACTTTTCTCCGCCACACCCGTGCGGCCGGTCGTCCCTCGGGCGCGGCGCGTGGTCCCCAGCGGGTTTGCACAACGGGCGGGGTGCGTACGGTCCGCGCTCCATGCCGCACGTTGCGCCCCGATTCCGTCCGAACCGTCGCTGTATCCACCGGCTGGGTGCAACCGGACTTCTCGCCGGCCTCGCACTCGCCTGCATGTCTATACCGCTCGGCGCGCAGATGGGCGTGATGGGGATCGAGCCCGGCGAGCTGCGCTCGAGCCGGCTGGCGGGCGCCGGACCGTCGGAGGAGGAGATCGCCGCCTCGGTGCCGACATCGCCCGGGCAGCCGGCGAGCAACCGCGCCATGGCTTTGCTCATTCATCGGATCTACCGTGGCGCCGACCCGATGCGCAATTCGGCCCGGTCGACTGAGCAGCTGCCCATGCTGCGAAATTCCCTGGCCATCGCGCCGCCCGGTCAGCCCAGGGTCGACCTGCAGTATGGCATCGCCATGCACACGCTGCTCTCCGGCCTGCCCGAGGAGGCGCTGGAGGAGTTCGACCGCGTCGAGCGCCTCATGCGCGAGGAAAACCAGGTGCTCGACGCGCGCACGCTGCCCACGCTCATGACGTGGAGAGCGCTCTGTCAGCTCCGCATGGGCGAGCAGGAGAACTGCCTGTACAACCACAACGCCGACTCGTGCCTGTTTCCCATCAGCGGGGGCGGTGTGCACCAGCTGCAGCGCGGCTCGCGGGCCGCCGTGGACTCGCTGACCGCGCTGCTGCGCCAGTTTCCCGGTGACCTGCGCGCACGCTGGCTGCTGAACATCGCCTACATGACGCTCGGCGAGTACCCGGACAAGGTGCCCGTGCGCTGGCGGATCGACCCCGCGCGCTTCGCCTCCGAGCACGACGTCGGGCGCTTCATCGACGTGGCGCCGAATGTCGGGCTCGCGGTCAACGACCTCGCTGGCGGGGTCGTGCTCGAGGACTTCGACCGCGACGGGTTCCTGGACATCATGGCGTCGGCCTGGGGCTTCAAGCCCTCGGACCAGATGCGGGTCTTCCGCAACAACGGCGACGGCACCTTCAGTGAACGCACCCGCGAGGCCGGGTTGCTGGGCCTGGTCAGCGGCCTGAACATGATCCACGGGGACTATAACAACGATGGCTTCGCCGACGTGCTCGTGCTCCGCGGCGGCTGGCTGCGGACCGAGGGCCACTACCCGCTGTCGCTTCTGCGCAACAACGGAGACTTCACGTTCACCGACGTGACGGAGGAGGCCGGCATGCTCCGTTTCAGGCCGACCCAGACGGCGGCGTGGTTCGACTTCGACGGCGACGGCTGGCTCGACGTCTTCGTCGGCAACGAGTCGGTGGGTCGCGACGTGAACGCCTGTGAGCTGTTCCGCAACAACGGCGACGGGACCTTCACGGAGTGCGCCGCGGCCCACGGCGTCGACATCGTGGGCTACGTCAAGGGCGTCGCCTCGGGTGATTTCAACAACGATGGCCGCCCTGATCTGTATCTATCCCGCCGCGACGGCCCGAATCTGCTCCTGCGCAACGACGGCCCGGTCGCGACCTCGGGCGCGGTCTGGCGATTCACCGATGTCGCACCCGATCTCGGCGTGAGCGGACCGGATGCGAGTTTCCCGTGCTGGTTCTGGGACTACGACAACGACGGCTGGCAGGACCTGGGTGTGACGGGCTACGCCATCCTCGACGTGGGGGATGTCGCGGCGGACGTGTTGGGGCGGCCGCACAGCGCCGCGCGCGCCCGACTGTACCGCAATAATGGCGACGGCACTTTCTCCGATGCCAGCCGCGAGACCGGGTTCAACCGCGTGCTCCATGCCATGGGGTGCAATTTCGGCGATCTCGACAATGACGGCTGGCTCGATCTTTACCTCGGCACGGGCGATCCGGACTTCTCCACGCTGATCCCCAACCGCATGTTCCGCAACGACTCCGGTCGCCGGCTGCAGGACGTCACCACCTCGGGCGGCTTCGGGCAGCTCCAGAAAGGGCACGGGATCGCCTTCGGCGACATCGACAATGACGGCGACCAGGACATCTACTCGGCCGTGGGCGGGGCGGTGGAGGCCGACTTCTACCCGAACCAGCTCTTTGCCAATCCGGGCCACGGTGGGCGCTGGCTCAAGATCGAGCTCGAGGGCGTGCGGACGAACCGGGTGGCCCTTGGCGCGCGGGTGAAGGTCGTGGTGCGGACGCCTGCGGGCGAGCGCGTGCTGCACCGCACCGTGGGCACTGGGGGGAGTTTCGGCGCCTCGCCGTTCCGGCTCGAGGTCGGGCTCGGTGACGCGATGAGTATCGAGCGGGTGGAGATATTCTGGCCCGTCACCGGGGAGACCGAGTCCGTGCGTGGGCTCGAACTGGACCATGCCTACCGCGTGCGCGAAGGCAGCGGGGCCGCGCGGGAGCTGGCGCTCGCGCGTTTCATCCTGCCGCTTGCGCCGACCCCCGGCGCACACAGCCACGGCTTCGCGGCCGGTCGACCCGTCGAATGGTGCGGGCCGACCGCCATGCCATGAGCACCCGCGCTCCCCCTGCCTTTCATGAAGTACATCGTCTCCACGCCCCCGGCCCTTGCCGCGCTTCTTCTCATTGTATCCATGTGCCCATGCGCCGGCGAAACCTACTCCGCGCCGGAGAATCAACGGGCTGGAACCGGGGTGGCCGCGGCGACCTCCGCAGCGGTTTCGCCTTCGATCCGCCCGGATCTCCCGCCGGACCTGCAGGCCTACGCCGCGATCGGCTCCGAAATGGCGCGGAACAGCCGCCTGCGGGAAGCGGGGTTGAGCCAGGCGCAACGCGAGGCCTTCGTCGCCGGAGTACGCGCTTCGCTCGAAGGTGCGCCGTACCCGTACGACGAATCGGCGGCGCGTCTGTTTGCCGAGCTGGGGAAGCGCGTCGGCGCGATCGAGGTCGAGATCCGCGCCCGCCAATACGCAGAACCAGGCGCGATCGAGGCCTACATGAAGGCCGCCTGTGAGAAATTCCGACTGCAGCGCGCGGACAGCGGACTTGCCTACGCCATCGTGGGTGGGACCGGCAGTCTCCGTCCCAGTCCAGAGGATACCGTCGTGTTCAGCATGGCCGCGACCGCGGACGATCAGGAGTCGCCGATTCCCCAACTCACCCGTGAGCGCATGCGCGCGCGAGTCTCCGACCTGATGCCCGGATTGGCGGAAGCCGTGCAAATGATGATCCTCGATTCGCGGGCGATGCTCATCCTGCCCCCGCCGTTGTCCTTTGGAGCCGGCTCCTGGCCCGAGGGCGTCGCGCGCGGCAGCCCGGTGCTGTTGATCGTGACCCTCCACGAGATCATCAGCCCACCGATGGAACCGTGAGAAACGGGGCGCCGCGAAGGTACGCGCAATTCATCCCGGTTTTTCGGCGCTTCGCCCCTTAGTCGTTTTCCTCGGGCCTATTAGCGCGCCTTTATCGCGCTTCCCCGGTTCGCGCGGCGCGGGACGCCGTGCGCCTCCTCCTCCCCCATCCAACGTCATGAAGCTGTCTCGCTGGATCCTGGCTCCGCTGAGCCTGATCACCTCCCTCGCCCTGGCAAACGGTCCATCCACCTCGAACCCCGTCCTCGATTGGAACAACGAGGTGCTCAACGCCACGCGGCTGTCGCGCAACCCGCCGCCGGTCGCCTCGCTGCACATGGCGACGTTTCACGTCGCGATCTTCGACACGGTCAACAGCTTCACCCGAACCCACGCGAGCTGGGTCAATCGCGAACCGGCGCCGGCCGGGGCGGACATGGACGCCGCGATCGCCGGCGCGGCCTATGTCGTGCTCAAGACGCTTTGGGCTGACGCCGCCAACCCACGCAACTTTGAGATCGCCTACGAGCGCGCTCTCGCGCGCATCGCGCCGGGGGCCGCGCGGGACGCCGGCGTCGCCTGGGGCGCCCTCATCGCCGAGCTCGTGCTCGCCCAGCGCGCCAAATGCGGCCTGGACAAGCCCATGCCCGGCCCATTCAGCAGCACCGAGCCGGGCCTGTGGCGCGAAACGCCGCCCGGCTTCCGTCCCTGCGTGCTCCCGCACATCTGCCAGGTCACGCCCTTCGCCATGACCTCGCCCGCGCAATTCCGTCCGCCTCCGCCGCCCGCGGTGGGTTCGAAGGAACACGCGGAGGAGATCGCGTTCGTCGCGCGCGTCGGCGCGCGTGACGGCGCCGAGCGCACCGAGGACGAGACGCTCACCACGCCGTTCTGGGCGGACGATCTTGGCACCGCCACGCCCGTCGGGCACTGGAACGCCATCGCGCAGGATCTCGCGCGACGGCACACTCTCGGCACCGTCGAGTGCGCACGGCTCTTCGCGCTGCTCAACATCGCGGGCGCCGACGCCGGCATCGCCTGCTGGGACGCGAAGATGCATTACCGCACCTGGCGGCCTGAGACGGCGCTGCGCGAGATCACCGCGGAGATCAATCCGCATGCCACGCCGCTGCCGGACTTTATCCCCAACATGGGTTCGCCCGCGCATCCCGACTACACCTCCGGACACAGCACGTTTTCCGGCGCCACCAGCCGGCTTCTCGAGCGCTACTTCGGCACGGACGAGATTGCCTTCACCACCACGTCCGACGGGCTTCCCGGCGCCGTGCGCTCGTATCGAAAACTCTCCGACGCGCGCAAGGAGATCGGCATGAGCCGCGTCTGGGGCGGCATTCACACCATGTCCGCGAATCTTGCCGGCCAGGACTGCGGCATGAAGATCGCCGACTGGGTGTTTGAAAAATCGCTGCAGCCCGTGCATCCCTGAGCCTTCCCATTTCCCGATGATCCGCGACATGCGTCCCCCCCTCGCCCTCGTCGCCAGCCTCCTGCTCCCGGCAGGCACGGACGTCCTCCGGGCGGCCGACTTCACCGCGGTCCGCCTTCAGGCGCGGGCGGCTGCGCCCGAGGGCGCCAAGCCGTTCACCGTCCTCACTCCCGAGGAGACCGGCGTGAATGTCACCAACGTCTACAGCGACCCGCGCATGTGGGGCGACCGCTTCCGCGAATTCACGCTCGGTGCGCTCGAGACGGGCATCGCGGTGGGCGACTTCGATCGCGACGGCCGGCCCGACATCTTCGCCGTGTCCAAGAACGGTCCGTGCGCGCTCTACCTGCAGCGCGCGCCGTTCCGGTTCGAGAACGTCGCCGCCGCGGCGGGCGTCGAGGCCGCGGCCCAGATCAACGGCAAGGCTGGCGCCGCCGTCGTCGACATCAACCAGGACGGCTGGCCCGACCTCTATCTCTGCCGCTACGACGCGCCGAACCTCCTCTTCGTCAACAACGGCGATCCCGCCCGGCCGGGCTTCACCG
Source organism: Verrucomicrobiota bacterium (assembly GCA_023399155.1). Taxonomy (GTDB): domain Bacteria; phylum Verrucomicrobiota; class Verrucomicrobiia; order Opitutales; family Opitutaceae; genus JAEWQP01. The sequence continues at coordinate 295,839 of JAEWQP010000016.1, read as the reverse complement.
AGCGCGCGAAGGAGTACGGGCTCGATATCAAGGACGCCTCCGTGCACGCCTCGTTTGCGGACTACGACCGCGACGGCGACCTCGATGCGTACCTGGTCACCAACATCCTCGACTTCTCGCGCAGCCCGCAGGGCCGCCGCGACTACCTCCTGCGCAACGACGGCGGCAGCTTCGTCGATGCGAGCAAGGAGGCCGGCATCTGGGGCCTGACTCAGGGCCATTCCGCCATCTGGTTCGATGCGAACGGCGATACCTGGCCCGACCTCTACGTCGCAAACGACTTCGAAACGCCCGACCGCTTCTACCTGAACCTCGGCGACGGCACCTTCAAGGACGTCGTCGACGAGCGGCTGCCGCACGTCACCTACTTCTCGATGAGCGCCGACGCCGGCGACATCAACAACGACGGCCTGGTCGACTTCATCGTCACGGACATGCGCGACCGCACCCACGCCGGCTACATGGCGGGGATGGAGGAGATCGGCCGCGGCCTGTGGGAGATGGAGCGCGTCACCGAGCTGGTCCCGCAGTACATGTGGAACGCGCTGTATCTGAATTCCGGGCACGACCGCTTCCTCGAATCGGTGCACCTCTTCGGGATGCAGGCCACCGGCTGGACGTGGGCCGCGCGCTTCGCCGACCTCGACTGCGACGGCCGGGTGGACGCCTTCTTCACCTCCGGCATGCTGCGCAACTTCGTCGATGCCGACATCGTCGACCGCCAGAACCGCGCGCCGACGCTCGCCGCCCGGGCGGCCGTGTGGAAGAACGCCGCGGAGCGCCGCGAGCCCGCCCTTGCCTATCGCAACCTCGGGGACCTGCGCTTCGAGGACGTATCCAGTGCGTGGGGACTCGACCGGGAGGGCATCTCCTTCGGCTGTGCCGTGGCCGATCTCGATGGCGACGGCGACCCGGATCTCGTCTACGCGAGCTGCAACGAGCCGCCCGTGATCGTGCGCAACGACACCTCGGACGGCCACCGCCTGGCGGTGAAGCTCGCCGGCCGCGCCCCCAACCTCGCCGGCATCGGCGCCGAGCTCCGACTGGAGAGCGCCTCGGGCGTGCAGGTCCGCCAGCTCTTCACGGAGCGCGGCATCGTGGCGAGCGAGCCCGCGGTCGCCCACTTCGGCCTCGGCGGCGACACCACGGTGAAGACGCTCACGATCCGCTGGCCTCGCGGCCAGGTCCAGGTGCTGAAAGACCTGCCCGCCGACCAGTTGATCACCATCGAGGAACCGCCGCTGGCGCCGGACGCGACACTTCCGCCGGCGCGGTTTCAGAGCCCCGCCCCGTCGGGTGCCCTGTTCGTCGAGGCCGCGGCCGAGCGCGGGCTGAAGCACGTCAGCACGCTGCGTCCCTTCGATGAGTTTACGCGGCAGCGCCTGCTGCCGCGCCGCCTCAACGGCCTCGGTCCCGCGCTGGCCAGCGCGGACGTCAATGGCGACGACCGCGCCGACCTCTTTGTGTCCGGTTCCTCGGGGCAGGCCGGGCAGCTCTTCCTCGCGCAGCCGGACGGCTCGTTCGCGCCGGCACCGGCCCAGCCCTGGACCAGCGCCGCGGAGGCGGACGATCTCGACGCGAGATTCGTCGATGTGGACGGCGACGACGACCTCGACCTGCTCATCGCTGCCGGAGGAGTTGTCCACGCCGAGGGCGACGCGCTCCTCAACGATCGCCTCTACCTCAACGACGGCACCGGGAACTTTGCGGCGGCGCCGGGGGCCGTGCTGCCGGCCGATGGCGCCAGCACGGGCAGCCTCGCCGTCGCGGACTTCGACGGCGACGGTCGCCAGGATCTCTTTGTCGGGGGCCGGCTCGTGCCGGGGAAGTATCCGGCCGTGCCGCGGAGCTTCCTGTACCGCAACGAAGGCGGCCGTTTTGCCGACGTCACCGACACCATCGCGGCGGGCCTTCGCCAGGTCGGCATGGTCACCGCGGCCGAGTTCGCCGACGTCGACGGCGATGCGCGCCCGGACCTCGTCCTCACGCTCGAGTGGGGGCCGGTCATGGTCTGGCGCAACACGCCCGGCGGCTTCGAGGACATCACGGCGGCGGCCGGCCTGGCGGGGCGCACCGGCTGGTGGAGCGCGCTGGCCGTGGCCGACATCGATGGAGACGGCCGGCCGGACCTTCTTGCCGGTAATGTCGGACTGAATACCAAGTATCGCGCCAGCCCGGAGGCGCCGACCGTGCTGTTCGCCGGAGCGTTCGACGACTCCGGCCGCGAGCAGCTCGTCGAGGGCCACACCGTCGATGGCCGGCTGATGCCCGTCCGCGGGCGGAGCAAGCTCGCCTACGCGTTCCCCTGGCTGCCCAAGAAGTTCACCACCTATGCGGCCTTCGGTCAGGCCTCGCTCGAGGAGATCTTCGGCGCCGGGAGGCTCGCGGGGGCGCGGCGCCTCGAGGCCACCGAACTCGCGAGCGGGGTCTTCCTCAACCGCGCTGACGGGTCAGGGCGCGTGCGCTTCGAATTCCGGCCGCTGCCGCGCTTTGCGCAGCTCGCGCCGATCAACGCCATGGTGGTGCACGACGTGGACCACGATGGGGCGCTCGACCTGGTCTGTGTCGGGAACAACTTCGGGCCCGAGCCGAGCACCGGGCGCTTCGACGGCGGCCTGGGCGCGATCTTGCGCGGCGATGGCGCGGGTGGTTTCGCGGCGCTCGCGCCGGGCGAGGCCGGCTTGTTCGTGCCGGGCGACGCCCGCGCGGCGGTGCTCGTGCCGCTCGACGGCGGCAAGCGCCTCGGCATCGCGGTGGCCCGCTGCGACGGACCGGTGCTGTTCTTCGCCACGAAGTAGGCGTCGCGAGGGCGTCCGTCTGCCCCGGCGTATTCTGCTCGTCGGGCTCTGTCATGCCGCCGCTGCTGCAGGAAACCGCAGCCGCGAGAGAAGACCGACGGGAAAACACACCGGACCTCGCCCCGACTGAGACGGCGTCGCGCGCCCGTGACATTCCTGGAAGCCCCACCAACGGCATCACTTATCGAAGGCAACGAAGGGAACGGAGGCGCGCCGGCCGCCCCTGCCGACCACAAGCATGTAACGACCGTTACACGCTTGTGGTCGGCGACTCGCGCCGCGGCTGGGTGCGCGAGTGGCCTGCAGCGTCGTGGGTTGTCATGCAGTGTCCGAGGTGCGTGCACGCGCGCGGTTCGCATGCCGGCCGGGCAGAACATGCGTCTCAAACCCCGTCAGAAGAGAGTCCATCGGGACGCCACGCCGTCGCGTCTGGAGTTTTCCTCGGATGTTTGTGTTGACTGGAGGTTTGCCCGCGGCGGGCGAATCCTTGAAGCTCTTTGTATGCGTCGCACCCCGTTCCTCTTCGTTGCCTTGCTTCCCGTCGTTGCTTCGCTCGCTCTGGCCGGCCCACTTGCCGATGCGCCGTCGGCGTTCGTCCGGGCGCACACCAATTCGCCGGTGCAGTTCATGCCGTGGGGCGAGGCCGCATTCGCACGTGCTAAGGCCGAGAACAAACCGGTCTACGTCCACGTCGGCGCGTTCACCCAGGAACTCGCGCGCGCGATGCGCGAGCAGTCCTTCGCCCGCGAGGAGAACGCCACGATCATGAACGAGGCGCTCGTGTGCGTGGTCGTGGACCGCGACGAGCATCCCGAGGTCGCCGCCTACCTGCAGGCCTACGTCAACCACGTGAAGCAGATGCAGGGATGGCCGCTGAGCGTGTGGCTGACGCCCGACCTCAAGCCGTTCGAGGGTGCGTCGTACCTCCCGCCCTCCGACGAATGGGGCAAGGAAGGGTTTCCGAACGTGCTCCGGCGCGTCATCAGCGCCTGGCAGACGGACCCCGAGGCGGAGGCGGCCAAGGGGGACGAGGCGCTCGAGTCACTCGCCGCGATGATGCCGTCCGCGCCGCAGGCGGTTGATGCATCCGGCGTCTCGGCGTTGCTTGAGGAAGGCGCGGCAGCGAGGATGGCGACCTTTGATGCGGAGAACGGCGGCTTCGGCGATCCCCCCCGCAGGATCGAGCCCGAGTTGCTCCGCTTTCTGCTCCAGCGTCAGGAACAGGCCATGCGCGACGCCGCGGCGACGACGCTGCGTGCGATCGCGTCTAGCCCGCTGCGCGACCCGATTGACGGAGGCTTCTTCCGCTCCAGTGCGGATCCGACCTGGACCCTGCCCACGCTGCAGAAGACACTGCCCGACCAGGCGCGTGCCGCCTTTGCCTATCTCGACGCGGGCATGGTCCCGCCGGCTGCGGGCGCGATCGCCTACGTGCGTTCCCTCGGTGATCCATCCCGTGGATACGCGGGGGCGGAGGACGGCACGGCGGAGGCGATCATCCCGACGTTTCTCTGGACGCTGGAGTCCGCGCGCACGGCGATCGGGGATGACGCAGGCAAAGCCCTGGAGGCGCTTGGCATCACCGAGGCCGGGAACCTGCCGCCCGACGCCTACCTCGGCGTGGAATCCAGCGGCACGAATCTGCCGCGATGGGCGGTGCCCGCCGCGCAGGCGGAGATCGATGCCGCAGTCGGCAGACTCCGTGCGGTCCGAGCGGCGCGTCCCGCGCCCGCTCGCGACACGCTGGGGACCAGCGGGGCCCACGGACTCATGCTCGCCGCATTCGCGCAGCTCGGCGACAAGGCGGCGCTGGCCGATGCAGCCGGGCTCAACACGTTGATTCGCACCAAGCTGATCACGGCTGATGGCGCGCTTCGCAGCGGTCCGGCGTTCACCACGGGCGCTGCGCCGCGCGATTACGCGCTCGTCGCCGACGGCCTCCTGGCCTACGCCGCGGCCGCCAAGGACGACGCGGCTCGGGCTGTGGCGCTCGCGCTCATCGCCAAGGCCGACGCACTCTACTGGGACGCCGGGGCGGGGCGTTTTCTCGCTTCGCCTGAGCGTCCCTCCATCGGTGTGGGCGTGCGCGTGGTCCCGCCGCCTCCCGATTCCGGCGATCTGCCCTCGGCCGACGCGGCCATGTTGCTGGTGCTGGCGAAGCACAACCTCGGCGACGCCGCGCGGCGCAGCCAGCTGGCTTCCGCGATCGTCGCGGATGTGCGCGAGTCCGGGATGACGGCCCGCGGCGACCAGTTGCTCGCACTTCAGGCGTGGTTGGCTACGGCGAAGTGACCGTGGAGAGACGGCGCATCGACGCGACATGCTCCGTTGCATCGGGTCACGGACGGCATCAGCCTTCGCCAAGGCTTCGGCTTGGCGGGCAGAAGGCGATCATGGCGTCGACCGAGCGGTCTGGGCAGAACGAAGATCACGCCTTCACTGACTCACCCACGAGGTGATGAGCTGAGGCGGCCGAATCGCCGGCAACGCTTTGCCCTTCGGAACTATCCTCCGTGATCGCTGCCACCAACGGCGCGATCAGATGGTCGCGACCGCTTCCATCTCGACCAGGAGGTCGTGACGGCAGACGTCGGCGAGCACGCAGATCCTGGGAATCGCAGGGACGCGCAGCAGCCGCGACACGCGCTGCCAGGCCTCGTAGGCCGCGCGGTCCTTGCAGAAGAGCGTCGCGGAGGTGATGTTTTCCAGCCCGCCACCCTGTTCCTCGAGGATGGCGGCGATGCACATCAGAGTCTCGAGGCTCTGCATCTCGGCGTCGCCCACGTGGATGCTGGCGCCCGCGGAATCGATGCTGGCCGTGCCCGAGATGTGGACGGTTTTGCGACCCTCGATCTCGAAAGTCATGCCGCGGGAGAAGGCGGAGCCGTATTTGAAAGATTGATGCTGACGCGAGCTCGTCGTGATCGGCGCGGCCGAGGCCATCTCCGGTCCGTCGGTATCGAAGGCGAGCATGTCCATCATGATCTCCTCGTCGGCACAGCTGCACTGGATGCCGGTGCTGGCCGGAAAGGCATGGCCGCCGCCCATGTCGAGCCCCTCGGTGCGGTAGAAGGCGCTGCGCACGCGATTGAGGTCGTCGTACCACTCGAGCAGCCGTCGCACGTAGATCCAGGTGCGCTTCACCTGGCCGTAGGTGAACCGGTGGGCCTTGAGGACCGCGTTGGCGTTCGTGAACATCAGCTCCGCCTGGGTCGCGGCGTCGGCCGCGAGGGAGCCGTCCGGCCGCGTGCCGCGCACGAACGGGATGTGCAGCATGCGAAAGCCCCGCCCGGTCCACAGGCGACCCCGGCCGGTGGATTCGTCGCCGACCGTCGTCACGCACGTCCAGCCGCCGCGCGGCGCGATGCCCCAGATCTGAAGGCCGACGAAGTCGCAGCCCTGGAGGGGCACGCCTTGTATCCATGTCGCGGGCACATGAATGTCGAGCTCGTGGTGGCGGTAGACGTCGGCCCGGCACTGAAGCACTCCGGCACGCAGCCCGGAGAGGCCATAGAGCTTTTCCTGGACCGGCTGGATCGCATGCTCGGCGATCTCCTCGGCGACCAGGTCGAGCAGGGCGCGGGCGGCCTCGAGAGCCCCGCAGGGTCCGGTCACCGTACCGGTGATGTGAAACTCCGTGAAGGTGTCGCGCTCGGTGCGGCGGATCTCCACGCGGCAGCGGTCGCCGGGGCCGGTGCTCTTGTACGAGCAGTGGGCAATGGTCCCGCCTGGATTCAGCGGGCTCAGCATCGGCAGTGACTCGGGCATGATGCCGCCACGGGGAGGTTGTTGCATGCAGTTCATGGGTGCTGGTTGCAGGAACGGGACGTGAACCTGCGATGGGTTCGGCCCGGGCCTCGCGATCGGTGCAAGGGCGGGAACGCGTGTCTCATCGCGTGCCGCCTTTCAGGGCCGCAGCTGCGGCCGGCAAGGTACAAGGGCGTCCCATGGGATAGTCGGAGTGGGCAGTTTGCGGCGGGGGGACGCGCAGACCGATGGGGCCAGTCAGTTCGTAGCCGGGACTTGCGACAACGCGACGGGGACGAAATGCCACGGAATCGTGGCGAGGCGCGCCGCTTCGCCGGCCTGCGGGAGGCGCGCCGATGCGCGGTCCGCGGGCCGGTCGTGTTCGGGGCTTGCCGGCGTCGCGGGATTGCGGCGGCGTTGGGGTCGGGGAGCGCGCGCCCTGCGCCTTGTTCACCATGCCCGACTCGTCCCACACTTCCGAACCCGAGCCCGCCGGTCAGACGGGGGCCACCGGATCGCCGCGCCGACCGCGCGCCCGCATCGTCGATCCCGGACTGATGCAACTCGATCCGAGGCTGCTGAACACACCGCTTGCTGCATGGTGGCAACGTGCCGGCGGCATGGCGGTCGACCTCGTCTGCATCGGCGCGTTGTCGCTCCTGGCCAATCCGGTCCTCGGTTTGCTCACCGGTCTGACGCTGGCGGCGCTGGGCGGCCGCCGGGTGAGTGAGGCGAAGTTCTGGAGAGTTTTCCGCTGGTTTTTGATCGCCCTTGGATGCGGGGTGATGGTGCTTTCCGCCTTTTTCCTCCTGGGTCGGCCGCTGGTGAAGACCGGGGCCTTCAATCTCGGGAAGGATCGCGATGCAGTGGAGGTCGAGTCAGTCTTTGTCCCGCAAGGCGCCTCGAGCGCCGACTTGCGCCGGGCGGTCAACCAATTGGAGAAGCACGTCACTCTCTTGCGGGAGGAAAACACCCGCCTGCGGGACTCGGTGCGCGGCAGCTCGTGGCTGAATTTTGCCGCCGACTCGTCGCGCACGCTCGGGCTGACCTTTGGCTGGGCGGGCGTCTACTTCACGCTCTTCACGGCCTGGCTGGGGGGACGCACGCCGGGCAAGTTCGCGTTCCGCACGCGTGTCGTCCGGCTCGACGGGCGACCATTGACGGCCATGGACGCCTTCATCCGCAACGGTGGCTATGCCGCGGGCCTCGCCACGGGATCGATCGGCTTTCTGCGCATCCTGTGGGACCCCAACAATCAGGCCATTCAGGACAAGATCGCGGGCACCGTCGTGATCTCGACCTTCGGAGGCGAGACGTCGCGCGTGCGGGTGCCGCCTGCGGTTAACGGCTGAAGCGCTCCAGGCTTGGCGAAGCTGAGCCCGGGAGCCACACTCGGCGGTCCACCCCCAAGCACGACCATGGGATTCGCATCGTCATGTGCCTGCGCCTGCCTCGTCGCCCTCGGGGCGACGATTGCCGCGGCCGACCCCGCCGCCGATCTGCGCGAACTCGATCGCCAGCTGCGCGACGGTGAGATCTCGAAAGCAGAGCACGAGCGGCGTTGGGGCGAAGTCCTCACGGCCGGCATGCGCCCCACGCGTGTGCCGCCACTGGAGGCCGCCCCCACGGCAACGCCCCGCAAAGCCCGGCGCCTGCCGCATGAGTTCTCGCTCGCGGCGACCGGGTTCGGTCTCGATGCAGGCGACCCTCTTCCGGGCGGGACGGCGATGCTGGGATTGCTTGTGACGCCGAACCTGCAGCTCTCCGCCGGCGGATTCTACGGCACGGGCGAGATCGACGACGTCGACCACGAGATCTTCGGCGCATGCGGCGCGGCCGACCTTCATCTCGCGACTTCCGGTGATTTCGTGCCCTATGTCGGAGCCGGGGCGGGGTGGCTGCGGATCGAGCGAAACTCGCGCAGCAGCGAGGACTGGTTCTGGACGGCGCACGCCGGCATCAAGCAATACCTGGCCCGCGACACCGCGCTGAAGTATGAGATCGGATACACTGAGTACGGCGACCTCGACCTGTCGGGTGTGACCGTGTCGATCGGGATTTGCTTCCTGTTCTGAGGCACGCTGCCGAACGCGACGGCGTCAGCCCTGCCGTGCGGCGTCGATCGCCGCCCGGATGGCACGCGTGTGCTCGGGTGTGCTGCCGCAGCATGAACCGATGATGCCGGCGCCTGCGGCGAGCGCGGCGGGGACGCCTGCGGCCATCTCGGCCGGCGGCTGCTTGTAGACGGCCTTCATGTTCTCGAGCACGGGCAGGCCGGCATTTGGCTGCACCATGATCGGGAGGGAACATGCCGCACGGTACTGGCCCGCGACCATGGCCGCACCCTTCATGTCCATACCGGTGCCGCAGTTGAGCGCGATGATGTGCGCACCCTTTTCCTCCGCGAGCTCGGCGGCCTGCTCGGGCGCGACGCCCATCATTGTCTTGTAGAAAGTCTTGTCAGTGGAAAGATCATACGCGAGGGACGCGATGATCGTTCGCGCCCCGGCGGCCTTGGCCGCCTCGATGGCGAGGCCGAGTTCCTCGAGCGAGGTCTGCGTCTCGATGATGATCGCGTCGGCGCCGGCCTTGACGAGGGCCGCGGCCTGCTCCTCGAGCATGGTGCGGGCATCGTCCTCGCTGAGATCGCCGTAGGGCTCGAGCAACGCGCCGAGCGGACCGATATCGCCGAGGACGAATCCGGGCCGGCCGCCGAAAGCCTCGCGCGCGATCTTCACGGCCGCGGCGTTGATCGCCGCGAGATCAGCCTCGTGCCCGTGACGGCGGAGCATGAGGCGGCTGCCTCCAAAGGTGTTGCTGATCAGGCAGTCAGCGCCGGCGTCGGCGTAACGGCGCTGGATCGCGAGCACGCGATCGGCGTGGGTGAGGTTCCAGGCCTCGCCGCATCCGCCCTGTTCGAGGCCCGCGAGCATCAGCTGCGTGCCCATGGCACCGTCACATACGAGCGAACGCTCGCGCACAAGTTCGTGGAGAATGGTCATGGTGAAGGGGGGATGTAAGTTCGCGGCCAGGATTTTGAACCACAGAGGACACAGTGGGCACAGAGGAAAAGGCGGAGGAAGGGAGAACTCCAGATAGCGCGTTCAGCCTTCAGTACTCAGCCCTTCGCACTCCCTGGTTCTGTCCTGCACTGTGTCTTCTGTGGTTCAAATCAGGGCTTGTTCGGGCTGTTTGACGGTGGGTTTGCGGAAGTAACGCTACTGCTGCGCCTCGAGTTCGGCCTGGATCGCTGTGACGACCTCGTCGATCGCGCCGGCGCGCTCGAGTTCCTCGCCCCAGCGGAACTGCGCAGTGTAGACATCGCTTGCGGTCAGCCCGAGGCGCTGGGCGCGGGCGTCGATCTGCGCGCTGAAGCGGGCGGGCAGCTCCACCTTGATTTCCTCGTAGTCATCCCAGACCTTCAGCTGCGACGGGATGTCCTGCCAGTAGAGGATCTGGTAGTTGGATTTCTCCGACCTGTGGCCGGGCGGTCGGGCGGAGCGTGCGGCCTTCATCTCGGCGACTTCCTTCGGGGCCGGGGCGGATGCGTCGCCCTTGCCCACGAGACGCAGGAACAGGTCGACCGCGGCGGACGCATCGGCGGCGTATCCATCGGCGCCGATCTCATCGGCGAACATCTGGCTGATTGGCGCGCCACCGATCGCCATCTTCGTGTCGCGGCCGGCGGCTTCGAAACCATCGATGACCGTCTTCATGTAGGTCATCGTGGTGGTCAGCAGCGCACTCATGCCGATGATGTCCGGTTTGAACTCGTCGGCTGCGGCCATGAACTTTTCCACGCTCTGGTCGACCCCGATGTCCTTCACCTGGAACCCGGCGCCCTCGGCCATCATGCAGACGAGGTTCTTGCCGATGTCGTGGAGGTCGCCGCGCACGGTTCCCATGACCAGGCGACCGGTGGAACTCGTGTCGGGGCCGTGGGCGGCGAGCAACGGCTTGAGCACGGACATGCCCGCCTTCATCGCGCGGGCCGCGATCAGCACCTCCGGCACGTAGAGGATGTTGTGCTTGAAGTCCTCGCCGACCACGCTCATCCCCGCGATCAGCCCCTCGCTGAGGACCTCCTGAACGGAGCGCCCCTCGGCCAGGGCATCGCGGGTCATCTGTTCCACCTCCTTGGCTTTGCCTTCGTAAAGGCACTGATTCATCAAAGCGTAGTCGGGCATGTTTGTGGGGATGTGGTGGGAAGGGCTGATGGACTGAACGCTGAATTCAGCGTGCGGATACAGTGACGACGGAGGCGGGTGGGAAGGCCTCGCGGCCCGAGGCCTCTTGTGGTTAGGATGGACGCTGTGGCCGCCGTGAACGTTTGGGTCGAGGTGCAGGCTGCACGCTTGCGGACGCCCGCGAGCGCGCAGCCTGCGGGAGCTCAGCGGCGCTTGCTGTTGAACTCGTTGAGCGCGTCGAGCATCGCGCGGATGTTCTCGCGCGGCATGCCGGGACTGGTGCCGCCGCCGACGGAGAGGATCATGGGCGTGTCGCGACCCTTCTCGAGAACGTCGAGCGTGGCCGCGCGTACTTCCTCGGGCGTGCCGCGCACGCCGACCTCGAGCGGATTGACGTTGCCCATCAGGCACATCTTTCCGCCCACGCGGTCGATCACGTCGGCGATGTCGGTCTGCTTGCCCCAGTTGAGCACGTTGAAGCCCGCGTCGGGCAGGTGCTCGAGGCAGGCCTCGACGGACGCGTCGTTGTGGTAGATCTTCACCCAGTCCTTGGGGAACGCATCGCAGATGCGCTTGAGGTAGGGATGGCAGAACTCCTGGTAGTGCTCCTCGTTCACGAAGCCGACGATGTCGTCGAGGAGGAAGATGCCCTCGACCGTCGGTCCCATGGCCCTGGCCTGCGCCTTGAGCCAATCGATGATCAGGCGGGTGCAGAGGTCGAGGAGCTTGTGGGCCCATTCGGGCTTTTCCACCAGGTCGATCATGAAGTCCGTGGTGCTGCGGACGAAGCCCGCGGTGCACATCGGTCCGCGCGAGGTCACGAGCGGAAGGATCTCACCGGTATCCAGGATGCGCTGACGCTGCATGCGGATGCGGTGCAGGGTCAGGCCCATGAAGGCGTCGGCCTCGACCTCGTACTCGGGGAATTTCTCGAGGTCCTCGATGTTGTAGAGCGTGTGGTACTCGCTTGGCGTGTTGTCCTGCCAGAACTTGATCTTGGAGCCGAGGGCCGAGGGCTCGGCGGCCATGCCGTATTCCATCCACCAGCCCGGCACGAAGATGATCTCCGGAAATTCCCTGTGGATCTTGAGGTGCGACTGGAACCACACCTCGGGGTCGAGGAAGAAGTCCAGGTGCTTCACGCCGACGTAGCCCGGTATCCACGGGCTGTCGATGATCATGGCCATGGGCACCTGATCGAGCTTCTCGAGGCGCGCGGCGCGCTTGAAGATATCCCACTGTTCTGGACGCATAGGAGGTGAGGGTTGTGTGTTTGGAAAAAGGATACGAGGCCGCGGGCGTCAGGGCTGGATGAGGATCTCGTCGGCGCCAAGTTCCAGGCCCACGCCGGCGGCGGTCGCCGCCTCCCTGAGCGCGGCGTTGAGCATGGCGACGGGGTCGCGGCTCACGTCGAGCCGCCGGAGGAGTCCGTCGCCCTTCTTCGTGCCGACACGCAGGGTGATGCGCAGGCCCTTGCGCTTGCACGAGACACGGGTCGCGTCAGGAAGCGCGGCGTTCATGGGTGCGATGTACGCATCCACATAATGCACGCCGACCCCGGATTTGTCCGGAGTGCCCGGGGGAAGCTTTGCGGCGGCCGACTTGTTGGTGTCGCAGAGTTTGATCATGAGGTTGGCACCGAAGGGGTGGATGGGAAGGCGGCGGTTGTGCGGCTGCCGGCGCACGAGAGTGTGAAATGAATCACCTCGAGGGCGAGCCCCCACTTGTGCTCGCGGCTCCGCGCCTCGCACAGGCACCCGGCCTGGGCGGAGGGGCGTTCCCACTCCAGGACTGCGCCGAGCGGGCGGCCGAGGAGCGGTTTCTCGCCGGCGATGGCCGCCATCAGGCCGGCGGCGTCGGCGATAAAACCGCACATCAGCTGGTGCCCGGTATCGCCCTCGGCGGGGAGGCAGTCGGCCTCGAGGATCACATGCCCGCCATCCGCGGGTCCGAGGCGGACGCGGTAGGTGAAGGCGAGCGGCCGGCCCATGTTTGAGCACGTCGTGCCGTCGAGGCGGAACGACGCGATCGTCGAACCGTCGGGCTGCGGCTCCAGGCGGGTGCGCTCCGCGGCCCACTTGCGCAGGGCGCGGGGGTTGACGCTGTAGGTAGGCGATGGAGACGCAGCTGGCACGGGGAGCGGTGCGGGCGCGCCGTCGATCCGGACGGGCGCATGCCGGTAGGGGGCGCGACGAAAGCTGCACGGCGTGCACGAGCAGCGCTCGCACGGCAGCAGGCGTGCCGCGTGCCGCCCGGCCTCGGTGAAGCGCGCGAGGCCGACGACCGCGAGCAGCGACTTCTTCGGTCGAAGCATGCCGCTCGCCATCACCTCGAGCGGGCCGGGGAGCGCCCGCGTGCCGCCCCGGGTGATCCGCTCGAAAAGCATGCCCTGCTCGCCGACATCCCATCCTGTGTATCCAGGACTCAAATGCGGCACGGCGATCAGATCCTCCCGCGCCGCCGCTTCGCACAGGCGGCCGTTCACCACGGCGATCAGCTGCTCGACCACGGCCGAGGCGTAGGTCTCGAGAAAGAAGTATTCGTCCGGCCGACCCTCCTCCCAGAGTCGGTTCGCCTCGGCCTCCGCCTCGGGGCCTGCGCTCACGGCGACGAGCACGGCCCGGTTCGAGCCGGTGCCGCGCAGGTGATCGCGCAGCTGCGGCGAGGGGAAGGCACCGTCCTCGAGCGTGAGCGTATCCCCCTCGAGGCGCACCTGCACCTCGCGCCAGTCCAGCCAGGGCCGGCCGTGTCCGGCGTACCAGGAACGCGCCCAGCGCATCAGCTCGTGTGCCCGGTCGCCGGGCTGGTGCCCGCGGGGAAAGCCGAGGAGCCGCAGGTATTCGCTCTCCGGCACCGCCACGGCCGCGGGCGATTCGGCGAGCGTGGTCATGGCGTGGGCTCCGCCGCCTCCAGCACGGAATCGATCGGGCGGAACTGGCAGCCGTCGACGAACGCATCGAAAAAGCGCGGGTGCGTCTCCAGGCGGCAATGGCGCACCTCACGGACGAGTTTCTCGAGCGCGGCCCGCCGGCTGCGTGAGAGCAGGGCGAGGCAGGCGCCTTCGACGGAGGCATTGCCGATCTGGACGATGCGCGCGTCGTCGATGTCGGGAATCAGGCCGATACGGCGCGAGGCCTCGATGTTGAGGTGCCGGCCGAAGCCTCCGGCCAGGTAGAACACCTCGATCTCGGGAAACGACGCGCCGTATTCACCCACGGCAATACGCAGGCCGGCCACATTGGCGCCCTTGGCCTGGGCGAGGGCGTTGATGTCGCCCTCGCTCAACGTCACGGCGCGTTCGCCGCGCGCATCCAGGATGATCTCCGTCTCGCCCTCCTCAAAACGGCCGAGCATGTTGATGCGGCCGGTGCGGACGAGTTCGGAGAGCGCGTCGACCAGTCCGGAGCCGCAGATGCCCTCGGGGGGCCCGTCGCCAATCACCGTGGTCTCGATGGAACCGTCGCCGGCCATGACCACGCGTTCGATCGCGCCGGGCAGGCCGGGCATGCCGAACGTGATCTGGCCGCCTTCGAACGCCGGACCCGCCGGGCACGAGGCCGCGAGCACGCGATGGCGGTTGCCGATGATCAGCTCGGTGTTCGTGCCGATGTCCATGAGCGCGACCAGGCGCTCCTCCTCGGCGAGACCGATCGCCAGCATGCAGGCGGCGGCGTCGGCGCCGACGTGACCGCTGATGACGGGGAGGCCGTAGGCGCGCGCGGCGGGGTGGACGGGTAGTCCGAGGCGCCGAGCGTTCTCCGAGAGGCTCGTCGTGGTGCGCGTGCCGTCGGCGACCGCGTGCTCGGTGACGGATTGATACGGGCTCTGACCGATCGGCGAGACGTCGAGCCGGAAGAACAGGTCCCGCATCGTCGAGTTTCCGGCGATCACGACCTCGAAGATCGTCTGCGGGTCGACCGGCAGTTCCTCGATCGCGCGCGCGAGGGCGGTGGCGAGCGTGCGCTGGAGCGCGCGTGTGCCATCGAGCGTGTCGAACTGGATCCGCGCCATCACGTCGGTGCCGCCAAAGCGCTGCGGGTTCTCAAAGGAGGCATCGGCCATCACCTCACCTGTCTCCAAATTCAGGAGACGCAGCACGACGGTGGTGGTGCCGATGTCGATCGCGAGGCCATGGAGCGGACCGCTGCCGCGGGCGATCTCCTCGCCGTCGAGCAGGATGCGAACGCCGTCGCGGGTCACAGCCGGGTCGGGGACGAATGTGCGGTCACGGCCGGGGAGATGGAAGGCGTGGCGCTCGATCCTCATCGCCCCGCGGCGCATCGTGTGGCAGCGGATCTCGCCGCCGACACTGGCGTCGGCCGGAGGCGTCACCCGCGCGCAGCAGGCCAGGCGGAAACCCGGCGCCAGGTGTTTCTCGGCCGGGACTCGCGGCGAGAGCAGCGCCTCGCCTTCGGCGACCTCCACGACGCACTCGCGGCATTTCCCGTTCTTCTGGCACGAGGTGGGCAGCGGCTGGCCCATCGCCTCGGCGCAGTCAAAGAGGGACTCGCCTGCCGGGGCCGGGCAGGCGTGCTGGTTGAGATGAAAGGTGACTGGATGGGACATGCGCGGGGTGGCGCAAGGGGGGGGGAACTCAGGCACCGGGTGGAGCCGGTGCCGGCGGACTAGCGGGGCGGGCTCATGGAATGCCGAGAGACTTCATGCCGGCCTTGAGGTAACCCATGGCGAAGGCCATGCCGGCGTGCCACGGGGCGGCACAGCTCATCTGCGGGGCGTGGTCCGGAATGATCACGCCGTCGAAGTTGTTCTTCTTGAGGATCGCGAGCACGCGCAGGACGTCGACCTCGCCGTCGTCGATGAAGGTCTCCTTGTAGTGCGGGACCTTGTCGCGGACATTGCGGAGGTGAACGTAGCCGAGGCGATTCTGGCGCGAATACTGATCCACGACCTCGTAGATATCGCCCTCGGTCATCTCCGCCAGCGAGCCGACGCAGAACTCGAGCGCGTTCGAGGGACTTGGATTGAGATCGATCACGCGCTGGTAGAGGTGCGGCTGATACACGAGGCGCGGCTGGCCGCGGATCGTCGGCATGGGTGGATCGTCGGGATGGAGGGCCATGCGCACGCCGGCCTGCTCGGCCACGGGCAGGATCTCGTCGAGAAACCGCTTCAGGCGGTCCCACAGCTGGTCGTGCGTGGCGGGCGGGATCGTGCCGGTGGCGCGCGTGGGCGCGGTCGGGTCGACGATCATGTTCCACGCGAGACCGTTCGGCATCGGCAGGTCATACGGGCCTTCCATGCCGACCGAGGGCGCGTCGCCGCGGGCGTAGTTGCCTTTGGTGCGGCCGGCCACGCCGGCGATCGAGAAATTGTAGCCGAAGATGGGGATGCCTGCTTCGCCCACGCGGCGGATGATCGTCTTGACGTTCTCGATGTGCTGGGCGCGCTTCGGGCCGTCCAGGAGGATGTCGTGCCAGTGGGCAGGGTCGAAGTTTTCGATGGCCTCGAGCTTGAGGCCGCACGCTTCCGCGCCGCGGCGGATGGCGACCAACTCGTCGGTCGTCCAGAGCGTATCCGGATCTCCCGCCAGGCCCCAGCCCCAGTCCGTGCCGAGCGGCTGGTCGTCCGTGGCGGCATGGCCGCCCCCGCGAAAATAGTCCACCAAGTGGGCCACGATGTGCGTGGCGCCCGCCTGTCGCGCGAACTGGAAGTTCTCGCGCGTCAACATGTGCTTGTACAAGCCGAGTCCGAGTTTCATCCGGTCAGCAAATTGACGAGGCTGGCCGCCAGACGGACGACTGCAATTGTGGTCAACGTTGACCCACCACGCCGGCTGTCACCCGTGGCAGGGAAGGGCCATCGATCCACTGGCTTTCCACCAGCTCGATGCGCGGATGGTGCGGCAGCCCGAGGTCGTGCTCGAGGATCCGCGAGGTGAGCAACTCCACCGCGCGGGCACCCATCAACTCCTGATCCTGCTCCATGCCGGCGAGACCGGTGTCCCGGAGCTTGTGCGTCACGGCGGCCAGTCCGACGTCCTCGGGCACGCGAACACCCTGGGCGGCGAGCATCGCCACGAACTCCGGGATCGCCTCGCCGACGTGCACGAGCACCACCGCGTCGGGCTGATGCTGCTCGAGCCAGCGCAGGACGGGATCGGGCTCCGAGCGCTCGACGTGGAGCACCGGCACGGCATTGGCCGATCCGAGATTGCGGTCGCACCACGCGAGATAGGCGCCGGCGTGCATGTAGCCGGTGCGCTGAGCCTCGTAGCGGGCCAGGATCATGCCCGGCCGCCGGTAGCCGCGGTCGCGCACCTCATCGAGCGCGCGCCAGGCATCGCTGTAAAACGCGCAGGCCACGCGGTGCAGCGGCGTGCGAATGCTGAGTCCCTGGACGACGATCGCGTAGTGGTCCAGAGCCTCGGGAAACGGCGCCAGCGGGTCGTCGCTGCCGAAGCAGATCAGGCCCTCGATGCCCCGGGCGTCGAGGATCTCGCGAAACCGGCGTTGGGTCATGCCGGGCGCCCGCAACCACAGCGGCTCGAGCCGGTAGCCGAGCGTCTCGGCGCGCTTGATCATGCTCGCGTGGATCCGGCCGAGATGCTCGCTCCGTTCCCACGGACGCGCCTCCGGGTAGAGCGACATCACCCCAAAGCACGCGTGCGTCCCGAGGCCCGGCGATTTGCGCACGCGCGCCATCAGCTCGTGCACACGGGCATCGGGCCGGTAGTCGACCTCGCGGGCGATGGTGAAGATCTTTTCCCGTGTCTCGGCCGAGATCTTTTCGCTGCCGCGCAGGGCGAGCGAAACCGTGGAGGGCGACACGCCGGCGCGGGCGGCTATTTGGCGAACACTCATGGCAGGGGTGATTGAGCACCAGCCCTCGCGCCGGGGAGGTATCGCGAGGGTGCTGATTTGACCGGACTCATCTCGAGGTGAACGTGCATTCAACGCGAGATGCCCGCTGGAGGCAACACCGGCGTGGGGGCGGCCGCGACTTTGCGCCGCCCCGGCGGCCGGTTCACGGGAGGGCGTACACTTCCACCATCCCGATCCCCGTGGACGCATTCGCACCCGTGAGGTGCACCGTGTAGCTGCCCGGCTCGAGTGCGAGCACGAGCGAGGCATCACGGCTGAAGGGCTCCAGCGGGAAGGCACCCACCTGGGCGGCGGCCGCCTCGATGCCGGTGCGGTTGTTGCCGACACACCAGTCGTCGTTGGACGCGACGACACGGGCACCGCCGGGAATCGGTTCGAGCACGGTCAGGTGCGGGTCGGACACGGTGCCGGGCAACCCGAATGTGACGGTCAACTGCGGCCCGATGCCGCGGATCAGCACCTGTTTCGGCACCGACCCGTGCACCACGAAACCGGCGATGAGGATGTCGTTGCCGCTGCCGACGTGTCCGCGCGTGGCGATGTTCACCATCTTGAGCGGCTCGCCCAGGGCCACGTCGTAGGCCTCGACCAGGCCGATGCCGGTGCCGCCGTCCTGCGCCCCGAGGTGGACGGTATATCCGCCTGGTTCGAGCGTGCGCCGCAGGGCCGCCGATGTGGTGTCGTCGGCGTAGCCGTCGCCCGCGAGTGAGAACGCGCCCACCTGGCGGAACACGGGTGCGAGCGCGGGATCCCACGTCTCGTTTGAGGTGACGAAGGCATTGTCCCGCGAGCGGTAGAGACGCAGCACCGGATCGCTGAGCACACCTTGCAGGCCGAACACGCTGTTGAGGCGGGGACCGACGCCGCGCAGAAGCACATCCTTCGCGCCGCCTTCCACCACGAAGCCCGCGATCATGACGCCGTTGCCGGCGAGGACCGTGCCGCGCGTGGAGATGTTGGCCAGCTTTTCGGTGCGTGTGCCTTCAGCCCGGACACCGACCTTCACCGTGCGCGTGCTGACGGTGCCGCGGTCATTGAGGATTTCCGCATGATACGTACCCTCGTCGGCGGCGGTGGCGGCGGCGAAAGTAAGCGTTGTCCCAGACGCGCCATCCAGCAGCGTGCCATTCTTGTACCAGCGGATCGTCGGCGCGGGACTGGCGGCGGCCTCGAACGCGAGCGTCACCGATTCGCCCGGCGCCACCGTAGTGCCGAGGGGCTGGGCCGTCACGCGTGGCGTGCCGTCGATGGATGCGGCGACCTGCACCTGGGTGGAGACGCCGTCGCCGGCGATCACGGCCGTCGCGGCAGTTGTCTGGCCGCCAATCGTCACGCTGATGTCATAGTCGCCGAGGAAACCGCGCCCGCGGACGCGTCCGTCCGCACCGGTGGTGCGCGTCTCGTCGGTCTGCCACTGGTTGAGCACGAGATCGCGCCAGACGGTGGCGGCGGGCTTTTCCTCCCAATTCTGGCGAATCATCGCCGCTCTCGCCTTCCAGTGCGCGCCCTCCCAGAAGCCCCACACCTGGAAGCCCGTGAACTGTGGATGGCTGAACGTAAGGGTGAGGAGGTCGCGCAGATAGTCGGCCTGCAACTGTTCGTCGTCGGTATCCACGTCGAACTCGGTGATCTTGAACTCCACGTCCGGAAACTCGGTCGCGAAGCGTTGCAGGATCTCCCAGACGCGTGCCATGCCCGTCGGACCTGCGTCGAAGTGGCCCTGGAAGCCGATGCCGTGGAGCGGCGCGCCCTGATCGAGGATGGAGCGGATCGTCGCGATGTAGGCGTCGTGCTTGGTGACATTGAGTCCGCCGCCGGAGAGGATCGCGTAATCATTGATGTAGAGTTTGGCGGTGGGGTTGTGAAGCGCGGCCTCGTCGAACCAATCCGCCATCACGCCGTCCCCGTAGACATCCATGATGTCGTGGTTGTCGAAGGGCTCATTGAGCACGTCCCACTCCGGCACGAGGTCGAGCGTGGTGGTGACGATCTCGGCGATATGATCGAGCACGAGTTGGGGCACGGATGCGGCCCTGGCGGCGATCAGCGAGGCGATATGGGCGGGCGTGTTACGCTGACTCGGCCAGACGAGCACGTGCCCGCGCAGGTGAAACCGCGCCGTTTCCTTCATCCACGCGAGCGCCGTCAGCGTCTGCGACGACGAAAACGACGGCCCCCAATCGCCGATCCACGGCGCCCATTTCAGGTCGTTTTCCGGGCTGCCGGCGTTGAACAACTCGAGCAGCCGCGTGCGATAGGTCTGGTCGTCCGGCGTCGTGCCGACGATCCGCGACGCGACCCAGGCCGATCCGAAATGGTAGGCGTGCCGCCGGAGTTTCACGCGGACCTGGGCGTCCGGCACCGGCAGGCCGTCGGCGTTGACCACCCGGATGGTGTATTCGCCTTTTCGGTACCGCTCGATGCGGCGGGCGGCGTCCACGCGCCACGCCGCATCGGCCTCACGACCCTCGTACTGGAACGACGTGCGTGGCATCTCATCCAGCGTGCGTGTCTTGCCGTACCACCACACCTCGATCCCGGCCACCTCGAGCACCTGGGGGCGGGCGGCGGCGCCGAAGCCGAACTTCACCCCGAATCTCCCGGAGTCGACGGCTTCGACGATCTTGAACGGAACGAAGTATTCGCGCCAGGCCGGGCCCGCGCTGATCACCTGCGAGACGGATTTCGTGTAGCCTGGGCCGGGACCCTCGGCGTAGAGCTGGCAGTAGACCGCACCCGTTTCGTCCGTGGTTTCAACGGCACGGATAAAGAAGCGGATGAGCACCACATCATCCTGGGCGAGCGCACGAGTGCTCGGGAACGTCATCGCGCTGTCCCACGCCTGCCCGGTGGGTCGCATGACGTCGATGCGTGCGGCCTGAGTGAAGGGCTGACCGGATACGTTGACGATTGAGCGCGCGGCGACGGCGCCGCCACTGGTCGTATTGCTGTAGAAATCGCCGAATCGGAGCAGATCGGCGGCGGTGACGAGCGGCTCACCGCCGGACGGAACGCTCTGCGCGAGAGCGGACGCACCGACGGAGACCAGGATGCCGGCGACGACAGACAGACCGCGCGCCAGGCGCGGCAGAATGGGGTAGATCATGACGTGAGGGAGTTGGCATCAGCACACGATGACTCGCACGGGGGGGCAAGCGACAACGCACGCGGACTGTTGCGGGTGGCGTCACCGTGGGAAGATCGGCAGTGAGGCGTCTGCTGACTCAAACGTCTGTGCACACCGCCGAGAGCGGCGACGCCTGACACCGGAGCGAAGCCATGCGAGTGAGGGGATGTGTGGGTGCGGCGGAGGGGCTTCTCCGGGCCCGAGCCGAGAATTGTGCTGCAGCGTTGCTCGTAGGGCCCTTCCATGCCCCGCGGCAGCAGTGGAACGATAAATCAAACACCTGTAGGAAGCGTTCTAGAGCGGTCTACCGTTAGACCGGCGACTCGAAAATCGCGTTCATTAAATCATTTAAATTTCTGTTCACATCCCTCAGTCTGCCGTTCGCCCCGACCCATTTACCACTCACCCCTTGGCCTCTCCTGAGGCCTTGAGTAGCCCTAAACAGACCATCCCTTTCGCGCTCCGATCCTTCGTCGACTCGAAGACTTCGCCATCGCGTTTCTCCTTCCCTTTTCGGGGCGGCTCTCGCCCCGTTTGACTGAAACCCAGTACCCAAACCGAGAGACACAGGAATACATGAACGACAGGAACCTGACCAGAACAGCCGCAGCGTTGGCGATGGCGCTAACGATCTCCGGCCAGGTGCGGGCCCAAGAAACGGCCGCACCTACGACAGGCACGCCGCCGCCACCCACGGCCCCGGCCACAGCTGCAGAGGACGATGAGGGCGAAATGATCGTCCTCTCGCCGTTCGAAGTGACCGCCAGCACCGAAAGCAGCTACATCGAGGCGAACACCCTTGCGGGTAATCGTCTGAATTCAGAACTGCGCGACCTCGGCAATGCCGTGCAGGTCATCAACACGCAGTTCCTCCAGGACACGGCAGCGACGAGCAATGAAACGCTGCTCCAGTACACGACCAGCACCGAAGTGGGTAACCTTCAGGGTAACTTCACCGGTCTTGGTGACGGAAGTCAGCTGAACGAAACCGACCAGTTCAGAAACCCGAGCCAGAACACGCGCGTCCGTGGCCTGACCAACGCCGACAATACCCGCGACTACTTCGTCTCGGATATTCCGTGGGACAGCTACAACGTCGACCGTGTCGACCTCCAGCGCGGGCCGAACTCGATTCTGTTCGGTCAGGGCAGTCCTGCCGGTCTGATCAATAACAGTACCAAGCAGGCCAGCTTCCGCGATCGGGGTGAGGTCGAGATTCGTGTCGACAACAATGGCACGGTCCGCGGCACGATCGACTGGAACAAGGAGCTGATCGACGATCAGCTCGCCGTTCGCATCGCCGTGTTGCGCGAAGACCAAAAGTATCAGCAGGAGCCGGCGTTCGCCGACAGCAAGCGGTACTATGCCGCGATGCGCTACGAGCCGGAGTTCCTCAAGCGGGGCAACGCCCGCACGATCATCCGGGCCAACTGGGAGACGGGCGACATCGACAGCAATCGCCCCCGCACGCTGCCTCCGGGTGACTTGATCACCCCCTGGTTCTGGACGGGCACATCCGCCGGTCGCTACGACCGCTCTGGTGTGCTCCCGGATGGCACCGAGGTGGCAGCTGGCTCGCCGCGCGCGTTTGCGAACCTGAACAAGATGACGTTCAATCCGCACCTCTCGCAGAACGACAACTTCTACAATCCGAACTTCCAACACGGTGTCACCCGTCCGGTGATCAATGGCGGTCCGTTCGGCGGCAATATCAACCCGTACTTCTATCCGTGGGTCGGCAACTTCGGCAGCAGCATCGGCGGCCCGATCGGTTACTACTCGAGCAGCACGGGTGGGACGCCGACGGTCATCGACCAGGAGATCCGCGAGACCTGGGGCGTGAGCACCAACGGGTCCCTCGACGGCAGCCTGGCCTATGACTTCAACCGCTTGGTCGGCGTCGCGCAGTACTCGGACTTCGCCAAGAACGCGCGTCTGGAGTACGGCGAGTTTGGCGTCTACAAGAACCGGTCCCTCACGGACGCGTCCGTCTTCAACTTCTATGACCAGTTGATCGACGGCCCGAACAAGAAGGAGTGGCAGGACATCGACGCCTACAACATCAACCTCGCGCAGACCTTCTTCAACGACAAGGTCGGCTTCGAGGCGGCGTACAATCAGGAGGCCTACAAGAACGGACAGCTCTCGCTCCTGACCGACACGCGCCAGGCGATCGCGATCGACATGAACCGTATCCACACGGACGGCACGACGCCGGGTATCAATGGCATCCCCTATGAGGATGGCACACCGAACCCGAACCTCGGCCGCCCGTTCATCGGGGACAACGGCCAGTTCAACAACAACTCGTACTCCAGTGATCGCGAGAACAAGCGCCTGACCGGTTTCATCATCCACGACTTCGGCAGGGAGTCCTCCAACTCGATCATGAAGATGATCGGCAAGCACACGCTTACCGCTCTCTGGGCTGAGGACGAGCAGCGCACCGAGAACAAGAACTGGATGCGCTATGGCATCCTCGATGAGGAGTATCGTGCGTTCCTGAGATCGACGGCCGACTTCAACGAGGGCCAGACCTTCGTGCCCAGCACGCTGATCTACCTCGGTGATTCGATGATGAACGCCAGCTCGGCCGCCGGTGCCAAACTCAAGCGCCCGACCGCCAAGTTCACGTTCCCGACGACCACCCAGTATCGCGTCTTCGACTCGCACTGGGCGGGCGGTGCGAACTGGGCCGATCCGTGGAATAACTCGCTCTATCCCCAGTCGGCGGAAATCGACGCCTGGTATGCGAGCCGCAATCCGCCGGCCACGAATCCGTACTACTCGACGCAGTCCGAGAATCCGGCCAACTACGTGGGCTGGACGAACCGGACGCTCACGGTGACGGACTCCGAGTCGTCGAAGTCGGCCCGTGACCTGCTCACGACCAGCGCCCGCCTGCAGCGCAAGCTGACCAACTCGAAGGCTCTCGTCTGGCAGGGTCACCTGCTCGACGGCGCCCTTGTGGGTACATTCGGTGTGCGTGAAGACCGCGCGCAGGGTTGGAGCTTGTCGGTGAACACGACCAGCCCCGAGGGTGGCGAGTTCCCGTACACCCAGCAGTGGGGACACCTGAACCTCGATCCCGCGGTCTACCACATGCCGACCACGGCCGAAGTGAACCGGTATGGCGATCTTGACAGTCCTGACTACAATTCCAACTACCGCGGTTCGCACTCCGACCTTACGGAGCGTTCCACGAGCTGGATGGCTGTGGTGCACTTCAACGAGCTCCCGGTCCTCAAGGACATCACGGAGCGGTGGCCGGTGTCGGTCAGCGCGTTCTACAACGAGTCGACGAACTTCCAGCCTGAGGCGCTGCGCGTCGACGTGTATGGCGAGCAGATCGGTCTGCCGGAAGGCGAGACCAAGGACTACGGTCTCCTGTTCGAGTCGCGCGACGGCAAGTACTCGTTCAAGGTCACGAAGTACAAGACGGACGTGAAGAATGCCAACAGCGCCGGCTTGAGTGGTGGTGCCGTGAGCTACATCGGCAACTCGCAGTCGTGGGGCGCCAATTGGGCCAACCAGTTCCAGTACGACTTCGCGTTGGGCAACCAGCCGAGCCAGATGCACATCAATGCTCAGGTGAACAACCGTCCGGCTGGCGCCGCCCAGCCCGCAGGTTGGACCGCACAGTACCGTGAAGCCCTCCCGGAATGGGATGCGACAAACAGCCTCTACAACTACGGCACGGACGTGGGTGAAGATCAGGCCGCTGCCGCAGCTCGTGAGGCCAGTGTTGTCGCCGCGTGGCGTGCCTGGCAGGCTCAGGTCGATCCGCGCTTCTATACGGCGTGGGGCATGGACCTGAACGCGCCATTCCGCCAGACGAACCCGACGGGTGTGACCTCCACGTCACCCAACGGTTTCGCCCTGTCGGAGGACAGCACGTCGAAGGGTTATGAGTTCGAGCTCAGTGCGCAGCCGATCCGCAACCTGCGACTGATCCTCAATGCCGCCAAGACCAGCGCCACCCGCAAGAACATCGGTGGTGACAACCTGCGCGAGTTCATCAACGCCTACGAGACCGCCCTCCAGCGCGGTGCCCGTGGTTCCGCCGGTGACCTCCGTATCTGGTGGGGTGGTGCGGGTAACGAGACCACCAACTATCAGTGGTACACCAACATCGGCTCCGAGTGGAAGCAGCGCTCCCTGCAGGAAGGCACGAATGTGCCGGAACTGCGTGAGTGGCGCCTGAATGCTATCGCGACCTATGACTTCACCGAGGGCCGTCTCAACGGCCTGTCGATCGGTGGTGGTCTGCGCTGGCAGGACGAGATGGTGATCGGCTACCCGGTGCTCCCGGTCGGCACAGACGACATCACGTTCGACATCGGCAACCCGCACATGGGACCGGCGGAGACGAATGTCGACCTCTGGATCGGGTATAGGATGCGGTTCGCCGACAAGGTGGACTGGCGCATTCAGCTGAACGTCCGCAACGTGACGCAAGGTGACGACCTGATACCCGTCACCGCCCAGCCCGATGGCACGCCTGCGACCTACCGCATCGCGCCGCCTAGGGTGATCACGCTGACCAATACGTTCACATTCTAGCCTTCAAGGCTTAGTCTGAACGAGCAAGCGCCCCTCGCCACAAGCGAGGGGCGCTTTTCTTTGGTGCATGTGTCTTCGGTCCGCCCGTCCACGTGCGGCGTAAGCGTAACGCCGGCGCCTCCTAGTCGTAGGACATGCGACAGTGGAGTGTGTCGGGATGGTGAGCACTACGACGGAGGCGATCGAAAGCAGGACGAAGGTGGACGTCAGCCTCTTCGCATAGCACGCGGTGCGCGCGGCACGATCCGCCGTGATCGCTGTGTCCAGCAGCTCTTCTTAGCCGGACTCATGCAGCTGATGTGGATTCCGTGCAGAGTCCCAGGCACCAAACGGTGGAACCCGACACCATCTGCCGCCGCGGCCTCCGCACGGCAGCATCGGCGGCCGCGGCCACTGCACGGAGCATCGGCTGCCGCGGCCACTGCACGGCAGCTGAGCGGGTTGTTGGTTATGCGAGCGCGAAAAGCGCGCCCGGAGGTCGCGCTCCACCGTCGTCGACTGCATGAGTCCGGTTGAGGACCCGCGCTACCGGAAGCGGCATCCGAAAACGAGTCTCGGCAGAACCAACCACATCCAAGCGCACCTCGCCGCCGCTCGGATTGGATCAAACACTGGCGATGAACACGCGTGTCGATGAGAGCGTGCCGCGATCCGTGTGATCAGCGCACACCCGCGGCAATTTCCTGAACACGCACGTCGAACACACGCTGAAGCTCGGGCTCGGCGAAGGTCAGTCCGAATTCGTGGCAAAGCGCGGCGAACGGTCGGAACGACGCAGAACCCAGGCGCCGCAGTTCGGCCTCGCCGGCGTAATCCACGCAGAGTGCGGTCTGGTCGCGCGCCCGCTCAGTGCGATCGGCGGCAGCGAGAACAAGGCTCAGGCTCACACGGAGGTCCCACGGCAGGGCCTCGTCCGCGCCTTCATCGATTCGGGCCTCGATGATGTCGAGTGTCCGCGCGAGCAGGAACCGCTGGTTCCGGGCGAGCTGGGTGCGCGCGATCGAGATGAGTCCGCCGAGGTCGTCCGGGAACCGCTCCTCAATCGCGCGGCAGAGTTCGCTGGCAAGCTCGAGGTCGCCCATGTCCACGAAGTAGCCCGCCATGCGGCTCCACGCCAGGGAGAGATCCTGGAGGTCCGTGATCTCGAATATCAGGACTCGCTCTCCGGCGTAGGTCGATACGGCCGGCACCTGATAAGCCACGGGCACGAGCCAGCGCGGCGGAAGCCACGCGTGCAGCAGTCCGATCAGCGAACTTTCAGGCTGATGCGTGCCGAGGCGCGCGTACTCATCCAGAAACGCATCCCACGTGGGCATGACGATATGCGAGAGCATGCGCTGCCGGGCGAGTGCCTCCGCCTCGTCAGCCGAGGTGGCTGCAGCCACACGAACGGCCGCGGCAAATCCGGCTTCGTTCTCTCGATACGGTGACCCCAGGCCGCTCAGGCCGCCGTAGTAGATGAGCGAGGCGGTCATGTTCGGCGGGGCCAGGACATTGGCGCCGTCGGGCCCCGACCGTCTCGCCAGCCAGTGCGCGAGGTCACGCTCGACCAGGGATTGCTGGTCCTGGACCGCGATCCGTTCGTCGCGCGCCTGCCCTGCCGGCCGCACCACGAGGAGCCAGGCCCCCGGAAGGAACAGCGCGATCGCAAGCACCAGCCATGCGATCCATCGCCCCGGGGCGATCGGTGTCCCACGGACGCTGCCGGCCATGGCGACGAGGATCGCGAGCAGCACCGTGTCCAGATGACTCCACCACGACAGGCGTGCGGCCGCGACGCCCAGCGCGATGATGGCCGGGCCGAGGAGCAGCGCGGCTCCCGCATTGCCGCCATGATCGGGACGCACCCGCGGCAGCCGTTGAAACGCGCCCACCACGAGAAGGCATGGGGCGACGGCCGCCCAGAACGCGAGGGAGGGCCCGTCCGCTTTCAGCCATGCGAACAGATTCTCGCCTCGAATTCCGCCGTTCAACGCGGTGAGGCGCGAGGCCGAGTTCTCCGGCGCAAGGAATCCCGGAGTTCCCAGTAGGAGCAGTGTCGCCGGCAAAACGAACAGGGCGACCAGGGCCGCTACTGCGGCGACGCGCCCAGCCCGGGATCCCGCCCATGGAGCGCCCTCGATCCGACGGGCCGCGCGTTCGAGCAGATCGCCCAAACCCAACCAAGTGATCGCATAGGCAGGGTGGATTTCCACCGGACCGGGGGTGCTCCATGACAGATGTGCCGGCGCGAACTCCAGGAGGTAGCCCAGCATCGTGACGGTTGCCCCGCACGCCCCCCACATCCGCCATGGCAGGGGTTCGCCTGCGTCTGTGCCGCGACGGCGCCAGGCCAGAACCAATCCACCCAGGGCAAGCCCCCCGATGACCGGCACGGCTGCGCTGGGATTGAGCCAGAGAGCACCGCCGGCGAGGGCGCCCGACCCACCGAACCAGACCGCTCGGGCGCGCGGAGTCGGCGCAGGCGGAAGCACGCCGGCAAGGAGACTCAGCAGGCTGGCGAGGATCACCACCTGCGTGAGCCCGGTATCCTCCGGTGCCCCGGAAACGAAGAGGCCGGCGAACGGGAAAACGAATACGAGCCCACCCGCCAACATCGCGGCCGCCAGGGCGCCGAACCTCCAAGCGGTGAAGGCGCCGAAAACTCCTACGGCGAGGAGATGCAAAACCGGGTCTGCCCACAGCGCCGCTCGCTCGACAGCCAAGCCAGCCGGGTTGCCCGTCAGGACACGGTCCACCCACGCGAGCGTGGCCAGCCACCATCGGTAGGGCGACGGCAGGTGCACTGGACGCCCCTGGGGGGCATTGTCATAGGCCGCCTCTCGAACGCGCCAGTTCCCCGTGGCAAGCATCTGCTGGGTTTGGACCACCCATTGGAAAGCGTCGGCATTGCCACCCGGCACGACGAGTTGCCGCACACCTCCCGCATAACCGGTCGGCGACGCAGGATCGAGCGTGGCGGTGGTGGGGACGGCGGCCGTGACAGACTCGACTTGCGTGGCGCGGCGCTCATGGACCCACAGGCCCACCGCGAGGCTGCTCACGAGGGCGGCCATCCAGATGATCGGGGCGGTTCGGCGGGAGAGACTCATGTCGCGCGAGCGGGCTCGAAAGGCTGATTACAGCATTCGCCCGCAGCCTTGGCAAGCGGCGTAACCCGCTCCCCATGACGGAGCTGATCGATCCTGATGCGTGTCGCAGCCGCGATGCTGTCCTTGACTCGCCCCACGCGACGGCGTCCCCTTGCGGTGCCCCCATGAGATTCGCCGCCCTTAGCCACGCCCGGCTCCGCGCGTCAGCGTGCACAGCCCTCGTGCTGGTGATCGCTTTCGCCGCACCCCCCCCGCTGACTGCCCAGTCGGGCGCGATCCAAGCCCAACCCCTCAAGGCCCGCACCGCACCACGGGGTGCGACGCTGTTCGCCCCGGTGCCCGCGGAACAGACCGGCATTCGGACTGAAAACGATTTCGCCGACCCGCGCATGTGGGGCGAAAAGCACCTCGAGTACGCCGTCGGTTCGATCGGCACGGGCGTGGCGATCGGTGACTACGACAACGATGGCCGTCCCGACGTGTTCATCGTCAGCAAGACGGAGCGGTCGAAATTGTTCCGCAATCTCGGCGGCTGGCGCTTCGAGGATACCACCGCCGCATCGGGTATCGACACGACCGACGCGGCACCCGATCCCGCGATCTGGAAACAGGGCGCCGCTTTCGCCGACGTAAACAACGACGGCTGGCTCGACCTCTACCAGTGCCGCGTCTTTGGTCCGAACCAGCTCTTCATCAACCAGGGCGACGGCACGTTTCGCGAGGAGGCAGCCGCGCGCGGGCTCGCGATCGAGGACGCCAGCGGCACGGGCGCGTTCTGCGACTACGATCGCGACGGCTGGCTCGATGTGTTCCTCCAGACGAATATGTACGACGCCGCCCGCAATCCGACCGGGCAGCGCGACCGGCTCTTTCGCAACACGGGTGACGGGCGTTTCGTCGAGGTGACGGATGCGGCCGGCATCTCCGGCCCCACGCTCTCCCATTCGGCGACATGGTGGGACTACAACGACGACGGCTGGCCCGACATCTACGCCGCGAGCGATTTCGGCCCGCCCGACGCCCTCTACCGCAACAATGGCGATGGCACCTTCACCAACGTGACCGACGCGGTGGCTCCGCACACCCCGTACTCCTCCATGGGCGCCGATCTGGGCGACGTAAACAACGACGGGCTTGTTGATCTGCTCGTGGCCGACATGGCCACGACCTCGCACGAGAAGGATCAGCGCGGCATGGCCAGCGCGCGTGCGCTCAGTCGCGAGGATCAGGGCCGGCCCGAACTCGCCCCGCAGTACCTGCGCAACGCGCTCCTTCTCAATACCGGTGCCGAGGTGCTGCAGGAGGCGGCGATCCTCGCCGGCGTCGCCGCGACCGACTGGACGTGGTCGGTCCGGTTTGAGGATTTTGACGAGGACGGGTGGCTCGACCTCCATCTCACCAACGGGATGACCCGCGAGTTCCAGAACGCGGACCTGCGCGAGCGCATCATCCTCTCGGAGAACCTGGGCGAACGCATGCGCCTGCTGCGCGAGAGTCCGGTGCTCAACGAGCGCAACCTGGCCTACCGCAACGCCGGCGGACTCCGCTTCGAGGATGTATCCAGCGCCTGGGGACTCGACCACGAGGGCGTGAGCTTCGGTGCCGCCTACGGCGACCTGGACGGCGACGGCGACCTGGACATCGTCTACGGCAACTACGAGGCGACGGCCTCGGTGCTGCGCAACGACAACGATGCCGGCCACCGGGTGATCTTTGCCCTGCGCGGCACGCGCTCCAACCGCTTCGGCGTTGGCGCCCTCGTGCGCGTCGAGACGGCCTCGGGCGTGCAGGCGCGGCCGTTGGTCCTCGCCCGCGGGTACCTGTCGACAAGCGAACCCGTGCTGCATTTCGGACTCGGAGACGATGACCGGATCTCGCGCGTGACGGTCTCCTGGCCCAGTGGCCACGAGCAGACCTTCACCGACTTGGCGGCGGATTGCCGCTACACCATCACCGAGCCGGATGAGCCTGCGACGCCCGGACCCGTGGGGCGTCGCACCTCCCCGACGCTGCTCACGGAGGTCTCCACGGCACGAGGGCTTGCGCTCCCGACCCGTGAGAACCTCCGTGCCGAGCCGAATCGCCAGCCGCTCATGCCGATGACGTTCCATCGCCGCGGCCCGGGTCTCGCCGTGGCCGACCTGGATGGCGACGGGCGCGACGAGATCCTGCTGGGCGGGGCATCGAAAGATGGGACGCGCGTCGTCTCCGGGCTCGACGTTGCCGCGGAGGCCGCGCCTCCGCGGCTCACCCAACTCGCCACCGAGGCAAATGTGCCGGACGGCCCTGTGCTCCTGTTCGACGCCGACGGCGACGGCGATGTGGACGCGCTTCTCACGAAGACGGGTGCCGGCATTCCCGCCGCTTCGCCGCGACTTGCCCCCAAACTCTGGTTGAACGACGGGACAGGCGCACTCCAGCCCGCGCCCGACGGCGTGTTGCCGCCGTCGCCCATCAGTGCGGGCGCGGTGGCCGCGGCGGACTTTGATCGCGACGGGCGCCTCGATGTGTTCATCGGCGCGCGCGTGCTGCCGGGTCGCTATCCTGCCGCACCCCGCAGCCTGCTGCTCGCCAATCGCGCGGGCGGATTCCAGGACGTGGCGGAAACGATCGCGTCCGGACTCGCGGAGGTCGGCATGGTCACTTCGGCGCTCTGGACCGACGTCGACGGCGACGGCTGGCTCGACCTCCTGCTCTCCCTGGAATGGGGCGGGGTGCGGATCTTCCGCAACCAGGAGGGACGCGGCTTCGAGGATCGCAGCGAAGCGATGGGATTCGCCGCCGCCGGCACGGGATGGTGGAACAGCCTCGCCGCCGCCGATTTCAACGGCGACGGACGCCTGGACTACGCGGCGGGCAACCAGGGACTCAATTCGCCGTATTCAGCCAGTAACGACAGGCCTGCCCTCCTTTTCCTCGGATCCTTCGCTGACACACAGGGCCGGCAGCTGGTCGAGGGCTACTACGAAGGCGACCGGCTCTTCCCGCGACACACGCTGAAGGCACTGGCCCAGGCCGTCCCCCCCGTACGACGGCGCATCCGGACCAACAACGAGTATGCCACGGCGACGCTCGGGCAGGTGCTCGGGGCGGAGAAACTCGCTGCGGCGGAGCGGTTCGCCGCGACGGAGTTTCGAAGCGGTGTCTTCATGAGCCAGCCGGACGGCCGCTACCGGTTCGAGCCGCTGCCGCACGTGGCCCAGATATCGGTCGCGCAGGGCATGGTGGCCGGCGACCTGGACGGCGACGGCCGGGCCGACCTCGCCATCGTGCACAACAACTTCTCGCCCGTGCACGCCATCGGCCGCTTCGACGGGGGTGTCGGCCAGCTGCTTCTCGGCGACGGTCGCGGAGGATTTCGCGCCCCGTCGCCGCGCGAAAGCGGATTCGTCGTGCCAGGCGACGCGAAGGCGCTGGTCGTCCTGGACCTCGACGGCAACGGTTCGCCCGACCTTCTCTGCAGTCGCAACAACAGTTCCACGCTGGTGTTCCGCAACGACGCGGGCGGCGACCGGAATTTCCTGCGCGTCAGCCTGAGCGGCGCACCGGGAAACCCGAGCGCTGTCGGCGCCCGCGTGACCCTGAGGCTTGCGGACGATACGACCCAGCTGGCCGAGATCGCCGCCGGTTCCGGATACTGGAGCCAGTCCAGCGCGGCGTGCTTTTTTGGATACACGGGAGCCAACCCCCCTCGAGGGCTGGAGGTTCGCTGGCCCGGCGGAGAGGTCACCACACATGACGTCCCCGCCGGAACGCCGACGCTCAGCCTCGAGCAGCCCTGACATCGCCGTGTCCGCCCTGAACGGAACCCAACCCTACCACGGCCTTGCGGCCGCGCTTGCAGGCGTGGTCCTCGCACTGGCCCTCGTGCCGGCGGCGGGCGCCGAAACGATCGAACGCGCGCTGCAGCCGCGCTCCGGGCCGCGCGGCGCGACGCTGTTCAAAGAGATGCCGCCTGCGCAGACCGGCATCGTGGCGCAGAACAGCTATTCCGACCCGCGCATGTGGACGGAGTTTTATCAGGAGCTGACCTATGGCGCCCTCGGCACGGGCGTGGCCATCGGCGACTACGACGGCGACGGCCGTCCCGACGTGTTCATCGTGAGCAAGTGCGACGATTCGCGCCTGTTTCGCAACCTGGGTGGATGGCGGTTTGAGGACGTGACGGCGGCCTCCGGAATCGCGGAGGTGGACGTGCCGGACTCGCCCGATGCGCCGGCGGTGCGGCCGTGGCGGCAAGGAGCCGTGTTTGTCGACGTGGACAACGACGGTGACCTCGACCTCTACGTCACCCGCTTCGGCGCGCCGAACTGGCTCTTCATCAA
Organism: Verrucomicrobiota bacterium; assembly: GCA_023399155.1. Classification (GTDB taxonomy): domain Bacteria; phylum Verrucomicrobiota; class Verrucomicrobiia; order Opitutales; family Opitutaceae; genus JAEWQP01. Next base: position 263,158 of record JAEWQP010000016.1, on the reverse strand, counting down.
CCGTGGCGACGGCACCTTCTCCGAGGAGGCCGGGCGGCGCGGCCTGGGGCTCGCCGATGCGAGCGGCGCCGCCGCCTTTGCCGACTTCGACCGGGATGGCTGGCTCGACGTCTACGTGCAGACCAACATGCTGAGCGCCCCGCTCCGTCCCGCCGGCCAGCCCGACCGGCTGTACCGGAACAATGGCGACGGTACGTTCACCGACGTCACGGAACGCGCCGGCATCGGCGGCGAGACGTGCGGGCATTCGGTGCTGTGGTGGGACTTCGACGAGGACGGCTGGCCCGACATTCACGTGGCCAACGACTACGCCGTGCCGAACCGGCTGTACCGGAACAATCGCGACGGAACATTCACCGACGTCGTCGACGCGCATTTTCCGCTGACGTCCTACTACTCGATGGGATCCGACCTGGGCGATGTGGACAACGACGGCCGCCTCGATCTGTTCGTTCCGGACATGATGCCGTCGACCCATGAGCGCGACCAGCGGGGCATGGCGGCCTCGCGTGCCATCAACAAGGAGAACCCCGCCGGTTCGTCGAGAGCGCCGCAGTACATGCGCAACGTGCTCCTCCTCGCCACCGGGACCCCGCAGTTCAGGGAGGCCGCCTGGCTGGCGGGCCTTGCCGCCACCGACTGGACCTGGTCCGTGCGCTTCGAGGACCTCGACGAGGACGGCCGTGTCGACCTCCACGTCACCAACGGCATGCGCCGCGAGTACCACAACGCGGACATCCTCCAGCGCATCCTCGGCTCGGAGAATCTCTCGGCTCAGCGCGTGCTGATGCGCGACAGCCCGGCCATGACCGAGCCGAATTTCGCCTTCCGCAACGCCGGCGATCTGCGCTTCGAGGACGTCTCCGCCGCCTGGGGCCTCGCGCAGACGGGCGTGAGTTTCGGCGCCGCCTTCGGCGATCTCGACGGCGACGGTGACCTCGACCTCGTCTACGGCAACCACGAGAAGGGGCCAACCGTGCTCCGCAACGACAACGACCGCGGCCACCGGGTGGTCATCGCCCTGCGAGGGAAGCGGAGCAACCGCCTCGGCATCGGCGCCCGGGTCAGCGTGGAGACCGCGGCTGGAAAGCAGGTGCGCCAGCTCCAGGCGATGCATGGCTACCTGTCGTCGAGCGATCCGGCACTGCACTTCGGGCTCGGCGACGAGTCCGTCATCCGCCGGCTCGTCGTGTCATGGCCGAGCGGGTACACGCAGGCCTTCGAGGGGCTCGCCGCCGACCACCGCTACGTGATCGAGGAACCCGAGGCGGACGAAACCGCGCCCGGCCCTGGCGCGATTTCGCCCGTCCGCGCCGCACCCCAGCTTTTCGAGCCATCGGTTACGACCTTCGAGGAGCCGGTTGTCGTGCCCGAGGACTTCGGCGCCGAGGCGAATGCCCAGCCGTTCCTGCCGTGGACGCTGAATCGCGGCGGACCGCACCTCGCGGCCGGCGATGTGAACGGGGACGGCGATGCCGACCTCGTGGTCGGCGGCAGCACGGCATCCGCGGCGCGCCTCCTCCTGCGCGACGATGCCGGCCGTTTCGCCGCCGCGCCTGGCGACGCGATTCCGGCCGCGATTGGGAGCACCGAAGTCGACGACGGCCCGCTGGCGCTGCTCGATGCCGATGGCGACGGCGACCTCGATCTGCTGCTCACGCGATCCGGCACCCGCCGGCCGGCCGGGCGGCCCGTCTATCAGCCGCAGTTGCTGCTCAACGACGGGAGCGGCCGATTTGCGCTGGCTGCGGAGGCGCTTCCGGCCATGCCGACCAGCGTTGGCGCGGTCGCCGTGGCCGACTTCGACCGCGATGGACGTGCTGATCTTTTCATCGGGGCGCGGGTGATCCCCGGGCGTTATCCGCTGCCTCCGCGCAGCGCGCTCCTTCTCAACCGCGGTGGACGGTTCGAGGATGCGACCGAATCGCTCGCGCCCGGGATTCGCGAGGCGGGCCTGGTCACGGCGGCGCTGGCGAACGACTTGGATGGCGACGGCTGGCCGGACCTGATCGTGGCGTGCGAGTGGGGCGGCGTGCGCTATTGGCACAACCGCGGCGGGAGCGGCTTCGACGATCGCTCGGAAGACGCGGGGTTTTCCTCCGCTGGCGCGGGCCTGTGGACCGCGCTATCCACGGCCGACTTCAACGGGGACGGGCGGCCCGATATCGCAGTCGGTAACCTTGGTTTGAATACACGATACCGGGCCGGCCCCGCGGAGCCCGCTCTGCTCTACTACGGCAGGTTTTCCAGCGGCCCGGCCGCGCAACTCATCGAGGCGCACTACGAGTCCGGTCGACTGGTGCCCTGGCGCACACGCAAGGAACTGGCGGCGCGGATCCCCGAGATCGGGCGGAAGTTTCCTTCGAACGACGTCTACGCCCGGTCCACCCTGGGCGAGATCGTCGGGGAGGACCGCCTTGCCGCGGCGCGCCGATTCGCCGCCACCGAGTTGCAGAGCGGCGTCTTCCTGAGCGACGGACAAGGGCGCTTCCGTTTCGAGCCGCTGCCGAGGATCGCGCAGATCGCGCCGGCCCAGGCTATCGCGAGTGGCGATTTCGACGGCGATGGAAACGCCGATCTCTTTCTGGTGCAGAACTCGCATGCGCCCGACGCCACCATCGGCCGCTTCACCGGCGGCCTCGGGCAACTGCTCCTGGGCGACGGCGCCGGGCGCTTCACGGCCGTCGAGCCGGAGGCGGGCGGGTTGGTGGTTCCCGGCGACGGCCGGTCGGTGGTCGTGCTGGATCGCGATGACGACCGCCGAACCATCATACTGGTCGCCAGGAACAACGCGCCCCTGCTCGCCTTCCGGCGCACCGGGGCGGCCGATCACCAGCGATAGCCGTAGCCGACGTTGACCGCGTAGTCGGCGAACGCGGCGTCGCCATGTCGGCCGTTCAGCTTGTCGGCGAAACTCCGCACGCGGTTGCGGTCGACGGCCACGGGGACGGACAACGACACCGTGTGGCGGCCGGTCATGTAGGAGAGGCCGGGTTCGATCGAGATCGTGTAGCCAGGGCGGCGAAAGCCGCGGTCGCCGCCGACGAGGTCCGACGACGGGATGCCCTCGATCAGGCCCCCGAGCGATGCGGCGAGGCCGTGCTTGCCGGAGATCACCTGCGCCACGCCGGCGCGCGCCTGGTACTGATCGGCGATCGAAAAGCGGCCGATGATTGGGTCCGTGGAACGGAACGTGCCGCTCGTCTCCTGCGGGCTGATCAGGTAGTAGAGCGAGCCATACAGCGAGGTCGTGCTGCCGATCCGCTGGAACGCCTGGGCGCTCAGCGAGATGCCCCAGCCGCCGTCGCCAGGCTGGATCGACTGGTCGACGTTGCGAACCACGGGCCCGTTCACGGTGTGAAACGTATCCTTGGCGTTGGAGTTACCGGTCGGGAGCTTCAGGCCCACGCCCAGCGCGAGGTTTGAGCGCGTGTCCCCCGAGGGCGTCTTCATCCAGAACTCGCTGCCGATCACGACGTCGCCGATACCGCTTGAGCTCGTCGTATGGCGGTTGATGCGATCGTGCTCGTAGAGCGACGAACGCACCGAGCGAAAGTACGGCACGTCGAGCGTAAGCGTGGTGCGGGGCGAGAAGGCGTAGGCGACGCGGGTCGTGACCTGGTGTGTGTCGTTGATCACCTCCGTGCCCTCCTCGGCCCGGTGGTGCTGTTCCTCGCGACCGACGAAATGGCGGTGCGACTCGAACCACTCGTAGTTGACGTTGATGCTCCAACGCTCGCCGTGGGTGGGCTGGAAGGCGCCGACGGTGCAGGCGACATCGCCCATCTGGCGGACGGCGACGCAGCCCTGGGCGTGGGCCTCGCGGGCGGTGAGGACGAGGGCGAAGGCAGCGGCAGCCGTGGCCGCGGCGACAGGGCTCAAGCGAGCCGTTTTGCGTGGGTTCATAGGACAGGTCAGGACAACACCGCCCTGGCGCTCGTGGGGGGATGGGGGGAAGCGCCGGTCAGAGGGCGGTGACGCCTCCCGTCGTGCCAAGAAACGCGGATGAAAAAACAATGAAGGGACAGTTGGTCGCCCCCGCGTGGCGAGTTGCCGCTCCGCCGGTGCGGGTGAGGGAGTCAACTCGCGGGAAACCGCCGCGTGTGCGAAACGACGTACTCGGCGCGTTCGGAAAACACGCCTATCTACCGATCCGAGACCTGATGTTCAGAACAGCGTCCAGGAGCTGCGGCGACGCGGCATGGGGCAGCGGCACGGGCAGCCGTCGCACACGGCGGCAAACTCCGAGAGATCCGCGGAGGTCGCCCGCCGCACGATCTGGTAGAGTTCGGCCAGGGGAAGTTTCCGGAGCTCGTGGAGCGGGCACTCCGACGGGTTCGATTGCGTCCACGGGCAGGCCCTGAGCAGGCCGAGCATCTCCGTCGGGGACAGGCAGTCATTCTGGGCGAGCGCGACCATAAGGGGTGGATCGGCCAGCGCGCGCCTTTGCCGAGCACCGCCGAGCCCTCAAATTTGGGTGGGATTTTCCGGCTCAAGTTTTCTGCGGCACGTGCGGACGGTCGGGTCGGACCCCCACAGCCCTCGCGCCGTGGCGGATCAGGGCGCGGCCGGGGGACACGATAGGAAGGCGGCGGGCACCCGATCGGGAACCCCCGTGGGGCGCTGGGTTCTCAACGCATGCGCCGGATGCGATCGCTTCGTGCGCAGCTATCCGATGGCACCTGAAACCCCCACTATTTCCTCGCCGCCGGCATCCACGGCCGTCGTCAGATCCGCCTGGACCGAAACCCGTGACCTGCCCCCGGTCTTGGAGCGCGTGCAGCCCTACACGATGGTGCCCCGTGACGCGCTGACCGAACTCGCACGGCAGGTGCGCGCGGTGCTCGACCAGCGCATCCCGGGTGCCTTCGTGGAATGCGGCACCTGGCGCGGTGGTTGTTCGTTCCTGATGGCCGAACTGCTCCGGCTGGCCGGTGACAGCGAGCGCAAGGTGTGGATGTTTGACTCGTTCGAGGGTATTCCGCCACCTGCGGCGATCGATGGCGCGGCGGCCCAGACTTGGGTGAACGATACCTCCAGCCCCTGGTACCACGACAACCTGCGCGTGTCTCTCGAGGACGTGAAGGCCTCGGCGGCCGCGCTCGGTCTCGAGTCACGTGTCGAGCTGGTGAAGGGCTATTTTGACCGGACGCTCGCGGCGGCGCGTGGCCGCATTGGTCCGATTGCACTGCTTCGCATTGATGCGGACTGGCATGCGAGCGTGAGCTGCTGCCTCGAGCAGTTGGTCGATCAGGTGAGTCCAGGCGGCCTGGTCGTGTTCGACGACTACTTCGCCTACGAAGGATGCGCCATCGCGGTGCACGAGTTTCTCGGACGACGATCGCTCCCGCATCGCATCGAGGCGATCGGCGACGGTCCGGAGGCGCCCCAGGTCGCGTTCGCCACCGGAAAGAAAACGTGGCGTTGGATGCGGGAGACCTACCGACTGAACCAGGAACTCGCGGACATTCTGACGCCCGCCGGTCCCTTCGTCCTGATCGACCAGGAACAACTCCGGATCGATCTCGCGCAGGGAAACCTGGCCATCCCTTTCCTGGAGACCGAGGGTCAATACGGCGGACCTCCCGCCGATGATGCCGCGGCGATCGAGGCTCTGCGCGGGATGACGGCGCGAGGCGCGACGCATCTGGTCGTGACCTGGCCGTGTTTCTGGTGGCTGGAGTACTACACCGAGTTTGCCGTCCACCTGCGCGAGCACCACCGCTTGGTCATGAACAATCCGCGAGCGCGGGTCTTCGATTTGCGTGGAGGATGAGGGCGGACCGGCGGCCGGCGCGCTGGTGACGACACGACCGTGCTTGCCGATTCTCGATTCATCATGTTTTCTTCGGATTCCTATGAAGCTCCGTAATTACCTCACCTTTGTCTGTATGGTCGGTGGTCTTGCTTTCGGTCTAACCGCAGCTGCGGCCAACTGCGGATCGTGCGGAAGCGACGCGAAACCGGCGCAGGCCTGCCCGGCCGACTGCCCGAAGGAATGCTGCAAGGACAAGGCGGCCCATCCCGCGGGCTGCACCTGTGAAGGCTGCAAGGAAAAGGAGAAGGCGGCCCATCCCGCGGATTGCACCTGCGCGGGCTGCAAGGAGAAGAAGTAGGTCCCAGCAAGGCACGCCGCGCGCGCGGATGCAAAACAGGCCGGAGGCAGTGAGCCTCCGGCCTGTTTGTATCCAGAATCAGGAGATCAGCGCCGCGCCGGATAGGCGCCCGGCGTGCGGGCGTCGGCCTCGGTCCAGCCCAGCAGCTTGAGCACCTCGGGCGGCGTCTTCGCCTCGATCGTGAGGGGCTGTGTGAGTTCCAGGTTGCCCAGGAGCGGGCTCTTGAACAGGCCGCCGAGCTCCATCGTCAGAGCCTTGCTGCCGCCCTCAAGTTTCGGGTGCGCCGTGCGGAACTCGTCGAGCGTCGCGAACGAGCGTTCGAGCGTCTTCGCATCGACCGGAGCCCACGAGATCAGCGGCGCCTTGGCGCCGGCGGGACGGACGTAGACGTTGCCCTCGAGGCGGGACACCTGCGAGTCGGTGAGCTTGCCCAGGAGGGCCTTGGTCTGGCCGAAGAGCACCAGGGGTTCCGCGAAGGACGCGTCGGCCGTCACGAGATTGCCGACGAAGATGTGGTTGATGCGCTCGTCGACGTCGGGACCGGTGGCGGGATGCCAGCCGAAGTGGTCGCCCTGCGCGCTGCGCTCGGTCCGCTCGAACGCGGCCGTCGTATTCACAAAGGTATTATGGTAGACGTGCACGTCGGCCGCGTTGAGCGAGCGCACGCCCTTCACGCAGTTGACGAAGACGTTGCCCGCGCAGACCGCGCGCTGCGAGATCTCGAAGAAGAATCCGTCCTCGCAGTCCTGGATCCAGTTGTTGACGAACACGCCATCGTTGTTGCCGACGTCGTACCAGATGCCGTTGGAGTTCTTCTGGTCGAGCACGAGGTTGTCGCGACAGACCACGCGATTGGTCTGGTTGAAGATCTTCACCGCTGACGGGTAGTAGCCGGTGATGCCCTCAACGTTGTTGCGGGCGATGATGTTCTTCTCGAGCAGGCAGTCGGCGCCGCTGATGAGGTACAGGCCCTCCGTGCTGGTGTCGCTGACGTAGCAGTTGCGGAAGACCGTGCGGTCGCCGCGGAAGTAGCCGCCCACCCGGGAGCAGTGCGTGATCGTCACGTGCTCGAGCGTGGTGCCGACCACATCCTTGCCGAACGTCGATTCGTCGGCCGGGCCCTCGGGCTCGTATCCTTCGACCTCGAGCGCGCGGTAGGCGTATTGGGTGAAGGTGAGACCGCGCAGGGTGTAGCCCTTCTTGTCCGATTTCTTGCCGTGGACATCGCCGGTGGTGCGGACGATCGCGCTGTCGTGCGCGGTGATCTCGACGACGTGGTTGGCGGGATCGACGCCGAGGTAGACCCAGCCGCCCTCGTAATCGATCGAGTAGGTGTTTTCATCGAGCCCGCCTTCCCAGCTGGCGGACTGGAGTGCGCGGCCGTCGATGAATACCATGTCGTTGTTGAAGAGATGCAGCGGGGTGCGCATGCCCTCGCGATTGCGGCGCCACCAATCGGCCGGTTTCTGCGGGAACAGCGTGGTCCAACGCGTGCGCCAGACGTTGTCGCGCAGCGCCTCCCACTCGGTGGCGACCCGGGTCCCCTTCAACACCGGTTGTTCGTCCGCGTGCGGTTGAATCGTGATCCCCTGGTTGAGCACAAGGCCTCCCGTCCGATATTCGCCGCCGCGCATCACGATCACATCGCCGGTGCTCGCGCGTGAGATGGCCGTCTCGAGCGAGGTCGGTGCCTGGAGACTGGCGCCGGAGCCGTCGGCCTTGGCGTCGGGCGCGACGTAGATCACCTGTTTTACGCCCGTCGGAACTTCGTAACGCTGGGGTTGCGGGCCGTAGGGACCGCCGGACGGCTGGGCGCGCAACGCCGGGATGGCGCAGAGCGCCGCGATGCAGGCAAGAACGAGGGACGAACGCGGAGTAAGCATGATCAACAAGGGTAGGCGAGGTGGACGACGCGACGCGCGTGCCCGCTCTGACTGAAGTGACGGATGTGGTTTCGCCAAACGCCGAGGAGCGCTAACGCTAGCCCGTCGTGCCGCAAGTCCGGAAACGCCGTCAGGCTGACGCCTTCCGCTACGGGGCGCCCACCGATGCGACGCGATTCGGGGCACCCGACGGCGACGTCGGCGGCGAACCGACAGCCCGCGCGGGGGCATGTCTCGTTTACCCTGCTGCCGCGCGCCACGGCGCGGGTTATTAGGCCTCTTCAGCCATCGCTGCGGCCGGCTACTGGTTCGTCCGGCTCGATTGTCTCAGCTGGGATCCTGCCGATGGTTTGGTCGTTCCCCTGGGCGCAGGCCTGGGGCGCTTAGAGACAGGACTGTGAAATTTCGGCCGGTGCCTTGGGGGAGGTGCCGGTCAGGCGATGCGCCGGAGCGGGCATAGTGCTTCGGCGCATTAGCCATTTTTGGAGCCTGTCATCCCCTGTAGAGCGCAGCCGGAAGGAAGGCGTGCGGGTGGCGCCCGAGGGGATTCGACCTGAATCTGAAATGGCCGAAGAGGCGCTCCGTGAACATCTTTCCGCAGCGTGGGAACCCGGTGGCCGGGGCGACTACTCCTTCGGGATGGGAGGGTCTGGACGCTCATCGACGACTTCACCGGGCAGTCTGGCGCGCCCGCGGGGAAAGGGGTCGCGGGGAAAATCAGGTTTTTTGCGGACGACCCCTTGAACAACTCCAGGCTTGAGCCGTTCACCAAGATCGACCACTTACTGTTTTCACTCGATGCGGCCCACGCCGCGATTCAACCCAGCACCTCACGCATGTTCCTGACCCGTCACCTTACGACCACGAAAGCGCTCCGCACGGAGTGGCTCGCTGGTGACGTGTGCCCGAAGACCGCCGCCATGGCCGCCGCCGGCACCTCTGCCCAGGTCACGATTAAGGGCAACCGCCGCCACGACTACGCGAGCGCACGGGGAAGGGGAACTAACTGACCACCGGAAAACCGAATCCGACCAAGTTGACGACCCACTTCCCGCCCGGAAGTGGGTTTTTTGTTTTTCCAGCCATGAAGCCGCTTCCGGAACCCGGGTCCCAGGTACCCGTTTTTGCCAGAAAAGTTCCACGCGGCTTCACCGCTGAGCCCAGGTCAATCAGCCAACGTCCGCCTCAAATCCCGCGGCCGCCCAATCCCGGACCGCGCCTTCGCGCGACCGGAGAGGGGCGTGGGTGTGTGTTCTTTTGCGAAGGGCGCCTGTCCGTCAGGCGCCTTCCCTTGTTCGAACATGCGCCGGCTGTCGTCCCGAGGCCGGAGTTCGCACCTCCCCATCGGGTCTCCCGGATGCCAGCCGGCGGCCGAAAGCCGGCAGGGGACTGTTTCGCCCCGGCCGCCCGCGGCCGGGGCGCGGGAGCCGGGGGCCGGAGGATGAGTCGAAGAGATGGATACGGCAATCGCCCGTCCGCTCTCCCTCGTTCCCTCCCTTCCCCATTCCCCTTCTCACTTAACCCTGCGGTCACTGAGGGCGGATGCCAAAGAAGTCTTTTGGCACCGAGCGACCTGAGGCCGCAGGATAATTTCGCTGCATGGGCGGACGCCGCGATCGGGATTTATCTCATCGCTGCGTCCGCCCCGGGAGCCGGACCGTTTCCGGCACGGAAGCTGCAAGTCTCCATTTTGCCATGACAACGTTCACGCGTGTTTATCTGAGCTATGCGCCCGAGGATGCGAATTTTCGCAGCCTCCTGGTCGCAGCCTCGCGGGCGGCCGGCTTGCCGGTGCGCTTCGTCGAGACGACTCACCACGTGACGGATGCCCGCCGCCGTCGCGTCCTGAGCCGGAGCAAGCTCCAGCAGTGTGACCTCGCCGTGGTGCTCGCCAGTCCTCGCGCGATGCGCAACCTCGCAGTCGAGGACGACGTGGCGGCGGCTCACGAGGCCGGTATCCCGCTCCACGCCATCGTCGCCGGGGGGCCGGCTGGCAGGTGCACGCTGCCCGAGGACTGGAGTGTCTCCACGGTGACCGGCTGGAACTGGCCGCGCATCCTGGAGTTTCTTCAACGCCTCGGTCAGCGGCAGCATGTGCTCCGTCGTGCCGGCTGAGGCGTCCTGAACGCCGGCCCGGCTCCGGGCACCGGGAGCCCCGCGCCTCGCGCGCCGGGCTCCTTTTCATTTTCCACCTTCGCTCAAGAATACACACCCGCCTGCGCGACTCGCGCTTCGGCGGGCAGGTCCGCCTTCGGTCATCCGAAGGTCGGCTTGTCCGCCGTCAAGCGCCCGCCGCAGGAGCCGCGAACTGAATGCGGACGACGCACCTTTCCCGTTCGTCCCATGAATATCGCCGTCCAGTTCGCGCCCAGCATCCGTGAGTTTGCGTCCATCGAGGATCACCTTGATGTGGTCGACGCCGCGCTCGCCCCGCTCGCCCGCCGCCTTCCGGCCAGCGTGTCGCGCGAAGACCTGGCCAGCGCCGGCCGCCTGGCCCTGGTCGAGACGTTGAACGATTTCGACGGCCCCGACGACGAGGCGCGCGCCTACGCGTTCATCCGGGTGCGCGGTGCGATGCTCGACGAACTGCGCCGGCTCGACCCGCTCTCGCGGCGTGCCCGCGCGCGGGTATCGACCGTGCGGCGGGCGGCTGCGGAGATCGCGCAGGAAGTCGGTCGCGACGCCACGTCCGCCGAGGTGGCTGAGGTCACAGGATTCTCGCCCGAGGAGGTCCGCCAAACCGAGCGACTCGCGCTGGCGGCGGAGACTTACGTCGGCGATCCCGACGAAGTCGACCGGTTCGCGCGCGTGCCCGACGAGGTCACCGTCTCGCCGATCGAGTTTGCCGAATCCGGCGAACTTGCCGAACTCGTCGCGGAGGCGCTGGGTCGCCTGACCCCGAACCAGGGGTTCGTCGTCCGGCGCTACTACTTCGAGGACGCCACCCTCGAGGAGATTGCGGATCAGGTCGGCGTCTCCAAGGAGCGGGTCCGCCAGATCCGCGAGGCCGGCGAGAAGCGGTTGCGCGCCGACGAGAGCGTCCTCGCGCTCTGGCGTTCGATCATCACCCACCGCGCGCGCCGGTAGGTGCCCCCCGCGCAGCGGGCGCCTGCCAGGCCGCGCGACGGGTGGACCGTCGCGTTCGCGTCCGCGCCGGGCGAACCAGCGGGCAGGTGCCTGCGACCGCCGCGCACGACCGGTAGACGCGCACCGGCACAGCCGGGCTCGCGTGCGCTCTGGATAGTGGAAGGATCCGCTCTCGCGAGAGGGCGGATCCTTTTCGCGTCCGACGCCGAGTCCGCTCGATCAACGCTGGCGCAGGCGGGCCCCGGGGCCGAATACAGCCGAACACGGCCCCGGCGCATATTCAGGCTGGTCATGATTGGAGGCGGCTGCCACATCCGTTGGGATGAGATCTATTCTGGCGTCCCAGCGGGACACCACGTGCGGTGCTTCATGTGCGCAGTCGCACACCTCGAGGAAACTCCTGGGAGCCGCCGGTGTCATCGAAGGGGCTCCGGGATCTTCGGCCGCGCAACTTCAGCCATTGCGTTGTCGGAGTTCTCACCACAAACCTCGCCGTTCATCCCAGTTTGCTCGGTTTTCGACCGCCGGGCGGCACCTTCCTCCCTTTATGGTTCGTCTCCCCGTCTTCCTGCTGCTGCTGACTGCAGCGGCCGCACTGCCGGCTTGGGCCCAGATCCAGCCCCGATCGCTCCAGACGATCGACGATCCGCGGGGCGAGTTTTCGCTCAGCCTGCGCATGAACACCAACGTCGACGTGACCTTCCGCGACGTCGGCACGCTGGGAAATGCGCAGACCATCGGCGATCAATGGAGCGAGATGAACCGTTTCTACGACGACGGCTCCGTCGCCATGGACCAGCGCCGCGCCAGCGACGGCACCGATTTTCCCGACGACGGGCGCACGAACACCTGGCGCATGGGTTACGCCAGCCAGGTCATCGACGAGGATGGCGACGGGCTTGGCGATGGCGTCGCTTTTCACCGCTACAGCACGGAGAGCCGCGGGACCTCCGTGGAGGTGGATTCGTCCGAGATTCCGGGCATCGACCTGGATTACTCCTACGCGTTCGGCCGCTTCGGCGGACGCTTGCGCAACCAGTCGCCGCGACTGACCTGGGGCGGCCAGGCGGGTCTGGGCCTCAGCAGCATCAACGCGAAGACCAGCGCCATCATCAACACCACCTTGATCATGGACGAGGACCGCTATTCGCTCGATGGGGCCAAGCCGCCGACCGGACCCTACACCGCTCCATCGTCGCAGACGACCAGCGACACCGATCCGAACGGCAATCCGATTTCCAACACCATCGACACGACCATCCTGCTCGCCAATCGGCCGTATTACCGAAGCCTCGGCGAGGAGACGGTGGGAGGCGCGCCGATCAACGGCTACTGGCAGGTCCGCGGCGGCGCCGTGACGGCCCGGGGCGGCGTATGGCTGCGCTATCGGCCCTTCGAGCGCCTGGCGTTACGCGCGGGTCTGGGCCTGACGGCGAGCTACGTCGGGTTGACCATGCGTTATGACGAGCGGCTCAATTTCGAGCAGCAGCTCACCCCGCTTCGCCACCGGAGCGAGACGACGCCGGACAAGTCCACCTTCTTCGGCGCCTACGGCACGCTCGACGCGGAGCTTTGGCTGTCGCCCACGACCGGGCTCTTCATCGGTGCCAGTTATGAGAAGGTGGACGAGGCTATCGACATCCCGCTCGATGGTCGCACCGCCGAGGTGCGCCTCGGCGCCGGCACGGGATTCCGCCTCGGCTTCACGAAACTGTTCTAAGCACTTCGACCCCTTTCGGACATGGCTTCTGCATCCACTTCCCTCCTTCGTAGCCTCGGCTGCCTCGCCGTCTGGCTCGTCGCCGCGATCACCCCGGCCCGCGCCCAGGCGTACGGCGACGGATTCGATCCCAACAGCGACTCCAACGTCTACGCGATGGTCCGCCAGCCCGACGGCAAGATCATCGTCGGCGGCGCGTTCAGCCTCTTCGAGCCCGACCACTACGGCAACATCGTGTACCGGCAGCGCATCGCGCGTATCCTGCGCGATGGTACGGTCGACGGTTCGTTCACGACCTTCACCGACGGCGACATCTCCGCCATGGCGCTGCAGCCCGACGGCCGCATCCTCATCGCCGGCAAGTTCACCCGCGTGGGCGACGATTCCGGGAGCTACGACCGCAACGGCCTCGCCCGCCTCATGCCCAATGGGGCCGTTGACACGACGTTCCGGCAGATCAATCCGGTCGGCGTCGGCGCGCCGCCCTACGCCCATTATCCGCAGGCGATCATCCGTGCCATCGCGCTGCAGCCCGACGGCCGGATCCTCATCGGCGGCGCGTTCATTTCCTTGCAGCCCGACGGGGCGGGCGCCCCGATCGCGCGCTCGCGGATCGCGCGGCTCAACCCTGACGGCTCGGTCGACGCCAGCTTCGATGTCGGTGCCAACAACACCGTGTTCGCCCTGCTCGTCGAGCCGGACGGCGACGTCGTGATCGGGGGCGGGTTCACGACGATCCGCCCCACCGGCTCCACGACGGCGGAGAGCCGCAGCCGCATCGCGCGCGTCCGGGCCGACGGCACGCTCGATGCCGGGCTCACCCACGCGCTCGACGACCGCGTGCTCGTCCTCGCGGGGCAGGCCGACGGCAAGATCCTTGTCGGCGGAGACTTCACCACCATCACCCCGTCCGGCGGTTCCAGCACCACGGCAGCCCGCCTGGTGCGGTTCAACGCCGACGGCAGCCACGACTCCGGGTTTACGCCGTTCGCCAACGCGTCCGTCGAGTCGATCACCGTCCAGGCAGACGGGCGCCTGGTCGTGGCCGGGCGTTTCCTCTGGATCCGCCCCTCCGCCAGCTCGGCGTCCGCGGGCTATGGATACATCACGCGCCTCTTCATGGACGGCACGATCGATTCGGAGTTCTTTCCCAATGCCAACGGACCGGTCACGGCCACCGTCGCGCAGCCGGATGGCACGATCGTCGCCGCAGGTTATTTCACCGGGATCGGTTCCGGTGCGAATGCGCGGCGCGGCCGCATCGCCCGCCTCCAGGCCGATGGCACGGTGGACATGGCATTTCGCTCCACCAGCTCCGGAAGCGCTGTCGCGATTGAGCGCGAAGCCAGCGGCAGCCTTCTCATCGCGGGGACCTATTCGACCATCGGCGGCGTGACGCGCACGGCGCTGGCGCGAATCAGTCCCGAAGGCGTCGTCTCGTCGACGTTCCGCCCGCAGTTGAACGGCCCGGTCTACGCAGTCCGGCCGCTGGAGGATGGCCGTATCCTGATCGGCGGCGGCTTCACGCGGGTGAACAGCAAGCTCGTGCCCTACTTCGCCCGGCTCAGCGCCGACGGCGAGCCCGACGAGGCCTTCAAGCCGAATCCCAACAGCGTGGTCTACGCCATCACGCCCCAGGCCGACGGCCGGATGCTCATCGGCGGAAACTTCACCAGCCTGCAGCCCAATCCGGATGCCGACGCCGTCATCCGCCGCTATGCCGCGCGTATCAACGTGGATGGTACGGTCGACACGGCGTTCGACCCCAGCCCCAATCTCACCGTCAACGCGATCGCCATCGACGGCGGTGGGAAGATCCTGATGGCGGGCGATTTCACGTCGCTCCAGCCGAACGGCGCGAGACGTGCGATCGCCTATTACTATGTCGTCCGCCTCGGTGCGGACGGCACGCCGGATGATACGTTCCTGCCCCGTCCGAACGCGGCCGTCTCGACCCTCATGCTCGAATCCGACGGCAAGATCACCCTGGCCGGGAGCTTCACCGCGTTCCTTCCCAACAAGGAAACGACGGCCATCACCCGCACCTACTTCGCACGCCTCAATGCGGACGGCTCGGTGGACACGTCCTTCGATGCGCGCCCGAACGCCGCGGTGTATAATTTCGATCGCTACACGGACGGCCGCTACGTGATCTTCGGGCCGTTCACGCAGTTCAAACTGGCCGACGATACGTGGATCGACAGGCGCTACACGGCGTGGCTCACACCCCAAGGCGCGCTGGACGCGGCCCGCGTCCAGACGCCGAGCGCGGTGCCCACGGCCGTGCGGGTGATGCCGGACCAGAGCACCTTCATCAGCGGGGAATTGACACGTTTCACGTCCGGAACGGGCAAGGTGTCGCCTGTGGCCAGCATCCTCACCCGGATCGACGCGGCCGGCCAGGTGGATGCGTCCTTCTCGATCGCCCCGGGTGACCTCGGCGGCGCGTATGTCGGGGCGCTCGCCGTTCCTGTCGGTGGCCGCCTGTTTGCCGGAGGGTCATTCTCGGGTATCGGTGGATCCGTCAACCAGGGTATCGTCCGTCTCGCCGCCGATGGCACCGCCGACGGCACGTTTTCGGCCGTCGCCAACGGCACCGTCCACGGGATCGTCGCGCTCGAGACGACGGAGGATGAGGAGGAAGCGGGCGGGCCCGTGGCCTGGCTCGAGCCCGACGGTTCTTATCGCTCGACCTTCAGCCGCTCGGGCGCCGCGAACCTGCGGGGCAGCGTGTATGCGGCGGTGGTGCAGGAGGGCGGCCGGGTGGTCCTCGGCGGGGAGTTCACCAACACCTCGGTGACGTCCGGAGCCCACCTAGCGCGGCTCAACAGTGACGGCAGTGCCGACACCTCGTTCAATCCCCGTCCCGACAAGGCCGTGCAGTCCGTGGCCCTCCTTCCTGACGGTCGCATGATCATCGCCGGCAATTTCACCAAGATCGGCGACACCTCGCATTCATTTCTCGCCCGCCTCTCCGCCGACGGCACGCTCGATACCACGTGGGCGCCGACGCCGGATGGCGCGGTGATGCACGTCCTGCCGCAATCCGACGGGTCGGTGCTCGTGGCCGGCATGTTCACCGGGTTCAACCCCAACGGGGCCACGACCAAGGTGTCGCGCGGCTACGCGGCGCGTATCAATGCCGACGGTACGGTCGACACCGCTTTCAATCCGGAGCCGAACTACGTGGTCAGCCGCCTCGCCGTGCAGCCCGACGGCAAGATCCTGCTCGCCGGCTACTTCACGACGGTGAAGGGCAAGGCTCGCGAATATCTTGCGCGCGTCGACAACCGCGGCGCACTCGACGAGACCTTCTATCCGAAGCCGAACGACAGCGTCGACCGCATCGCCCTCCTCAGCTCCGGGGCGCTGATCGTCGGCGGACGTTTCTCGAGCTTCAAACCAAACGACGCCGGCACTCCGATCAACCGCCGGCTCCTCGCACGACTCAACGCCAACGGCACCGTGGACGAGGCGTTCGACGCCGAGCCCAACAACGTGATCGGCGACATTGCCTTGCGCACGGACGGCTCCGTCGTCATCGCGGGAAGCTTCACGATGTTCCAGGTCGGCGCGGACGACACGGTGGTGCGCCGCAACCGCATCGCGCGCTTCAACGCTGACGGCACACTCGACCAGCTCTTCAACCCCAACGCCAACGGCACCATCTACACGGTGAACCCGCGCTCGGATGGCTCGATGCTGATCGGCGGCTCGTTCGACCAGCTCCGGCCGACCGCGGTCGCGATCGTGGGCGGTGACTTCACGACCATCTCGGAGTCGCCCACCCGGTACCTCGCGCGCCTCAATCAGGATGGCAGCGCCGACGCCTTCTATACGCCTCAGCCGGATGCCCCGGTGCGCGCGCTCGCCGAACAGTCCGACGGGAGGCTCCTCGTGGCCGGTGAGTTCACCACCATCGGCAGCCTGCCGCGTACCCGGCTCGCGCGCCTCGATGCCTCGGGTTCGCCGGATCCTGCCTTCGAACCTGTGATCGACGGCGCCGTGCACGCCCTGGCGGTGCAGCCGGACGACCGGGTGCTGATCGGCGGGGAATTCGCCACCGTGGGCGGCGCCTCGCGCGCAGGACTGGCCCGCGTCCTCGCCAGTGGCGGCGTCGACCCGTCGTTCAACGCCTCCACCGACGGGGCGGTATCCGCGATCGCGGTACAGCCTGACGGCCGGATCATCGTGGCCGGCGCCTTCACCCAGGTGAATGGCACAAACCGAGCCTATCTCGCGCGCCTCGCCGCGGACGGCACGCTGGACAGCGGTTTCGCACCCGTCCTCGATGCGCCCGTCCATGCCGTGGCCGTCCAGGCCGACGGCGCCGTCCTCATCGGCGGCGCGTTCACGACGGTGGGCACGGCCTCGCGGGCGAGGCTGGCCCGGCTCCGGGCGGACGGCACCCTGGACACGGCCTTCGACGTCCCGGTCAACGGCGATGTGCATTCGCTCCTCGTGCTCGCCGATGGCCGCGTCGTTCTCGGCGGCGCGTTCACGCAGGTCGGCGATCGGCAGCTCCTTCTCACGGCCCGCCTCGCCAACCCGACTCCGGCGGTCGAGACCGGCGCGCTGACGGGCGATTTGTCCACCTTCACCTGGACGAGTGCCGGCTCGAGCCCGCAGTTCACGTCCGTGGAGATCGCCAGGTCCGATGATGGCAAGACATGGACAAATGCCGGGATTGCCACGCGGACGGCAGCGGGCGCCTGGCAGTTTGCCGGCCTCAGCGGATTTGCCGAGAACAAGTTCAATCACATCCGCGCGCGTGCCGTGCACGTGAGCGGAGGCAGCGGCTCCGTCGGCCGGCTCGAATACACGTGGGCCTTCTACGGCGCGCGCATCATCGGCCCGTCCACCCAGCTCAACAGCGGCGGCGCGCTCGCCGGATGGACTTCGCAGTACTGGAACAGCACGGTCGGGAGCGGATCATCGGGCCCCGGTGGATCCGGTTCCGGCGGCACCGGCGGGTCCGGCAACGGCGGCACCGGCGGCAGCGGCGGCAGCGGTGGTTCCGGCAGCGGAAACCAGGCGGCCTATCATCTGGTCAACCTTTCCGTGCGCGCATGGCCGGAGGACGATCAGCCGCTCATCGCGGGCCTCGTCATCACGGGCCAGAGCGACGCCACGGTCCTGATGCGCGGTGTCGGCCCCGGCCTGACGCAGTTCGGCGTCGAGCCGGTGATGAGTGCGCCCAGGGTGACGCTGTTTGACCGTACCGGTAGCGTGCTTTCGACCGCGTCCTCCTGGACTGGCAATAGTGCTGTGACCGAAACGGCCGCCAAGGTTGGGGCCTTCCCGCTCGAGCCCGACTCCGATGACAGCGCGGTCGTCCGAACGCTTTCACCCGGAGCCTACACGATCCATGTGGACGCAGGGTCCGGCTTCAATGGCGTCGCGCTGAGCGAGATCTACTTCGCGGGAGAGGACGGCGGACTCGCCAACTTCTCCGCGCGCGCTCCAGCCGGAGCCGGTTCGGCCGCGTGCATCGCTGGTTTTGTGGTCGGGGGCGACCAGCCCCGGCGCCTCCTCGTCCGCGGCGTCGGACCCACCCTGCGCACGCTCTTCGCCGTGGCCGATGCCGTCCCCGATCCGCGACTCGCCATCTACAACGCGAAAGGCCAGCTGATTTCGAGCAATGACGACTGGCTCGTGCAATCGACCGCGTCGGCGGCCGACGTCGCCGAGGCGGCCGCCCGGGTCGGCGCTTTCCCGCTCGCACCCGAGGCCCGCGATGCCGCCGTGGTTGTGGAGCTTCCGCCCGGACCGTACACCGTGCATGTCGTCGGTGCGGAAGCAGGTTCGGTCCTCGCTGAGATCTACGAGATCCCGGACGCTCCCTGAGCACGGCGGACCTCACCGACCACGTCCCGACCTTCGTCGCACCCGCTTGGGGCGGCGGAGGCCGGGACGGTCGGCCGGGTCGCGTGGACACCCCGGCATCGCCGGCCCGGAGGTGCCGTTTCCCGGTCAGCCGCGCGTTGCCAAGATTTGTTTGTCCGCTATCGTGCACCTGACGGCGATGCGGCCTTGTGAGTCCTGCCTCCTGAGTCTTCCGGGAATCGCGACGCGATCGCCCGCCTCTAGGATGTTGTCTGGCCCGGCCGCCGTTATTGTGGGGCAGCCAGCCATCTTTCCCCGATTCGCTCTCACATGAACGCGATTTCCTCAAGTGAGCCAGGGCACGGAGAGCAACCGCCTTCGCCAGGCCTTTGTCTCGGTGGGCACAGGACGATCCTCGAGTTCACCGAGGGGTCCTTGCAGAACCAGGATCACGCCTTCACCCGCTCACCCACGAGATGTTGAGCTGACGCGGCCGAAATTCTCTCTGCTCTTGGCACGACCCTCCGCGATCTCTGTGTCCAACGGAATTTCTTAGGATGAAGCGGCCGCCGTTCCCTCGCACCCTTTCCGCGCTCCTGTTGATCGCCGTGTGTCTCGGA
Organism: Verrucomicrobiota bacterium; assembly: GCA_023399155.1. Lineage (GTDB taxonomy): Bacteria > Verrucomicrobiota > Verrucomicrobiia > Opitutales > Opitutaceae > JAEWQP01. The sequence goes on along the minus strand of JAEWQP010000016.1, from coordinate 243,906 downwards.
CTGCTCGGCGCAGCCCTCGGTTGGTTTCGACGCGGAGCCTCCGGCCCGGTGACGGAGGTGCCACAGGAAACTCCCAGGATGACAGCTGCGTCTCCGGCCGTTCCCGGCGAAGAGGCGCACCGCACCGAGCACGCTGGACGGGCGGGCCGCTTCGCCGGAGCGGAGCTGCTCCACCAGCGGTGGCTCGTCCAACCTGTGCCCGGTGGAGCCGCGGGGCGTCGCGCCCGCGTCGTTCGCCAGCCGGACGACGGGCGGCTCGTGCGCCTCGTGGATCACGTTCATGTCGACCCCGCCGGACAGCACACGGTCCTGGCGACAGAGGCGATGCGGGCGGATGCCGTGATCGTCGGCGTTCCGGCGACACAAAGCGCAGCGGACCTGGCGCTGCGCCTCCAGGCGGCGGGCTTTTCCACTGAACCGAGCGGTCCTGACGATGCTGTCGTCTGCGTCGTCGTGGCCGGCGTGACCGTAGACGCCGTGCCGGAAATGATCGCACTGCTTCAGGATCGCGCGCCCGATCTGATGGCGGAACCCGACTTCCTTCGCTTCAGCTCACGCAGGGTCTCCAACGATTACGACACCACGCGTCTCTGGGGCCTTGAGCAGATTGAGGCGCCAGCCGCATGGACGGTGACGACCGGCAGTCCGTCCGTGGTCGTCGCTGTCATCGACAGCGGCATCACCCTGGATCACCCCGACCTCGCGGCCAACCTCTGGACCAATCCCGGGGAGATCGCCGGCAATGGCCGCGATGACGACGGCAACGGGCGCACCGATGACATCCATGGCTGGAATTTCGCTAACAACAACGCCGCCATCAGCGATACCGATGGACACGGCACTCACGTCGCCGGGACGATCGGTGCAGCCGGCGACAACGGCACGGGCGTGGTCGGCGTAAACTGGAACGCGCGCCTCATGGTGCTTCGTGCGGGCTCCGACACCTACGCCGATTCGGCGTTGCTCAACTCGCTGCGCTACGTCGTGAGCATGCGCCAGCGGGGCGTCCCGGTGGTGGCCGTGAACATGTCGCTGGGCGGCGCCGGCATGAGCGCGATATTCCGGCAGCAACTCGCGGTTGCCCGCGACGCGGGCATCCTCGCGGTGGCGGCCGCGGGCAATCTCGAGGACGAGATGCCCACGGCGGACAACGACGTGGTGCCGATCTATCCCGCCTCCTATGACGTCGAGAACGTGATCGCCGTGGCATCGACCAACCAGGCCGACCGGCTGTCCGTGTTTTCCCACTACGGAGCCACGTCAGTCGACCTGGCCGCGCCGGGCACGGCCGTGTACTCGACCGTCCGGGAAGGCGCCTACGCATGGTATGACGGCACGTCGATGGCCGCACCGCACGTGAGTGGTGCGGTCGCGCTGGTGGCGGCGGCCAACCCGGGCCTGGGGGCACTGCAGATCCGCGAGCGCCTTCTCAGTACGGTCGATCCCGTCGCGGCGTTGTCCGGGCGCGTCGCGACCGGCGGCCGCCTCAACGTCCGCCGCGCCGTGTCGCCATCACTGCTGCGTCCCCGTGTCGCCATCTCCCGCGGCGGCATCCCCGTGGAGGTCGCGATCCTCGACCGCGCCGGACTGGAACTCGGACTCCAGGCCGTCGTGCAGCGCGACGGCGCGTCGACGCCTGCCGCGGAGCTATCCTGGTCGATGTCCGACGGGCCGGTTGCGGCGGGCTTTGCCGCCATCACGGGCCCTGCGACGACGGTGACCTTCCCCGCCGAGGGCCTCTATCGTATCCGAGTGGTCGCGACAGCGGGCGGGCTGGAGGAGAGCGACGAGATCGTCGTTGCGGTGGGGCCCGGCCCCGGCGTCTCCACGTCGGGACTTCAGGCATGGTGGGCGTTTGACGACGAGGGCGCGGCAACCGCGGATCTCTCGGGCAATGGCCGGAACGGCACGGTCATCTCCGCCGTCCGTTCAACCACGGCCGTGTTCGGCACCTCCATGCAGTTCGACGGCCAGGCCAGCCGGGTGGGGTTCGGCACACCGGCCCTGCCTCGATTTTCCATCGCCGGCTGGGTGCGTGCTTCCGGTGTGAATACAGCGACGATCTTCCCGCGCATCATGCACATGCGACAGGGGCTTCTTTTCGGAGGATTCGACAGCGGCGGCTCGTCCATCGACGACGGCAACATGGACACGCTCAAGTTCGCGCTCGACGATGGCGCGAGCGACATCGTGTGGCATTCGCCGCCAGGCACCCTGCAGATCGGGAATTGGTATCACGTGGCCGCCACGTTCGATCCGTCGGCGGCGCGTCCGGCACCGGTCTTCTACATCAACGGCGTGCGGCAGGTCACCGGCACCCAGGCTTCCGCGGCCGGTACGCCCTCGGTCGAAGCCGGGCAGGGCTTCATCGGCGACCGCGGCGACGGCACTCGCGGCTGGCTCGGACAGTTGGACGAACTGCGCCTCTATGGCAGGATCCTCGGGGACGCGGAGATTGCGTGGATGTCGCGCGAGGCGACGGTGCGCGCGCTCACCTCGGGAACGTTTGCCGCGGGTTCCGGGAACGACCCGCTCGCAGTGCCGCTGACGTTCACGGCGGCGGCGTCGAAACTCACCGCGCCCGCTTTCGTCGATACGGCCTGGAGCGCCACGGGCGCGCCGGCTGCGGTTCTGGCCACCGGCGCCACGTCGGCGGTCGCCTCGTTTGATGGACCCGGCTCGAGCGTCGTCCGGTTCGACGCGGTCACGGCGGACGGCGTCCACGTCACGCGGACGCTGCCGCTCGATGTGGTGGTGGAAAGCGTGCAGCGCCAGGGATATTACACCGGCACCACGTCGACGGGTGGCATCTGGACGCTTCTCGCGCGTGATGATGGTACGGGTACACTCGTCAGCTCGTCTGGGCGCGGCTCGTTCCAGCGGGATTTCAGCATCCGGGAGTGGGGCGCGTTTTTCATCGAGGATCGATCCGGCTCGATGATCAGCGGACGCATCTTTGCCGATGGGCGGGTTTCCGGCGCGATCGTGCATGCCGATGGTGCGTCGGCGACTCTTGAGGGTGCGCGCGTGACGGGGGGCGTGGGCGCGGTCGACCCGGCGCGCGACGGCATCTATTCCGGGTGGGTGGTCGACTCGGGCGCGCGGGCCGCCGCGCAGGTCGAGCGCGGCCGGATGTCGGTCGTGATCGAGGAGACGGGACCCCATCGCGCGGCCACGGGAGCACTGGATGCTGAGGGCGGGTTCACCCTCAGCCCTGCGGAAGGGGCCGTGTTCGCGGGCACGGTGGGTGCCGGACGCCTCGATGCGGATGTGACACTTCCGGGTGAACCACGGCGGAGGCTCGTGCTCCTGCGCGATGGCGCCACGGTCGCGCGGCGCCTCGTGAACATCTCCGTGCGCGGCTTTGTGGGTGCGGGTGATGCCGTGCTGATATCCGGTTTCGTGGTCCGGGGCGGCACACTTCCCGTGCTCGTGCGAGGCGTCGGTCCCGGCCTCGCGGCTCTCGATGTGTCGAATGTGCTCGGGCAGCCCAGCCTCACCCTCCGGGGCGAAGGCCTCGTGCGGCAGAACACCGGCTGGTCGGCGGACGGTCAGGCAGCGGAGATCGCGGCGGCCAGCGCACGCACCGGCGCTTTCACTCTCGCCCCTGGATCGACGGATGCCGCACTGCTCCAGCCGCTGGGTTCCGGCATCTACACCGTGCAGGTGAACGGCGCCGACGGCGGCGCGGGCGTGGCGCTGGCCGAGGTCTACGATGCGCGCACCGCACCGACGGAAGGCGCACTGGTCAACATCTCGGGTCGCGGCTTCGTGGGTACAGGCGACAACATCTTGATCGGCGGGTTCGTGGTGGCCGGCGAGGCGCCCGTGCTCGTGCTCGTCCGTGCCGCCGGCCCGGGGCTGATCCCGCTCGGCGTCTCTGGCGTGCTCAACCGGCCAAGACTCCGCGTGCTGCGCGGGGCCACGCCGCTCGCGGGCTCGGACTCCTGGGCGCTGGCCGACTCACCGGCGACGATCGCGCAGGCATCCGCGCGTGTCGGCGCGTTCGCCTTCACCCAACCAAGCGACGATGCGGCGTTGCTGCTCTTCCTCCCGCCCGGGCCCTACACCGCCCTGGTAAGCGGAGCCGACGGGGGCACCGGCGTGGCGTTGCTCGAGATCTATCAGGTGGAAGGCTTCTGACGTCCCGCGGTCGGGCCGCATCAGGGCGCCGCACCTCCACGGCGCACGTCTCGGCGCCGCCGCGGCCGATCCCTCGCGTGGATTCCGTCTGGAAACGCACCGGGAGCTGCGCAAGAGTCGCGCGGTGAAGAACATCGGCGTACTCGGTCTCGGCATCATCGGCGGCACATGGGCGCGACACTACCACGCGGCGGGCATCCTTGCCGGCGCATGGAACCGCACGCCGCAACCGGAGTTTCCCCAGTGGAAAGCCGCGGCCGTCGATGTCGCGCACGCTGCCGCCATCATCCAGATCGTCGTCGCTGATCCGCCGGCGGTGCGCTCCGTCATCGAGTCGATCCTTCCGGCCCTGGGACCGGGGAAGGTGGTGGTTCAGTCCAGCACGATCGACCCCGCCAGCAGCGACACCTTCCGGGGCATGGTTCTCGCCCGGGGCGCACGATACCTCGAGGCGCCGTTCACCGGCAGCAAGCCCGCCGCCGAACAGCGGCAAACCGTGTATTATCTCGGTGGTGACACGACACTCGTCGCCGAGCTCGAGTCGACTCTCGCGCTTGTCTCGGCCACGCGGGTGCATGTCGGCGACCACATGCAGGCCGCGACGCTCAAGCTCGCAATGAACCTCAACATCGCCGCCCAGATGCAGGCGCTCTGCGAGGCGCTGACCATCGCCCGGCGGGCGGGCATCAGTGACGATACGTTCTTCGGCGCGCTGGCGAAGAACGTCGGGTATTCCGGGGTGACCAAGCTCAAGGAACCCAAGCTCCGCGCCGGCGACTATGCGCCACAGTTTTCGGTGAAGCACATGTTCAAGGACATGCGCCTCGCGTCGTCCATGAACGGCTGCCGGGATATGCCCGTGCTTGACGCCGTGCGCCACGCGCTGGCCGCGGCCGCGCAGGCAGGCCATGGCGACGAGGATTTCGCCGCGCTGATGAAGGTGCTCAACCCCGCCTGATCCGGGCCGGCGCTACTTCGCGAACAGCTCCCGCGCCTGCTGCGTGATCACGGTCACGGCGGGGTGGGTGATGCGGCGCTCGGCGGTGATGGCGTGAAACTCCACGCGGCAGCGATCACTCGTGCCGATCGCCCGCAGCGAGAAACGGGCGATCGCATCGTCGGATACGACCGAAGGCAGTGCGATGAAGCCGCGGCCCTCCGCCGCTATCACCTTCATCAGTGCCGCGTCCTCAAAATCCGCCACCACCCGCGGCCTCACGCCGACCTCATGGAACCAGCGGTCCAACGAGCGGCGCAGCGAGGTCGACTCCGCCGGCAGCAGGGCCGGAGCATCCTGCAAAGACTTCGGGAAACCCTTGCGCAGCCGGTTCGTCAGCGGGGCCGTGGCGAAAAAGGTGACGCCGGACTCCCCGAGCTTGTGATCGAACACGCGGATCCGGTGGCTGCTGGAGGCGGGCTCGTCGGCGAGCACGATGTCGAGCCGGTGCGCCGCGAGCTGCGAGAGGAGGTCGTCGATCTTTCCCTCGCGGCAGATCACGTGGACCGTCCTCGGCATGGCGAACACCGGCTTGATGATCTCGTGTGTCACCAGCTTGGGTACGGAATCGGCCACGCCCACATGCAGCCGGAGCGCCTGCGAGGACGGCCGCTGCTTGATGGCGTTCGTCAGCTCGAGCCCGAGTGCGAAGATCTCGTCGGCGTAGCCGAGCGCGAGCTGGCCCGCGTCGGTGAGGACGTTGGAGCGTCCCTGGCGCCGGAAAAGTTTCTCGCCCAGCGAATCCTCCAACTCGCGGATCTGGGCGGAGATGGACGGCTGCGAGACATGGAGCTTCTCGGCGGCCTGCCGCAACCCGCCACTGCGGGCCACGGTCCAGAAATAGCGAAGATGGTGATAGTTGAGCCAGTCGCTCATGCGCTCGCGTGGTTAGGTAAAACCTAAGTGTCGCTGAGAAACTACGTATTAGCCGAAAACGTCCCGCAACGCTAATCTAGCCAGCAACGACGGCACGCCGATCGCGGCGACCGCCGTTTTCCTTACTCACCATGACGCTTCTCCTGCTCTTCGGCGCGACCCTCGCGCTTTCCCTCTGGGCCGCGGCGCGCGTGCGCTCCGTCTATAACAGGCACAACCAGGAACCCGTCCTCTCGGGCGTGACCGGCCGCGAGGCGGCCGCCTTCATCCTCCGCCGCGCCGGTATCAGCGACGTGACGATCGCCATGCAGGACGGCGTCCTGAGCGACCACTATGATCCGATCAACCGGCGCCTGGTGTTGTCGACGGCGAACTACGAGGGGACGACCGCCGCGGCGCTCGGTGTGGCCGCGCACGAATGCGGCCACGCCATCCAGCACCAGCGCGCCTACAAGCCGTTGATGTGGCGGATGGCGGCGGTGGGCATCACCACCTACGCAAACCATATCGTGCTCTGGCTGCCGTTGATCGGCCTGTTCACCGGTCTCATCCAGCCGATCACAGCGGCCTGGGTCCTCGCCGGCGCCTGGGGCGTGATCACGCTCTTCAACCTTGTGACCCTGCCCGTCGAGTTCGATGCCTCGCGCCGCGCCAAGGCTGTCCTGGGCGAACTCTCGATGATCCAGCCCGGTCGGGAGGCTGCGGCCGTGAAGCAGGTGCTCGATGCCGCTGCATGGACCTACGTGGCCGCGTTCATCACATCGCTTGTCTACCTCCTCTGGCATCTGCTGCCGCTCCTCACGGGCCGCGAGCGGGAGTGATCCGAGGCCGGGCGACGCTTGACCACCGTAACACACCAGGACTATCAACCCATGAAATTGACCATACGCCACCGTCATCTCCGTTCATTCCACGCTCTCGACACCATGGTCGAGGACCGCCTGTTCGCGCTCGCAGAGATCGGCCGCATCGACGACGCCTGCGTGACCCTCGAGCGCCGATCCGAGGAGAGCCCGGCCTATCGCGCGGAGGTGCGCATCGCGGTTCCCGGCCCGGACCTCAGCGCTGAAGCGGTGGACCACACGGTGGCCCATGCATTTCGCCGGGCGGCGACGGAGCTCGAGCGCAAATTGCGGGAGCGCGCGCGGCGGCGCGACCGGACCCGGCGCGGGGCGGCCGAGTTCCGCACAGGCAGGCGGGGGCGATGACGCGACGATCTGCTTGTCCCGGGCCCGCTGCGCCCGGAATATGCATGCGCTCCCGCGAGGAAACATGCCTATGAAATGGTCTTTCAGCCTGGGGCGCGTGCTCGGTATCGAGCTGCGGATACACGCGACATTTCTGCTCCTGCTCGCCTTCGTGACGCTTGCGCAGTGGCTGCGCTCGGGCGACGTCCGTGTCGCGCTCGTCGGCCTGGCGTTTTTCAGCGCCCTCTTCCTGTGCGTCGTGCTGCACGAATACGGTCATGCGTTGATGGCGCGGCGCTACGGCGTGGCGACCCACGACATCACGCTTCTCCCGATCGGCGGCCTCGCGCGGCTCGAGCGCATGCCCGACACCCCGTCCCAGGAACTCTGGATCGCGCTCGCCGGACCCGCCGTCAACATCGTGATCGCCGCGCTGCTCGCCGGCTGGCTGGCGATCGCGGGGGATTTCGGTGCATTCAGCGCAGTGGATCCGGTGGGCGGCTCGTTTGTGGCAAGCCTTCTCGCGATCAACCTCTTCCTGGTCGCCTTCAACATGCTCCCCGCCTTCCCGATGGACGGCGGCCGGGTCCTGCGAGCGGTGCTCGCGATGCGTCTCGACTACGCGCGAGCCACGCGCATCGCCGCCAGCATCGGACAGGGCATGGCCGTTCTCTTCGGTCTCTTCGGCCTGTTCAGTCAACCGATGCAGCCGATCCTCATCCTGATCGCCCTCTTCGTGTGGATCGGGGCGGCTGAGGAGGCGGCCGCGGCCGAGATGAAGCATGCTCTGCGCGGGGTCACGGCCCGCGATGCCATGATCACGGACTACGTGGTGCTCGATCCGCGCGAGACGATCGGGGACGCGGCGCGCCTGCTCCTCGCCGGCTCTCAGCGGGATTTTCCCGTCGTCGAGGAGTCGAGCGTGGTCGGGATCGTCTCGCACGACCGCCTCATTCGCGGCCTGCGCGAGTCGGACGAACACGCCAGCGTCACCGGGATCATGGACCGCAGCTTCAACACCGCCCTGGTGGACGAACCGCTGGACGCCGTGCTCGCACGCCGCGAGCCCGAGCGCTGCAGGGTGGTGCCGGTCTACTCCGGCGACCGGCTGGTGGGCCTGATCACCTCCGACAACATCGGCGAACTCCTGATGGTGCGCTCCGCCCTCGCCGCACGCGAGGGCCGCGGCGGCCCGCCCCGCGGGCCGGGCGGCGGCCGGCACGATCACTCCCTCGGGTCGCATGGCGCGGCCGCTCGCTCCTGATTTCATGGATACACTCTGGCTCTGGGTTGGTTTTCATCTTTTCATCTTTGCGATGCTCGCGCTCGACCTGGGCGTGTTCCATCGGAAGGCCCACGTGGTCTCGTTCCGCGAGTCGCTCTCGTGGACCATCACCTGGATCACGCTGGCGCTGATCTTCAACCTCGGGATCTGGCGGTTCCGCGGGGAGCAGGCGGCACTCGAGTTCCTGACCGGCTACCTGATCGAGTATTCGCTGAGCATGGACAACGTGTTCGTGTTCGCGCTGCTCTTCTCCTACTTTGCGGTGCCGCAGCAGTACCGCCATCGGGTGCTCTTCTGGGGCGTTCTCGGGGCGTTGGTGATGCGCGCGATCATGATCGGGCTCGGGGCCGCGCTCATCGCGCAGTTCAATTGGATCATCTACATCTTCGGCGCGTTTCTCATCGTCACCGGCATCAAGATGCTGGTGAAACGCGAGGAGGAGATTCATCCCGAGCGCAACCCGGTGGTGAGGCTGTTCAAGCGCTGGGTGCCCGTCACCTCCGGCTATCACGGCCAAAGTTTCCTGGTCAGAGAAGGCGGCCGCTGGGTGGCGACGCCCCTGCTGCTGGTGCTGGTGATGGTGGAGGTCTCGGACCTCATCTTTGCCGTGGATTCGATTCCCGCGATCTTTGCGGTCACGCGCGATCCCTTCATCGTCTACACCTCGAACGTATTCGCGATCATGGGACTCCGCTCCCTCTACTTCGTCCTCGGCGGAGTGATCGACAAGTTCCACCTGCTTAAGGTCGGACTCGGCGTGGTGCTGTCGTTCGTCGGCGTGAAGATGCTCCTGGCGCACACGGAATGGAAGATCGGCACCCCCGTTTCGCTCGGGGTGATCGCGGCGGTCCTCGCCGTGTCGATCGGCCTTTCGCTCCTGTTCCCCAAGAAGATCATCCTCGAGGGTGTGGTCCTGCCCGAGCCGGGTACCGAGCCAAAGTCCCGCAAGAACTGAGCAGGAGAGATCCTGCTGGCCCGGCGGGGAGCGACCACCGGGCCGGCCCGGCGGGCGGCTGGCAGTTGCACAACCCGCCCGGCCGCCACAGCCGAGGGGCTGAACGCCGCCGACTCGGGTGCTGGTGAGGAAAGCACGGGGACGGGTTGCGAACACGGCGGAGACACGGCAAGGAATGGCATGAGCACCGCGTCATTTCGCGTTGAGAGGGACACCATGGGCGAGGTTCGCGTGCCGGCGGACCGCTACTGGGGAGCGCAGACGGAACGGTCGCGCCAGAATTTCCGGATCGGACCGGAGGCGAGCATGCCGCGCGAGATTGTGCATGCGTTCGCGGTCCTGAAGAAGGCGGCCGCGCAGGCCAACCGGGAGCTCGGCGTGCTCCCCCCGGAGAAGGCCGGGCTCATCGAGCGCGTGTGCGATGAGATCCTGGCCGGCTCGCTCGACGACCAGTTCCCGCTCGTGATCTGGCAGACGGGATCGGGGACCCAGAGCAACATGAACGTGAACGAGGTGATCGCCAACCGCGCCCACGTGCTCGGCGGCGGATCGCTCACGGATGACGCGAAGGCGCTGCATCCCAACGACGACGTGAACAAATCGCAGTCCTCGAACGACACCTTCCCGACCGCCATGCACATCGCGGCCCTGAAGGTCGCGATGCAGGTGACGCTGCCGGGTGTGGCGCGGCTGTGCGACAGCCTGGCCGGCAGGGCCGCGGACTTCGCCGGAATCGTCAAGACGGGCCGTACCCACTTCATGGATGCGACGCCGCTCACGCTCGGCCAGGAGTTCAGCGGCTACGTGCAGCAGCTCGAGAACGGCATGCGCGCCATCCGCAACGCGCTCGAGGCGGTCTCCGAACTCGCCCTTGGTGGCACGGCCGTTGGAACGGGGCTCAATGCACCGGTTGGCTACGATGTCGTCGTCGCGCAGAAGATCGCCGCGCTCACCGGCCTGCCGTTCGTCACCGCACCGAACAAGTTCGAGGCGCTCGCCGCACACGATGCGATGGTCGAGCTCTCCGGCGCGCTCAAGCGCATGGCCGTCTCGCTCATGAAGATCGCCAACGACATCCGCATGCTCAGCTCGGGGCCGCGCTGCGGGATCGGCGAGATCATCATTCCCGACAACGAGCCGGGTTCATCGATCATGCCCGGCAAGGTCAACCCAACCCAGCCCGAGGCGCTCACGATGGTCTGCGCCCAGGTCATGGGCAACGACGTGGCCGTGGGGATCGGCGGCGCGAGTGGTCACTTCGAACTCAATGTCTTCAAGCCGCTCATCGCCGCCAACGTGCTGCAGAGCGCGCGCCTCATCGGCGACGCCTGCGTCTCGTTCGCCGGGAAGTGCGCGGACGGCATCCGGCCGAACGAGCCCGTGATCCGGCGCCACCTGGAGAACTCGCTCATGCTCGTCACGGCGTTGAATCCACATATTGGCTACGCCAAGGCCGCCGAGATCGCCAAGAAGGCGCACAAGGAGGGCACGACGCTCAGGGACGCCGCCGTGACCCTCGGTCACCTCACGGCGGATCAATTCGATGCCTGGGTGCGCCCGGAGAAGATGACCGGCCCAGGGTGAGGGTCGGAGTGCAGAGGAGTTTGACGCCCGGCCACGCGCCAGCCTCTCGCCAGCGCAAATCAGGTAGGGCGAGGCCTCCGGCCGAGCCGCAAACTTCCGCGCATCCTCTCTTCGAATAGGTTGCGCCGGTCGAGGCCTCACAGCGGCAGCGCCGGATAATCGGTGTAGCCTTTCGCGTCGTGCGTGTAGAGCGTGGCCTCGTGCACCGCATTGAGCGGCGCGTTCAACAGGAAGCGCCGCGGGAGGTCGGGATTGGCGAGGAACGCCGTGCCATAGACGATCGCGTCGGCCAGGCCGTCGGCAATGGCTTGCTCGCCGCTGTCGCGGGTGAAGCCACCGTTGCGCAGCAGCGGTCCGTGGAAGTGCGCGCGCGCGACCCGGGCGAGTTCGATCTCCGCGGGATCCGTGCCGAGCGTCTGGCGCAGCTCCAGGTGCCCCAGACGGCGGCGCTGGCACTCGATCGCGACATGGCGCACGAGTCCCGCGGGATCAGAGTCGATCATGTCATTGAACGGTACGCGCGGTGAGATGCGCAGCCCCACACGATCGGCACCGAAAATGCCGATGGCGGCGTCGACGGTCTCGAAGAGGAAGCGCGCGCGGTTCGCGATCGAGCCGCCGTAGCTATCCGTGCGGTCGTTCACACCATCGCGCAGGAACTGGTCGATCAGATAGCCGTGTGCGCCATGCAGCTGCACGCCGTCGAAGCCGGCGGCCAGCGCGTTTTCCGCCGCGCGGCGGAACTGCTCGACGTGGAGGGGGATCTCGTCGAGGCGCAGCGGACGCGGCACGGGGTAGGGACGCTTTCCCTTCGGCGTGTGGATGTGGTCATCGCGGATCGGCTTGTTCGACGAGGATACGGGCTGCGCGCCGCCGTTGTTTTCCTCGTGCGTGGCGCGACCGGGATGCCACAGCTGCAGGAAGATGCGGCCGCCCGCGGCATGCACCGCCTCGGTCACCCGACGCCAGCCCGCGACGTGTGCCGGCGAGTGAATGGACGGCTGCCGCAGCCACGCCTGCGAATCGGCAGAAACCATCGTGGCCTCGGCGAAGAGCAGGCCGCCCGAGGCGCGCTGCACGTAGTGCTGCACGACGAGATCGGTTGGCACGTTGTTCGCGTCACACCGTGTGCGGGTGAGCGGCGCGAGAAACACGCGATTGGGAACAGAAAGCGAGCCGAGCTGGAACGGTGTGAGCAGATGCATGAATCGGGGAGGTCCGGCGGAGCAAAGGAAGCGCGGAAGGGACGTGCGCCGGGCCGGTTGTCAACAGCCTGGCGACCGCTCGGCAGCCCATCGACTCCACTCGCTCGAGACGAGGCCGTCGGTCCTATTCGAGACAAATCATAGACGAAAATGAAACAAAATGTTGACAACCGGGGGAGTCGAGCGTCCCTTCATGGCGAGGTGCTTGGTCAGTTTCCCTGGGGAAGCCCGAGCGGGCACTTCACTTCACCAAGACATCCAACCATGAGCATCATTCAGATCATGAAATCCTTACGCATCCTAAGTGTGGCCGCGCTCGTCGCAGCCATGGCGACATCCTCCCTCCAGGCCGGCACCGGCCACAGCTCCTCTGCCAAGGCGAAGAGCATTGTCGCTGTCGCCTCCGACTCCGGCCAGTTCACGACTCTCGTTTCCGCCATCCAAGCCGCCGGGCTGGTCGAAACACTGGAAGGCGCCGGACCGTTCACGGTATTTGCACCGACGGACGCCGCGTTTGCCAAGCTCCCCGCCGGCACGGTCGAGAGCCTGCTCAAGCCGGAGAACCGCGCCAAGCTCGTCGCGATCCTCACCTACCACGTCGTGCCGGGAAAGGTGATGGCCGCTGACGTCACGACGTCGAAGGCCAAGACCGTGAACGGCCAGGAACTCGCCCTCGAGGTCAAAGCCGGCAAGGTTACGGTCGGTGGAGCCACGGTGATCGCGACCGACGTGGCGGCCGGCAATGGCGTGATCCACGTGATCGACACCGTCGTCCTGCCGAAGTGATCGGGTTGGCCTAAGCACTCCCTTCTTCCGTGCCGGCCGGCTCGCTGTGAGCCGGCCGGCCCTTTTTCTTCCTCTGTCGTTCCATCCGCTCTCCGGCACGGTCCTCGCGCTGGTGCGGGTTTCGCCCACCCATCTTGAGCCGAACCCATGACTCACGGAAAACGCCCCCGCCCGGTGGCTCTGGTCGTCGGCGGTGAACTGATCCAGAATGATGCTGAGCCGGCGGGTCAGGCCGGTCCGCGTCAGTCCCGAGGCTGCACAACACACGCAGATGCCCTGCCGTGCGCCCACCGAAGAGGACAACACGATGCCGCCGCCTCCCGTCTGGCGCATCATCTCCGGCGAATGCGTGACAAACTCCGCCGTGCAGCCTGAACCGCCAGCCGAACCCGGCCTTGTCCTCGTGACAGGCGCCACCGGATACGTCGGGGGGCGTCTCGTGTCCCGTCTGCTCGACTCGGGCCGCGCGGTGCGCTGCCTGGTGCGCGACCCGGGGCGGCTGCAGGGGCGCCCCTGGATCGATCGCGTGCAGGTGTCCACCGGCGACGTGCTCGATGCGGCCTCGTTAACCGAGGCGATGCGGGGCGTGCGGGTGGTCTACTACCTCGTGCACAGCCTCGGCGGCGGGGCCGATTTTTCCGAGCGCGACATCGAGGCGGCGCAAAACTGCGCGCGGGCCGCGCACGCCGCTGGGGTCGCGCGCATCATCTACCTGGGTGGCCTGGGCGACCCGCGGGCGAAGCTCTCGGCGCACCTGCGCTCGCGCCACGAGACGGGCGACGCCCTGCGCTCGGCCGGCGTGCCGGTGACGGAGTTTCGCGCCGCGGTCATTGTCGGCTCGGGCAGCGTGTCCTTCGAGATGGTCCGCTACTTGACCGAGCGCCTGCCGGTCATGATCTGTCCAAGGTGGGTGAATACACGGATCCAGCCGATCGCGATTCGCAACGTGCTCGACTACCTCGTGGCCGCGCTCGACGTGCCCGCGAGCGCCGGGCTCGTCGTCGAGATCGGCGGCCGCGACGTGCTCACCTACGCGGGCATGATGCAGGGATATGCGCAGGCGCGCCGCCTGCGTCGGCGGCTCGTGGCCGTGCCCGTGCTCACGCCGAGGTTGTCCTCATACTGGGTCCATCTTATCACGCCGATCCCCGCGGCCATCGCCCGCCCGCTCATCAAGGGCCTGGGTAACGAGGTGGTGGTGCGCGACGATGCCGCCTGTCATCTCTTTCCCGAGATCGAGCCGATCGACTACCCGACCGCCGTGCGTCTGGCCCTGGATCGCATGGCCTTGGACGATGTCGAAACCGCCTGGAGCGACGCGCTCACTTCCAGCCAGGGGTCCACCACCCCCGTGGCGTTGATGGATACCGAGGGCATGCTCATCGAGCGTCGCCGGCTGGCCGTGGCCGCGGAGTCCGAGGCCGTGTTTCGGGGCTTCTGCAGCTTGGGCGGTGCGCGGGGCTGGCTCTACATGGACTGGGCGTGGCAGTTGCGCGGGAGGATCGACCGTCTCTGCGGCGGTGTGGGCATGCGGCGCGGGCGGCGGCATCCGGTCGTGCTGCGTGTGGGTGACGCGCTCGACTTCTGGCGTGTGGAGGCCGTGGAGCCGGGCCGACTTGTGCGCTTGCGAGCGGAGATGCGCGTACCGGGCCGCGCCTGGCTGGAGTTTCGTAGCGAGCCGGCAGCCGACGGTGGGACGCTGCTCACACAGACCGCCTATTTCGAACCGAAGGGGCTGGGCGGGCTGCTCTACTGGTATTTGCTGTATCCGATCCATGGGTTTATCTTCAGCGGGATGATCCGCGGCATCGCGGCGCGCGCCGCCGCCGGCCGCGGAGGCCCTTGACTGGGCATCGACGCGGGACGTTGAGCGTGCGAGACTCCACTTCTTCGCATGTCCATGGAAATCAAGGCTCGCGATCTCATCGCCGCCGGCTGGCACGAAGGCCGCCGGCTCGGGCCGGCATTGCGTCGTGCGCGCGAGCTGGAGGCTGGCGGCCTGGCGCGTGACGCGATGCTCGCGGAACTCGAGCGCGAGTTTCCAAAGCAGCTCGCGGTGATCCTGCCGCGTCACGAGCCGGCCCCGCTCGCCGAGGCGATCGAGGCCGGGAACGACGAGGAGCGCGCCAATCTCGCGGCCGTGCGCGCACGCATGCGCGAACTGTTGCACGTGCCGGTTGTCCAGCGCGGCGCGATCATGCCCGACGCGTGCCCGTCGGGGCCGGCGCGCGCCACGATTCCCGTCGGCGGCGCGATCACGGTGGAGAACGCCATCATGCCCGGCGCACACTCGGCCGACATCTGCTGCTCGATGTTCGCGACCTTCTTCCCGGCCAACCACCCGACGGGCGAACTGATGGATCAGCTTGAGAAGACCACGCACTTCGGCGCCGGGGGTCGGCTCAGCGTTTCTCGCCGCGAAAGCGCTTGGCGAGGCGAGCAGTGGGACTCGCCGGTGCTCGAGGAGCCGGTCTGGGGCAACCCGTTCCTCAGGGACCTGCGCAGCCGCGCCCGCGATTTCATGGGCACGCAGGGCGACGGCAACCATTTCGCCTACGTCGGGCATATCAGTTTTTCGGAGACGCAGCGCGCCGCCCTCGCCGCCGCCGGTCACACCGAGCTCGCCGACTGGATCGAGCGGCGCGACGGCGTGTTCAACGTGCTCGTCACGCACCACGGCTCGCGCGGCCTCGGCGCCGACGTCTACAAGCGCGGGCAGGCCGCGGCGGAGAAATTCTGCCGCGAGAACGCCAAGGATATCCCTGCGCCCGCCGCGTGGCTGCCGTACGATTCACCGGAGGGCCGCGCTTACTGGGATGCGCTGCAATACATCTCGCGCTGGACGCGCGAAAACCACGCGCAGATACACGCCGCCTTTCTCCACCGCATCGGCCAGCGCGCGCTCGTGCAGGTCGGCAACGAGCACAACTTCGTGTGGAGGCGCGGCGACATTTTCTACCACGGGAAAGGCGCCACGCCGGCTTGGGCGTCCGACGACGGTCGTCCGCTTCTCGGCCTCATCCCGTTGAATATGGCGCGTGAGATCCTGCTCGTGCTTGGCGCGGACAACGAGACGTTCCTTTCCTTCTGCCCGCACGGCGCGGGCCGCAACCGCTCGCGCAAGGCCACGCTGCTCCCGTATCGCGACGACGAAGGCCTCGTCGATCCCGCGCGCGTGCGCGAGGTGCTCGAGCGCGAGACGCGTGGGCTCGACATCCGCTGGTTCAGCGGCGCGCCGGATCTTTCCGAATCGCCTATCGGCTACAAGGATGCCGCCAAGGTGAAGGCGCAGATCGCGAAGTTCGGCCTCGCGACGGTCGTGGGCGAGATCCAGCCGCGCGGCTGCATCATGGCCGGCGAGCAGGAGGAACCCTACTGGGCGCGCGCCCGGCGCGAGAAGAGGGCCGCACACAAGGCCGCCCGTCGCGAGGGTCGCGACGAGGCCGGATGCGAGGAGTAGCGCCGGCGACATGAGAGGTAGCGCGAGGCCTCTGGCCGAGCCGCGCGAAAAGGACGAAGACAGAAGATGCCGCCGGGTTCGCCGGGGATGCTGCGGCTCGACCAGAGGCCTCGCCCTGCCGGTCCACGGTTCGCGCGCCGGCTCATCTTGCACCGTGGGCGGCCTTGCGGCACCCGTGAACCATGCGCGTCCTCTTTCTCGGCGGCACGGGGATCATCAGCACGGCCTGCACGCGACTGGCAGTCGCGCGCGGTTTCGAGGTCACGCTCCTGAATCGCGGGCAGCGCCCGGCCATTCCCGGTACGCGTCACGTCCAGGGCGACGCCAACGACGCAGCGTCCGTCACTGCCGCCTTCGGAGGAGAAACCTTCGATGTCGTTGCCGACTTTATCACGTTCACGCCCCAACAGCTCGAACAGCGCCTGGCGTTGTTCCGCGGGCGCGTCGGCCAGTACCTCTTCATCAGCTCGGCCAGCGCCTACCAAAAGCCGGTGGCGCACTACCTGGTCACGGAATCGACGCCGTTGGTGAATCCATTCTGGGACTACTCGCGCGACAAGATCGCCTGCGAGGACCGGCTGACGCGCGCCCTGCGCGAGGAGGGTTTTCCCGTCACCATCGTGCGCCCGTCGTTCACCTACGGTGAGACACTCATCCCGCTGCCAATGAGCAGCTGGCTCAAGCAATACACCGTGCTCGACCGCCTGCGGCGCGGTGCGCCTGTGATCATCCCCGGCGACGGGACCACGCTCTGGACGCTCACGCACAACACGGATTTCGCGAAGGGCTTTGTCGGCCTGTTCGGGCATCAGGCCGCTATCGGCCATCCCTTCCACATCACATCCGACGAGGTCATCACCTGGAACCAGGCCTACGAGGCCGTGGCCGAAGCGGCAGGCGTATCCAAGCCGCACTTCGTGCACATCGCCTCCGATTTCATCGCTGCCTGCCTGCCCGACACCCGGGGCGGCCTGCATGGCGACAAGATCCATTCCGTCGTCTTCGACAACACGAAGATCAAACGCTACGTGCCGGACTTTGTGGCTACGACGCGGTTTCGCGACGGTATCCGGGGCTCGGTCGCCTGGTTCGATGCCGACCCGGCGCGCCGGGTGATCGATGAGACGGCGAACCGGGCATGGGACACACTCGTCGCCGCCTACTCCCGCGGTCTCAGCGAGACGGTGCGCGAGATCGCTGCACTCGGCACGGGCCAGAATCGCGGCTGAACTGTCGTCCCGTCCGGCTTCGGAAAACGGGAGAACGCCGCCGCGCGTCGTGTTTTGCAGCTGAAAGCACCGTAGGGCTGCCCCAAGATCGGCGGCTGTGCCCCCGTTGGAGCGAGTTTCGCTCAACCTATTATCACCGCGGGCGATGCAGGAGAAGGCGGGCGTGCCCGCTGAACTCTCCCATGCCGTCAGGAACCGCCGACCTCGCATCGAAGCGGCTGCAGCGCGTTGTCGCCATCGCCGCGTATGCGGAGCTTGCGCTCGGCCTGGCGGCGCTCGTGTGCTGGTACGTCGGATGGCCGGAACGGATTCGCCTCGTCGCCGGCCCGATGCCGTACAAAGGAGCAGTGGCGTTTATGCTCGTGGGCGCGGCTATGCTTGCCGCATGCCGCGGTGCGGTCTGGCCCGCCCGCGTCCTCTCCGGGTGCGTGGCATTGCTGGCCGCGCTCGCGGCGAGCCGCGACCTGCTTGGATGGGATGTCGCTGTGGACCGGTTTCTGGCCTCCGGGTCCACGCATGCGGAGTTGGCGACCACGACACGGATGGCGCTCTCCTCGGCGCTCTCGTTCGTGCTTGTCGCTTACACTATCGTCGCCTCGACGTGCGGCGGGTGTCGCAGGACGGGAGCGCACCTCGCCGTGCCTGCCGCACTCGTGCTCGCGATCGCGAGTGCAGCACTTTTCGCCTACACGACTGGGCTGTCCGGGATCTATGGCTGGAATGAATACATGCGGATGTCCGTCGGCACCGCCTTGGGCTTTCTGGCGGCGGGCTTTGCCTACGTGGTGGTCGGTTGGGCGCAGGGTCGCGAGGATCCCGAGGCCCTTCCGCGCTGGGCGCCCCTTGGCGCATGGGCAGCGGGTAGTGCAGCCTCACTGGTGCTCTGGTACGGCATGGTTGCGGAACATACGCGGGAGGAGGCTCGGACGACCGCACTGGCCAGCGATGCCGTGGGACGCGAGATCACGAACGCCTTGGAGGAACGCATCCGCGAGATGCGGCATGCGGCGATCTCCCTGCCGCGCGCCGGTGAGGTGGAGTGGACTGCCTGGATACACGCCGCGGGGCGCGTGATCGAGGAACTGCCGGGATTTGACTCCATCCAGGCGCTCGATGCCTCGGGCACCGTACGCCAGATCGTGCCGCTGGAGCGGCGGGGCGGCATGCTCGGCCGCGCCTCCTACGAGCAACTCCTCAGCGCGCCTTTGCTGGAACAGGCCCAGGAACGCGCGATCCTGCCTGTCGTGCTGCCTGGCGTGGCGCACGGCAGCCGCTACGGCATCGCCCTGGTGGTCGGCGATGCTGGTGACGCGGGCCCCGCCCCGGGCCTCGTCGTCGGCGTGCTCCGTGCCGATGACTTCTTCAAGACCGTTCTCCCGCCTGAGGTGGCGCGGGGATTCTTCGTATCAATCAGCGCGAACGGCGAGGAGTTGTTCCGCCGCGACAGCATGGGCCCACGAGCGCGTGTCGACGAGCGTCCAGTCGATGGCGGCCTTGGGGGTTGGTCGGTGCGGGTGGCCCCGTCGGGCACGACGGAACACCGGATGCGGACGCCGGCGCCGGTCCTGCTTCTCCTCGGAGGTCTCGCCGCGTCGGCTCTTCTTGGGTACGTCCTGAATGTCTACCAGCGCTCCCACCGCAACGCGACGGAGCTCGCCCGGGTTAACGGCCGTCTTGCCCGTGAGATCGAGGAGCGGACGCGGGCGGAAGAGCGCGTTCAGGCCGCACTCGCGGAGATCGAGCGGCAGAAGTTCGCGCTCGATGAGCATGCCATCGTCTCCACCACGGACGGCCGCGGAACCATCCTCTACGCCAACGACCGATTCTGTCAGATCAGCGGCTATTCCCGTGAGGAACTGGTTGGCCGCAACCACCGCATCATCCGGTCAGGCCTGCACTCCGCCGATTATTTCCGCACGATGTGGAAGACGATCGCGGCGGGCAGGGTATGGAGGGGGGAGATCTGCAACCGGAAGAAATCCGGCGAACTCTACTGGGTCGATGCGACGATTGTCCCCTCACTGGGAGCCGACGGCAGACCGGATCATTACGTCGGTATTCGGACCGACATTACAGCGCGCAAAGACGCCGAGCGACGAATGCAGGACGCGCTGGAAGTCGCCGAGGCGGCGCTCTCCGCAGTCTCTCGCGTGGCCGCCAGCCCCGCCATGGCCCAGGGTGACGTGGCTGGGCTGGCCGCGCTGGCGACGGAACTCGCGGCCCGCGCGACGGGTATCGAGCGTGTGAGCGCGTGGATGTTCGACCCGGAACTGACGATGGCCACGTGCGTCGACCTGTTCGAACTCGGCCCGGAGCGACACTCCTGCGGCATGGTGCTCCGCCGGGCGGATTTCGACTCCGCGTTCGCCGCGGTCCTGGCCGGCCCCTATGTCGCGGCCGACGATGCGTGGAACGACGCGCGCACTGCGTGCCTCCGGGAGGCCTATCTGGCACCCAACCGGATCACGTCGATGTTGGAGGTGCTGGTGCACATCGGCGAACGCAGGCTCGGCGTGATGTGTTTCGAGCAGGTCGATCGCTCGCATGTCTGGGAGCCGCGCGAGGTGTCCTTCGCCTGCCAGCTGGGCGACCAGATCGCGATAACCGTGCTCACTCACGAGCGTGCCCAGGCGGCCGCGGAGCTGGTGCGCGCGCGCGACGCGGCCGAGGCGGCGACACGGGCCAAGAGCGATTTCCTGGCGATGATGAGCCACGAGATCCGCACGCCCATCAACGGGGTGCTCGGCATGAACAACCTCCTCCTCGACACCACGCTCGATCCGAGGCAGCGGCAGATTGTCGGATCGATCAATACGAGCGCCGAGTCGCTGCTCACCATCATCAACGACGTGCTCGATTTTTCGAAGATCGAAGCCCGGCGCCTCGAGCTCGACTCCGTTGACTTTGACCTCCGCGACGTGCTCGAGGAGGCGCTCGAGATCCAGGCGACACGGGCGCACGCCAAGGGCCTCGAACTCGGCGGAATCATCGAGCCGGGAATCGAGCCGCTCGTGCGCGGCGATCCCGGCCGGGTTCGTCAGGTGCTCAGCAACCTCATCGGAAACGCCGTGAAGTTCACCGAGCGGGGCGAGGTGATGGTTCGAGGTGTGCTGGTCGCCGAGTCGGAGCAGGAGCAGGCATTCAGGTTCGAGGTGCGCGATACCGGGATCGGCATCTCCGATGAGGGCAAGCGGCGGCTGTTCCAGGCGTTCAGCCAGGCCGATCGGTCGACATCGCGCCGCTTTGGCGGCACCGGCCTTGGGCTCGTCATCTCCCGGCAACTCGTGGAGCTGATGGGCGGGCACATTGAGGTTTCCAGCCAGCCAGGGCAGGGCTCGACGTTCACGTTCGTGATCCGTCTTCGGAGGCAGGGGGCCGCGGAGCAGGGGCGGTGCCGGGCGCTCCCGCTCTCCAACGCATCCGGGCGCATACTGATCGTCGACGACAACGCCTGCACCCGCGCGATGCTTTCCGAGCAGCTGCAGGCCTGGCAGGTGATTCCCGAACGTGCGGCCAGTGCGAGTGAGGCGATCGAGCGCATGCGCCTTGCCGCGTTGATCGGGGGCGCATTCCGCACCGTGATCCTCGACACGAACCTGCAGGATGTCGACGGCCTGACGCTCGCCCGCCAGATCCGCGATGACCCGCTGCTCGCCACCGCAAGAGTGATTCTTCTCGAGCCGCTCGGAAGCGCGAGCCGGCTGCCGGAGATCACTGACGACCGCCTCGTCTGCTTGACCAAGCCGGTTAAGGCATTGGAACTGCGGCGGGCCCTCGACGGGCAGTCGCCCGACCCGGGTCCCATCCGCGGTTCCAGTGAGACCGGTGCGGAACCAGGCCGCGACGTGCGTGTGCTGCTCGCTGAGGACAACGCAATCAATCAGATGGTGGCGAGCGCAAGCCTGGCCAAGCTCGGATGCACCACCGACGTGGCTGCGAACGGGCTCGAAGTGCTCGAGGCCATGCGGCGCGCCTCCTACGACATCGTTTTCATGGACTGCATGATGCCCGAGATGGACGGCTTCGAGGCGACGGCCCGCCTGCGGGAACTCGAGCAGGCCGAGAGGCGCCGTCCTGTCTACATCGTTGCATTGACGGCCAACGCGATGGTGGGTGACCGCGAGCGCTGTCTGGCCGCCGGCATGAACGATTACGTCTCGAAGCCGATGCGCGGTGCCGACGTGCATGGGGCGCTCGCCCGCTGGAAGGCGTGGTCGGTCCTGCCGGCAGAGACCGTCGCGCGCCAGGCCACCTGAATCCGCCGCGCGGCGCGGATTGTTCTCCCGGGTGAGGGGCGCTCGCAGCGCCGGAAAGGCGTCGCGGCGACCTGGCGCGGCGACATTCGTGTCCGATGGACTTGCGGCGGGACGGAAAAGTGGCCGATCCTCCCTCATGCGCCCGTTCCTGTGTCGCATCGCTGTCGCCCTTGCTTTCTGCCTTCCGGCGCTTCGCGTGGAGTCCAACGTGACCGTCGCCACCTACAATATCCGCCGCAGCGTGGACCAGCCGCATGAGCGCTGGACCGACCGGCGGCCCCTTGTGGGGAAATGCATCCGGGCGATGGCGCCTGACGTGATCGGCTTGCAGGAAGCGCTGTATTCGCAGATTGGCGACATCGAAAAGGACCTGGGTGACTACCGCTGGATCGGGCTTGGGCGCGAGGGCGGGAGCGCGGATGAGTTCTGCCCGATCTTCTACCGGGCAAAGCGTCTGGAACTGGTCGCGTTCGGACACTTCTGGCTCTCCGACCACCCGGAACTCATGGGGAGCATCACCTGGGGTCCGCAATTCCCCCGCATGTGCACGTGGGTGCGGCTGCGCACGCGCCGGGAAGGGCGGGAGTTCGTCGTGTTCAATACGCATTTCGACCACGAGGTGCAGGAGGCGCGGGAGAAAAGCGCGCTGCTCGTGCGCGAGCGCGTCGCAGCGCTGGACGACACCGTGCCGGTGATCGTGCTGGGCGATTTCAATGCCGCGGCCGGCGAGAACCCGGCTTACGCCACGCTGACGGCGGACAGGTTTCTGCGGGATGCGTGGCTCGCGGTGGGGAAGACCTCGACGCCGCCGCAGCGCGGCACCGCCACCTTCAACGACTGGGGGCGATTCCCGCTCGGCGAAGCGCGCATCGACTGGATCCTCGTGGGCGGCGGTTGGAGCGTGGAGCGCTCGGAGATCGTGGGATTCGCGCCGGGCGGACGGTATCCGAGCGATCACTTCCCGGTCGTGGCCCGGCTGGTGTTTCCCGCCGATGACGGCGGACCGGGCACGACGCGCGAACCGTGATGACGCCGCGGGTACCGTGTCTCGCCAGGCGCCTCAGCCCGCGAGGAGGTCGTCGAGCGCCTGGTGCTCGATGCCGGCCCACGCCTTCAGACGCTGGATCGCCGCCGTCGCGCGCTCGCGCGCGCCCGGATCGGGCGCCGTGCGGAGCACGGCGGCGAGCAGGAGGTTGCGCGGGGTGTGCTCCGAGGAAACGAACTCGATGAGCTTCGTATCGTAACCCGCGCGCTCGAGGTGCAGCGCGCGCAGTCCGTCTGTCAGCCATTCACTGAACCGCTCGGCCATGATGCCGTGCGCGAGAATCGGCGCGATTGGATCGGGCCGGCCGAGCTGCGGACGCAGCTCCTGGTGGCAGCAGGGCGAGAGCAGGATGAGTTGTGCACCGGCATCCACGCCCCGGCGCAGGGCGTCGTCGGTGGCGGTGTTGCAGGCGTGCAGCGCGATCAGCGCCCGCACCGGGCCGACCGTGGCGTCGGCGATCGTGCCGGCGGAGAAGGTGAGGCCATCGGCGCCGGCGGCGCGTGCCGCAGCGTTGGTGCGGTCGACGAGGTCCTGTCGCATCTCGATTCCGCGCACCTCCGCGCGCAGGCCCAGGCGCCGCGAGAGGAGATGCCAGACGCCGAAGGTCAGGTAGCCCTTGCCGCAACCCATGTCGACGACCGAGACGGAGTCGCCCGGCCGCCACCCGCACTCGGCGGCGAGATGCGAGAGTATCTCGAGGTAGCGCTCGATCTGGCGGTGTTTGTCCGCCATCGAGGCGCGGACTGCACCGTCGGGAGTGCAGACGCCGAGTTGGACGAGCCAGGGCAGTGCGTCGCGATCGAGAAACCGGCTCTTCGCACGATCATGGCTCCTGTCGGGTGCGGTCGTTTGCGCGGGTTTGTGTGCCACCAGGCGAATCCGGCCGTCGCGGGCGACGAGCAATTGCCAGGTCCGCTCTGTCGTCTCGAGAACAGCACTACGAAACTCGCCGGGCACGCGGCTCGTCAACCAGTCGGGAACGGCGTCGATGCCGAGATTTTCAGTCGTGTCGCGTGTCGCTTCCCTCCAGGTCGCCGACAGCATCGGCTCGCCGCGCACGCGGATCAACCGGCCGATGACGCGCTCCACGGGCTTCGGCCCGCTGTTGAAAGGCTGGCTGAGCAGCAGCCGGACAAACGTGCCCTCGCGCAGGGCGGCGGCGGCATGTTCGACGAACGAGGCGACAGGCGTGGTGGAGTTCACAGGCACAACAGGTGCGTCCATGACGGACCGACCGCGCCCGCAGCCAAGCATTTTCCAATGCCCGCCCCTGTCGCCCTCCGCGACCACTCCGCTGTAACGACCGTTACACGTTTGTGGTCATGGGCGGCATCCGATCGCGTGGACCACCCGCGCGCCGTGGACGCTTGCGTGTAACGGTCGTTACACCCGAACGTACTTGGCGCGGACGGCGTGGGAGGCATGCTGGCGGGCGTGATGCCGAATCGAGAGCCTTCGTTGCCATTGAGCCTGATGATGGCGGACCTCGTCGGAGCGGTGCCGCTTCGGCTCCTCGACGCGGTGTGGGATGGGTGGATCGAGCCGGCCGCGAAGCGGCGGCGATTGAAACGCCTCGAGAACGCCGGGCTGGTGGAACCTGCCGCGAGCGACGATGACGGCGAGCGGATCCTTCGCCTGACCCAAGCCGGTCGCCTCGCCGTGCTGGGCGGCCGCGATCCGGAGCAATGTTGGAGCCGCCCGTGGGACGGTCGCTGGCGGCTGGTGCTCTTCGATGTGCCGGAAAAGCACCGCTCGAAACGCATTCGCCTGCAACGGCAGCTGCGCCGGGCCTGGTTCGGTTACCTTCAGGACAGCGTTTGGGTCAGTCCAGACCCGTTCGATGTACTCGAGACCTGGATGCGCCCGACCGGCACCGATCTGGCGAACCTATCCTTCCTTGAGGCCCGTCCATGTGTGGGTCTAACCGATGCTGACATCGTGAAGGGCTCGTGGAGTTTCGCGCGCATCAATCAGCTTTATGGCGAGCACACCGCAGTGCTGCGAGACCTCCCGTCGCCCCAGGCGTCCGGACGCGCACAGGGCGCCTGGCTGAAGGCCGAGTGGCAGGCGTGGCAGAGGGCGCTGGAGATGGACCCGCTGCTGCCTGAGGCGCTGCTCCCGTCCGGCTATCGAGGACGCCGGGCACTGGAGGCACGGCGCGCGCGCTTGGGCAAACTCCTCGGCCTGGGCTGACTCCCGCGCCTCCTGCGCCGCGATGGTGACCGAACGGTGTAACGACCGTTACACAGATGTGGTCGCGGGAAACGGCGCTTGACCCGATGGCTGGGTCGCCCGAATCGGCGCACCGAGCGCCGCGCGGAGCGGCAGCGCGGCCGGCCCGACCGCAATCGTGTAACGGTCGTTACAGCGCAGTGGGCGGGTGGGTCAGGCTTTGGCCAGCGCGGCCTTCACGCGGGCGGGGGTCATGGGCAGGCGGAGCAGGCGGGCGCCGGTGGCGTCGTGGATCGCGTTGGCGAGGAGTCCACCCATGAGGATGACCGCCGGTTCTCCGCCACCCTGTGGCGGCAGGTCGTTGTGGTCGAGGAACACGGCCTCGATCTTCGGCGCGGCGGAGAATCGCGGGATGGCGTAGCCATTGAAGTTCGTATTCAGAATATCACCACCCTTGAAGTGGAGTTCCTCGGTCAGCGCATAGCCCAGGCCCATGATCACGCAGCCCTCGAGTTGGATGAGGGCACCCTGGGGGTTGACGACCACGCCCATGTCCTGGGCGACGAGCACGCGCTTCACCTGCACGCCGCCGGTCGGCCGGTCGACCTCGACCTCGGCTATCGCGGCCACGTAGGTGCCGGCGTCGACGCCGCAGGCCACGCCGAGGCCACGGCGGCTGGGCGCCTTCGCGGCAGTCCAGCCCCAGGCGTCGGCGGCGGCCTTGAGCGTGCGGAGCATCCGCGGATCCGTCATGTTCCGGAGGCGAAACTCCACCGGATCCATGCCAGCGGCTGCGGCGAGGATGTCGACCTGCGACTCACGAGCGAAGGTGTTGGTGTTGTTCCCGGGCGCGCGCCACGCGCCGGTGGCGAACGGATGCGAGCCGTCCGGACCGGTCCAGCCGCCGGGCCGGGCGACGGTGCGATGGTGAGGCACGCTGTAGAACTGCTGCGCGCCGCGTTCCCCCGCGGCGAGAACCTCGTAATCCCAGAAGGTCATCCGGCCCTGGTCGTCGACGCCGCCGGCGATCTTGATTCGCGCGGCCGGGCGGTACGTATCCAGGAAAAACTCCTCCTCGCGCGAGCGCATCACCTGGACGGGTACACCGGCGGCACGCGCTAGGCGCGCGGCCTCGGCCGCCTGGGTGTTGCTGGTCTTGCCGCCGAAGCCGCCACCGACGAAGGGCGTGATCACGCGCACCTTCTCATTTGGAAAGCCCAGGGCGCGCGCCACCTGGTCGCGTGCGCCGAATGGATTCTGCGTGGACACCCAGAGCGTGGCCTTGTCGCCCTCGATCTGCGCGAGAGCGGCGTGTGTCTCCATGCAGGCGTGGGCGACGTATCCGTCGAGGAACGTCGTCTCGATCACGCGGGCGGCGGCGGAACGGCCCGAAGCGAGGTCGCCGCCCGAATCGACGACCTTGGAATCCTTGAGCGTCGCGTCGAGGTGATCGTGGATCGTGTCCTCGGTAAGGCTCGACGGGGCGGGCCGTTCCCACTTCGGCTTGAGCAGGCCGAGCGCCTCCTCGGCGCCGTCGGGCGTGGCGTGCAACACGGCCACGAGATCGCGCTCCTCGATCACGCGGACGCCGGCGGTCGCGCGTGCGCGCGCGGTATCCACGCTCTTGAGCGTCGCTCCATGGACCGGAGGGCGCAGCACCTTGGCATAGAGCATACCCGGCACGCGGATGTCGCCGGTGTACTTCGCGCGGCCGGTGACCTTGTCGCGCGAGTCGCGGCGCAGCTTCGACTGACCGACGATCCGGAACGAGGCGACGTCCTTGAGATCCGGCTTCACCTCGAGGTGGCGCTCGATGCGCCGCCCCTGCGTGAGGGCACCATAGGTGACACGGCGTGACTCGTCCCCGCGCACGTGCACGGCGCCGTCGCAGGCCACGAGTTGATCCGCAGGCGCGCCGAGCGCGTCGGAAGCGAGGAGCACGAGCACGGCTTTGGCCTCGGCGGCTGCGGCGCGAAACGGCGGGCCGAAGAAGCGCGTGGTCATGGAGCCCCACGTACCCGCGTCCCAAGGACACAGCTCGGTGTCGCCGGCCACGATGTCGACCGACTCGTAGGGCACCTCAAGTTCCTCGGCGAGCATCTGGACGAGCGAGGTGATGATCCCCTGGCCCATCTCGATCTTGCCGGTGTAGCCGGTCACGCGGCCGTCCTCGGCGATGTGGAGGAAGGCGTTGAAATCCTTGGGCAGGCTGGGGCGAGCCGAGGCCGGGGTCTTGGCCGCGGCCTCCTCGGCATCGGCGGCGCGCAGGAGCGCGTGGTTCACCGCGATGCTGATGATCAGGCCGGCGCCGAGTTTTTGCAGGAAGCGGCGTCGCTCCGGCGAGGCCGGGCGGTCGGCGAGCGCGATGGAGCCGGGCGAGGAGCGCAGGATCTCGAGTGAGAGGCGTTCGTAATCGTTCATCGTGCTGGTCCCGGTTAGCTGGTGGCCTTCGTGGTGGTGGACGTCGGGTGACCGGCGAGTTCGCCGCGTGCCTGTTCGATCGCATCGACGATGCGCGGATGAGCGCCGCAGCGGCAGAGACTGCGTTCCATGCCTTGCACGATCTGCTCACGCGTGGCCGACGGGTTTCTTCGCAGCAGGCCGTGCGCGGTCAGGATCATGCCTGGCGTGCAGAACCCACACTGCATCGCATCGTGGTCGATGAACGCCTTCTGCAGCGGGTGCAGCTGGCCGTCCGACTCGAGTCCCTCGATCGTCGTGACCTTCTTGCCGCGCACGCTGCCGGCGCGAACCATGCAGGAGCGTTGCGGAACGTTGTCGATCAGCACGGTGCACGTGCCGCACAGGCCCTTGCCGCAGGAGTATTTCGTGCCGGTGAGGCTGAGGTCGGTGCGAAGGACCCAGAGGAGTTTGCGATCGCCGTCCACCTGGAGGTCGACGGGACGGCCGTTGAGCGTGAAGGAGAGTTTCTCGGCCATGGAGGAACGTGTTGTGGACGTGGGACGGTCTAGGGCGGGGTGGGACGGGTGTGCGGGGCTGGCGGCAGCAGTTGCTGCAGAGACGAGTGCGGACCCGCAGGGGTTTCTGGAGTTCTTGAAGGTTCCATCGGCGCGGCGCGGCGGCAAGTGCGGGAATCGTCGCATCGTATACGGCGATCCTCGTATTGCGAAGCGTGGCGCCGCCACGCATGCTTGGGGTGTGTCGAGCTCTCCCGTGTCCCCGCAACCGCCTTCCAACCCATCGATCGGCCAGGTCGAGAGCCTGGGCGCGTTTCTCACCCTGGTGGACCAGGTGTGGATGCAATGGTCGGAAAAGCGCGGTGGTGTCGCGGACATCTGGTTTCGCGGCCACGCCGATGCCTCCTGGCCGCTTTTACCCGGGACCTACCGCCTGCCGTACCGGCAGGTGAGCGAGCATCGTTACCGGCACGACTTCTTCCTGCGCGCGCAGCCATTCCTCGGCGAGGCGACCTCCGCGCCGACGACCGACTGGGACTGGTACTTTCTCATGCAGCATTATGGCATGCCGACGCGGCTGCTCGACTGGACGGAAAGCGCGTTGGTGGCGCTCTACTTTGCGGTGCAGCCGGCCGAAGGCGACGCGTCTGGAAGCGTATGGGTCTTGTATCCACGGGCGGTGAACGACCGCCTCGCCGGCATCGGCAACTTCATCCCGATCTACAATCATCGACTCGTCGCCGCCTACATGCCAGCACTGTGGGATGAGCGCACCGACCTGATCCCGCTCGCGCCGGTCGCAGTCGATCCGCCGGTCAACTCCAAGCGGCTCGCCGCCCAGAAGGGCAAGTTCACGGTTCACGGCCGCGAAACGCGGGCGATCGATTCCTACGGCGAACTCGAAGGATTCCTCCGCCGCATCGACGTGCCTGCCGCCGTCAAGGGGCGCCTGCGCCGCCAGTTGATGTCCGCGGGCCTGGCCGAGAGCGTGTTGTTCCCCGGGCTCGCCGGCCTGGGTCGCGAGATTCGCGACCTCTATGCGCACGGCCTCGACCGCTGAACAGCATCAACAGGCCGGCGGCCTGCTCCAGTGGGCGTGAATCCAACGCACCACGACACGCGGGAGTTGTGCGAGGAGCGCCACGAGAAGAAACGGGAGATACAGCAGCATGTGGGGAAGCCGGAATGCTATCGCGGCGTCTTGGGAATGCCGATGCGCAAAAGCCAGGCCGTCGATTCAGAAGCTGTGCTGACGGCAGCGAGCAGCGGGGGTGTGTCGAGACCCGCAGGCCGGGCTAACGCGGAAACACGGTCGCCGTGATCCTGAAGCGCTTCGCCGGGCCGGCGTCCTGACTCGCCAGACGTGGCGTCCCGGCTGGATCGTAGATCCACTCGCTTCCGTGATGGTAGAGGACGACCCACGCGTGGCCGGGTTGACCTGGTTGGTAGCCCTCCGGCACGCCGAGGCGGATGCCGACCATCGGGTAGCCGGCGCGCAACAGCTCGCGTGCGAGCCACAGGCTCTTGTCCGCACAATCGCCCCAGCCGCGCGCTTCGAACGTCGCGGGGTCGTTCCAGCACTCGGGACTCACCTGGTAATCGAACGCTGAGGCGCGTCGGGCGGCCTCGTGGGCCGGCCGGAGGCTTGCCGGTGCGGGACGGCCCGGGTGGCCTGACTCACGGGCCCACTGGCTGAGCTGTTGTTGGAGCCAGGAGATCTCCGGGAGGCACAGCACGCGGGCGTCGCCCGGGGCGCCGCGCGTACTCGGATCGAACGCTGGCGCGGGACCATTCTCCGACGATTGAGTCGGGCTGGGATCAGCGAGTTGCTCGATCGCGGCGAAGGCCGCCTCGGCGATCGGATCCGCCGGGGTCGGCGCGGGCCTTGGCGTCGGCGGCATCGCGGCCAAGCTGCGTGACGGGTCTTCGACGCTGGGTTCGCCTGGCTCGAGCGAAAATTGTCCCTGATGGATTGCCACGACGAGTACCACCGCCGCCACCGCGGCGGCAAAGAGTCCGAGAAAAGCCAGGTCGCGGAGGAATGCTTTCATCACAGGGCGCGCGGGAATGATCGGCGTCCGGGTCGGCGGGCTTGATCGGGCGCGCGCAACTTGAGGGGGAATTGAGGCCCGCGCCCTAGCTGGCGTGGGGTGAATGCGCCGGGGAATATCCTGCTCAACTGCTAGAGTGTCTCGCGTGCTGACCCCTTCTGGCCGGTGCTCAACCTTCGGGTCATCCTGCCAATCCTCACCCCGATGATTCCATTCCTGCCCCGCATTCTCGCCGTCATCACTCTCGCCGCCGCCGCGTTCGCCGCTCCCGCGCGAGCCTATGAGCAGTTCAAGGTGGCTGTCTATTGCCGCGCCTATGAGGTGCGTGAGATGGCCGATCCCGCCTGGCTCGAGGCGCGCTGGCGCGAACTCTCCACGCAGGTGCACGTCGACAAGATCTACCTCGAGACCCACCGCGATCTTGTGATCGTCGACAGCAGCACGCTGGAGGCGGCCAAGGCGTTCTTCGCCGCGCGCGGGGTCGCGACCGCCGGGGGGATCACCTACACCATCGACGAGAGCAACCGCTTCGAGACCTTCTCCTACAGCGACCCCGAGCATCGCAGGAAGGTGCAGGAGATCGCCGAACACACGGCGAAGCACTTCGACGAGTTCATCCTCGACGACTTCTTCTTCACCAGCGCCAAGTCCGAGCACGACATCCGGGCGAAAGGCGACCGTGGCTGGACGGAGTTTCGCCTCCAACTCATGACCGACGCCGCGCGCGACCTCGTCATCGGCCCGGCGAAGAAGGTGAACCCGCGCGTGAAGGTCGTCATCAAGTATCCGAATTGGTATGACCATTTCCAGGCGCTCGGCTTCAACCTCGAGACAGAGCCGGCCATGTTCGACGGCATCTACACCGGCACGGAGACGCGTGATGCCGTGCGCAGCGCCCAGCACCTGCAGCCGTACCTCAGCTACAACATCATGCGCTATTTCTCCAACATCGCCCCGGGGCGCAATGGCGGCGGCTGGGTCGACACCGGGGGCGCGCGCTACTACGACCGCTTCGCCGAGCAGCTCTGGCTCACCCTGCTCGCGAAGGCGGCGCCGGAGATCACGCTTTTCGACATCCGCCAGATGCACTACCCGCTCGATGTGCGCCACCGCGCGCCCTGGCAGGACCAGCCCACGAGTTTCGACTACGATGCGGTGATGCAGCCGGTGACGACCCAGGCGGGCGAGACGGTTCAGCCGACGACCTATGCACGTGTCGCGGGCGTATCCTTTGAGGCCATCGATCGTGTACTCGGGGTGCTGGGCAAGCCGGTCGGCCTCAAGAGCTACAAGCCGTTTCACTCGGCTGACGAGGCGTTCCTTCAGAACTTTCTCGGCATGGCCGGCGTGCCAGTCGAGATGGTCACGACCTTCCCCGAGGACGAAGCGATCGTGCTGCTCACCGCCCAGGCCGCGACCGACCCTCAGATTGTCGGAAAGATCGAGCGGCATCTGCACGCCGGGAAGAAGGTCGTGGTGACTTCAGGGCTGGTGCGTGCACTCCAGGATCGCGGCCTTGATCGCATCGCCGAGATCGAGCACACCGGGCGCGTCGCGCTGGTGAAGACCTTCCAGGCCGGGTGGGGCGATCTCATCGAGGGCGAGAAGGCGATCCTCATCCCGCAGATCGCCTACCGCACCAACGACTCCTGGGAACTCGTCTCCGCCATCGACGGCGACAACGGCTGGCCGCTTCTCCACGATGCCGACTACGCCGACGGCCAGCTCTATGTGCTCACCATCCCGGAAAACTTCGCCGATCTTTACGCCATCCCGCAGGGTGCGCTCGACGCGATCCGAAAAGTGATCACCGCCCACCTTCCGGTTCGGCTCGAGGCACCTTCCAAGGTGAGCCTGTTCCTCTACGACAATGACACCTTCGTCGTGCACAACTTCCGCGACGAGCCCGTGCGCGCCGGCGTCGCGCTCGCCCTCGACCGCAGCCGTATCGAGGATGTGCTTACCGGCGAGGGGATCGCCACGACGGAGCGCACGGTGATCCGCCGTTGGAACAAGCCGCCGGTGCCGGAAGCGCAGGTCGCGGGCTTCACGATTGCGCCGCACTCGTTTCGCGCGTTTCGCGTGAAATGACGCGGGCGCAGCGAGGGTGCGGGGATGTTCCGGCAGCGTGCAGAGCGGGGATGGCGGCGCGCGCACGGGGGTGGAGGTCGACTCGCGGGGCCTCGCGACCGGGCCGGCCGCGCGGGGACAGGAGGTGTCCGCACCCGCGCGGTCCAGTCCGGCGACGATCCATTCGACCGCGACGGCTGAGGGCATCGCGTCGACTCGGGAGAGCGCGGCGTCCGAGTTTACCGCTGGCCATCGGCGCCTAAACCTCAACCCTTCGGCATCCGACACACACACCCGTGAGTTCCACCGCGCCGTCGATCGTCCCGGACGATCCGCCCCCCTACAAGACACCGAGTTTCACCCTCTCGTGGCCCGACGACCCCGAGGCCAGGCTTCATTACGCGCTGAAGCCGGATACCGCCTACGTCGTGCATATCCAACGCGGACAAACCACGGCGGGCTGGCAGATTTTGCAGGCGTTTCAATCCATCGCCGAGGCGCGGCGCATCAAGGTGATCGCGGTCGATTTCTCCACCATCGGCTTCTGGGAAAAGATGCTCGAACGGAAGCTCGTGCACGATTGGGGCATGGAGAATCCGAAGATGCTGCTGTGAGCCGGTTCGGCCGGCGCGCGCGAGCTGTGGTCCGGACTTGAGCCGCGGGAGGGCGTCGCTTTTCTCCGCGCGTGCCCGACCAGACCCGCGAAGTGCGACCATTTGCCAAGCCGCGTCACGTGCTGACCACGGACGCACGCGTGTTGCGCGTCCCGGACGAGTGGGCGCTCCTGCCACCGGGTGACGCCGCGCTGAGCCGGCGCATCAAGCAGGACGGGCCGAGCTGGACGGTCATCGAGCCGGTGGGCAACAAGCGTTTCTCACGCGGCATCTGGGCGCCGGCAGCGCGGATCGAGGCGCTCCGGGCCGAGCTGGCGGCGGAACGCGAGGATCCCGCCTACCAGCGCAAGCTCGAGGCGGGTCGCCGCCGCCGGGCTTCGGCCGAGGCGGGCTATGCGGAGGATTTTCGGGCGGCGGTGCTCGCGTTTCTGGCCTTTGCTCCGGCCCACGCGACCCTCGCCGCGGAGATGGCGACGAGCATCGCCGTGCACGCGACGCCAGTCGGCAGCGGAACCGTCGCGCGGACGCGCCGCATCCCGCTCGAAGAGCGTGCGGAGGCGGCGGCGATCGCCTGGATGCGGCACCAGACGACGGCCTACGACGACATGCATATCGAACGTGTGCGCGGGCGGCGCCGTGAGGTGCGACGTCTCCTTGCCGAGCAATCGCGCCGCCTGCTCGAGCGGTATCGTCGCGGCGACCCGGTCGACGGCGGCCGCTGCCCGCTGCAGCGGGCACTGCGCGCCGCCGCGCACCGGAGTTCAACGCGACCTGACTGACGGGCCGGATCCACTCCAGCGGATTCAGAACGTTGTCGACGGTTCAGACGGAGGAAACCCCGCCCGATGCCTCGCGGATCGATCCTCCACGTGGCAACGACTTTTTCTGAAACGACGCCAGGCTTCGCGCCCAGGAGGTGGAACTCCGGTTTATGAAGCCGCTAGGGCGGCCTCTCTGTACCTTCCCGAGGCCGAACCGTCAAAGCGGTGATCGGAAACGCGGCGTAAGTGCGCGAATCTTGCGGAAGACTTGTCGGGTTTCGTGCGGCAACGGCGCATGTGGGCATGAAGAACAATCGTGTCCGCCCTGCCGCCTTTCCCGAAAGGCGCCCCGCGTGTGACGTGTATCCCAGCCGTTCTGAAAAACCCTGTGCTTATGATCCACGACCAGCAGTCCCCATCCCTCGGTTCTCCCCAGCCGCCACGGAGATCCGTCTTCCTGTCCCTGGCTCTATTGGCCGCTTGCTCTCTGACTGGCGCCGCGGTGGCGCAGACGTCCGCTCCAGCGCCGGTCGGAGCGCCCGCGCCCGCGTCCGAGGCGACGCCGCAGCCCGCCGACGACGCGGTGCAACTGGAGGAATTCGTCGTCACGGGCATCCGCGAATCGCTGACCAAGGCGCTCGATGTGAAGCGCGAGAACTTCCAGTCCGTCGATTCGATCGTCGCCGAGGACATCGGCAAATTCCCCGACAACAACGTCGTCGAAGCGCTCCAGCGCGTCAGCGGCGTGCAGGTGACCAACCGGTTCCGCGGTGAAGTGGCCGCCGTGACGATACGCGGCCTCCCGGACGTGACCACGACGGTGAACGGACGCAACGTGTTCACCTCCGCCGGTCGTGCCGTGGCACTGCAGGACATCCCGGCTGCGCTGCTCAACCGCGTCGACGTCTACAAAACACGGTCTTCGGACCTGATCGAATCCGGCATCGCCGGGGTGATCGACGTGCGCACCCAGCGTCCCTTCGACTTCAAGGATCGGAAGGTCGTGCTGGCGGCCCGCGGCATCTACCAGGAGCAGGCGGATTCAATCGGGCCGAACCTCAGCGCCCTGGTCACCGACACCTGGGAACTGGAGAACGGCGGCAGGTTCGGCGCGCTTTTCACGCTGTCGTATGCAAAGACCGACTACCGTGATCAGAGCGTCACCGCGGGTGCGATGGTGCCGTTCATGACCGACCAGCCGCTCGAGGGTTGGGTGCCCTACCAGCGGATCTTCCCGGATCCGGATCCCCTCTCCGGCCAGCCCTACTGGCAGATCGGGCTCGACGACGGCCTGCCGACCGCGCCCGGATCCACGCTCACGATGTCCGGCCGGCAGGTTCCGTATGTGCTTTCTCGCGACGCCGTGTTCGCCAGTGACCTTACCGGCACGCGCAAGCGTCCCGCCGCCAATCTGTCCCTGCAGTATGCGCCGAATGAGCGCTCCACCTACACCTTCGAGGCGTTCTACAACGGCTACCGCGACGAGACGTTCAACAACCTCCTCTTCTCCTTCGCGGACTGGTGGGGTGCATTGAGCGCGAATCCCTCGGCCGACGTCGACCTTTGGGAGGGCACGAACATCGTCAAAGCCCGTCGCAACATCGGATTTCCCTACGGCTTCATGAGCGGCGACCGCACGGATGCGGAGACCGACAGCTACCTCTACGCCCTCAACGGCGCCTGGCAGATCGGCGACCGGCTCAAGCTGTCGGCCGACCTGACATTGCAGGACAGTGAGTTCGAGAGCCAGTTCTTCGCCGTGCGCACGGAGCGCGTCCACCGTTCGATCGACGTCGACTTCAACAGCGGCGACGGCCTGCCGGCGTTCAGCTTCGGCGACGACACCGCCACCGCGGACGTCGACGAGAGCGATCTCACCAATCCCGCGCTCTGGACAGTCGCGCAGATGTATGACAACGCCAACTACGACGAAGGCGACGCCCAGACGCTGAAGCTGGATGGCGACTACGAGATCGACTGGGGCATCTTCAAGAGCATCGGGTTCGGCGGACTCTACGACGTGCGCGGGGCGCAGTCCGGCTCCCGCACGGCGAGCACGGGCGTGCTGGGAGCAAGGCTGTCCGAGTTTGATCCCGCAGCCACGCACGTGAACAAGGACTTCTGGGACGGACGCTCCGACGTGCCGAGCAGCTGGGCCGTGTTCAGCGGCGACTACATCGGCGGGCATCGCGACGATATCCGCGCGCGCTACGGCATGCCACTCCAGGACGAGCTCGTCATGCGTGAGACCTTCGATGTGGAGGAGAAAACGACCGCTCTCTACCTGATGACCGATTTCGAGTACCGGCTGCAGGATGCCGGCAGGATCGACGGCCAGATCGGCTTCCGGTATGTCAACGTGAAGAGCGATACGATCTTCACCGACCAGACGACGCTCGCCGAGACCTCGGGCTCCTCCAGCAACGACGCCCTCCTTCCGAGCGCCACCGTCCGCTACAACATCACCGACAACCTGCGGGTGCGTTTCAGCTACTGCGAGACGCTGCGCATGCCCGGATTCAACGACCTGAATCCGACGATCACCTACGTCGAGGACGTGACGGACATCGGCTACGGCACCGCCACCGGGGGCAATGCCGATCTCAAGCCGACGGAGTCGAAGAACTACGACCTCTCCATCGAATACTACTGGGGACGGGCCAGCGCGATCTACGGCTCCGTATTCAAGCGCGACATCGACGGGCTCGTGGTGCCGTTCCGCCGCCGCGTGACGGCCCAGACCACGGCGCATCCGGAGGGTTACGACTACATCCTCTCGCAGCCCTACAACGCCTCGGACGGCGAGCTGACCGGCTTCGAGCTGGGAGCGATCTACTTCCCGGAGAATCTGCCGGGGATCCTCGACGGCCTGGGTGTCCAGGCGAGCTACACCTCGCTGGATTCCGAGCAGAGCATTCCGGTCGTTGACAACGCCGGTGCGATCACCGGCGAGATACGTGGCCCCTTCTTTGCCGTATCCGATGAGTCCTACAACGTCACTCTCGCCTACGAGAAGAGGAAGTGGGGCGCCCGACTCGGTTACGTCTGGCGCTCGGGATTCCTCAACAACAACGAGGCGGCCCAGTTCGCCAACCCGATCGGCATCTACCGCCGGCCGGAGTCGAGCCTCGATCTGCAGGTCAGCTGGCAGGCGATGGAGAACCTCACCGTGACCTTCGACGCGACCAACCTCACGGACGAGTTCGTGGCCCAGAGTCACTACGGCAACCAGGCCGGCAACGCGCGGACCAACAACTTCGGCAACGTGCTCATTGGACGGACCTTCTCGCTCGGGGCGCGGTATTCCTTCTGATCGGGATTTGTCCTGGGATTTGTGGGTTTGCGAGGGCGGCCTGAAACGGGCCGCCCTCGTTGTTTCTCCCGCGTGTGCATGAATGCGGATGCCGCCGACCCGGGGCCGCGGATACTTCATTCCGACCTGCTGAAACGCGGGGTGAGGCAGCTCGCCGGGCCGCCGTCGCGAATCGCGCATTCGCCGTTGACGGACGTGCAAGGCCTGCGGCATGACGCACGCATGAGCCGAGCTGTTGCCCTGTTGAGGGGAATCAATGTCGGCGGACATCGAGTTGCCATGGCCGACCTGCGTCGCCACGTCGAAGCGCTCAAGCTGAAGCATGTCTCGACGTTCATCGCCAGCGGCAACGTCATCTTTGACCTCCCGACCGGCAACCCCGCGGCGCTCGAGCGCAGGATCGAAAAGCACCTCGCGAAGGTGCTCGGTTACGAGGTGCCCGCATTCATCCGCACCGTCGGTGAGTTGCGCGACGCTGTGGAGGGCGTGCCATTTCCCAAGGTGCTCGCGACCGATTCACTCTACGTGAGCTTCATGCGCGCCGAGGCTGACGATGCCACGCGTCGCGCGATTCTCGCGCTGGAGTCGCCCGTCGACGCCTTTGGCTTTCGCGGGCGCGAGTTCTATTGGCTCTGCCGCGGCAAGATCAGCGAGGTGAGCGTCGCCTGGCCGCGGCTCGAGAAGCTGGCCAAGGCCGGCAAGGGCGCCGAAGGCACCTCACGCAACATCACCACACTGCGCAAGTTGATCGAGGCAGCGGGAGGGTAGCTGCGCCCGCGTCGGGAGGTTGACTCAAAGCGGAGTTTCACCTTTGCGCCCAGGGCGCGAGGTTGGGCCCCTGCAGAGAGTCGCCTTGTTGAAGGGCACCGTGGGTCTCGTCGGCTTCTGCTCGGGGACGTCCGCGAAGCCTGTCAAGGAATGGATGCTGGCATGACCTTCCGAATCCGGCTGGACAGGTCGGGCGCGCGCTCCGAGCGCGCCGCCTCCGTTCCTGGCGCTCGCGGCGGTTTCGGAGATACCGCCCTACCTATCGACCACGTTCGATCAGGTTCATGACGGGTCTACGGAAGCTCGTACACCTCGACCAGCGCCTCGCCGGTGGTCTCATCCGCGCCGGAAACATGAGCCGTGTAGACGCCCGCCGGCAGCACCATGACGATCGCGGCATCGAAGGAATTGTCGCGCAACGCGAAGGCGCCAGCCGTGCGCGAGGCTTCCGCCACGCCGGGTTCGGCCGCCCAGTCGTCGTTGCTGGCGATGACGCGATCAACCCTGTTGATTGTCGTGTGCACCTCGAGGCGCGGATCGGCGAGCACGCCGGTCACATCGAGGTCGAGCAGTGTGGGACCCACGCCGCGGATCATCACGCGTCTCGGTTCGTTGCCGTCGATGACGAAGCCGGCGATCAACGTCTGCTCAGCCACGCCGGCGAAGTTGCGCGCGGAAACGTTCA
This sequence comes from Verrucomicrobiota bacterium, assembly GCA_023399155.1. Lineage (GTDB taxonomy): Bacteria > Verrucomicrobiota > Verrucomicrobiia > Opitutales > Opitutaceae > JAEWQP01. Next base: position 205,546 of record JAEWQP010000016.1, on the reverse strand, counting down.
CCAGGCGTGGCTGGCTGGTTGCTTCGGCGTCGTAGCATTCGACAAGGACAACACCGGTCTGGTGCGGGGTACGGCTGTAGATGTGGACAGTGCGGGGGCCGGATACGCTCGCCAGCACAGCGGCATCCAGGCTCGTGTCCGACAAGGGAAATGCACCCAGGGTCCGGAAGAGCGCGCCGAGCGAATCGGCGTTCCCGCCATCCGCCCAGTTGTCGTTGCTGGCGACGATCGTGTCGGACTCGCCGACGCGATGGTGCATTTCCAGGGCCGGGTCGGGCATGGCGCCGGGAACATCGAAGAGGCTCGTGAGCGTCGGGCCGACGCCGCGCACCAGGATCTCCTTGGCACCGCCGGCCACGACGAAGCCGACGATCAGCGGTGCACCGTCGACTCCGGCGGAGGAGCGCACGGATGCGTTTGAGAGACGTCCGCCTCCGGGCTGTCCGACTACGAGGCGCGCGAAGCGACTGGTGGCGGTGCCCTGCGCATCGGTCACGCGCACCGTGTAGTCCGCCGCATCCGAGGCGTGGATACCAGGCAGCGCGAGCGTGCTCCCCGTTGCGCCATCAACCGGCTCATCGTTTTTCAACCACTGGTAGGCAAGCGCGCCGCTGCCGGTGGCCGTCACGCTGAAGGTGGCCGTGGTGCCGGCAATTTGCGTGAGACTGGCGGGATGGGCCGTGATCGCGGGTGGCACTTTCACCGCCAGCATGGCCTCGGCGCTTGTCGCGGAGCCGGCGCGATTGGTCGCGACAACCGTGTAGGCGGCGGCATCGCCGCTGCCCACCTTGCCGAGCGAGAGGGAGGATCCGGTTGCGCCCTCGATCGCGATGCCATCGCGATGCCACTGGAAGGTCGGTGCAGGGTCGCCTGCCGCGACCACGCGCAGCGTGACGGAGGTGCCGCCGGCCACCGAGGCGCCGACCGGGTGTGTCAGGATCGTGGGTACAGTATCGACGGCGGTCTTGCTTCCCCAGATCGCGGCGCCGCTAGCGCCATCCACGGCCGTGAAGGCGAGGACCCAGCGGGCGCGCGACTCGTCCCACTGGCGCACGAACACACCCCGGTGGGTGACGCCACCGAGCACAAGCGTGGCGTCGTAGTCACCGGTGAGCTGCCACGTGCCGGTGGATGAACCGGTGACCGTGCCGTCGGCCGCGAGGGTGATGGTCGTGGAGAGCTTCACCGTGGGGGTGATGTCCTTGCCGTGGCTGATGAGCTTGTAGGTGCCGACCACGCGACCGACGTCCGTCGGTGCGATTGTCTCGCCCGCGTAGCGATGCGGTGCGACGACGAGCCAGTCGTCGGCATTGACGAACATCGGGTGCACCCGCACCCGGTGAAACTCGCCCTGCCCGACAAAGCGCGTGTGGAAGAGCAGGAAGTACCTGTCGGTCGCCGGATCGTAATGGGTTGAGTTATGCCCGGGGGAGACGTAACCGGGCAGCGCCGTGCCGCTCTCGCCCGGGGTGGTCTGGAACTGGAAATTGCCCATGATCTTCACGCCGTAGGGAGCGATCGTGGAGAGCTGGCTGTTCGGAATGGGCGTTGTCGCCATGTTGTTGCCGGCGGCGTCGACGTAGGGCCCATCTGGATTCACCGACCGGAACACGCGCATGTTGTAGCCACCGTTGGCGGCGAGCCCGCCGAACGAGACGAACAGGTAATAGTATTCCGATTCCGGGCTGTAGAGGATGTGGGCACCCTCAATCTGGGCATGGTTGCCCCCGATGAGCCTGGTGCCCCAGCCCTGGCCGGGCAGCGGCCGCCCGAGGTCGGGGGAATCGGCGGCGTGATCGAGCCGCAGGATGAAGATGCCACCCGAGTATGAGCCATAGACCATCCACAACCGGCTCTCGTGGTCGAAGAATACGTGCGGGTCGATGGTGTTGGGGTGAACACTTGGGTTGAAGCCAGCGACACCGGTCCCGCCCTTCATCAGTTCACCGACATCGGCGTAAGGTCCCTCGACGCCATCCGCCACGGCCAGGCCCATGTAGCTCCGGTAGCTCTGGAAGCTGGTCCAGACGTTGTAGTAGTAATGGAACCTGCCATCCCCGAGGCGAACGACATCCGCCGCCCAGAGCGTGTCTGCGGACGTCCAGGAGATGAGCTCGGCCAGTTCGGTCTGGAACGTGTTGAAGTGCGCCGGGCTGCCCGCGTTCACGCTCGTCGCAACCTGGGTCCAGCGCATGAGATCCTCCGTCCAGGCCGACGCTCCGTGCGAGCCGTACACATACCAGCGGGGGCCCACCTTGATCACCGAGGGGTCGTGGACGGTGACCTCGGCGAACGTGGGATCGGGCGGATCAGCGGCGTGCACGGCGGCGCCACATGCGAGGACGAGGATCGAACCGAGCGCGGAGAGGCGGGAGATACGGGGGTGCATGGCGTGCCCTCAGTCGATGCTGGACGGTTTGCCGAACACGGGCATGCCGGAGGCATCCCACTTGAGAGGCTTGACGTAGGTGTGGCGGTTGGGGTCCCAGAGCGGATCGCCGACGATCTCGGTGTAGGTGCGCGCATGGTACACCAACAGGTCGGTCCCGCCGTCCTCCGACACCGTGAAGCTGTTGTGGCCCGGTCCGAAGATCCTGTTCTCCGGATCCGAGCAGAAAACCGGCTCCTTCAGTTTGGTCCAGCTGCGCGGGTCGAGCAGATCGGCGTCTTCGTCCGCGTGGAGCAGGCCCATGCAGTAGTTCTCGTCCGTCGCGCTGGAGGAGTAGGTGAGAAACACCCGTCCGTGGCGGATGACGAGGGACGGGCCTTCGTTGACCCAGAAGCCCCGGGTCTCCCAGGGATACTCCGGGATGGAGAGCCGCACGGGCGCGCTGGCAAGAGTCGTCGGCGAACTCATGCGGGCGATGTAGAGGTTGGAGTTCCCGCGGATGCCCGGCTCCTTTTGCGCCCAGACGTAGTAGGTGATGCCGCGATGGACGAACGCCGTGGCGTCGAGGCAGAACGTATCCATCCCACTGTCGACCCGCACAGGACCCGACCACGGCCCGTCCAGCGGATTGAGCGACGTGGTCGTGACCGCCCACATGCGATGCTGAAAAAGCTCGTCCTTGATGTCGCGCGAATGGGCTGCGGCGAAGAAGATCACCCAGGTATCAAAGAGCCGGTGGATTTCCGGGGCCCAGACGAGCTCGCAGTGGGGTCCCTTGGACGGCTTGCTCCACACGTCCACGGTCGGCGCGGCGGGGAGCTCGGCGATCGTGCGGGCGCGACGCAACTCGATGCGATCGTAGGCGGGAACGGAGGCGGTGAAGTAGTACCAGTCGTCAGCGAACCGGCGGATGCACGGGTCGGCGCGTTGTTGAATCAGTGGCTGGATGACGGACATGTGTGGAAGCCGGGGTCCAAGGGCGGGGGTCAGGGGCTGAAAGCGGGCAAACGGTCGCGCGGGCGTGAATCCGGGCGAACCTCATTCGCGGACCACGCTGCGAAGGGGTTGGAGACCGGGTGCCGTCCCGGTCTTGATCCGCGCGTAGTAGCTGTCGTTGATCTTGTAGAAGAACATCACGGCGCCCATGAGCACGTGGAACCCGCCGGGTATGAGCGTCAGCATCAGATGGATACCGTGCTGGGTCTCGGGCGACTGGGGTTTTCCGGCATCGTAGGCGAACCAGACGAGGAGCCCGTTCACGATCGCGCTGGCCAGGGCCATGCCCATCTTCTGGCAGAAGGAAATGCCGCCGAACGACAGGCCCGACGTGCGCTGGCCGGTCTTGGCCTCGCCGTAATCGACGGCCTCGGGGATGATCGACCAGAACACCGGCGCGTGCAGGTCGACCACGAAGCAGAGCGTGAAGTAGAGCACGAACGCCAGCGCGACATCGCCCGGGAGAACCGTGAAGTAGAACAGCGCGCTGAGCAGCCCGACGCCGATCTGCGTCCAGCGAAAGAGCTGCAGTTTGCAGATGAACTTCGTCAGCCAGGTCGAGGCCACCATGGCGAGGATGGCGGCCATCACACCCGTTCCCATGAAGGCGGACTGCATGCCGGCGTCACCGCCGAGGTAATACGTGGCGTAGTAGATCGCGACCGAGCCGCGGACCACATAGCCGACCGTGCCGATCACGCACACGGCGCAGAGCAGCAGCCACTGGTCGTTGCGCAGGAGCGGGGCCAGCTGGCTGAAGAATGGCCGCGGGTCGGGCCGGTGTTTCACGCGCTCCGTGGTGGTGGCGAAGCAGAAGAGGAAGAGGACGGTGGAAATCGCGCCCATCACGCCCATCGCCACCTGGTAGCCGCGGGGCTTGTCGTCACCAAACCAACCCGCGACGATGGGCACGGCCGTGCTCACGGCGAGGGCGGCGATCTTGGCGAAGAAGAGTCGGTAGCCGTTGGCCGAGAGGCGCTCCTTGGGGTCGTCCGTCAGCACCCCGATGATCGAGATGTAGGGAATCGTGACGGCGGTGAAGACGAGCGTGACGAGGAGGTAGGTGGCGTAGGCGTAGGCCAGCTTCAGATTGTACTCCAGGTCGGGCGTGCTGTAGGCGAGGAACACCGAAAGGCCGAAGGGCACGGCCATCCAGAGAAAGTACGGGCGGTAGCGTCCCCACCGCGTCGTGACCTTGTCGGTGATCAGGCCCATCATGGGGTCGGTGATCGCATCGACCGCGCGGCCGACGAAGAGCAGCGTGATGATGTGCGCGGGATGAAGGCCGAAGATATCGGTGTAGAAGAAATTGATCAGGAGAAAGAACGACGAGATGACCACGTTGACGGAGGCGTCTCCGGCTCCGAAACCGATCTTCTCAAGGACGCTGAGGCGCGAAGTCTTCATCAAAGGGCTCAAGGGCTGAATGGCTGGCGGGCAGGGAAGCGATCAGCCGCCGAGGAGGCCGAGCGGACGTGTGCGGGCGTTGCGACGCCGGCCTGCCGATGAGGCTGGACGCCGCCAGCGGCAGGCACCACGCCCCAGGGCTGGGTGCGTGAGGCGACGCCGCGAACTGGACGTGTGTGTGTCACTCCAGGAGTTTGCTCACGTAGTCGTTCAGGACCGACGGATCGACAAACGGCCAACCGTCGGGGTCCCAGTGCAACTCGGCGATCTTGAGTTTCTGCAGGCCGTCATCGGCCGACTCGTAGGCGTGAAAGACCATGACGTCGCGGCCGTCAAAGGTGTACACAGCGTTGTGGCCAACGCCCGGCCATGCGGGTGTGCCGGCCAGGAGCAGGCTGCCGCCGCCCGCAGCGAGGTCCTTGCCCTCCTTGTCGACATAGGGCCCGCGCACGTCGCGCGAGCGTCCGACCATCATCTTGTAGGTGCTGTCCTTGCCGCGGCAGCATTTGTCCCAGGAGATGAAGAGGTAGTAGTAGCCGTCGCGCCGGAAGATGAACGGGGCCTCAACCTCGGCCGGACCGGGAAGGCGATCGTCGACGAGCACGGAGCGTTCGCGTTTGGCGATCGCGTGCCATTCCTGGGGCTCGGCGAGCGAGACGCGATCGGGTGCGAGCCGGACGAGTTTTATCCCGCCCCAGAAGGAGCCGAAGCTCATCCATGGGGTGCCGGACTCGTCGTCGATGACATGCGAATCGATCGCGTTCCAAAGATCGCGGCCGGGAACGGAGCGCACAACGATGCCTTCGTCCTTCCACGCGTACTCCGGCGATTCGGGATCCAGCGTCGCATTGGTGGCGACGCCGATGGCCGAGGTGTTCTTCGCGAAGGCCGAGATCGAGTAATAGAGGTAGAAGCGCCCGTCCTTCTGCTGGATATCCGGGGCCCAGATGTGTCCGTTGAACCCGGACGCCACGGACGTCGCCCACTCCGGCGCGGTCTCGAACACGCGTGAGCTGAGCCGCCAGTGCACGAGATCCTTCGAACTGTAGATCTTGATCCCGGGATCGGTGCTGAAGAGGTAGTAGGTATCGCCCTCCTTGGCCATCACCGGGTCGTGAATGCTCACTTGACGCGCGGCGAGGGGGAGTGCGCCGAGCAACGCGGCAGCGAATCCGACCAGAAACCGGCGTCCGGCGCGGGACGTCGCGGAAAGTGGGGAGGCTTCGGTTGGATGGGAAAGGGTCGGCATGGAAGTGGGTGGTCTCGGGTGCGTCTCTCCTGGGCAGAGGAAACACGCGGCGCTCCGGGGCGGGACCCGGATCACCAGGCCGAGGCGACATGCTCCGGCCCGCCCGGGAATCTGCTGCGCCTGCACGTCAGGCAGTGACGCGAGAACGCAGCGCCTCCACCGGACTCATGCGTCGAACGCCGCCCAAACCCGACACCGACTGCGGGCTTTTTCAGCCGCCCCCGCCTGGTGCGTCGGCTGCCGTGGCGGTCATCAGCCGCGCCTCGCGCAGCAGGATCTGGGCAAACGCCCAGTCGAACCAGAATCCCTGCACGGGCGTACCGCGATCGGGCCGCCCCCGGAGTTTGACCTCAACCAGTTCCTGCGCTTGGGCGATTTCCGCTCGTGCCACTTCCGGCTGGTCCGTGCGCGTCAATATCATCGCAAGGATCGCCCGCACGGCGGCCGTGCGGGGCGCGTTGTTGTCGGGCGAGGCCAGGCTTCTGCGGCAAGCCTCCATGGCCAGATCCATATCTCCGCGCCGGTAGGCGAAGAGGGCGAGCGACATGGCGCGCCAGCCGACCTCAAACGCCTGTCCCGCCGCTTCCGCATCGGCAATCGCGCGTTGCGTGAGGCTGACGAGCGGCAGCATTGCCGTGAGCAGCTGGTGGTCAGCCGGGGTCAGCAGGCTGATTTTTACGATACGATCGGCGAAGAGCGTGGAGCTGTTGGCGTAACGCGCGATCGCCTCGCGTCTGAAGTCGTCATACGCCGGGAGGTCGCCGAGCTCGATCAGGACGGGGCCGCGCTCGAGGTAATCCAAGGAAGAGACGTCGGCGCTTTCCAGCTGGTTGATGCGAAGCAGCGCGTCGAATCGATCGGAAGCCAGTTTCCAGCGGCCGTGGATGGCGTGCCATTCCCCGACGGCGCGAAACACCGCAGCACCCTCCATGGTCGGCTCCGTGAGCGACACGTTCGCGAGGATCCTGTCGGCTTCGTCGTGCCGTTCCTGACTGACGAGGAGCGCGGCCTGCGTGATCTGCTCGCGCGTTTCTGCCTCCTGGCGCAGTCGCGCTTGCTGCTGTTCTGCGGCCACCGCGCGCTGGCGGGCCTCCCGCTCGCGGAGAAACAACCAGGTGGATACAGTCGTCCCGATGATCAACGCGATCGCCACGGCACCGACGCCGACAAAAACCGCGAGGTTGCGGCGCACGAGTTTTTGCAGGCGGTAAAAGGGTCCGTGGTGGCGGGCGGTGACCGGTTCGAAGGTGAGGTGGCGATGCACGTCCATCGCGAGCCCGTTGGCGGTCTCGAAGCGCTGACGCCGGTCTTTCTCCAGTGCCTTGAGCAGGATGTCGTCAAGATCGCCGCGCAGGCGGTGGATCAGATCCCCGGGCCGGGTGCCTCGGGCCTCGGCGACAGACGCCAGTATCGCGGCCTCGAGTCCGTGCAACATCGTGGAGGCACGGGGCACGGGCAGTTCGCGCAGGAGCCGCCGCATTTCGTCGGGCCCGGCTTCGAGCAGCATCTTGCCGTCGAACGGCGTGCGGCCGGTCAGCAGTTCGAAGAGGAGCACGCCCAGGCTATAAATGTCGCTGCGTGTATCGACGTCCACGCCGGCCATTTCCACCTGCTCCGGGCTCATGTAGGCCGGTGTGCCGATCAACTGCGCGTAGGCGGTAAACGGGATCCGGTCCGACAGGCGCGGCTCGGTCGCCTTGGAAATGCCAAAATCGATCACCTTCGGCACCGGCACGCCATCGTGCATCGCGACCATGATGTTCGACGGCTTGATGTCGCCGTGGATCACGCCCTTCTGGTGCGCATGCTGGATCGCGTGGCAGGTCTGGATGAATAGGTCGAGCCGCTGCGGGATGGTGAGTCGGTTCTGGTCGCAGTACTCCGTGATCTTCACGCCGCGCACGTGCTCCATCACGAAGTACGGGGAGCCCCGCTCCGTTTCTCCCGCGTCGAACACGCTCGCGATGTTCGGATGATCCATCATCGCGAGCGCCTGTCGCTCAGCCTCGAAGCGCGCGATCACCGTGCGCGTCTCCATGCCCAGGCGGATGATCTTGAGCGCGACGCGCCGGCGCACGGGTTCCTCCTGGTCGGCGAGGTAGACGACGCCGCATCCGCCCTCGCCGATTTTTTGCACGAGCTTGTAGCGGCCGATCCGCGCGCCGATGGCCTCCTCCGCGTGCGGGATCGCAGCGGCGGAGGGATCGTCCAGCGGGGCCCGGGTGCGCGAGAGACGCAGGGACGCGTCCGTCGCCGTCACGAGTGTGGCCCCTTCGGCGAAGAAATCCTCCGCCTGTTCCTCGGCCGCGAGGAGCGCCTCGATGCGCCGGCGCAGCACGGGATCATCCGTGCAGGAAAAGTCCAGGAACGCCGCGCGCCTGGCCGGCTCGCGGATCCGTCGTGCCGCATCGAATACCTCCTCCTCGCGACGGGTGATCGTGTCCATGGACGGGCGTCGACGCGCTCCCAGTTCGAAAGGATCTCAGGCCTGCTGGGTGCGGATGCACTGGAACAGCCACGCCTTCGCAAAGGCCCAGTGGCGTTCGACTGTCCGCTCGGTCACGCCCATGGCCTGGGCGACCTCATGGTTGGTGTGGCCTCCGAAGAACTTCAGCAGCACGACCCGGGCTTTCTCCGGATCGCGCCCCTGCAACTCCTGCAGCGCCTCGTCGATCAGGAGGATCTTCTCCTCAGGCGTGGTCGCCGCCAGTTCCACCTGGTCGAGATCAAGGTGCACCTGGTCGCCGCCGCGCTTGAGCCGCGCCTTGCGCCGTGCGTTTTCGATCAGGATGCGGCGCATCGCCTCGGCGGCCGCGCCGAAGAAATGAGCGCGGTTCTGCCAGGTGGGCGTGGTCCGACCGTGTCCGGTCATGCGCAACCACGCCTCGTGCACCAGCGCGGTGGGCTGAAGCGTCTGCGCCGCCGACTCCCGGGCCATGCGCACGGCCGCGTGGCGTCGCAGGTCATCGTAGACGAGCGGTAGAAGATCCTCTGAGGCGCGGCCTTCGCCGCGCCCGAGTTGTTGCAGGACCTGGGTGATCTCCGACATGCGCGTCTTCAACCGCGGCACAGCCCCGGTCGGACCGGGGCATGGCTCGAGCAAACGGTTTGAGAGTCGGTGGAAAGACGCATGGGGACGCGCGTCACTGGATACACGGAGCGGACGGGAGGTACCGCGGCACTTTGCGCCGCACACCATCCGAGTCAAGGGACCGCTCGGGAGGACCGTCACGGAGCCGCCAGAAACGGCTGCTGCCGCAACCACGCGATCAACTCGTCGGCCAAGATACGGTGGTCCCTCGCGCGCGGGTGATGCTCAGTCCAGTGCGTGAAGACGAAGTGCGTGATCCGCGGGTCGGTGCGCTCGAGTTCGGCCACCGCAGCCTGCCACGGTCCGAGCAGTCGCTCGCTGCGCGCTCCCCCGAACATGCCGCCGCGCAAGACGACGATCTGCGCTTCCGGCCATGCTGCCCGCATGCTTCGGACGAGCGCCACGAACTCCTCGGCAAACGCCGGGGGAAACGGACGCGTCTCACTGGTGGTGAACGAGTCGTCGTTTTCGCCGAAGTTGACGAAGACGAGATCCGGGACCCACGCGTCGAGATCGGCTCGCGCTGCATCCGGCGACGGGTAGACGCGGTCCCAGATCTGTTTGGCGGTAAACGGCACGTAGCCCTCGGAGATGCCCATGCCGCTGACGGCAATGGTGCGCCAGTCGGCCTGGAAGGCCTGTGCCATGAGCGTGGCGTAGCCCTTCGCGTTGTTGTGCGTGGCGCGGTCGTCCCACTGATCCTCGGCGCCGTCTTCGCTATTCGCGCCGACCGTGATCGAGTCGCCGAAGAACACCATGCGTTTCGAATAGTCGGGCGCGGGTACGGAGAAGACGCCCGCGCCGGGATCGAGCGCGAGTCCCCGGAACCGCACCGTGCCTGCGGCGGCCTCGCTGCGCTTGAACAACTCCAGCGTGTGACGCCCCGGTATCAGATCCCGAAACTCGACCGTCGGCGAGGACTGCGCGGCGCGAAGGTCGATCCGCGTAGTCTGCCCATCGAGCGTCGCGTCGATGAACACCTGATCGCGAATCTCCTCGAAAAGCAGCGTGACGGATGTGCCCTCGAAGCTCACGGCGATCCGGCTGGCCTGCCAGATCACGACCGGGGCGTCCGGATCGGTCCGGTCAAACCGCCCCTCGTAGCGAAAGGCCGGGTCACCGGCGCGCACGGACGGCGCCACCGTATCCGCGGTGGCGGAGGAGAAAAGCGAGGCGGCGGACATCGCGAGCAGGACCACGGAGCGGACGCGCATGGGTGCGAACACCATGCGCGCCACGCAGAACGGTCAATCCTGTCGCGCGTACACGCCCACCGTCGCGCCGACGAATCCACCGGCGACTTCCGTCGTCAGCAGGCGGGCGTCCGTGGCCGGTACGAGCGTGTTCCAGAAGGGGAAACCGCTGGAAAAGAAAAACGAGGCGGTTCCCTTGTCGACCACGGCGCGCAGGTTCACCGTGGCGGGGGCGGGTGACAGGTTGGTCGAGGCCACGACCACCGGTGCGTCGGAGCCCGCCACCTTTTCCAGGAACAAGGTGGCATCGGCGCCGGACCGGCGCACCCCGAGGAAGAAATGATGCTTCTCGCCCTGGAACACCACGAGGCCGGCGGAGACCCCCTCGTTCGCCGGCACCTCGAGCGAGGTCGAGGCTTTGAAGTGGGTGTGCTGCACGCGGCGGGCAAGATAGCTGGGGTTCGCCGTGCCCAGGAGCGTCTCGGTGCGCGGCGCGAGCGAGAGCCGGCTGTCGGTCGGGTCGAGTGTCCACCAGGTTTCCTTCGGCGCGCGCAGCATGATCCACGCGGACGAAAGGGTCGCGCTGGCGAACTCATCGCGCCAGGTGAAGTTGCCCGTGAGCGGAAGCGAACCGGGCTCCGAAGGCTGGGCGAGGCCCTGATGTGCCGCCTCGGACGCATCGGACGCGCGGGCCGGCGCAACCTGGGCCTTCGCCCCACCCGGGACGGCGTGCACGAGCGGCACGCGGACGCCCGGCTCGAGGATGCGCGGCCAGCCATCCTTGGTCCACGTGACCGGGAGGAGGAAGGTCTCGCGGCCGGTGATGTAGTCGTTGTCCTGGTACGGGCGGCAGGCGAGAAAGATCGACCACCACGACCCGTCGGGGCCGATCACGAGGTCGGCGTGGCCGGTCGAGGTGACCGCGCCGGGGGCATTGCCGTCGAGGTCGCGCTGCGTGAGGATCGGATTGTGGGCCCACGGCTGGAAGGGGCCGGTGGGCTTTTTCGAGCGGAGGATCACCTGGGAGTGATTGACGGAAGTGCCTCCTTCGGCCGCACACACGTAGTACCAGCCGTCGCGCTGGTAGAGGTGCGGTCCTTCGATCCACACGGGTTTCGTCGAGATGTCGACGCCGCCGTTGACGATCACCTTGCGCGGCCCGATGAGCTGCTTCTTCGCGATATCAAACTGCTGGATCCAGATCGCGCGGTGCCCCTCGTAGAGCGGCTCTCCTTCCGGGGCGCCGTTGTTGAGCATCCAGGCGCGGCCGTCCTCCATGAAACAGAGCGACGGATCGATGCCTTCGAAGTCGAACCAGATCGGATCGGACCACGGGCCCGCGGGATCGGTGGCCGTGACGAGAAAGTTGCCGCCGCCATCGACCATCGTGCACACGACGTAGAACGTGCCCTTGTGATGGCTGATCGCCGGAGCGAAGATCGCGCGGGAGACGCCGAGGCCCTCATACTTCAGCTGTTCCGGGCGGTGGATGACGTGGCCGATCTGCTTCCAGTTCACCAAGTCCCGGCTATGGAAGATCGGGATGCCGGGGAAATACGCGAAGGTGGAATTGATCAGGTAGTAGTCATCGCCCACGCGGCAGATGCTCGGGTCCGGGTAGAACCCGGCGAGGATCGGGTTGCGGTACTGGCCCTCTGCGAGTGGCTGTTCGAAGACGGCGTCGTCACCGGTGTATTCAAACCAGTCGAACGCGACAGGTTCGGGCGCGGCAAACAGCGTGCTGCTGGCGAGGGAAACAAGAGCGAAGAGCGGGAGTCGAGACATGGCGAAGAGATCGAGTTGAACCACAGAGGACACGGAGGACACAGATTTCGGAGCAGGGTAGGGCGGGACCCCGGGCCGAGCCGAGCCCAGAAGTCAGCGATCAGACGTCGGAAGACCGGGCGCAGGTTACGTCGGACGCCGGCAGGACCGGAGGGATCCCCTCCCTTTCGAGCCTCTGTGCTCTCTGTGTCCTCTGTGGTTAACTTCGATTTGCATCTTGGGGAGCTGCGTCACGCGCCGTCGCGGCCGGGGACGTAGGCGGGCTGATAATTCATGTAGTACTCGAGCGAATGCTCGGGCTTTTCCACGCCGGCCGGCAGCGGCATCTTTGAGAAGGTCTGGAAGTAGAGCAGACAGGCATCGCGCCAGCGACGCGCCTCCGTTTCCTGGATACCCAGGAGTGTTTCGACGTGCGCATGGAGCTGCGGATCGATCGAGCCCTGCAGCGAGACCCAGGATTTCTGCCACTCACGCACGGTCTCGACTCCCTTCTGGTAATGGAGCGCGATCTCGTCCCAGAGCGTGCGACCCGAACGCATCGTGAAGTCCCACGGCAGGTGGTGGAACCAGAGAAGAAACTCCTGCGGAGTCGTGGTCGGGTCCGCGTAGATCCGGGCAAACTCAGGCGCATGCAGCCCGAGGGCGTTGGAGCCGGTGGACGTCCGGTCAAAGCCAACACCCTTCTCGTCCGCGCGATGATAATACACGGACGTCCAGTCGGCGCGGCCGAGGTCGTCCACCCATGGGCCGGGGCCATAGTGATGACCTTCGGCCATGATGTGGTGCAGTCCGAGAGGCATGGAGTAGTTCACCACGGTCTCGCGCGATTCCATGAGCATGCGCGTGATGGCCTGGACGACCTTCGGGTCGTTGCCGAAGGTCAGGCGCGTCCATTCGTCGGCGATGGCCCTGGAGCTGAGCGTGTGATCCCAGGCGAGGCGACCGTAGGCATACCAGTTCGACTGCGCGAGCGGGTGTCCGGTCCAGTTGCGGTCGTTGCCGGTGTTGGCCACGCCGGCGATGACGGAGAGCGCGTGGCCGTCGGCCGAGCCATCAATGATCCGGCCCACCGTGGTGCCCTTGCCGTTGGCAAAGGTGTCGGTGTCGAGCACCTCCTCGAAGAGGGGCGCGAGGAAGGCGAGTTGGGTGGAACAGCCGAGGTACTCCTGCGCGATCTGGAACTCCATGCCGAGCGGCGTCTTGGGCATCGCGCCGAAGAGCGGGTGAATCGGCTCGCGCGGCATGAAATCGATCGGGCCGTTTTTCACCTGCACGACAACGTTTGGCCGGAACGTGCCGTCGAGCGGGGCAAACTCCTGGTGACCCTGCTTGGCGCGGTCGTCCGGGGCCTCATGGCTGTAGACGAACGCCCGCCACATCACGATGCCGCCGTGCGGCGCGAGGGCATCGGCCATCATGTTGGCGCCATCGGCGTGCGAGCGCTTGTAATCCTGGGGCCCCGGCTGTCCCTCGGAGTTGGCTTTGACGAGAAACCCACCAAAATCCGGCACGTACGAGTAGATCTCGTCCGCCTTTTTTGCCCACCAGGCGTGCACTTCGGGGTCGAGCGGGTCGGCGGTTTTGAGTCCGCCAATTTCCATCGGGGAACTGAAGCGTGCGGTGAGGTAGACGCGCATGCCGTAGGGACGCAGCGCCGACGCGAGCGCGGCGGTCTTTTCCAGCATCTGGGGCGTGAGGAAAGTCGCGTTCGCGTTGACGTTGGTGAGCACCGCTCCGTTGATGCCGACCGACGCGCAGGCGCGGGCGTAGTCAGTGATGCGCGGGTCGACCCAGTCGGGGAGCGTGAACCAGTTCCAGAGGGAGCCGCCGGCGTAGCCGCGCGCGACGGTGCCGTTGAGATTGTCCCAGTGGTTGAGGATGCGCCGCTGGATCCTGGGTGCGGAGCTGACATCGAGCGCGTCGAGTGACTGGCCCATCTGGATACGACGCAGCAAGTCGAACGCGCCGTAGAGAATGCCGATGTCCTTGCGCGCGCTGATGACGATGGCGTTGCCGTCGCGGCGCAGCGAATAGCCTTCGTCGCCGAGCCCGGCGGGTGCGTCCGCCGTGGCCTGCTGGATGCGGGGCGCGACGCCGAGGAGCCCGTTGAGGCCCATGGCCAGCTCGCTTCGGGCGGCCTGGAGCGTCGCCGAATCGGCCGCGTCGGCGGGCAGTGCGAAGCGGATCACCTGCACGCGGGCGGCGGCGCCGGTGCGCGCTGCGCCATCGGGCAGGCGATCATAGCGCAGCCACAGGCGGTAGCCATCGTCGGCGCGCAGCATTCCGGTCGCGGCGGTCGCGAGCGCAATCAGACAGAGGATACGAAGGAAGGCGGATCTCATGGTGCGAATCTTGGGGGTGGATGGATGGTGGGGCCCGGCGCGCGCGTCACTCGCGGCTGGGCAGACGAATCAGGCAGGGGAGGGTGTCGCGCTGCGCGGCTCAGGGCACGACGGCATCCCCTAGACGTTGAACGCGGTCCACGCCAGCCATGGTTCACGGTTGAGTCGTCGGGCCATGGATCTGAAAGCGGCCGCTGACCTGAAGCAACCCCAGCATCGTGAGCAGGCCGTCGTAGTAGCGCCAGCTGCGCAGCGAACCTTCTTCGCGAATGCCATCGGTGTCGCGGCCCCGGTCGTCCGGGACGGGCATGTCCCACAACCGCTGCACGACGGGTCTGGCCAACTCGGGATCGGCGGCGAGCCCGGCGACCGCAGCCATCGCGTAGAGGCCCGGCGACTTCTCCCCGCGGCGCAGGACGGTGCCATCGACCAGGAGGTGATCGGGCCAGTCATCGATCGGCTGCGCGGCGAAGAAGGCGAGCACGCGATTGGATTGCTCCACCTGCCATGGATCGGCGCCCCACCACGCCCAATCGAGTGCGGGATTTGAAAGCGTGCGCCAGGCATCCTCGAAGAAGCCCGCCTGCATCCAGGGCGTGGCGAGTCCGACGCCCTCAAAGGTGGTGTAGTTGGCCATCAAGCCGGTCTTCGGATGGGCGGCTTTGCGGAAGAGCACCCGACTTGTCTCCGTGACCTCTTTCATGAAGGCGCGATCGGCAGGATCGGCCGCCCAGCGGGCCCACAGTTCCGTGAACGCCGGCACATGGTAGGACGGATCGGTGAATGCGTCGCCGGGCGGGTGCGGCGTGAACACGATCTGCTTCGCAGCGTGATCAAACATCGGCGTGAACTCGCCGCGCTCGGGATCGTCGTCCTTGTGGATCATCGTGTGCAGGAGCGATTGCGCCTCCGCGCCGTAGTTGAAAATCCCCTCGCCATCGCCCCAGCGGTGCGAGGCGAAGAAGAGCGCCGTCACCCACCACGCCTCGCCGTCGGGCGCGGGTCCCGTGCCCTTCACCTCGGTGCCGTCGTCGCGCGTCATGCTGCCGTTATAGGCGGTGTGCCACGTGAAGTACCCGCGCATCGGGCCCTTGTCATGGTACATGAACGTCTTGGCGTACTTCCAAAGCTGATTGAACTCCTCCTGGCGATCCATCTGCACGGCGATCATCATGCCATAGGAGATGCCTTCGCTGCGGACGTCCCGATTGCCGACGTCAGGGATGTAGGCCATGCCGTCGTGGATCGGGTAGAAGATCCGCTGCGTTTCCGCATCGCCATAGAACAGCTGCTGCCACGCCGCCTCGAGCTTGGCGTCGACTTCGGCTTCGCTCTTCCCGAGCAGTTCCGTGAACAGGTTGCGATAGCGGCCGGTCTCGCCGGACTTGGGCGAGTCGGCGGCGGCGAGAAACAACGGCGCGGAGATGACCGCGAGCACGGCGAGGGCGAGACGAAGGGGCGGAGGTGGAAAACACATGATATTCAGGACAGGAGTAAGACGTCAGGTTCGTGCGCCGGTAACGGGGGTTCGGCGAGCCAAGCCTGCTAACAGTTTACCCGACTTCCTCGATTGAATCAGGTCACAGCGGTCACTGAGGACGATCGTGGAGTTCACAGAGCGGTTCTGGCAGAGCCAAGATCGTGCTTTCAGCGATTCACGCATGAGGTGATGAACTGAAGCGGCCGAATTCTCGGCAACTCTCTGTGCCCTCGGCTCTGCCCTGTGTGATCTCTGTGTCCAACTGCGCTGGTTCGGGCCAAGCCGAGATCGGGCGTGGCGCGGGCCCTCCGATGGCGGCGATCAGGGCGCGTAGACCTGGAACTGCCCGCCCGCCTGAAGGAGTCCGAGCATCATGAGCATGCCGTTGTAGTAGCGCCAGCGGCCGGTGGGCGGTTCGGCGTCCCAGAGCGCTTGCACGAACGGACGCGCCAGCTGCGAATCGGCCGCAAGTCCGGCGACGGCGGCGGTGGCGCCAAGGCCGATCGACGTGTCGGTTGAGAGGGGTTTCCCCTCGAGGGTGTATTGATCGGGAAACTCCGGCCCCTGGCTGGCGAGAAAGCGCAGCACGCGGTTGCTCTGTTCCACCTGCCACGGATCGGCGCCGAACCACGCGTGGTCGACCGCGACATTGGCGAGGATGCGCCAGGCATCGAAACGGAAGTCGTCGCGACCCGGCCCGAAATCCGGCGCGGTGTAGGGCGAGCCATCGAAATAGGCGTACTCCGACATCAATCCCGTTTCAGGATGCGCGGCCCGGCGGAGGAAGGCGCGGCTTTCGTCCACGCAGGCGCGCCAGAATTCCCGCCCGGCGGGGTCCTCGTCCCAGCGCGCCCAGAGTTCGAGAAAGTGCGGCAGATGATAGGACGGGTCGGTAAAGGCGAAGCCAGCCTCCGTGGGCGAGAAGACGATCTGTTTTTCCTCGGGATGAAAGAGGCTGGTGATGCCGCCGCCGCGGTTGTTGTCGCGCATGGCACGCAGGAGCGCCTGGGCTTCGGCGCCATAGTCGATCGGTGGGTAGGGCGACGCGTCGCGCCGAGCCGCATCGGGATCCGAGGGCGTTTCCTGCGGCTCGGCCGGAGGCCTCGCCCTACCCGCGGCGGCTGCGGTTTCCTGCGGCCAGCGGTGCGCGGCGAAAAAGAGCGCGGTCGCAAACCACGCCTCGCCATCGCTCGCGCTGCCGGGATCGATGATCGTGCCATCGAACTGGCATTGCCACGCGAAGTAGCCGCGACGCGGTCCCTCGGGATGGTACATGTGCTTCTTCGCCCAGTGCCACAGGCGGTCGAACTGCTCGCGCTCGCCGAGCTGCACGGCGATCATCATGGCGTAGGACATGCCTTCGCTGCGGACATCGCCGTTGCCGATGTCCGCAATATAGGCCGTCCCGTCGTCGACCTCGAAGTAGAGGCGTTCGGTGGCCGGGTCGCCACCAGTGAACTGGCGCCAGACGCGCTCGATGCGGGCGGCGGTGTCCACCTCGGACTTGCCGAGCAACTCGGCGAAGAGATTTCGCGTGGACGCGGGGGTGGCGGCGCCTGCGAGGGTGGTGGCGACGAGGAAGAAGCCGGCGATGCGGGAAAGGCGTGGAATCATGCGGGGAGTGAACGAAGCGGCGGACGACTGTGCCCTGATGTTTCAGGAAACGCGGCGCGCGACAAGCTGCGGCGGTGCGAATCGATTGACGTCCGTCCGGCACCGCCGCTCCCGTCGGGCCCCGGGATTCTGGGTGAACGTTCCCGCGGGCGGCCAGTCGACCCACGGGGCTTTCGGACCAGGAGTGCGGACCCGGAAAACACAGCGCGCCTGCCGGACGGATCCGGACAGGCGCGCAAAGTGGAATCCGTTAAGCTTAGCTGACGGTGCCGAGCTTTCTGCGACGCTCCGCGAGTTCTTCGCCGATGCGGATATTCAACTGCTTGTTGATCGGGTAGAGGATCAGGCAGATGAGCGCGACCACGATCGGGATCGCAGCAAACACCGTTGCGCTCAGGCGGATGCCGAGGAGGGCCTGCTCCGTCTGCACGGCGTTCGGGACATAGCCATACATGTTCGGCAGCCACGCGCTCAACGCGCCACCCAGGCTGAGGCCGGCCTTCAGGGCGAAGATGATGCCGGCGAACATGAAGCCGGTCGCACGGCGGCTGGTCTGCCATTCCGAGTAATCGGCCACGTCGGCGATCATCACCCAGAGCAGCGGCACGGTGGGACCCCAGGCGAGCGGCCAGAGAATGCTGAGCCAGAACATGAGCGACATGTCCGTGGGTCCGACAAAATAGACAGAGACCGTTGCGATGATCGTCACGACCACGCCGGTGATAAACACCGCCTTCTTGCCGAAACGCTCCGCGAGCGGCTTGGAGGCGATGATACCGCCGATCTGGATGAAGCTGCCGATCACCATGAAGAAGCTCAGGCCCACCGCGGCGGCGTTGGAACCGTCGGGCTGGACAAGAATGCCGAAGGAATCGAGCACCGTGCGGAATCCGGTCACGGCCTCGGTCCCGCGGGTGAGGCCCATCCCCTCGAAGAACGAGCGGATCGCCTGCTGGTCCATGTAATAGGCCATCAGATAGTTCAGCGAACTGCCGCGCACCACCAGCATCGTGAACACCATCAGGGTGAGCACGAACATGTAGATCCACGGGCGGCAGTTGAACACGTCCTTGATGTCGTCCTTGATCGAGGTCTTCTGCTGCGGGTTCGGCAGGAGCCGTTCCTTCGTGCCGAGGAAGGTGATGATGTTGAGCACCACGATGAGGGAGCCGAAGATCGCCATCGTGATGGCCCAGCCCCGGGCGTCGTTGCCGCCGCCAAGCTTGGCGACGAGCGGGAGCGGGAGCGCCTGGATGATGAACTGGCCGACCAGTGCGGCGACGAACCGGTAGCTGGCCACGCTGGAGCGCTCGCTCTGGTCCGGCGTCATCACGCCCATCAACGCGGCGTAAGGCGTGTTGTTGGCCGAGTAGACCAGCATGATCAGCGTGTAGGTGATGTACGCATACACGAGGCGTCCGGCCGGCCCGAAATCGGGCGCGACATAGACGAGCCAGAAGATCACGCCGAAGGGCAGGGCGGTGCCGATGATCCAGGGGCGGAACTTGCCCCAGCGCGTGTTCGTGCGATCGGCCAGGGCGCCGATGACCGGGTCGAAGAAGGCGTCCGCCAGGCGGAGTACGAGGAACATGGTGCCGACAGCCGCGGCGGAGATCCCGACCGTATCCGTGTAGAAACGGGTCTGGTAGAGGATCATTGACTGGAAGAAGAAGTTCGTGGCGATGTCGCCGAGGCTGTAAGCGAACTTCTCCCGGACGGGGAGGCGTTGTGAGGCTTGTGACATGGGGTGGCGAAGTCGGGGGTGAGGCGGGGGAGGATTTGCGCAGAAACGGACAGGGCGTTCTGTCACACGACAGAACGCCCTGGCGAGATCAGAGCTGATGAACGTTCACCATCGGCTCAGACAGAGCCGCTGATGTAGTCGGCGAGGCGGTTCTCCAGGTACTCCTGGCGACCGGACTTCAGCTTGGGCTCGCCGAGTTTGCCGAGCACCAGCTTCTCGAGTTCCTTGAAGCCGATCTTGCGCTTCTCGAAGTCCTTGCCGTAGCCGCTGTCGAAGCTCGAGTAACGAGCCGCGAGGTTGTCCTCGAAGAGGCCGTCGGCGAGGATCTTGCGGGCGGTCTTGAACGCGAGGGCGTAGGCATCCATGCCGCCGACGTGGGCGTGGAAGAGGTCCTCGAGATCGACCGACGGACGGCGCAGCTTGGCGTCGAAGTTGAAACCGCCGGAGCCGAGGCCGCCGGCCTTGAGGATCGAGACCATGGCGAGCGTGAGCTCGCGGTGGTCGGTGTTGAACTGGTCGGTGTCCCAGCCGAGGAGCGGGTCGCCGGTGTTCGCGTCGATCGAGCCAAGCATGCCGGCGGACGCGGCGACCTCGATCTCGTGCTGGAACGAATGGCCGGCGAGCGTGGCGTGGTTGGTCTCGATGTTGAACTTGAAATACTTCTCGAGCTTGTAGGTGCGCAGGAAGCCGATGCCGCTGGCGACGTCGAAGTCGTACTGATGCTTCGTGGGCTCCTTCGGCTTGGGCTCGATGAGGAACTGGCCGGTGAAACCGATGGACTTCGCGTAATCCACAGCCATGTGGAGGAACGCGGCGAGGTGGTCCTGCTCGCGCTTGAGGTCGGTGTTAAGGAGGGTCTCGTAGCCTTCGCGACCGCCCCAGAACACGTAGTTTTCACCGCCGAGCTCCTGCGTGACCTCGAGTGCCTTCTTCACCTGCGCAGCTGCGTAGGCGACGACGTGGGCGTCGGGGTTGGTGGCACCGCCGCACATGTAGCGCGGGTTGCCGAAGAGATTGGCCGTGCCCCAGAGCAGCTTCACGCCCGTGGACTTCTGCAGGCCCTTGGCGTGGGCGACGAGGGCGTCGAGATTCTTGTTGGACTGCGCGAGGCTGGCACCCTCGGGGGCGATGTCGCGGTCGTGGAAGCACCAGAACGGCGCGCCGATCTTGGTGAAAAATTCGAAGGCCGCGTCCATGCGCGCCTTGGCCACGGAGATCGCGTCCTTCCCGCTCTCCCACGGGCGCACGATCGTGCCCGGGCCGAACGGATCGCTGCCGACGCCGCGGAACGCGTGCCAGTAAGCGATGGAGAAACGCATGTGGTCCTTGAGCGTCTTGCCATCGATCACCTCGGCCGGATCGTAGTGGCGGAACGCGAGCGGATTCTTGGTTCCGGCGCCCTCGTAGGCGATGGTCTTGATGGCGGGAAACCAGGACTTGGATTTCGAGCTCTTGGGCATGGTGAATGAGAAGAAGCGATGAGTGAGCCGCAGTCGAGCAGCCTCACTGATTTTTGTGGGGCAAACGCGGACGTGCGTCTTATGAGCGTGGCGCGCCGCGGCAGGGCCCTTCAAAAGGCGGGGTGTGCTAACGGTAGACTTGCGAAACTCGGCAACCTGGGTTCACGTCTTGGCAGGAACCCGCCCACACAGGTTCCCCGATTCCATGCCCCTAGACACCGCCGCACCTGAACGCCGCGTGACGCTTTCCGACATCGCGAAGCGCGCTGGCGTCCACGTCACCACCGTCTCCCTCGCCCTGCGCAATCAGCCCCGCCTGCCTCTGGCGACGCGCGAACGCCTCCAGACTCTGGCGCGCGAGATGGGCTATGTGCCGGATCCGGTCATGCAGGCGCTCGTCGCCTACCGCAGCAAGATCATGCCGCGGCGCAATCCACCGACCATCGCCTACGTCACAAACTGGAACACGCGCTGGGGCTGGCGCGAGGTCACGGCCCACCCGGATTTCTACGAAGGGGCGAAGGCCAAGGCGGAGGAACTCGGCTTCACGCTCGACCACTTCTGGATGCGCGAGCCCGGTCTGACGCACGGGCGGCTCAGCCGGATTCTCGACGCGCGGGGCATCCACGGGGTGATCATCGCCTCGCACGTGCGGGAGTTCGACACGAAGCTTCAGTTCGACTGGTCGCGTTTCAGTGCGGTGAAGATCGACTACTTTCCGCACCAACCCGAGCTGGCCAACGTCACCAACGACCAGATGCACATCATCCGCCTGGCCGTGCGCAAGGCGCTCGCAGCGGGGTACCGCCGCATCGGCTTCGTCATGGACGAGGGCTGGGACATCTCGGTGGATCGCCTGTGGAGCGCGGGTTTTCTCTGGGAGCAGCAGTCGATCCCGCCGGAGGAGCGCATCGAGCCGCTCCTGTTTCCAGCCCGCGAGAGTTTCCGTGAGTGGTTCGAGCGGAATCGCCCGGAGGTGGTCATCAGCAAGGGCGAGTTCGTCCTGCCCGAGTTCAAGGCGATGGGCCTGCGGATTCCGCGCGATGTGGCCTTCGTCGACCTGTTCCTCGAGGACGTCACCGGGAAGGTCGCGGGCGTGCGGCAAAACCACCGCACCGTCGGCGCGCTGGCGGTCGAGATGCTCGCAGGGCAGATGCAGCAGAACAAGCGCGGCATCCCCGAGATCCCGACCGTGACCTATGTCGAGGGCACTTGGTTCGACGGCAAGACGATGCCCGCGCATCATTCGGTGCGCACGGCCCCGGTGGTCCACGTCGTGTAGAGCCTGTCGGGAACGTGATCGAGCCGTCCCCCGAGGCAGGACGGTTTCTCCGAGGCTGCCGCATGCGCCAACCAGGGACGCGACGCATGCGTTGAGTGGGCCCTTCCGACGGAGCCAGACTCCAGGGCATGCTCACAACCCCATGGTCTGGTTCAAGAGGAGCGACCAGCCCCTGAAAGGGAGGGCTGGGCTCGTGCCCGGCCGCGATCGTCTCTGTGCCCGACGGGTCTTCTTGGTGGCATTCACTCATCGAGGTCAATCGGCGTGAGTTCATCCGAGTTGTTCACCGGTCGGCAACAGAAGGGTTCTGATCGGGCGCCCGGATGGCGTAGTGGAATGGCGAGTACAATAAAAGCGGCCGCCATGCAGGGCATGGCGGCCGCGGTCTTCTTAATCTAACCTCGAAGTGCGACGGTCAGGCGGCACAGGCGCGGCAGGTCTCGCGACCGCGGATCACCGGGTACTCGATGAGCGCGGGCACGCGGCGCACGATGTTCAGCCGGACGGCCGCCGGAGCCGGGGAGCGGGTCGCGGCCTTGCGCGGCATCGCATAAGACAGGAGGGTGATCTCGAGCATGCCGTAGACGGCGAGGAGGGCGAGGCCTAGCATGGTGGGCGTGGCGAACAGGCCGGAAGCGATGGAGGACGTGGCGGTGAAGGAGGCGAGACCGAGGGCGGTTGCGGAGAGGGCGGTGCGGGCGTGGGTGGTCATGGTGGGCAGTGTTTGTTGGTTGTTGCCCTCCCTAAAACACGACTCGTGCCGGCGGTTGCAGAAAAAGTCCAAGCTCCTGATGATCAGCGTGATTTTTCCACGGTCGGCCTCCGCCGGGGAAACGCCAGAGGCGAATTCCGTCCCGCCTGCCGCACACGGCTGTCCCGGATTCGGGAAAATCCGCAGCGCGAATCGCCTGCGAGTCGCCGGACGCGGGCGCCGGCCGTACCGCGTAGTTCGTTTGTCCCTACAGAAACAGGAAAGCCGGCGCCGCGCGGGCACCGGCTCTCCTGGCGAGGCCTCGATCCGGCTCAGTGGCCCCCGCCGGTCTCGGGCCCCCTGGCGCGAATGACCTGCTGTCCCTCGATGTCGCCCTTGCGAAGGGGACTGGTCTCGACCGAGAGGGCGAAGTACTTGTTGCGCTGCTCGGGCGCTGTCATGCGGGCACCGACCTGGAAATAGAGATCGGCGACCACGGGATCGTCGGGAGCGAACTCGTTGCGGCGATCCTCCACCTGCACCTTGACCGCACGCGCGAGCTCCGCCTCGGAGCGGCCGGCGCAGCCGTCGAGCACGGAATGGGTCTTGAGCCATGTCGGATCCTCCCGCAGCGCGAGATGGGCCTCGACCAAGGCGACGCGAAGCCAGCCGGTGCCCCCCTGCGCGTCGGGATCGCGCTGAACCGCCTCGGCAAACCAGCGGCGTGCGGCCGGCAGATTGCCGGACAACTCGCTGGCCACGCCGAGAAGGTGGGCGTTGGTGTAGGCATCGGGAAACCTCTCCTCGATCGCCTCGAGTTCCTCGATCGCCTCATCAAAGCGCTCGAGGTGGATCAACGCGTCGGCATAGTCGATGCGGTCGGGGTGCGACGTGCGCATCCCGCGGTTGCGCTGATGGTCCGCAACCTTCAGCTCGTACATGCGACGGGCGGTGCCCATCTGCTGTCCCTGCGCTCCGACGCTGGGGAACGTGGGGGTGATCGTGGGCATGGTGAACTCCGGGAGTCCCGGAGTGGATACAGTCATCCTGGGAGTGACGACGGGAATGCCGACGGCGGGGGCCTCAAGGTCTGGCGACGACTCGGGATTGGCCGAGGCGGGCAAGTCCGACAAACCAAGGGCCGCCACGCTCAGCACCAGGCTGGCGCGGACGGCGTCGACACGCCAGGCGAGGGGGTGGCGTGAGTGTTTCATACGGGTGTATATCGGCGGGAATCGTCATTTCTTGCCTTTTCTGAAGCGATTCCACCTTCGGGAACTGCCCCTGCGACACTCAGGTCGCACCCGCGGGGTGCCTCCTGTAGCGTGGCAGAGGTGCAGGATCAGGGCGTGCCAGAGGAGCCGGCACCGGCTCGGCCCAGCACACCCGAGACGCGGTCGAAAACGGCGTGCGCTGCAGGACGGCGAAGGCAGGCGCGTCCGTGACGGGCGCGAGTAGCTCGATCCCGCCCGGTGCCGGACGGATCACAGGCATCCGAACCAGGCGCCCGGTTTGAGAACCACGCCGACCACCGCCGCGCATACGTTCGATGTGCGGTGCCCCCAGGAAGATTCACAGGAGGCAAAGCGCGAGAATCGTCCCGGACGTGATCGCCGCACGCAGGGTCGCCATGGCCGGTGGCGGCCGGGCGCCGGGATGGTGCCATCCGCGTCGCCGGGCCCCGCGCGCACGTGCGCAACGCTGCGGCGCACGCGGAGGTTCGGTCGGGATTGCCTGATGCCGCCGCGCCCCTCAACGTGCTGAATCCATGCCGGCCCGTTTTGCGACGTCGCTCCTCGTTTCGCTCCTCGCCGTGCCCGCCGCATCGGCGGCGCCGGCTGGTGCCACGCCGCTCCCCCGCCTCGCCGCCCAGGAAGCCGCGGTGCAGCTCATCGTGGATGAGGCTCCGTTCATCATCCGTGGCGGCGAACCTGGCAATTGCTCCGGCGAGCCGGAATACCCCGCGCAGTTCTGGCCGAGGCTCCAGAAGCTCAACCTGAACACCTTTGCCGGCAAGGGCGTCACCGTGACGTTCGCCACGCTTGAGAGCGGCGTCCAGGCCGGCATCGAAAGCGTGGTCGAGGGTGGCTTTGAAGAAGGTGCTTGGAAAAACCGTCGCTGGCTCAATGGAGACCAGACCCACCGAGGCCGACATGTGCGTCTGGAGCCCGGCCGGATCGGCTCCCAGCGCGTGAAACTTTACCGTTCCTGATGACGATGCGTACTACCCTGCTTCCCCTTGTCCTTGGCCTGCTCGTATGCGTGCGGGCTTCCGCTGCGGTCGGCGATGAATCCTTCATCACCGGCACGGCTCAAGCCGGAGCTGTGGCGCTTGCCGAGCGTGGCGCGGCGACTCCCATCCTCGTGGACAACGCCGACTGGCCCGGGGTGATCCGGGCCGCCGGCGATCTTGCCAGCGACGTCCAGCGTGTCACCGGCGTCGCTCCCGTGCTCAACGCCGGCGCGCCGAAGGCCGCGCCCCAGGCGGTGATCATCGGCACGCTCGGGCGCAGCCCGCTCGTCGATGGCCTCGTCAAGGCCGGCAAGCTCGACGTCGGCTCCGTGGCGGGGCGCTGGGAAGCATTCACCCTCGCGGTGGTCGACAAGCCGCTCGCCGGGATCGACCGCGCCCTGGTCATCGCCGGAAGCGACAAACGCGGCACGATCTACGGCATCTACGAGGTTTCCCAGCAGATCGGCGTGTCGCCCTGGTACTGGTGGGCGGACGTGCCGGTGGCCCGGCGCGAGGCACTCTATGTCAAACCCGGCACCCGGGTCGTCGACGACGGCCCGACGGTGAAGTACCGCGGCATCTTTCTCAACGACGAGGCTCCCGCGCTCAGCGGCTGGGCGCGCGAGAAGTTCGGCGGGATAAACTCCAGGATGTATGAACACGTCTTCGAGCTGATCCTGCGCCTGCGGGGCAACTTCCTCTGGCCGGCGATGTGGGACAATTCGCTCTTCGAGGACGATCCGCGCAGCGCCCCGATGGCCGACGAGTGGGGCATCGTGGTCAGCACCTCCCACCACGAGCCGATGATGCGCGCCCACAAGGACTGGCGCAACCACGGCAAGGGCGCCTGGAACTACGCGACCAACCCGGAGGAGCTCCGGCAGTTCTGGACCGAGGGGGTCCGGCGTAACAAGAATTTCGAGACGATCACCACGCTGGCCATGCGCGGCGACGGCGACGAGGCCATGAGCGAGGAGACCAACGTCGCGCTGCTCGAGCGCATCGTGGCCGACCAGCGCGAGATCCTGGCCCGCGAGGTGAATCCGCGCGTGGAGGAAATCCCGCAGGTCTGGGCGCTCTACAAGGAGGTCCAGGGCTACTACGAGCACGGGATGCGCGTGCCCGACGACGTCACGCTCCTGTGGTGCGACGACAACTGGGGCAACATCCGCCGCCTGCCCACACCGGCCGAGCGCGGCCGCAAGGGCGGCGCCGGCGTGTATTATCATTTCGACTACGTGGGCGGGCCCCGCAACTACAAGTGGCTCAACACCGTCCCGATCTCGAAGATATGGGAGCAGATGAACCTGGCCTGGCAGTACGACGCCAACCGCATCTGGATCGTGAATGTGGGCGACCTCAAGCCGATGGAGTTCCCGATCGAGTTTTTCCTCACCATGGCCTGGGACCCGGCGCGCTGGTCCTACGACGACCTCGACGAGTACTCCCGCGCCTGGGCCGCCCGCGAGTTCGGGCCCGAGAACGCCGTCGAGGTGGCCGCGCTGATCGACGGCTACACCAAGCTCAACGGACGGCGCAAACCCGAGATGATCGCGCCCGACACGCTCAGCCTCGTCAACTACAACGAGGCCGGGCGCGTGCTGGCCGAATGGCGCGATCTCGTCAGCCGCGCCGAGAAGCTGCAGCGACGGATCGCACCGGACGCGCGCGACGCCTATTTCCAGCTCGTGCTCTATCCCGTGAAGGCGAGTGCGACCGTGCAGGAACTCTATGTCGCGGCCGGCCGCAACCGGCTCTTCACCAAGCAGGGTCGTGCCGCGGCGAATACGCAGATCGAGATCGCCCGCGAGCTTTTCGCGCGCGACGGCGAGCTGGCCGAGGAATATCACGCGCTCGGCGGCGGCCGCTGGAACCACATGATGGACCAGATCAACCTCGGCTACACCTACTGGCAGCAGCCCGAGATCGAGGCGATGCCGCCCGTGACGGAGGTTCGCCCCGGCCTGGAACCCTCGATCGCCATCGCCATCGAGGGTTCCGAGACAGCCTGGCCGTCGTATGGCGCCGGCCGCGCCGTGCTTCCCGCGCTCGATGCGATCCAGCAGGGCACCCGCTGGATCGAGGTGTTCAATCGCGGACGCCGCTCGTTCACCTACAAGGCTGCGCCCAGTCATCCCTGGCTGCGCGTGACGCCCTCCTCCGGAGAGGTGGACGAGATGATGCGGCTCCAGGTTGCGGTCGACTGGGCTTCGGTGCCGGCGGGCACGACCGAGGCTGCGGTCACGATCGAAAGCCCGGCGGGCGGGCCCTTCACGATCCACGTCCCGGTCCACAGCCCGGAGGTGCCGGCCGGAGGCTTCGACGCCTTCGTCGTCACGGACAACCACATCGCCATCGAGGCCCCGCAGTTTGACCGCGCGATCACCGACGGGGAGGTCACCTGGAAGACGTTGCCCGATTTCGGCCGCACACTCGGCGGGGTGACGGTGATGCCGGTCACGGCCGCCGCGCGCCAGCCGGGCGGAAACGCACCGCGCCTGGAGTACGCCACGTATTTCTTCTCGGCGGGCGAGGTCTCGGTCGAGCTGCATTGCGCGCCGTCGCTCGATTTCCAGTCGGGCGAAGGCCTGCAGGTCGCCGTGTCGTTTGACGACGAGGCGCCGCAGATCATCAAACTCGGCACCTGGACCACGCTGCAGACCTGGGAGGTCGCGGTGGGCGACGGCATCCGCCGTATCTCCTCGAAACATACACTCAAGGAGCCGGGCCGGCACGTTCTCAAGGTCTGGATGGTCACGCCGGGCGTCGTACTCGAGCGCATCGTCATCGATGCCAAGCCCGGCGCGCCGGGCAAACCGGGCGGCGTCCGCCCGAGCTACCTCGGGCCTCCGGCGACCGCGCGGGCGAAGTAACCGGCCGCGCCCTCATCGAAGCCTCGCAGTTCCCGAGCCGGAGGCACCTGGCGGTGCGCCCGGCGGCTTCGCGTGGCGGGAGCCCGCGACGCGCGATCAACAGCGCCCGGCTCTCCGCCGCCAGACCGTCGCGAAAAAGCCCCGATGTCGCCTCAGCGGGACTTCAGTGCGCGGCTCATGCGGGCGAGGGCCTCGCGCAGCGTCGCCTCGGGGCATCCGAAGTTGAGGCGCACGTAGCGCGTGTCACCGAAGGGGCCGCCCGGGCTCAGGCCCACGCCCGCGCCCTCGAAGAACGCGACCGGGTCCCCGAGACCGAGGGCCTCCACGTTCAACCAGGCCAGGTATGTCGCTTGTATCGGGGTGCCGGTGACACCCGGCAGGTCCCCGCGCGCCAGGGCGTCTGCGAGCAGGTCCCGGTTGGTGCGCAGCACTTGCAGCAGGGCGCGCCGCCAGGGCTCTCCATGGCGGTAGGCGGCTTCACAGGCGACGTAGCCGAAGTTGTTCACCTCCCCGAGCATCGTCATCCCGGCCTGGCGGAAGGCCGCGCGCAACCGGGCGTCCGGGACCACGGCGTAGGCGCAGGCAAGGCCGGCGATGTTGTAGGTCTTGCTTGGAGACTGCAGCGTGATGGTGCGTGCTGCGATCTCCGCCGAAAGCGTCGCGAACGCGGTGAAGGGCCGGTCGTCGTACCCGAGGTCGCAGTGCACCTCGTCGGCGCAAACGACCAGGTCGTGGCGCAGGCAGAAATCGGCCAGCCGCTGCAGTTCCTCCCGTGACCAGACACGCCCCACGGGATTATGCGGATGGCAGAGAAGGAACAACCGGGTCGTCGGCGCGACGGCGCGCTGCATCGCGTCCCAATCCATCTCCCATCGTTCGCCCGTCCACACCAGCGCCGTGGTTACCGCCACGCGTTCGGCGAGTTTCGGGCAGGAAAAGAACGGTGGATACACGGGTGTGTTCAACATCACACCCTGCCCGCGCTCGCCCACGGCTCGACACGCCATGGCAATGCCGGGCACGAGGCCGGGGAGCCACACCAGCCAGTCCGGGTCCACCGGCCAGTCGAAGTTTCGCGCCAGGTAGGCGACGACGGCTTCGGTCGCGGAATCGAGCGGACGGCTGTAGCCAAACACACCCTCACGCGCCCGGGCCTCGAGCGCCGCCACGACTTCCGGGGCCGTGTGAAAATCCATGTCCGCTACCCACATGGGCAGGACGTCGCGCCCGCGATATTTCTGCCATTTTTGGCTGTCCGTGCCGTGTCGGCTGCGCAGGGAAACGAAATCGTAAGTCATGGAACGAAGGGGACCCGCAACAGAACAACGGCCCATCGGCGTGTCGACGGTCTTATTGGCGAATAGCGACAGGAAGGCGCTGATTTTACAACCGTGCGCGCCTG
Source organism: Verrucomicrobiota bacterium (assembly GCA_023399155.1). Classification (GTDB taxonomy): domain Bacteria; phylum Verrucomicrobiota; class Verrucomicrobiia; order Opitutales; family Opitutaceae; genus JAEWQP01. The sequence goes on along the minus strand of JAEWQP010000016.1, from coordinate 176,315 downwards.
CATATTGCCGCGACATAAGCGAGACAAGATGACTCTTAACTGGGTCCTCATGGAACAGTGCCCTGTTGCAGAATCTGGAGTCTGTGTTTCATGTCCTATTTATTATCAGTGGGTTATCGAGCTGGATATGCTTGGCATCCAGTAAGCATGAGGAGGGGCGTTACAAGACTTCCAACCCGAATCTACAGACTCACATCTATCAGGAGGACATCATGAGAATCGTTCGTTATCAGTATCCGCACAGCGTTGCCCGGTCTGCCTTTATGAATCCGTGGGCCGGGTTCGAACAGGAGATCGATCGCCTCGTCAGCTCCGCCTTCGGTTCTCTTCTTGGCGAAGGGGCCACTGAGTCGGCACTGACGCATCCGCGGGTCGATCTCTATGAGGACAAGGACCACTTCCACTATCGCGTGGAGCTCCCAGGCCTGAAGCGCGAAGACATCCAGGTCGAGATGGGTGACGGGGTGCTTACGGTCTCGGGCACCCGCAAGGGCTTCCAGCGCGACGGCGCGGGCGAGCAGACGTCGTCGTTCACCCGGTCGGTTTCCGTGCCGGCCCGTGTGCAGGAGGACAAAATCGTGGCCCGTCACGAGGACGGTGTGCTCACCGTCACGCTTCCGAAGGCCGAGGAAATCAAGCCGAAGCGCATCGCCATCCAGGTGAAGTGACTCCGACGCCAACCTTCAACTTGAGGAAACAAGCCATGTCACTGTTTAGCCAGATCATGCCATTCCAGTCCGCCCGTCCCGCCAACCCAAGGGCGGAGGGCAACGGAGAAAAGCAATATGCCGTCCCTGCCTACGACGTGAAGGAGTCGACCGACGCCTTCGGGCTCGAGGTCTTCATGCCCGGCGTGGCCAAGGACGCGGTCGAGATCAGCCTCGACCAGGGCGAACTTGTCGTCACCGGCCAGCGGCGTTGGAAAGCGCCCGAGGGATGGACGGAGATCTTCCGCGAATCGTCGCCGCTTGATTTCCGTCTCCGCCTCGATCTCAACGAGGCTGTGAATGTCGATAAGATCAACGCCGAGCTGGAGCAGGGCGTCCTGCGCGTGACGCTTCCAAAGGCCGAGGCGCTGAAACCCCGCCGCATCGATATCAACTAAGCCTCGTCAGCCCGCCCACGTTGCGGGCGCGGTTGGCCAAACCTTGGTGTAAAGCCGGGCCGGGACCTGTGTCCCGGCCCGTTTCGTTCCGGGTTTTCGCATCAGTGCGGCTGGTTCCGTGCGGCACAGCTTGCGGTGCGGGCGGTCAAGCTTTCGCTTTCGGGGTCGTTGTACTCCCGGTACCACGACAAAACCATGAAGTATCCGGTCGCTGTTCTCGCCGCTTGGACGATCGTGGGGCTGCTCTACGCCTGCTCCCCGAGCGTGCGGGCCTCGCTCTGGGCGAGCGGAGTGCTGACCACCACGCCGGATACTTGGGTGGGCAAGCTCACGCCAACCGGGAGCATGGAACCCACCCTCGGTCCACGCGACTGGCTCATCTTTCAACGCGTGCCGTTCGGGCAGGTGCGGCCGGGCGACGTCATTTCGTTCTTCTGTCCGACCGACCACGCCCCGGTGGCCCACCGCGTCGTCCGCCGACTTCCGGACGGCCGCCTCATCACCAAGGGCGACGGCAATCCCGACGAGGACCCCTGGCTTGTCGGTCCGGCGCAGTTTCGTGGCGTGTTGCTCGCCGTCTACACGGACTGATCATGGCGCAGGCATCCGTCGACTGTTCGAGAAAGGGCTCACGGAAAGCCTGGTGAGCAGGTCAGGCCTCCGCGGGTGTTGATCGCCCACGAGCTGAAGCAACGGAACTTCCGAGTTCTTGAAGGCCCCTCGGATGCATTCGGCACTCACGTCTGTGAGTTCCGCGTCCAGACGGCGAACGTTGGTGCGGGGGATCTTTTTGCCACGCCGCCAAGCGGCAGCGGAGGTTGCAAAAAGCGCGGAAATTCCGGCGGCGCCGGAGGTCTTTCGGGACCCCGAGGTAAAGTACGTTCAAATCCTGTAAACCGTGCCGGGGGCGCATCACGATTCCGATATCTGGGGCACACCCACATGCAGTCCGGCGTGCGTCCATGCGGCGGCACGCCGGGGGCTGCGCGTGCGGGCGTATCCATAAAGCAACCCGAACCCAGTTCCCCCATGAAGCTCAGGACCAAGATCCTGGTGGCCGTGCTCGCGTGCATCGCGGCCGTGTGTGTCATATCGCAGTTGATACAGCAGGCGCGCGCGGCGGCGCTGATGCGCCGCCTTGCCGACGAAAACCTTGCGAAGGCCGAGGAGGCGCAGTGGACATGGCTCGGCAACCTCCAGCTGGCCTGCGAGAGCTCGCTGGTCGACACCATGGCTCGCGGCGAAATGGACCGGTTCCAGCAATTGCTCGACGAGCAGCGCGCCATCCGGGGCGTGCAGGAGCTTTCGCTCGCCGATCGATCCGGCGTCGTCGCGTTTTCCTCCCGGCCCGAGCGGCTGGGGCAGAAGCTTCCCGCGGAGCTGCACGGCGCGCTCCTGGGGGCGGGGGAGCCGGTGCGTCGGCGCGTGAACGGCTCCTTCGAGATCTACAAACCGCTTCCAGTGGCCCAGGGGTGCGTCGACTGTCACGACGAGATGAAGGGTCAGGCGGTGGCCGGCGTGCTTGCCTACCGGTTCAGTTCCGAGGCGCTCGACGAGGCGCGGGCGGGATGGATCGGCTTCGTGCGGGAGTTGAAGGGCTCGCTGCGCGCCAACGCCGCCTATTCCGGGCTGGCCATGATCCTGATCGTCACGGTCGTGATGAGCTTCTGTATCCGTCGATTGGTGGCGCGTCCGCTGGACCGCATGAGCGAGGCCCTGCGCGCGGGCTCCGCGGAGGTGCGCGGCGCGGCTGTGGCGATCGCATCGGCCAGCCAGATCCAGGCGCAGGGCGCCTCCCAGCAGGCCGCCGCCCTCGAGGAGACCAGCGCATCGCTCGAGGAGATCTCGAGCATGACCCGCAACAACGCGCAGCACGCCTCGAACGCGCGCCAGCTCGCCAGCGAGGCACGTGCCGCCGCCGAGGCCGGCGCCTCCGCCATGGAGCGCATGGAGGCCACCATGCGCGAGATCGAGGCGTCGAACGGAAACGTCCGCGCCATCCTCAAGACGATCGACGACATCGCGTTTCAGACGAACATCCTCGCGCTCAACGCCGCGGTCGAGGCGGCGCGCGCGGGCGACGCCGGTGCCGGATTCGGCGTGGTTGCCGAGGAGGTCCGCAACCTCGCCCAGCGCAGCGCCGAGGCCGCCCGCTCCACGGCGGAGAAGATTGGCGATGCCATCGGCAAGGTCCAGACGGGCAGCCGGCTCACGGGCGAGGTCTCCCGCCACCTCGAGAGGATCCTCGAGAAGACGCGTCAGGAGGATCAAGTCTCGGCCGAGATAGCCGCGGCATCGGCCGAGCAGAGCCGTGGGATCGAGCAGATCACGGTCGCGATCAGCCAGGTGGACGAGGTGACGCGAAATACGGCTGCCGGTGCCGAGGAGATGGCGAGTGCCGCCGAGGAGCTGAACGGCCAGGTGAACACCGTGCGCGAAACGGTCCAGGAGCTCGTGCAGCTTCTGCATGGTCGCGCCGTGGCCGGCACGCTCGACCCGGAGCCCGCTGCAGCGGATGTGCGCGCGGCCCAGTTGCCGGAGCTTTCCGTGGCATCCGCACCGGCGTGGAAACCAGGGAGGCGCGCGCCGGCCTCGCGCCGGAAAGCGGGAGCAAAGGCCGAACTTTAGCCCGCCTGAAGGCTGTATCCAAAGCGCATGGCACCCGGCGCCTGGTCCCGGGCGGCCCGAAGCCGCGTCGGATTTTCCATTTGCGTGAGACCATGTGATCGCGGATGGTCGGCATCCTGCATCCGGCGGCACAGAACCCGCGGTGTTGGTGGATTGTCAGTTGAAGCAACTCATTCAAGGGCAGTTTGAAATCCGAAGGTCGGAAACGATGACCGCAGGCCGCAGACCGGATCGGAAAGGATAGATGGGAAACAGACTGTATGTCGGCAACATCCCGTTTGCCGCGACCAACGAGAGCCTGACGGATTACTTCTCGCAGGCCGGCACCGTGACCGAAGCTGCGGTCATGATGGACAAGTTCACGGGGCGATCGCGCGGTTTTGCGTTCATCACCATGGCGACCGACGCCGAGGCTGCGAACGCGATCAGCATGTTCAACGGCAAGGCCTACGAGGGTCGTCCCATCACGGTCAATGAGGCCAAGCCGCGCGAGGAGCGCCCCGCGGGCGGCGGATTCGGCGGCGGACGCTCCGGCGGTGGCGGCCGCGGATTCGGCGGCGGCGGCGGTGGTCGCGATCGTCCCCCGCGCCGGGATTCCGGCGGCGGACGCGAGCGCCGCGGTCCCGAGCGGGACGAATAGCCGCGCGCGTATCGAAAGTTTCACGACAACGAAGGCCGGGAATTTCCCGGCCTTTTTCTTTCTCCTGGGAGACGCCCGCGGCGCACGCGGCGGCGCAGGTTCAGTCCGGGGAAGGCGGCGGTATGTCGCGGCGGTCGCGCAGGAGGGAGAGCACGGTTCGCAACCCGACCGCGCCGAATACGACCACGCCGCCCGCGAGAGCATTCGGTCCGGGCCGTTCCCCGTAGAACAGGAGCACCCAGATCGGGTTGAGGATCGGCTCGATCATCGGCACGAGGCCGGCGTCGATCGCGGTGGCGCGTTTCATCGCCACTGAATACGCGATGTAGGAAAAGCCGAGTTGGAAGACGCCGAGGGCGGCAAGCATGAGCCAGCCGTCCAGGGCGGGAACCGGTCCGCGCACGAACGGCAGCGCGATGGCGGCGCCGAGCAGGTTGCCCAGGACGATCGATTCCACGGGCGAGCCGTCCTTCTGCTTGCGCATGGTGATCGCGAGCGCGGCGAACGCCACCCCGCTGAGGATCGCGACGACGTTGCCCAGCACGCCCTCGGGGCTGAGCGAGTCGCGGAAGAACAGCGCCATGCCGGCGAGCGTCACTGCGATGATGAGCCAGTCGCTGCGGCGTATCCGCTCGCCCAGCACCCAGGGCGAGGCGAGGGCGATGAAGACCGGCGCGGTGTATTGGAGCAGGATCGCGTTGGCCGCGGTCGTGAGCTTGTTGGCGAGGACGAAGAGCAGCGTGGTCGCAGCGTAGGCGGCCGCGGCGCCAAGCTGCCAGCGCGACCAGGTGAAGCGCAGCGCCCCGCGGTAGAAGAGGGCGATCGTCGCCGCCGCGATGAGGCTGCGGCCCGCGGAGATGCCCGGCGCGCTCCACTCCACCGATTTGATCAGCAGGCCGCCGATGCTCCACAGGAGCGCACTGACCAGCAGCAGTCCGAGGGCGCGGGCGCGTTGGGAATCGGGATCGGTCGCGGCGGCGGAGGACATGGACGTGGGTGCACAAGGGAACGGCCGGCGCCCCGCGAGCGTCCATGGAAATCCGTGCCCGGTCGCGCTCCATGCCGCCGAAGACTGGCGCGGAGCAAGGTTCGCAATGCACCGGCCAACCCTGGCGCGGCCGATCTGGCGCGATCGTCGATCATGTGCTTAGCTTTCGTCATGCCTCTCGACTTCTCCCTCAACCCCGGGACCCGTTTCGCCCCCGCGGAGCGCGAGTCCATCGATGCCATCAAGGCTGAGCAGGCCGCACTCGTAGGCGGCGGTGCCACCGCCGCCATCCTCGACACGTTGCGCGACCCCGTCGCGGTCGTGAACGGACTGCGCCAGATCGTCCATGCGAACCGGAGCTTCCTCGAGTTTGCCGGCGCCGCACGACTCGACGACATCCAGGGCATGCGCCTGGGAGAATTCCTCGGGTGCGCCCACGCGGGCGACGCGGCCGGATGCGGTACGCACGCGGGTTGTCAGACGTGCGGCGCGGTCAATGCCGTGATGACGGCCGCTGCCGGGACCGAGGTCTCCAGCGAGACCGACCTCACTGTCTCCTCCGGGGGACGCGAGCGCCAGCTTCGGTTTGCCGTCACCGCCGCGCCGTTTGACACCGCGGGGCGTCGACTCGTGCTGATGACGATCCGGGGCGTCCGCTGGGGCGCGAAGTCGTAGCGGAACGCCGGGTACGCCCGCCTGCCGGACTATTCGGTGGTGACGGTGCCGCCTTGGGAGAGCGCGGCCTCCAGCGTGCGCCAGGCGAGGGTCGCGCACTTCACGCGTACGGCGAACTTGCGCACGCCGGCGAGCGCGGCCAGGTCGCCGAGTTCGTCCGGTGCCGGAGCGGCCGCTTCCGGACCGGTGAGCAGCGCATGCACCTCACGCATGAGGGCGCGCGCCTCGGTGATCGACCGGCCCCGGAGCTTGGTCGTCATGAGCGAGGCCGAGGCCTTGGAGATCGCGCAGCCCTGGCCGTCGAACGTGATATCGCGTATCATCTCGCCCTCGACGTGCACGTAGACGGTCACCTCGTCGCCACACAGCGGATTGTATCCTTCCGCCCGATGCGTGGCGTCCTTGAGCACGCCGTAGTGACGCGGGCGCCGGTTGTGATCGAGGATGATCTCCTGGTAGAGGTCGTCGAGTTCGGGCATGGGGACGAGGGACTGGCGAGTGATCAGCGCCAAACGCAGCGCTCGGAGTGACGGGTGACGAATGACGAATGACGAATGACGAATGGCGAATGGCGAATGGCGAATGGCGAATGGCGAAGTCTTTCTTCGTTCTCTTAATCTTAATCGTTCTCTTTCTCCATTCGTTTTCCTGGGTCCGGATTCGGAAGAGAACGAGAACGAGACGATTACGAATGCGAGGACGAGAGACGCTGGGGAGATGTGACGGTTTACGGCGCTCAGGCGAACATCTGGCGGACTTTTCCCAGCGCGGCGACGAGCGCGTCCACTTCGGACCGCGTGTTGTAGAGGCCGAACGACGCCCGCGCTGTGGCGGCGACGCCGAAGCGCCGCATGAGCGGCTGGGCGCAGTGGTGGCCGGCCCGGATGGCGATTCCATTGCTGTCCAGGATCGTGCCGATGTCGTGCGGGTGCACGTCATCCATCACGAACGAGACGGCACCGGCGCGTTGTTTCGGGCGGCCGATCAGCCGCAGGCCCGGCACGGAGGCAAGGCGCTCCACCGCGTAGCGGGCGAGTTCGTCCTCGTGCGCCGCGATGCGCTCGCGCCCGATCCGGTCGAGATAATCCACGGCGGCGCCCAGCCCGATGCCGCCGCTGATGTGGGGCGTGCCCGCCTCGAAGCGGCTGGGCGGCTCCTTGAATGTGGTCTTCTCGAAAGTGACCTTCTCGATCATGTCTCCACCGCCCTGATACGGCGGCATGTCGGCCAGGATTTCGCGCCGGCCCCAGAGCACGCCGATGCCGGTCGGGCCGTAGATCTTGTGCCCGGAGCAGACGAAGAAGTCGCAACCAAGCTCCTGCACGTCGACGGGGAGATGCGGCGCGGACTGGGCACCATCGAGGAGCACCGTGGCGCCGACGGCGTGCGCCGCGGCGATCATCTCGCGCACCGGGTTGATCGTGCCCAGCGCATTGGAGACGTGCACGAAGGCGGCCAGGCGTGTGCGCGGGCCGAGCAACGCGTGGAAGCGGGCGAGGTCGATGTCGCCCTCATCCGTGATCGGCGCCACGCGGATCACCGCGCCGGTGCGTTCGGCCAGGAGCTGCCAGGGCACGATGTTTGCATGGTGCTCCATCTCCGTGATCACGATTTCATCGCCGGCGCGGATGTGTTTTCCACCCCACGAGGCCGCGACGAGGTTCACCGCCTCCGTTGCGCCGCGCACGAAGACGATCTCGTCCGGGCTGCCGGCGCCGAGAAACCGAGCCACCTTGCCGCGTGCCTGCTCGTAGGCGTCCGTCGCCTGCTGGCTCAGATAATGCACGCCGCGGTGAATGTTGGCGTTCTGTAGCATGTAGAAACGCTGGACCGCATCGATCACGACCTGCGGCTTGTGCGTGGTCGCGGCATTGTCGAAATAGACCAGCGGCTTGGAGCCGATGCGCACGTCCAGGATCGGAAAGTCACGGCGCAACGCTTCGACATCGAGCGGGAAGCTGGCGACCGGCGCTGCTGGTTCGGGAGACGGATGGGGGATCGTTTGGGCCATGGTGGATCGTGAAGGGCAGAGGTTAATCGGAAAAACGGTCCACGCCAGTCCTTTGGCCAGGGGTGGGTGAGGCGAAGGCGGCCTATGGCCGGGCGCCGGTCCCGCAGCGCTTTCCCTGATGCCGACGGCGGCGGGCGCGCCGGTGGCGGGAAACCCGAACGAGCATCGGCATGAGTCGGGGTGCGGGCGAACCCTGCCGTTGACAGGCGCGGCCGGCCCGGGCACACCTGCCTGCTTTGGGGCCGCCGGTGCGGCCCGGATGCTTGCGCACTCCTGCGCCGTCCACCGCGCGCCGGGGGACCTCGAGGTGCCGTTCCCGGCGCCTGGCTGGTTCGTTCCATGATCAGAAAACTCATTGGCAAGCTCTTTGGCGGCTCGAAAAAGAAGACCGGGTCTTCCGCCTCCTCCCATCCCTCGTCCCGCGCCCACGGCCACACCAAGCGCGAGGCCACCCGCGGCACCGGTTCCCACGCTGGCAAGCCCGGCGAAAAGTCCCGCGAAGGACATCCGCCGCGCGGAAGCGACAGGTCCCGTTCGACCGGGCAGCCCGGCGGCCATCCCCACGGCCAGAAAATTCACGCTAAGGGCGAGTCCCGCCCGCAAGGTTCCGGTCCGGCCCGCGCCGAAGGCGAGGGTGCGCGCGATCGTGAGCCGCGCCGCGGAACACACGGCACCCGGCGCGACGGCGGTCAGGGTCACGCCCAGCCGCGCCGGGAGGGTCCGGCCGGCGGCGATTCGGCCGGTGACTCCCGCGCGGGCGGCGAACGCCAACGGCGCAGCCGCGGTGGACGCGGTCGCGGGCGTGGCGGTGAGCGCGGTGAGCGTGGTGAGCGTTCGCCGGAACGCGCGCCGCGCGCCCAGCGCGAGAACGACCTCGAGCAAGCGGCCAATGCTGCGCTCTCCGAGATCCAGCCCGAGCCGGTGGCGTCCACCACGCCGATCGAGATCCCCGCGATCGCGGAGGACAACGAGTTCACCGGCCTCGGCCTCGAGCCCTTCATCGTCGCCGCGATCGATGCCATGGGGTATCAGCAGCCCACGCCGATCCAATCCGAGGCCATTCCGCTCGTGCTCGAAGGCCGCGACGTGATCGGCTCCGCCCAGACCGGGACCGGCAAGACGGCCGCATTCGGCCTGCCCATCCTGCAGAAACTCCAGTCGCACGGGAAGCTCCGGTGCCTCGTGCTCGAACCCACGCGCGAACTCGCCGTGCAGGTCGACGAGGCGTTTCAGACCTTCAAGAAATTCACCAACCTGCGCGCCCACGTCATCTTCGGCGGCGTCGGCTACGGCCCGCAGCGCGAGGCCATTGCCCGCGGCCTCGACATCGTTGTGGCCACGCCCGGCCGCCTGCTCGACCACCTCGAGCAGCGTTCCTTCACCCTCGACGACATCCAGTTCCTCATCCTCGACGAGGTCGACCGCATGCTCGACATGGGCTTCCTGCCCGACGTGAAGCGGATCATCGAGAAATGCCCGAAGGATCGCCAGACGCTCTTCTTCTCCGCCACGATCCCGCCCGAGCTCGCCAAGCTCACCAGCTGGTGTCTCCGCGATCCGCATACGATCGAGATCGGCCGCCGCCGCTCGCCCGCCGAGACGGTCTCGCACGCCTTCTACCCGGTGATCGAGTCGCAGAAGTTCAACCTCCTCAAGCAGCTGCTCGAGCAGACGAACTACGAGAGCGTCATCATCTTCTGCCGCACCAAGCACGGCGCCGACTTCGTCGCCAACCGCCTCATCCAGCTCGACCACAAGGTCGCCGTGATGCATTCAAATCGCTCGCAGGGTGAGCGGATGGAGGCCCTCAAGGGCTTCAAGAGCGGCAAGTACGAGGTGCTCGTCGCGACCGACGTGGCCGCCCGCGGCCTCGACATCGCCGGCGTGTCCCACGTCATCAACTACGACACCCCGCAGCATGCCGAGGATTACGTGCATCGCATCGGCCGCACCGGTCGGGCGCAGAACGAGGGCGACGCCTTCACGCTGCTGACCGAGGAGGAGAGCAAGTACGCGCACTCCATCGAGCGGTTCATCGGCCAGAAGGTGGAGCGCAAGAAGATCGAGGGCTTCGAGTACCAGTATTCCGCGGTATTTGCCGCGCAGGAGGAAGCCGCCAAGAACGTCGTGCGCAGTCGTCTCTACCGCGGCGCCCGGCGCTAGGGCATCGCGGCAGGCTCACGGTTTCATCCTGTCCAGGTACTGCCGCGCCGGGGTGTAGCCGGGGCTGATACGCAGGGCCTCGGTCCATTGCGTGCGGGCCGCGTCGTGCCGGCCTCCCTGTTCATAAAGGGCGCCGAGGAGGGTGAGCGCGGCGGGATTGTGCGGTTCCAGCTCGACGGCCCGGGTGGCGTGGGCCAGAGCCGCGGTCTGCCGGCCCGGCGCATCCGCCAGGTACATCGCCAGGTTGTAATGGACCCAGGCCAAATCCGGATCGAGCGCGAGGGCCCGCTCGTAGAGCTCGAGCGCCTCGGGGAGTCTGCCAGGCTGGAGCGCGATCGCATTGGCGAGATTGCCCATGATTGCGCCCGAGTCTGGGCTGAGCCGCAGCGCGTGTTTGTAGTGGTCGATCGCCTCGTTCGAACGGCCAGGCAGGCGCGCGAGGGTGTTGGCCAGGTTGTAGTGGCTGGCGGCGAGTTGTGGTGCGAGCCGAAGTGCAGCCTCGAAGTGCGGGAGTGCATCCGCGAACCGTCCCGCCACGGCCAAGGCGTTGCCGTATTCAGTGCGGAACTCCGCCACCTCGGGCTGCATCCGTATGGCGGTGGCGAGGTGCAGCTCCGCTTCGGCGAAGCGCCCCGGCACGCGTGCCAGAACCGTTCCCAGGCCGGCGTGCGCTTCGGCCGCAGAGGGTTGGCCGACCAGGCTCGTCATAAAGTGGTTCGCCGCATCCAGCTCGCGCCCTGGCGTGGCGGCGAGCAGGCGGGCATAGAAATAGTTCGCTCGGGGATCCCCTGGCATGCGCTCGAGCGCCCGTTCGAAGTGCTCGTAGGCCTCGGCCCGGCGCTCGGGGATGGCGCACAGCAGGCGGGCGAGGTTCGCGTGCGCATAGGCGAACTTCGGCCGAAGCCGGACGGCATTCTCATACAGTGTGATTGCCTCGGGCTCGTGGCCGGGCATCGCCTCGAGTTCGACGGCCAGGCTGTAGAGCGCCTCCGGATAAGCATGACGGATCCGCAGCGCTTCGCGAAGGTGTTTCAACCCCTCGGCATGGGTCGCGGGATCCCGGACCAGGACGGAGCCCAGCCTGTAGTGGGGTTCTGGATTTCCGGGATTGAGCTCGAGCGCGCGCCGGAGGAGCGCGATCACCTCCTCGCGCCGCTCGGGCGATGTCTTCTGGATCGCCGTCGCGAGGATTTGGTGCCCCATCCAGCTCTGCGGATTGGACGTGATGTTGGCTCGAAACAAGGTCTCATCGTCGCGATAGTTCCGGCTCAGGGTGAAGGAGTAGCCGGCGAGCACGCTCAGCACCATCAAGCCGGCGCCGTAGGCGACTCGCATCGGGACCTGCGGCAGGGATGCCACGAGCCTGAACGCCCCGGCCAGCGCGGTGATCACGATGGGAACGGCGAGATACTGGTAGTGGTCGGCGACGTAGGCGAAGGCGAACGAGTACACCCTGAAGAAGCCGAGCACCGGGAAGAGCGTCCCGGCGTAGAGCAACCAGCCCGCGAGGGGGCCACGCCACCGCCCGCGCAATGCCCAGAACGCGATCGTGACTGCCGCGGCTGCACCGAGATGCAGGATCCACCCGCCGCTTTCCGCAGCGACATCCCATCGCTCGTAGAAGAAGGTGAGATGCGTCGGCCACACGAGTTTTCCCAGGGAAAACCAAAAGATGCGCGCGGCCAGCAGCACGTGCTCCCACGGCGTGATCTGCGTCACGACGGAGTCCGCTCCCACCCACGTCCCTTCAAACCATTTCGTGACCAAGCCAGCCGTGAGCGCGGCGCCAAACCAAGGGAGCAATGGAACGGCGTCGCGACGCCAAGCCAGCGAGCCACGCTTCCACCAGAGGACAACGAGCAGGGCTGCAGGCAAGGTCACCGTCATCGTCTTGGACGCCACGGCGAGCAGGAAGAGAAACGCCGCCCAGCCGTAAGCCCGGCGTGAGCGATAGCGCGCGAAGCGGAGATACACGAACACCGAACCGAGGTAGAACGCGGTGGAGAGCGTGTTCTTTTGCTCGGTGATCCACGCGACGGACTCGACGCTGACGGGATGAACGGCAAACAGGAGCGCCGCAGTCCAGGCGGTGCCGGCCGGGAGGAGCGCCTGACCGTCGCCGACCTGCGGCCACGGGGCGGAGAGTCGTCGCAGGAGAAAAGCGAGCAGGCAACAGTTCGTCGCATGCAGGAGCACGGTCGTCGCATGGTAGGGCCACGGCGTGTCACCCCAGAGCTGATACTGCACCCAGAAGGCGCCGTGCAGCAAAGGGTAGTACTCCTGGGTCGCCCCGAATTCGAAGAAGATCCGTCGCAGTCCGTCGAGAGAGCGCAACTCCGCACGCGTCACGTGCGCAGGATCATCCCAAAGAAACTCACCGCTGAGTGACGGCAGGTAGACGGCGAAGCAGAGAGCGACGATCCCGACGATCCAGAGGAGATCCTTCGCCCGCGAGTCTTCAGGCCTGGATGCTGCGACTTCTGCTGAAGTCTTGCGGCGCGTCGCTTGTTGGGTCCCCTTCATCGGCAAGGCTCCAAGACGGGGCCCGGAGGCACTCGGGTGACGACGCCCCGACGCGCCGCCCCAAGGCCCCGCGGAGCGCGAGACACCGTGGGTGGCACGGGATGCACGGGCAACCGGCCCGGGCGGCGGGAGCCCGCTTCCAGATTGGTGGAGGCGAGCCCCGGGTGAGCGACAGATGGCAAGCGGGCCTCGGCCCCCTGTGCCTCGTGCTCAGATCTTCTCGGGAAGCAATCCACGCACCTCACCATAGAGCGACTTGGCTGTGGCGAAGTCGTTCTGGAGCTTGGGCACCAGCGTGGTCAGATCGACGGAGCGGTAATCCTTGAGCGTGCCGACGAGCGACTCGAGTTGTGGCACCATGGCGGTGAGCTGCTGGTACTTCACCTTGGCCGTCTCCGGCAGGATCTCGGGATGCTGGTCCACGTAGGTTTTCACGGCGAGCACGCCGCTCTTCAGCGTCGTCAGCTCACCCGAGTAGCGCGTGAGGAGTTCCTCGGCCTGCTTTTGAAGCACTCCGGAGGTGGCAGAAAGCGATGCAGCGGCGCTGTCCAGCGCAGAGCCACTCCCGTTGGCAGGAGCACTCGGTGGGAGCATCGTCGCGGGGCTCTGCGGGCTCGGCGCAACCGGGGCTGGCGCGGGAACGGAGCTGGCCGTTGCCGCGTCCATCTGCGAGGAGGCGTCGTCCCTGGCGCGTGTCACGGCGGTTTCCGCCTCCTGTCTGGCTGTAGCCAGCATCGACTTCATCGGATCCGCCTTCGGTGCAGCCGCGGCCGTGGGCGCCGCCGGGGTTGGTGCAGCCGGTGCGGTCTCGGCGGCCGGGGGTTGCGCCGGTTGCGGGCTGGGGGTGGCGGCGGGTTCGGTTTCCTTCTTCGAACATCCCGCGACGGCCATGGCACAGGCGATGGCGGCCGCGGAAACAAAACGAGGCAGTGCGGCGAATCGGGTATTCATCATCGGCAAGCATGCGGCGGGGTGCGCTCCGCCGCAACCTTCGAACACGCCCGCTCAGGGAAGGGGCGTCCCGGCGAAGCTCACCACCCGCGTCTGATGCATCCGGCGCACCGACATGACGATCGGGTTCGCCTGCTGCACCGCGGCTTCGAACTCCGCGGCCGTCCGCACGGGTTGATCGTTGATCGCGACCACAATCTCGAACGGCTTGAGGCCGGCCACCGACGCCCGGCTTCCCGGGAGCACCCGGGCCACGACCAGGCCCGGCTCCGGCTCGGCCAGGCGATAGTAGCGACGCGTCTCGAACGTGAGCTCGCGCACGGTCAGGCCGAGCGGGGAGGATTCGACCTGCGGGGCCGTGGCGAAGTGCAGCGGGCCGGGCTCGACCTCCATGGCGGCGGCGTGCACGGCGCCCTCGCGTGCGTATTCGAGCGTGTAGGACGTCCCAAACCCCAGGTCGCGCAGCAGGTGTGTGACCGCGCTTTCCGCCGGTTGCCAGGGCGCAGGCACCTGGTCGTAGTACGGCTCGGGCAACTCGTCGTATTGGTCCCACGGGAACGGATCGAGTGTGAATCGCGAGGGACCCGCCTCGACCGGCATGGGCGTCGCCGCCCCGGCGGGCTGGATGCGCAGGAGGACGTCGCCGACCTGCAGGCCGCTTCGCGCCGCAGGAGAATCTGGATACACGTGGATGACGAGGGCGCCTTCGCCGTTCTGCACCTGCCCGGCCACCTGGTGGACTTGCGCGAGGCTCTCATCGATGGGCTGCAGTTCCACACCCAGCCAGGCCAGGCGGCCCTCCTCGGCGGCGGACAGGGGTACGTTGCGCATGTCGGCAAATCCCTCCGGGTCGCAGGCGTAGCGTGCGAGTTCGGCGGCATGCAGGACAAAGGGCCGCCCCTCCGAACGCCACCGTTCCTGCGTGGCTGGCGGACGCGCCGTGACGGGAACACCGAGCAGGCGACCCTCGGTGTCGAAGAGAAACCGCCCGGGCCCGTGCCCCGGAAACTCCGGAACGGCCCGCCCGCGCGGCCCGTCCTTGAGTGCGACCATGCGCAGGTGCGCGCTCCGGAACTCGATGCGCTCACCACCGTCCTGCGCGTTCAGGGCCAGGCCGAGGCGGCCGCGGAGCGCGCCCCACGGCTCGGGCGACACCGGCAGGGCACGGTCCATGGGCGCGTCGGGCACGACGACGAATGCCCCCAATTCCGCGACGGTGGCGCGAAAGGCGGCCGCGACCTCGCGTCCATCCGGCAGCTTGAGCTGGACGCGCTCGAGCGCCGCCGTCTGCCGGGGTCGGAGCGTCGCGAGCACAAGGATACGCTCGGGTGCGATGACGATCGCGAGCGCGGAGGTCGGCGGCTCCCGATCCGCGGAGCCGTAATGCATCTCGGCGTTCTCACCCGGCTGGGTCGGGCGCTGGCGGTAGACCAGTTCGGCGCGGAGCACCGCGTGACTCGCCGCGTCCTCCAGGGCGGCGCACCGGCTCCCATAGTCCTCGGCCGACAGCCAGGACCACGCGTCCGGGGATCCCTTCCAGCCGTCGCCGGCGGGGAGCTCCTCCCGGAGCGTCAATGCGACCGGACGGCCCTCGCCGGTCACGACGACTGCCTGGGCGGGCACGGGCAGGAAACGCCTGCCGTCGTCCTTGACGATCCAGCTCGCACCCAGCGGGGCGACCTGTGCGCCGAAACCGTCGTCGGTCCCGGTGTAGGTAATGGTAAAATACGGCGCCTTTCCCCGCGCTTCGAAGCGAAGCGGGCGCGCATCCTTCAGCGGCTTCTCGAGCACGAGGCGCACAGCCGGCCGGTCGAGCGCGTAAGCCTCGATCCGCGCGGGCACGACATCGTCGCCGCGGCGGACGCGCCATTCGCGTACGAAGCGTGCGGGGATGATCGGGTCGGCCAGGATCACGCGATCGTCAGACACGAGGAATCCGGCGACGGTGACGGGCCGCTCCTCGCGCACCGCCTCGTCGACATCGCTCACGTGGTGGTTGCCGCAGTTCGGGCACCTCGAGCGCCAGCCCGCGGCGTCGGGTTTCTCGCCGTGGGCGGACTGGAGGAACGCCTCGACGCGTACCAAGGCGATGGATACGTCAGCGGGGATGGCGCCGGTGCTGGACCAGGACGCCGCGTCCAGCCCGGCACCGGCGGGCGCGAGGGCGATGATGGCGATGAGCAGGGTTCGGAGGGTCGTATTCATGGGTACAAAAGGTCCCGGGGTCGCCGAAGGGGGCAGGTCAGCGCGCCTGCGAGAAGTCACGCGTCAGGTCGACCACCAGCTGGAGCGTGCGCCCGCTGCGGAGCACCCCGAGCACCATCCGGCGCGAGGCGCCCTGCTGGAGCGCAGCCAGCGAATCCTCGTGGACGCGGCGCACGTCCTCCAAGTTCTGCACGGGGGATCCATTGACGCTGAGCAGGATATCGCGCGGCTGCAGGCCGGAGTTTGACGCGTTGCCCGGCGACCGGACGCCCTGTACATAGACACCCGTGGCGCGGATGAAATGGAGTTCGGGTGCCTCGAACTGGTTGATCGCCTTCACCGTGAAATCCCAACGGGGGCATTCCAGCTCCTCGCCGCGCACGTGTCCCTTGGTCCGCGGCGTGATTCTCAGGGTCAGCTCCGTATCACCGCGCTGCACGACCACCGGAACGTCCACGCCGGCGGGAAGCAGCGCGAGCTGACGTCGCACCTCCGGAAGATCCTCCTCCATGCGGGCGCATACGGGCTCGCTGCCTAGGCGGACCAGGCGGTCCTGGGGGCGGAAGCCGGCATCGCGCGCCGGGCTGCCGTCGTCGGCACCGGCCACGATCACGCCGGAGGCGCCCGCAAAGAACGTGTTGCGCTGGAAATCACAGAGCGGTTGCAGCTGCAGCCCCGACCAGGACCATCCCGCGGCGCCACCCTTGCGCAGTCGGTCCAGGACCAGCTGCGCCGCGGCCGCCGGGATCGCGAAACCCATGTCGCCGCCCTGCATGCCGGCGCGCGCGTTCACGCCGATGACCCGGCCGGCGGTGTCGACGAGCGGACCGCCGGAGTTGCCGGGGCTGATCGACGCGTCGGTTTGTATCCAGGTACTGTACTCGCTCGCACCAGGCAGGTAGCGGCGCGCACAGGCGACGATCCCGAACGAGATCGATCGATTCAGGCCCCAGGGGGCTCCCATCGCCATGACAAAGTCGCCCTCCTGCAGCGCCTCGGAATCGCCGAACGCGGCGAAGGGCAGCGGCGTGGCCTGCGCCTCGCGCGGACGCAGCAGCGCCAGGTCCGTGTCCTGGTCGGTGCCGACCAGGGCGGCCTCGAACGAGCGTCCGTCGTTGAGCAGGCAGCGGATCTCGAGCGCCTGGTTCACCACGTGCCAGTTGGTCACGATCTCGCCGTCAGCGGAGATGATGAACCCGCTGCCGCTGACAGTGTGGCAGGTCCGCTTGCCCAGCTCGTGATTCTCGAGCACGGCGCGGATGTAGACGACGGACGGGAAGACGCGCTCCTTCGCGCGGTTGATCACGGACCGAAAGTCCTCCGGCGGCTGGTCGAGGGGCAGGGTTCCCGCGGCGCTCCGCGGGGCGGACACCAGCGTGACGAGCGCTAGGAGCGTTGGCAGAAGGATCGAGGGGCGGCTCATGGATACGGCACCACCGGGGTGGCAGCAGGATGGTTCAGCCTATAGATCGAACCGCCGCGTGGAAACATGAGGCGTTGTACGCAAGGATCGTCTGCTTTGCTGGACGAATCACCGAGCCAACATGAGGAGGAGACGACCGGCGGCACGGCAGGCCTGGCGCACCCCGGGGGCGTGCGGCCTGAACCGAGGGCGGCCAAGTGGGCCGCGCGAGGGATTCTGACACGGTTTTGACGGTGTAGGGATGAACCCATACGCCGGCGCTCCGATTGCAGGGGACGGGGCCGCTGATCCGGCTTTGGCCCCAAACACAAGCCAAGGAAAACCATCCATGCACCAAGAACTCCTGAAGAACCTCGGCGCCGCCGCGGTGTTTGCCTGCTGTCTTGCCGGCCCGGCCACGGCCGCCGGCCTGCTGGGCGAACGCTATGCCGCGCTGGAATACAACCAGATCTTCACCCAGTCGGACAGATACGAAAACGGCCCGGGCTTCGCGCTCACCTACAATCACCCGTTGCGTGAGGGCATCGATCTTGGGGCCAGCTTCACGCACAGCTCCTATGATGGGGAGCGCAACGATGTCGCGGACTTCTCCGATCAGCGTCTCCAGTTCATGGTGACGGCCTTTGGCCTGCCCGAACTCGACCGCATCTGGGTCCGGCTCGGCGTCGGCCTCGGCATGGTCGAAAACGACGACAACGACGATACCGACGGCTGCCTCCTCGGCATGATCGGCACCGAGTACACGCTCGGACCGCGAGCCGTCCTGCAGCCCTATGTGGGCTGGAGCGACGTCTTCTACGACGACGAGACGACCAAGTTCTTCTACGGCGCCCAGGTCGTGATGGACGTGGCGGATACTGTCGGCGTGAACTTCAAGCTCGAGGGCGATCACGAGTACAACATCACCCTGGGCATCGGGGTCCTCATGCGCTTCTGACCGGACGACAGCGTTCCGTCCACATTTCCGGCCGTGACCCGAGGGTCACGGCCCTTTTGTTTTCCCGGACGGCGGCCGCGCGTTTTCCACAGCGCCGGTACAAAGCGAACCCGCCGGGGCCACAACCGCCGGCGGGTTCGAACCCGAACCGCTGAAAGGACGTGTCAGGCCGCCTTGCGGACGCTGTTGCGCGCGGGAAACGCCACCACGGCAGCCGGCGCGGCCGGCCTGGCGCGCGCGGAACGCGGGCCGCTCAGCACGCCGACGGGCCGCGCGTAGGACTGGATCATGATCTCGATCAGACCGACGGCGACGAAGAGGGAGATGCCGGTGATCGTCGCGGTGGAGGCGAGTCCGACGAACAGGGCGGAGGCGAAGGTGAACAAGGCAAGACCGAGGGCGATCGAACCGGAGAGGAGGGTGTGGGCGGTTGTATTCATGTTCATTGTGGTTGGTGCAGGGGAATAACCACGCGGGATGCCGAAAGTTGCGGCGCTGTCACATCTCGTTGAGTACGATCGCAATTTTCTTTTTTTGGGTCGGGCGCATGGGCCGTTCGGTCGGGGTCCGGTGTCGCGCTCTCACAACAGTGCCGTCCCACAACTGGGACGGCGGGGCGCTGTTTCGCTTGCCTGAGGCAACGGCTGGACCGTGTTCTGGATGGCGTGCCCGACTTTGATGTCACACCGCTGGTTCTCCTCACGCTCGCGTGCGTCGGCTTCGGCGCCGGCTTCATCGATTCGATCGCCGGCGGCGGTGGCCTGATCAGCATGCCCGCGCTGCTCGCCGCAGGCATGCCCCCGCACCTTGCGCTCGGGACAAACAAGCTCCAGTCGGCGATGGGAACGACCTTTGCCGCCGCGAACTATGCGCGCCGCGGGCTGGTCACGCGCGACGGTCTGGTCGCCGGGGTGGCGCTCACGGCACCCGCCGCATTTGCCGGCGCCTTCGCCGTCACGCGGCTGCCCGGCGACTTCCTGGTGCGCCTGATTCCGTGGCTCCTCGGGGCGATCTTCGTCTACATGTTGGTGTCACCACGAGTTGGAGACGAGCGTCGTCATGCCCGGCTCGGGACGATCTCCTTCCATGTCGCCGGTGGCCTGGCGCTCGGCTTCTACGACGGTTTCTTCGGACCGGGCACGGGCACGTTCTGGACGATCGGCTATGTCACGCTGCTTGGCTTCACCCTGCCGCATGCCACCGGGCACACGAAGGTGATGAACCTCACGAGCAACCTCGCCTCGCTCGCGTGGTTTGCGCTGCATGGCGACGTGCTCTGGGTCACCGGAGCGCTGATGGGCGCGGCCAACATCGCGGGCGCCCTCACCGGATCCACGCTGGCGATACGCCGCGGCGCGGGGTTCATCCGCGTGGTTTTCCTCCTCGTCGTCGGCGCGACGATTGCACGGCTGGTGTGGCGCTCGTTCGAGTAAGCGCGGCGCTCAGGTGCCGGCAAGGCGGGACAGTCGCGCAAAACGCGCGAGCAGCAGCACGGCGCAGACGGTGAGCCCGACGACCAGCCCGGTCCAGATTCCCTCGGGTCCGAGGGCGGTGTGAAACCCCAGCACCCATGCCGCCGGCACGGCCAGCACCCAATAGCCAAGGCAGGTGATGAGTGTCGGCCCCTTCACATCGGCGAGTCCGCGCAGCGCGCCGATGGCCGTGACCTGGGTCCCATCGAACACCTGAAAGATCCCCGCGAGGACAAGCAAACGCGCCGCGAGTGCGACCACGTCGGGGTCGCGGATGAACCAGCTGACGATGGTCTCCCGTGCCGTGAACATGACCAGCGCGAACCCGAGCATGATGAGCGCGCCTGCGGCGATACCGCCGAATCCGATCGGCCGCACGCGCATGAATTCGTGGGCGCCGCGCGCTCCGCCGATCCGCACGGAGAGCGCCTGCGAGATGCCGAGCGGAAACATGAACGACGTCGCCGCGCAACTCAGCGCCACCTGATGGGCGGCCAGCGGCACCACGCCGAGCCAGCCCATCATGAGGGCGGCGATGTTGAACAACCCTGCCTCGAAGAACAACTGCACCGCCGGCGGCCAGCCCAGGGCGAGCAGGGCACGCGTCTCCTCGCGCCGCAGAGGCGCCCGCCACTGCACCGGGCGCCAGGGTGCGATCGACGTCGAAAGACGGTACTCCAGCGCGAGCCCGAGGAGCGTGAACATGCGCGACGCCAGCGTCGCCCAGCCGGCCCCGACCAGACCCAGCGCCGGGGCGCCGAGGTTTCCGTAGATCAGGATCCAATTGAGGAATACGTTCACCCCGACGCCGAGCAGCACCCAGCGAAACGGCACCCACGGACGGTGCAGCGCCTCGAGGTGATTCTTGAGCGCGAGAAACAGCAGGCTGGGCGTGAGCGACCAGCCGATGATGACCAGATAGTCGCGCGCGGCGCCGGCCACCTCCGCCGGCTGGCCGAACCAATCCAGTCGGAACGAGACCGCGTGCAACAGGCCGCCGCCCGTGACGGCGGCGAGGCCGGCGATGACCAGACCGTGGCGCAGCACATCGGCGGCGGCTGCCCGTCGGCCCGCTCCGTGCTCGAATGCGGTGCGCACCGCGACGCTTGTCAGCAGGCCGATCGCCACGATGAACACCATGCTGAACAGCGCATTGGCAAAAGTCGCACCGGCTAGGGCCACCGCCCCCACGCGGCCGACCATGATGCTGTCCGTGAGCCCGAGCAGGATCTGACCGACGTGCCCGGCCGTGATCGGCAGCGCGAGCAGGAGGGTCGGGCGCAGTTCGCGCAGGGCTGTCGGGGCGGCGTTCACAACGGGGGAAAACGACCAGTGACCCGCATCCGTCGAGTGCGGTCAACGGCGTTTGCCGGTGCAAGCGGGGCGCGGGATGGGCATCGGACGAGCACCCGGAGATGCGGGTCGAGGCGCGCGGTCGAAAAAGGCCTTTGTCAAACCCCCGCACGGCAGTGCAGTCTTCGCAGCTCCGCCAGCATGACGCCACGCCAACGCCTGAATCGATTCCTCGAGGCCGTCTCCATTCCAAACCTCGCCCTCTACCTGGTCGTCGGGCAGGCCGTGGTTTATCTGCTGATTCGAACCCGCCCCGACATCTTTCAGGCGCTGCCGCTCGTGCCCGATCTCGTCCTGAATGGGGAATGGTGGAGGCTGGTCAGCTACTATTTCGTACCGCCCTCGATCAACATATTCTGGAACTTCATCGCCTGGATGATGCTGTATTTCGTCGGGAGCGGTCTCGAGGGGCATTGGGGCACGGTGCGGATGAACGTCTATGTGTTCCTCGGGTGGTTCCTGACCACGCTTTGTGCCTTTGTTTTTCCGATACCGTACGTCGTCAGCTACTACGTCATCCTCTCCGTCTTCCTGGCCTTTGCCTTCGTCGCACCGGAGGTGGAGATGATGGTGTTCTTCGTCCTCCCGGTGAAAGTGAAGTGGCTGGCGCTGGCGCAGTGGGTCTGGTACGCCCTCGACTTCGCGAAGGGGACGCTGGCGATCCGCGTCTCCATCCTCGCCGCGGCGACGACATTCCTTGCCTTCTTCGGGCCCGAGATCGTGCAGCGGATACGCGGCCGAAAGCGTCGTCTGGCGCACGTCCAGAAGATGCGCGGAGCCGAGCCGCAGGAGGGCCCACGGCACACGTGCCGGATCTGTGGCAAGAACAGCAACACCCATCCCGACCTCGATTTTCGCTACTGCTCGAAATGCGCCGGGGAGCAGTGCTACTGCCCCGACCACATCCGCGACCACGAGCACGTGCTGGTCGACCCGGCGGACGGCAAGTCCTGATTCCGTCTGAGCACCCGTGCCTCCGCGCCGGGCGATCGACACCGGGAGTCAAGCCCTGCACGGCCGCGCCGATGAAGCAGGAAAGCCCGGCTTGTTCCGTTGCCCTGCCCACCTCCGGGCCGGTCGAAGGCGAGCCTGCATCACCGTGGCCCTCGCTTCATCCGCTCCCCACGTGCGCCGGCCGGCGTTCGCGCGACTCTGCTCGCGTGCGCGTCGGGACGCATGGAGGTCGTTGATCGCGGTGCAGCCCTCGCCGGGAAAACCCGGCCGCCGTCGCCCGCCCACCTCAACGCGACGTCGACATCCGGCGGCGGTTGCCTCCATGCTTCACGTGCTTTCCTAAACGCCCCGCCCCGGATGATGCCCTCACCCGTTCTCGTTTCCGATCAGGAACTCGCCGCCGCCGTCGACCGCCTTCCGCCCGTGGGCGCAGTGATGCAGCGCCTGCTCGAGGTGTTGAAGGACCCCGACAGCAGCGTCGACGACGTGGCCGCGCTCGTGCGGGTGGATACGGCCCTGGCCGCCCAGATCCTGCGCCTTGCCAACAGCGCCTACTTCGGACTCGTGGAACGCGTCTCGACGATCGAGGTGGGCGTGCAGCACATCGGCATGACGCAGGTGCAGCGCCTCATCACATCGCTGGGCGGCCTGCGTCTCTTCGAGCGCAACCTCGATCGCTATGTCATCACCTCGCCGGTGCTCTGGCATCACACGCTGGCCGTGGCGGTGGGTTCGGAGGTGATCGCTTCGCGCCTGGACGCTGACGACAGCATCGCCTACCTCGCGGGCATCCTGCACACGATCGGAATCGTGGCGCTCGACAGCGTGGGCGCCGCGCGCGGCATCGCACCGCGCGATCCCGGCGTGCCGTTGCTCGAGTGGGAGCGGGAGAATTTCGGCATCGACAACGCCGCCGCCGCCGCGCGCGTCCTGCAGTACTGGAAATTTCCCGAGATCCTGCGCAACGCGCTGTCCGGTCGCTATGTTCCGCCCACGAGCGAGACAGTGCGCAGCCCCGCCGGCGTGCTTTACCTCGCCTGCTGCCTGGCCGAGCGCACGGAATCCGGCCTCGCGCCGGAGGGCGGGCTCTTCCGGCTCACGCCCGCGATCCTCGAGGCGGCACAGATGACGGCGGCGCAATTCGAGGCCCTGGAAGGGGACGTGCGCTTCCAGCTCTCGCGCACCCGGTCGCTGCTGCGCCTGGCCTGATTCAGCCGGGGAAATCACGTGCATCGCGTTCGGCGGGCGAGGCGATGGCCGAACCGGCCAGCCAGCCTGTCGTCCAGGCCGCCTGGAAGTTGAACCCGCCGGTGATGCCGTCGATGTCCAGCACCTCGCCCGCGAAGAACAGCCCGGGGCAGACGCGGCTCTGCATGGTGCGAAAGTCCACCTCGCGCAGGCGCACACCGCCGCAGGTCACGAACTCCTCCTTGTTCATGCTCTTGCCCGTGACCGCAAGCTGCGTGGCCGTGACCTGGCGCACCAGCCGCTCCGCGAGTTCGCGCGACAGGCCCGCCCATGTCGTACCAGGCTGGATACCCGCCGCCTCGACGAGGCGGTCCCAGAGGCGCCCCGGTAGATTGAACGGGTTGATGGAGACAACCTGCTTGCGCGCATGGTCGAGTCGTTGCGCGGCGAGCGCCTGGGCCGCCTGCGCGGGCGCAAGGGCGGCGGCCCAGTTCAGCCGCAGGGCGAACGTGTAATCGGCCGCGTGCAGCTCGCGGGCACCCCAGGCCGAAAGCCGGAGCACGGCCGGTCCGCTCAGCCCCCAATGCGTGATGAGCAAGGGACCCTCGGAGCGGAGCCTGGAATCCGCGACCTGCAGCCCCGCCGACGGGACGGCGAGTCCTTCGAGCCCCTTGAGGAGCGGATCGGTGATATGGAAGGTGAAGAGCGAGGGGACCTGGGGCTCGATGACATGCCCCAAAGCCTCGGCCATCGACGCGCCGCCGACACCGCGGGTGCCGCCCGTGGCGAGGAGCACGCGATCGGCGCCAAGTGTCGCGCCGCCGGCCAGCGCGAGGGTGAAGCCGCCATCGACGTTTCGCTGGATCCCGGTCACGCCGGTACGGGTGCGCAGCCGCACGCCGGCGGCGAGCGCGGCCTGCTGCAGGCAATCGACGATCGTTGTCGAGTCGTCGGTGGCGGGAAACATGCGGCCGTCGGCCTCGGTCTTGAGCTCCACGCCGCGGGTACCAAACCACGCGATCGTTTCGCGTGGGCCGAAGCGCGTGAAAGGCCCGATCAATTCGCGCGCGCCGCGTGGGTAGCGCTGCGCGAGTTCGCGAGGCTCGAAGCATGCATGCGTGGCATTGCAGCGGCCGCCTCCGGAGATGCGCACTTTCGCCAGCGGGTGATCCGTGGCCTCGAGGATCGTCACCTGCGCGGTTGGGTCGAGCTCCGCGGCGCGGATTGCCCCGAAGAAGCCCGCGGCTCCGCCGCCGATGACTGCGATGCGCCGCGTGATATCCATGTCGATTCCGCTCACCGTGCGCGATGGGGTGGTGGGAGTCGAAGAAATTGGCCGCGCCCTCGGGGCCCGGCCGGGCTCGCCGGTGGGAGTCCTGCACCGGGCGAAGCGCTCGCAGCGGAATGGATACGGCGTAATCTCGGGACCTCGAGGCCACCATGCCCTTCCTTCGCGCAACGATGCTCGACCAGCTCACCGCGCCGGGTCGCTTCTTCTGGGCGACCGGGATCGAGGACACGTTCATCACCGCACCCTGGCCGAAAACAGGCCGGATCCTCGACGAGTACGAGTTGACCGGGCACTACGAACGCTGGCACGCCGACATCGGCCTCATGCGCGAGGCCAATGTGAGCGCCGCCCGCTACGGCATCCCCTGGCACCGCATCCAGCCCGCCCGCGGGACGTGGGCGTGGGATTTTGTCGATCGCGCCGTCGACCGGCTCCTCGAGCTGCGGATCGAACCGATCATCGACCTCGTCCACTACGGGCTGCCGCCCTGGATCGAGGACGCCTACCTGCATCCCGATTTTCCGCGCTACATGGCCGAATACGCCGCGCGGGTGGCCGAGCGGTATCGTGGCCGCGTATTCGCCTACACGCCCCTCAACGAGCCGCGGATCACGGCCTGGTACTGCGGGAAGCTGGGCTGGTGGCCGCCGCACCGGCGCGGCTGGCGTGGATTCGTCGGGGTCATGCTCGCGGCGTGTCGCGGGATTGTGGAGACGGTGCATGCGCTCGGCGCGGTCGACCCGGAAATCGCGATTGCGCACGTCGACGCCACGGATCTCCACGTGAGCGACCTGCCGGAGTTTGCCGCCGAGGCGCGCCATCGGCAGGAGATCGTGTTTCTTGCGCTCGACCTGGTGAGCGGTCGCGTCCGGCCGGGACATGCGCTCTGGGACTGGCTGCTCCGGCACGGCGCTTCCCTCGATGACCTCGCCTGGTTCCAGGAGCATGCCGTCGGGCTGCCGCTCGTCGGCATCAACCTGTACCCGATGTTTACCTACAAGGTCGCCCGCCGCACGGCCCGCGGTGCCCTGCGCTGGGCCATGACCTATGCCGACGGCGGGATCGTCTCGACCCTGGCCCGGATGTACTGGGAGCGCTACGGCGCCCCCGTGTTCATATCCGAGACGGCCTCGGTCGGCTCGGTCGCGCGCCGCGCCGCGTGGCTGCGCGATTCCGTGGCGGCGGTCCGGGAGGCGCGCGTTGCCGGAGTGCCCGTCGTCGGCTACACGTGGTGGCCGCTGTTCGCGCTCGTGACCTGGGCCTACCGCCAGGGTGTGCATCCTCCGGAATACTACCTGAAGCAGATGGGCCTCTGGGATCTGGACCGGCAGCTCGGGCGCATCGCGACCCCGCTTGTCGACCAGTTCTGCGCGCTGACGCAGGATCCCGACGCCGTCGGTGCGCTCGGCGCGGCACCGCCCCGGGATCAGGCGGAGCGGATCATCGGACTCGATCCGCCATGAGTTGGACCTACCAGAACCCGGTCTGGCCGGGGTACTTTGCCGACCCGTTCGTGTTGCGCTGTGCCGATGAGTACTTCGCCTACGGCACGGGCGATGCCCTGGAGCACACCGAGTCCGGCGGACTCGCGGCCTTTCCAATCCTGCGTTCGCCGGACCTCGTGCACTGGACGCAGGCTGGTTCGGCGCTTGCCGTCGCGCACGACGCCGGGGCGTGCGCCTTCTGGGCGCCCGAAGTGGCGGCGCATGGAGGACGGTTTTTTCTCTATTACTCGAGGGCGCCGGCCGGGCGCGATGAGGAGCACCGGGTGCGGGTCGCGGTCGCCGAGGAACCCTCGGGTCCCTTTGTCGACGAGGGACCGGTCCTGCCGGAGTCGGTTGGCTTCTGCATCGATGCTCATCCCTTTCGCGATCCGCGTGACGGGGCCTGGTATCTCTTCTTCGCCCGCGATTATTTTGAGGAGCGCGCCGGGACGGGTCTCGCCGTGGCGCGACTGAGCGCGGACATGCTTCGAGCGAACTCCGAGCCGCGCGAGGTGCTGCGGGCCAATGCCGACTGGCAGATCTACCAGCGTGAACGACTGCTTTACGGACGCATGTGGCCGGCCTGGCACACCGTGGAGGGTCCCTGCGTCGTGGAGCACGAGGGTGGCTACTACTGTTTCTACTCCGGAGGCAACTGGCAGACCCACGAGTACGGCGTGAGTTACGCCCGCGCTGCGCATCCGCTTGGGCCGTGGAGCCACGCGCCGGAGGAAGGACCGTTTGTCCTCCGCCAGCAGGCCGGCGCGGTGCTCGGACCGGGCCACAATTCGCACGTCATCGCGCCCGACGGTCGCGAGTTTCTCGTGTATCACGCCTGGGATGCCGCGCGCACGGCCCGACGGATGTGCGTGGATCCACTGGTGTGGACGAGCGACGGGCCCCGATGCCTGGGGCCGACGACGGAGCGCCGCACGATTGGCTGAGCTGCGCCTCCATCCCGCCGGTCTACCGTGAGCACGACGCGCGTCCGCACGGCTGCCGCGTTTTGTGCATCCTCGTCGCGGGTTGCGGCGTCTCGACGACGCTTCCTTTTCCCAAGCCCATTTTCAGCGTTCCTTCCGCCCCATGACTCGACCGATTGACCGCCGGGATTTCCTCAAGAGCTCAGCCGCACTCGCCGCCGGACTATCCGTGGCTGGCCTCGCGGGATGCGCCACGCGCGCACGTGTCAAGACCGCGCCCAGCCGCCCCGGCCCGGCCGACCGCGTCACGCTCGGCCTCGTGGGTTTTGGCACGATCGCGCAGGATACGCTCAACAACTTCCTCGGCGATCCGCGGGTGCAGGTTGTGGCGGTGGCCGACCCGGTGAAGGAACTGGGAAACTACGGTTACCGCGGCGAGCGGCAGGGCGGCCGGCTCGTGGGCCGGCGCACCGTCGAGGCGCACTACGCCGGGCTGACGGGCACGGGCTACCGCGGCTGCCGCGTGTATGAGGATTTCCGCGACATGATGGATCGCGAGGATCTCGACGGCGTGGTCGTCAACACGCCTGATCACTGGCATTGCGCCGTGGCCGTGCATGCCGCGCGCCGCCGGCTGCATGTCTACGGACAGAAGCCGCTGGCGCTCACCATCGGCGAGGGGCGCCGCATGGCCCGCGAGATCGCGGCCGCCGGCGTGACCTTCCAGACCGGGAGCCAGCAGCGCAGCAGCGTTTACTTCCGGACCGCGTGCGAATTCGTGCGCAACGGCCGCATCGGCCGCGTGCAGTCCATTCGCGTGGGCCTGCCGGGCGGGCATTTCGACTGGTCGCGGCTCGCGGCGCGGCGCGAGGTGGAGCGGGTGCCACGGGGCCTGAACTTCGACCTCTGGCTCGGACCGGCGCCGGAGCGTCCCTATGTTCCCGCGCTGTTGCAGATGAACTGGCGGCACAACTTCGACTACTCCGGCGGCATGATCAGCGACTGGGGCGCCCACCACCTCGACATCGTGCAGTGGGCGTTGGGAACCGACGGCAGCGGGCCGGTGCGCGTGGAAATCCGCCACGCGGTCCTGCCGCCCGCCACCGCGATCTACAACACCGTGCCGGAGTTTGATTTCGACGTCATCTATCCCGGCGGCGTGCGCGTGAACGTCACCAACGCGCGCGAGAACGGCATCCTTTTCGAGGGTGAGGACGGCCGCACCATCTTCGCCGCGCGCGACCGGATCGTCACCACGCCCGAGGAGCTGCGGCGCGAGCGTATCCAGGAAGGGGAGATCCGGCTCTACGAGAGCCGGATGCACGAACGGAACTTCATCGAGTGCCTCTCCACCGGCGGGGCGCCGGCGGCCCCGGTGGAAGTCGGGCATCGTTCCATCACGATCGCGCACATGGCCAACACCGCGATCCGGCTCGGGCGCTCGGCGCTCAGCTGGTCGCCGGAGCAGGAACGCTTCGTCGACGACGAGCGCGCGAATGCCATGATGGAGCGGCCGATGCGCAGGGCCTACGCCGTCTGAGGCGGAACCAGCCGGCGCGAGGCGGCGTCCAAAAAAAGCGACGCGCGCCGGCATGGCGCGCGTCGTTGAACAATCGCTACGCGATGACCGGCTCAGGCGGCCTTGATCAGGCCGGCCGGGTCGAGGATGAGCGCGATGCTGCCATCGCCGAGGATGGCTCCGCCGGAGATGCCGGGGATGTTTCGCATCGTGCTGCCGAGGCTTTTCACCACGACCTCCTGCTTGCTCACCATTTCATCGACGAACAGGCCGCACGGGCGGCCGGCGTTTTCGAGGATCACCACCGTGCCGTCCACGAGATTGGTCACATCGCTTTCGATCGAGAGGCGGCGGTGCAGGCGCACGACCGGTATCGTCTTGCCGCGGACCACGATGACCTCGCTGCGTCCCTGGATGGTGGCGAGCATCTCGGGTTGCGGTCGCAGCGCGACCTGCACGCTGGTCGTCGGGAGGATGAAGCGGTCGTGACCCACGCGCACAATCAGGCCGTCGATGATCGCCATCGTGAGCGGCAGCATGATGCGGAAGGTCGAGCCGGTCCCGAGGTCGGAATGGATCTCGACCGCGCCGCGCAGCCGCTCGATGTTTCGCTTCACCACGTCCATGCCGACCCCGCGGCCGGAGATGTCGGTGATCTTTTCGGCGGTGGAGAAACCGGGCAGGAAGATGAACTTGAAGATCTCCTCGTCGGAGTACTTCTGGTTTGGATTCACGAGGCCCTTCTCGACCGCCTTGCGCAGCACGCGCTCGGTGTTGATGCCGCGGCCGTCGTCCTTCAGCTCGACCACGATGTTGCCGCCCTGATGGTAGGCGGAAAGGCGGATGTGACCGGTCTCGGACTTCCCGGCGGCCGCGCGCTCGGCGGGCGGCTCGAGGCCGTGGTCGAGGGCGTTGCGAATCATGTGCACGAGCGGGTCGCCCAGTTCCTCGACCATGTTGCGGTCAAGTTCGGTGTCCTCACCGTGCATGGTGAACGCCACCTGCTTGCCGGCCCCGACGGCGAGATCGCGCACGAGGCGCGCCATCTTCTGGAACGTCGGCTTGATCGGAATCATGCGCAGCGACATCGCAGTGTGCTGCAGCTCCTTGGAGATGCGGGCGAGCTGCCCGACCGTGCGGTGAAGCGTGCCGGACGTGTTGCCGGCCTCGCGCGCGCCCTCGACAAGTTGACTCTGGGCGATGACCAACTCACCGACGAGATCCATCAGGCCGTCGAGCTTTCCCGTCTGCACGCGTATCGTGTTGGACTCCTGGCGGGAGGCGGCGGTGGCGCCGACGGAGTTGCCGCCCTGCGGCGCGGCTGCAGCCTTCGGCGCGGGTGCGCTCGCGGCCGCCGGTGCGGCGCCGGCATCGTTCGCGGGCGCGGGCGTGGAAACAGCGATGGGCTGGGGCGCCGGTGTGGCGGAGGCCGGTGTGGCTGCCGAAGCGGCCGTGACCGTGCCGCGCTGCGCAACGGCGCGCACGCGCACGATGAGTGCACTCACCGGGATGGCGGTGTCGGGCTGACGGTTGGCGTGGATCACGTCGCCGACCTGGGCGACCAGTTTCTCGATCAGGTCGCGGCCGGCCAGGACCACGTCGGTGATGCCCGGGTGGAACTCGAGTTTGCCATTTCGCACGTCGTCGAGCACCGACTCGATCTCGTGTGCGAGCCGGTTGATCGGCTTGAGGTGAAGGAATCCCGCCACGCCCTTGAGTGTGTGGAACGAACGGAACACCGAGTTGATCGCGTCGCGGTCGCCCGGATTGGCCTCCAGCTGGAGCACGGCCGCCTCGATCTGGCCGAGGTGATCGACCGCCTCGATGTGGAACTCACCGAGGAGCTCGGCGTTTTCGCTCAGGTCGATCGACTGGATGGCGTCGAGTTCGAGGAGCTCGGGCGGAATCGTCGCGGACGCGGACGGGGCGGCGGGCGCGGCGCTGACGGGAGCGGCCGGGGCGGCCGGGGCGGCAGGCGCGGCCGCGGTCGGCGCGAACGGCTTCACCGTCTCGCCTGTATCCACCGAAGCACGCAGCGCTTCGCACCAGCAGTTGAACTCCGAGAGCTGGTCGATCGTTTCGCGCGACCAGGGGTTTCCCAGGTCGAGGTGCTCGCCCAGGAGGTGCTGCATGGCCTTGGCGGCGTCCATGACATCGTTGCACGCGCCAACCTTGTCCATCAGCTCACCGAGCAGGCTGTAGGCGGGGATCAAGCCCTCGTCCTTTCCGGGTTCGGCGAAGACGAGTTCGGCTGCGATCTTGCCGCTGAACTCCTCGAGGGCGGCGGCTTGTTGTGGGTCGAGTTTCATGGCGCAGTGCGTTTGGAAGACGGTGATTATTCGCGCGCGACAGCGGCGACGGCCGCGTGCAGGCGTGCGGTGCTGTTCACGATGAGGAGTTCGATGTCCGCGGGTTCGAGATGGGCGAGCTGGCGGACCTCGTCGTCGATCGAGATCGCCCAGACATCGCGGCCGTGGTTGCAGCCGAGGGCGCCGGCGGCCCAGTTGGCGATGAGCAGCGACGCCGCGAGGAACTTCGGCTCGGGGCACGACTTCGGGTCGTACTGGAAGCGGACGGCGTTGTGAATGTCGGGCGGGAACTTCCAGTATTCGAGCAGCGCACCGCCGACCTCGGCGTGATCGAAGCCGAGGACGGCGCGCTCCGCATCGATCAGCGTCATCTGCTCGGCCTCGATCCGGGTGAAGACCTGGTCGTACTTGTCGGCACAACGCTCGTGCAGCACCAGCTTGCCGATGTCGTGCAGCAGGCCGGTCGTGTAGGCGAGGCCGGACTCGAGCTCGATGCGCTGGCCCAGCTCGTCGGTCACGATCGCGCAGGCGAGGCTGTGCTCGAAGAGTTCGCCGGCCGCGAGTCCCATGGAGTCGATCGCGCCGCTGAACATCTTCCCTGCGGGGATGCGAGCGGCCATGCGATAGACCTCGAGGTAGCCGAGGCGCGCCACGGCCTCGTCGAGCGACGAAACAGACGAGGACGCGGAAAAGTACGCTGTATTCGCTGTACGGATAACCTCTGCCGTGAGGGCGGCGTCCATCTGCAGCACCTCGAGCACGCGGTCGCTGTCGGCATCGGGGTCGCGCACGACCTCGAGCAGGCGCACCAGTACGCGGGGCGCCGGGGGCAGCGACTTGACGGTGGAGACGAGTTCCTGGACGTTCATCGCAGGTCGATGGTCCGGGTCTCCACGGGCGATTTCATCGTGAGTTCTCCGGTTCCGATATTGAGGTGAAGCGTGCGGTTGTTGATCCCGCCGACGTCGGCGGCGACCACGTTGAGGCCGAGACGCTGGACGAAGACGCGTGCGGCGCTGATGTTGCGCTCGCCGATCTTGAAGGCATCGGTCCCGCTGATCACGCCGGCGCCGCCGGCGATGTAGCATTTGGCGCGGGCGTTCGCGCCCTTGAGTCCGACGAAGGCCTTGATCATGGAGGGAAAGCCGGTGTCCGCGAACATCGCCGGCTGCTTGCCCGCCTTCTCGGGCGAGATGGTCGAGTCCGGCAGCATGAAATGGAGCAGCGCACTCGCCTTCGTGGCGGCGTCGTGGATCACCACGCCGATGCAGGAGCCGAGTGCGTAGGTGCTGAGGATCACGCTGCTGTTGTTGGCTGCGGCCATGTCGCCTACACCGACCACGACACGCTGGGTGAAGAACGCGCCAACTGTGGGAGAACCGGCCATTTCGGGGGAGTACCGCCTCGAGCCTTTGTGGGGGACGCGGGGGAGCCGGGTCCCGTGCCGACGGGCGGCACTTGTCTCAGGCGGCGTCTTCTCCGAGGACCACGCGTTCGATCGCGAGCAGCGTGATGACGGTGTTCTTGGTCTTGGCCAGTCCGAGGATGCAGTCGCCGGCGGCGTGCGAACCGATCTCCGGGGCGTCCTCGATCTCGGCCGTGTTGATGTTGAGCACCTCCTCGACATTGTCGACGACCAGCCCGGTGAGGGCGTTGCTGCCGTCGTTGCGCACGAGATTCACCACCACGATGCAGGTGTTGTCATCCGCGTCCTTCGCCGTCAGGTCGAAGCGTAGTCGAAGATCCATGACAGGGATGATCTTGCCGCGGAGGTTGATCACGCCTTTCACGTGCGGCGGCATTTGCGGCACGGGGGTGATCTTCTGCATCCGGATGATCTCCCGGATCTTCATCACCTCCACGCCGTAGTGTTCGTTATCCAGCACGAATGTGAGGAACTTCGAGAGCGCGCGGCGCTCGGTGGCGACGGCTGATTCGGTGACGTTGGATTGCATCGGTACAGAGGCTGGAAATGGCGTTGGACGTGGACAGTTAGGTATCGGCAGCGGGTCGCCGTGCTGAAAGGAATGCTGGGCGGTCCTACGCAGCTTCAGCGGGCGATTCTTTCCGGCGCAGCCGGTTCGCCGAGCGCCTGGGCCAGCACGTGCGGTATTTGCAGGAGGGGCGCGACCTTGCAGGCCGCGCCGAGGTCGACCGCGGCCTTGGGCATGCCGTAGACGACGCAGGTGGCCTCGTCCTGGGCCACGGTGAAGGCCCCCGCCTCGCGCAGCTTGAGCATGCCGTCTGCGCCGTCGCGGCCCATGCCGGTGAGCAGGCCGACCACGGCGTGTTTACCGGCGGCCTCGACAGCGGACTTGAAGAGAACGTCGACGGCGGGACGCTGATGCCAGACCGGGGGACCCTGCCTCAGGCCCACCTCGTAGTGCATGCCGGTCCAGCGTAGCGTCATGTGGTAGTCGCCGGGTGCGACCAGGGCCAGGCCCGTGCGCAGCACGTCACCCTGGGCCGCCTCGCGCACCTCCATCTTGCAGGTCTTGTTCATGCGCTCGGCAAACGCCCGGGAAAACCCCGCCGGGATATGCTGCACGATGGCGATGGGCGGGCAATTGCTCGGCAGCCGGATGAGCACGTCGCGCAACGCCTCGGTGCCTCCCGTGGAAGCGCCGAGCAGGATGATCTGGCGGGGATGAGACCGGCCGCGGATCACCGCCGGTGCATCCAGCGACCCGACACGCGGGCCGGGTCCGTCCTGGCCGGGCAGACGCACGCGGCAGCCGACCGCCATCTTGACGCGCTCCGCCAGCTGGCGGCCGATCATGGCGGTGGAGTTCGAGCCATAGGGCTTGGCGAGCACGTCGACGGCGCCGCATTGCAGCGCCTCGAGCGCGAGGTCCGAACCCTTCGTCGTGAGCGAACTCATCACCACGACCGGCATCGGCCGCTTCTGCATCAGGATCCGGAGAAACGTCAGCCCGTCCATGCGGGGCATCTCGAGGTCGAGCGTCATCACGTCGGGCTTGAGCTCGAGGATGCGGTCGCGCGCCTCGTAGGGATCGGCAGCGCCGGCCACGACCTCGATGTCGGGGTCGTCGACCAGCGAGCGCGTCACGAGCATTCGCACCGTCGGCGAGTCATCGACGACGAGCAGGCGGATCTTGCGGCCGTGTTCGAGGGGCGAGGTCATTCGGGACGACGATAGATCGCCGGGCGCACGTTCTTGAGCGACGTCCGTACCCCCGTGAGGCTCTCGGCATGCCCGATGAACAGGTAACCGCCGGGCACGAGGGAACGGGTGAGCCGCTCCACGAGTTCCTCCTGCGTCGCGCGATCGAAATAGATCATCACATTGCGGCAGAAGATGAGGTGAAACGGCTTGGTGAACGGGTAGGGCGCACCCAGCAGGTTGAGGTGGTGAAAGCGGTAGTGGCCGCGCAACTCCGGGCGAACCTGGAAGAGCGTCTCGCCCGGCCGGCGGGAGGCATCGACGAAGTAGCGCCGCACCCAATCCGGCGGGACCTGCTGCAGGCGCGAGGCGTCGTAGGTGGCGTTGCGCGCGGTCTGGAGCACACGCGTCGAGATGTCGCTGCAATCGCATGTCCAGCGCAGCCGCGGCGGTTCGCCCAGGGCATTCGCCATCACCAGACCGGCGCTGTAGGCCTCCTCGCCGGTCGACGAGGCGGCACTCCACATGCGATATTCACCCTCGGGAAAGGGGCCGCGGAGCGCCCCGGGAAGGATCTCGCGCGAGAGGAAGCGGAAGTGATCGATCTCGCGCATGAACGCGGTGTGATTGGTCGAGATCGCATCGATCAGGTGCATGCGCTCCTCCTCCCCCGCAGGTGAGCGGATCAGCTCGATATACGCGCCATAGGTCGGCAACCCGGTCGCCCGCAGACGCTTGACCAGGCGGGCGTTGACCAGTTCGCGCTTGTTTTCGCCCAGGTTGATCCGGCTGCGCTGGTAGACGAGGTCGCGAATGAAGGTGTAGTCCTTGTCGCTGATCCCACGTTCGACCGTTTCGGTCGCGGGCGCTGCGGATCGTTGTCTGTGGAGGAGCGAAAAGGCCATGTGGAGAAGACAATGCGGCGGCCCGCGCTGCCACAGCCCGGGTGCCTCCCTGATATCGTGGGCTGCGTAGGCCGACTTTAGGGCATTCGGCCGTTCACCCCGCGGCCCGGATGAAGGGAAATACTCAAGGACCCGGTGCCTTATACCCCGGATCGTTTTGCGTGGTGCTCTGCTGCGGGCCGATTTTGCCGGCGGGAAGAGGCTAGGAAAAATCTGCCGGGCCCGCCCCGCGACGGGTCTGGTCCAAAATCAACGCTCGAGTATAGTTGATTGTTAATCAGAATGTTAGGCGTTGTCATGCGCACTCGGGCACATCGCCTGCTCTCGCGCCGACATGATCGATCAACTGCTGGGGCATCAAAACTACCAGCTCGCCAAGGAACTTCTCGATGCAGCCTCGCTGCGCCACGAGGCGTTGGCGACGAACATCGCGAACCTGGAGACCCCTGGCTTCAAGCGCCTCGACCTCAGCCCCGACTTTGCCCAGCAGCTCGAAAAACTTGCCGCCGACCCGACCCGCGGCTCGGTGACGCTCAACCCGACGGTCGTTCAGGATCCCAATGCCCGCGCCGTCCGGCCCGATGGCAACAGCGTGGAACTCGACCGCGAGCTTATCGAGATGAGCCGCAACTCCCTTGAGTACGACTTCCTTTCGCAGTTCGCCAGCGACTCGATCAAGCGCCTGCGCACCGCGATCACGGGCCGCGTTTCCTGAACCTGATCCCCCGGCGCAGCCATGAACATCCTTCCCGCCATCTCCGTCACGTCCGATGCCCTCGCCGCCGAGAAGACCCGCCTCGACGTGATCGGGCAGAACATTGCCAACGCCAACACCACGCGCGGGCCCGACGGTCTGCCCTACCAGCGCAAGATGGTGACGTTTGAGACGCAGCTTCAGTCGGTCGCCGGCGCGACCGACCTCACCGGCCGCACGGGCGTGCGCGTGGCCAGTATCGAGATGGACCGCTCGCCGGGCGCCGCCCTCTACAACCCCGGCCATCCCCATGCCGATGCCAACGGCATCGTGCACATGCCGAACGTCAATCTTCAGACGGAGATGGTCGACCTGATCACCGCCTCGCGCTCCTACGAGGCAAACCTTTCTGTCGTGCGCACCGCGCGCCAGATGGCGCAGCGCGCGATGTCGATCGGCCGCTGAACACGCGTCCGCCTTCCTGATCCTCCGCCATGATCGACCCCGTATCCGCCCAGATCCTACCCCAAACCCTGCTGCGCCCCCCGGGGATCGACGGCCTCGAGCGTTCCGTGCCGGGGCTTTCCTCGCCCGAGGTGAGCGATGCCGGCGGCCCGCGCAAATCGGGCACCTTCTCCGACCTCGTCGGCGGGCTGGTCCGCGAGGTCGATGCCAAGGGCAAGGCCTCCGAGGCGGAGGTGCGCCGCCTCATGCTCGGCGAGACGGACAACATCCACCAGTCCATGATCGCCATGCAGGAGTCGGGCCTCGCCTTCAGCCTCCTCGTGGAGGTGCGCAACAAGCTCGTCGACTCCTACCAGGAACTGATGCGCATGGCCGTCTGATCCCTTTCGCGAACACCCCAGCCACCTAGACGATGCGCATTCTCGCCCAGCTCTTCGAGCTCTGGAAGCAACTCGGGATCAACCAGAAGATCTCGCTCGTACTCGCGACCGGCGCGGTCGTGGCCGCGATGGCCGGCATGCTTGTGTGGTCCGCACGGCCCGACATGCAGCTGCTCTACGGCCGGCTGGATCCGAAGGATGCGGGGGACATCGTCGCCGCCCTCGATGCGCAGTCGATCCCGTATCAGCTTACTGCGGGCGGCACGACGATCCATGTGCCGCGCGAGCACGTCTACCGCGTCCGCATGGACCTCGCCTCGAAGGGCATGCCCTCGGGCGGCTCGGTGGGCTTCGAGATCTTCGACCGCGGCAATTTCGGCATCTCCGACTTCGTCCAGCGCACGAACTACCTGCGCGCCATCCAGGGTGAACTCGGCCGCACCATCAGCCAGCTCGACGGCGTTCGCGCCGCGCGCGTGATGGTGGTGATGCCGGAGAACCGCCTCCTCGTCACCGACGCCGGTCGCCGCTCGACCGCGTCCGTGCTCGTCGACACCGGCGGCAACCGCCTTGCCACCGAGGCCGTCAACTCGATCCGCTCCCTCGTCGCCAATGCCGTGGAGGGCCTGAAGGTCGATGATGTCGTGGTCGTGGACAACCGCGGCAATGTGCTCAGCGAGGAACTCCGCTCCGATGCATCGGCCGCCGGGTTGACCGCCGGGCAGATCCGCGCGCGCAAGGGCATGGAGGATTATTTCGGCCGCAAGGTTGAGAGCATGCTCTCCAGCGTGCTCGGGCCCGGCAACGCCGTCGTGCGCGTGTCGGTCGATGTCGACAACACCGCGTCGACCATGGTGGAGGAGCGCTACGATCCCGACAGCCAGGTGCTGCGCAGCTCGACCGTGACCGAGGACAGCAACATC
The DNA here is from genome assembly GCA_023399155.1 of Verrucomicrobiota bacterium. Taxonomy (GTDB): domain Bacteria; phylum Verrucomicrobiota; class Verrucomicrobiia; order Opitutales; family Opitutaceae; genus JAEWQP01. Next base: position 139,082 of record JAEWQP010000016.1, on the reverse strand, counting down.
TCCTCCGAGACGCGCGACACGCGCGTGGTCGGCGCCACGGCCAACACGCCCACCGCGCAGGGCACGGCCCCCGCGGCCGAGGGAGCGGGCGGTCCGACAACCAGTTCCCAGCAGAAGCGCACGTCCAAGACCGAGGCCTACGAGATCGCGCGCGCCACGATCAACACGGTGAAGAGCCCCGGCGAGATCCGCCGCATCTCCGCCGCCGTTTTTGTCGCGATGCGCGCCACCGGATCGGGGGACGCCCGCCAGACGCAGCCGCGCAGCGCCGAGGAGATGGAAAATCTCCGCCGCATGGTCGTCACCGCCCTGGGCGTGAGCAACGCCAGCGGCCAGGCCGCCGATCAGGCGGTGAGTATCCAGGAAGTGGACTTCGCGCCGGATCCGTTTGCCGGCCAGACCGTGGAGCTGGCCCGGGACGCGCAGCTGCGCAACTGGTTCGACATCGGCCGCAACGCACTCGCCATCATCGTCGCGATCGGCGCGCTCCTCTATTTCGTGCGCCTGCTGAAGAAGAGCAGGGCCGAGGCGATCTCGCTCGAGGTCTACAACCCCTCGGGCCCGGGCCAGCGCAAGGTCGACCTCGAGGGCGGCGCCGTCACGCCGGAGCTCCTCAACGAGCTGATCAAGCAGAAGCCCGACAACGTCGGCATCACGCTCAAGCAGTGGATGTCCGCGGAACAGAAGTGAGCCTCCCCACCTGATCACCCGCCATGGCCAACGCGCTCTACGATGATCTCTCGAAGAGGCAGAAGCTTGCCATCTTCCTGATCGTGCTCGGACCCGAGACCGCGGCCGAGGTGCTGCGCCAGTTCGAGGACGCGGAGATCGAGGCGATCTGCAAGGAGATGACCAACTTCCAGGTCATCGACCAGAACATGCAGGCGCAGACAATCCGCGAGTTCGCGTCGGTCCTGGGCGCGAGTGCCAGCTCGGTCTCCGGCGGCGCCGGATTCGCCCGCCGCACGCTCGAACTCGCCAAGGGTGACTCGAAGGCGGCCAGCATTCTCGACCGCATCTCCCCCGGCGGCCATTCCGCCGACGGCATCAAGGAGATCGAGCAGATGGAACCGCGCCAGATCTACAACCTGCTCAAGCATGAGCAGGCGCAGACGGTTGCGTTCATCCTTTCCTACCTCGAGCCGCCGAAGTCCGCGCAGATCCTTTCGCTCTTCCCGCCGCAACCCCGCGAGGAGGTGATCGAACGCCTCAGCACGCTGAGCAGCACCTCGATCGAACTGGTGAACAAGGTGGCCCGCGCGCTCACCCAGAACGTGCAGCAGACGAAGGTCACGATGCACTCGTCGGGCGGCGTGCGCGTCGCGGCCGAGATCCTCAACACGCTCGATCGCGAGACCAGCAAGCAGATCCTCGGGCAGCTCGAGCAGCGCGACCCCGAGCTCGGCGCCGCCATCCGCAAGAAGATGTTCGGCTTCGCCGACATGGTCCGCCTCGAGCAGAAGGACCTCCAGCGCATCATGCGCGAGGTCGACACGAACGACCTCGTCCTCGCCCTCAAGCCGGCCACGCCGCTCTTGCGCGATGCGATCTTCGGATCGCTCTCGAAGCGCGCGGCCGAGACGCTCAAGGAGGAGCTCGAGATGCTCGGCTCCGTCCGCCTCAAGGACATCGAGGCCGCCCAGGACCGCATCATCGCCGTGGTCCGGCGCCTCGAGGAGCAGGAGGAGATTTCCCTGGAGAAGGGAGGGTCGGGTGGCGTCTGAGCGCGTCCACTTCTTCCAGCCGCTCCTGGCCGTGCGCATCGAGCGCGACGGCCCGGCGCCGCTCACCGCGGACCAGATCGAGGCGCGCGAGCGCGCGGCGTATCAGAAAGGTCGCGACGAGGCCTCCGCGCTCATCAACCAGCAGCTCCTCGAGCAGCGTTCCGACGCCAATCACATGCGCGAGCATCTGTTTCGCGCCCTCGAGCAGGCCGCGGCCAACGCCGCCGCCGAGGTGCGCAATGTCCTCCCGTATCTCACCATGAAGGCCCTGCGCCGGGTGATCGCAGGGGTCGAGGTCACCCGCGAGCGCATCGACGCCGTGGTGAACGAACTCCTGGCCGAGATCGGACCCGACGTCGGCCCGGTCGAGCTGCGGCTCCATCCCGACGATCTCAAGCTCATGCAGGGCCTCGAGCCCGACCTCGCAGGCGTTCATCCGGGGCTTCGCCTCGTGGGTGACGACTCGCTCGCCCGCGGCGACGCGCAGGCCCTGACGCGCTTTGGCAAGGTCGATGCCCGCCTCGAAAACAAGCTTGCGCGCATCGGCGCCGCCCTGGCCGGCCACTAGGCGATGATCGACAATCCTCCAGACTGGATCGCCGAGTTCACCCGCCGCCTCGACACGGGAGCGACCCTCGAGCGCATCGGCCGGGTCGCGCAGGTGACCGGCCTGCTGATCGAATCCGATGGCCCGCATGTGCGGCTGGGAGACGTGTGCGAGATCCGCTCGCCGCGCCACGGCCTGAGTGTGTTCGCCGAGGTGGTCGGTTTTCGCGAACATCGCGTGCTCTTCATGCCGCTCGGCGAGATGGACGGCATCCATCCCGGATGCGAGGTCCGCGTGGGTGCGCAGCTCAATGCCGTGCCGGAGGGCGACGCGCTCCTCGGTCGCGTGCTCGACGGCCTCGGCCGCCCCATCGATGATCGCGGGCCGCTGGGCGCCGCCACATCCAACGCCTTGCGCCGCCAACCGCCCAATCCCCTTCAACGCCGCCGCATCGATGCCCCGCTCGAGACGGGCGTGCGTGCGATCGACGCGTTCTGCCCCGTCGGCCGCGGCCAGCGCCTGGGCATCTTCGCCGGATCCGGCGTCGGCAAGTCCACGCTGCTCGGCATGCTCGCCCGCGGCGCCTCGGCTGATGTCAACGTCATCGCCCTGGTCGGCGAGCGCGGACGCGAGCTGCGCGAGTTCATCGAGAAGGACCTCGGGCCCGAGGGCCTGGCAAAGTCGGTTGTCGTGGTCGCGACGTCCGACCAGTCCGCCCCGGTCCGGCTGCGGGCGGCCTACCTCGCCACGGCGATCGCCGAGAGCTTCCGCGACCGCGGCTCGAGCGTGCTCTTCCTGCTCGATTCGGTCACCCGCTTCGCGATGGCCCAGCGCGAGATCGGGCTGGCCGTGGGCGAGCCGCCGACCAGCCGCGGCTACACGCCCTCGGTCTTTTCCGTCCTGCCGCGTCTGCTCGAGCGTACCGGGACGTCGCATACAGGTTCGATCACCGCCTTCTACACCGTGCTGGTCGAGGGCGACGACTTCAACGAGCCGATCGCCGACAGCGTGCGCGGTATCCTCGACGGCCATATCGTGCTCAACCGGGCCCTCGCCACCGCCAATCATTTCCCCGCCATCGATGTGCTCGAGAGCGTCAGCCGCCTCAGCCAGGATGTCTGCACCCAGCAGGAGTGGACCACGATGAGCGAGGCGCGCGATCTCCTCGCCATCTACCGCAAGAACGAGGACCTGATCAACCTCGGCGCCTACAACAAGGGCGTGAACGCACGCATCGACCGGGCGATTGAACTGCACGACACGATCAACACGTTTCTCAAGCAGCGGCCGGCCGAGCTGAGCCCGCGCAAGGATTGCTTCACCCGCCTCGCGGAGGTGCTGAAATGAAGCGCTTTCGTTTCCGGCTCGAGCCCGTCCTGACCATCCGCAACTGGGAGGAGGAACGCGCGCAGACCGCCTACGGCCAGGCCGCCCGGCAGGAAATGCGCCTTGCGGACGAACTTCGCGGGGTCGAGGCGCGCATCGAGTCCGGCGTGGCCGAGTGGCGCGCGCAGATCGGACGCCCCGGGCATCCCTCCGACATCACCATGCGCTGGCGCCACCTCCTCACGCTCGAGCGCGAGCGCACCGAGGTGGCCGGCAAGCTCGCGACCGCGCGCCGCATCCGCGAACAGAAGATGAAGGCGCTCGTGGACGTCCACCGCCGTGTGAAGGTTCTGGAGACACTTCGCGACCGCCAGAGCCAGGCCCACCTCGCCGAGCAGCGCCGCCGCGAGGAGCGCGAACTCGACGACATCGTCAACGCCCGCTTCCAGCCCGACCTCTGACCATGCAAAAGCTCCTTCGCAATCCCTGGCTCATCGCCCTGATCGCCGTCGTGCTCGGCGTCGGCACGCAGGCTTTCGTCCTGCAGATGCGCCTGGCCGACCCGTCGGGGCACGGGGCCGACCCGGACGCGGCGCCCGAGGCACCGACGTTCGTGGACTGGAGTTTCATCACGCCCGAGGTCGAGGCCATGCGCGCCGAGCTCAAGGATCGTCTCGCCGCCGTGCAGACCCGGGAGAACGAGCTGCGCGACTACGAGCTGCGCCTCAAGGCGGAGCGCGCCGAGATCGAAAAGATCAAGCGCGAGGTCGACCGCGTGCGCGCGTCGGTCGAGACAACCATCACGGAAGTACAGACGGTCGAGCAGAAGAATCTCAAGACGCTCGCCGCCACCTACACGAACATGACCCCGCCAGCCGTCCTCGCGATCTTCCGCGAGATGGATGACGACACTGTGGTCAAGATACTCGCATTCATGAAACCGGACCCGGTCGGCCAGATCCTCGAGGAGATGGCCCGGACCAAGGAGGGCGAGGGCACACTCGCGGGACGGGCTGCGGTCATTTCCAACAAGATCCGGCTGCTACACCAGGTGCGGGCCGGAGCGACTACGCCCTAGCGTGAACTCAACCACATCCTGCTTCATTCCCGCCGCCCCGCGCGCGGGTGCTCCCGCTTATTCACCTGAGGCGTCGATGGCGCGCCCGGCCGACTCCGGCGAAACCCGCGCTTTCGAGGACCTCGTTTCCCAGGACCGCGGTCGCGACCCTGCGGCGGCTGAGCACGAACCAGCCGAGCCGGCCTTCGAGAGGCAAACTGCCGAGACTGCGGAGGCGGAGGATCGTGGGGATGCCCGGCGCGACGAGGACGAGGACGATGAGCGGGAGGACCGGCCGGCCCCTGACAGTACGTTGATTGCCGCACTCGCGACGCCCTCACTCTTGCAGACCCTGCTCAACGCCCCGGTCGCGCCCGCTCCCGTGGCGACGTCCCCGGTTTCCGCTGCCCCGGCAGAAAATGCCGATTCACTGGCAGCAGGCGCGAACACCGTCGGCCCCGGCGAGAAGGCGGTCGGAACCCGGCCCACAAATGCCACGACGCAGCCTCTGGCCGCCGCGCCCCAGCAAGGCGAGCGCGCGGCCCGTGCACCGCAGGCACAGGATCCGGCGACTTCACCGGTTTCCGGGCCGCAGCCGGGCGCCACCACGCCGGGACGCCGGGCCGAGACCGCGCCGGCCACGCCGGAAACGGCCGCCGTCCAGAGCCGCCTAGCCAGCACGACATCCGAGAGCGCCGAAGCCTCGGCCCAGCCCGCGGTGACACGTTTGGTAAACACCCGCGCCCGAGGGGAAAAATCTGCCGCCCCGGCCGCCCTGGTCTCCGAAGCCCAGACGGCACCCGGACAAAATAAAGCGGTTCTCGTTGATCATCAGCAGCCTAATCTGAACGCCAGGGAGAGTGGCACGCGCAGCGCTATTCCTGCCGCCACCATGAGTTCGTCCACCACTAGCACGGCGCAGCGACTCCCTGAGGGCACGGTCCAGATGACCGGTTCGCCGATCGCGGCCGGGTGGACGGGAACACTTTCGGTTGATTGGAAGGGTTGGACCAACGGCGGCGGGGAGCGTACCTCCACCGCCGCCCAATTTTCACAGCTGGGCGAGAAGTTGAGCCCATCCATCCTCGCCGCCACTCCGGGCGCCGCGCCCGTGGCGAGGACCGCGGTGCCTGCGCCTCAGACGGCGGCGCCGGCGGCGTCCGCGATGCCGGTCGAAGTGTCCGAGGCTCTCGCGCCGATCCATTCGGCCATCGAGCGCCTCGTGCTGCACGGCCGCGAGCAGCTCGCGCTCACCGTCCGCTTCGAGCAGGGCGGTTCGCTCTCGATCAAGCTTGCGATGAACCACGGCGAGATCGCCACGCAGATCCAGACCGACGTGCCCGGCCTCGAGGCCGCGCTCAAGTCGGCCTGGGGCGAGCTCGCGCAGGACTGGAACGGCCGCGGCTGGAAGCTCGGCAATCCCGAGATCACCTCCAGCACGCCCGCGTATCACCATCGTGACGACGCCACGGCTGACGGCCGCCAGGGCCAGCGCCAGGCGCGCCGGCAGGACGATGACGTGCCGGAGTTCGGCGGACGCGCCTTTGGCCCGGCCCGCCTCAAGCACGGACGCCCCGCGGTCACGCTCGGCGGCCTCGACGCCCTGCGCGCCGCAGCGCTTGCCCGCCGCGGCATTCACACCTGGGCCTAACCCGAAGGAGATCCCCACCATGGCAGTCGACGCCACCAGCGCAGCCACGTCAGCAAACAACGCGTACACCGGCGACACCACCGCGCGCGCGGTGAAGAAGTCGCTCGGTCAGGAGGATTTCTTCTCCCTGCTCGCGACGCAGCTCGCCAACCAGGATCCCCTCAGCCCGATGGAAAACACCGAGTACATCGCGCAGATGGCGAGCTTCAGCACGCTCGAGTCCATGAGCACGCTTGCCTCGAGCTTCAGCGCGTTCTCGGCCCAGCAGGGCTTCATGACCGTGCAGAACGTGCTCGGTCGCAACGTCACGGTGCAATCGGGCGAGGATCAGATTACCGGCCTGGCCACCGCCATCCACACCAAGGACGGGCAGACCCAGGTCACGATCGACGGCATCGACTACCCCGCCAACAACATCCTGCGCATCGAGGTGGCCGGCTGAGCCGCGCCACGCGAAACCCCAATTCCCATCCCATCATGGCCCTCATCGGTTCACTCAACAGCGGCATCAGCGCCCTGCGCAATTTCGCGCGCGGTCTCGAGGTGATCGGCAACAACATCGCCAACGTCAACTCAACCGCGTTCAAGGGGTCGCGCACGAAGTACACCGACTCGTTCAGCCAGTTCCTCCGCCAGCCCTCGACATCGCCTGCCGACGGCAACGGCTCCAACGCCGCGGCCTCGCAGGTCGGCCTGGGCGTCCAGATCGCCGGCGTGCAGACCAGCTTCCTTCAGGGCGGCCTCACCACCACGGGCCAGTCCACCGACCTCGCCGTCTCCGGTTCGGGTTTCTTCCAGCTGCAGGATGCGCGCAACGGCCGTCTCTACGCCACGCGCGCCGGCGACTTCCGCACTGACGACCGCGGCTTCCTCACCTCCAACGACGGCTACCGCCTCCAGGGCCTCAGCGGCGGCTACGTCACCTACGACGCCACTGTGGTGAATGGACAACTTGAATACTCGCCCACCTTCGTCGCCGCCTCCGGCGTGGGCGACATGCAGATCGACTTCAACCCGACCTACGACGGCACCACGCTCGGCCGGCTGAGCAACAGCACCGGCGGCGCATTCACCGACCAGGAGGTCTACCTGAGCGCGCCGCGCATGGTCTCGTTCGCCTTCAACCCGAACGGCGACCTCAACGTGCGCTTCACCAACGGCGACGAGTTCGTCGCCGGCCGCGTGCTCCTCATGGACTTCCGCGACCCGACCGCGCTGGTGCGCGAGGGCGCCAACCTGTTCAGCGGCTTCGAGGCCGCCGGCATCATCGGCACCCCGAACATGACGGTCGCGGACAACACGCCGGGTAGCTACGGCCTGGGCGAGATCCGCGGCGGCACGCTCGAACTCTCCAACGTCGATCTGACCGAGGAGTTCGCGAACATGATCACCACGCAGCGCAGCTTCCAGGCGGGTTCGCGCATCATCACGGTTTCCGACGACATCCTCCAGGAGGTCGTCAACCTCAAGCGGTAGCCCCACCGGGCGACTCCAGGGAAAGGATACACATGGCGGAGAAGGAAGCTCCAGGCGAGAAGGGCGCGGCAGCGGTCGCGGTTGCGGGGACGGGCGGCGGGATGTCGGCCTGGATGCCGGTCATCGCCGTGGTCGTGCTCGTGCCCGCGCTTTCGTACGCGATGGCGATGTTCGTCATCGCGCCGCAGCTCGAGAAGCGCTTCGCGGCCGCCGGCGCGTCCGGGGCGGCGACACACGGCGCAGCGGTCGCCGGGCCGGCGACCGGCCGGGACGCGGCGAAGAAGGAGGCGACGGTTCCCTACGAGTTCAAGGACATCGTCAGCAATCTCTCCGGGTCGATGCGCAGCCGCTACATCAAGGTGACTTTCACCGCCTACAGCTCGAAGCCGGAGTTTCCCAAGCTGGCGGAGGAGAACCGCGCCAAGCTGCTCGATGCGACCATCGGCGTGCTCGCGCGCCTCTCGCTCGCCGATCTCGAGGATCCGGGTGCGAAGAGCAAGGTGAGCAACGAGATCATCTACGCGATGGAAGCCGTGCTCCGCGACCGCGTGGTCGAGGAGATCTACTTCTCGGAGTTCGTCATCCAATAACATGGCGGGTCCCGAACAGAACAAGCCGGGCGGCAGCGACGTCCTCAGCCAGTCGGACATCGACCGGCTGATGGCCGAGGCCGCGAGCGCGGTCGAGAAGGCCCCGCCGGTCTTCCGGCACTCCGGCGACGTCTTCCCCGAGGACGCGCCACCGCGCGTCGAGTCCCACGATTTCTCCAACCCGCTGGCGATCGACGAGCCGGTGCTGCGCGTGCTCCGCCAGCGTCACGACGAGTTCGTCTCCTTCGTCTCCGCGCGCCTCTCCATTTTCCTGCGCATGGACTTCTCACTGAAGGTCCAGCGCATCGCCGCCGCGGTCTACAAGCGCTTCGCGGCCACCGTGGCCAACCCCAGCCACGTCGTCCTCTTCAAGATGGATCCGCTCGCCGGTGTCGGCGTGCTGGATACAAGCCTGCGCCTCGGCCACACCATCGTCGACCGCATGCTCGGCGGCAAGGGCCACTCGGTGAAGATCCCCGAGCACATGACCGAGATCGAGATGAACCTTCTCGACGACACGCTCCTGGTCATCCTCGAGGAGTGGTGCCGCATGTGGGGCTCCGATCACAAGATGAACCCGGCGATCGTCGGGCGCGAGAGCGGCGGCCGCTATCTGCAGTCCTCCGCCAGCGATACGGTGATGCTGGTGGTGGTGCTCGAGGGCTCGCTGGGCGACTGCACGGAGCGCGTCCAGATCGCCATCCCGCTGCCTTCGGTGGAGGGGTTCCTGCGCTCGATCGCGGCGGCCCGGCAGCCCGAGGTCTCCGATGCCTCGCGGTCCAGACGCCACGGCGCCTGGCGCGCCACTTACAACGCCATCCCGATCCGCATGTCGGCGGAATGGGATGCCTGCCAGCTCTCGCTGCGCGAGGTGATCAACCTCAAGGCCGGCCACGTCGTGCGCCTGCCCCGCGAGATCCTTCGCGACACCCGCATGCGCGTGGGTGACGCGACCAAATTCATCGGCGAGGTCGGCGTTGAAGACGGCCGGCTCGCCATCCGCATCGACGAAATACTCCACCCGGAGGACGTGTAATGGACGCCACGTTGGATCCCAAAGCTCTCGAACTGGTACTGGACGTCAAGGTGAAGCTCACGGTCAAGCTCGGCTCCTGCCAGCTCCCGATGAAGCAGATCCTGGAGATGACGCCCGGAACCGTCATTCAACTCGACCAGCAGGCGCGCGATCCCGTGGGCCTCTACGTCAACGACAAGCTCATCGCCTACGGCGAGGTGGTCGTGGTCGAGGACGCCTTCGGTATCAAGATCACGGAAATCATCGGCCAGGCCCCGTCATGAAGGCCGTGCTCTACGCCGCGTTCCTGGCTGTGATGCTCGGAGCGGCGCCTGCCGGCCGCGCCCAGTCGCAGGCCGCCGATCCCGCCGAGGTGATCTATCCGCGCGGCGCCGCACCCGCGGCGCAGACGCAGGCCGCCGACGCGCCGAACCCGTTCTCACCCCCCGCCACGGGCGTGGGATTCGGCCAGGCCGCGGGCTACATCGCCGTGCTGGGAATGCTCGTGGGCGGCGCCTGGCTCCTGGTCCGGCGCGGCTCGCTGCCCCGGCCCTTCAGCAAGAGCGAAGGGCGTCTCAAGGTTCTGGAGACAAAGATGCTCGGCAACCGCCAGTTCCTCATGGTGGTCGAGTACGAGGAGGCGAAGATGCTGCTCGGCGTCTGCCAGGGCCGGATCGACTACCTCACGCCGCTGGCTCCGGGCATGGCGGGTCTCGCCGGCGGTGCGGTCGACGATGAGGAGCGCAGCATCCCGTTCATCCCGAGGAGCCCCGAGTCGCACCGGTGAAACGCATCGTATCCATCGTTCTGATGCTCGTGCTGGCGGGTGCGTTCCTCGCCGGTCCGGCCCTCGCGCAGACGGCGAACCCGCCGGTGCCGACGCTCCCGGAGGCCCAGCCCTCCGGCGGCGGCGCGCAGATCAGCATCTCGGTTGCGGGAGGGGAGGGCGCCACGCCGGATCTTGGCGTCTCGATCCAGATCCTGCTGCTGATGACGCTGCTCACGCTCGGGCCGTCGATCGTCATCCTCATGACGAGCTTCACCCGGATCGTGATCGTGCTCGGCTTCGTGCGAACCGCGCTGGGCGTGCACCAGGCGCCGTCCAACCAGATCATCGTCGGGCTCGGGATGATCCTCACCTTCTACATCATGCAGCCCGTATTCGACCGGATGAATACGGACGCCGTCCAGCCGTACTTCGCCAAGGAGATGACCTCGCAGCAGGCGCTCGAGCGCGGCGCGGAGCCGCTCAAGCAGTTCATGCTGAAGCAGACCCGGGTCTCCGACATCGAGTTCTTTCTCGAGCTGGCGCGGCAGGGTCCCACGCGCGCCAGCGAGCTGCCCATGCGCATCGTCGTGCCGGCGTTTGTGATGAGCGAGCTGCGCAACGCCTTTCAGATGGGGTTCCTGGTGTTCCTGCCCTTCATCATCATCGACTTCCTCGTCGCGACGACGCTGATGAGCATGGGCATGATGATGATGCCGCCCGTCGTCGTGTCACTGCCGTTCAAGCTGCTGCTGTTCGTCCTCGTCGACGGATGGTCGCTCGTCGTCCGGTCGCTGGTGGAGAGCTTTCACGTATGAACATCGAGGCCGGCATCGAGCTCTTCCGGTTCACCGTCACCCACGCGCTGCTGCTGGTGGCGCCGATCCTCATCACGGCCATGGCCGTGGGCCTTGTCATCAGCCTCATCCAGGCCGTGACCAGCATCCATGAGCAGACGCTCGCCTTCGTGCCCAAGCTGGTCGCGGTCGCCGCGGTGATGCTCGTATCGGCGCACTGGCTGATGCGCACGCTGATGGAGTTCACGGTCGCCGTCGTGAACCGCTTCCCGGAGATCACCCGGTAGGGGGAGAGATTCCCGTCGCCGCGCAAACCCGCAGAAGGACAACGCGAAAGACTCCGGCCCGCGAATCGCTCCACCATCCGGCCCCTGATCCTGACTCCCGACCCCCTCCGAATTTCCCCCGTGTTCGACAGCGCCGACATGTTCCTGTGGATGCTCACGACCTTCCGGGCCAGCGCCCTGCTGATCGTGCTCCCCCTGTTCGTCGTCCGCTCCGTGCCGCGGACGATGCGGATCGCGTTCGCCGCGCTGCTCGGCTGGATCGTGATGCCGTATGCGGCGGAGGTTGCGATCCAGCCGACCAGCCTGCTCGAGGTGGTGCTCCTCGTCTCGAAGGAGACGGCGATCGGGCTGCTCATGGGCCTCGCGGTGCGGCTGGTCTTCTTCGCGCTCGATGTCGCCACGCAGATCCTCTCGGTCGAGATCGGCCTGAACCCCGCCCCCGAGTTCAATCCCGAGGCCGGGACTGCCGGAAACCCGCTTGGAACGGGCTTGTTCTATCTCGGTCTCCTCATCTTCGTATCCGGCGCGCATTACGCCGTGTTCTTCGCGTTCGCGCGCAGTTTCGAACTCGTCCCGCCGGGCCTCCAGGTGGCGGACACGGCCTTCGTCTCCACGGCGATCCGGCACACCGCCCGCCTCTTCACGCTGGGGCTGCTCATGTCGGCGCCGGTCATGGCGACGAACTTCCTCGTCAACCTCACCTTCTCCGTGCTCGGCCGCGTGGTGCCGCGCATGAACGTGTTCATCCTGAGTTTCTCCGCGCGCATCGTGGCCGGCATGGCGATGCTCGCGCTCTCCATCGGGTTGATCACCCACTACATCGTGCAGGAGCTCGACGCCGCGCCCGAGCTGATGCTGCATTTCCTGCCCTTCGGGCTGCGCTGACGCCATGGCCGAGGACCAAGCCAGCAAGACCGAGCAGGCGACCGCGAAGCGGCGCGACGACGCGTTTCAGAACGGGCAGTTCGCGCAGTCTCCGGATGTGGCGGTGGCATTGAGCCTGATCGCCGCATTCGTCACGCTCGTGTTCGCCATGCCGGGCGTGGCCAGCCGCGTGATGGGACTGGGCGCCTACGTCCTTGGCAACCTCCAGCGCTTCGAGATCTCCACCGTCGGCGTGGGTTTCTGGGCGCAGCAGGCGTTCCTGTTCATGGGCGGGCTGATCTTTCCGATCGTCGCCGCGGCCATGTTCGCCGGCGTCGTGGCCGGCGGCATGCAGTCGGGCTTTCGCCTCACGCCCAAGGTGCTCGAGCTGAAATGGGACCGGCTGAACCCGGTCAACGGATTCCAGCGGGTTGTCTCGAAGGAGGTGCTCGTGCGCCTCGGGATCGATCTCCTCAAGCTCGCGGCGCTCAGCGCCGTGCTCTGGGCCGCCATCAGCCGCATCCTCGACGACCCGATCTTCTACACCCCTGTCGCCGTCAGCCACGTGGGCGAGTTCATCGGCGACACCACGCTCTACATGCTGGTGCGCATCGCCGTGGCCGTGTCGATCATCGCGGTGATCAGCTACGTGCACGCCTGGCGCAAGACCAACAAGGACCTCATGATGACGAAGGAGGAGGTCAAGCAGGAGCGCAAAAACCAGGAGATCGACCCGCATGTGAAGGCCGCGCAGCGCGCCCTCGCGCGCCGGCTGCTCCAGCACCAGATGCTCCAGGCGGTGCCGACCGCCGACGTGGTGGTGACAAACCCGACGCACTTCGCCGTGGCGTTGAAGTACGAGCGCGGACGCGACCGCGCCCCCGTCGTCGTGGCGCGCGGTCGTGATGTATTCGCGCGGCGGATCAAGGAACTCGCCGCCCGCCACGAGGTGCCGATGGTCGAGAACCGGCCCGTCGCCCGCGCGCTCTACAAGTACGGCCAGGTGGGCAAGGAGATCCCCGTCCAGCTCTACCAGGCCGTGGCCGAGATCCTCGGCTTCGTCTACCGCACGCATCGCTACTACTTCCACCGGCTCAAGGCCCGCCGCCTCGGCTTCCTCGCATGAGCAACCCCACCTCCCTGCCCAAACGTCGCGGTCTCGCCAGTCTGCTCACCAGCGGAGACCTCATGCTCACCGCCGCGCTCTTCGGCACGGTGGTGCTGATGATCATCCCGGTGCCGGCCGCGCTGCTCGATGTGCTGCTCGCCGGGAGCATCGGCATCTCGCTGCTCATCCTGCTCACGATCATCTACGTGAAGGACGCGCCGGAGTTCTCCAGTTTTCCCACGATCCTGCTCGGCGTCACGCTCTTCCGCCTGGGGCTGAACATCGCGTCCACGCGCCTCATCCTCCTCGACGGCTTCGCCGGTGACGTGATCGAGGCGTTCGGCAGTTTTGTCGTGCGCGGCAACTACGTGGTCGGCTCGGTGGTGTTCCTGATCCTGGTCGTGATCAACTTCGTCGTGATCACGAAGGGCGCGGGGCGCATCGCCGAGGTGGCCGCGCGCTTCACCCTCGATGCGATGCCCGGCAAGCAGATGGCGATCGACGCCGAACTGAACGCGGGCCTGATCGACGAGGGCACGGCCACGAAGCGCCGGTTGAAGATCCAGAAGGAGGCCGACTTTTACGGCGCGATGGACGGCGCCTCGAAGTTCGTGCGCGGCGATGCCATGGCGGGCATCATCATCACGCTGATCAACGTGGTCGGCGGCATCATCATCGGCGTGCTGCAGATGGATCTCTCGGTGACCGAGTCGATGGAGAAGTTCACGCTGCTCTCGATCGGCGACGGCCTGGTCTCGCAGATTCCCGCGCTGATCGTTTCGCTCGCCGCGGGTGTGCTCGTCACGCGCACGTCGAACACCGACGATCTGGGCTCGCACATCACCGGCCAGCTCACGGCCTATCCTCGCGCGATGCTCGTGCTTTCGGCGATGCTCGGGATGTTTGCGATCGTGCCGGGCATGCCGATGGTACCCTTCCTCATCACCTCCGCCTTCACCGGATTTCTCGGCTGGTCGCTGCGCAAGAAGCGCGCGGCCGAGCAGCTCGCCGCCGCGGAGACCGCTCTTCCGGCCAAGGCCGAGGCCGGCCGCGCCACGTCCGGGCCCGCCGGCGCCCCCGCCCCCGGCGCCGCCCCCGCGCCGTCCGCCCTGGGCGCGGAGTTCGAGAAGCTCATCGAGAGCGAACCGTTCGCCATCGAGCTCGGCTACAATGTGGTGGCACTGGCCGACCGGGCCCAGAACGGCGACCTGCTCGACCGCATCACTGGCGTGCGCAAGACCATCGCCCGCGAGCTCGGTCTCGTCGTGCCGCCGATCGCGGTGCGTGATAATCTCGAACTGGATACAAACGAGTACCGGTTCCTGCTTCGCGGCAAGGAGATCGGCCGCAGCCGCCTGATGCCGAAGCGCTGGCTCGCCATGAACGTCGGCGGCAGCAAGGTGCAGCTGCGCGGCATCCCGACCGTCGAGCCGGTCTTCGGCATCGACGCGGTCTGGATCGGCGAGGAGGAGCGGAAATCGGCCGAGATCAACGGCTACTCCGTGGTCGACGCGAGCTCGGTCATGGTCACCCACCTTTCCGAGGCCCTCCGCCAGCACGCCCATCACCTGCTCACGCGCCAGGACGTCCAGGCGCTGGTCGACGTGGTCAAGACGAAGCATCCCACGCTCGTGGCGGAGCTCCTGCCCGACCTCGTCAACATCGGCGTGATCCAGCGCGTGCTGCAGAACCTGCTGCGCGAGGGCATCTCCGTGCGCAACCTGCCCCTCGTGCTCGAGGCCGTGGCGGATTTCGCACACGTATCCAAGAACCCGGATGACCTTTCCGAGCAGGTGCGGCGCCGCATGGGCGAGTTCTTTGTCGGCGATCTCGAGAGCTCTCCGGGCGTGCTCGAGGCCGTGACCCTCGATCCCCGGATCGAGCAGCACCTGATGCAGCGCGTGCAGCGCACGCCCTACGACATCACGCTCACGCTCGACCCGCAGCTCGCGCAGCACCTGCTGGGCGAACTCAACACCCGCACGGGCGACATGGCCGCGAAGGGGATGCAGCCGATCCTCGTCACCACCGCGGAGATACGCCTCGCCTTCAAGCGGTTCTTTGAGCCCTCACTGCCGAAGCTCGCGGTCCTGAGCTACCAGGAGCTTCCCGCGCAGATCGAGATCCGCACGTTCGGCATCATTTCGCTGCCCGCAGGAGGACTGCGCGGCGCCCAGATGCAGGTCGCACCCGCACAAGCCGCCGCGGCCGCCGCGGCCTGATACGCACACCCAGACCCTCTGACCCATGGCCCAGGCCACCCGCAAAGCCGAAACACCCGCCTCCACGCCGCCTGCGACGGCAGCGGCGCCCGTCCAGTACCGCCTCGTCGTCCGTTCCGCGGCGGAGGCCGTCCGTCTTGTGCAGGAGCGCTTCGGCGCCGCCGCGCGCGTGATGTCCGTCCGCCAGATCGAGGCCGGCGGGCTCGCGCGCTTCCTGCAGAAGCCGCGTCTGGAGGTGATCGTCGAGGTCCACGGGCCCGCAACCCCGGTTTCGGGTTCGGCCGCGGAGGAATCCCCCGCCGAGCAGCTGCTCGCCGCATCGGCCGCGCCGGCCGCCTTCGTGCCCGCCGCCGCCGCGGTGGAGCCGGCCTCGCCGCGACGCTCCATTTCGCTCCTGCGTGCCAGCGGGCTGGACGAGACACTCATCGACCGGGTGCGGGCGGAGACGCCCGGGCTGGACTGGGAGCGTACGCCGCTGCCCGAGGCGCTGGCCCATCTCGTCGCGTGGTTGCGCCGTCACTACGACCGCGTGCCGCGCCGCCCGGCGGGGCCGCGCCGCGTCTACCTGGGCACCTGCGGGGCGGGGAAGACGACCGCACTCTGCAAGGCCGTCGCGCTCGACGTCTTCGTGCACGCGCGCAAGCCCGCGATCCTCAAGCTTGACGGCGAGCAGCCGAATGCGAGCGACGGGCTCGCGGCCTTCGCCGAGGTGCTCGGGGCGCCGCTGCTCCGCTCGGCCTCGGAGGTCGACGAGTTCGACCGCAGCTCGCTCCTCTACATCGACATCCCCGGCGTGGGGCTCGACGCCCATGCCGAGCACAAGCACCTGGCGGGCATGCTCGACGCGCTGCACGTGGACACGCGTATCCTGGTGGTGAATGCAGCGGCCGAGAGCGAGGTCGTCGCGGACACCATCGAGATGGGCCGCGCCTGCGGGGCGACGCACATGGTCTTCACCCATCTCGACGAGGTCCGCCGCCCGGGCAAGTTGTGGCGCTTCGTGTTGCAGAGCGGGCTGCGTCCACTCTTCCTCAGCGCCGGACCCAGTCCGGCGGGCGAGATCGAGGAGGATGTGTTTGGCGCGCTGCTCGCGCGCACCTTTCCGCGCGGGCTCGCGCAGGTCGCGGGGCCGGAAGGAGGCCGCGCATGAAATTCCTCATGGCTCTGGGCGGCTTCGTCGCCTTCGCCGCGATCGGCGCCGCGGGTGTCGCGGTCGGTCGCGATCCGGTGCGAACGGTGATGGAGGCTGCGCTCGGTGCGGTCTTCGCGGCGCTGCTTTGTCGGTGGTTGTACGGATACATGGTACGATCGGTGAATGCCTCCCTGGAGGAAAGGCGCAACGCGCGCATCAACGAGGCCACGGCCGAGGCCATGAAGAAAACCGCCGCGGCGGGCCCGAAATCGTAAACCGGGAGGCATTCATGGAGGAATCGAGCCAGGGAATGGCGGGAAGACTACTCATCCGGGGTGCGGCACTTTGCTCCGGCCTTGGGGGAAGTTTCTGCCGATCCTCTAGCGCGCCATCCATGGAGGAAAATACTCATTCGTGTTTAACTCACTGTAATAAAAACGGTTACCAGAGCTTGCTTCTTGCTGGCACCGCTGGTGCTTTTACAAGGCCCTAGACGTGAATCAGGCATCCGACGTCACTTCCCATGCTCCGCACACACCGCCCGCCGCGGACGCTTTGGCTGCACGTGCGTGCCTCGCCTGAATCGCGATTCTGTCCCGCCCAACCCACCCTGGAACCCGCCGAGGATCAATGAAGCACGCCGAAACCTCCTCAACCGCCGAAGCCCCTTTCAGCCGCTCGCGCGTTGCAAAGGTCTACAAGAAGGCCACGGCCACGCCGCCCGAATCCCAGGAGGAGCTGCTTCAGCTCTACCTGCCGATCGTCAAGTCGATCGTTGCCCGCATCAAGATCAACCTGCCGCCGCACATCGAGGAGGAGGACCTCTACAGCGTGGGCCTCGCCGGACTGATCGCCGCGTTGAAGAAGTACGACCCCACGCAGAAGAAGTCGTTCGGCTCCTATGCGGCGATGCGTATCCGCGGGGCCATTCTCGACGAGTTGCGCCGGATGGACTGGATGCCGCGCAACGCCCGGACCAATTTCAAGCGCCTGCGCAAGACGGTCGAGGAACTCGAGCAGAAGCTCGGGCGCCCCGCGACCGAGGACGAGGTGCGCGGCGAGCTGCAGCTCTCGCCCCAGGAGTACGAGGAACTCATGGACGAGGTGCGGCCGATCAGCTTCCTGCCGCTCGACCACAGCCCCAGCGGCGACGACGGCGACGACACCAACCTTTATGAGGTGATCGCGGACGACACGCTCACCACGGTCACCGACAAGATGGAGAAGGATGAGCTCAAGGTGCTGGTGGCCGAGCGCATCAACCAGCTTCCCGAGGTGCCGCGCAAGGTGCTCGCGATGTATTACTACGAGGACATGCGGCTGGCCGAAATCGCCGCGGTGTTCGGGCTGACCGAGTCGCGCATCTGCCAGATCCATTCGCAGGCAATCCTCAGCCTGCGCACGTATCTGACGAATATCATGCACAAGTAGGCGTGCTTCCGGCCCATGTTGATCCTGATCGGGTATTTCCTCGTGCTTGGCGCAACCATCGGCGGCTTCATGGTCGCCGGCGGACACCCCGCCTTGCTGATGCATATATCCGAGTTCATCGTGATCGGTGGCATCGCCGGCGGGGTGCTGGTGGTGGCCAGTCCCAAGAAGGTCCTCACCGACGTGATCCATGCCACGCTCGTGGCGTTGAAGGGCGCATTGCCGGGACGCGAGGACTACCTGGATCTGTTCAAGATCCTCTATGAGCTTTTCATGACGGGCAAGAAGAGCGGCCTCATCGCCCTCGACGAGCACGTCTCCAACCCCGAGAACAGCGCGATCTTTCGCAAGTACCCGCGGTTTCTCGCGAACCAGCACCGCCTCGACTTCCTCTGCAACGGCCTCAAGCCGATCATCGACGGAAAGATCAAGCCGGACCAGCTCCAGCCGCTTCTCCAGGCCGAGATCGACACCAAGGAGCAGGAGGGCCATGCGCCGATCACGGTGCTGCAGCTCGTGGGCGACTCACTTCCCGGCATCGGGATCATCGCGGCCGTGCTCGGCATCATCAACACGATGAACGCCATCGCCGAGGGCCCCGAGGCCGTGGGCGAGAAGGTGGCGGCGGCGCTCACCGGTACGTTCCTCGGCGTGCTGGGCGCCTACGGCTTCGTCAATCCCCTCGCGAACCGCATCAAGTTCAACGAGGAGTCGGAGACCAAGTACTACCAGGCGATGGCGACGGCGATCTCGTCGTTTGCCCGCGGTCTCGCTCCCATCATGGCAATCGAGATCGCGCGCCGCAGCCTCGACGCCTCGCTCGTGCCCCCGTCAGACGAGCTCGAGCACGCCCTCAAGGCCGCCCTCGCCGCGAAGTAAGGGGAGCGCGCCATGGGCAAGAAAAAGCACGAGCATCACGGCGGTGCATGGAAGGTGGCGTACGCCGACTTCGTCACCGCGATGATGGCGCTGTTCATGGTGCTCTGGATCTCCGCCCAGGATGAGGAGATCCTCATCGCGACCTCCCGCTATTTCCAGAATCCCTTCAACGCGCCCATGGACTACTCGACCGGCGTGCTCACCGCGGGTGCCGGCGAAGCCGAGTCCTCGGGCGCGTCCACCGACGAGAAGAGCGAGTCCTCGCTCAGCGAGGTGACCCTGCTCAACAAGCTCGCGCGCGACTTCTATCGCATGCTCGCGGTCGAGGACACGCAGACCAACACGCCCGTGGACGTGACCGTGACCAACGACGGCCTCCGCGTGATCATCTACGACCGCGCGGACCGCCCCGTGTTCAAGGGCGCCTCGGCTGAGTTCACCGAGTGGGGGACATTCGTGGTGGAAAATCTCGCCTGGGTGCTCGCGCAGCGGCCGTTCTCGGTGCGCATCGACGGCCATGTCGCCGCGGGATTCGAGCCTCCACGCCCTGAATACACCGGCTGGGAACTCTCCGCCGACCGGGCCAACGCCGTGCGCCGCGGGCTTCAGCATTTCGCCGTGGCGGCGGACAAGTTTGATCGCGTCACCGGTTTTGCCGATACGATGCCGCTGACAGGGCGGCCGCCGACGAGCAATGCCAACGATCGCGTGGAGCTCAGCCTCGTGCTGGTGCCCGCGCTCAACCCTCCCCGCTCCTGAGCGGCACCGCTGATGGAAGACTTCCTCAAAGACCGGCCCGTCCTGGATCCCAAGACCGCCCTGGTCGTGGCCGCCGACACGAAGACGACCCCCGCTGCGGTCAAACCCGCGGCTCCGACCGCCGCCAGCCCGTTTGCCGAGCTGCGCGGCGCGTCGCCGTCCCCGGCCCCGCACACCACAGCCCGGGCCGGCGCATTGACGGAAGCCGTGCCGGCCGCCCCCCAGGCTCTCAAGGGGGACCATGGCACGAAGGTCCAGACCGTGGTCGAGCGCGGACGCGTGACAAGGATCATCGTGACCTGCACGTGCGGCAAGGTGACTGAAATCGCCTGTCAGTATTGATCTATTCACTACGGCGCGTGTCGCGCCGCAGGGGGGTGGTGCGACGGTGCGCCATCCGGGTGGGGAGCCGGGCCCGGGGCACCGGCTGCGCCGCCGGGCGAGAGGCCCGGCTCGAAATGTGCTCGTATCTGTCGCATCCGGCCAGCGTCGACGCTGCCAGGCGGTCGAACCATGCAACCGAGACGGAAATGACTTGGGAAAGACGGCAGAATGCACATTCCAAGTGCTCCCCCCATGTCGGATAGCACCAGCAGTCTGGACCAGCTCCCTCCCCACGTGCGCACCGCCACGCTGCGGTTTCTCGATGACAGCTGCATCATCGCGATCACGGACATCCACGGCACGATCGTGTACGCGAACGCGGCCTTCACGCGGATCTCCGGCTACACAGGCGAGGAGCTGATCGGTCGCAATCACCGCATCCTGAAGTCGGGCCGGCATCCGCCGGAGTTCTACCGCGAGATGTGGCGCACAGTGGCGCGAGGCGATGTCTGGTCCGGCGAAGTCTGCAACCGCGCGCGCGACGGCCGTCTTTACTGGGTCGAGGCGACCATCGCTCCGCTGCGCGACGAGGCGGGCCGCATCACGCACTACTGCGCGCTGCGCATCGACATCACGGCGCGCAAGGAGGCGCAGCAGCGGCTGGTCGACGCGATGGAGCGTGGGGAGGAGCGCCGGCATCTCGAGGCGGTGGGGCGCATGGCCGACGGCATCCTCCACGACCTGAACAACCTGCTCGGCGGTGCGATGATGCTCACCGATCCGGCCGAGTTCGGCCAGCACACGGCCGAGGAGCAGCGGCTCTTCCTCACGCGCATGGCCCAGCTCATCCGCAACGTGCGGGATTTCTCCACCGGGAGGCGTCCCGAGGTCAGGGTGTGCAACGCCGCACGTGCGTTGAGCGAGGCCTGCCGCCTGGCGTCGTATGTCGCGCGGCGCGGCCGCGAGGTCGACATCCGCGTGGACACCTCCGCGGCGGAGGGCTTCACGATCCGGATCAATGAGGCGCAGCTGCTCGAGATCGTGCTCAACCTCTTCACGAACTCGGTCGAGGCGCTTTCGGACAGGACCGACGCTCGTATCGAAGCTGTGGCGACAGTCGACGAGGGGCGGGGTTGTCTCGAGCTCACGGTCACGGACAACGGACCGGGCGTGCCGTCGACGATCGCGGCACGGCTCTTCGAGCCGTTTGTCTCGTCGAAGGGCCGGGGCCGCGGGGTCGGTCTGGCGGCCGCCCGGCGCCTGGCGCGCGGGCTGGA
The DNA here is from genome assembly GCA_023399155.1 of Verrucomicrobiota bacterium. Classification (GTDB taxonomy): domain Bacteria; phylum Verrucomicrobiota; class Verrucomicrobiia; order Opitutales; family Opitutaceae; genus JAEWQP01. Next base: position 117,850 of record JAEWQP010000016.1, on the reverse strand, counting down.
CGGCGACCTTGTCGTGTGCGAGGTGCGCGGCGGCGCGTGTTTCCGCCTCTCGCTCCCGGCCTCGGCGGCGCCGGCCGGCCGGTCAACGGTTTCCGATGGGGCGGCGGAGCGGGACGAGCCCGGCCTCGTGCTGCTGGCCGACGACGACCCCGCCTTCCTGGGCATGATCGAGTATGGACTTCGTGAATACGGATACCGGACCGTGACGGCCGGCGCGACTGACGAGGCGATCGTGCTGGCGGAGCGCTTTCGCGACCACCTCGCGGCTGCGGTGCTGGATTCGGTCGGGACGGTCCGGGACTTCGCCCTCGTCGGGTTCCTGCGATCGGTGAATCGGGAGCTTCCCATCGTGCTTGTCTCGGGGGCGCTTGCCCGGCCCGGCGTGCAGGAGTCGCCTCACGGCCCGGTGCACATCCTGCCCAAGCCGTTTGAGACCGCTGACCTCGTGCGCCTGCTCGGGCGCGACCGCTGAATCCGACCGGCGAACGCCATTGCCTTTCGAGGGCGTGCCGGTCCGGGGCGTCAAAGTCGTTGCAGGAGTTCGGGGAGGTCGCGCAACGACGCGATCTGGAAGAAGCGTGTCGCCACTGCGGGATCGGTCGGGGCCTCGGCGCGCTCGGCCTGCCACGTGATGCGGTAGGGCACGTAGACGGCGCGTGCGCCGAGATCGAGCACGGGCAGCACGTCGGATTTCAAGGAGTTGCCCACCATGAGGAATTGCTCCGGCGCGATCTGATGGCGCGCAAACACGCGCTGGTAGACCGTCGCGTCCTTCTCCGAGAGGATCTCGACCTGCGCAAAGTGCGGCTCGAGTCCGCTCTTGCGCAGCTTGCGTTCCTGGTCGCGCAGATCGCCCTTGGTGAGGAGCACGAGGCGATAGTCACGGGCGAGCGCCGGTATGACCTCGGCCGCGCCCTCGAGCAATTCCACGGGATGCGCGAGCATCCCCTTGGCGAGGTCGAGGATCGCCCGGGTTTCCTCACCGCTGATCTGGCCGCCGGTCAACGCGATCGCCGTCTCGATGGAGGAGAGGGCGTGCGACTTGATGCCGTAGCCGAAGAGCTCGAGGTTGCTCATCTCCGTCGCGAAGAGCGTCCGTTCCACGGTCGCGGCATCGTGCCAGCGCGAAAGCAGCGCGCAGTACCGGCGGTGCGCTTCCTCGAAGATCGACTCGTTGTGCCAGAGCGTGTCGTCGGCATCAAAGCCGATCGTGGTGATGCGGGTTGCGGGCGGCATGCCCCGACGATGGGCGCCGGCCGTTCCTGCGAAAGGCGATTGTGTGGGCGCCTCGCGCCATCACAGCGTCACCGGGGCCGGGAAATGCAGCAGAAACTTGTCCTCGAAGTAGGGGCGCGGCACGAGTTCGTGCAGGTCCCACACGCAGGCCGGGCGCAGGGCGTGGGCGGCGAGTTCCTCCCTCCACATCGTGCCCTTGAAGTAGAGAATGCCGTTGGCGGGCTCGCCTTTGCGGCCCGGCTGGAGAAGACCGGCGGTCCAGCCGACGAATTCCGGCAGCGCCGCCACCGCGCGGCCGAGCACGTAATCGAAGCGCTCGCGCAGCTTTTCCGCCCGCTCGGTGATCACGTGCACGTTGTCGAGGCCGAGCGCTTCGGCGACCTCGTAGACGGCGCGGCCCTTCTTGGCCACGGAGTCGACCAGGGTGAATCGGGCCTGTGGATACAGAATCGCCAGCGGCAGGCCGGGGAAGCCGCCGCCCGTGCCCACGTCGGCGACCCGCGCACCGGCGGCGAGCTTGAGCACCCGCGTGGCGGCGAGGCAGTGCAGGAGGTGGTGCTCCTCGATGTGCTCGACATCCTTGCGCGAGATGAGGTTCACGCGCTCGTTGTGTGCGCGCACGAGAGCCGTGAGCCGCCCGAGCAGGGTGAGTTGCTCCGTCGTGATGGCCGGCAGATGCTGTCGCACGAGCGGGAGCGGATCGGGAGGAGGAAGATCCATGGGTGTGAGGGAAATTCGAAGCCCGGGCGGGCTCAACCGCCGATCTCGGCCAGCCTTGCCTCGACGCGCTTTTCGGACACGGGCACGGCGGTGCCCAGCTCCTGCGCGAAGAGCGACACGCGCAGCTCCTCGAGCAGCCAGGAAATCTCATCGCGGGCCGCTGCGGTGGCTGCGGCCCGCGGAGACCGGGCAAGCGCGGCCAGCCGGGTCTCCAGCCGCGTCAGCGCCGCGGCGCGTTCGGTGTCGCGGGCCGGGTTTTCCCGCGCCTTGCGCGCGCGCGACTGCATCGCGCGCAGGAAGCGGGGCAGGTGCCGGAGCTGGGCATGCGGAGTCCGGAGCGGAAAATCCGGCGGCACGAGGCGCGCGAGATCGCGGGCGTGATCGCGATAGGCCGGTTTGGCCGCCTCGAGCGCGAGGTCGTTGCGCAGCGTCAGGATCGTGCCGAGCTGATCGAGGACGCGGAAGAGCAGGCCCTTCGACTCCTCCCGCGCAGCCGTCGCGACCGCCAGGAAAGCCTCGCGGGTGAGCGGTGCGACGGGACGGTCGCACAAGTGGCGCCTGAGATGCTCGCGGATGTTTTCCTTCAACGTGGCCAGCGGTGCGAGCGTGACGGCGAGCGGGCCCAGCCGCGCGACGTCCTTGAGGTCGCGGTCGAGCCATCCCAGTTCGTAGCGCAGTTCGTGCTCTAGGAACCGGCGCACGGCCGAGGAAAGGTCGAGTCGCGCCTCCTCCGGTGTCTTGAAGAGCCGGAGCGCCACGCCGGCGGGCTCGAGGCGCAGCCCGGGGTGGGCGTGGATCGCGAGCCCGCCTGTCTCCGCGATCTGGATGCGCTCGGGAAGGGCGTCGAACGTCCAGGTTTCGAGGCCCGTGCGCTCCCAGGCGGCGCAGGCCCTGCGCCAGGCTTCGGCCACGGCGGAATCCGGCCGCTGGGCTGCCGCGCGCTCCTTCTCGGCGAGCAGCGTGCGCACGTGGTCGAGGTCGCGCGACGCGGCCAGCGCCCTTTTTGACCCGTCGGCTTCCGTGCCGACGACCTCCACGCGCACGCGCAGGTGAGCCGGGATCTCCTCCGGGTGCCAGTCGGAGGGGAACGTCCTGACGCTGTAGTGCTTTTCCAGATGCGCGGCCAGGCTTTCGGGCAGCGTGGGATGGGTCGGACGAAGCACGCGGGCGATCGCGGCCGACTTTTCACCGATCGGCAGGAGCTGTTTGCGGATCTCCTTGGGAAGCGCGCGCAGGAGATGGTCGATCTTTTCCTCGAGGTGGCCGGGCACGAGCCAGTCGAGCATGCCGGGCTGCAGCTTCCTGGCCTGCGCCGGTTCGAGCCGCACCGTGACGCCGTCCTCCTCCTGGCCCGGCTTGTAGGCGTAGCGCAGGGGCAGGGCAAAGTTCTCCAGGTCGACCCGGTCGGGAAATGCGGCGCGATCAAAGTCCTGCGGCAGGTCGCCGAGCAGGTCCTCCTCGCGCAGGCAGAGCACGTCGGGGTCGCGCGCAATCCGGTCGCGAATGAAGCGGTTGAGGTCGTGGATCGACGCCACGTTTTCCAGCCGCGACGCATAAAACCGGTAATACGCCTCGTCGAGGTCGACATGGGTGCCGCCGCGCAGCCGGGTGCGCAGCACCTCCACCTTGTCGCGCAGCGCGCGGTTGTGTTCGAGGAAGCGGTGCGGCAGCTGAAGCTCCGGATTGAGCAGGCCCTCGCGGATGAAGATCTCCGTGGCGTGCTTCGGATTGATCGTGCCGTAGCCGATCCGGCGCATGCGCACCTCGAGGCCGTGCAGGCGCGTGGTCTCGCGCACGAGCACGCGCCCTGATTCGACGGTGAATGTCGGTTCGCTGTGCGAGACCGTGCAGGCGTGTGCGCCGACATCGAGCAACCACTGGACGTCGATGCGGGCGCAGGTGCGCGCGTAGAGCCGCGTGGTTTCCACGATCTCGGCGGCGACGATCCAGTCAGGCGTCCTGTTCGGCTTCGGACGGGCTGCGGCCTTGGCTGCGCCGCGAGGTGCGGGACGCGATTTCCGGTCGAACAACGTGGAACCTGGAAACACCAGTGGCTTGCGGTCGCCACCGGCGCGGAAGAGGTTGCCCTCCTCGCGGCGTGCGACGTTGGCGAGCAGGCCGGGCAGCAGCGAGCGATGGATCGCGCGGTAGCGTTCGCCGCCGAAGCGCAGGTCCTGGTCGGAACCGGACGCTGCGGCAGCTGTGGGTCGGGCGGAGGGCGGTTCGGGCGAGGGCTCGGGCCGAGCCGCGTTCCGGGCGCGGGCACGGTGGTGCGGTTCGGGCAGAGGCCTCGTCCGGCCCGTATCCACGTCGCGGAGCGCTTCCGCGAGTTGCACGTGGATGTCGCGCCACTCCCGCATGCGATTGTAGTTGAGGAAATGCTGGCGACAGAACTTGCGCAGCCGTCCCTGCGAGAGCTTCTCCACCTCGTCGTGGAACGCATCCCAGATCGCCAGCAGCGTGAGGAAATCCGAGTCAGGATGGAGGAAACGCCGGTGCGCGGCGTCCGCCGCGGCCTCGGCATCGGCCGGGCGCTCGCGCGGATCCTGGATGCTGAGTGCGGCGGCGATCACCAGCACCTCGCGGACGGCGCGCTCGCGCGACGCCTGCAGCAGCATGCGGCCAACGATCGGATCGACGGGGAGGCGGGCGAGGTCGCGGCCGACCGGCGTGAGCCCGTGTTGCTCGTCGATCGCCCCCAACTCTTCGAGGAGTGCGTAGCCGGCAGCGATGGCAGCGGGAGGTGGTGGGTCGATGAAGGGGAAACGCTCGATGTCGCCGAGGCGGGCCGCCTTCATGCGCAGGATCACGTCCGCGAGATTGGCACGATGGATCTCCGGAACGGAAAACTCGGTCCGCCGCAGGAAGTCCTCCTCGGAATAGAGGCGGATGCAGACACCCTCGGCCAAGCGACCGCAGCGGCCCTTGCGCTGGTTCGCGCTGCTCTGCGAGATCGGCTCGATCGGGAGACGGCGGGTGCGCGTGCGGCTGTTGAAGCGGCTGATCCGTGCCTCGCCGGTGTCGATCACGAAGCGGATGCCGGGAATGGTGAGGGAGGTCTCCGCGATGTTCGTGCTCAGCACGACCTTGCGGCGTCGCGACGGGGCGAAAACGCGCTGTTGGTCGGCCGCCGCGAGCCGCCCAAAGAGCGGCACAATCTCGAGCGGGCCAAGGTTGCGCGACTCGATCAAGTCGGCCGCTTCGCGGATGTCGCGTTCGGTGGCGAGAAACACGAGGACATCGCCGCGGTCGGATTCGAGCAGCACGCGTTCGAGCGCGACCGCGACGGCGTCGAGGTGCGTGAAGTCGCCGGACTCCTCCAGCAACTCATCCACCGGGCTGTAGATCACCTCCACCGGGTAGAGCCGGCCTGAGACCTGGATGATCGGTGCATCGTCGAACGCCCGGGAAAACGCCGCCGTGTCGATCGTGGCCGACGTGATGATGATCTTCAGGTCGCGGCGTCGGTGGCGCAGCTGGTTGAGGTGCCCGAGGAGGAAGTCGATGTTCAGCGAGCGCTCGTGTGCCTCGTCGATCACGATCGTGTCGTAGGCGCGCAGCATCGGATCCGCCTGCACTTCCGCGAGCAGCATGCCGTCGGTGAGGAACTTCACCGCCGTGTCGGGGCGGCTTTCGTCCATGAAGCGCATCTTGCAGCCGACCTCGCGGCCCCATGTCACGCCAAGTTCCTCGGCCACGCGCCGGGACAGCGAGATCGCGGCCACGCGGCGCGGCTGGGTGCAGGCAATGCGTTCGCGGCCGGCCTCCAGGCACATCTTCGGGAGCTGCGTGGTTTTCCCGGAGCCCGTATCGCCGGCGACGATCAGGACGGGATGCTCGCGCAGGGCCGCGATGATCTCGCTCCGGCGCGCCGAGACCGGAAGCTCTTCCGGGTACACCGGCCGCCAGACGTGCGTGTCGCGGTCGCGGCCGGGCAGGGGCGCGCCGCGCGTGGCTTCATGCGTCTGACGATTATCGGCCATCGGTGGTCGGGAAACCGGCCACCATGGGCGACGAGCCTGCGGAAAACAATCCGGGAGCGGAGTCCGCGACCACTCCGGATGCGGCGGGGCGATTCAACCCGTCACCCGTGCGCCGGGGACGGGCTGCTTCCGGCCGCAGGCGAGGTGCCGGCGTCCTTCACCGGCTGGCCGGTGAGCGGATCGATGCGAAGGGTCTTCCATTTCGTGTCGATCTCGTTGCTGATCGAGGAATAGCCCTGCTCCGAGAGTCCGTGCGACACCTGGCAGCCCAGCTGCTCGCTGAGAAAGTCCTCCAGGCTGATCCAGCGGCCGCCGTGTTTCACGCGATGCGTCCAGGCGCAGACCACGACCCAGTCCTGCACGGTGGACGACTTCTGCATGTAGTATGAGGTCAACCACACGTTGATGGCGCCCATGATCCCGATCAGGCACGCGGAGACGAGCGCAGTATCCAATCCCCCGGACGCCGTGTCGCCAGATCCCCGGAAAATTCCGGTCAGATCAAACGTCCGGTCGGCAAAGATGAACGTGATGATCAGCCCGTAGGAGAGGATCTGGCCGGTGATGATTGCGTAGTGGTGCCGCTTCATTTTCGTTCGGTGCACCGCGGCAACGACACGGTGTCTCCCGCACAGTTCGACATCGCGGAGCCGCGGCGAAGGCGTCGCGCCGCTTTGCCGGGGTTTTGCAGCGGGCATGCAGGGAATCCACCGGGCCGCTGGGGTGAATTCTCGGAAACGCGGTAGGGAAAATCCCGATGCGGTTCTCGGCATCCGCGCTCAAAATCGTCAAACGCGTGACGATTAGCACTTTTGCATTGTGTTGAGTTGCGCTGCGACTTCGGCGCCGTACGTTGCTTCCTACCGACTTGTCATGAATTGCAGACCAGACTCCGCCCCGCGGTTTGCCGTGAACCGCAACAAAAACATCTCACGGCTCCCGGGCGTTCATCTGACGCCCGGCGAGAAGCGTTTCGGCTCGGGCCGCCCCAAGCTCGAGAGCGAGATTTCAGCGTCGTTCCCCGCCCAGTCGAGGACCGACATCCTGCACGGCGGCTGGTCGCGCCGCTGACCGTGCCTGCCCGCGCCGCCGGCCGCGCCTCGCGCGGCTGACGGCGGCTTCGTCGTTTCGTAGCGAGATCGCGGGTACAATACGGCCGCGATGGTCGGGCAGGAAGGCAGGCGGAGGGGACCGGACCAGGCCGGGCACCCGCGCGGTCAAGCCTTGGGCCGGGGCACGGCCCCCGAGGACTGGCGCGCGATCATCGACGGCGTGATCATGCGCACGACGGGTTGATCGGACAGGTGCTTGAGCTGCTCACCGAGCAGGTCGAGCGCGATCTCGATCGTTGACTCCACCTGCTGGTCCACGCTCGTGACATTGGGCGAGGTCATCAGGCAGATGTCCTGGTTGTTGAAGCCGGTGACCGAGACGTCGGCCGGCACGGCCAGGCCGAGTTCCTCCAGCGCGAGCATCGCGCCGATCGCCACCTCGTCGTTCACGCCGACCAGGGCGGTGGGGGGGCTCTCGAGCCGCGCGAAGCGGCGCGCGAGGGCGCGGCCGAAGGAGAAATCGTTGTTGCGCGGCTCGAGATGGTCGAGCGAGAGCGTGTGCTCCGCGGTGTCGAGCCCGCGCGCGGCCAGGGCCTCGGTGATCCCGCGCAGGCGGTCGCGCGTGGTCTGCTCCTGGTTGTTCATGCCCAGCAGGCCGAACGAGCGGTGGCCGAGGTCGAGCAGGTGATTGATCACGAGATGCATCGCGCCCGCGCGGTCGAACGAGACGGAATTGGCGTTGGGGATGTTCGACTGGTCGATGAGCACGTGCGCGATCTTGCGGCGCCGCAGCTCCGCGACGCGCTGCGTGAGCTCGGTCGGGACGAAATGGCCGATGAAGATGACCGCGCTGGCCTGCATCGCCTGGAAATGCTGCACCACCTTGCGGCTCTCGCCGGGCGCGAGCACCTCGATGAGGCAGGTGAATCCGCGCGCGCGCAGCCGCTTCTGCAGGAGCGCGAGCTTCGCCACCATCGGCGGCGTGAGCAGATTCTCCATACAGATACCGACCACCGAGGCGCCCTTGCCGCGCAGGCCGACGGCAAACGCGTTGGGGGTGAACCCGGTCTGGTCCAGCGCGCGATGCACCCGCTCGATGGTCGAGCGCTTCACGCCGGGATGGCCGTTGAGCACGCGCGAGACCGTCGTCCGAGCGAGCCCGACATAGCGGGCGAATTCCGCGGTGGAGCGGATCGAGCCAGGGTCGCGCGTGTGTGGCATGGGCGGGGCGGCTTGGGGACGTGGGAATGGAGAGACGAAGAGGCGGCCGTGGCTTGGGTGTCGCGCGCGCCGCGATTCTCGCTCCAACGAAACAGACACGTGTCCTCGACGGCAACGCCAGAGTTGTTCCCTGCCGGCCGCACACATGCGCCGCGTCCCGGGACCGTTCGGTGCCGAGTGGGCTGGGCCGGTGTCGCGAGAAGTCTCGCCGGCGTGCGGGGTCATCGGTGCTTGAATGCAGTCGCCACGCGACCGATCCGTGACTTGCAGTAGGTTCCGCAACGATGATCGGATTCTGCGTCAGCGCCAGTGTGGCTCCCATGCGAGTGCGTGTTCCCGCCGCCCCGTGGCGTCGGACTCGATGAGGCATGAGCTATCGCTTCCATAAGAATGAGCCGGTGCCGCTGGCGTTGAGGCGCATCCTCCTCGAGGAACTCGATGGCGCGCGTGTCGAGCTGGTCGTGGCCGCCGCCGACGCGGAGGCGCTCCACGAGGTGCGCAAGCGGATCAAGCGCATGCGCGCGTTGATGCGCCTCGGCCGCGATGGGCTGGAGCCGATCCGAGCCGAGGGGATCGTTCTGCGGGATATCGGCCGGATGCTCGCGGCTCATCGCGAGGCGGATGCGCTCGTCGAGATCCTTCGCCATGAAGCCGCGTCGGCAGGCTCCGCGGATTTGCGCCTGCTCGAGGAAACCGTGCGGCTGCATCAGGCTGCTCGTGCGCCTTTGCGTGAGCGGCAGGCGGATCTGGTGCGGGCGCGACGCCTCATGGGCGGGGTGCGGCGGCGTATCGCCTCGAGCGAGATCGGGGAGATTGGGCGCAAGGAATGCCTGCGACGGCTTCGCCGCGCCTACCGGCACGCGCGTGAGCAATGGTGGATCACGTTCTCCCAACCCACCGACGAGCACCTGCACGAGTGGCGCAAGCGCACGAAGATCGTCCTCAACCAGCTGCGATTGATCCGGCCTTGGGCGGGGCCGGGCTTCCCGCGCGTGCGCACCTGCCTCACAGAAATCGATGCCCGGCTCGGGCAGGCCCGGGATTTCGCCCATCTCGCCGGCATCCTCCGCGGCGTGCCCGTGGCTGAGGTGCCGCTGCGCTACGGATTCGGCCTGCGGGCGCGTCTGGACCACGAAGTTGACGATCACCTCAGCCGGGCCTTCGCGATCGGCCGGCGGTTTTTCCGGGGCGGACCGCGGGCGTTTCAGGATCGCGTGGTGGCCTGAGGCGCCGGGCGCGCGCGTCGTTTTCCCAGCCATCGCTCGCGGACGTCGGGCGAATGTGGGCCGGCAAAATTGACCGTCCGGCTCCCGGAAAAGTTTGCCGCCTCCTGTCGATAAATCTGAATTCCGTTGGTTATCAGCAGGTTGCAAGTGGTGGCATGTGTGTTGCTCTCGGAGGCACCACCCATGTTCCAAGGGATCTACAACAGTGCTGCCTCGGCCGACGCGCTCCAGAAGTGGAACGACGTGGTCGCGCGTAACATTGGCATGGGCCAGGTTCCCGGGTTCAAGAAGGACGTCGTGAGCTTCGACGCCGTGGCGATGGGCTCCATCGGTTTCGGCAACGACGGAAAGACCACCGAACAGCTCGCCACCTTCCTTCCTGTGCCGCGCGGGACCATCGATTTTCTCGAAGGCACCCTCCAGTACTCCCGCGAATCAAAGTCGTTCGCGATCGAGGGCGATGGCTTCTTCAAGCTCCAGCGGCCGGACGGCTCGACGGTCTACACCCGCGACGGTGAGTTTCGTCTTTCGAGCACCGGGCAGCTGGTGAGCAAGGCCGGTTACCCCGTCGTCGGCGAGACCGGCGCGATCCAGGTGCTGATCGACGGCGGCGAGATTTCGCTCAATCCCGAGGGCCGCCTCTTCCAGGGCGACCAGGAGATCGGCGTGTTGAGCGTCTACGACGTGACCGACCGCGCGGCGCTGCGCCGCACGAGCGGCGGATTCGTCATCGCGCCCGGTGCCGAGCGTGCCGTGCAGGAGGTTCCGGTGGAGGCCTCCCGCGTGCGCCAGGGTTTCGTCGAGCTGAGCAATGTCTCCGCCATCCACGAGATGATCAGCCTGGTGACCATCAGCAATGCGCTGCAGGCGAACCACAAGGTCATCCAGACCTATGACGGCCTCTCCGAGCGCGCCGTCCAGAGCCTTTCCCCGACTGGTTGATTTCCTTCCCTCGCCATGAATCTCGCCCTTTACGCCGCCGCCACGGGAATGGAGTCCCAGCAGATCAACCTCAACACGATCTCGAACAACATCGCGAACGTGAACACGACGGGGTTCAAGAAGAGCAAGATCGAGTTCCAGGATCTGTTCTACCAGAGCGCCCGCCAAGCCGGCGCCGAGGCCGGAGCCGGCAATCTCACACCCACGTCGGTGGAGCTGGGCAACGGCAGCCAGGTCGTCTCGACGGCGAAGGTTTTCACCCAGGGCCAGCTCACCCAGACCGGCGAGAAGCTCGATATCGCGATCCAGGGCGAGGGTTTCTTCGAGGTCGAGCGGCCCGACGGCACCAGCGCGTTCACCCGCGACGGCTCGCTCAAGATCGGCGCCGACGGCCGCATCATGACCAGCGATGGTTATCCGCTGCTCAGCGGCTTCCAGCCCGTGCCGACCGGCACCAGCAGCGTCAGCATCTCGGCCAATGGCGATGTCACGATGACGACGCCCAGCGGCACCACCACCTACCGCATCCAGCTCGCGCGCTTCGCCAACCCGGCGGGTCTGCAGAGCCTCGGCGGCAACCTCTTCGGCGAGACCGGAGCCTCCGGCGTGCCCGAGATCGGGAGCCCCGGCGAGAACAGCTTCGGCACCCTCCTGCAGGGTTATCTCGAGTCGTCCAACGTCAACGTGGTCGAGGAGATGGTGAACATGATCCTCGCGCAGCGCTCGTACGAGATGAACTCCAAGTCCATCCAATCCGCGGACGAGATGCTCTCCCGCGTGAGCCAGCTGAAGCGCTAAACCCCCAATGATCCCGCAAGGACGCGCCATGGTTCTCTGGAGTTATCTTCTCATCGGTGTCTCGGCCCCGGCATCGATCGAGAGCGTGCTCGCGCCGGTCGACGGCCCGATGACCGACTCGATCGCCGCCACATCGATCGCGAGCGAGCCCGCCGCGATCACCGGCGCCGCGGCTGCACAGCCGATGGTGCGCGTGGGCGCCGACGAACTCGACCTCCTGGCCGCCCTCGAGCAGGCGCTGGTCGACCGCTTCGAACCCACCGGACGCCTCCGCCTCATCCCCGTATCCACGGTTCCGCGACTGGGCGGCCGCGAGCTGCCCGCGATCGAGCTGGTCGACCTGCCCTCGCGGCTCAACGCCGGCACGATGTTGATGCGCTTCCGCCTGCACGCGCAGGACGGGTCCAGCTCGCTGCACGTGCTTTCGTTCCGCGCCGAAGTCCTGGCCGATATCTGGTACACGCAGCGCCGCACCGTCGCCGGCGAGCAGCTTGCCTCCCTCGATCTCATCACCCGCGAGGTCGACATCCTGCGCGAGCCCAAGGCCGTCCCGGCCGACCCCGATCTTCTCTCCCGCTACGAGTTCGCGCGCCCGGTCGCCGAGGCGCGCCCGGTCACCTGGAACGACATCGCCCCGCGCTCGCTCGTGCGCAAGGGCCAGATCGTCGAGGTCGTGGCCAGCCAGGGAGCCCTTCGCATCACGATGAAAGGCCAGGCCGTCCGCAGTGGCGCGCTCGGCGAGATCGTGACCATCCGCAACCTCGAATCGAAGCGGGACTTTTCCGCCGTAGTCATCGATGAAAACAAAGTCCGCGTCCATTTCTAGGTCGGCCCTCGTCGTCTGCGTCACCCTCGCCACCGTCGCGCCGGCCTCTGCCGGCTCGCTCTGGAAGACGGCGCACGCGCGCGAGAGCGCGATGTACTCGGACCGCAAGGCGCGGCGCATGGGCGATATCATCACCGTGGTGGTTTCCGAGTCCGCCAGCGTCAGCGCGTCGAAGCGCACCAAGACGGACAAGAAGGCGGGCATCGACGCCGGGGTGGAGGCGTTCTTCTGGGATCCCGCCGCCTCGAACCTCGGTTCGCACAACGGCTCGCTGCCGCAGGTGCGCCTGAACGGCACGAACAACTTCGAGGGCGGCGGCGAGATCAACAACAAGCAGACGATCTCCGCCCGCGCCGCCGTCACCGTCGTGGACGTGCTCCCCAACGGCAACCTGGTGATCGAGGGCTCGCGTTTCGTGTCCTATTCCGGCGAGAAGCAGTACGCGATCCTGCGCGGCATCGTCCGGCTCGACGACATCACCAACGCAAACACCGTGGCCTCGTCGTCCATCGCGGACGCCCGAGTGGAGTTCGTCTCCGAGGGCACGATCTCGGCCAACCAGCGCAAGGGCTGGTTCTCACGCGTCGTCGACACTTTGAACCCCTTCTGACCGAAACGGATTTCCCGAGATGCAAGGACGCAGTCTCATCGCCCTGGTTTGTGCCATCCTGATGCCCGCCGCCGTATCCGCGGCGCGGATCAAGGATCTCACCCTCGTGGAAGGCGCCCGTGACAACCAGCTCGTCGGCTACGGCCTCGTGCTTGGTCTCGCCGGCGACGGCGACGGCAGCACCGCCTTTTACACCGTGCAGAGCATCGCCAACGCGCTGCAGCGCTTCGGCATCAACGTGCCGTCCCAGCAGGTGAAGTCGAAGAACGTGGCCGCGGTCATGGTCACCGCCGACATTCCCGCCTTCTACAAGCCCGGCCAGCGCATCGACGTGACGGTGGCGGCGCTCGGCGACGCCAAGTCGCTGCAGGGCGGGGTGCTTTTGCAGACTCCGCTGCTCGGCGCGGACGAGGTTGTCTACGCCGTGGCGCAGGGCCCGATCGCAGTCGGCGGATTCCTCGGCGGAGCTGGCGGACCGGGCGGCGCGACGGTGCAGAAGAATCACCCCACGGTCGGCCAGATCTCCGGCGGCGCCATCGTCGAGCGCGAGATCGCGACGGAGATCGTCGCCTCCGGCGAGATGCGCCTGCTCCTGCTCAATCCCGACTACACCTCCGCAGCCCGCATGGCCGAGGTGATCAACCAGAATTATCCCGACGCGGCCCTCGCCGCCGACGCATCGACGGTGCGCGTGCGCGTGCCCGTCATGTTCGACCGTCGCGAGATTGACTTCATCGCCGCGATCGGCCGCCTCGATGTGGTGCCGGACATCCCGGCGCGCATCGTGGTCAACGAGCGCACCGGCACGATCGTCGCCACCTCGACGGTGCGCATCTCCAGCGTCGCCATCAGTCATGGCGCGCTCACCATCACCGTGGCCCAGTCGCTCGACGCAAGCCAGCCGATGCCGTTCAGCGACCGGGGATCCACCGCCATCCTGCCGAGCACGCAGACGAGCGTGACCGAGAAGCAGGGCGGCTTCACCGTGATCGAGGAATACCCGTCGATCGAGCAGGTCGCCACCGCGCTCAACGCCATGGGCGTGACCACGCGCGAGATGATGTCCATCTTCCAGGCGATGAAGCGCGCCGGCGCCCTCCAGGCCGAACTCGTGATCAACTAGGAGTTTTCCCAGCATGGATGCTGCCGCACTTCAATTCAATGCCGCCGAACCCGGCGCGTGGCGCGATCGCCTCGTGAACGGCGCCGCCCCGGAGGGCGAGCGCCTGGCGGCCGCCTCCAGGGAGTTCGAGGCCGTGCTCCTGCGCCAGTACCTCGGCGAGGCCATGAAGCCGCTCACCAAGGGCGGCGGCGCCCTCGGCGGCAACAATTCAATTTACGGATACATGATCACCGACGCGCTCGCCACGGGGCTGAGCAGCAGCGGGGTCTTTGGATTCTCCAACCTCATGCAGGCGCAGCTTTCTCGCGCCGAGCCCATCAACCATGACGACCATACCGACACGCCTTGAGACCGGCGACTGGGAGCCGCTGGTCGAGATCCTGCGCAATGAGCTGCAGGAGTACGGCGGACTCTTCAACCTGCTCGGCCAGCAGCAGGACCGCATCATCGAGCGCAAGCCCGATGCCGTCCTCTCGCTCAATGACGAGATCGAGGTCCAGACGCGCACGGTAGGCGACCTGCGCGGACGTCGCGAGACGTTCGTCGACGACCTGCTCGCCCGCGTCGGCGAGGAGGTCCCCGGCACGCTCCGCCGCCTCATCCCGCATCTTCCGGATTTCGTGCAGCCCCTGGTCGAGGCGCTCATGACCGACATCAACCACATGGTGCGGCGCAACCGCCACAAGGCGCGCCAGAACCATCTGCTCCTCTCGCGGGCCGTGCAACTCACCGAGGAAACCCTCCGCGTGCTGCAGCCCGAGAACTTCACCCGCACCTATGGCCGCTCCGGCCGGGCCTCGCTGCCCGCCCGCGCCGCCGCCGTGTCGCGCTACAACGCGCTCGGTTGATCCCAATCCCCACCCCCTGATCCGCCATGTCCGGCCTCTTTGGAGAACTCCACCGCACCGCCCAGGCGCTCGCCGCGCAGAGCCAGGGCGTGTTCGTGTCCGGCAAGAACATGGCGAACGTGAACAACGCCGCCTACGCCCGCCAGCGCGTGATCCTGGGCGACCGCGGCGTCGCCGACACGCCGCTCGGGCCGCAGAGCCTCGGCGTGGAGGCCCTCGGTCTCCAGCAGGTCCGCGACAAGCTCCTCGACTCGCAGATCCTGCGCGAGACGGCCCTCATGACCTCGCTCGAGGTCCAGTCCGACGCCTTCTTCAAGGCCGAGGCCGCGCTCGGCCAGAACATCGACCGCAGCGGCGACTCGACGTATATCGAAGGCGCGGATACATCAGGCTCGTCCAAGGGCATCGGCGAGGCGCTCGACAACGTCTTCAACGCGTTCAGCGGACTGGCCGCCGCCCCCCGCTCGCAGTCGCAGCGCCAGACCCTCTTCCAGCAGGCCTCCACGCTGGTGGAGCGCTTCAACGTCGTCGACGGCCGCCTCGAGGCCATCCAGGGCGACTTGACCGAGCAGATGGACGCGGACGTCGACACGGTCAACGCGCTGCTCACCACGATTTCCGCGCTCAACCGTCAGATCGGCCAGTACGAGGTGGGGCAGCCCGGCTCCGCGCTTGATCTGCGCGACCAGCGGCAGGCCAAGCTGGAGGAACTCTCGCAGTTCGTCGATTTCCGCACGCAGGCCGTCCCAGGATCGACCAGCCAGATCCAGATCCTTGCCCGCGACGGCGGCGGCGCCGACGTGACACTCCTCAACGGCGCCAACGCGCCCACGGGCCTGGCGTTCACCGGGGCCGGGTTCACCGGCGGCAATCCCCCGGTCGCCCTCACGCTCGGAGGCGGTCGCCTGCAGGGCGCCCTCACCGCCCGCGACGGCGCGATCACCACGCTGCGCGAGAGCCTCGACGACATGGCCTCGCAGCTGGTGACCTCGTTCAACGCCGCCTACAACCCCGGCGGCGCCTACAGCAACTTCTTCGACCCGGCCGGCACCACGGCCGCGACCATCCGGCTCGATCCCTCGCTCTCCTCCGCCAACATCCGCTCGACCATCACGGCCGAGCCCGGCGCCAACGACATCGCCCTCGCGGTCTACAATCTCTCCTCCACCGCCTTCACGACGGGCGGTGGCGCCACGATCGACGGGACCTTCGGCTCCTACTACCGCGGCGTGGTCTCCGACCTCGCCAACGCCACGGCCTCGGCTGAGAGCCGCTACGATGACCAGTCCACCCTCCAGCGCCTGATGGCGGAGCGCCGCGACAGCGTCTCGGGCGTCTCGATCGACGAGGAGATGACCAACCTGATCAAGTATCAGCGCGCCTTCGACGCCTCCGCCCGCGTCATGCGCATGATCGACGAAATGCTGAACACCGTGGTCAACCGCCTCACAGCCGGCTGATCCCCCTGAGCCATGCGTGTCACATCCACCACATTTCCGAACAACCTGGTCAACCAGCTCCAGCAGTTGACCTCGAAGATGAACACACTGCAGCAGCAGGCCTCGACGGGCCAGCGCGTGCTCGCGCCGTCCGACGACCCCGCCGCCGCCGCGCGTGTGCTCAATTACCAGGCCGAGCGCAACGGCCTCGCGCAGTTCCAGCGCAATGCGCTCCGCGCCGAGGACATCCTCAACGCCTCCAACGCGCAGATCCAGAACCTCCTCGATGTCTCCGAGCGCGCCAACGAGATCGTTTCGCTCACCAACGATGTGTTCAACGGCGACGACATGGTGGTCTACGCCACCGAGATCGACGCCCTCCTCGAGCAGGCCCTGGTCAACGCCAACGCCAATTTCAACGAGGAGCCGCTCTTCGGCGGCACCACCGCGGCCATGCGCCCCTTCACCGTGACGCGCGATCCCGAGCCGGACGGCCGGATCACCGCCGTGACGTACGCCGGCGCCCCCACCACGGCCCAGATCCAGGTGGCCGAGGGCAGCTCGATCTCCCCGTATTCCAGCCCGGCGGAGAATCAGCAGATCGCCGACTTTCTCAACCGCCTCGTCGGCCTGCGTGACGCGCTCAACACCCGCGATTCCGCGCAGGTTCGCGCCCTTTCCGTCGGGATGCAGGACTCGGAGGACGAACTCATCCTCCAGCTCAGCGGCAAGGGCGCGCTGCTCTCCCGCCTCGAGGTCGACAAGACCCAGAACGCCACCCGCTACACCGATCTGGCCGAGCAGGTCTCGCGCGACGCCGACATCGACCTTGCCCAGGCCCTGGTCAAGCTCACCCAGAACCAGAACGCCTACCAGGCTGCGCTCATGAGCGCCAGCAAGGTCCTCAACAAGTCACTCCTCGACTATCTTTGATTTCTGAATACGCCGCGCGGACCCGCCGCCCGGAACCACACCTCGCACCATGAGTATAAAAGTCGCCACCGATGCCGCCCTCGACCGCGCCCAATGGCTCCGGCCCGTCGCGTTCGAACTGCCCGCCGGGATGATCGGATTCCCCGAGGCCACGCGCCTCGAGGTCATCCTCAACCCCGACGAACTGCCCTTCATGTGGCTGCGCTGCGTCGAGAACCACGCCCTCAGCTTCATCGTCATCGAGCCCCACGCCCTCATCTCCGGCTATACCATCGAGCTGACGGACGACGATGCCGCGCGCCTCGAGATCAAGGGCCCGGACGACGTGTTCATCTTCAACGTGGTCAACTTCAAGCCCGACCAGCCCGACGCGGCCACGGTCAACCTGATCGGCCCCGTCCTCGTCAACCGCCGCACGCTCAAGGGCCGGCAGATGATCATCTCGAACTTCGCGGACTACTCCGCGCGCCATCCCCTCATCGCGTCCGGCTCGGCCGGCAACGCCTGATTCGCGACCCGGCACGGAGACGAACGCCATGCTTATCCTCTCACGCAAGGTCAACGAATCGATCATCATCGCCGACAACATCGAGATCCGCGTCACGCGGATCGACGGCGACACGGTGAAGATCGGCATCAACGCACCCCGCGAGGTGCCCATCGTCCGCAAGGAGCTCTTCGACCAGGTCCGTCAGGCCAACAGCGAAGCCGCCGTCAGCGCAGCCGGTCCCGAGGCCGCCGCGCGCAAGGCCGGCCTCGCCGGTCTCGCCGGTGCCCTGGCCGCGAAGAAAACCGCACTCAACAGCGCCGGCGTCAACACCCCGCCGGCATCCGCCAAGTAAGCAAGGAAGTCAGGAAAACACCCAAGAAGGAGACCACCATGGTCATCAACACCAACATCAATGCCATCAACGCGAGCCGCAACCTGGGCGTCAGCAACAGCCTGCTCAGCCGCTCGCTCGCTCGATTGTCTTCGGGATCGAAGATCGTCAAGCCGTCGGACGATGCCGCCGGTCTCGCCGTGTCGGAGAAACTGCAGGCCCAGAACGCCCGCATCACCGCCGCCACGACGAACGTGCAGAACGCCATCAGCTTCGTGCAGACGGCGGACGGCTTCCTCAGCAGCATGAACAAGGTGCTGACGCGCATGAGCGAACTCACCGCCATGGCCCGCGACGTGACCAAGAACGTCGACGACATCGCCCTCTACAACGAGGAGTTCCAGGCCCTGCGTCGCCAGCTCGCGGATACGATCGGCGCCGGTGCCGAGACCCCGCTGGGCACGTTCAACGGCATCTCGCTGTTCGGACCCAACGCGAGCGGCCTCGTCGTGACGATCGGCGAGTCGCCCGACCACACCATGACGATCGGCGACATCAACCTTCGCGACGCCGCCGGATCGGTCTGGCAATTGGTCAGCGGACTTTTCGACACGCCGCCCGACATGTCCCTGAGCGTGGCCGCCACGGCCGTCGGCGGCATCGTCGTCGGCGCCGTCCAGCAGCTCGCCACCGAGCGCGCCACGCTGGGTGCCTCGCAGTCGCGCCTCGAGGTCGCCTCCGCGCAGCTCCAGGTGCAGTATGAGAATCTCGAGTCCGCCATCTCGCGCATCCGCGACGTCGACGTCGCCCAGGAAGCCACGCAGCTCGCGAAGGCCCAGATCCTGGTGCAGTCCGGCACCGCGATGCTCGCACAGGCGAACTCCACCCCGCAGTCCGTCCTGCGTCTGCTCCAGTAAACCCCGTCCCCTCCCTTTTCCCGTGAAAGGAGATGTCGATGGACGACAATCAGCCTCCGGCGCAGGCGTCACCGTCCGGGCTCGAGGGCAGGCCGTATCTCGGCGTGCACTTCGTGACCTGCCGCGTGTATGGACGCCTCTACCGCAATCGCGAGGGCACGGCCTATGTGGGCCGCTGTCCGCGGTGCGGTGCGCCGGTGCGTGTCCTCATCGGCGACAGTGGCACCTCGGAACGGTTCTTCACCGCCGTGTGCCCCTGATTCCAGGGATGGTCCGTTGCTGTCGAACAGACCCGTCTGGTCCGCCTGCCGTCCTGCGGCGGCTGTCAGCCCGCGCGATGTCCGCGCCTCCGGCTGGCTGCTTCCGCGAGCGGTGGTGTGTGCGGAGGAGCGTCGTGCCTGCAGGCATGGCGGTCCCGCCGACCCGACGAGTCCAGGCCGGACGCGCGCGCACCCCGAGGTGCACGCTTCGGTTGGGTGTTTCTCCGAAGCCCGGTGCACGGTGCGCTGTGCGACGGCCTGTCGGCGGCGCTGAAGCCAGGTAGTCTTTTTAGAGTAGAGTCGTCTTCCAGCCCGGATGCGGACACAGGGTCCGCATCCGGGCTGTTTCTTTGTAATGGCTGCCAGGACACGGCTTGCGAACAACGACAACCGTGCGATTTACCGCTGTACCCTAGGTCGGATCACCCCTAGGGTGTGCTAGGCAGCCGTAAATTCCCCTCGAGTGCGGCCGCGGTTCTTAAAGCAAACGACCTTGGGGTCGGTTACGGAGGGCGGCCGCGCAGTCCGATGTCCACCCTGCGGTGAATATCGTCGCGATGCCTCTGCGAAGCTCTCCCACAGCCAAGGCAGTCCCATGAAAATACTGATTTGCGATGATGATCCCAGTTACCGCGCGATGCTCTATGAGCATTTGCACGCCGAGGGCCACAATGTCCTCGCCGTCTCGGATGCGCTCCACGCGGTGGCGTTGCTCAACGAGGCCAAGCACGACATCGAAGTCGTGGTGCTCGATCTGGCCATGCCGCGGCTGGGCGGGGACGAACTCATCCAGACATTCGCGCACTGGGAAAACTGCAGCGTCCATTTCGTCGTCATCTCCGGCGCATTCGATCCCGAGGTTTATCGCGAGCATCCGAAGGTCGTGGGTTGTCTGCACAAGCCATTCCAGCTCCAGGCGCTCAACGAGCTCGTTGCGGAGGCCGGCAGGCGGCGCGTCCGCGCGCTCGAGGGGCCGCCCTCCTCGGTGGCGCTGGCCTGCTAGGAAACGTGAAGGGCGGTCGCGCGCGTGCAGCCCGGCGCGTGCGGCGTTGCACGTGAGGGACGGCATGCAGCCGCCACCGGCGGTTCTTGCCTTTCCCACGTGCTGATCTAGGCTCTGACATCCGCGATGATACGATCCCTGCTCGTGTTTGTCTTTGCAGCCTGGGTGGTGGCCTCTGGTGCCGGTGCAGACCCCGCTGGCGCGACGGCCACAGAACCGGCCACGCCGCCCCCGGCCGAGCCGGGTCCGGAGGCTCCGTCTGCGGCCGAGCCCGCCGCGCCGCCCACCGACGGGCCGGCACTTTCCTCCGCGCCCAAGAGGTTTTACGTGCTTGAGATCGAGGGCGCGATCAATCGCCCCACCGTCTTCATCGTCCGGCGCGGCGTGAAAGAGGCGATCGAAGCCGGCGCCGACGCCGTGATCCTGGACATGGATACGCCGGGCGGCGGACTGGCCGAAACGCTCGAGATCATGGAGATCCTGGACAAGTTCGGGGATACGACCCAGGGAAAGGTGATCACCTTCGTGCGCAGCGAGGCCGGCTCGGCCGGCGCGATCATCGCGGCCGTGACGGATGAAATCTACTTCGCACCCAAGAGCGTGATCGGTGCGGCCGAAGTGGTCCTCTCCACCGGCGAGGACGTCGGCGAAAGCATGAAGCGCAAGATCACCAGCTTTCTGGCGGCCAAAGTGCGCGCGCTCTCGGAGGAGCACCCGCTGCGCGGTCAGGTTTTGCAGGCGATGATGGATCCCAGCTTCGAGCTGAAGGTCGGGGAAACGACGATCAAGGCCAAGGACGCGCTCCTGACCCTCACCGCCACCGAGGCAACCAAGCTCTACGGAGACCCACCGCAGCCTCTTTTCGGATCCGCCATCGTGGACGACCTCACCGCACTCAAGAGCCGGCTCGCCGGCTCGAGCGCGTTCGAGTCCCGCTCGTTCGTGATGACCTGGTCGGTGCAGTTCGCGCGCTGGCTCACCGCGATCAGTCCCCTGTTATTGGGAATTGGTGGCATGATGCTGGCCGTGGAGTTCAAGACCCCGGGCTTTGGCTGGATCGGTGGGACGGGCATCGCTCTCATCCTGATCGTGATGTTCGGCCACAACGTCGCGGGTTTGGCCGGCCACGAGGCGATGCTCTTCTTCCTCCTCGGCGTCGGCCTGGTGTTCGTCGAGATCCTGCTGCTTCCCGGCACGATCATCTTCGCGGCGACCGGGCTGTTGCTGATGCTCGGCTCCGTCCTCTGGGGGATGGCCGATATTTGGCCGGGCGATGCCTTCTCCCTGACGCCGGGCATGTTTCTGCGCCCAGCCTACACGCTCTCCCTCGGGTTTCTCATCGCAGTGGTCCTGTTCGCAGTCGCGCTGAAGTTCCTTCCCTCCACCCCGATGTGGGGGCGGCTGGTTCTCTCCGCCGAGGTGGGTGGCACGGCCACGGCGGCCCAGCAGCAGGCGGGCGCAGCGATTGCTCCCGGCGACGTCGGTGTGGTGGTCTCGCCACTCCGGCCCACCGGAACGGTCGAGATTGGTGGCCGTCGATTCGAAGGGCGATCCGAGATCGGTGAACTGGCCGCCGGCACGCGCATCCGCGTGGTGAAGCGCGCGGACTTCGTCCTCATCGTGGAGAGCCTCGAATCGTGAATCTGATCCTTATCCTTTTCGGGCTCGGGCTGCTCATGCTCTCGCTCGAGATTTTCCTGCCCGGCGGTGTTCTCGGCGCCATCGGCGCCCTTGTCATGGTGGTCGGCACCGTCGTGGCCTTTCGGGACTTCGGTGCGTCGGGGGGCGCGCTCGCGCTGGTCGCGGCGCTCGTGCTCACCGGGGCCGCTTTCTATGTTGAGCTGGTGATCCTGCCCAAGACGCGACTCGGCCGCGGCCTGGTGTTGTCCTCGGAAATCACCGGCCGGGCATCGCACGCCGCGGACGCGTCCCTGGTGGGAAGGACCTGCCAGGCATTGACGGTGCTTGCGCCCACGGGTTTTGTCCTCCTTGACGGCCGCAGGCTCGAAGCCTTCAGCCGCGATGGCTTTGTTGAGGCGGGCACCACGCTCGTCGTTCACAGCACCGACAACTTTCGAATCATCGTTTCAAAATCATGACCAAAGAATGGATCGTCATCATCGTCGCCGGCGTTATCGGCCTGGCGGTATTCCTCTGGTTCGTCGCCTTTTTCTTCGTCTGGCTGCGGGCGTTGCTGGCCAAGGCGGCCGTCAGTCCGCTCACGCTCATCGCGATGCGCCTGCGACAGGTGCCCTACAGCCTGGTCGTCGATGCGCGCATCACGGCCAAGAAGGCCGGCATCGAACTGACGGTGGACGATCTCGAGGCGCACTTCCTCGCCGGCGGCAATCTCGTGCCCACGGTGCAGGCGATCATCGCCGCGCAGAAGGCAGGCATCGAACTGGACTGGCAGCGCGCCTGCGCCATCGACCTCGCGACGAAGGGCTCCGGCAAGTCGGTCGTCGAGGCCGTGCGCACCTCGGTCGACCCGAAGGTGATCGATTGCCCGAATCCCGCCGCCGGACGCTCCACGATCGATGGCGTCGCCAAGGACGGCATTCAGGTGAAGGTGAAGGCACGCGTGACCGTCCGCACCAACCTCGACCGCTTCGTGGGTGGTGCCAAGGAGGATACAATCATCGCGCGCGTCGGCGAGGGCATCGTCTCGACCATCGGCTCGGCCGAAAGCTACAAGACCGTGCTTGAGTCGCCCGATAACATTTCGAAGACCGTGCTCAAGCGCGGTCTCGACGTGGGAACCGCATTCGAGATTCTCTCCATCGATATCGCCGACGTCGACGTGGGCGAGAACGTCGGCGCCAAGCTCCAGGAGGCCCAGGCCGAAGCCAACAAGTCGATCGCGCAGGCCCAGGCGGAAATCCGTCGTGCCGCGGCGGTCGCCGTGGAGCAGGAGATGAAGGCGCGCGTCCAGGAGATGCAGGCCAAGGTCGTCGAGGCGCAGGCCGAAGTGCCGCTCGCCATGGCCGCCGCCTTCCGCAGCGGACACCTCGGCATCATGGACTATTACCGCATGCAAAACATCGAGGCCGACTCCGAGATGCGGAAGTCCATCTCCAAGCCCGAGCAGGAGAAACACTGAGCCGGGAACCGAGGCTGGCGATCGGACTCCGGGGTCAGACAGTACGACCTCGATATCCCTCGAGCTGACTGCGACCAGCGGCCCTGAACCAGCCTCGAACCTCCGGCCTGCGCGTCCTTACCTTCGACCCAATGCTCCATGGAATGGATACTCGATAACCTGAAGCTGGTCGTCTTCGTCGTCATCATCCTGATCTACGCGATCAAGGCAATGAAGGCGAAGTCGGCTGAGGATGGGGACGGCGCTGCGCCCACCCGTCGAGCCATGCCCGGCGAGCACGATGCGGCCGAGGCCGAGCGGACGCGCCAGATCCAGGAGGAGATCCGGCGCCGCATCCTTGCGCGCCAGCGCGGCGAAACGGCGGCGCCACCGCCGCCCGAGGTTTTCGAATCCGAGCCCGAACAGGTCGAAGGCCCGCAAACCCTCCGCCCCGTCATCGTCGCCGAGCGCGCCGGGGTCGAGGAAGATGCCTACGCACGCGAGGACCAGGAACGGGCCGCGCGCGAGGCGGGGATGCTGGAGACGCAGCGCACTTTTGAAGAGCAGTTGCGTCAGCTTCGTGCGGTGCGCGAGCTGGCGACGGCGGCCATACCGAAAATGGGCGCCGCCAGAACGTTTCCCGGACCGGAGCGCCGCAGTGCCGCCTTGCCTGGCTCGTGGCGCGCCGAGCTCGCGGGCCGCGGATCGTTGCGCCGCGCCATCATTCTGCGTGAGATCCTCGGCGAGCCCGTCGGGATGCGCCGGGGTGCCGCCGGTACCACGCATCGTTGAGACGAACTCCTGAGTCGGCGAAAGCGGCGCGCGCCCCTCGGCGCGCTTGCGGCTCGCGCACGAGTAGCAACCGCCCGGCCGCCTACACCGTCGGCTTCGGCGATGCTGCCACGCCGTAGCGCACGGCGCGAAGCGCGGCAAGTCGGCTGCCACAGCTTCGGGGCTTGGGCAACCGATGCAGGGAGTGCACGCCGACCGAGCGCGTCCGGCTGAGGCGGGCGTTTGTCAGCCCGTGCCGCCCACGGCGTGCAGCACCTGCTCGGCGAGTCGGTTGTTCGACACCTTCAGGATGATGAGCGAGCGCCTGGCCTGGTCCTCGTGATCGACGGAGGCATAGGCGTAGTCGATATTCACGTGTGCGGATGCGAGGGCGCGCGTCACTTCGGCGAGTTTGCCGCGGCGATCGGCCACCGGAAGGGCGAGCACCTCGGCATCAACGACCGAGAACCCCGCATCGATGAGCGCATCCTTGCAGCGTGCAGGTTCGTCCACCAGCAGTCGCACGACGCTCTGCTCGTTGTTGTCGATCACGCAGAGGGCCTCGACGTTCAATCCGTGCTTCGCGATCAATTCGCTGACTTCAGCGAGGCGTCCGGGTTGGTTTTGCAGCGAAACCGTCAACTGCCGCTTCAGGGCGAACTGCATGTCGCCAGCGTAAACGGAAGAGTCGCGTCGGGCAAGGGTCCGCATCCGTTCCACCTGGCATCCCGACCCAAGACGGCCACAGGGAGCACCTGCGGCCGCGCGTGTTGCGTCAGATCAGGGGACGGGGCTTGCGCACGACGATCACCGAGGTGCCGGCGAGCTTGTCGTGCCAGGCCTGGCAATCGCGATCGAAGGCCATCCAGATCAATCCCAGGCCGGCCGGCACGAGCGAGAACACGCCGCTGAGCGCACGCACCGCGGCGACGCGGTAATCCATCGGCGTGCCGTCATCGCGGACGATCTGAAGGTTGAGCACGATGCCGGCCGGCGTGGTGCTGCGCCAGCCCCAGAAGAACACGTGGTAGCCGATCATGGCCAGCACCCAGACAGGAAAGGCACCGAGCCCGAGGATGTTGATCGCGACAGTGACCACGAGAAGGTCGAGAACGAACGCGAGAAGTCTCGGCAGGAATGTCGCGCGCTCGGTGAGCACCTCGATCGGCAGGGGCGGCACCGTCGGCGGCGGAGGCGGCGGTGTCCACCCGGAGTAGGGCGGAACCGCGGTCGCGCCAACCCCACCGGCTGCGGCGCTGGTTCCGGCGAAGCCGGCCGAGGCCGTCGGCGGTGGCGAGGCGGGCGCCGGCATGGCGGCTGACGGCACGTGGGGCGGTGGCTCTGCATGTACGGGCGACGCCACCGCCGCGGCTGCCACAGGAGGCACCGGAGCAGTCGGTGCGCCGGGGGCGGGTGGCGTTTGTTGGCTGCGTGCGGCCAGCCGCGCCTCGCGTGTCTCGCGGCGGCGGTTGCTCATGGCGGTGACGGCGGCGCCGAGGCCCATGACGGCCGTAACGCTCCACACGGCGAACCCGATCACCGGCAGGGCATAGAGAAGGAGAAAGACCAGGTTTCCGGCGAGCGCAGCGACGACGGGTCGACCGACGATGCCGAACTGCTGTCCGCACAGCACATAGATCCCGATCGTGCCGATGAACCAGCAGAGGAACAATCCGGCGACGGCGATCGGCAGCAGCGGAATCCCGATCACGGACGCGGCGAGCAGGATGAACAGCACTGGCGCGAGGAGCAGGGTCAGCGCCCCGTTCACGCAGGCGAGCACCGGTCGAGCTTCCACGGCCCGCGCAGTCGCGGTGACCGCGCCGGAAAACAGCGCGGCGAAGAGCATATTGAGCAACACGACCACCACCGCGATGCTCCAGGCCCACGAATGATTGTGCGGAAGGACGCGCGCCTTGGCCAGGCCGTCGCGGAACCACTCCGCGGTCCAGCCGCCGAAACCGCCGAAGCCGGGGAGGTGAATCGCGACCTTGTCGCCGTGGATACGACTGGTGGGATCCGCCACCAGCCCGCCACCGACCGAGACCACCTGGCCCCGCACCTCGGCGCCAGGGCCGAGTGTGATCGTGCCGCCGACGCAGACGAGGTCGCCCCGTACACGGCCATTGACAGTAACGCTGCCGAGGACCGTCACGCTCTGACCCTCCACGACGCCGTCGACCACCGCATCGCCCATGACCGTCACCATTTCCGGCGTGATCTCGCCCGCGCGCAGGTGGGCGCTGTTCATGATTGTCACCAGATCATGGAGACGGACTGGCTCGGGCGCGGCCGGCACCCTGGGTGCGGCCGCAGGCGGGATCGCGGGAGCCTCGACAGCCGGGCCCGTCGCCTCGACGGGAGTGTCCGCTGCCGCGGCGGCGGGATCGGTCGCGGCGGCTGGTCCGGGGTCGTCCTGGGCCTGCAGCGGGATCGTGGGCACGCTCCAGGCACAAAGCGCCGCGAGGGCGACGCCGGAGGCAAGGGAGCGGTGGGTGGAAGGAAGCTTCATGATGGAATGGGGAGCCTGGGTGGATGGCGCATCTCAAGGCTGGCGGGATTGCGACGCGGTGCGCCATACCACGCCTCCGATCCCCAGCAGGGCAAAATACGAGAGGATGATCACCGCGGCGGCGCCGAGCATGTAGGGCGAGTTGGCGGACTCGCGCAGAACCGTCACGCAGGCTTCGCCGACCACGGCCAGCGCGCCGAGCAGCACCTCGAGCCGGGCCCAGCTCGCCGCCACCGCGGCACGCAGCGGACTGTCCTCCGTGACGGCGGCGATCAGCTGGGGCACGAATGCGAGCGCCGCAAGGAGTCCAAGCGCGGCGGTGCCGAGCGCGATGCGCAGCGGAGCCGGCCACGAGGTGGCCGGGCGGCGGTACCACGGCAGTTGCGACAGGACTGCGGCAGCCTGCTCACGGGCGCGGATGGCGGCGAGCACCCCGGGCAGGAGCGAATCCGGAGCACGATGGTCGGGCAGGTTGCGCAGCGCGGCGTGCAGGCGGGCGTCGGACGGATCTTCAAAGGGCGGCATGGGCGTATTCATGCGTTGAATTCAAGTTCGGCCATGCGCCCGGCGAGCTTGCGCTTGAGCGCCTCGCGTCCGCGCATGATGTCGGTTTTCACCTTGGCGAGGGAGACCTTCAGCTTCTCCGCGATGTCCTGGTAGGGCATGTCGTGGAAGTGATACAGGACGATGGCCGCACGCTGATCGTGGGGCAGCCTGGCCAGTGCGTCGTCGAGCAAGGCGCGGGTGTCCTCCTGTTCCGCGGCGCCGGACTCGCGGGATTCCGGCGCGGGCAGATTGGCGGCGAAATCAGTGCCCTCATCGCCGTCGTCGTCTTTGCGGCGCATGTCCGAGAAGAAGCTCCAGCGTTTGCGGTAGCGCGACAGGTGGTTGAGCGACAGATTGGTCGCGACGGTCTTGAGCCAGCCGCCGGCCGCGGGGCTTTCCCGCAGGCCGTCGAACCGCTCGTATGCCTTGAGGAACGTCTCCTGCGCGATGTCCTGAGCCTCGGCGTGGTTCGCGGTCAGGCGGTAGGCGGTCGAGAAGACCATGTTCTGGTAGTTCCTCATAAACGCCTCAAACTCTCCGGTGTCGCTCATCGACGGTGGGGCCAGTGTCTCGCGGGATGATCATCAACCGGAACAACACATGGGCGTGGGAGGAAGTCGCAGCGAGTTTTAGGGCCTACGCAACCCGCGGTCCAGACGCGATTTGCACGTCGCGCGGGGGATCCGGACGGGCCGAGGGAACGGCGCGATGTCCATCGATGCATGACACTATGCCGCGGGGCGCGATTCGGCTCTTGCGCAGAGGCCGGGGGTGGGGCGGCGCGGTCCGGGGCTTCGGGCGCGAGCACCCGTGACGGTTGCGCCCGCCGGGCCGGCGCGAAGAGCGAGGGCGCGGGATCGGACGAGAATCGGCGGCGAGGGCGGCGCATCCGGGGGGAACGCCGAGGGTGGTGTGGTTCGGGGCTCGAGGCGAGGCTGACGGTGGGTGCCGCGGCCAGGACGGGTGCGCGCTTTCCGGACCGCCCGCCGAATTTGTGCCTCGTGCCGTTTCGCAGCGGGGTCGAGGATCGCGGGCATCCAGCCATGACCGCCGCAGAACTCGCCGCTACGCTCGATTCCACCAACCTGCGCCTCGACGCCACCGAGGCCGAGATCGCCGCGCTTTGCGACGAGGCGGCCGCGCAGCGATTCGCCTGTGTCATGCTCTATCCGGCGAGCGTGCCGTTCGCCGCCCGCCGGCTTCACGGCACCGGCACGCGCATTGGCACGGTTATCGGCTTTCCCAGCGGACGTTTCTCGACTGCGGCCAAACGCGCGGAGATCGAGGCGGCCCAGGTCGCGGGCGCACACGAGGTCGACATCGTGATGCACTATGCGGCGCTGCGCGAAGGTCGCGGCGCGGAAGCCGGTGCGGAGATCGCCGCGCTCGCGGTTCGCGCGCATGAACTCGGGCTGCTGGTGAAGGTGATCGTGGAGACCTGCTACCTCGATGCCCCGCAGCGCCTCGAGGCGCTGCGGCTGTGTGAGGACGCGGGCGTTGACTTCATCAAGACATCCACCGGATTCGGCTCGGCCGGTGCGAAGGTCGCGCACATTCGGGAATGGGCCGCGGCGCGCAGCCGGGAGATCGGCCTGAAGGCGAGCGGTGGCATCAAGTCCCTGGCCGACGCGCTCGCGTTGATTGACGCCGGTGCGACGCGGCTCGGCACGTCCAGTGCGGCCGCGATCGTCGCAGAATTTCTGGGACAGCGCGGCACGGTGACGGGCGACAAAACGCCGGGGGCGTACTGAGCGGGTGCCGGATCGGGAACCGCGGCCGCCCTGCCGGCCGGGTTGGGGCGGCACGCGTCAGCCCGGTGCGCGCGTCAGGCACGCATTGATGTGGTGCCAGAGGATCTCGCCCATGGTCGAGAGGCTCTGAAACCCGGGTGTCTGGTGGTACTCGCCAAGTTCCCCGCGCAGCTGCGCGATCTTTTCCGGCGTGGAGAGCGGGTCCTTGCTCATGCACCCGACGAGATGCTCGAGCTGCGGCCGGGCCGAGGCGAAGCGGCGCGCCATGAGCGTGCGCTCCTCCTGCTGGTACTGGCGCATCGTATCCAGGTTTAGGAGACTCGTGCAGAGCTTCACCACGGCGAGGTTGTCCTTGAAGAACTGCGGAAGGTAGACGTTCTTGCGACCCTCGTAGTTCTGCTGGTCGAAATCGATCGGCCGCACGCGATACTGCTCGTCCTCGAAGTCCGGCGTGACCGCGATGACGTAGTTGTACGAGCGCATGTCGCCGAGGAGGCGCACAAAGCAGCGCTCGTTGAACTTGATGAACTCCTTCGCGAGCCGCACGCGGCTGCGGTTGGGCCGGTCGATGTAGTCGGCGATGAAGCGGTCGCCCGGGATGCCGGTGATGTGCTCCTCGATCAGAGTCTCCTTGTGCACGAAATACGTCATCGCGTTCGGCGAGAGGAGATCCTCCAGTTCCAGACCGTAGATGCGCGAGGCGTCCGCCCGCTTCACGTAGAAGTGGTCATAGTTGTCGTTGTACTGGTTCACCACGCGCACGCGGAACGGCTTGGTGTTGCCGAACACGCAGTAGTCGATGCGGTCGATGTAGAGGTGGCGCATCGCCGCCATGTCGCCTCCGGTGCGCAGCAGCGCGTAGATCTCCGTCAGGCCGGTGTGCAGCTCGCGTGTGGTGAGCGGGTCGTAGAACGACGTCTCCCAGTGCGTGTCGCGGCCCTCGCGGTCGAGGAGCGGCAGGGTGTTGTTGAACCGCACCAGGTCGTTATAGGTCACCGGCAGGCGGGTCTCGCGGCGGTAGCGCGCGAGGTAGCGGCGGAGGTCCGGATTGATCGGGAAGACCTGCTTCTTGCGGGAGATCGCCTGCATGCGTCGATCAGCGTACGCGCGCGGCACGTCGACGCCAGTGGCAAAACGCGGGCGCCGTCCAACGCCCGACGCCAATCCACCCTCGCCCTGGCGCTCCGGGCGGTGTCATTCATTGAATGACAATGACTCGGGCGGCCGCGAGCCCCGGGACGGCGGCGTGGTGCGGCCGGAAGGCGGCGGCTATCCGCCAAGCACGACCACGATCCTGGAGCCGTCGCGCAGGGCGTGCGTCGGGATCACCTCGCCGGCGATGGCCCGTCCGTCGACGACAAGCGACTTCAAGCCGCGATTCTTGCGGCGCGGGTTCTTCACCTCGATCTGCAGCTTCATGCCGCGGAAGGTGCGCGTCATGGAAAACCCCTTCCACGCCCGCGGGATGCACGGTGCGATGCGCAGTCCGTCCACCTCCGGTCGGATGCCGAGGATCCAGTGCGTCGCGCTGTAGTAGGCCCACGAGGCGGTGCCGGAAAGCCACGGCACGCGTGAGCGGCCCTCGTTGACGTTGTAGCTTGAATACGTGGTCTGACAGTGGACGTAAGGCTCCACCTCGCGCAGCTCGGCGCGCGTGTTGTAGGCGGCCGGCATGAATGCGCGGTAGTAGTCCCAGGCCTGATCGCCGTTGCCCTGCATCACCTCGGCGATCACGCCCCAGCTTTGCGTGTGCGAGAAGATGCCGGCGTTCTCCTTGATGCCGGCGTTGAAGAGGGTGGCCTTCATGATCTCGGGGTCTGCCTTGATGAACGGCGGCGCGCACAGCATCAGGCCGTAGGGCGTGGCGCACTTCTGCTTCATCGTCCTGAGCGCCTGTTTCGCCTGGTCCGGCGTGGCCGCCCCGGACATCACGGCCCACACCTGTGTATTCATGTAGACCTGACCCTCGGCAAAATCCCTGGTGCCGTACACCGTACCATCCTGGCCGATCGCCCAGATGAACCACTTGCCGTCCCAGCAGACCTTCTGGATCTTGGCGTCGAGTTTCTTGAGCTCGGCGCGCGCCCACTTCGCTTCGGCCGGCAGGCCCAGCTGGTCGGCGATGCCGGCGTAGATGTCGAGGCCCAGGCGAACCTGGAAGGCAACGAATACGCTTTCGCCCTTGTAGCCGAGCCGGATGCAGTCGTTCCAGTCGGCGGACAGCCCGCAGGGCAGGCCGTTGCGACCGGTGCGCTCGAGGTTGAACTCGAGCGCGCGTCGCAGGTGGCCGAA
This sequence comes from Verrucomicrobiota bacterium, assembly GCA_023399155.1. Taxonomy (GTDB): domain Bacteria; phylum Verrucomicrobiota; class Verrucomicrobiia; order Opitutales; family Opitutaceae; genus JAEWQP01. Next base: position 86,941 of record JAEWQP010000016.1, on the reverse strand, counting down.
TACGGTCGCCTCGCCTGTGTCGGCGTAGGGCAGCACCTTGGAGTAGAAGTCGAACTGGCCGGTCTCGGCCACGAAGGCGGGGATGGCGTTGAAGAACCACAGGCAGTCGTCCGACCGGTACTCCTCGTCGGGCGGTGACTGTTCCCTTCCGGGGCTGTGCGAGAACGGCTTGATCACCGGGATGGCGCCGCCGTTGCTCAGCTGACCGGTGAGCATCAGCTCGAGGCGCGGCTGCACACCTTCCTTGAGCAGCGGGATGGCCCCCAGCATGTCCTGCACCGTGTCGCGGAAGCCCAGGCCGTCGCGCTCGCCGTTGTAGACGAGCGAGGCGGAACGCGACCAGGCATAGGTGATGAGCGCATTGTAGGCGTTCCAGGTGTTCACCATCGCGTCGAACTCCGTGTCCGGCGTCGACACCTGCAAGTTCTCGAGGGGCGCGTGCCAATGCGCCTTCAGCTTCTGGAACTCCGCCTCGCAGGCGGCCGGGTTTCCAAAGCGCGCGACGGTCTTGCGACCGTGCGACGCCACGGTGCCCAGCCCGAGGAGCACGATCAACTCGCGCGTCTCCCCGGGCCCGAGCGTGAGGTTCGCCTGCTGGCCGCCGACGACGTTGTCGCCCTCGGCGAGGAAGTTCGAGCACTTGCCCCTCGCGACCACGTCGGGCGCGGCATAGCCGCCGTAGCTGCCGAGGAAGCGCTCGCGCGTGGTCTCCACGCCGGCGAGCCGGGCGCCGGTGAGCGCCATCCACGTGCGGTTGCACCCGGTGAGATCCTTGCCGTCGAACTCGAAATTCGGGTTGCAGGTGATGCCGAGGATGCCGCGTTCGAGCGTGGCGCGTGTAATGAAAAGTGAATACTGGAGGTTCACCTGGTCCTGGAAGGTGTGCCAGAGATTGGCGAACTCGCAGTAGGTGAAGACCGAGAGCCTGCGCGCGCGCCTCGTGGTGTTGGTCACCTTGAGGCGCCAGTACTCGAAGGTCTGCCCCAGCGGGACGAAATACGTGGCCTCCGTCGCGATGCCCGCGTAGGCGCTCTCGATGACCGTGTAGGCCATGCCGTGGCGGCAGGTCGACCGATACTGGTCCAGCGGCTTGGCCACGGGCTGCCACGAGGCCGACCAGAAGTCGCCGGACTCGTTGTCGCGCACGTAGAAGAGGCGGCCCGGCTGGTCCATCGGGATGCTGTTGAAGCGCATCCGCAGGAAGCGGCCGGTGGCGCCACTCTTGTAGAACGAGTATCCGCCGGCGTGGTTGGTGATGATCGCACCATACTCGGTCGAACCGAGGTAGTTGGACCACGGCCGCGGGGTGTCCGGGCGCGTGATTACGTATTCGCGGGCATGGTCGTCGAAGTGGCCGTATTGCATGTTCGGAGGAATGCACCGGTGGAGCGCTGGCGGCGGCACCGCAGGGCCGGTGCGCGGCGCCTGCGGCGGCGCATTGGGACGGAGCGCACGAGGGTAGGTGCCGGGGCGGGGGTGCGTCTACCCTGTTCATCGCCGTTGATGGGCGAACGTGCGAGCAGCGCCGCACGCGTTGCCCCGGGTGCTTCGTCTATTGTGTTTCCTCCGCGGGCACTTGCGCCGCCCCGACCCCCGGCCGACGGTGGTGCCGCAGCACACGTTCGCCATCTGAGGAATGCCCGAGTTTCCACCATGAACCACCACCACCTGCCACCCGCATCCCGCCGCTCCTTCCTCCGTCACCTTGCGCTCGGTTCCGCCGGCCTCGCCATCGGCAGCCGCGCCTTGCTCGCCGCCACCACCGGCTCCGCGGCTTCCGGCCCGAGGAAGCTCGGGGTGGCGCTTGTCGGCCTGGGCAACTACGCGACGAACCAGCTGGCCCCGGCGCTCGAGCGATCAAAGCACTGCCGGCTCGCCGCGGTCGTCACGGGCACGCCGGACAAGGCCAAGCGATGGGCGGAGAAGCACCGCTTGCCGGACAATTGCGTCTACGACTACGGCACGATGGACGGCCTTGCGAACAACCCGGAGGTGGACGTGGTCTACGTGGTCACGCCGCCGGGCCTGCATGCCGAGCAGACGATACGCGCCGCCAAGGCGGGCAAGCACGTGATCTGCGAAAAGCCGATGGCTGTCTCGGTGGAGGAGTGCGACCGCATGATCGCCGCCTGCCGCGACGCGAAGGTGCATCTATCGATTGGATACAGACTGCACTACCATCCGATGTGGCAGGAACTCAAGCGTCTGGCCCGCGAGAAGGATTTCGGACCGTTCATGCGGATGAGCGGCGGGTTTGGCTTCCATCATCCCGGTCGGGGCTGGCGCGTGGACAAGGCGCTCGCCGGCGGCGGGCCCCTCATGGATGTCGGCATTTACGTCGTGCAGGGCGCCTGCATGGCCGCGGCCGACGTGGCACCGGTCGCGGTCACCGCCAGCGAGCCGAGAAAACGGAGGCCCCAGGTGTTCCGGGAGGTGGAGGAGACGCTGAACTTCACGCTCGAATGGGAGAACGGCGCACGCTGCGAGGGGACGACGAGCTACGAGGAGAGTTCGAACCGCCTCCGCGCCGAGGCGGAGAAAGGTTTCTTCGAGATCGAGCCTGCTTACAGCTACAACGGTCTCGTCGCGCGGACCAGCCGCGGTCCGCTTCCGCCATCATCCGCGCACCAGCAGGCGGCGCAGATCGACGGGATGGCCGAGGCGATCCTCGCGGGAAAAGCGTCGATCACGCCGGGCGAGATGGGCCGCCGCGACATGGCGATCGTCGAAGCAATCTATGAAGCGGCGCGCACGGGCAAACGCACCAGCGTCGCCTCGTAGAAGGTGCGCATCGGACCGTGCGTCTGGTACCCCGGGCCGGCCCAGCATCGTCGTCCCCCGGTTCAGCGTTCAGGGCGCCGCCTGATCGTCCCGGGTCGCCGCGTTGTCCATAGTGGCTGGGTGCTCGTCTCGGACCGCCTCACCCGGGTGCCTGGTGGCATCCACGGCAGGCAGGTGGGTCGGTGAGAGGAGACCGCGAAGCACGCGACGTCGATGTTCCCCGTCAAAATCACGCTCGCGACGCTCGGCACGCTGGTCGTGCTGCAGACGGCGCTCTCGTTCGTGCGGAGTCGCGCCTGGTGGGTGCGGGTCTTCGATTTTCCGCGTCCGCAGATCGCGCTCTGCAGTTTCGTGCTGCTCGTGTTGTTTGGCTTCGCCACCGGGGGCATCCGGCATGCGGCCCCGTGGGAACGCGTGGCGTTCGCGCTGCTCGCCCTGGCGGCGGCGGCGCAGACATGGCAGATCCTGCCGTACACCCGGTGGTGGCGCGTGCAGGTGCGGGCCGCGTCCGGACCGGCCGCGCGTCCGGATCGACTGAGATTGTTGATCTCGAACGTCTGCATGGCCAACCCCGACACGGACCGATGGCTCGAACTTGTGCGAGAGGAAGAGCCGGACCTCGCGGTCGCTGTCGAGGTGGACGAACGCTGGTGCGAGGCGCTTCGGGCACTGGACGACCTCTACCCGCACCAGATCCTCCAGCCGCAAGGCAACACCTACGGCATGGCCGTGTACTCACGACTGCCGCTCGGGCGCACCCGCGTGAAGCACCTCGTTGAGTCCGACGTGCCCAGCATCTTCACCTCGGTGCGCCTACCGTCGGGGCAGAATGTGCGTTTCGTGGTGCTCCATCCGCGGCCGCCGCGACCGGACATCCAGCAGGATTCGAGTCTGCGCGATGCCGAACTGGTCAAGGCGGGCCTCATCGTGCGGGAGTTGCACGCGCCTGCGATTGTCGCGGGCGACCTGAACGACGTGGCATGGAGCCACACGACCCATCTTTTCCAGCGGGTGGCGCGCCTGCTCGACCCGCGCATCGGGCGCGGACTCTTCGCCACCTTTCCGGTCGCCCACCGGATACTGCGCTTTCCGCTCGATCACGTGTTTCACTCCACCCATTTCGACCTCGTGGAGATCCGCCGGCTGCGCGACATCGGCAGCGATCACTTCCCGATGCTGATCGAACTCGCGCTGCGCCCGCCGGGCGCCGGCGACCGGCCGGAGGCGCCCGAGTCGGATGCCGACGACGAGGAGCAGGCGATCGACGCGATCGAGGATGCGCGCGAGATGCGCGACGAGGAAACACCCCAGGAGCGAAGCCGTCGCAAGTCCGCGGATACGTGAGGTGCGTCCGGCGGGCCGGCGAGGCCTGGAGGGCGGAGCTCCCACTCCGCCGCGCAGGTGGGGTGGTGGGCGCTAGCCTTGGGACGATCGCGGCCGGGCAGGAGAGGCCCTCCGTTTCAGAGGCCGGCCGATCGTTTTGAAACAGCCCACGGGCTGGAAACACGCCCTGGCTAAAACCCCGGCGGCCGGGTCGGTTGCTGCTCGGCGCGCGGAAGCGGGAGTTCCATGCGCTCGATCGCGCCGCTGAAGAGCAGGCGGCGCTGCTCGGGCGAGAGTCCGGGCTCGAGGCATGCGATGTCGTACTCATACATCGCGGCGGCCTTCTTCTGCTCGCGAATGAGACGATCGAGAAAGAGGTCGGGCTTGGCGCCCTCCACCGTCGTGAAGTCGCGGCCGAGCACGAGCTGCAGCTGATCGTGGATCGCGTCGAGTTCCGCGATGTGGGCCCGCATGGCGGCCCGGTCCTCGTCCGAGACGGGACGCCCGCGTTGCTGCAGGCGGACCGTCCATTGTTGAACCCATTCCGCGCGCGCCATCTCGAGCGCGCGCGGCGGCAGGGGTTTCCCGTTCGAGGCGGCATCCTCCAGGCTCTCGCCCGTGCGGCGGCCGAGCGCGCGGTCGGCCTCGTGGAAGCGATCGATGCGCTCGAGCACCGCGACGGGCAGCGGCGTGGGCGGGCGCGACCTGGCGTATTCAGGCGTGGATGACAACTCGCGCCGGACGTCCTCGGCCATGCGTTCCATCTGCGCGAGGCGGTCGGCCTGCGCCTCGGCCAGCCTGCGGAAGGTGCGGCCCTGCAGCAGGTCGGTGTCGCTGCGGAAGACCGCGCTCATGAGCTCCTGCTTCAGCGCCGACTTGAGCTCGTCGAGCATTTCGAACTTCACGTCCAGGCCGATGGGCAGCCCGCGCGGCCAGGGCACGCGCGAGGTTTCCGGCAGGAAGAAGAGGTGCGAGCGTTTCGTCGATCCGGCGCGTCGACGGTCGTCGATCGTCTCCTCGATCTCGATGGCGATCTCCCGGAGCAGGCGACGCTGCGCGGGTGCCAGGCCATCGGCATAGTAGGCGGCGCCGCGAATCACCTGCAGGTCGATCACGCGGGCGGCCCGCGGCGTCGATTCATAGCCGGGGTTCAGGCGCCATTGGCGGAGTTCGCTCCAGTCCGACTTCTTCGCGATCCCGTGGCGCAAAGTCTCCGCCATGCGTTCGAGGTCGGCGATCCGTGGCGTCTGCGTCTTCGCGAGCTTTTCGTACTCGAGCAGACGCCGGGCCGGGCTGGCGTGGCGCAGCTCGGTGACGAGATCGCGGAGTTCCAGCAGCAGTTCCTCGCGCATGCGCCGGAAGCGCCGGAGGTCGTCCTTCTCCTTCTCCGTGAGGCCGTCACCGCCCTGGAAACCCACCACCATCGGTGAAATGAACGTGCTCAGCGGCGCATAGAACGGCTCGCTGACGTAGGTGCGCATGGCCTCGGGTGCGAGGGACATCTCCGGATCCGCGGTCTCCGGCTGCAGGGGGATCTCGAGCGGTGGCGGGATCGGCGGGAAGTAGATGAACTTCGGCTGGATGCGCGGGAGCACCTGGGCCGTGAGCGGCGTCGTCGGGCCGGCCGCCAGCACTGCCAGTGCGGCAAGCGCGAGGCCCGTGTGCCGGAGGGCGTGGCGAACGTGAAGGCTGGCCGGCATGCGAATTGGGAGTGGAGCGGAAACGACCTTGTTCCGCGAGACTGGCGCGCGAAAGGCGAAACGCACCGTCCGCAAGGAAAGGGCGCGTCCGGGACGAAAGACCGGCGGGGCCCGCCGATTACGGCACGGACGTGCGTCCGATGCTGTCGCTCGGCATGCGGTAGCGTTTGCCGTCCCGCTCGATCTGCAGGTTCTTCCCGATGTTATAGGTGATCACCACGGGTCCGTTCTTCGGCACCACGCGCGTATCGCCCCGGGCCAGGCCACCCTTGAAGAGTTCGGTGCGGGCCTCGTTGGCCTGCGTGACGGTGACGTGCACGGCGTCGAGGGCGATCAGCGTGATCGAATCCTGGCCGGCGATGGCTCCGCCGGACTGCGTGGCGGTCGGGCGGTCGGTGCGGGATGCGGCCGTGTCGGAATCGCTGAACAGCGCCTTGACCAGCCAGGCGATGAGCAGGAGGGCGAGGGCGGCCGCGAGGATGGTGCCTCCAATTTTCGCATACATCACCAGGTCGGGACCGGGTGCCTCGCGTTCGCGGAACGTGGACTCCGCGGGCTCATTGCGCCGTTGCGCGGGTGCGGCCTGGGTGTTTGCCGCGGCCGCGGCCGGCTCGGCGGTGCGCTGGCGTTCGGGCAGCTCCATGCGCCCGAACAGCTCGCGCGGTTCCTTGCGTTGCGACCGGGAATCGCCGATCAGCGTGGCGTTGTAGTCGGTCGCGAGCTTCTCGCCGTCGATCTTGAGAAACGACCCGTAATTGCGCAGGAAGCCGCGCACGTAGATCTCCGGCAGGCCGACGTCGAACTGGTTGTTCTCGAAGCCGAGCAGGAAGTCACCGCGGATCTTCGTGGCCTCGCTGGCCTCGCGGATGGAGATGCCGCGGCGCTTGCGGGCTTCTTCTAGTCGCTCGCCGATCGATTGCATGTGCCTTGCAAGTAACTGATTCGGAGGGCGGTTGGCACGAAAAAACGCGCGGGATCAGCGAGGCGGGCTGCGAATCTGTCTCTTGATCCCTCGCTTTCTCTTTCTCCCCATCGTGGACGGGATGGAAGAGAACGAGGAAGAGGCGAAAACCGGATGCTCTCCCGTGCTGGCGGGCGGGCGGCCTACATCGTGTCCAGATCCACGAGAATCTCGCGCGGGCTCGATCCGTTTTCCGGGCCGACGATGCCCCGGGTTTCGAGCAGCTCCATGATCCGGGCGGCGCGATTGTAGCCGATGCGCAGGCGCCGTTGGAGCATGGAGGTCGAGGCGCGCCGCGATGAGCGGAGCACCTCCATCGCCTGCTTCATCAGTTCGTCGTCGGCCTCGTCGATCTCCTCCTCCTCACCGTCGTCGTCCTCCACGTCGCCCTGCTCGATCTGACGTTGGACATCCTCGGCAAACTCCGGCGGCCCGTTGCGCTTGAGAAACTCCACCACGCGGTGAAGCTCCTCGTCGGAGACGTAGCCGCCCTGGGCGCGCACGAGCTTGGCCGTGCCCGGGGGGGAAAAGAGCATGTCGCCGCGGCCGATCAGCTGGTCGGCGCCGCCGGAATCCAGGATCGTGCGGGAGTCGACCTTCGAGGCGACCTGGAACGCGATGCGGCAGGGAAGGTTGGCCTTGATCACGCCCGTGATCACATTCACCGACGGACGCTGCGTCGCGAGGATGAGGTGGATGCCGGCGGCCCGGGCGAGCTGGGCGAGGCGGGCGATGCCGGTCTCGATATCGGCGGGCGCGACCATCATGAGGTCGGCGAGCTCGTCGATGATGCACACGATATAGGGCATCTTCTCGGGGACGCGGATCTCGTCATCGCGCGGCACTTCGATCCCGAGCTCGTCGGCCGCGTCCTTCCGCTCGGCCTTCGTGGGCGCGGCGGGCATTTCCTTGGCGAGCTTCGTGCGGCCGTTGAACCCGGCGATGTTGCGCACGCCCACCTTGCCGAAGATCTGGTAGCGCATCTCCATCTCGCCGATCAGCCAGCGCAGCGCGGCGGGGACCTTCTTCGGGTCGGTCACCACCGGGATGAGCATGTGCGGCAGGTCGTTGAACGCCTTCATCTCGACGATCTTCGGATCCACCATGATGAACCGCAGGTCGTCGGGACTGGAAAAATAGAGCAGCGACGTAATGATCGAATTGATACAGACCGTCTTGCCCGAGCCGGTGGCGCCGGCGATGAGCAGGTGCGGCATGCGGGAAAGATCGGCGATCACGGGCCTGCCGCCGACGTCGCGGCCGAGGGCGAGGGGAATCTCCGCCTTCGCGTCCGCCCAGTCCTGCGACTCGAGGATCTCGCGGATGCCCACGGGCGTGGGGACCTTGTTCGGGACTTCCACGCCGACGCAACCCTTCCCCGGCACGGGGGCAAGGATGCGCACGGACTGCGCGCGCAGGCCGAGGGCGATGTTCTTGTCGAGGCTGGCGATCTTCTCCACCCGCACGCCGGGCGCGGGATAGATCTCGTAGCGGGTGATGACCGGGCCGATGTGAATCTCGCCCAGCGTCACCTCGACGCCGAATTCTCCCAGTGTCCGCAGCAGGGCCTCGGCCGTGCGCGCCTGCTCCGCCTCGTCGGTGGCGTCCGCGTTTTTCGCCGGTTCGTTGAGCAGATCGAGGCTGGGAAAAACGTAATCGCCGCGGCTCTTGGGCAGGTCGAGCTTGGCCTTGCGCGTGGCCTCGGGCGTGACAATGCGAAGACTGAGCTTGGCCTCCTTCGGCTCCTCCTTGGACGGTGGAGGCGGGGCCGCGTTGGGGTTTTTCGCCGTGGCCGTCTTCATCGGCTTTTCCACGAAGCCGGAATCCACGGGCCGGCTCGTGGGCGCAGCTTTCTCGGCCGGCACCGGTTCCGGAGCGGGCTCGCGTTTGGTCACCGCGAGCTTCTTCGCCTCGGGTGGCGGACCGGCGTGGGCGGCTTTTAGCGGCATGACCGAACTCGCAGATGCGGGCGCGGCGAGCCGGGCTGCCTTTTGCTTCTCTGCCGCCTCGCGGGCGAGCTTGAGAAGCTCCTCGCGCTGCTTGGCCTTTTCCGCGCGTCTGAGTTTCCAGGCCGCCCACCATTCCGAGGCGCTCTTCACCTCGCCGCCCATGTCGCTGAAGAAGGCGACCAGCACCATGACCGTGCCGGCGGCGTAGACCGTCCCGAGGATCAGCCCGGTGCCGAAGGGCCCGAGATACTCGAGCAGCCCGCGTTGGTAGATGAGGCGTCCAATCAAGCCGCCTGGGCCTTCGTGATAGGTGTCGCGGCCCCGGAAAAACGCCTCGGTCATCGCCAGCAGCGCGCTGCCGGAAACCAGGCACAGCACCATCGCGATCAGGCGGCTCAGGATGAAGCGGCGCAGGCCGAGGATGAGCATGATGCCGAGCAGGCCCAGGCAGATCGGGATCAGCCAGGCGGCTCCGCCAAAGAGAGTCAGCGCCGCGGACGCGGTTTGTGCGCCGAACTTGCCGACGAGATTGTGGTCGGTGGGGGTGGAGGAGTGGACCTGTCCCTGCCGGTAATCGAAGAAGGCGACGAACAGGAGCGTGGCGAGAACGACCGCGATGAGCGCCCACAGCCAGCTGCTCTTGCCCTTGGCGGGTTTGAACGAGGGCACATTCTTTGAACTGGAAGTCTCGCGCTTCGCCATGTGTCTTCCGGGCTTTATGTAATCGAGTCAGGCGATGCGATGCCAAATCGGTCCGCCAGTATTCGATGGCTGCACGCGAAGGTTTGACGTTTTCTTCAAGTTCCATGGGCCCATTCCTCTTCAAACCACTCTATCAGGAACGCGTCTGGGGCGGACGCGCGCTCGAGTCGGCGCTCGGTCGCACCCTCCCTGCGGGGCAGGTCATCGGCGAATCCTGGGAACTCGTGGACCGTCCGGAGGCGCAATCGGTCGTCGCCCGCGGCCCGCTCGCCGGCGCCTCGTTGCGGGGATTGATCGAACAGCACCCGCACGAGATCATGGGTCCGCGCTGGGAGGCGCGCCGACCCTTTCCGATCCTCGTGAAATGGCTGGACTGCCAGGAGCGCCTCAGCCTCCAGGTGCATCCGCCGGCTTCCGTGGCTGCGCAACTCCACGGCGAACCCAAGACCGAAAACTGGTACGTGGCGGCCGCCGCGCCGGGCGCGGGCTTGATGGTGGGCCTCAGGCGCGGGACGACCCGCGAGGCCTTCGCACGTGCCCTTGAGAACAACACGCTCAAACCGCTGTGCCACCGTTTCCCGGTCGGCGCCGGCGACTCGATCCTCGTGCGCAGCGGCCAGATCCATGCCATCGACGGCGGCAATCTCATCCTCGAGATTCAGCAAAACTCCGATACGACCTACCGCGTGTATGACTGGGGCCGCCTCGGGCTGGACGGGAAACCGCGTCAACTCCATGTGGAGCAGTCGCTGCGTTGCATCGATTGGGACGACATCGAGCCTGCGCCGCTGCGCGCCCCGCAGGGCGACGTCGTGCTGGCCGCGTGCCCGGAGTTTCGCATCCGCCAGGTCGAGCGCGCGGGCGCGGGCGTGGTCGCCCCGCGTGTCACCGCCGGCGAAGCCCGCCTCTTGCACGTCGTCGCGGGCGAGGTCGTCGTCGAGAGCGGGACGAGTGCGCCGCCCGAGACGTTCACGCGTGGTGACACTGTGCTGCTGCCCGCCGCCTTCGCGTGCGAGATCCGCTCGGTCGGACCGGCGAAGGTCCTGATCACCGACGGTTTCTCGGGATGACGCCCGCCTGAACGCGGCACGCGAAAGGCCGGCGGCCTCCTCAACCTCCGGTCGGCCGTCGAAAGCCGAACGCGGTCGCAACCGCGCCGGAGACGGCCGGCTGTGTCCGCCGCCGCCCGTCCGCCAGCCGGGCCGAATGGCGCGCGTCGTTCCTGCCGGCCGGGCGCACCGGCCGCCGGCGCGGCCCGGAGATCGAAAAAACCCGTTGCCTCAGCGCACCACGTGAGTAAGCCCTCACCTCTTGTCATCGTCATGAGCGACACCACCGAACCGAAACCTCAGAACCAGACGCCCGCGCCCGACGCGGCTGCCCAGCCGTCCCCGGCCACGGGGGCCGAGCCGCAGACGGCTGCCGCGACTGCCGCGTCTGACGACCTCGACGCCACGGCCGCGGCCCAGGCGGCGGAGGTGGCCGCCCAGATCAACGCGCAGATCGAAACGCTCCGCAAAGAGCGCGACGACAACTACAACCATTTCGTCCGCGCGATGGCCGACCTCGAGAACTACCGCCGACGGGTCGTGCGCGAGAAGGAGGAACTCCGGCAGTTTGGCACCCGCGACGTGATGGAAGCGCTGATCCCCGTCTTCGAGGGGCTTTCACTCGCGATCAAATCCGCGGCCACGGCCACCGACCCGCAGGTCATCGCCCAAGGCGTGTCGCTCGTGCTCGACCAGTTCCGCAGCGTGCTCGCCTCCAAGGGCTTGGTGGAAATTGACCCCACACCCGGCGCCGATTTTGATCCAAACCAGCACGAGTCGATCGCCCACGGTCCCAGCGACACCATCCCGGAGGAGAAAATCCTTCAGGTCGTGCGCACCGGTTTCCTGCTCAACGGCCGCACCATCCGTCCGGCGTCCGTCGTGCTCTCGGGCGGGCCGGCCAAGGCGTCATGACGGGTCGAACTGAGACCGTTCGTCTCGCGGGCCGCACGCCTGCCCTGGCCGAGCTGTCCCGCTTGGCCGGTGTGTTCATGCGACGTCCCCTCTCACGCCCGCAGGCGCGGCCGCGGCATGCCGATTGCAGAGGGACTCATCCCGTCCAACGGTTCTGAGCCGCGCCCGATTTCCGCACCCATGAGCAAGGTCAAAGAGGATTACTACGAGCTGCTTGGTGTCGCCAAGAACGCGTCGGCCGACGATCTCAAGAAGGCCTATCGCAAGATGGCGATGAAGTACCACCCGGACCGCAATCCGGGTAACAAGGAGGCGGAAGAGAGCTTCAAGAAAGTCTCCGAAGCCTACGAGGTGCTCAGCGATGACCAGAAGCGCGCCGCCTACGACCGCTACGGCCATGCCGCCTTCCAGGGCGGTGCCGGCGCTGGCCCGCGAGGCGGCGGGGGCGGTGGTTTCCACGACCCGTTCGATATCTTCCGCGAGGTCTTTGGTGGTGGGGGCGGCGGCATTTTCGAGGAGTTCTTCGGCGGCGGCGGTGGCGGCGGCGGTGGCGGCGCCCAGCGCGGCTCGGACCTGCGCTACGATCTCGAGATATCGCTCGAGGAGGCGGCAAACGGGGTGGAAAAGGAGATTTCCTTCCGCAAGCCCACGACCTGCTCGAAATGTCATGGCAGCGGCGCCGAACCCGGATCCAAGGCCTCGCGCTGCCCGACTTGCGGCGGAACCGGCCAGGTCACGACATCGCGCGGCTTTTTCACGTTTCGCCAGGCCTGCCCGACCTGCGAGGGTGCGGGCACCCGCATCGACAAACCCTGCACGCAGTGCGGCGGACACGGTCGCGTCAATGACACGACCAAGATCAAGGTGCGTGTACCTGCCGGTGTGGATACAGGTTCAAAGCTCCGCTCGGCCGGCAACGGCGAGGCGGGCTCGCACGGCGCACCCTCCGGCGATCTCTACATCGTGATTCACGTCGCGGACCACGATGTGTTCGAACGCCAGGGCGACGACCTGTTCGTCGAGATCCCGATCAAGTTCACCCTGGCGGCGCTCGGCGGCACCATCCAGGTGCCGACGCTCACGGGACGCGCCACGCTCAAGATCCCGCCTGGCACGCAGTCCGGCACCACCTTCCGCCTTCGCGGCAAGGGCATGCCAAACCTCCGCGGCGGCTACCAGGGGGATCAACTCGTGCGCGTCCATGTCGAGGTGCCGACGTCGATGACGGCCGAACAACGCAAGAAGCTCGAGGAGTTCGCCGTGATCAGCGGCGACGCCGACGAACCCGTGGGCAAGAGTTTCTTCGAGAAGGCCAAACGGTTTTTCCAATAGCTTTCAGCGTTCAGCAAGCAGACCCGCCAGGGACGGCCACCCTCCACCGATGGCTGAAAGCTGAGACCTGATAACTGACAGCTGACAGCTGATCGTTTCTCCCCCCGTTTTGTTCGTGCCTGTTGCCGCACCGTGAGCCTTAACACGGCCATGCGAGTCGTCATCCTTGGGTCAGGACGCGGGAGCAATGCGGAGGCGATCCTGCGCGCGCAGCGCGAGGGGCGGCTCGGTCGCGCGACGGTGGTCCGCATCATATCCGACAATCCCACGGCGGGGATCCTCGATCTCGGCAAGACCTATGGCGTGCCGGCGGGTTTCGTCGATCCGGCGCCGTTTCGCACCAAACTCGATGGCGCCGCCGAGGACCACTACATCACGGCGATCCTGGCGGAGCAGCCGGACCTGCTGGTGCTGGCCGGTTTCATGCGAGTGCTCAAGGAGCGATTCCTCACGGCCTTTGCCGGTCGCATGATCAACCTGCACCCGAGCCTGCTGCCGGCTTTTCCGGGGCTCGACGCCATCGGGCAGGCATGGCGCCGCGGGGTGAAGATCACCGGCTGCACGGTCCATCTCGTCACGGCGGAGGTGGACGGCGGGCCCATCCTCGACCAGGCCGCCGTGCGTATCGAGGCTATGGACACGCTGGATTCGCTCGCGCAGAAGGTCCACGCCGCCGAGCACGCGCTGCTGCCCGCCGTGATCGCGCGGATGAGCGTGGAAGGAATCCCCGGGGGAGGCGCACGTGCTGACTGAGGCTCGCGTCGAGATCGATCCCGCGCTGGCGGAGGCGTGGTCCTCCGTGTTGGCGGCGCATGGGGATGAACGCTGGTCGGTCTTCGAGGATGTCGATGCGAAGACCGCTCGTGTGTATGGCTTTTTTGCGGACGAGGCGCAGGCGCGCTCGGCCTGGGTGGCCGTGGAGGCTGCCCTGGCCGCGAGGAAAGGGATTGGGCGCGCGCCGGGCCGGCCGGTCTTCCGCCCGATCGCCGACGAAGACTGGCGCGAAAGCTACAAGGCCCATTTCAAGGCCTGGCGGCATGGGCGCCTGCACTGGGTCCCGGAGTGGGAACGCGCAAAGCACAGGCTGCCCCGCGGCCACGTCGCGGTGTATCTCGATCCAGGGATGGCGTTCGGCACCGGCAATCACGAGACGACCCGGCTGTGCGTGCAGCGCCTCGTCGCGTGGTCGGCCCGGCTGACGCCGCGTCGGCGCGCGTCGGCGTCGGTGATCGACGCCGGTTGCGGCTCGGGAATCCTCGCCATCTCCGCAGCCAGGCTCGGATTTCGCGACATCTTCGCGTTCGACAACGACGCGGAAGCCGTCGCGATCGCGCGCACGAACGCCCGCCGCAACGGCGTGGGCTCGTCGATGCGCGTCCGCACGGCCGACCTCGTCTCGGCGTTGCGTGGCCGCGCGGCCGACGTGCTCCTCGCCAACATTCAAGCGAACGTTCTACTCGGCGCGGCCCGCGAGCTCTTAGCCGCTGTAAAGCCCGGCGGCTTGCTCGTGCTCAGTGGCATTCTCGCCAACGAAGCCGCGGACGTTGTGGCGGGTTTTCGCGCAGCGGGTGCATCGGGTAGACTGGACGTCCGTCGCTTGGGGCAGTGGTCAAGCGTGGTCTGGCGCGCGCCCCGAGGCCGCGTGACGAACCGGTGACATCTCGCAGTTTGTCGGCTGCCGACCCCTACCTTCCTTGACTCCGGCGGCGCGGCAGCGTCGAGTCGTGGCAGCCTTTGAGGGTGCGGATCCTGCTTGGAAGAGCCGGCCTCGCACACAAGGAGGCCAGCCTGTTCCGCTCTCGGGCCGGCTCTCTCCCTAGACATCGCCTCTTCCGGGACCCGGGCAGCGGGCTTCGTGTAGTGGCTTTGCGGGGACGAGGTGCGGCTCGGGGGCTGGCGGCGAAATCTCCCTGACTACCGACCTAGCCCATAGACCACGATGCACCAGAGATCATCCTACAACCCGCAACGACTGACGTTCGTGCTGCGCGCCTGTCTTGTCCTGCTCGCCGCCACGTTGGTGTCCGGAACTGCGTTCGCGCAGGCCATCACCACCTCCTCGCTCTGGGGCAAGGTGGTGGATGACAATAACGCGGCCGTCGAAGGCGCCGCCGTGACGGTCGTGCACGAGCCGACCGGCGCGAACTACAGCGCCTCGAGCCGCGCTGACGGCACGTTCGTCGTGCGCGGCTTGCGGCCTGGCGGTCCCTACACCGTCAATGTGTCCACCAGCTCCGGCGCCAAGGGGACGATCGGGCAGGTCCTGCTGGACCTCGATCGCGGCGCCGAGGTGATCGTGCCGGTCACGACCGAACCGGTGGTCGAATTGGCCGAAATGGAGATCTCAGGACGGCCGATGGACCGGCTGTTCGACCCGAATCAGACCGGCTCCGGCTCGTTCCTTGGCATGCGGGACATCCAGAACGCGCCCGCCGGTGACCGCTCGATCAACGCCCTCGCCCGCCTCGATCCGCGCGTGAGCTACAACCGCGACCCGCAGGACCGCGCGATCTCGGTGAACGGCCTCTCCAACCGATACAACAGCATCCAGGTGGACGGCGTCAGCGTCTCGGATCCGTTCGGGCTCAACGCCAACAACACCGCCGCCGAGCGCAATGTCATCCCGCTCGAGTCGCTCGAGGCGCTCTCCATCGAGACCGCGCCCTACAATGCCCGCAACGCCGGCTTTGTCGGTGCGCGCATCAATGCCGCCACGCGCAGCGGAACCAACGAGTTCAAGGGCTCGATCGCCTACTCCTACCGCGGCCGCTCCGCGTTCAGCGGCTACGACCTGGTGGGCACCGAGCTCGACGGCCGCGAATTCGCGCTGGGCAGCTTCTCCGAGGAGACCTACAGCGTGAACCTCGGCGGGCCGATCGTTCCGAGGAAGCTCTTCTTTTTCGTATCCAGTGAGTGGGTGCGCGAGGATCGCGTGGCGCCTTCGCCCATCCGCGACGTCGACCCGGCGATCGTCAGCCAGATCACCGCGGCCGCCGAGGCCCTGGGCTTCGAGCCCGGCAGCCCGAACCCGCCGGCCGCGAACAAGCTCGAGGACGACAACATCCTCGCGAAGCTCGACTGGCAGATCAATGCCGACCACCGCGCGACGTTGCGCTACAGCAACGTCGAATCCAGCCGCCCGACCTTCCCTGGTTTCGGATCCGGCATCTCCGAGAACAACTTCTCCTACAGCTCGGCCTGGTTTCAGCAGGAGATTTCGAACGAAACGGTGTTCGCGCAGCTGGTGAGCCGCTGGAATCCGCGCCTGAACACGGAGATCTCCGTGTCGCACGCCGAGTATCATTCGGAGCCGAAGAACAGCACGCGCCAGCCCTACGTGCAGGTCCGCAATGTCCCTGTCGCGGGTTCTTCAAACACCGCGTTCGTCACGTTCGGCACGGAGAACAGCCGCCATGCGAACCTGCTCGATGTCGAGACGGACACGGCGGAGATCTTCGGGACCTACGAGCTCAACGACAACCATACGCTGCATGCCGGCGTGCAGTTCGAGAACGCCGACGTCTACAACCTCTTTGTCCAGAACGCGTATGGGTTCTACGACTTCAACAACCTCGCGCAGTTCCTGGCCGTGGCCGCGAACAACACCGGCGTGAACAACTACCGCACCTACACCTACAACGAGATCCGTGACGACGTGGAGCCCGCGGCGAGGTTCAACGAGAAGAACGCCGGCATCTTCATCAACGACCAGTGGCGCGTCACGCCGACACTCAAGTTCGACATCGGCGCGCGCCTCGACCGGGCCTCGCTCCCGGACAAAGTCCCCTACAACGCGACGTTCTTCAGCACCTTCAATCAGCGCAACGACTCCAGTTACGACGGCGAGATGATCGCGCAGCCGCGCTTCGGATTCAACTGGCAGCCCGCCTTCGACGACAAGCGCACCACCATCCGCGGCGGCTTCGGCCTCTTCTACGGCCGCTCCCCGCGCGTCTGGATCTCGAACAGCTACTCGAACACCGGCATGAATTTCCGCACCTGGTCGGCGGGAACGAATCCGGCCTACGGCAGCAACTCCACCGCGCCGATCGTCTCGAACGATCCCGACGCGCAGGCCACCAATGTCGGGACAGGCGCGCCTGCCATGCAGGTCGCGTTCATGGATCCGAACTTCGAGCTGCCGTCGCGCTGGAAGACGAACCTCGCGGTCGAGCGGGAGCTGGGCTTCCTCGACCTGAAGGGCTCGGCCGAGATCGAGCTCTCGTGGGTGGAGAACGACGTGTTCTACAGCAACATCAACCTCGCGCCCACCCGCACGATGGAGGACGGACGGCTTCTCTACTTCAACAACTACGCCGCCGCCACGCAGGCCTCCAACGGCAGCTGGAGCGGCTCGTCGGGCACGCGCCTCGTGAGCAACGCCTTCACGAACCGCACGATGAAGCTGGGCAACACCGACCAGGGCGAGAGCCGCACGATCAGCTTCTCGCTCGAGCGCCCGCGCAAGAGCGACGGCTGGTATTGGAAAGCTTCCTACGTGACCACCGACGCGGAGGAGGTCCTGTTCGGCACGTCGTCCGTCGCGGCGTCGAACTGGAACAACCGCTCGATCTTCAATCCGAACGAGGCCGAGGTGTCCCGCAGCTCGCTGGAGATCCGCGACAAGGTGCTGGTCAACGTCACGAAGGACTTCGAGTTCTTCAAGGGCAACCGCACGACGGTGTCGCTGCTCTACGAGGGCCGCACCGGCTATCCGTTCAGCTTCGTCTTCAGCAACGACGCGAACGGCGACAGCCAGAACCAGAACGACCTGCTCTACGTGCCGCTGCGCGCCGGCGACCCAACCGTGCGCTTCGGCCGGACGGTCTCGGGCGGCGTCGTGACGCAGACCCCCGAGCAGGCGCAGGAATTGTTCTATCGCATCGTCGACCGCTTCGGCCTGCGTGAAGGCCGCGCGGTTTCAGCCAACTCGCACCGCTATCCCTGGGTGAACCAGTTCGACCTCAGCATCAAGCAGCAGGTCAAGCTGCCCGGCTGGCGCCACCGTCTCGAGCTCGGCCTCGACATCCTGAATGTCGGCAACCTGCTCAACGACAAGTGGGGCATCATCCGCGGCTCGAACCAGTTCTTCGTCAAGCGCGAGGGCGTGGTTCAGGCCACCTACGACGGCGTGGCCAACCAGTGGGTCTACTCCAACGTCAGCACCGCGCTGGCCAACAACAGCTTCAATCCGGCCCTCGGCCGCGGCGAGCCCGCCGCGACCCGCTGGACGATGCTGATGACCGCCCGCTACAGCTTCTAGCTGCACGCCCCGGCGAAAGCGGAGCCACGCCAGTGGCTCCACCGCGCGGCCGCCCCTCACAGGGCGGCCGCCGCGTTTTTGTCGGGTCCGGGAGCTGGTCCCAGCGGGAGGCCGCGGAGACACGGAGGGAAATCAACCCGCGGTGCGGAGGCATCCACCTGCGAGACAACACGCGGCCTGCTCCGCGGACGTTTCTGGCTGAGGTGTCCGGAGATGGGCCGTAACCACAAACTGGCTACGCGGACGCGGGCAGCGTCCCGAGCACGGTGCGTATGGCGGCGGCCGGATCGGCATCGCACAGGACGTCCGAGACAATCACGACGCGGTGCGCCCCTGCCTCGACGACATGGGCAAGGTTGGTCCGCGTGATGCCGCCGATGCAGAACCAGGGCAAGTGCGGCCGCATGGCGGCGACCTCCCGCACGAGATTCAGACCCACGGGCGTGTAGTCGGGCTTGGTTCGCGTGCTGAACACGGGGCCCACCGCGAAGTAGTCGATCGTGCCGGGCGGCAGGGCGAGCGCCGCCGTCGCCTGGCCGCGCGAATGCGTGGAGAGCCCGAGCAGGCGCCCCGGCCCCAGCCGGGCGCGGGCTTCGGCGGGCGGTGTATCCTCCTGGCCGATATGCAATCCCACGCCGGGATGGCGCGCGGCGAGGTCGAGGTCGTCGTTGACGATGAGCGCGGGGGAGTCGGGCGCCGCGGGGAAGAGCGGGAGCACCTCGTCGAGGAGCGCGGCGCGCTCGGGTGCGGACTCGCGCTTGGCCCGCACCTGTACCAGGGCGGCGCCGCCTTCGATCAGAGCGGCGCAGGTCTCGCGCCAGCGGGCGCGCGGTACGTAGCTGCTGTCGAGGATGGCATAGAACCGGGCGCGACAAAGCGTCGCTGGGGCGCGGGAGCGCGGGCTGGTCATGCGTGCGGTGTAGCCACGTTCTGCAAACGCGGCTACCGGAAACGTGGCTGCCGCGCGCGAAGGCGTCGGACGACAGAGACGACGTGCCAGATAGCGGAGCGGTTTCAGACTGCAGGCTATCCGAAAGCCGGTCTTCGGGTAGGGCGAGGCCTCTGGCCGAGCCGCGGAGACGGTTCGCCCTGCCTTGGAGGCGTCCTATTTGTGTTCGAGGTTTCCGGACAGGCTCTAGAAAGATCAGCAGGACACAGAGGTCACGGAGGATAGTGCCGAGGTCACAGAGAGTTGCAGACCGTTCGGCAGCTTCAGCTCATCACCTGGTGGGTGGATCGACGAAGGCGCGACCTGCGATTCCCCAGAATCGCTCTATGAACTCCTTTGATCGTGCCCTGTGTTCTCTGTGACCTGATTTCACTGCGGAAGATAGGTACAGCGGCGATTCCCGGTGCCGAGTCGGCCAGGCACCGCAGCCGAAGCGGCTCGGGCCCGGGAAACCGGGGCGCGATCGTCACTCGTCCTTGATCGAGTCGTCGAGGATCCCGACCACCTTGATCTCGATGTCGCGCACCTGCTCGATGCCGAGGTTTTCGGTCAGCGCGACGTGGATCTCTTCGCGGAGGTGGCCGGAAATCCCCTTGAGGTTGGCCGACCGCCGGGTGCGCAGTGCGACGCGCACGCTGACCTCGCCGGAGCGGACGCTCACGGTGGCCTTGGCGGAGCCGACACCCTGCAGTCCGCTGCAGCAGCGTTGCACGAGTTCGCGCACCGCCTTGCGCGTGACGATCACGCCGCCGCCATCGGCATCAAACGCCTTGAACGAGCGCGGCTGGCGGAGGATCCAGTAGGCGACGACGAGGATCCCGACGAGTGCGACCACGCTCCAAATCACTTCGGGCGAGTCGAGGAGGGTTTGCAGGCGATAGAGCATGGGGCGGAACCCGGTGCGCGCGTCGGTGGACGATGCGCAGCGGGGCGGAGACGAACACGGGACACGAAGCAAAGCGCCCGCGACGAAGACAAGGCTGTTGTTCGTCGCGCTGCGCCGCCGCCGGCGTTCAGTCCGTCTGCGGCAGTTCCGGCCAGTCCTCTTCGGAGCGGCCGCGGCCTTCGGGGCGCGTGGCGGGCATGCGGACGCCTTCGACGATCACGTCGACTCGCTTCACGCGATTGCCGGTCATCAGCTCGACCTGTTTGCGCACGGACATCTGCACCTGCACCGCGGTGCGTCCGATCTCGGTGCCGAAGTTCATCACCGCGCGAATCTCGATCGAGTAGGCGCCATCGTCGTCGGCCACGATCTTCACGCCCCGGTCGGTGGCGCGGTTGGGGAACATCGAGTCGGCGATGCCGTCGACCAGCCCGCCGCCGATCCCGCAGACGCCGGGCACCTCGAGCGCGGCGAGGCGCACGATGCTGGCGACCACGGAGTGGTTCACCTTGATGTCGCCCAGTGTCGGGGCGTCATCGAGATTGTCGTTGCTGAGGTCGGGATTCTCCATGGTCGGTTCTGGCGGGCCGGGCTCAGAAGAGATCGGCGGGCGTGCGGCTGAGGAAGTCCTGGACGTAGGCGGTGGTGGCCTTCCCCTCGCAGAAGACCGGATCGGTGAAGATGGCCCGGTGCAGGGGGATGGTCGTCTTGATGCCGCGGATGATGTATTCGCCGAGGGCGCGATGCATGCGACCGATGGCCTCACGCCGCGTTCCGCCGAATGCGATCAGCTTGGCGATCATGCTGTCGTAGTACGGAGGGATCGTGTAGCCCCCGTAGACATGGGAGTCAACACGCACACCGTGGCCGCCGGGCGCGTAGTAGAGATCGATCGTGCCCGGTGAGGGCGTGAAATTGCGGGCGGGGTCCTCGGCGTTGATCCGGCATTCGATGGCGTGACCGCTGAACTCGATGTCGCTCTGGTCCCACGGGAGTTTCTCGCCCATCGCCACGAGGATCTGCTGTTTGACCAGGTCGATGCCGGTCGTCTCCTCGGTGACCGGATGCTCGACCTGGATACGCGTGTTCATCTCGATGAAGTAAAAGCCGCCCTTGTCATCGACGAGGAACTCGATCGTGCCAGCGCTCTCGTAATCGCAGGACTCGGCCGCCTTGACCGCGGCCTTGCCCATGGCCTTGCGCAGCGCGGGGGTGAGGAACGGCGAGGGCGACTCCTCGATCAACTTCTGGTGGCGGCGCTGCACGGAACAGTCGCGCTCGCCCAGGTGCACGGTCTTCCCATGGCTGTCGGCCATGATCTGAAACTCGATGTGGCGCGGATTCTGAATGTACTTCTCGATGTAGACCCGGCCGTCGCCGAAGGCCTTTTCCGCCTCATTGCGCGCGACGTGAAACTCCTTCGCGAAGGAGACATCATTGTGCGCGATGCGCATCCCCCGGCCGCCACCGCCGGCGACTGCCTTGATGATGACCGGGTAGCCGATCTTGCGCGCAATCTTCACCGCCTCGGCCTCGGAGTCGATGGGTCCGTCACTACCCGGCACGATCGGCACGCCGGCCTTGCGCACCGTGTCCTTCGCCGTGGATTTGTCGCCCATCAGCCGGATCGAGCGGGACTTCGGCCCTATGAACTTGATGTTGCACTTCTCGCACTGCTCCGCGAAGTCCTCGTTTTCCGACAGAAAACCGTAGCCGGGATGGATGGCGTCGACGTCGGCGATCTCGGCCGCGCTGATGATGCGATCGGCCTTCAGGTAGCTTTGATTGCTTGGAGCCGGGCCGATGCAGATCGCCTCGTCGGCCAGCTGGACATGAAGCGACTCGACGTCCGCTTCAGAATAGACCGCGAGGGTCTTGATGCCGAGTTCGCGGCAGGCGCGAACAATCCGGAGGGCGATTTCTCCGCGGTTGGCGATGAGGATCTTCTGCATACTACAGGCAGCTGAACTGGGAGGGCGGGGAGGAAGCTCGACGCCGGCTCCCGCGGTGCGCGGGGGCCCCGGATGTCGACAGGTGGGCCGGCATCAGGCCGTGCGAATCTTGAACAGGCGCTGGCCGAACTCGACGGGCTGGGAGTTCTCGACGAGCACCTCGAGGATCGTACCCTTCACCTCGGCCTGGATCTCGTTCATGATCTTCATGGCCTCGATGATGCAAACCGGGCTGTTTTCCTGCACCTTCGAGTTCACATCCACGAACGGCGGGCTCTCGGGTGACGCGGCGCGGTAGAATGTGCCGACCATCGGCGATTTGATGTAGGCGATCCCTGCCTCGTCCGCAGGCGGAGTGCCGGCCGTGGGCTTGGACGTGGCGGAAGTCGTCGGGGTCGGCATTGCCGCCGGGAGGGCGACGGGAGCCGCCACGTCGCCGGTCAGGCCCGCAATGCCCGTGGAGGCGACCACCGGAAGTCCGGACGTGCCTCGGCGGATGCGGAGCTTGAAGCCTTCTTCCTCAACAGCGAACTCCGACAAGTCGGAGCGCTTCATCAGATCGATGATCTGTTTAATCTCTTTGAGATCCAAGGGAGGGCCTTTGGTTGCGCGGGTTGTGGAACGGGGAAGAGGCACCAGACTCGATCCAGCCGAGCGAGGCAATTCCTGAGTTTGTGGCGAAAACCGAGGTTATTGCACAGTTGAGTACTGGCGGATTCGCGGAAATTCGCGCGAAGTCAGTCGGCGGGCGAGGCACGGAGGCGAGCGAGCAACGGGCCCGGACGAAACACCGCTCCAGTCCGCAGGACGCTTCGAACTTCGATCCACTCCCCGGCAAAGTCGATCAGTCGCGCACCCAGCGGGGGCGTGAAGGCGCCGGTGTTGATGAGGATCCGCGGACCGCGACGCCAGACGCCGGGCCAGTGCGTGTGTCCGAAAATAATGACACGGGCCTCGGGCCGATAGCGGGCCGCGAGTTCGGCTGCGAGCGTGGGTGAGTGGAACCAGCTCGTGACGATCTTGTCCGCGCGTCGGACCCGGGCCACGAGGTGGAAGAGGCGCGCGAGGGTCCCGCCTCGGGTGTGTTGGCCGCTGGGAGATAGATGCCGCGTGGCGTAGGAGGAGTATTTGCACACCTCAAGTTGGGTCTCGAACGCGGCGTGCCGGGTGGCATCGATTTCAGCCAGGCGCCGCGATCGTGCGGCGAGCACGTGGGGCGCCTCCCAGCCCCAGGGTGCGACGCTCGGGAACAACACGTCACCGTGGGTGATGAGGACACGGCCACCGTCGACCTCGAGATGATGGTGAGGCGAGATGTCGGGGTCGTGGTTTCCCGTCACGAGCGTCAGGCGCGAACGATACGGCTCGATGAACTCGAAAAAAGCCTCGCGCCCGGCGGCGGCCGCGCGATCGGTCTCAAGAAACCGGGTGTCGATGCTGTCTCCGTTGAATACCAGCTTCTCCGGACCTTCCAGCAGCGGGGCGAGCATCCGCAGATCCCGGATCCGACTGGCCGGTTCGGCGAAATGCAGGTCGGACAGGATGCGGAGGCGGACTGCGGCCACGCCGGGGGTATCGCGGCCGGAGGCTTGTTGGAGCAAGGAGCAAGTGCGCGCCTGCACGGACGCCGCCGCGGAATGCCGAGGTTTGAGATCAGGGCACCGCCGGCACGTCGGTACGAAACGGCGAGGCCGGAAATCCGGCCCGGTTGATCAAGTTGCCTTTCGGCACGTTCGCCCAGCCGTAGCGCACCGCGACCGGTTCGCGCACGTTCTCTGACCACACCAACACGCGTTCCCCCCGGATGCCGGCAAGTGCGGGGTGGAAAACCCCGTCCTTGCCCGCGACGGTGAAGCCCTCGAGCCGGGTGCCGCCATCTGCGCAGGCCAGACCGCCGTTGCGATGCTGGAAGGACAGCCAGGATCGGTCGTGGTCGATCGTGAGCTGATCAAACACCGGCCCCGAGTAGTCGAGCGGCTCGCCGTAGGCGATGGCGCGGGCGGCCAGAGCCAGGCGGTTGCCAACGGGAGCCTTGTTCGCCGGGTGAATGTCATCAGGATCGCCGCAGTCGACGGTCACGACCATGCCCGTCTTGGGCGTGCGCTGCCAGGTGAGCAGTTGCGCTTCCCGCAGCTCCGGAACCAGGGCCCGATGAGGCGCCACCTGGACGAACAGGAACGGCAGTTCCGGCTGGTTCCACGCCTGGCGCCAATCTGCGATGAGCGCCGGGAAGAGGGTGCGATACTGTGCGGCTCGGTCGTTGTTCGCCTCGCCCTGATAGAAGACGACGCCCCGAATCGCATACGGCAGCAGGGGCGCGATCATGCCATGGTGGAGCGCTGTGGGTGCGGCTGGCGCGGTCGCGTAATCCATCGGCGGGCGCGTGCCGACGCTGGCCAGGGCGACCGAGGCCTTCCGCCACCACGTCCCGGCGAGCGACAGCGCCTGCGTCGCCTTTTCCGCGGGCTGCACGCGCATGCCGGCCTCGTTCCCGGCGAAACCGCCGCCGCCCCCGGTGTCGAGCACGCGGACCGCGAGGGTGTTCGTTCCCTCACGCACGAGATGTGCCGGCACCCGGTAAACCCGCGGCGTGCTCCACCCGCTGGTCGTGCCGATCTCGACGCCGTTGACCCAGGTCGTATCCACATCGTCGATCGGCCCGAGGTGCAGATCGAGCGCCGTGCCCTTCCAGCTTTTCGGAAGCGAGAATTCCGTCCTGAACCACACCACGCCATCATGGCCCGGCAGGCCGGTGGTCTCCCAGAGACCGGGCAGCGCGACCGGGGTCCATCCCTGGAGGTTGAGCGTGGCCGCCGCGAAATTCATGGCGGAAGTCGAACCGGGATCAAATGCGCGATACCATTCACGCAGTGCCTCGACATGTTTCTGCGCGGCCTGCGCCGGCCGGGTGCGGAGCAGGCGCATCTGCTCGAGCGCCTCGTCAAAACCACCGTGACGGCGCAAGGCGTCCTCGCTCATCCAGGCTTCGGCCGGTGTCCCGCCCCACGACGCGTGGATCAGGCCGATCGGCTCCTTGCGCGCCCGGTGGAGCTGTCGCGCAAAGAAGAACGCGACGGCGCTGAAGTCCTTCGCGGTCTCGGGCGAGCAGACGACCCAGCGACCCTGCGCCGTGGTCTGCGGCGCGAGCGCGCGGACCTGCGGCACCAGAAACAGCCGGATCTCGGGAAACGTCGCTCCGGCCACCTCGTTTTCCCAGTCGACGATCGGCTTCTGGCCTTCGCGCGGGCCGAGCTGGCGTTCCATGTTGGACTGCCCGCCACAGACCCACACGTCTCCAACCAACACGTCCTGCGCGACGACGGTGTTGCGCCCTGAAATCGTCAGGGTGTGCGGCCCGCGGCCGTCCAGTGGACGCAACCGCACCATCCAGGTGCCGTCACGTGCGACGGTGGACGCGGTGCGCCCGCCGATCGCGACGGTCACCGTCTCTCCGGCATCGGCCCAGCCCCATACCGGCAGGTCGGTGCCCTGCTGAAGGACAGCATGGCTGGTGAAGAGCGGATGGGGACGGACATCCGCCCCGACGATCAGGCAGGACAGGAGGGCGAGAAGTCCGAGGAGCGCGTAGCGCATGGTGGGCGACAGCATCCTTCACGCGCAGCGCTGCGGGCTCAACTCGGTTCGAACGTCATCGCGCGCAAACGCTCGCAACGGTGGGGTGGCGGCCGGCCCGAATGGGCATCGTGGCGCGGCACGGGTGCGGGCTTTTGGCGGGCGCCTGACCGCAGGCAGCGACCCTGCGACCGGTGCGGGCGCCGGGCCCGGCCTCAGCCCGGGACGTTGCGCCCGGGAGGCCGGCGGACCCCCTTGGACCGTCCTCTCAGGCCTTCGGCCCGGCCCCGATCCCGTAGGGCGCGCGCTCCGGTCGCGAGAGCATGGCGTTGGCCTCGGTGTCGTTCGCGAACCGCTCCGACTTCGGATCCCAGGTGAGCGGCCGCCCCAGGCGCATCGCGATCCAGCTCACGATGCACGCGGTGTTGCTGCGATGGGCGACAGCGGCCGGGGCGAGCGGCGTCCTTCCCGAGCCGATACACTCGAGCCAGTTCCGGTGGTGGCTTGCGCTGCGCATGAGCTCGACTTTCAGGCCATCGGGCGAGAGCAGCCGAGCGTCGCTCGCCCGCAACGGCGGCAGCGCGCTGGGGGCGCTCGGGTCGCTGGCGGTGGCTGGCGCGTCGCGGGTGACGAAGATCCAGCCGTCATCGCCGATGAACTTCAGGCCGTTCTCAAACTTGTCCGAGACGGACACCTGGATGCCGCCCGGATACTCGAGGTGGACGTGGTAGGCGCCGTGCACGTTCCAGATGCTGTTCGCGGGAAATTCCGCACGCGCCTCGACGCGCGTCGGCCCGGTGTGCTCGAGATCGAGCGCCCAGTGCATGGTGTCGTAATGGTGTGAACCCCAGCCCGTGATCATGCCGAGGCAATAGGCGTCGTTGCGCAGCCAGCCCGGGCGGCTGTAGTCGGCCTGTGGATGCACGCGTTGTTCGGTGTACTCGACTCTCGGCGTCGGCCCGAGCCAGCGGTCGTAGTCGAGGCCTGGCGGCACCGGCTGGGCGGGGTCGTCGGGCTGGGTCGGGTCGACCGGCAGGCCGATCTCCACGTGCCAGACCCGCCCGATGCGCCCGCTGCGCACGAGTTCGGCGGCGCGGCGGAACTGATCCCACGAGCGCTGCTGGCTGCCGACCTGCAGCGTGATCCCGGACGCCGCGACGGCGTCGCGCAGCATCACGCCCTCGGCATGCGTCATCGTGAACGGCTTCTGCAGGTAGATCGCCTTCTTCGCGCGCGTCGCCGCCATGGCCGGGCCGGCATGGGCGTGGTCGGGCGTGCTGATCACGACCGCGTCGAGCTCCTCGTTCGCGAGCAGCTCGTTGAAGTCGATGTACGTGCCGATCCTCGGCGCGGGCCGCCCGGCCTTGGCGTAGAACTCACCGACAAGTGCGCTGGCCTCCTGCAAGCGCTTCGCATCCACGTCGCAGAGGGCCACGATGTCGGCCAGGCCGGAGTCGAACACACCGGTCATGTCGTGGCCGCGGGCGATGCGGCCGCAGCCGATCTGCGCCACGCGTATCCGGTTGTTCGGACTGGCGGCGGCGAAGAGCCGCCCGGGGACGATCATGGGCGCGGCCAGCGCGGCGCCACCGAGGCCGAGGTGCCGGACAAACTGGCGCCGTGAAAGGGTGGGGCGGATCGGGTCGTTCATGGGGCGGGCGGGTCAGGCGATGCGGCGGGCGGCGGCCTGGGCGCGGAGGCAGAGCTCGGCGGCCTTGAAGGCGTGCGCCTGCGTCATGGAATTCTCGGTACGATTCAGGCAGTCGAGGATGAACTCCTCGAAGAATGGAAAGCCGACCTGCCCGGCGACGTGGAAGTGGTGCTCGCCGTCGCCGTCTGCGAGGTAGACATGGTCGCCCGTGCGCTCCCGCGCGATGTCCACGTACTTGCGAAGCTCGATCGTGCCCTTGGTGCCGAGGATGACGGTGCGGCCATCGCCCCAGACGCTGAGTCCCTTGGGCGTGAACCAGTCGACGCGCACGTAGTTGGACGCGCCGTTGTCGCCGAGAAGCGAGGCCTCGCCAAAGTCCTCAAATTCCGGATACTGCCCATGGGCGAAATTGGCGATGGCGGCGTGCATCACCTGTGCGTCCGTCGCGCCGGAGTAGGTGAGAAACTGTTCGAACTGGTGGCTGCCGATGTCGCAGAGGATGCCGCCGAACTTCTCGCGCTCGAAGAACCAGGCGGGGCGCGACGGCGCATTGAGCCGGTGCGGTCCCAGGCCGAGCACCTGCAGCACGCGGCCGACCGCCCCGCGGCGGACGAGATCGGTGGCGAACATGGCCGACTCGTTGTGAAGCCGCTCGCTGTAATAGACGAAGTACTTGCGGCCGGTGCGCGCGACCACGGCCTTGGCCTGCTCGAGCTGCGCGAGCGTGGTGAACGGCGCCTTGTCGGTGAAGTAGTCCTTGCCCGCCTCCATCACGCGGCAGCCGAGCGGGCCGCGCTCACTCGTGACGGCGGCCGCGGTGACGAGTCTCACCTCGGGATCGTCAAGGATCTCGCCGAGCGCGCGGGCCACGCGCACGCCGGGGAAGCGCTCACGGAAGGCCGCCACCTTCTTCTCGTCGGGATCAAACACCCATTTCAGGGTTCCGCCGGCCTCGGTCAGGCCGTTGCACTGGCCGTTGATGTGGCCGTGGTCGAGGTGCGCCGCGGCGAACACGAACTCGCCCGGCTTCACCACGGGGCGCGGTTTCCCCTTCGGTGCATAGTTCATCCCGTCCGCCGCGGCAGAGCCGGTCGGGGTTGTGCCTGCCGATTGTGCGAACGCGAGCTGGGGCAGCATGATGGAGGCGGATGCGGCGGCCGCGGTGCGGGAGAGGAACTGACGGCGTTTCATCGTGAAAGTGGCTTGGGTTTGGGGTACCTGGCGGCGGCGCGCGGAAACTCGGGGAAGACCTTCGGGGCGAACCGGAGCGAATGCTGCGTCGCGAATCGGAAAACGCGACTCCTGCGTTGCGCTGACTCTTGACCGGCGCGGCGCCCGCAACCCTGCCCCAGCTTCCCGCAGGCGTCGGCGATGCGCGCCGCCTCCCCGCCGTCATTCGTCGACGCGGCGGGGAGAGGCCGGGCATCACCTGCATCGACGCGCCGGGCGACAGCTCCGATGCGGTTTCTCTCCGGGCACCGCAGGACGCGCGCTCAGCCGGGCCGGGACCGTTCGGTTCAATCCTCCTCGCGCAACCAGTCGAGCGAGGCGCGCGCGCCGTCCTCCACCGCCAGCGCGTCGCGCAGGGCCTCGGCCGCCGAGAGGAGTTCGGGGGCGATCTGCCAGGGTGGGTTGAGGACGAGCAGACCGCAGCCGTTGAGCCGGTCGGATCGTTCCTGCGCGTAGATCACGAGCTCCGTCGCGAGCGTCGGCGGCAGCGGCAGTGTGCGCAGCGTCGCCTTGAAGGCATCCGCGCCGCTGCGGTCGGTGATCGGGTACCAGACCACGTAGGTCGCACTCCCGAAGTGCGTGATCATCGCGGCGATCGCCTCGTGCAGCCGGGCGGTCTCGTCGCGATCCTCGTAAGGCGGGTCGATGAGCACAAGGGCGCGGCGTTCCGGCGGCGGCAGCCAGGCGCGAAGCGCGGAGAACGCATCTATTTTCTGAATACCGACGCCGCGTTCGCGGCGGAATTCCTCGCGCAGCGAGGCATGGTCCTCGGGATGGAGTTCGCTCAGGGCGAGCCGGTCCTGCGGGCGCAGGAGCATGGCTGCGAGGCGGGGCGAACCCGGGTAGAATCGCGGCGAGGCCTCGGTGCCGCCGCGCTCGCGATTGAAGCGGCGGACGAGGTCCACATACTCGCGGACGACCGGATGCGGGTTTTCCTGCGCCCAGAGCCGCGCGATCCCGTCCGCGTATTCGAGCGTGCGGCCGGCCGGCAGGCTGGAAAGGTCGTAGGCCCCGATGCCGGCGTGGGTGTCGAGAAAGAGAAAACCCTTTTCCTTGCGCTGCATCCCGCGGATGAGCGGAACCAGGAGGGCATGCTTGAAGACGTCGGCGAAGTTCCCGGCGTGGAAGATGTGGCGGTAGTTCAACGCACCGCACGCAACGCGTAGTTGATCCTGAAGGAAACCCGAAATCGCGTTCGACCACGAACCCGGGGGGAGGGGAAAGCCTGCACGCACCTTGCTATGAGCCCGTTCGCGCGGGCGCCCCCCGGGGGTGCCCGGGGTGTGCGCCGGCCGGACCCCCGGCGTTTCAGACGCGATGGACCGGCAGGCGAGGCCTCGTGCGGCCATGCCTCAGGCTGCGGCCAGTCTGGCAAAGCGGGCCGGAAACTTTTCGAAAATCCGGGTCTTGATTTTCCGCCGGGGTTCCTTTTTCCTGACCAACTCAGCGCGCTGCCCTCATCGTCTAGCGGCTAGGACGGAGCCCTCTCAAGGCTCAAACCGGGGTTCGATTCCCCGTGAGGGCGCCATTCTTGAAAGTGCGAATGGCGAGCGTTGAATGCCGAGTTTCGGACCCTGAAGGGAGGCCTTGTGTCAGCCCCAGAGCGACGAGATCGGCGCCGCAAACAGCTTCGGGCCGAAGGGCACGACCTGCTTTTCGTCGTAGAGCACCATGCCCAAGGCGAAGCGCTTGCCCGCGGCGTCGGCGAGTTTTCGCAGACCTCCGAAATCAGCCGATCTCACGGTCGCTGCGGCCTTGACCTCGATGCCGACGATCCGCCGCTCGTGGTCTTCGATCACGAGATCGACCTCGTTTTGCTCCTTGTCACGGAAGTGGGAGAACTCGAATCGCTCGCCGGACCATGAAGCCAGTTTGCGCACCTCGGACAGGACGAAGGTTTCAAGAAGGGCACCGAAGGGGCCTCGGTCGGCTGCCAGGCGCTGCGGCGAGAGGTTGTGCAACGCGGCGACGAGTCCGGAATCCAGGAAGTGAAGTTTTGGAGTCTTGATCAGCCTCTTCAGTTCGTTCGTCGACCACGGCGGAAGCAGGTAGGTGAGGAAGAGCTGCCCGAGGATGCCGGTGTATTTCTGCGTCGTGACGTGGTTGAGGCCGAGGGAAGCGCCGAGCTGGGAGTAGTTCATGA
This sequence comes from Verrucomicrobiota bacterium, assembly GCA_023399155.1. Classification (GTDB taxonomy): domain Bacteria; phylum Verrucomicrobiota; class Verrucomicrobiia; order Opitutales; family Opitutaceae; genus JAEWQP01. The sequence goes on along the minus strand of JAEWQP010000016.1, from coordinate 56,582 downwards.
GCTGACCCGAGTGGTGGGCTAGGGCACGCATCAATCGAGGCATATGCTGCAGGTGTTCGATCTGGGCGACATCGCGCACGTCGCGCTCGACGATCGCACGCACATAGTCGAGATACCAATCCCGGCGACGCGGCCATGTGGATCGCTGCAAGGCTTCGGGATAACCGCCAGCGAGTACGGCTGTGACGAGTTCGTCACCGAGGACGTGTTTTGCCGGCGCGGCGACGCGGCCGTTGAACGCCTCGGAAATGAACCGGCTCGGCCGTTTCTGGATCTCCGCCACGGAAAGGGGCAACAGATCGATGATCGACATGCGGCCGGCCAGTGAGTCGGCGACGCGTGGCAGGGTCAGAAGGTTGGCCGAACCCGTCACCAGAAACCGGCCCGGCCGTCGGTCCTCGTCCACGGAGCGCTTGATGGCCAGGATCAACTCCGGCGCACGCTGGACCTCGTCGATCGTGGCGCGGTCGAGACCGCGAACGAAGGCAACAGGGTCGCGCTGAGCCGCCTCGAGCACGGTAGGATCGTCCAGTGTCAGGAACGGCGCACCTGATTCGGCAACCTTCCTTGCCAGCGTTGTCTTCCCCGCTTGGCGAGGGCCCGTCAGGAGCACCACTCGGGTGTCGGAGAGAAGGTCGCGAAGCCGGGATTCGATAAATCGAGGATACATGGCTGGAGCTGATCCGAGACTTGCGACCGATTGAAAGCAGGGTGTCGACCAATTGAAAGCTAGAATTCGTCCAATTGAAAGCCGAAGGTCGGCCGATTGAGAGCCCGACATCTGGCGGTCGGGGTCCTCCGGCGGTCTTGGTGCGCCTTGTTCCCCGATCCTGGTTGATGTCACCCTCTCGGGTGACCGGAATGGCATACATCATTCTGCATGGGTGTACCGTGGCCACTTCGACGTCGCCGAGGTGCCGATCGCGGAGACCTCGTGACCTTTTCCTCTGACACGGAGTCAGTGCGCGCGAGGATCGGTACGGCGCCTGGAGCCAATGCTCCTGGCCCTCGGAGCGACTGATTTTCGAAGCTCCCCGGTCAGTTCATCGGTGGCTGGCTTCGTCATCGAGGACAACCGCAGGTCAAGGACGGCGTCTGCTTGGAGCGACGAACACCCGCACTTGGCGACGAGCACCTCTTTGGCCGCTTTCCGGCTCCGGCTGTTCGTCAGAAGACGGAGGATGGCTTCGCGGTGGTGGACGCCGAATAGCATCGCATCGACGATGTTCTCTCGGGTGCCTTCCGGCGCGATGGCAACGAACACCGGCGTCGTGTCCGGCGTGCGAAAGCGCGGACGCCACGACTTCCCGTCCCGATCGCCGGGCAGATCTGCGAGAGCGCGATAGCCACGCTTCGTCTTGCGTACTGGGAGCACGTGCAGGTCGGACTTGCGCTTGCGGTTTCGCAACTGCGAGGCGATCGCCTCGGCAAGACGCTTGTCCTTGATCAGGCAGCCGTCGCTGATGTGTCCGTGGCAGTAGGCGTTATGTGCGAGATCGTAGATCATCGCCCATCGGCTGAGAAATGACGAGACGACGACATAACGCGTCGTGTCGCGATGCTCGCTCAATCGCCGTTTCAGAGTGGCGATCTCTGCGGGTGGCAGTCTCCGTTCGGCGCGAAACTCGCGCACCCGCTCGCGGGAGATGGCGAGGGCCTCGTCGCCGCGCCCGGACTGGATTAGCTCGATCAAAGGCATGTGCCCTTGCTCCGAATACAGAAACTGGGACATGACGTAGAGCGCGTCCCTGGATCGATACATTCGCAGAATGGCGGTGACCTCGCGGAGCACGGACCCGTCGGTCGCGAATTGCCATTTCGGATAGTGCCAGCCTCCGATCCGATCCTGCCAAGCCAGGATGTCGTACCGTTTCCGTGCGGCCGCGAGGAATCTGGACGAAAGCCCTCGCTGGCGGAGTTCGGACTCGTGCCACGCCCCGCCCAGCGCGAGCACAACCTGCGGATGGTTTTCAGCGACGACCATGCCGCCCCGTTTGTCGCGGACTCGCGCCTGAGTCAACCGGTCGTCGGGCTCGCTCCTTTCTGCGTTCAGCGCCGTCGGCCCATCGATCGAGGCCGTCTGTGTACGAGGCGTTGGTGTGATTGCTCCGCAAAAGTGTATGAGATCCGTATGAGATGTCCGGCGCGCGAGGGAAAACACCACCCGTGAGGGCGCCATTCTTGAACGTGCGAGTGACGAGTGTTGAATGTCAAATTGCGGCGTTGGGGGCAGGAGGCCGGGATTGCAGTCGGGCGCCGCATTCCTGCCGTCAGCCCCAGAGCGACGAGATCGGCGCCGCGAACAACTTCGGGTCGAAGGGAGGTATGCGAAAATTCGCCGACGCCGCGGGCAAACGCTTCGAAATCAGCCGATCTCACGGTCGCAGCGGCCTTGACCTCGATGCCGACGATCCGCCGCTCGTGGTCTTCGATCACGAGATCGACCTCGTTTTGCTCCTCGTCGCGGACGTGCGAGACTCAGTGCGCGGACAGGCCCCTTGATCGCCAGGCAAGTGCTGCGGCCCGAGACGGCCGCAGCCGTGCGGCGACACGGCCCGGCACAGCGTCCCGGGAGGCTGCCCGACCCATAGGCTTGACACGCGACCGGATAGTTCGTTAATTGTCGAACAATGGAAGCAGAAGCACTCGCCCGGATATTCAAGGCGCTCTCGAATGAGCAGCGTCTGCGGATTTTCCAGATGCTGTGTGCCTGGCAGGAGGCGAGCGCGTCGGGCGAGATCGAGGACCCGGGCGCCGGGGTGGAGCGATGCTTCACCCGGGCGTGCTGCTCGATCAAGCTCTCGAAGTCCACGATCTCGCACCACTTCAAGGAGTTGCAGAGCGCCGGGCTGATCGAGCTGAAGCGGAAAGGCCAGGCCATGACCTGCACGGTCAAACCGGCCGCGGTCGTGGCCGCCCGCGCGTTCTGGAGCTCGACCCCCTGTTGCGGCGAATAACCCGAAACGCGCCCGCGATACGCCATCGTCTCATAGTTCGATCGTTGTCGACTTTTCAATCTATGAAACCCCATCCATCCCCGGAGCGCCGTTCACCGGACCTCGGCCTCGACCCGGAAGGCCTGCTTGCACACCTGCCGGCCGCGGCGCTGCGGGCCGGACGATTCGGGCTGGAACGCGAGGCCCTGCGCGTGACGCGCTCAGGTGAGCTCGCCCAGACTCCCCATCCGGAGGCACTCGGCGACAAGCTCGGATCCGACGGCGTCACGGTCGATTTTTCCGAGAGCCAGCTTGAGTTGGTGACAGAGCCGGCTGCGTCGCTCGAGGCCGCCCATGCCTCGCTCAGCGCGTTGCACGCCCGTGTGCGCGGCGTGCTCGCGACCCAGGACGAGCGGCTCTGGCCCTTCAGCATGCCCCCGCAGCTTCCCGCGGAAGACCGGATCCCGATCGCGCGCTTTCCCGACACGGCGGACGGGCGCCGCCGCACCCTTTACCGCCTCGGCCTGGCCCATCGCTACGGGCGTCGGATGCAGGTGATTTCGGGCGTCCATATGAACGTGTCCTTCGGCCGGGACCTGCTGGCCGCGGTGACGGCCAGTGATCCGCGGACGGCGATTACGCGGGCTGAGCGCGACGCGGCCTATTTTCGAGCGATCCGCCATTTCCTGCACGATCGCTGGTTGCTCGTGCTGCTAACGGGCGCTTCGCCCACGCCCGAGCCGTCCACCGCGGCCTGGGCAGGCCTGAGGTCCGATCCGGCGCCCGGATGCGAGGCGTCGCGCGCGGTGCCGGCGAACGCGAGCGTCGCCACTTCCGTGCGCGCAAGCCGTCAGGGATATGCGAATACAGATGCGGCGGGCCACGCGGTCTCGTATCACGATGCCGGCGGGTACGTGCGCGACATCCGCAGCCTGCTTCAGGCGCGCAGCACACGCTTTGCCGGCCTCGGCACCGGAGGGGAGGCGGAGCCGCGCCAGCTCAATGACCGCGTGCTCCAGCTCGAGAAGGAATTCTACGCGCCGATCCGTCCCAAGGGCGCGCTTCGAGCCGGTGAATCGCACGTGGATGCGATTGAGCGCGACGGTGTCGCCTACCTTGAGGTTCGCCTCCTGGATGTGAACCCGTTCAGCCCGGAGGGCATCGATCTGCCGACGATGCGGTTGATCCAGTTGTTCGTGATGGATTGTCTGCTGGGTGACGATCGCAGATTCACATCCGGAGACTACGCCCGCGGCGACGAGAACCACGAGCGCGTGGCCGTCGCCGGCCGCAGTGCGGGGCTCGACTTGCTCACAAGCGACGGCGAGGTCTCGATGAAGACGCTCGCACTGGCGAAGCTCGCGCGCCTCGCCCGTCTCGCCGCCCTGTTCGACCGCGATCAGCCTGCCCGGCCGTACCGCGCGGCGGTGGAGTCAGCCCGCCGAGGCATTACCGATCCCTCAAGGCTTCCTTCCGCGCGGGTCGCCGCCCTCGCGGCGGGACCTGGCATCATGCACCCACGCGAACCCGTCAGCCCCCAGCCCCTTCACCATGTCGCCTGAAATCATCAACCGCCTCGAACTCTCCACCCAGTTGCTCATCCACGAAGCCCGTCGCCGCGGTGTCGCCGTGGAGATCGTCGATCCCGAGGACAACTTCCTGCGGCTCGAACGCGGTGGACGGGTCGAATACGTGAAGCAGGCCACGCGCACGTCTGCCGACACCTACATCTCGGCACTGATCATGGAGAACAAGGAGGTCACCAAACGCGTGCTCCGCGATGCGGGTCTGCCCGTGCCCGGGGGCTCGGCGGTCGGCTCCCTTTCGGAGGCGGCGGCGGCCTGGCCGGCATTTGAGGGACGCAGCGTGGTGATCAAGCCGCGTTCCACGAACTTTGGTCAGGCCGTGACGATCCTGCACCGGGCACGATGGGAGCCGGATGGGCGCGAGGCCGTGGAGCGGGCATTCGCCGAGGATGGAGTCGTGCTGCTCGAGGAATTTGTGAGCGGCCCCGAGTACCGCTTCCTCGTCATCGGCGGGGAAGCGATCGCCGTGCTGCATCGCATTGCGGCCAACGTGACGGGCGACGGCGTGCACACCATCCGCGACCTAGTCGAGGAGAAGAACCGCGATCCGCGCCGGGGCGCCGGCTACGTGAAGCCGCTGGAAAAACTCCGCCTCGACGGCGTCGAACTCGCGCATCTCGCCGCGCAAGGGTTGTCGCCTGATGCCGTGCCGGCCGCGGGGCAGACCGTGTATCTGCGGGAGAACTCCAACATCAGCACCGGGGGCGACAGCCTGGACCTCACCGACGAGGTCCACGCCGGATACAAGGAGGCTGCGGTCCGCGCCGCGGCCGCGGTGGGCGCGCGCATTTGCGGGGCCGATGTCATCATTCCGGATATCCATGCCGAGCCGGTGCCCGGCTCGTTCAGCATCATCGAACTCAACTTCAACCCGGCGCTGCACATCCACGCCTTCCCCTACAAGGGCGCGAACCGCCGGCCCGAGGCGCATGTGCTCGACCTGCTTGGATTCCGGGAGGCCGGGGAAGGGGAGCCGTCGCTGTCACCGGCGGATGCGACCGCGACAAGGTGAACCCACGCTCGCACGCCCGGAGGTGCTCCATATCATGGATACATCGCTTCACCCGCCCGCCTGCTGCCTTCTGGAGAGCCGCCGTCGTCGCTGGCGGGCATTTCACGAACTTGCGTGGCTGCGCGATGACCTCGCGCATCTGCGCGGCAGCGATCCGGCCCTGCAGGGCAAGCCCTTCGCGTTGCTTGAAGCGCTGACCTACCCGGGCCTGTGGGCGGTCGCCTTTCACCGTGTCGCGCATGCGCTCCACGCCGCGGGGCTGCCGGTGGTTCCGCGCGTGCTGTCACAGGTCGCGCGTTTCCTCACTGGCATCGAGATCCATCCCGGCGCCCGCATCGGTCGCGGGTTCTTCATCGACCATGGGAGCGGCGTGGTGATCGGCGAGACCGCGGAGATCGGCGAGCATGTCATGATCTTCCACCAGGTCACCCTGGGAAATGCTGACGTCGTCTCGAGCGGCAAGCGCCATCCCACCATCGGCAGCCATGTCGTGTTGGGCGCAGGATCGAAGATCCTCGGACCGATCGCGATCGGCGACCACACGCTCATCGGCGCCGGTACGATCGTGACGCGCCCGGTTCCGTCGCATGCCGTCGTCGTGGGGCCGACCGGCAGGGTGGTAAAGCACTGCGGGCGTCCGGTCGCTTCGCCGGAGTCCCACACCTCAGCCCGCGTTCCGCAGATGAATTGCACGGAAGGTAACGGAGAGATCGCAGAATTGGCGAAGTAAAGCGTGCGACGGGCGACAACGAGAGGAGTGGATTCGGGCGAGGCGTCGCCGAGGCCGGGGTCGCGGTGCTTCTCTTCGTTTCCTTCTGTGAACTGTGTTCCTGGCTAGGTCGAGAGACGCCCTGGGCCTTCGAACATGCCGGCGCGGAGCCCGGCACCGCGTCCTGCGCCGGACGGAAGTCGTGTCGGGTGCGATCGGCATCGGGGGTGCAAAGGTTTGCAGGTGTTTCCTTGCTCCGCTCCGGCGACCGACACTAGCGTGCCCGCCTGTGTAACCGGCTGCCGCTCTCCATGCCCGCACGCTCCTCGTCCAACGCCGCCAAACCCACGCGCGCCGGCATCGTGCAGATCGCTGCGCGCCTGGGCGTGTCTCCATCCACGGTGTCCCGCGCGCTCAGGCCGGAGACGGCGCACTTGGTTGAGGCGGGACGCCGCAAGGAGATCCTCGACCTCGCCGAGCAGCAGCGATTTTCACCGAATCCCGGCGCGCGTATGCTGCGCAAGGGAGTCAACCCGACGCTCACCGTGGTCGTGCCGCTCGACGAGAATATCTTCTTCTCCGAGTTCTACGGCCGTTTTCTCGCCGGCACACTGCATGCCGCGGGCGCGCGCGACTGGGACGTGCACATCTGCACGCTGCACACGCGTTCCGGAGCGGATTTCCGGGAGACGATGCAACACCTCGGACTGGATACGTCGGGCATCATCTACCTCGCCGAGCCGCTGTCGCGCAGCGCCGTCGAGCAGTTGCGCGGCTATCGGCGTCCGCTGGTCCTGACCCGCTCGTGCCTGCCACCCGGCATCGCCGTGCGCGACGTGGGGGCGCCGGTGGTCGGTGTCGACAACCTCGGGGGGGCGCGCTCCGCGGCGAGCCTGCTGCTGCAGCTCGGCCACCGCCGCATCGGGTTGCTGCTCGGCCCCCCCGCCTCGCGCGATGCGGCCGAGCGCAAGGCCGGCTACCTCGAGGTGCTCGAGCGCGGGGGTGCGGTACCCCGGCCGCAATGGATCTTCGAGGGACCGTTCAACACGGAGGGCGGACGCGCCGGCATGAGCGCGATGCTCAAGCTCGACCCACGACCGACCGCGTATTGCTGCGCCAACGACGAGATCGCCTTCGGGGCGATCGATGCCGCCCGCATCGCCGGGCTGGAATGTCCGCGCGACATCTCCGTCGTCGGATTCGACGACGGGATGTGGGCCACGGCGGCTCGTCCGGCGCTCACCACGGTGCGCCAGCCCCTGGCCGAACTGGCGGAGCGCGCCGTCGGGCTGGTCATCGAGGGTGCGACCGCGCCCGGCAAGGCGATCCTGCCGGTCCAGAGCGACATGCCGGCGGCGCTGGTCATCCGGGATTCCACCCGCGCCTTGCGCGCGAACGGCTAGCGCTCCCGCGCCCAGGCGCCTCGGCCCGCGGGGCGGCCGGAACTCCCGCTGGCCGCCGCCCGCCCGACCCGGGCGCGCCCTTTCCCTGCAAGCCGCAAATGTTTGCAACGGCCGCTGGGACAGTTTCGGTTTTCCTGGCTTTTCTGCAGCATCAGGGTGCGCCCTGATGGCAGGGTACGAGTCGAATCCGCGGGCTCGACACGCGCCGGCAACGACGGTTGTGACTTGCATTGCAAACGTTGTCATGCATGTTGCGGGGCCTTGTTCGCCGGCCCGTCCCGACGCCCGGCCCGCCGTCAACACCCCGCGTGCGCCTTGCGCCCGCTGATCGCGATGGCCCGCCCCGACGCGCGACCGGCCTGGTTTTTACCCGCTAGAGACAACTCGCAAACCCACCTGGTTTCGTCCCGCTATGAAAACCCGCACACCCCGCAGAATCGCGTGGGCGCTCAGCCTCACGCTTGGATTGCCGTCCGCACTCCTGGCCCAGACCACACCTCGGCCCGCCACGCCAGCCTCGCCGGGCGACGACGAGGAGATCGTTTTGGCGACATTCACCATCAACACCGACAAGGACGAGGGCTACGTCGCCGTGGATTCCCTCGCCGGTGGTCGCACGAACACGCCGATCAAGTTCACACCCTCGGTGATGTCGTCGCTCACCCGTACATTCATTGACGACGCGGCGATCACCAACGTGCGCGATGCCCTCAAGTGGTCGCCCAACGTCGTGCCCAGCGACTACGCGTCCGGCAAGCAGCTCGCCAACCCATTCAACAACTGGGACTACAACTTCCGCGGTGCCGGCCAGCAGCTGCAGGGTGGCGCCGGTCCCACGCGCAACTACTTCACATTCTACACCGCGGCCGACAGCTACAACATCGACCGCATCGAATTCGACCGCGGCCCGAACTCCATCCTGTTCGGCATCGGCACCGTGGGCGGCGTGCTCAGCACCTACACGAAGATCCCGAAGTTCGACCGGGATTTTCTCAACCTCACGACGATCGTCGATTCGCACGGCAGTCTCCGCGCGGAGGTTGATCTCAACCGCCGTCTGACCGAGAAGGTCGCGCTGCGCATCAACGCGCTGGCCGACCGCAACCGGGGCTGGCGCGAGAACGACAAGAACGACATGAACGCGGTCGACGTGGCCATGATGTTCCGGCCGAGTTCGAACACGTCGTTTCGCTTCGAACTGGAGGCCGCACGCTCCGAGATCACGCTCATCTCGTCGCTGTTGAACGATGGCATCTCGCGCTGGGACGGCACGTCCTTTTCCGACACCTGGGGTGCTCCCGTGGTGGGCACGAACACCCGCACGTCGCAATCGGCTGCCTGGAATACCGACCCCTACAACGTCTGGATCCCCGGCCTCGCCGACAAGGGCGCGATGAACTGGAACGGAGGCGTGATTTCCGCCGGCATCGATCCCGACGGCATTCCCTTCGCCCCCCGCGCCGGGTGGTACAAGACGTTCGTCCCGCTCTACACCTGGATGACCGCGCCGCCCAGCCCGGAGGACATCCCGGTGCTCCCGAGCCGCGACTTCACCTACGGCAACGGCATCTCCGAGCCCGAGTATTACACCGGCACCGCCTGGTTCGACCAGCGCGTGAATGAGAACCTCGACTTCAGCGTGTCCGCCTACCGCTACGAGACCGACCACTCGGCCAAAAACTACGAGGGCGCGGGCAACATCTACGTCGATCTCAACCGCCAGCTGCCCGACGGCACCCCCAACCCCAATGTCGGCAAGCAGTTCGCGGATTTCTTCCTCAGCCGGCAGACGCAGGAGCGCGCTGTATCCGAGGTTCGAGGACAGTTGAATTACAAGATCGAGGGGGAGATCTTCAACGTGCCGATCCGCCAGCTGTTCACCCTCGCGGGTGGCTCGCAGAAGATCACCTGGTCGGCCCGCCAGTACAATGCGCAGCTCATCGGCACGGGAGAAACCGACCCGGGACGCAACTTGGTCTGGGGCCGCCTCTATCTCGACAAGCCGAACCAGAGCATGCACCTGCCCGACACGCTCAACGGGCGCGAGGTCGCCTACACCCGCTGGCCGACCGAGTGGTTTGACTTCGATGAGACCTACAAGATCAAGAACATCGGTGTCGTCTCCCACACCCGGCTCTGGAACGATGCGCTGAGCATCCTCGCCGGCGCGCGCAGGGACGACTACGATTACCGCAAGGTCGGCGCCTTCACCCGCAACGTGACCGAGGATGGCGCGGATGGCACGACCTACTCGCTCGGCGCCATCTATTATTGGAAGGCGGTCGGTGTGTTCGCCAACTTCTCGCAGAACTTCGACCCGATCGGGCCGGGCAGGCAGAACGGACTCGACGGCAATCCCTTCGGCCCGGCTGAGGGCGAAAGCCTGGAGTACGGATTCCGGTTCTCCACGGGCGATGGCAAGTACTACGCCTCGATCAGCCGCTACGACAGCGAATCCACCGGCCGCATCTTCAACGGCGGCAAGCCCGACTTCCAGGGCATGTGGCGCAACTACTACGATGCGCTCAACCAGCCTTGGGACACGTCCCGCACCACGCTCCCCTATGATGACACCGAGGCGCTGGATGTCTCCGGCTATGAGGTCGACCTGACGGCGAACCCGCTGCCGAGCCTGCGGGTGAGCTTCACGTTCGGAAAGCCGGACTCGAAGATCGTCGACGCGCTGCCCGGCGCACGGGCCTACTATGCGCAGCACCTCGCCACCTGGCAGACCGCGACCACGCCTGCCGAAGGCGGCTCGGCCGAGGCCGCGCAGAACCTGCAGAACCAGATCGCGAGCTCCGCGAATACGCTCGCGCAGAATGTCGCGGGCAAGACGAAGACGGGCCTGGTCGATTACACGGCCAGCGTGTTCGCCAACTACACGTTCCTGGGCGAGACACTGAAGGGCTTCTCGGTCGGCGGCGGTATCGCCTACACCGGCGAACAGTACGTCGGCGAGTTCGGGGCGCCGGACGGCCAGCCGAAGTATGCACATTATGGCGACGCCCGCCTGACCACCAACCTGGTGCTCGCCTACGAGACAAAGCTGGGTGAGATCCCGGCCCGCTTCCAACTCAACGTCGACAACGTCCTCGACGACAGGGACCCGGTCGTGACCGGCTATCACTGGGGCTGGATCACCTCGCCGGGGCGTGCCGTGGCCAACGGGTACTTCCTGCCGTCGCCGCGCACGTTCCGTCTCTCCGCGCGCCTGTCGTTCTAGCACCGCGCACCAGGTGGGACGGGCGACGGCTATCGGGCCGCCGCCTGTCCCTCTGCGCCCGCCGCGCATCCGGTTCGGCGGCCTGGTTCTGATTCATCCATGGAGCCCGACTCCCTATCACCCTCCGCATCCGCCGGTTCCTCCGCGATGCGTGTTCCAAGCCTCGCCGACCTTGGTCTGCTGCACCTGGAGAACGCGTCCGGGCTTCGCATTGGCCTCACGCCCGAGGGGCGGCTGTTTTCGATCCGCCACGCCGGGACGATGATCAACCAGATCCTGGCGTCGCCGGCGGAGGCAGGCTTGTTTCGTCTGCTTCTGAGGGAGCGTTCGGATGGCACGATTGCGTGGTGTAAGGACATTCTGGCGACGGCGTCGCGGGCTGTCCGGATCGACGCCACGACGGCGGAGTGGTCATGCCCGACCGAGGGCCTCGACGTCACCGTCCGACTCACGCTGCATGCGAAAAAACCCGCCTGGCGATGGGACGTCTCGGTTCGCAGCCGGGGATCCGTCCCCCGCATGTGCGACGTCCTGATCGCACACGACCTCGGCCTGGCCGACGAGGGCTTCGTGCGGAACAACGAGGCCTACACCTCGCAGTATATCGATCTCCTTCCCGTCGAGGATGCACGGCTTGGCTGGGTGATTCTCGCCCGCCAAAACCAGGCGGCGGCCGGAGGACGCCACCCCTGGCTGGCGCTGGCCTGCTGCGAAGGGGCCTCGGCTTTCGCGACCGATGGCTGGCAGTTCTACGGCGCGGATCACCGCTGGACCGGAGAACCGGCCGCGGCCCGCGAGGCGGCGCTTCCGTCACGACGGCTTCAATACGAATGCGCCCTGGCCGCGCTCCAGTCGCGCGAGATCGAGCTGAACCCCGTGACCGGATCAACGTATTCCTTCGTGGCCTGTTTCGAGCCCGATCATCCCGGAGCTTCCGACGCAGCTGATGTTGAGCGGCTCCGGGCGATCCTGGGCGGCGGATCATTTCCGCGAAGCGCCGCGGCGCCGGGCGAGGGCACGACTTCATGCGCCCCGGGCATTTCGGCGTTCACGGCGCGACCGTCCGTGCATGGCGAGACTGCCTCTGAGGCGGAATGGGACACCTGGTTCCCGGGGCCACGCCGGCACGAGGAGCGTCGTATCGATGGAGCGCTGCTGTCGTTCTTTCACGGCGCCGACGCGCACATCGTGTCCGGTGAGAAGGAGAGGGTGGTGTTGCGCCCGCACGGGCACATCCTGCGCAGCGGCGAGGCGACGTGGATCGACGAGGCCCAGTTTGGGATCACCTGCCATGCCGCCGGCATCTTTGCCAGCCAGGCGTACCTGGGCAACCCGAGCTTTGGGCGACTGCTTCCCGTCCTGCGTAATGCCGTGGGCATTACGCGCGCGACGGGGCAGCGGGTCTTTGTCCGGCGCGGGGGCGCGTGGCTCCAGCTCGGCATCCCCAGCGCGTTTGTCATGACGCCCGGCGAAGTCCGTTGGATCTACAAGCTAAGAGGCGTCCGCCTCGAGGCGCGTGCGTGGTGTTCGGCCTCGTCGTCCAGTGCGTTCCTGCAGCTGCGCGTGCTGGCCGGCGAGCCCGTGGCGTTCCTCATCAGCCACGAGCTCGTGCTCGGCGCGGCCGAGTACGAGCACGGTGGCGAGGTGACCGTCCACGCTGAGGCCGGGTGGTTCGCCGCACAGCCTTCTCCATCCAGTCTGGTCGGTCGCCACGAACCGGGAGTCTGTTTCGCGATCGCGGCCACCGATCCGGAGGTCGTGGCGGCGGTCGGGGGCGACGAGTTTCTCCACGACGACGGGCGTCGTCGCAGCGGCGCATTCGCGTGCATCGTGACGCGCCCCACCTCCTCGTGCGGCGTGGTGATGCTTGGTGTGCGCGACGGTGCTGCCTCCCTTCCGGACGCAGTGGCGTCAGCGCGGCGCGAATACGCCGGCGACCGGCGGACGGCGCAGCCGCCCGCGCTTCTGCTTCGCCTGCGGCACGGGGACGATGCCGCCGCGATGCGTCTCGATGACGTCCTGCCGTGGTTCAACCACAACGCCGCGATCCATTTTTCCGCGCCGCACGGACTCGAGCAGTACGGCGGTGCCGCCTGGGGCGTGCGCGACGTCACCCAGGGCTCGGTCGAATGGCTGCTCGTGCACGGCCGCCATGCGGTGACGCGCCGGGTCCTCGAGACGGTGTTCGCCCAGCAGTATGCGCACGACGGGTCGTGGCCGCAGTGGTTCATGCACGCGCCGTATCGTTTCATCCAGCACGCGCACAGCCACGGCGACGTCTGCCTCTGGCCGGTCAAAGCCCTCTGCGACTACGTCGAGGCCGCCAATGACTTGGCCTTCATGGACCGGCGCGTGGGCTACACCGATGCTTCGGCGTTCGCGCCGGCGGGTCCGGAGGAAACGTATTGGCAGCACTGCGACCGGGTGGTCGCGCACGTGGAGGCGCGGTTTGTTCCCGGGACTTCGCTTGTGAACTACGGCGACGGCGACTGGGACGACACCCTGCAACCGGCCGATCCGGCGATGCGCACGCGCATGATCAGCGCGTGGACTGTCGCGCTCGCCTTCCAGACCGTGCATCAACTCGCCGGCGTGGCGAGGCGCTGCGGCGACCGGGCACGTGCGACGCGATTGAAGGGACTCGCCGGGCGCATGGCCGCGGATTTCCGGACGCACCTCATGCCCGGCGGCATTGTGGCAGGTTTTCTCGTGGCGGAGGAGCAGGGGGTCCGCCCGCTGCTCCATCCCGAGGATCCATTGACCGGCATTCGTTACCGGCTCCTGCCGATGACGCGTGCAATCATCGCCGGACTCTTCACGGCGGAAGAGGCGAGGCGGCACCTCGAGATCATTGAGCGCGAGTTGAAGTCGCCTGACGGCGTGCGCCTGATGAGCGATCCGGTCGCCTACCGCGGCGGGCTCGAGCATTGGTTCAAACGCGCCGAGACCGCCGCCAACGTCGGCCGCGAGATCGGATTGCAGTACGTGCACGCGCACCTCCGTTATGCCGAGGCGCTCGCGCGCGTGGGCGATGCCGAGCGTCTTTGGTGGGCACTTCAGGTGGTGAATCCCATCGCCCTCGAAGCCTCGGTTCCCAACGCCGTGCCGCGGCAGAGCAACGTGTATTTTTCCAGCTCCGACGCCGATTTCCCCGACCGCTACGAAGCCGTCGCGCGCTGGCAGGAACTGCGGGAGGGGCGCGTCGCGGTGCGCGGCGGCTGGCGCCTCTACTCGAGCGGACCCGGTCTGTTCCTGCACAAGGTGCGCGCCCGCCTGCTGGGCGTGCGCGAATCGTTCGGCGACGTGACCTTCGATCCCGTGCTCCCGCACAGCCTCGACGGATTGGTCGCCACGACGCACCTTTGCGGGCGTCGTGCGGAGATCGTCTACCGCATCATAGGCGCGGGACACGGTCCCTCCGCGATCACGGTCAACGGCGCCGCGATCGAGGGCGTGCGCGAGGCCAACCCCTACCGGACGGGCGGCCTGCGTGTGAACAGCTCGGAGCTGGCGGGACGGCTCAACGCGTCCGAGAATCGTCTGGAGATCACCCTCTGATGCGCATGGCGACATCCCGGATTCCCGAGCGGCACGGCGAGGTACGTTCGCTCCAGAAGCGCACCACACCCGGAGACCACCGATGAGCGCGCACGAGCGGCATGTCACGGCGCCGGAGGACCGCGTGCCGGTCAGGCAGAAGATCGCCTACGGCCTGGGCGCTCTCGTAACGATAGTCGCAGTCAACTCAGTCGTTCAGCTCACGAGCCTCGTCTATGTCGTCGGGCTGGGCGTAAGCGCGATCTGGATCGGATACGCCCAGGCTTTTCCGCGGCTGTGGGACGCGATCATCGACCCGATCCTGGGCAATCTCTCCGACAACTGCCGCTCGCGCTATGGGCGGCGCATCCCGTTCCTCGTGGTGGGCGGGGTCCTCATCGGCATCGCCTTCTGGCTGCTCTGGACGGTCCCGCGCGACTGGAGCAAGGAGTGGATGTTTGGATACTTCGTGGTCGTATCGATGTTCTTCTACACGGTGGTCCCGGTCTTCTCCATCCCGCACGGTGCGCTGGGGATGGAGATGAGTTCGGACTATCACGAAAAGACCAACATCTTCGCTTACGCGAGTTTCATCGGCAACGTCGGTGCGCTGACACTGCCGTGGGTGTATTTCCTCGCCAACCGGCCGGTCTTCGGCGGTGACGAGGTGAACGGCGTGAAATGGATCTGCCTCGGCATGAGCGTCCTGCTCACCGTGGCCGCCCTGACCTGTGCGTTTGTCTGCAAGGAGGGCAAGCTGCAGCAGGCGCGGTCGCAGGAGCGCGTGCCGATCCTCGAGGGTTTCAAGACCACCTACCGCAACGGCACGTTCGTCCGGCTCGTCACGGTGTTCGTGCTGCTGATCGTGGGATTCCAGCTGGTGATGGGCTTCAGCAACTACATCCAGATATTCTTCCTGTTCGGCGGCGACAAGGAGGGTGCCTCCACGCTCATGGCCGAAAACGGCACGCTGTGGGCCGTGGTCGGCCTCGCGGGCGTGTTTCCGATGACCTGGCTTTCCAAGCGGTTCGGAAAGCGCACGACGGTCCTGCTTGCGCTCGCGCTGATCGCCGGGGGCAACCTGTCCAAGATTTTCTGCTACAACCCGGACCTGCCGCGGCTGACCTACATCCCCACCGTCTGCCTTTCGCTCGGCATGGTGTTCTGCTTCTCGCTCGTGAACGCGATGATTGCCGACATCTGCGACGAGGATGAGCTCATGACCGGCATGCGGCGCGAGGGCATCTACTTCGCGGTCTACAACTGGTGGTGGAAGGTCGCGGTCTCCATCGCGACGATCATCAGCGGTTATCTGCAGCGCTTGACCGGATTCGTGGAGGGTGCGGCCACGCAGAGCGACGCGACACTCTTCTGGCTCCGCGCCTGGGAGATCGGCCTTCCGTCCGCACTGTGCCTGCTGGGCATCGTGCTGCTGGCGAAGTATCCGCTGACCGAGTCGCGCGCTTACGAGGTCAAGGCACTGCTGCAAGCGAGGAAGGCGGCGGCGCCATGACTTCACGGGTATGCACTGCCCGACGGTGTCGGCGGACTTCGCGCCGGGCGTCGCGTTGCTCGCGCAGGCGCAGTCGGTCGACGTGGTTGACTCTGCGGCCGCCAACGCCGGTCGCGGCGCCGGGGGTCCCGACGAAGATGCGTGAGTAAAAGCTCCCCGCCACATTCTCCATCCGCTACTGATTCACCATGGCCAGGCTTTCCCTCCTTTCGACGATGTCCGCCGCAGTCACCCTTTCCATCACGCTTCCTGCCGGAACGCGTGCCGCCGGTGAACCTGGCGCCGGCTGGATCGACTTCAACAAGAACGGCACGCGGGAGGTCTACGAGGACCCGACCGCGCCCCTCGACGCCCGCATCGACGACCTTCTCGGCCGCATGACGCTCGAGGAGAAGCTCGGGCAACTCGCCCAGTATGCCGGCACGTGGAGCAACAACGGCCCTCGCGTCCCCGAGGGCGGCGAGGAGGACATACGCGAGGGACGCGCCGGGTCGTTTCTCAACGTCTTTGGTGCGCAGGTCACTCGCGACATGCAGCGGATCGCGGTCGAGGGCTCGCGCCTGGGCATCCCGCTGTTGTTTGCGCACGATGTGATCCACGGTTTCCGCACCACGTTTCCCGTTCCGCTGGCCGAGGCTGCGAGCTGGGATCCCGCCGCGGTCGAGCGCGCCGCGCGCGTGGCGGCGGTCGAGGCGACCGCGCACGGGCTGCACTGGACCTTCGCGCCGATGGTCGACATCGCGCGCGACCCGCGCTGGGGCCGCATCGTGGAGGGCGCCGGCGAGGACCCGTATCTCGGGGCGCGGATGGCGGCGGCGCGTGTGCGCGGCTTCCAGGGGCCGGAGCTCGGTGCACCCGACTCGATGCTCGCCTGCGCGAAGCACTTCGCCGCCTACGGCGCCGCCGAGGGCGGCCGCGACTACAACACCGTCGACGTATCCGAACGTTCGCTACGCGAGAACTATTTTCCGCCTTTTCAGGCCGCGGTGGAGGCCGGGGCGGCCACGTTCATGGCGGCGTTCAATGAGATCGCCGGCGTGCCGTGCCATGCGAATCCCTGGCTGCTCAACGATGTGCTCCGCGACGAATGGGGGTTCGAGGGCCTCGTCGTGAGCGACTGGAGCGCGCTGGATGAGCTGCGCGACCACGGCGTCGCCGCCGACCCGGTGGAGGCCGGCATACTCGCGCTCCGTGCAGGCGTCGACATCGACATGGTGAGCGACTACTACGAGCGCGACCTGCCCGATGCCGTCCGCACCGGGCGGATCGATCTCGCGCCGGTCGATCGGGCGGTGCGCCGCGTGTTGCGCGCGAAGTTTCAGGTCGGACTTTTCGACGATCCCTACCGCTTCAGCGATCCCGAGCGCGAGAAGGCGCACACCTTGACGGCGGAGAATCGTGCCGCGGCCCGCGCCATGGCGCAGCAGTCGATCGTCCTGCTCAAGAACGACGACAACACCCTGCCGCTGGCAAAGGGGCTCCGAACCCTGGCCGTGATCGGTCCCCTGGCTGACGACCGCGCCGCCACGCTCGGACCCTGGGCGGCAGACGGGCGCGCGGAAGAGGCCGTCTCCGTTCTCGAAGGTATCCGCAAGGCGGTGACGCCGGGAACGGACGTCCTCCATGCGCGGGGCGCCGGGTTGAACGACGCGGACCGCAGCGGTTTCGCCGAGGCGGAACGTGCCGCGCGCGAGGCCGATGCGGTGGTCCTGGTGCTCGGCGAGGACGCGACCATGAGCGGCGAGGCGCACAGCCGCACCTCTCTGGATCTGCCCGGCGTGCAGGGCGAACTCGCCAGGGCGGTGCGTGCCGCTGCGGGCGGGAAGCCGGTGGCGGTTGTCCTCATGAATGGACGCCCGCTCTCGATCACGGACCTTGACGCGGAGATTCCCGCGATCCTCGAGACCTGGTTCCTCGGGCTCGAGATGGGCCATGCCGTGGCGGATGTGCTGTTCGGTGACGTCAACCCGTCGGGCAAGCTGCCTGTGACCTTTCCGCGCAACGTCGGCCAGGTGCCCCTGCACTACAACCACAAGCGCACGGGACGACCCGCCGACGAGCATGACTCCTTCACGTCCAAGTACATCGATGCGCCCTGGACGCCGCTCTACGTTTTTGGTCACGGCCTGAGCTACACCACGTTTGCCTGCGACGGTATCGCCCTCAGCGCGACCAAGGTTGGCACGGAAGAGAGCGTGACCGTGCGGGTGTCGGTGAAGAACACTGGCGGGCGCGCCGGCGCGGAGGTCGTGCAGCTCTATCTGCGCGACGAGATCGGCAGCACCACGCGGCCGGTGCGCGAGTTGCGCGGTTTCGAACGCGTGGAACTCGCGCCGGGCGAAAGCCGGGAGGTGGCTTTCACGCTGACCCCCGCGGATCTCGCGTGCCTCGACGTGAGGATGAAGCAGGTCGTCGAACCGGGCTGGTTCACGGTCTACGTGGGAGGCAGTTCCGCGGCCACGCTTGCCGCGCGCTTCGAGGTCGTGGCGGACGCGAAGGCCAGCACGCCGGATGAGGCGTTCCTCGAGGACCTCTCGAGGCGCACCTTCGACTGGTTCTGGGAAACCACGAATCCACTGAACGGGCTCGCACCCGATCGCGGGCCGGGCGAGTCATTCGCGAGCGTGGCGGCCGTGGGCTTCGCGCTCAGCGCCTATCCGATCGGCGTCGAGCGCGGCTACATCTCGCGCGGCGAGGCGGTCGAGCGCGTGCGCGCCACCTTGAAGTTTTTCGCCGAGGCGCCGCAGGGCGAGGCGGCGACGGGCATGACCGGGCACCGCGGATTCTTCTACCACTTTCTGGACATGGAGCAGGGTCGTCGCTTCGAACAGGTGGAGCTTTCCACCATCGATACGGCGCTGTTCCTGGGCGGGGCGCTTTTCTGCCAGTCGTATTTCAACCGCGCCGAACCTGCCGACGGGGAGATCCGGGAGCTGGTCGAGCGGATCTACCGGCGCGTGGAATGGGACTGGGCGGTGCGACGGCTCGACTTGATCTGCATGGGCTGGCATCCGGAACGTGGATTCATCGAGGCCGATTATCACGGCTACGATGAGGCGATGCTGCTCTACATCCTCGCCCTCGGGTCACCCACGCACCCGATCAAGCCGGAATCGTGGACGGCGTTCACCCGCGACTACCGCTGGGCGACCTTCCAGGGTCAGGAGCACGTGGCCTTCGCGCCGCTCTTCGGGCACCAGTACTCGCACGCCTGGATCGACTATCGCGGCATCCAGGACGAATACATGCGGGGCCGCGGCATCGACTACTTCGAGAACTCGCGCCGCGCCACGTATGCACAACGTGGTTACGCGATCGCGAATCCGGGGCAGTGGAAGGACTACGGTCCGGAGATCTGGGGACTGACCGCCTGCGACGGGCCTGCGGACATCACGCGCAGCATCGGTGGGCGCCCGCGGCAGTTCCGGACCTACGCGGCGCGCGGTGCCGGGGCGGACTACATCCTGGACGACGGCACGATCGCGCCGACCGCGGCGGGCGGTTCGATCGCGTTCGCCCCCGAAATCGTGATCCCGGCGCTCAAGGCGATGCGCGCACGCTACGGCGATGCACTCTTCACGCGCCACGGCTTCCTCGATGCGTTCAATCCCAGCTTCACCTTCACCGACGTGAAGCTGCAGCACGGCCGCATCGTACCGGGTCTCGGCTGGTTCGATACGCAGCACCTCGGCATCGACCAGGGTCCGATCCTGCTCATGCTCGAGAATCACCGCAGCGGCCTGGTCTGGGACGTCATGCGGCGCAATCCGCACATCGTGCGCGGTCTGCGGCGCGCGGGCTTCACCGGCGGCTGGCTGGGTGCGACGGAAGCCGGCGGGCCCTGACGGTTCGCCTCAACTTGAGGCGGCGCGGCGCCTATTTCCGCGTCGCGACCGGGAGCCGGCGCAGGGGGAAGAGCGTGCGGCAGATCTCGCAGACGGTGCCATCGCAGCCGCGCGCCGTGCAGTGTTCGCGGCCGTAGTAGATGATCTGCAGGTGGAGCGGGTTCCAGAGCTCGCGCGGGAAGAGGTGTTTGAGGTCGCGCTCGGTTTGCTCGACGCTGCGTCCGTCCGTGAGTTTCCACCGCTGCGCCAGCCGGTGGATGTGCGTATCCACGGGAAATGCGGGATGGCCGAACGCCTGCGACATCACGACCGAGGCGGTCTTGTGGCCGACGCCCGGGAGCGCCTCGAGTTCCTCAAAGGTCGACGGCACGGCGCCGCCATGCTTCTCGACGATCAGGCGCGAGAGTTCGCGGATCGCCGCGGCCTTGCGCGGCGCCAGCCCGCAGGGTCGCACGATCGCGTCGATCGCGGAAACGGCGTGGCGCGCCATGTCCGCCGGGGTGTCGGCCAGTGCGAAGAGCCGAGGCGTGACCTGGTTGACCCTCTCGTCCGTACACTGGGCCGAGAGCACGACCGCGACGAGCAGGGTGTAGGCGTCGCGGTGATGCAGCGGGATGGGCGGCCGCGGATACAGCTCGGCAAGTCGTCGGGCGACGAGATCGGCGCGTTCCTGTCGGGTCATGGAGTCGCGGGACATGCCCGGGGAGGGTGCGGGTTGTCAATCCCGCGGCGTGGCGACGGAGCCGGCAAGCAGGCGTTCGACCCAGGCCGGCACGATGGACGCGGCCGGCCCGTGGTGATGCTCGTGAAAGAGTGGGGCACGTTCGGAGGGCTCGAGGTTGAGCTCGACCGTGTGGGCGCCGGCATCGCGCGCCTCCGACACGAATTGGGCCGCTGGATACACCGCGCCGGACGTCCCGATCGATACGAACAGCCGGCAGCGGCCCAGCTCCTGGTAGGCCTGCTCGAGGCCGAGCGGCATTTCCCCGAACCAGACGATGTCGGGGCGCATGCCGCGTGGTCGCCCGCACGCCGGGCAGGGCGTGTCGGTGGCGAGGTCGGCTTCCCATGCGCACCCATGGCCGCAGTGAAGGCAGCGGACGCGGCGCAGCTCGCCGTGCATGTGCAGCAGCCGGCGGCTGCCTGCGCGCTCATGCAGGTCGTCGACATTCTGCGTGATGAGCAGGAATCCGGCCGGCCACGCCTGCTCCAGCCGGGCGAGTGCGAGATGCGCGGCGTTGGGGGCGACGGCCGGATCATGAAGCTGGCGGCGTCGCGCATTGTAGAAGGCGTGCACGCGCCCGGGGTCGCGCTGGAACGCCTCGGGTGTCGCCACATCCTCGATACGGACCTGGGCCCAGACGCCGTCGGGATCGCGGAAGGTATGGAGGCCGGACTCGCGTGAGATGCCGGCACCGGTGAGGATGACGAGGTCGGGCGTGCAGTCGGAGGGCACGGTGCGGGTATGGCGCATGCGCCCGCGCTTTGCAGCCCGCGAATGCGCGCACACGGTGGCGCGCGGCGGCGGGAGCGGGAGGGCTTGACCGCGCGCGCCTGCAGACCGTTTCCGACCATGAAGCATGAGCATGGCGACCCGGTTTGACACGCAGACGATCGGCTGCGGACATGGCGGCTTGCATACCACGGAGGCTGATCGCAGGGAGACGGCCCGGGGCGCAGTGGCCGCGACCGGGGCTTTCCTGCTTTGGGGCGTGCTGCCGATCTACTGGAAGCTGCTGCATGGCGTGCAGCCGCTCGAGGTGATCGCGCACCGCATCGTGTGGTCGCTGGCCTTCCTGCTCCTCGTCCTGCGCATGCGGGGGCGGTTGGGGCAGTTTCGCGAGGCGCTGGTCGATCCGCGCCAGCTGGCGCTTTACGCGCTCAGCGGAACCCTGCTGGCCGTCAACTGGCTGACCTACATCTTCTCCGTGCAGACCAGCCAGATCGTCGAGGCGAGCCTCGGGTATTTTCTCGTGCCGCTGTGCAACGTCGCGCTGGGCTTCGTCGTGCTTCGCGAGCGTTTGCGCCCGATGCAGTGGACCGCCGTGGCGCTCGCTGCGGCGGGCGTGATGGTGCAGCTGACACGCGTGGGACGCCTGCCGTGGATCGCGCTCGTCCTGGCCGGCACATTCGCGATCTACGGCCTCCTGCGCAAACGCGGCCCGCTCGGATCGCTCACCGGGCTCGGGGTGGAGACCGCGCTGCTGATGCCGCTCGCCCTGGGCTACCTGCTCTGGCGCCAGTTCAATGGCACGGGCGCGCTCGGCTCGGTCGATGCCGGTCAGCACGTGCTGCTTCTCGCCTGCGGCGTCGCCACGGCCGTGCCGCTCCTGTGGTTTGCCACCGCGGCGCGGGCCCTCTCCATGGCGAGCCTTGGCCTCTTTCAGTACCTTGCGCCGTCCGCGCAGCTGCTCATCGGCGTCGCGATGTACGGCGAGGCGTTTGGTGGGGCGCAGGCGGGATCGTTTGCCCTGATCTGGGCGGGTCTGGCGCTGTATTCGGCGGACGCCTTTCGCGCCGGCCGCCGGGCTGCCGCAGCCGCTCCAGTCCCCGGCGGCGCGTGAGGGTAGCCGCGCCGGCGGCGGCGTTTTCCAGTTTGCACACGCCGGGGGCGGGGTTTGAGTGCGGGGATGGACGTACCGCGAGCGCCACGCTTCGGTTTGGGGATCTACTGGCCGGATGACTACACCGACTACCTCGTGCATTTCCACGAGCCGTTCGAGATCTTCCGCCTGGAACTCGACCAGGAGGGCCCGATGATCTTCTGGGTCGCTCCGGGTTCGTCCTATGAGTCGATGTCCGACGAGCAGTTCGAAACTTTCGTCCGGGCCGCGCGCAAGTTCCTGGGCATCGAGGAACTCGTCGAGCTGGGCACCACGCGCCAGGTCGAGCTGCGCGTCACCGAAGTGCCGTTTCCCGCCGTGCTCATGACCAGCAATCGGGGCGAGAACTTCCACGCCATCGTCGGCCTCGGCGAGGAGCCGTTCACCGCCTGCATCGGCACCGACGAGACCGAACCGCTCGTCACCGACCTGATCGTGGGCTTCGACACCGACTCGCCCAGCATCCAGACCGAACTCAACGACTTCGTGGAGGCCTACTACAACGAGTTCTATGACCGGCAGGACGTGCTCGACAAAAAAAACCGCGAGCAGCAACGCGGCGGCGCGCGCGAACGGCGGGGTGGCGAACACGGCTTTTCCCGGAACTAGCGCTCTCCTGCGGCGAAACCTGGCATCGACGTCCGCGTGAGCACGACAGCACGTCCTTCCCAGTCCGCCATCGACGTCACCTGTGCCTTGATCGAACGGGATGGCCGCGTGCTCGTCGCGCAGCGTCCGCCCGGCAAGGCGCTCGCGGGCAAGTGGGAATTTCCCGGCGGCAAGGTCGAACCCGGCGAAGCGGCCGAGGCCTGCCTCGCACGCGAACTTCGGGAGGAACTCGGCGTGGACGTGCGGGTGGGCGAGGCACTGCCGCCGGCGCTACACGATTATGGGCGAGGCGCGATCCGGCTGCTGCCGTTTCGGTGCGCCTTGATTGCGGGCGAGCCGCACCCGCACGAGCACAGCGCGTTGCGTTGGTGCACGCCCGAGGAGATCGCGCTGCTGAATCTGGCCGCCGCGGACGTGCCGATCCTAGCCAGCTACCGGGCGCGAGTCGGGCGCTGATCGGCCATCGCGGACGCGGCCGCCTGTGCGGGCGGCGGAGGTGTTGTGCGCCCTGGATCGGACCCAGAAAGGTGGGGCCGCGAAATCGCATGTCCAGCCCGGCGGGCCAGCGTGCACACGGCCACGAGATCCCTTCAGCGTGTCATGGACTCGGGAGCCTGGCCGCGGGTCGGGCGCGCGCTTGGTCGTCGGGGCGCGTGACCGCCGGAGGAGCGGACGGGGCGAAAATTCTCCTTGCCCCACGCAACGTGCAACCTACCGTCCCCGCCTTTCGCCGGCCGAAGTCCCCTTCGTCTAGCCCGGTCCAGGACACCACCCTTTCACGGTGAGAACGCGGGTTCGAATCCCGCAGGGGACGCCAGCACGCAAGACGTTTATTAAGAGATTGGCGAATGCCAAGGTTAGTGTCGTGAAATGACACTAACTTCGTCATTCCTAATTCTGCCACTTACATTGGCAACGCCAGGAAGGGCGCTGGTGGTCTCGCAGAACAAAGTTCTCAGATTTCGAACTAAGTTCTCCAATTTGCCCGAAAGGTCTCAAATTGGTTCTTGAGAGCGAAACGGAAGTGATTCTAGCCCGTTCTCTGGAAACAACGTATTCTGGCCGGGCGCTCGAAGAAATCGCCGCCAGCGGGATTCTTGCCGAGAAGACCGCGATGATAGTGGAAACCGGGGAGCCGACGCCCTGTCTGTCGCGTGCCGGAAGTCCGGGTATGCCTCGGAAATATGGCAATAGTCTTTGCTAATGAGTGCGTTATCAGCCTACGCCACTTAGCGAAACGCTGATTAGCGTTTCAGGCTCACTGCTCGAAAAAAATGACCCCGGCGGCCCTACGGGCCACCGGGGTCCGAACCCCTACTGCTGTGCATCCAGCGGAGCTTGCGGGCTGATGCGAGTCAACTGCGCGTCCGAACGTGAATGCCGCGCCGTCTTCCGGTCAAACCCAGCCAGCACTGCACCGCGACTCAATGAGCCACCGGCGACGCCGAACGTCGGTCGGCGCGTCCGACGACCTGGGAGGGTCGGCAAAAGCTGGACTCCAGGAGCAACAGAGATATCATTTAAATATCTCTAATTAAGACACTTACATGAATAGCGAACCAGCGAAGAGAAGACCGATTTCGGAATGTTTAGGAATGGTAGGAAAGCCGGAGGGTGACGCCGCGTTCCGGCGCGTCCTTCGGGAGCATTGTGAGCGAGCTGTGGAACCGACCTCGGGAACGTTCCTGGCGACTGCAAGACACTACGAGCTACGCTCGTTCAACAACGGCGCATTCACGTCGCCGCGTCCGGACGCAAGCGTGGCAAAGAAGTCGCGATCCGAGAGGCAATCACAGAAGGGGTGCGGGGGCGGTCATTGAAATGACCGAAAGCTAAGAGCCGCGCGGCACGTATGAGCCCGAGCCTACGCCCCCGATGCTGCTCTTCGCAAGAGACCTGCTAAATGAAGTCGAAACACGATTCGAAGCTGAGATCGACGATAGCTCGCGGGATGCAGCGATACATTGCGAGCAGACAAAAGAGCATCGGCAAACGCGAGGCCGTGCGCGAGGCGATCGCAAACGTGATAAAGGCGCTCGGTAGCACTGTAGACGCATACCAAGCGCGGGAGCCGATAAACCGCATCCGCGATCTTCCAGCCAGCGATCAAGAACCCTTCCTTAGGCACATGGCTGGACAAAAAAGGCCACGCCTCACCGGATTGCCAGAGGATCAGCAGGACGGGTATTGGAGGTGGGACTACAAAGATTGGAAGCGCCACCACAAATGAAGAAGCAACCGGCAGGCAGCATCCTCGGAGCACGCCCGGCGCCACGCGACGATTTCACACAAACAGTCGACCGATGGCACCGCAACTACGTGGCTACGCACGCGCGAAAGTTCGGGAAGAGGCGCGCGATCTTGGATGCCAATCGAATCGTTCTCTTGGGGGTCATGCTCGCGCTGGACACATACGATCCGAAGGTCCTCAAATGACACCGCGGCCTAGCATCGCTGGTGTTCGCTCTAGATCTAGAATCCGCAGAGACAGACCTCCCGAGTGATGCTCCTCCTGCTGTGGACGCGTCTCGCCTCTCCCGACGGTAACGTCGACAAACTCGAGTCTCCTGCCCAACTCCTCGCCCGCATCCAATCCGCCCGCCAAGCGCGCTACGAGGAGCAGCTCAAGGAATGGGAATCTGATGGGCGCGTCGGCAGAAAGCCCAGCCCGCCTGCGGCCATTGATCCGCTCACGGAAGACGAATCCGTGTTCTTGCGCGACCTACCGGAGGAGTGGCGCGCCGTTCCAGCCGAGGCTATCGGAGGCGTGCAACTCGGTCGCCAACGCTCGCCGAAGAACCTGTCTAAGGACTATCCGACAAAATACATTCGCGCCGCCAACATCACCGAGTCTGGGTTGGCTCTGGACGACATTCTTGAAATGGAGTTCTCCCCGCAGGAGCGGAAGACCTTCACCCTTCAACCGGGCGACATCGTCCTTTCCGAAGCGTCCGGCAGTGCTTCGCAAGTCGGCAAGCCCGCCATGTGGCGCGGTGAGATCGCCGACTGCTGTTTTCAGAACACGGTCATCCGGCACCGTCTGTTCGAGCGCGAGCAGAGCGTGTTCTACCTTTGGCTCTACCGTTATTTCTACCTTCACGGGATCTTCGCCCAGACGGCTGGCGGCGTGGGCATCAACCATCTCAGTGCCGGGAAGTTCTCACGCTTACCTGTCCCCCTCTGCTCCCTCCCCGAGCAGCAGGAGATCGTGCGGGTGCTGGACGAGCAGTTTGAGGCGATCGAGCGGAACGAGCGGGAGCTCGACGCCGCGTTGCGGCGGAGCGAGGCCCTGCGGCAGGCGATCCTCCAAAAAGCCTTCACCGGCCGCCTCGTCCCCCAAGACCCCGCCGACGAACCCGCCGCCACCCTCCTCGCCCGCCTCCGCGCCGAACGGTCAGCAGGCTCGGCCACGTCGACCCGACGAGGGTCTGACTCAGAAAAGGTTAACCTTTTCGGTTAACCTTTTGTTGACCGCTGCCGTTTATGGACCTAGCGTTTGGCGATCGTTTGCTGGAAAAGTGCGCCAACGACCATCGCCATGCTCAACGTAAGCTCGGTCCCGACCGCGCAAAGAAATACCTTCTCCGGCTGCAACAGTTGCGTGACGCAACATGCCTCGCCGATCTACGCCATCTCCCCCAAGCCGGCTTCCATGAACTCACCGGTGATCGCAAGGGCGAGATCGCGTGCAACGTAGATCATCCCTACCGCCTGATTCTCGTCCCCGCTCATGACCCGCTGCCCAAGAAAGCAGACGGAGGGCTGGACTGGGACGAAGTGACGGCGGTGAAAGTCACGGAAATCGTCGACTACCATGGCTAAGACCATCCAGAACCAATTTCATCCCGACATTGTCTTTCCTCCCGGCGAAACCATCAGGGAGAGCCTCGGAGCGTTGGGCATGAAGCAGGCGGAGCTCGCCAGACGTATGGGGGTATCCGAAAAATACATCATCGACCTGCTGAATGGAGATGCCCCGCTCACGGCTGAAGTGGCGCTGCTGCTCGAGCGCGTCTTCAATGTGCCGAGCCGGTTCTGGACAAATCTCGAGCAGAGCTACCGCGATTTCCTCGCGCGCACAGCGGAGGCGGCCCGACTCGAGGCAAGTGTCGCCTGGGTGCG
Organism: Verrucomicrobiota bacterium; assembly: GCA_023399155.1. GTDB lineage: Bacteria > Verrucomicrobiota > Verrucomicrobiia > Opitutales > Opitutaceae > JAEWQP01. The sequence continues at coordinate 29,481 of JAEWQP010000016.1, read as the reverse complement.
CAAGTTTCCCCTGAAGGAAATGGCGCAGCTCGGGTGGCTGGAACTCGCCGGCGACAAGCTCTCCAACATCCATCGCCTGCTGACCTTCTTCGGCTGTGCGTCCGAAATGCAGTGGGCCGGTCTGTGGGAACGAGCCGACGCGGTGTATCGACATTCGGCCACGCAGAAGAGCGACCCGCATGCCCTTGCGGCCTGGCTCCGTCGCGGACAGATGGAAGCGCTCGACAAGGCACTCCCTGCATTTGACGCCTCGGCATGGACGAAGGCCTTGTCTGCGATACGCGACCATATCAGCGCGGATCCCCGGGAATTTCAGCCGCACATGGCCGAGCAGTGCCGGCTCGCCGGCGTGGGCCTGGTGTTCCTCCCGCCGCTGCCCAAAATGGCGGTGTGCGGCGCCTGCGTGTGGCACAACCAGAATCCGTGGATCTACCTGAGCCTGCGTTACAAGACCGACGATCATCTTTGGTTCAGCTTCTTCCACGAGGCGAAGCACGTCCTGCAGAACGTGCGCAAGCGCCTGTTCGTGGACGAACCGCGGCAGGCAGTGGACGATCCACTGGAGCGGGCCGCCAACGCATTTGCGGCAGACACGCTCATCCCGCCAGCAACGTATCAGGAACTTGTGGACACAGGTCGGTTTGATGCACCCACGATCCGGCGTTTTGCCGCCGGCCTGAAGCTCACCGCAGGGGTGGTCGTCGGTCGCCTCCAGCACGACGGTCACGTGCCCTGGCCCAGCCCGCTCAATCAGCTCAAGACGCACTACGCCTGGAGCGACTCGTGAACGACTCCCAGGCAAATCGGCCGGAAGCGCGAGAAACGGACGAGAGGGTGTCAGCGGACGCCTTGGCGGTCAAATACGAGAGCGCAACAACTCTATGATATATAGCGAGTTATGGTAGGATTGCTTATTCCACGGAACTTTGTTTCGAGCAAGTAAGGCGTTATCTTATTTAATCGAACTGGCGTTTAATGTAATAAACCTACACGGTGTTCGTCGAAGTTCACTAGCCGCAGTCATGACCCCTGAATCCTTCAACGAGCAGCAGCGGCCCCACTGCCAGCGTCAGCCCGAGGGCTACTTCGCCTTCGTGCCGCCGTCACTTCCGCCGAGTCTCCCAATCGACTGGGAGCTGGTGCGGTTGCTCTCCGAAGCCGACCGGGCGGTGGCGGAATTGAGTGGGGCGGGGCGCCTTTTGCCCAATCCTCATCTGCTCATCCGTCCCTATCTACGCCGCGAGGCCGTGCTCAGTTCGTTGATCGAGGACACCTATGCGGAGGTCGAGGAGTTGCTACTGTTCGATCTCGGCCCGGAGACCGCGACGGAGAGACCCTCGGTGCGCGAGGTCGCCAACCATGTCGTCGCGCTGGAAACGGGTCTTAGGCGGCTCAGCGAACTGCCGATCAGCTCCCGTCTCATTAAGGAGCTACACGCTATCCTACTCCAGACTGTGCGCGGCGGCGACTCCACGAAGACGCCCGGGGAGTTTCGTCGCAGCCAGAATTGGATTGGCCGCCCTGGATCCACGCTAACTTCAGCCACGTTTGTGCCACCGCCGCCACACCTGCTCGGTGATGCTCTTTCGGCCTTGGAGCACTATCTTCATGCCGACAGCGCGGAGCCGCCGCTGGTCAAAATCGCGCTGATTCACTATCAGTTTGAGGCCATCCATCCGTTCCTCGACGGCAACGGACGCATCGGCCGCCTGCTCATCACGCTCTATCTGTGCGAGCGCAAGATTCTCTCCGAGCCGCTGCTCTATCTCTCGTCGTTTTTTGAGCGTTATCGTGACGACTATTACCGGCACCTCCTCGCCGTGAGCACGCAGGGGGCGTGGAAGGACTGGGTCGTCTATTTTCTGACCGGAGTGCGGGATACGGCGCGGGAAGCGCTGGCAGACACCAGCCGCCTCGTCGATCTCTACAACCATTACCGCAGGATCATGACGCTGCAGAAGCGGGTGCCGGGTGCATGTGGCGGCGTGCTCGACGCGTTGTTTGCCTCTCCGATGCTCTCGATCGCACACTACGCAGAGCGACACCAGGAGAGCTTTCAGAACGTTTCCAAGGCCGTGGAGTTCTGGGAGAAGCACGACCTAGTCAGAGAGGCCACCAATCAAAAGAGAAACCGCATCTTCGTCGCGCCACCCGTATTGGAAGTGACCCGGCCCAAACCCGCCCATCCTGCTCCCTCGTCATGACCACCGACAGCATCATCTCCAAGGTTTGGTCCTTCTGCCACACGTTGCGCGACGACGGTGTCGGCTATGGCGATTACTTGGAGCAACTCACGTATCTTATCTTCCTCAAGATGGCGGATGAGTATTCGCGGCCACCACATAGTCGGAAGATTGGCGTGCCCGAACGCTTCTCGTGGCCGATGATGCTTCCGCTCAAAGGCGCTGCGCTTGAGGTCCACTATGTGGAGGCGCTACGAGAGCTTGGTAATCAAAAGGGAATCCTCGGACAGATCTTCACCAAGGCGCAGAACAAAATCCAGGATCCAGCCAGACTTGCGCGACTTATCGAGATGGTTGACGACGTCACCTGGACCACGCTCGACGCCGACACCAAGGGCGACATCTACGAGGGCATCCTCGAAAAGAACGCCGAGGATACGAAGTCCGGTGCCGGCCAGTACTTCACCCCGCGAGCGCTCATCAAGGCCATGGTGGCCTGCGTCGCGCCCGAGCCCGGCAAAACCATTGCCGACCCGGCGTGCGGGACCGGCGGCTTCTTCCTTGCTGCCTACGATTACCTCGTGAAGCAGCGTTCGCTCACGCCGGCGCAGAAGCGTTTCCTCAAGAACGAGACCTTCCACGGCAACGAGATCGTCGCTGGCACGCGCCGCCTGTGCCTGATGAATCTCTTTCTTCACAATATCGGCGAGATCGATGGCGACAGCATGATAGCGTCGACCGACGCCCTCGTCGCGCAGCCGTCACAGACTTTCGACTACGTCCTCGCCAATCCGCCCTTTGGCAAGAAGAGCTCGATGACCTTTACCAATGAGGAGGGCGAGCAGGAGAAAGAGGACCTAGTCTACAACCGGCAGGACTTTTGGGCGACGACGTCGAACAAGCAACTCAACTTCCTTCAGCACATTCGCTCGCTGCTCAAGACCACTGGCCGCGCTGCCGTCGTGTTGCCCGACAATGTCCTCTTCGAAGGGGGCGCCGGCGAGACCGTGCGCAAGAGACTCATGGAGACGACGGAGCTTCACACCATCCTTCGACTCCCTACGGGCATCTTCTACGCCAATGGCGTTAAGGCCAACGTGCTCTTCTTCGACAACCGCCCCGCGAGCAAGGAGACCGCGACCAAGGAGGTCTGGTATTACGATTACCGGACCAACATCCACCACACGTTGAAGCGCAAGCCGCTGCGCTTCGACGATCTCACCGATTTCGTCGCCTGCTATAACCCGGAGAATCGCCACAAGCGCAAGGAGACCTGGCACGCCGAGAAGAACCCGGAGGGCCGGTGGCGGAAATTCACGCACGCCGAACTCGCCGCCCGGGACAAGACGAGCCTGGACCTCTTCTGGTTGAAGGACGATAGCCTCGCCGACCTGGATAATCTGCCCGAGCCCGTCGACCTCGCGGAGGACATCATCGAGAACGTTGAGAGCGGCCTTGCCAGCTTCCGAGCGGTAGTCAAGGCGCTGAACAGCTAGACCGGCGTTGTCGAACACCGATTCAGGGGAGCAAGTCGCCTCGATCTTGTCCCAGAAGTTGAGCCACGTTGGGGTCTTCGTGCCGGTCCGCTCCACGTCCCATAATCTATTTTATGGGGCGTGAAAATACCGACACATGTCGGTATCTCCGGCGGGGAGGCACCCCGCCGTGATCGCAGCTTCTGATCCGTAGTCAGAAGGTTTCCTGCCGAGTGCGGTCGGAGGACCGGGGCTCGCTACTGGACGTTGCCGTAGGCCAGCCCGCGGATGAACGCGTCTCGGCGGCCCAGCCGCGCGTCGTGTGCTGAATGCGGCCAAATGGCCGCATTTGGCATCAGCAACGCCGGGAACGTGAAGTGATACACCTTCACGGTGGACGGTGCCCCGCCGCTCACTTGCGATGCGCGATCACTTACCAACGGGAACATGTGCGAAATGGAACGGCGCCGAGCGTGACAGAAGTCAGTGCCTTGGGTCGTCCATTCGAGAAGAAGTGCCTCCGAGCCGAAGTCACGACGATTGGAGGCAGCGCGAGCGACGGGAGCAAATGTGGCCATTTGGCCGCATTTACCTCCCGGGAATCCTGCCGATCAGGATCATCTGAAATGCGGCCATCATCTCTCCTGCGTGGAGCCGCATCTGGTCGGGCGTCATGTCGCGCCAAGCGGCAATGACTGCGCGTAGGTCCCATCAGCCTGTGCCGGCCAGCCCGCCGGTGCATGATCGCAGGCGAAAACATCGGGCAGAACGCGTAGCCGTGCGGGATGTCGGGCGAGCGAGCTGACCGGGCGCCCAGCGTGAGCCCCGAAAGCCAAGCCATGGCACAGCGCATGCGCGTTGGGCTTCAGCGGCCGGCGATGCGCCCCGAGGCGGATCGCGCTTGGGTCGCGTAACCATCAACCCACGACATCCATGAAATCCGGAAACACCGACAAGGTAGAGGGCAAGGGCAAGGAGCTGAAGGGCAAGATCAAGGAGGGCGCGGGACGCGTCGCCGGCGATCGTGACCTGGAAGCGAGCGGACGCGCCGATCAGACCGAGGGCAAGGTCCAGAACAAGGCCGGGGACATCAAGAAGGTGTTCAACAAGTAGTTCCTTCGGGCTGGAGACAGGCAGGCCTGCCCTGACATGGGCGGGCCGGGCGCCGGCCGGCGACCGGGGCGGGCATGACGACCGAGGAGTATCGTCGCCCATCGGCCGCCGGTTTGCGGGTGGACGAGCGGGGATGGGAAAAATCGTCCAAAACCGCCCGTCAGGCGAACGCCGTAGAGGTTAACTGGAGCGGATCCTTCAGGTGCCGGCCGGCGCGACGATGAAGGGAGAACCTCTTTTCCTCCATCGGACCGCAGCATGCGCGCTTCGGCTCGCGCGCTCGGCGTACCTGCCACCATGCCTGAATCCTCCGCTTCGCAAGCCCAACACCCGCGCCTGCTCGAGCAGATCCGTCGCGCTTACGGCGATCGGGTTCCCGAGGATCCGGGGTTCCAACGCTTCGTGGAGCTATTGGAGCGGGACTATGCAGATTCCGGGGTCGCGGGAGCGCCCGATGTGGGCGTGGCGGACTGCAGCGGCGGCTTTCTATGGCGCGTGACTCGCAGTCCGGAGGGCTTTCGCCACACCGGATGCCGCGGGCAGCTGTTGCGTCGGATGGGGCTGTTCGCCGAGGAACTCGACGGGCGGCTCCTGCAGGAGATGTTTCCCGGCAGCGTCGCCCACAAGTTCGAGCCCGCCTACCAACGCGCCTGGACCGGCGAGGCTGTTCTCGCGGACCTCGACCTGAAGGAACTCGGGCTGAGCATTCACCTGCAATGCCAGCCGGTGTTTCTTCACGGCGAGGTTTGCGAGGTGATCGTGTCGGGCCTCGAGCACACGGGGGGAAGTCCCTTCCTGGGTTCGGTGCTTCAACATACCTACGAGAGTGTCATCGTCACTGACGGTGATGTGCATCCGCCTGGTCCGCGGATCGTGTATGTGAATCGTGCCTTCACGCTCCTCACGGGCTATTCCGCGGAGGAGGCGGTGGGTCGCAGCCCGCGGATTCTCGTGGGCCCGGGGACCTCCGCTGACATCCAGGCCCGCCTGCGCGTGGCGCTGGAGAACGGCCAGCCGTTCAACGACCAGCTCGTGTGCTACCGCAAGGACGGCACGTCCTTTGTCGCGCATTGCAGCCTGGCGCCGTTGCGCGACGACCAGGGGCGCATCAGCCACTGGGTCGGCGTCCAGCGGGACGTTTCCGAACAGCAGCGCGTCGCCGATGCGCTGCGCGAGAGCGAGGCGCGCTACCGCTCGGTCGTCGACAGCATCCGCGAGGTCGTATTCCAGACCGACCTCTTCGGGCGGATGTCCTTTCTCAACCCGGCGTGGGAGGCGATCACGGGCTTCAGCGTGCGCGATTCGCTGGGGAATGCGTTTTTCAACTACATCCATCCCGAGGACCGCCTGCGCAACGATGCGCTGCTGCGGCCCGTGGCCGAGCACAGCCCCGGTTTTGCGCGCTACGAGTTTCGCGTGCTCACGCGCGGCGGTGCCTTCCGCTGGGTCGAGGTGTTTGCGCGGCTCAATCTCGGCCCCGCGGGCGAGCCGCTCGGCCTCTCCGGGACGCTCAGCGACATCACCACGCGCAAGGAGTCCGAGCAGCGCCTGCGCGAGTCCGAGGAGCGCTTCCGCGTCATGTTCGTCACCGCGCCGCTCGGCATGGTGTTGACCGAACTCGATGGTACGATCATCGACGCCAACCAGGCGTTCCTCAACATCGTGGGCTACCGCGCCGTGGAGATGGCGCACATGAGCCTGTGGCAGCTGACGCCGCCGCAGTATTTTGCGGCCGAGCAGGAGCAGCTGCGTCGCATCCACGACACGGGTCGTTACGGGCCCTACGAGAAGGAGTTCTTCCACCGCTCGGGCCGGCGCGTGCCGATTGTCCTCAACGGCATGCTTGTGCGCGGCACGGAGGGTCGGCGCCAGCTCTGGTCGTTCGTCGAGGACATCACCGAGCGCAAGGCCGCCGAGCAGGCACTGGCCGACAGCGAGAAGCGCTTCCGCGACGTCAGCGATGCGGTGGGTGAATACATCTGGGAGGTCGACCTCGACGGCGGCATCGCGTTTGTGAGCGAACGCGTGACCGACGTGCTCGGCATCGCCCCGAAGGAACTCGAGGGCCGGCCGTATGCCGAGCTCGTGCCGGGCCCGGACCAGGAGCGCTGGGTGCAGCGCTTCCGCGGGCTGATCGCCGACCATGGCCGTCTTGCGTCCTCCGAATGGCGCGGATCGACCAGGGACGGACGTCCGGTCTGGTTGAGTGTGAGCGCGCTGCCCGTGTTCGACGCACACGGCGCGCTCGTGTGTTACCGAGGCGCCGGTCGCGACATCACGCGGCGCAAGGACAGCGAGGCCGCCCTGCGTGCCGCCGAGGAGCGGTTCAGCATGCTGGTCGACTCGAGCGCGGACGCTTTCTGGGACGTCAACTTCGACACGGCGCGGGTCTTCTTCGCGCCCCGACTGGCGGACATGCTCGGGCACGACACTCTCGGTGAACTCGCCCCCGGCGATTTCTTCGGGCTCATCCACGAGGAGGATCTTCCGCGCGTGGAGCGCGCGCGCGCCGTGGCTCCGGACGCCCCGCGCCATGCCTTCTGCGTCGAGGCGCGGATGCGCCACGCCGACGGCGCCTGGCTCTGGGTCGAGATCAATGGCATCGACATCCGCGACAGCCAGGGCGACTCCGTGCGCGCGCTCGGGTTCGTGACCGACATCACGGAGCGCAAGCGCGCGGTCGAGGCGATCAAGCAGGCGCGCGTGGCCGCCGAGTCGGCAAACCGGGCCAAGTCCGAGTTTCTCGCGATGATGAGCCACGAGATCCGCACGCCGATGAACGGCATCATCGGCATGACGAGCCTGATGCTCGACACACCGCTCAACACCGACCAGGCGGAGTTTGCCGAGACGATCCGCTCGAGCAGCGAGAACCTGCTCTCGATCATCAACGACATTCTGGATTTCTCCAAGATCGAGACAGGCCGCATCGATCTTGAAAGCGAGCCGTTCAGCCTGCGCTCTTGCATCGAGGACGTGCTCGACATCGTGGCGCCGACCGCCTGCCGCAAGAACCTCGAGCTCACGTACCTTTATCCCGACGACCTGCCGCAGATCGTGCTCGGCGACAGCACGCGCGTGCGGCAGATTCTGCTCAACCTGCTGGGCAATGCGGTGAAGTTCACGGCGCGGGGCGAGGTGCACGTCGAGGTGCGCCGTCTCGCCGGGGACAAGCCCGCGGACCCGAAGCTGCTGCCGCTGCACTTCATCGTCCGCGACACGGGCATCGGCATACCGGCCGACAAACTGCACAAGCTCTTCCAGCCGTTCTCGCAGGTCGACGCCTCCACCACGCGCCAGTACGGCGGCACCGGGCTGGGACTCGCGATCTGCCGCAAGCTCTGCACGATCATGGACGGGCGCATCTGGGTGGAAAGTACACCGGGCGCGGGATCGACCTTTCACTTCACCCTCCACCTCGGCCTCGAGGACGGACTGGCTCCGGTGGCCGTGCAGGGGGGCACGCCATCGCTGGAAGGAAAGCGTGTACTCGTCATCGACGACAACGCCACCAACCGCCGCATCCTGCGCCTCCAAGTCCAGCGAATGGGCATGCAGGCGGTCGATGCCGAGAGCGGGGCCCAGGCTTTCGAACTGCTCGAACGCGCGCCGCGCTTCGATCTCGTGCTGCTCGACTATCAGATGGACGAGATGGACGGCATCGCGGTGGCCCGCGCCATCCGCGAGATGCCTGGAGACCGCCGGCCGCCGGTGATCTTCATGCCCTCGGTCTCGCGCGCTGATTCCGTCGTCGTCGAGGCGCGCGACCTCTACCACACCGTCATTTCCAAGCCGATCCACTTCTCGCAGCTCTTCGATGCGATTTGCGCGGTGTTTTCCGACGGCGGGGCGCCGGTGCGACCGAGCACGCTGCCACCGCCGATCGATCGTGCGCTCGGCGAGCGCCACCCCTTGCGCGTGCTCCTCGCCGAGGACCATCTCGTGAACCAGAAGGTGGCGCTGAAGGTCCTCAAGCAGATGGGCTACGGGGCCGATGTTGCCACTAATGGTCGCGAGGTCCTCGAAGCCCTCGGCCGAAAGACCTATGACGTGGTGCTCCTCGACGTGCAGATGCCGGAGATGGACGGCCTGGAGGCTGCCCGCAGGATCTGTGCGGCCACATCCGAGCGCAAGCGACCCTGCCTCATCGCCATGACCGCCAATGCCATGGAAGGTGACCGGGAGCGCTGCCTCGCCGCGGGCATGGATGATTACCTTGCCAAACCGATTCGAGTGCCTGATCTGCAGGATGCCCTGATGCGCGTCACGCGCCGAAGCGCGCCCTGACGCTTCTCCATACAACCATGAATTCCGCCATGCTCATCAACTGGGAGCAACTCTCGCTGGTCGTCGGGGACGAACTCAGTCCCGCCGACGAGGAAATGAAAGATCTCTTCCGCCTCTTCGTGGAAGACGCCAGCCGCCGGCTGGAGACGTTGTGCTCGGACGCGACGCCGTTTGACCGCACGGTCGTCGGGAAGGAGGCGCACAAGATCCGGGGTGCCGCCTCGAGCTTTGGCTTTGAGCAGATGGCCAACCTGCTTCGCGACGTCGAAATGCAGGCCCAGACGGTGCCTCAGGCCCAGCTCGAGGGCCTTGTCCGCGACGCCCGGTCGGCCTTCGAACAGTCGGTGCGCGAAGTCCGCGATCGCTATCCCGGGTTGCCGGCCTCCTGACGACGAGAGCGGCACGTCCCGGTCCTCCCGCATGAAACACATCGTATTCGTCGACGACGAGGCGCGCGTGCGCGAGGCGCTGCAGCGCCAGCTCAGGCCGTTTGCCGCGACCTGGCGCATGACGTTTGTCGCGAGCGGACCGGAGGCCCTTGCGCTGCTCGATCAGGGCGGCGTCGATGTGTTGGTGACGGATCTCGGCATGCCCGGAATGACCGGCCCCGAGCTCCTCAAGCTCGCCATGGAGCGTCACCCCAAGGTCGCGCGGCTCGTGCTCGCGCCGCCTTCGGACCAGCCCTACGTGATGACGTGCGCGGCGGCCACCCACCAGTTCCTCAACCGTCCTTGCGATCCGGGTACGCTGCGCACCGCGATCCAGCGCGCGTGCGACGTCGAGGCGTCGCTGCGGCGCGAACACATCGGGCGCCTGGTCGCCCGCATGGACCGTCTTCCCAGCCTTCCCGACCTCTACGTCGAACTCGTCGACAAGATGGCCGACCCGGAATGCAGCATCGATGATATCGCGGCCATCGTCGCGCGCGACATCAGCATGACCGCGCGCATTCTCAAGCTGGTCAACTCGGCCTTCTTCGGCCTGCGACAACAGGTCGCAAGCCCGGCCGAGGCGGTGAACTATCTCGGGCTGGATACAATCAAGGCGCTTGTCCTTTCCATCAATGCGTTTGCGCAGTTCGAGAAGGTGCCGCTGGGGACCATCTCCCTGGAGGCGCTCTGGAACCACAGCCTGCTCGCGGGCGGTTGTGCGAAACTGATCGCGGAGATGGAGGGTGCCAACGCGCGCGTGCTCGACGAGACTTTCGTCGCCGGCATGTTGCACGACACCGGCAAGCTCGCACTCGCGGCCAATTTTTCGAAGGAGTACGCCCGCGTGGTGGCCGAGGCGGCGAAGTCGCCGGGTGGCCTGCTCGCCGCCGAGGAGGCGGTGTTTGGGGCGACGCATGCGGAGGTCGGCGGGTACATGCTCGGATTGTGGGGGCTTCCCGGCGCGATCGTTGACGCGGTCACCTGGCATCACGCGCCCGCGGCCTGCCTCGAGCCGACATTCAGCCCGCTGACCTGCGTGCACCTGGGCGACGTCTGGGCGCACGACAGTGCGAGTGAGAGTTCCGCACCGATCGACAGGACCTATCTCGAACACATTGGCGTGATCAACCGCGTGCCGGAGTGGCATCGGGCCTGCCTCGAGGCTCACATCAGCGGAGTCGGGGCCTGATCCGGCACCTCGTGCCCAGGAAGTGGAGCGCGACCTCCGTCGCGCTTTCTGCACCGCAAAGTTCGGCCCCAAGTGTTGGTGCTGCGCTTTCGTTCAGCCTCGTTTCCCGAGTTGAATCAGGGCGCAGTGGACGATCAGGAAGCCGGCTGGCCGGCGAGCGGCAGATTCACCTGGACCGTGATGCCGCTGTCGGCATTGCGCGTGACCTTGAACTCGCCGCCGTGGCGACGGGCCAGGAGGCGCGCGATCTGCAGGCCGAGGCCGACGCCGCCCTGCACGCGTTTCTCGCGCTCGAACTGCACCATCGGCGCGGCGGCGGCGATCTGCTCGTCGGTCATCCCGCGCCCGCGGTCGGCAACGCGAAGGATGTAGTTATTTTCTGCACGCGCGCCAGTGACGGAAAGCCACTCCCCGGGGCGTGAGAACTTGATGGCGTTGTCCAGGAGTTCGAACACGAGCTTCTCCAGGTGGTCCTGGCGGATGTGGAGCGTGGCCGGGGCGAATGAATAGTGCAGATCCTTCATGCGCTGCCGCTGAAGCGCATGCTTGCGCACGGCGACCGACAGCGCGGGTTCCCAGGTCGAGGCGGGGAGGGCGGGCGCGTCCGCCGGCGGCGTGCCTTCCTCGGAGGAGAGCTGGGTGAAGAGCACGTAGTTGCTCGCGATATGGAGCAACCGCTCGCCCGCGTCGTGGATGCCCACGAGCGAATCCTCGAGCTCGTCGCGACTGATCTCGGCGCCCGAGCGCAGACTGTCGAGCAGGAGCATGGAAAACCCGAGCACCGCGTTGAGGGGCGTGAAGAATTCCGCCGGCACCGCGCGGGCCAGGCTGCCGCGCAGCTGGTCGAGCTTGGTCGTGACGATGCGCTGCCGCTCCATCCGCGCCGCGATCGAGGCGAAGAGCTGAGCGGGCAGGAAGGGCTTGGCGAGAAAATCGTCGGCGCCCAGGCCCATGCCCTGCCGCACGAAGGTTTCGTCGAGATTGCCGCTCAGGAAGATGAAGGGAATGGCGGCGGTCGTAAGCTCACGCTTGAGCGAGCGGAGCACATCATAACCGTCGGTCCCCGGCATCGCGACGTCGCAGACGATCAGGTCGGGCAGGAGCGATCGCGCGCGTTCGATCCCGCCCGCGCCGTCACCCGCCTCAAACACCTGATGGCCGGCGTTTCGCAACACCATGCCGACAGTGCGGAGTATCCCCGGTTCATCGTCGATGACGAGAATCCGCAGGGCCTGCTGGGCTGGGGCAGAAACGGACGCATCCATGGATAACTGGCACCTGAAACCTCGATGTCAGCGGGAGACCGGACGTTGGATATCGGCATGGTGCGGCCACAGTTGAGGGTCCCCGCACCGTGGGGCGCCAGGTCCGGGAATACTCCTCAAAATCTGGATCGTCGCGCCGATGACATTCGTGGGTATCCGACTCCCACTTGCAGCCGCTCGTTGCCGCTGTGCGGAGGCGTCGTACCGGACTCCCTCTGCCATGTCGCATCGCATTCTGATCGTCGAAGATGATGAGGTCTCGGCGCAGGTCCTCACGGGCATGCTCGAACCGCTGGGCCATCATGTGGCCGTGGCGCCGGGCTCCGCTCAGGCATGGGACGCCCTGCGCGCACAACCGGCCGATCTGCTCGTCCTGGATACAAACCTTGTCGGCGAACACGGTTGGGAGTTTCTCGAGACCGTCCGCCAGCATCCGCTCTTCAGCCCGCTGCCGACCGTCGTGTACTCGGGAGTGTCCGAGCGCGGCGTCGTGCAGAAATACATGCGGCTCGGCGTCCAGGGCATGCTGGTCAAGCCGTACTCCGCCGATCGGCTCACGCCGGAAGTGGCGCGGCTCACGCAGGCCTGCTGGCGCGACAAACTCTTCGAGCCGGTCGAGGCGCTGCGTGCACGCACAGCGCTTCCCGACGGGCGGCTGGCCGACCTCTACCGTGGTGTGGCCCGGGAGATCGATCGCATCCTGGGTGAAGTCGGGCCCGTGCTGCGCCGCGATCCCGGTGATCCCGGCGCGATCAAGCGCGTGACCTCGCTGCGCAGCAGCGCACGCAACACCGGCTTTACCGCCCTGGAGAAGTTCGTGAACGATGCCGAGCGTGGTGCGATCAACTTCGAGAACGAGCGGGTGATGAGGCTGCTCACCGACCTGCCCGCGGCCATGAGCATGCTGCGCGAGCGCGCGCTCCGGCTGGCTCCCGAACCCGACGAGGATGCCGCCGCGAAGCCCGCCGTGCCGGCGATCGCGAGCGACGCACCGGAACAGTCCGGTTGAGCGCGGTTCCCCGGCCGCGCCTATGCGACGGCCGGCGTGGATTGTACCCGTGCTCCCGCGACAGGAAGGTCGAGGGTGAACACCGCCCCCTTGCCGACACCTTCGCTGTGTCCGGCGAGGTGGCCGCCGAGTTCCCGGGCGGCATTCGCACTTGAATGCAGGCCGAAACCGTGGCCGTCCTTGCGCGTGGTGAAGCCGAACCCGAAGATCTTCGTGAGGTTCTCGGGAGCGATGCCCACGCCCTCGTCGCGCACGGAGATGCGGACCAGGGCCGGTCCGTTCGGTTCGATCACGATCGTCATCGGCTTCTGCGCCCGCCCGGTCTCATCCATCGCGTACTTCGAGTTGCGGATGAGGTTGACCAGGATCTGGAGCACCTTGTGGCGCGTCACGTGGATGTTGGGCACGGCCTTGAAATCCCGCACGACGGTGATGCCGTGGCGGCTGAGCGAGATGGAGCTGATGTGCAGCGACTCCTCGACCAGCTCGGCGGCCTGGCAGTCCTCCGCGAGGCTGGAGCCGCGCGCGTAGTTCTGCTGCATCGCCACGACCTCGCTCATGTGCTCCACGTTGCGGCGGAGCTGGGCGAGCTCGTTGAGCATCTGGTCGCGCTCGGCCGTGAGGGCCGCGGCGACCTGGATGAAATAGGCGGGCAGCTGCTTGCCGCGCGGGTCCGCGCTGAGGAACGAGGCGAGGTCGGATGAGTGCTGCTCGAGCATCTGCGCCGCCTTCGCGAGATTCTGGATACGCGAGCGGCCGAACTGCTCGGCGAGGATCGCGGCCGACGTGCCGACGCTGTTGAGCGCATTGCCCAGGTTGTGCAGCACGCCGCTGGCGATCTCGGCCATGCCGGCGAGGCGCGATGCCGCGAGCAGTTCCTTCTGCGTGGTCTTGAGCTTGTCCTCCGCCAGCTTGCGCGCGGTGATGTCGCGCGCGATGCCGAACGTTCCGATGATGCGGCCGCGCTCATCGCGCAGCGGGAGCTTGCTGACCTCGCCCCACCAGTCGGAATTGGTCGTGTGCTCGATCTGCCCGATGATTCCCTCGCCGCTGGTGATGATGCGCTGCTCGTCGACGCGCGTGTTCTGGCCGAACTCCTCGCCAAACACCTCGCAGTCGGAGAGCCCGATCAGCTTGTCCGCCGTCTTGAGCTTCGTGGTCGCGGCCATGCGGTCGCTCACCCGGATGTAGCGGCTCTTCAGGTCCTTGAAAAAGATGCTGTCCGGCATGTGGTGCAGGAGCGCGCGCAGGAGCATCTGCTCCGTGCGCAGCGATTCGCGCGCCTCGCGTGTCGCCGAGGTGTCGAAGGCGCCGATCGCCAGGCGATCCTGTGCCTCGCCCTCGCCGGGGAGACCCGTGACGAAGATCCGCACCGGGTTCTCATGCCCGGCGGCGGACTGGAAGGCCGTCTCGCCCGACCAGTCCCGGCCGGCGAGAGCAGCCGGCCCGATCTCGTAGAGCAGCGCGGTGAGAAACTGGGTCTGCCCGAAGTCCGCCAGGATCACCTCGCCGATCTCGCGCGACGGGTCGATGTGCAGCAGACGGCGTCCCTCGTCGTTGATGTAGTTGAATCTCAGCGACGGGAAATCCACGATCACGAACAGGTCGAGTGCCTGGCGCGCAAGGTGGCGCAGGGCGCGGTCCATTGCGCCATCGGTGTCGGTGCTCGGCTGTTTGTCGGTCGGTGTCATGTCAGGGCGTCGAGAAGGTCGGGCAGGTGGCGGCGGATGATGCCTGGGATGGTCTCCCAGCGCACGGGCTTGGCGAGGTAGTCGTCCATCCCGGCAGCGAGACAGTTGTCGCGGTCGGCCTGAACGGCACCCGCCGTCATGGCGATGATCGGCGTGCGGCGGACGCCGCTCTCGACCTCGTGCTGGCGTATGGCGCGCGTGGCGACAAAGCCGTCCATCTCCGGCATCTGGCAATCCATGAAGATCACGTCGTGGCCGCCGGCGCGCGCCGCGTCCAGGGCGTCGCGGCCGTTGCCGACCAGGGTCACGGAGAATCCCATCCGGCGCAGGGCGAGCTGCGCGACCTTCTGGTTCACGAGATGGTCCTCGGCCACCAGGATGCGGACGTTGGCGTGGGCGGCCGAGCGCGGCGACGCGGGTTCGGGGCGGGCCCGTCCCACGGCATCGACGAGGCAGTCAAGCAAGGCCTGACGCCGGAGCGGTTTGAAGAGGCAGGAGGAGATGCCGGCCGGATGATACTCGGAACTCGCGGGCTGGTCGCCATGCGACGTCAGCAGGACCATCCGCGGTGCGCGATCTCCCAGGGCCTGGGCGATGCGGCGGGCCAGCGTGAGCCCGTCCTGACCCGGCATCTGGTAGTCGAGCAGGACGAGTTCGAAGGGTTCATCGCCCTGGGCCGCGGCCGTGACCTGGGTGAAGGCGTCGTCCGCGTGGCTCGCTTCCGTGTGCGGTGCGCTCCAGGCATCCAGCAGGTGGGCGAGAAACTTGCGGTTGGTGGCGTTGTCGTCGACGACCAGGGTGCGGACGTCGGTGAGACCATCCGGCTTGGGCGCGCGCAGATCCGGTGAATGCGGCGCGGCGCGGGGCAGTTCGATCGTGAAGAGAAACCGCGAGCCCTTGCCGGGCGCGCTTTCCACGTCGATGGCTCCGCCCATCAGGCCGACCAGGCTCTTGCAGATCGCGAGCCCGAGGCCCGTGCCGCCAAATCGACGCGTGATGGAGACGTCCGCCTGTGTGAACGGCGTGAACAGCTCGGCGATCTGCTCTGCCGAGATGCCGATGCCCGTATCGGCGACGGTGAACTCGAAACACGCCGCATGCTCGGACGCCGCGACCTGCCGCACGTGCAGCGAGACCTCGCCGGCGGACGTGAACTTGATCGCATTGCTCGCGAGATTGATCAGCACCTGGCGCAAACGCGTGGCGTCGCCGATGAAATGGCCCTGGATGCTCGGATCGATGTCGGCGACGAGCTCGAGGCGTTTCTCGTCCGCCTGTCGCGCGACGAGTTGCGCGACGCCGTCGACGAGGTCCTCGATCGAGAACGGCGCCATCTCCAGCGTCATCTTGTCGGCCTCGATCTTGGAGAAATCCAGGATGTCGTTGAGCAGGGAGAAGAGCGTTTCG
This sequence comes from Verrucomicrobiota bacterium, assembly GCA_023399155.1. Lineage (GTDB taxonomy): Bacteria > Verrucomicrobiota > Verrucomicrobiia > Opitutales > Opitutaceae > JAEWQP01. Next base: position 13,431 of record JAEWQP010000016.1, on the reverse strand, counting down.
CCGCTGTTTGCGAGTGTCTGGGCGAGATCGCGCTGCTCGGCACTGAGACCCGAATCAAGCAGGAGCTGGCACATGCCGAGCACGCCGTTCATGGGCGTCCGGATCTCGTGGCTCATGTTCGCCAGAAACGAGCTCTTGGCGCGGCTGGCGGCCTCGGCAGCGTCGCGGGCGCGGATGAGATCCTCCTCAAACTTCTGACGCGTGGCGATCTCCTGCCGCAACTCGGACGTGCGCTCCAGCACCACGGCCTCGAGGGTCTTCATGCGCAGGTGCAAGGCTCGGCTCAGACGCCATTTTTCCGTCAGCGCATGCGCGAGCTGGAGGACCTCCGCGGGGTCGAACGGCTTCTTGAGCAGGACGAGATTGTCCGAGATGCCCAGGGTGCGTGTCATCTCCTCCCACGAGTAGTCGGAATAGGCGGTGCAGATCACGACCTGCAGCGCGGGGTCGGCGCGCCAGAGATGCGTGGTCGTTTCGATGCCGTCCCAGCCCGGGGGCATGCGCACGTCGACAAACGCCATCGCGAACGGGCGGTTCGCCGCGACGGCATCCCTGACCAACTGCAACGCCTCGCGTCCCTGATGGGCCGAAACGAGCTCGAAGCTGCGCGACTCCCGGACTGCGGGCGCGGCGCCGTCGGAATCGAACAGCGCGGCCTCCAGGTTCTCGAGCGCCTGATCCGCCACCAAGTCGGGGGCGGTCAGGATCTTTCGGAAGTCCTGGTGGATCGCCGCGTTGTCGTCGACGACAAGGATGCGACGGTTCGGCGGGAGGTCGTGGAGCCCGTCACTCATGAGGCAACGGCTGGCGGCGTCCTGGCGCGGGTGAGGCGCGGACGAATGTGCGGGACATGGGCATGTTCCGAGGATGAAGCACTGCGAGCACGGACGGCGCTGCGGGGCTGAGGGGCAGCCACAGGAACGCAAGCGTCGGACCGGCCTGATTTACATCGGTAAAATGGCGACCGCCTGAACTGCAGGCGAGGCGTCCGGGCCTCGGGCCACGAGCCCGATTCCCGGCTTTCACGGCCAGGAAGGCACCGCCAACACCGCGGCGGTGGATCGGCGATTCACCCCGCGTCCCTGCGGAAAACCTCCACGGGCGGGCTTGACGACGGGATTAATGGGCCTCCAGCCAGTTGTCGCCGACGCCCGTTTCGACCACGATGGGCACGGCGAGGGGGAGCGCGGTTTTCATGGATTTTTCAACAAGGTCGCGCACCTCGTCGACCTCCGCGCGCGGCACTTCGAGCAGCAGTTCGTCGTGGACCTGCAGGAGAAGCCGGGCCGCGAGGCGGCGTCGCGCGAGTTCCTCATGCACGCGCACCATCGCCAGCTTGATCATGTCCGCGGCGGTTCCCTGGATCGGTGTATTGATGGCGTTGCGCTCTGCAGCGGAGCGTGTCGTGGCGTTGGCGGAGCCGACGTCGGGCAGCGCCCTGCGCCGGCCGATCACGGTTTCGACGTAGCCATGACGGCGCGCAAACTCGATCGTCCCATCAATGTAGCTGCGGATGCCGGCGAACTGGGTGAAGTAGCCGTCGATGAGCGCAGCCGCCTCGGCACGGGGGATGTTGAGCCGCTGCGCCAGACCGAAGGCGGAAATGCCGTAGGGAATGCCAAAGTTCACCATCTTGGCGCGTGCACGCATCTCGCGTGTCACGTCCGCGGGTCCGACGCCATAGATCCTGGCCGCTGTCGCGGTGTGGATGTCATCGCCGCGCGCAAACGCCTCGAGCATGCCGGGGTCCCCGCTCAGCGCCGCGATGATTCGCAGCTCGATCTGGGAATAGTCGGCGGAGAGCAGCACCCAGTCGGCGTTTCGCGCGATGAAAGCCCGCCGGATCTCGCGGCCTTGTTCCGTGCGGATCGGGATGTTCTGGAGGTTGGGGTTGTCGGAGTTGAGCCTTCCCGTGGCCGTGCGGAGCTGCCCGAAATGCGTGTGCACGCGCCGTGTGCGCGGGTCGACCGCCGCGGGCAGCGCATCGACGTAGGTCCCTTTCAATTTCACGAGCTCGCGGTACTCGAGGATCGCTGCCACGATCGGGTGGCTGCCCGACAGGGCGAGGAGCGTCTGCTCGTTGGTCGCGTACTGGCCGGTGCGCGTCTTCTTGGGCCGGTCCGCCAGCTTGAGTTCGTCGAAGAGAATCTCTCCGAGCTGGCGCGGGGAGTTGAGGTTGAAGGGCCGGCCGGCGAGTTCCGCGATCCGCGCCTCGAGCGCGCGCGCCTGTCCCTCGAGCGAAGTGCCAAACGAGGCGAGGGCCGCGGTGTCGACGGCGATGCCCTCGTGCTCCATGTCGACGAGCACGCGCACGAGCGGCATTTCCACCTCGCGGAAGACCCGTTCCTGCCCGCGCTCGCGCAACAGCGCCTCCAGCCGGCCGCGCAACTGGAGTGTCACATCCGCATCCTCGGCCGAGTACTCCGCGAGCGCCTCGGGATCGACGTCGGACACGCGCTTCTGTCCGCCCGGAGTGGTGACTTCCCCGATCAGCCGCGTGAGGGGAATCGGCGTGTAGTCGAGGATCACCTCGCTGAGGTAATCCATGCCGTGACGCTGGTCGGGCTCGAGCAGCGCATGCGCGAGCATCGTGTCGACGAGCGCGCCCTCGACCGTGACGCCGTGCGCCTTGAGCACCGCCAGGTCGAACTTGAGGTTGTGGCCGACCTTCTCGATCGCGGCATCGGCAAAGACGGGCCGAAACACCTCGAGCGCTTCGCGCGCCGCGGCCGGGTCGGCCGGAAGCCGGACAAAGCAGCCGCGGTGCGGCTCCCACGCGAAGGACAGCCCGACGAGCGTCGCGTGGCGCGGCTCCAGGCCGTCGGTTTCGGTGTCGAAGCAGAAGGAGGGAAGCCGGCGCAGTGTATCCGCGAGTCGGGCACGCCCCTCCGCGCTCGTGATGTGCTCATAGGCATGCGGCACATCGGCGATGGTTCGGTGTGCGGGCGGCATCCCGAGGTCGAGCTGCGCGGTCGCTTCGGATTCAGACGGGGGCACGGCCGCGGGCGGCGGCGCGTCGCCCGGGAAGAGATCGCCCTGGCCCGAGTGAGCGTCGCGTCGTGCCGGTGTGGGTCGTGGTGTCGGCGTGGATGGAGTGCCGGCGGCATCCGCTGCGGGGCCGAGTGCGCGGCGGGCCAGGGTGCGGAACTCAAACTCCGCGAAGAGCGTCGCGAGCGCGGGAGAATCGGGTGTGCCGAGCACGAGCGACTCCGGCGCGACGGCAAGCGGGACCTGCCGGTCGATGGTGGCAAGGACCCGGGAGAGGCGCGCCTGCGCCGCATGCTGCTCGAGCTTTTCGCGCATCCGTCCCTTCACCTCGGCCACGCGTTCGAGCAGCGTCTCGAGCGATCCGAACTCGGCGATGAGCTTTTGGGCGGTCTTCGGTCCCACGCCGGGGACGCCGGGGATGTTGTCGGTGCTGTCGCCGATCAGGCCGAGCATGTCGATCACCTGGTCGACGCGCGTGATCTCCCAGCGTGCTAGAACCTCGGATACGCCGAGCACCTCGGGGGGCTCGCCTTTCAGGCCCGGCTTGTAGATGCGGACGTGCTCGGAGACGAGCTGGCCGAAGTCCTTGTCCGGCGTCACCATGTAGGTCTCGAAACCGAGCGGCTCGGCCTGCGTGGCGAGGGTGCCGATCACATCGTCGGCCTCATAGCCGTCCATCGCGATCACCGGGATGCCGAACGCCGTCGCGAAACGTCTGAGCTGAGGCAGGGCGACGGAGAGGTCCTCGGGCATCTCCTGGCGGTTGGCCTTGTACTCGGGATAGAGGTGGTGCCGCGCGGTCGGCGCCTCCGTATCGAAGACCACGGCCATGTGCGTCGGCTTCTCGCGCTCGATGAGATCGAGCAGGGTGGAGGCGAAGCCGAACAGCGCCGAGGTATTCACGCCTTTCGACGAGCGAATCGGACGGGCGATGAAGGCAAAATGAGCGCGATAGGCCAGCGCCATGCCGTCGAGGAGGAAGAGCCGTTTCTCCATGAACGCGCACCGTAATGGCCCCCGCCTCCGGAGCAATGGGAGAAAGCAGTTCCCCGCCCCCCCAATCTTTCTCTTACTCTTCCTCTTTCTCTTTCTCTTTCTCTTTCTCCCTCCTCCACCATCGCACGGAGCGGATGGAGAGAAAGAGTAAGAGAAAGAGTCGGGGGGGTCGAGTCAGGAACCCTGGTGGGACCTACGGAAAGATTCCGGCCGATTTGTAGGTCTCGGCGACGCGCACGATCGCGAGCGCGAACGCGGCCGTGCGCAGGTCGGGGATTTTCATCGTGCGGGCTGTGCGACGGATGTCCTCGTAGGCGGAGATCATGGTGTCGGCCAGGCCGGAGTGGACAAAGTCAATCTCGCGCGCGCCATGGATGAGCCCGGCGCGCTCCTCGTCGGGCACTTGCTTGCCGGTGAGGCGCTCCATCGCGTTGATGAACCGTTGATGCGAGTCTTCCTCGTGGTAGGCGGTGATGCGGCCGAAACGGACGTGCGAGAGGTTTTTCAGCCACTCAAAGTAGGACACTGTCACGCCTCCGGCATTCAAATACACGTCGGGAATGATGAGGCACCCGCGAGCCATGAGGATCTTTTCGCCGACTGTGTCGATCGGACCGTTGGCGGCTTCGGCGATGATTCGCGCCTGGATGCGCCCGGCGTTGGACGCGGTGATCTGGTTTTCCAGGGCGGCGGGCACCAGGATGTCGCAATCCAACTCGAGCCCCGCGGCCGAATCGGGCAGGTTCTGGGCGCGGGGGTAGTTGAGGATCGAGCCGGTGGTGCGGCGGTGCTCCAGCACGGCGTCGATGTCGAGGCCGCGCGGATTGGCGATCGCCCCCTCGATCTCGGCCAGACCCACGATGACCGCCCTGCCTTGGTGCTGCAGAAATTTGGCCGCATGATAGCCGACATTGCCGAGGCCCTGCACCACCACGCGCTTGCCCTCGACGCCGGCCGCGAGACCAAGCGGTTTCATGTCTTCGGCGCGACTGACGGCCTCGCGAATGCCATGGTAGACGCCGAGGCCCGTCGCTTCCTTGCGGCCATGGATGCCATGCAGGCTGAGCGGCTTGCCGGTGACGCAGGCGTTTGCGTGCAACTGGTTCGGGTTGAGGGCGCGGAACGTATCGGCAATCCACGCCATCTCGCGCTCGCCGGTGCCGTAATCCGGCGCGGGCACATCGACCGCCGGGCCGATGAAGTTCTTCGCCACCATCTCCGCGGTGTACCGGCGCGTGAGCCGCTCGCGAAAACCGTCGGAGATCCGGTGTGGGTCGATCCGCACGCCGCCTTTGGATCCGCCGAACGGCACACCGACGATCGCGCACTTGTAGGTCATGAGCGCGGCGAGTGCGATCACCTCGTCCTGCGTGACCTCGGGACTGAAGCGAATCCCGCCCTTGGTCGGAAGGCGGTGGTGGCTGTGTTCCGCGCGGAACGCCTCGACCACCTCGATCGAGCCGTCGTCGTGCTTCACGGGAAATCGCATGCGCAGCACGCTGTTGCAGGCCTTGATCTCCGCGAGAAGGCCGGCGGGCAGATTCGTGTAGGCGGCGGCGCGATCGTAGAACTCCGAAACGCTTTCCCAGAGCGAACGCCTCGGTTGCGACATGGCGGAAGTCGAGCAGAGGGAATCCTCGGAGGCAACCAGCGAGGCGGCGCCTTCGGCCGAACGTTCTCGTAGGGCGGTTCAACTCAGGGTTGGACTCGAGTGCGGTTTGTCGTTTGTTCGGCCGGCATGCTGTGCGATGCCAACCGGCCGGGCCTCTCCAGGTGAAGCGCGGCTCTCCAGCCACACCGACGACGGGTCGGGTCGCAGGGCGCGTCGTCGAGCGCGTTTCATCCGGGCCTGCGGCGTTGCGGTCGGGCGTGCGGCGCCATGAGCACCCGCGCCGCACTGATGGGCCGGCTTCGGTGACCGCGGCATTTCCTGTTCCATGAAGATACTGATCCTCAGCACCAGCCTCAACCCACGGAGCAAGAGCCACACGCTGGGCCTGCGCGCCCAGGAACACCTCGAGGCCGAGGGCGCGGAGACTGTGGTGATCGAACTCGGCGAGCTTGCGCTGCCCGCGTGCGGTGAGCCCGGATCGTTCGAAAACCGCCAGGCCGCCCAGCTTGCCGAACGCGTGCGCGAGGCCGACGGCATCATCATCTCCAGTCCAGTCTACAACTACGATGTGAACGCCGCGTGCAAGAATGCCATCGAACTCACCGGCGCGGGATGGGAAAACAAGGCGGTGGGTTTCATCCTCACCGCAGGCGGGCAGTCCAGCTACATGGCGGTGATGAGCCTGGCGAACAGTCTGATGCTCGACTTCCGCTGCGTGATCGTGCCTCGCTTTGTCTACGCGACGGGTGAGGCCTTTCGCGACGGCGCGCTCGTGGATGAAAAGATCGACCAGCGGCTCGGTCGCCTCTCGCGCGACATCATGCGCCTGGCGCAGGCGTGGACGGATACGTCGGAAACATGAGTTCCGTCCGTGCCGGCCGCAGCTCGACCGCGGCGGGATCGAGGAACAAGGTCCAAAGCTCCGGCGGCACGGCGCGGAACGCCTCGACGTAACGCGGCGCCTCGCGCGGCTCACCCGTGATGTCGCGGATGAGGACCGAGACCACCTGTTCGGGAAACTCCCGCGCCAATTGGCCGTAGACCTCGGGATCACGCTCGCCCGAGTCGCCTACCAGCACGAACTGCCGCCGCGGAAAATCGCGCATCAAGGCCGCGATCGTCGTGAGCTTGTGCCCGAGCGTGCCTGGACTGTCGCCAAACACCTCCACGCGCCAGTTGATCGAACGCATGTGCACGGAGCCCTCCGGGAAACGGTGTTCCCGCAGGAACGCGTCGATCATCGGCCAGAGCTGGTGCGGTCCGCCCGACACGTAGTGGAAGCGCACCGGTTCGTCGGCAGATGACTCGGTCCGCTGATACAGCTCGGCCATGCCCGGCACTGCCTGGAGCGGACGTGCAAAGGTGTTGAGCAGCATCTCTCGCCGGTCGAGCACGTGCGTGTGCTTGATGGTGTCGTCGATATCCGAGACCACCGAGAGTCCTTCGTCAGGCACGAGCAACGCGCGGCCTCGAAAGGCCTTGGTCGGGCCCCGCGCCTCGAAGTGGATCCACGGCGCCGATGGATCGCGGGGCACCGGGATCAGCCAGCGCGCACTGGTGCGGCCGCTGGGCGGCGTGACCGGCAGCGCGAGCGAGCGCGGCTCCGCCTCGAGCAGCGTGGTGATGTGCACGGGCACGAGCTTGCCGCCTTCCGAATCAGTCAGGAACAGCCGCACACGCCGCCGAAACTCCGCGTCCTCGGCTGCATTCAGGGTCGCTGGGTCCAGGCGCATGTAGCGGCGAAACACCGTGGTGACGCCCGGCCGGCGCTCGTTCTCGTACACCCAGGCCTCGACCGTGATTTCCACCATGTCGTCCGACGCGAACCGCGCGGTGGTGGGGAAGAACATCACCTCCTCATCCGAGCGAAGCGGTCGGCCGACAAGATGGCTGATCCAGGAGGTGAGCATGACAGCGAGACAGATGAGGCGGACCGCGGACATCGGCGACCTCGGACAAGTCGAGCAGCCGCGGCAGGAATGTCGATGTCGAAGGCTGGACAGCGTGCGCGCATTGCACGGCCTGCGCGCGCTCCGGGGTGTTTCCCCCGGAGAGCCTGCGCGGTCCCGGCGGTTCCGGACCGAGCCGATCTGCTAGCTCGCGTCTTCCGGTGCGAAGCCGCGACGCAGGACGTTCTCGGTCGCGCAGCACGGCACCATGAAATGGGGGAGGTAGTCGGGGCCGCCGGCCTTGGTGCCGCCACCGGACATCCTGTACCCGCCGAACGGATGACGACCGACCAGTGCGCCTGTGATGCCGCGGTTGATATAGAGGTTTCCCGCCACAAGCTCCTCCCGTGCGCGCGCGATGTGCGCGGGACTTCGCGTGAACACACCGGCCGTCAGCGCGAACTCCGAGTCGCCGGCCAGCCGCAGGGCCGCCTCGAAGTCGGGAACTTTGAATACAGCCAGGAGCGGACCGAACTGCTCCTCGCGCGCGAGGCGCGACTCGGGCGCCACGTCCGTGAAGATGGCCGGTGGCACGAAGTAGCCGGTATCCGTGGGCGCCTCGCCGCGCCAGAGCAGGCGGGCCGACCGCTGCGCCTCCGCCGTCATGGCGAGCAGCCGCTGCTGTGCCGCGCCGTCGATCACCGGTCCGATGAGCGTCGTGGGAAGCTCGGGCAGGCCGACCGGCAGCGTCGCGGCGCAGCCCGCCAGGCGCTCGACCACGCGGTCGTAGGTCGATTCCACAACGATCAGACGCGAAAGGGCGGAGCATTTCTGGCCCGCAAATCCGAAGGCGGAATGCACCGCCGCGGGCAGCGCCTCGTCGAGATCCGCCCCGCTGTCGATAATCAGTGCATTCTTGCCGCCCATTTCGCAGATCACTTTCCTCAGGTCGCGCTGATCCGGCGCGGTCCGGGCGGCCGCCGCCCAGATCTGCAGCCCGGCCGCCTTCGACCCGGTGAAGGCGACCAGCGCCACGCGCGGGTGTGCGACGAGCCGCGCGCCGACCTCCTCGCCCACACCCGGCAGGAAATGTAGGCATCCCGCGGGTACACCTGCTTCGATGAGGATCGCGAAAAGCCGTGCCGCCAGGACCGACGACTGCTCGGCCGGTTTCATCACCACGGTGTTTCCCGTGACAAGTGCGGCGACCGTCATTCCACAGAGAATCGCGAGCGGGAAGTTCCAGGGGGCGATCACGGCCGCCACCCCGCGCGCACGGTAGGTCGTGGTGCTGGTCTCGCCCGGCACCGCGACGCTGGCCTGGCCGCCGGCAAGCCGCTGCATCTCCGCCGCGTAATACGCACAGAAGTCGATGGCCTCCGCGACATCCGCATCCGCCTCGACCCAAGGCTTCCCGACCTCGAGCACCTCGAGCGCGATCAATTCAAAGCGTCGGCGGCGAAGGATTTCGGCCGCACGTTCAAGCACCGCGGCACGCTCCGCCGCGGGGCGCCGCGCCCACGCGGGCTGGGCGCGGTGCGCCGCCTCCACGGCCGCATCGGCATCCTCGTGGGAGCTCGCGGCCGCACGGCCGATGTGCTCATCGGGATTGGCTGGGTTGACCGAGTCAATCCAGGCGGCGACACTCATCCGGCGCCCATCGATGACGGCAGGGTGCTCCTGGCCGAGCGACTTGCGCACGGTTTCGAGAGCCGTGCTCAGGGTGCTGCGGTGCGCGGCCCGGGTGAAGTCGAGGGGCGGTTCGTTCGTGAACGCGTGCGGCGACGGGGTCGATGCCTCGCGGGCGCGGGCCCGGTTCTCCGCTCGGTCTGCCGCGGGGTCCGCCAGGAGTTGCGAGCGCGCGACCCGGTCGACGAACGTGTGGCGCAGGAAGCCTTCGTTCGACGTGTTCTCGAGCAGCCGGCGGACGAAGTACGCCATGCCCGGAAGCAGATCGCCGCACGGGCAGTATTCGCGCACCCGGTAGCCGAGCGACAGCATCGCGCGCTTCACAGGTTCGGCCATGCCGTAGAGCATCTGGAACTCGATCGCGCGTGGATCGATGCCGCGGCGCGATGCCTGGACCGCAGCGTGGGCGATGCTGCGGACGTTGTGAGTGCCGAACGCCGGGCTGACGATTTCCGTGTGGTCGAGCAGAAGGTTTGTCATGCGTTCGAAACACGCGTCCGTCTCCGCCTTGCGCGACCACACGGGCACGGGCCAACCACGCTGCCGGGCAAGGATCGTCTCGTAGTCCCAGTACGCACCCTTGACCAGGCGCACGGTGAATCGCCGGCCGGCGTGGCGTGCCACCTCCAGCAGCCTCTGGAGATCGGCCTCGCTTTCCCGGAGGTAGGCTTGGAGCGCGATGCCCAGGGCAGGGGCGGTGGTGCCGGCCGGCATGCGCAGCAACTCGGTGAAGAGCTGCAGCGTGACATCCTTCAGCGCACGGCTTTCCATGTCCAGGTTCACCAGGGCGCCATGTCGGGCCGCGGATGCAAGGATGCGCTGGATACGCGGAATGAGCCGTGCGACCGAGGTCTCCGGCGCGTGGGGCTGAAGGCGCGCATCGAGCGCACTGATCTTCAACGAGAGGTTCAACCGCGGCACCGGTCCGGCGCTTGTCAGGTCGCTGGGAGATGGCGGCCCGAACGTCGGCAGTGCGGCCGCCAGCGCCTCGAGGACCTCCAGGTTGCGTTCCACATAGTGATCCGCCTCGGCGTCGGTGATCACGACTTCGCCGAGCAGATCGATTGTGGCCGCGCGATCCGCCGCGTGCAGCCGACGCACGGACGCGACCAGGTCCGCGGGGTCGGCACCAGCGATGAACTGCCGGGCGAAAGCGGTGAGGTTCGCGCGCACGGCCGGCGCCACCAGGCCGGGGGCGACGCCGGAGAGCGCGAGCCCGCCCTTGAGCAGCGGCGAGAGTTCCGCTGCGACCTCCCCGAGGTATTCGCGCAGGTGGCGGACGAACTCCGCCGGCGAGTGGAGAGCCGGCGCGACGTCAATGAACCGAAACAGCTGCACCTTGAAGGCGTCGTTGCGCATCGCGCGCTCCATGAGCCGCGCGTAGACGCCCTCGGCGCTGAACAGCGGAGCGGGATGCGCCTCCATCTGCTCGAAGATGCGAAGGCCGAGTTCCTCGACCGAAGATTGGATGTCTGGCTCGGTCGTACGGGATGCCGTCGGCATGAATCCTCCTGCCAGCACGCTAGCCAGGTCTCTGCCGAATGCCAGCGGGCCTCCGCCGGAGACGCACGCGGCCTCGAGGCCGGCTGGCCCGCGGGTCCGCGGCCGGACGAAGCAGCCGCGGCTACGGGCCGGCTGAGGGGCGCATTCGTGCGGCGCGCGCGCCATCACGTGCCGTGCCGCGTGAGCGCCTCGCCGCTCAGCCGGCATACGCGCCAGTCGGGCATCACGGTGGCGCCAAAGCGCTGGTAGGCGTCGATCGCGGGCTGATTCCAGTCGAGCACCGCCCACTCGAACCTTCCGCACCCGCGGCGGTTCGCCTCGCGGGCGAGATGCTCGAGCATGGCGCGGCCGTAACCGCGTCGACGAAAGGCGGGCCGCACGAAGAGATCCTCGAGATAGATCCCCGGCCGCGCGAGAAACGTGGAGAAATTCTGGAAGAAGATCGCAAACGCTACGGGCTCCTCGCCGACGAACCCGAGGAGCGCCTCCGCGCAGGGGCGCGCGCCGAACATTGCGGCGCGCAGCGCGGCCTCATCGGCGATGCATTCGTGCGCGAGTTTCTCGTACTCGGCGAGATCGCGGATGAACTGCAGGAGCAGGAGGACATCGGCCTCGGTGGCAGGACGGATGATGAAGGGCTCGGTCATAGGCGGAAACCACGGATGCACATGGATGGGCGCTGTTCGAGCTCAGACGAAAAACCGCCGACCTGCGCTGATTGGCGCTTGTGAGGAGGACAAGGCTTGAATGCTCATGATCTCGCAGGGACTCACTGATCGGAATCAGCGCCAATAAGTGCAGATCAGCGGTTCTCTCTTCAACGTTCTGTGCCACTATCTCGCAGACTCCTCCAGTTGTTCGAAGGTATCCCTCGATTACGCCCCAAGGCAGGGTGGCCGCAAAGAGGCGCAAAGAATCTATCGGAGAACGGCTGGCTCACATTGCGCCTATAGGCGCGCGGGCGACATCCGGTAAGCGGTCTGAGGTCTTTTTGTGCCACTTTGCGGCCAATTTCATCGCCGTCGCTTGGTTGCGGCGCAGCCGCGCTGGGTGCATCTGCGTTTATCCGTGGTTCCACGATTCCGCGAAGCGCCGGGCGAGTTCGCAGTGCATCTCGATCGCGAGCGGGAGCGCGTCGTCGTTGTAGTCAAATTTTGGATGATGGCAGAACGGCACGGCCGGCTTGTCGTGTGGCCGGGTGCCGACGAAATAATAGCAGCCGGTCCGCGCCTCGAGGAAGTAGGCGAAATCCTCCGCGCCGAGGCTGGGCGGGTGGTCCGCGCGCACATGCCCGGCGCCGGCGACGATGCGGCCGACCGACGCCACATACTCGGCGGCCCGGGCGTCGTTGACTGTGACGGGATATCCGGGCATCAGCCGGACCTCGGCGAGCGCGCCGTGTGCGGCGGCGATCGAGCGGGCGAGTGCGGCGACGCGTTCGGGTGCCTGCTTCAGCACCTCAGGCGATAGCGAGCGGATCGTCCCCTCGAGTTCGGCGCTCTCCGGGATGATGTTCGACGCGGTGCCCGCGTGGAACCTGCCCACGGTGATCACGAGGGTCTCGACAGGATTCTGCGTGCGCGACACGAGCGATTGAAGGGCATTGACGATCTGCGCGCCCACGTAGATCGGGTCGACCGCGGCGTGTGGCGCCGCCGCGTGGCCGCCGCGCCCGCGCACCTCGATGACGAAATCGCAGGTGCCTCCCATGATCGCACCGGGACGCAGGCCCACGTCGCCCAGCGCGATATCCGAACCCGGCATGTTGTGATGGCCGAAGATCGCCTCCACATGTGGATTTTCCAGGACGCCTTCCTCGGTCATGCGCCGACCGCCTCCGCCGCCTTCCTCGGCCGGTTGAAAGATGAATTTCACCGGCCCGCGCAGGTCGTCGCGTGCCTGGGCGAGCACGAGGGCGGCGCCGAGCAGCGCCGCGGTGTGCCCGTCGTGTCCGCACGCGTGCATCAACCCCGGCTTGGTGGAGGCATATGGCAGGCCGGTCTCCTCCAGGATGGGCAGGCAGTCCATGTCGGCGCGAAGCGCCACGCAGGGCCCGGCCTTGTGCCCGTCGAGCGTGGCCACCAGACCGGTCACGGCCACATTGCGCCGCAGCGCGAAGCCGGGAAGACCCTCGAGCATGGCTGCCACGCGCGCGGCGGTGGCGACCTCCTTGTACCCAGGCTCCGGATTCGCGTGCAGTTCCCGGCGAAGCTGTCTGATGCGCGGAACGATGCGTTCGATGATGGGCTTGAGATCGATCATGGCGGCGGCGTGTCGGACCGTTTCGGCGGCACGCCCCGGGATCATTTCGCATCACCGGTGGCGTGCAAGGCTCGTGCGTGGCGCATGGACGCGCGTCTCCGCTGCGGTTGCCTGGAAAACAAACGGGGCCCGGCGAACCGGGCCCCGTGAAGTTCAGTCGCGGTCCGCGTGCGTGTTACTTGGTATTGGGCACGAGGTAGACCTCGACGAGGGCGACGCCGGTGGAGGCGTTCTTGCCGGTGGCCTGGATGGTGTAGTGCCCCGGGGCGAGCGTGACGACGAAGGCGGCATCCTTGCTGCCCTCGACCAGCGGGAAGGCGCCGACCTGGGTGGCCACGGCCTGCGTGGTGGTCGCCTGCGAACCCGCGCTCCAGTCGTCAACCGTGAGGATCGGATTGGCACCACGGAAGACGGTGAGCACCGGGTCCTGCAACACGGTGTCCGCGGCGATGATCTCAGGGAAGGTGGTGGCCAGGCCGGGGCCCACCGCGC
>JAEWQP010000032.1 GCA_023399155.1 Verrucomicrobiota bacterium | reverse complement strand
CCACGAAGGGACGTTAAACGGGGAGATTAGTCGAAAAGATATACTGAGCGGCACAGCCGATCAAGAATACATACTCGCGAAGGAATTCGGCGAAAAATAAGGAGGTTCATCATGGCGGATAATAAAGAGAAAAGAATCCTTGGAATGGATCAGCATGATTTCAGCCTGTTCATGAAGAGATACGGTATTGGCTTCATCATGATAGGAATGTTTATCATCTTGTCAATCGCATCGCCAAAGTTCTTCACAATGAGCAACATCACGAATGTATTGTCAACGGTGGCACTAAACGGTGTGCTGGCGATGGGTATGGTGTTCGTGATTACGGCAGAGGGCATTGACTTGTCAATTGGCGCGATGCTGGCGCTTGCCAGCACGACAATCGGTATTGTCCTGCAGGCGACGGGAAACAATCTGCTGGCATGTCTCGCTGCCATTGCCATCTGCGGCATATTCGGATTGGTCAACGGTATTCTGGTGGCGAAGTTCAACATGTTCCCATTCGTGGTGACGCTGGCAAGCCAGCTGGTGATTCGCGGCCTCGGTTATGTGATATCGGGCGGATATTCGTTTGCCCTTGCGAATCCGGACTTTGCGGATATCGGCCTAGGAAAGATATTTGATACCATACCGTATCCGATTCTCATATTGATTGGCATCACGATTCTGTCCTATTTCCTGCTGCACTGGACAAAGTTTGGCCGCTATGTCTATGCGGTGGGCGGCAATATCCATGCGGCAACCGCATCGGGTGTAAACGTGGCCAAAACACGAATACTGACATTTGTTATCAGCGGTCTTTTCGCAGGCGTAGCCGGTATTATCATGACAGCGCGTATAAACGCCGCACAGCCGAACATCGGTGTCGGTTATGAGACGGATGCGATCGCGGCCTGCGTGATCGGCGGCACATCATTCTCCGGCGGTATTTCAACAATACCGGGTACGTTAGTCGGTATTATTATCATCGGTCTTATATACAACGGTATGAATCTGCTGGGTATCAGCTCATATTGGCAGACCATATTCAAAGGCCTGCTTATCATCGGCGCGGTTATGATGGATAACGCGATCAACAAAAAGAGATAAAACTGGTCTTGTCCCGTCAAACGGGTTGAGATAAATAAAAAAAGAAATTTCAAGGAGGAAAAAATGAAGAAGTTACTGGCATTGGTTATGGTATTGTGCCTCGCGATGGCTCTTGTGGCCTGCGGTGCTCCGCCGAAAGCAGAAGAAACTGCTTCGCCCGAGGTGTCGGAATCTGCATCCGAAGCTCCCGTTGCTGAAACGGAAGCTGCACCCGAAGAAGCGACAACGGAAATTAACGTGGCTTACATTGCAAAGAACACGGTTGACGCTTTCCACGCCACACTGAACGGCGCTGCGAAGACAGCTCTTGACGGTCTGGTTTCAGACGGCACAATCGCAAGCTGGCAGCTTTATGACGGCCTGACCGATCCTATCACCCAGGTTAACCTGATCGAAGACGCGATTAATAATGGAGCGAACTTTGTGATCCTTCTCCCTGCTGAGAGCGAAGGCAGCGCACCTGTTGTCACACGTTGCTCTGATGCTGGCATTCCGATCATCGTTGTGAACTCCAAAACCAACAACTCAGACGATCTGGCAAATGCATTCGTGGGTTCTGATGACGTTCAGGCTGGCGAAATGATGGCTAACTATGTGATTGAAAAAGTTCCGGATGGCGGCAAGTATGCTCACATGATGGGTATCGTCGGTAACTCTGCGCAGATCGACAGAGGCCAGGGCATCCTTAACGTGATGGAAGGCAACGACAAATGGGAAAGTGTTGGCGATTATGCAGCTGACTGGTCTGCTGACAAAGCTGTTCAGTTTGCCGGAGACGTACTGACCGAGCATGGTGATGACATCAAAGCGTTCATTTGTGACAACGACGATATGTCTTCTGCTGTTCAGGCTTACTGCAACTCCGTTGGCCGTGAAGACATCGTTTGCATCGGTGTTGACGGAAACGCCGGCCCGCTTCAGATGGTCAAAGACGGCACGTTGGGTGCGACAGTCCTTCAGGACGGCGCAGCACAGGTTACAACTGCGATCGAGCTGATTGCTGACGTCATTGGCGGCAAGACAGTTGAGAAGAGCATCATGGTTCCGTTCACACTTGTGACATCAGAGAATGTTGATAATTACCTCAAATAAGAGGAACAAAAATGTTAACGATTAGAGAATAGAGAAGCGGTTAGAAGCGGCCCTTAGAGGGCTGCTTCTAACCAAAACAAAGCGCTGCGAACGCTATGTTAGCAATAGTTATAGAAAACAAAACACGTTGATGAAAGTGTAAAATCAGCGAGAATCATTAACGGTTATAAAGCCGAATACATCATCGAAAATAGTATTGGCGATGTCAATATTAATTATAATTTAAACTTTGGAGGATTGCAACTTTGCTAGTAAACATGAAGGATATTTTATCCGCTGCCAATGAACACTATTTCGCTGTTCCCGCATTTAATATCGGTACCGGACAGATATTGAAAGCAGTTATTGAATGCTGTGAAGAGAAAAAAGCGCCGGTTATTCTGGCCATTCATCCCAAGGAGCTTGGTTTTCAAGGTGACAGCTTCATGGCAAGCTGTGTCGCTGCGGCGCACAAGGCGAAAGTGCCCGTG